>JAFEFL010000009.1 GCA_018240595.1 Pseudomonadota bacterium | reverse complement strand
TCTGCCCTGCCACCCAGGCGTCGATGATGTTCGACCACTCCTGCATCATGTGCCGACGCTGCACTTCGTATTCCGCTTTATTGTAGACGCCGCGTGAGGAACGGCCGTCTTCGTGCGCCAGGCATTTCTCGATCCAGTCGCTGTTAAAGCCCAGCTCGTTCAGCAGCGTCGAACCGGTTCTCCGCAAGTCGTGGACGGTGAATGGCTCAAGCGGAAGCCCCTCCTTCTTAGCCTGTTCCACCACGAGGTAGGTAACGCGATTGAAGGTTGCGCGAGACATCGGCGCATCCGCGTCGTAGCGCGAAGGCAAGACGTACCTGGAGTTACCCGCGCAAGTCTTTAGCGCGATGAAGATGTCGAGCACCTGGCGAGACAGGTAGACGTTGTGCGCTTTCGAGCGCTTCATCCGCTCCTTCGGGATGGTCCAGACGGCGTTCTCAAAATCGACCTCGTCCCAAGTCGCGTCCTGCAGCTCACTCTTGCGCACCATGGTCTGCAGGTAGAGGCGCATGCCGAGCCTAATGGTCGGCAGCGTCGCCACCTTCTCGAGCTGCTTGAGCATGATCCGGATCTCGGTCGGTGAGAGCGATCGATCTTTCGGAACGAAGGTCGCGATCGAAGCCGGGCCTACGTCGTCAGCCGGATTGGCGACCTTCTCGCCATGCAGAATTGCGAAGCCGTAAATCTGTTTGACGATGTCGCGGACGTGGATCGCGGTTGCTGGCGCGCCCCGCTCGACGATGGCACCGCAATGAGCCCGCAGATCGTCCGGCGTGATCTCCGTCAGAAGCCTGTTCCGCCACACCGGCAGCAGCTCGCGTTCGAAGATCGCTCGGCGCATGGCCCGCGTGCTGTCCGCCATCGGCGCTGCCGTCAGCCATTTTTCGCCGAACTCACCGAAGCTCTTGGCTTCCAGGAGCCGGCGCTTTTCCCGCTGCTTTTCAATCGCCGGCGATCGCCCCTCGGAGATCGCCCGCTTGGCGTCAATGCACAGCTCTCGCGCCCGAGCAAGCGACAGCCCGGCGGGGCCATACTTGCCGAACGTGACAGTCTCGCGCCGCCCATTCATGCGGTAGTCGAGCTGAAAAGTGAGGGTCCCGGACGGCCGGACGAGCACATACATGCCGTCCCGGTCCGTGACCTTATAATTTTTGTCTTTTGGTTTCAGATGCTTAAGGGCTGCATCCGTCAACATTTGGGCGCGCCTCCGCAAAAAAGACCGTCAGGCTGTTTTCCAGCATCCTCGCGACGGAAACGCTTTGTATTTCAGCATATTAGAGCAGAAAAAAGACCGTCAGAGGCTGCTCTGACCCTGACGGTATCGGGCGAAATCGAATTGCGCAATGGGAAAGGAGACCGTCAGGAGGTCCGTCAGAGACCATCTCTGCCGGCCGATAGTCCCCGAAGGCTACTGGACGATTTATTATTGTTTATCAGATACTTACGTAGGTTTACGGGATACTATGGGATACCCTTGGATGGGTCAAAATCATTCCCACTCAATCGTTCCCGGCGGCTTGCTGGTCACGTCATAGACAACACGGTTGACGCCTTTGACCTCGTTGATGATGCGCGTCGCCACCATGCCGAGGAACTTCATGTCGAACGGGAAGAAGTCGGCGGTCATGCCGTCGACCGAGGTCACGGCGCGCAGGCCGACGACATATTCGTACGTGCGGAAGTCGCCCATGACGCCGACGGTCTTGACCGGCAGCAGCACGGCGAAGGCCTGCCAGATGTCGTCGTACAAACCGCAGCGGCGGATTTCCTCGATATAGATCTCGTCGGCCAGCCGCAGGATGTCGAGCTTGTCCCTGGTGATGGCGCCGGGCACGCGGATCGCCAGCCCCGGCCCCGGGAACGGATGGCGGCCGACGAAGGATTCCGGCAGGCCGAGTTCGCGGCCGAGCGCCCTCACCTCGTCCTTGAACAGTTCGCGCAACGGCTCGACGAGCTTCATGTTCATGCGCTCGGGCAGCCCGCCGACATTGTGATGCGACTTGATCGTCACCGACGGCCCGCCGGTGAACGACACGCTCTCGATCACGTCGGGATAGAGCGTTCCCTGCGCCAGGAACTGGGCGCCGCCGATCTTCTTGGCCTCGGCCTCGAACACGTCGATGAACAGTTTGCCGATGGTCTTGCGTTTGACCTCGGGATCGTCGACGCCGTCGAGCGCCTTGAGGAAGGTGTCGGACGCGTCCACATGGACCAGCGGGATGTTGTAGCTGTCGCGGAACATGGCGACGACCTTCTGCGCTTCCGCCAGGCGCATCAGGCCGTGATCGACGAGCACGCAGGTGAGCTGATCGCCGATCGCTTCGTGGATCAGCACCGCCGCCACCGCGCTATCGACGCCGCCGGACAGGCCGCAGATCACCTTGCCCTTGCCGACCTGCGCCCTGATTTTCTCGATCGCCTCGTCCTTGAAGGCGCGCATGGTCCAGTCGCCGGTCAGCCCGGCGATCTTGCGCACGAAGTTGCGCAGCAGCGCCGCGCCGTGCGGCGTGTGCACCACTTCGGGATGGAACTGCATGGCGTAGAACTTGCGGGCGTCGTCGCCGATGATCGAGATCGGCGAGCCCGGCGCCTTGCCGAGCACCTTGAAACCTTCCGGCAATTGCGTGACGCGGTCGCCGTGGCTCATCCACACCGGGTACTTCTCGCCCTTGACCCAGACGCCTTCGAAGAACGGTGAGTCCGCCGTGATCTCGACTTCGGCGCGGCCGAATTCGCGGTGATGCCCGGCCTCGACCTTGCCGCCGAGCTGCTGCGCCATGGCCTGCTCGCCGTAGCAGATGCCGAGCACCGGCACGCCGGCGTCGTAGATCGCCTGCGGCGCCAGCGGCGCGTTCTTGTCGAGCACCGAGGACGGCCCGCCGGACAGGATCACGGCCTTGGGCCGCATCCTGCGGAAGGCCTCTTCGGCCTTCTGGAACGGAACGATCTCGGAGTAGACCTTTTCCTCGCGCACCCTTCGGGCGATGAGCTGGGTGACCTGCGAGCCGAAATCGACGATCAGGACCTTGTCGTGATCGGGATGGCTCGGATCGAGGGCGGCGGAAGACGCGGGATTGGGCTGGTTCATCCCCTGAATTAAGCAAGTCGCGGGCCCGCCGCAATGGGCCAAAACCGCCTTCCACCGGCTCTTTACCCTGCCGCTTAACCGCCCGCGGCGAATTGCCGGGCCGGCCCCGGTTTCGCGCGTTAAACTAACACTCCATTAGCCGCCACGTGGCACACCGGGAGCATCGTCATGATGAGGACGGAGGCCGGTTTGGCCTATTTCGCCGATCAGATCAGCTTGCCGGACGCCGGTCATGCGGACCGCCGCGCCGCGCTGTTTCGCGAAAGCGGCCGCGACCGGCTGGAGCGCTGGGCGCTCGGCCTCGCCTGGGCAGCTTCGCCGAAGCGCCTGCCCGGCCTGCCCGCGCTGGCCCTCGTCACCCTCGCCGACCTGTTCCGGTCACCCGGCATCCTGCCCAATCCCGAAGCCGCGCTCGACAAGCCCTACGGCCTCGCCGGTATCGCCCGCGACCTGTCGATGCCGAACCTTCTCGCCGCGCATCGCCGCGGCCTCTATCCGTTCGCGCATGTCGGCCCGATCAAGTGGTGGTCGCCGCCGCAGCGCTCGCTGCTGTTCTTCAGCCAGTTTCACATCGCCAAGCGGCTGCGCCGGCAGATGCGCCAGGGGCATTACCGCGTCACCTTCGACACCGATTTCGACGGCGTCATCAAGGCCTGCGCCGGACAGCGCGCCGGCCGCTGGCACGTCACCTGGATCACGCCGGCGATCATGCACGCTTATGCCGCGTTGTTCGACGCCGGTTACGCGCATTCGTTCGAAGTCTGGAACGACAAGGGCGAACTCGCCGGCGGCGGCTATGGCGTCGCGGTCGGCAATTCCTTCGTCACCGAGTCGCAGTTCTCGCGCGAGGACAACACCTCGAAGATCGGCTTCACGGTGCTGAACCATCATCTGGCGCAGTGGGGCTTTGCCTTCAACGACGGCAAGATCCTGACGCCGACGACGCGCGACATGGGCTTTCACGAAATCCCGCGCGCCGACTACCTGACGCGGCTCGCCTCGGCGCTGGAGCAGTCCGACCGCCGCGGCCGCTGGCAGGTCGAAGCCGACCTCGCGCAGGTCGCCGACTGGCAGCCGCAGCAAAGCTGACCGCTCAGCCTCTTGATTTCGACTTGTTGAACGCCGCCGCCTCGCGGATCAGCGCCTTCAGCGCCTTGGCGTCGATCTTGTCGCCTTCGTGAAAATCAATGGCGCGGCGCGTGCCGCCCTCGAGGCTGGCGTTGAACAGCTTCGCCGGATCCTTCAGCCTGGCGCCGTGGGCGAAGGTCATCTTCACCGCGCTCTTGTAGCTTTCGCCGGTGCAAATGATGCCGGCGCTTTCCCAAACCGGCACGCCCATCGGGTTCGACGGCTTGCGCCATTTCACGGTTTCGACGACGTCGGGACAGGCGTCGTGAATGATCTCGCGAATGCGCGCCAGCATATCGCCGCGCCAGCCGCCGACCTTCTCGATCTTGGCGTCGATCAATTGTGACGGCGACGGTTCTTTGGCGGACGCCGCCTTGTTGGCCGAGGTTTTCTTTTTTGCCATCGTGTTCTTCCTCACGCTCGCGACCGACGCGTCATATAAGGCAGGACGAACATATAAAGGCCGGTGAACAACAGCAGAAACAGCGGCGGCAGCGGCGCATAGACGACGAGCGGCGGCGGCGTGCCGATTGCCATCGCCACGAAATTGGCGATGACGGTGAGCGTGAAGACGATCGACGTCCAGCGGTGAAACTGGCGAATGCCGGGATTCCAGTTCATATGCGCCTCCCTATGTCGCGTGTCGTGTTCAGGCGCCGCGCGCCACGACGTCTTCCAGTTTGCCGAGGAACTGTTGCCAGCCGACCTTGGCGCCGCCGAAAGCCTGCTTCTGGTCGGGCCGGAAACCGGCCTGCTCCATGCGCAGATGCGTGCCCGCCGCCGTCGGCGTCAGCGTGAAGGTGACGACGCTGCGCAGATCGTAGTCGCTGTCCTCGTGCGTGAAATTCCACGTGTAAGAGAGCACCCGTCCCGGCTCGACCGCGAGCACTTCGCAATCGAGCACGCCGCCCCAGTCGCCACGCAGATTGAAGCGATGGCCGACCACCGGCGCGAAGTCGTTCTTCATCAGCCACTCCTCGATCAGATGCGGCTGCGTCAGCGCCCGCCAGAGCTTGTCCGGCGCGTGCGCAAATTCGCGCTCGACGACGACGCTGCGGGCTTCGGTCACGGTGGCGTTCATTGATCCATCCTCTTGAGAAGGTCTTCGAGGCCGTCAAAGCGCTTGCGCCAGAAGCCGGCCATCTCGCGCGTCCAGTCGACCAGCGGCGCCAGTGCATCGAGTTGGGCCGAATAGTGGGTTTGACGTCCGGCATGACGGTCGCGCACCAGACCCGCCTCTTTCAGAACGCCGAGGTGTTTTGAAACGGCCGGCTGCGAGATGCCGGCGCCGGCGGTCAGCGCCGCCACTGTCTGCTCGCCGTCGCGGCACAGGCGCTCGAACAGCGCCCGCCGCGTCGGATCGGCGAGAGAGCGGAACAGGAGATCCTGGGGCTCGGTCATGCAATCAATAACCCGTTGGCTATTGATAGACACATAACCCGATGGCTATGGATTCGTCAAGCTTATCGGTCAGGACGAGGATTTGCGGCGGCCGGTGCGCGGCAACGCGCGCAGCAGCGCCGTCAGACCGATAACGAACAGGCTATAGATCATGGCAGGTGGCGAGGACGGACGGTCGCTTCAGCGGTCGATCATGCGGCCGACGAACGGGATCTTGCCGACCCACGAGCTGTCGGTGGCGTATTGCGACGACGGCACGGTGCCCGGTGGCACCGGGTGATCGTCACTGCGGGCGGGCTCGGGCGGCGCCGCGACTTCGACGGCCGGCGGCAATGGCGCGGCAGCCGGCGGCGCGGCCGGCGGCTGATTGACCGACCAGGCCGGCTGCAACACCGGATCTCCCGGCTTGCCCGACACCACCGGCTTGAGCTCGGCCTTCACCGGCTCCGGCTGGCCGGGATCGGCCTTGACCGGCTCGGGCTTCGGCGGTTCGGCCTTCGCCTGCTCGTGGCGCGCGGCCTCGAGATTCATCGGCTCGTTCTTGGGCTCGGCTTTCGGTTCCGCCTTCGCCACTTCGGGCTTGGCCGGTTTCACCGGCGCCGGCGCCATGTCCTTGCGTTCGGCCGGCGGATCGACCAGCGCGGAGCGCACGGCGTCAAGCCACCGCGTGTCCGACATGCCGCCCGGATGCGTCTCGGCATCCGGCGCGACCGCAACCGCCTGCGGAGCAGTGGCCGGCTTCTTGTCGGCAATGGCCGGACGCAACTCGGTCTTGGCTGCGTCCTTCGTTTCCTTGGCAGGCTCGCGGGCCGCTTCCTTCACCGGCTCCTTGATGGCCGGTTTCGGCGCGTCCTTCGCCGGCACCTTGGCGACGGCCTGCGGCTTGGCCGCAACTACCGCCGGTTTGTCCGCCTCGAGCAACGTCTTGAAGGCGGCGTGCGCGTCCGGATCGACCGCGCCGCAGCTCTGCTCGAAGGACTCGATGTCGCGCTTCACCAGCATGCGCCGGGTCGCGGCATCGACGTTCTTGTCCAGCATCTGCACGATCGAGGCGCGCAGGTTGGCGCAGGCCGTCTCCGGCGCGAAGTTGGCGCGATACAGCGAGTAGCCCGAGGCGAGCGCGATCGGCACGCCGATCAGCGTGCTGATGGCCTGGAACCCGGAGACGAAACGGGTGAAGTGCGAAGCTGGCTTGACCGGGTGATGCGCGGCGACGCCGTGATGGGAGGCAGAAGGATACGGAGCCTCGCCGTCACGCCCGACGGCGTGAAATGTGGGCTCGCGCCTTTCCGACAATGCCACGTCCAAATCCCCAATCCGATCGACAGCCGCCGATCAAACACCGAATCTTCGCGAGGTTTTTTGGCCGGGATTGGGGCGTAATCGAGGAATTCCCGTCACCGGCCCGTTAACAAGGCCCACTATTACAGACTGCGACAGACCGTGATCAGGACCGGCGCAGTACGGAAACGAAGAACCCATCGGTCGCGGCCGATTTCGGCGTCATCAGGATGCCTTCCGGAACGAGCCGCGCCGCCCTGGCGAAGGCCGGCGCCGCCGTCCCCAGCGCCTTGGCCGTCTCCTCGGCCGGCTCGGCCGCATAGCCCGGATGCCGTCCGAGGAAGGCCCGCACCTGCGCCCCGTTCTCCGCCTCGAGCAGCGAGCAGGTGATGTAAGTGATCCTGCCGCCCGGCTTCACGAACTCGGTGGCGCGATCGAGGATGCCGGCCTGATCGGCGAGCCGCTGTTCCAGCGCGCCCGGCCGCATCCGCCACTTGGCGTCCGGATTGCGCCGCCAGGCCCCCGTTCCGGTGCACGGCGCATCGATCAGCACCAGGTCCATGCGGCCCTTGAGATCGTCGATCTCGGTATGGATCGATTTCGGCGTCCGCACTTGGACATTGCGCGCGCCCGAGCGCGTCAGCCGGTCATGAATCGGCGCCAGCCGCCTTTTGTCGTCGTCGGTGGCGAAGAGCTGGCCCTTGTTCGCCATCATCGCTGCCAGCGCCAGGGTCTTGCCGCCGGCGCCGGCGCAAAGGTCGAGCACCTGTTCACCCGGCTTGGCGCCGGAGAACAGCGCGGCGAGCTGCGAACCTTCGTCTTGCACCTCGACAAGGCCCTTGATGAAGGCCGGCTCGGCATGAACTGGCGGCGCCTTGGCGTCGGCGCCGAGCATGATGCGCAGACCCCATGGCGACCACGGCGTCGGCTCGGGCTTCAAATCCGCAAGCTGAGCCATCGCCTTGTCGCGCTCGCCCTTCAGCGTGTTGACGCGCAGATCGAGCGGCGCCCGCGACGCCAGCGCCGCGCCCTCCTCGGCCCGCTGGTCGCCGAAGCTCTGCGCGAAAGGGCCGTCGAGCCATTCCGGATAATCGCCGGCGACGTGAGCCGGCGCGCCATCGAGGTTCCCCGTCTCCAGCCGCGCGCGCTCGTCATCGCTGAGCGCCGCCGGCGCGTACTGCGCGCCGCTGGCCAGCCTGGCGATGGCCTCGGCGTCCATGCCGCGCTCGCGCTTGAGCATGCCGAGCGCCACCGCGCGCGGCGTGTCGGCGCCCATCAGGTACGCGCTCGAGGCCTTGCGGCGCAGTGCGTCGAACACCAGTCCGCCGATCGCGGCGCGGTCGCCCGAGCCGGCGAAGCGATGCGCCTGCCCCCAGCTCTTGAGGGCGTCGGGCGCGGGCCGGCGCTCATCGAGGATGGCGGTGAGAACTTCGATGGCGGCTTGCAGCCGTGCGGCGGGCGTCATGCTGCGACCGGCGCCACGAGGAAGATCTGGATCGCCAGCCAGACCCACATGACGATCACCGCGATCGCGCTCAGCCCGAACCACATGGCGCGGTAGCGCACATTATTGCTGGTGATGTGGATGAAAGCCTGCAGATAGCGGCACACGACGAACACCCAGGCCAGCACCACCTCGACGATGTCGGCGTGCCGCGTGACGATGGCGACGATGACGGCGACGTAGAACAGCACCGGCATCTCGAACTGGTTGGCGTAGGCATAGGCCGCCTGCAACGCCGGCTTCGGCCAGTTCGGCTCGCGCAGCGCGATGTCGCGATAATGCGTGCCGGCCTTGAAGGCGTCGTTGCGGCGCTTGGCCATCACCACGCCGATGGCAATGACCAGGAGCGCCTGAACGAAAAGCGGCAAGAGGATTGCCTGGACCAGCATCAAATCACCTTCGGTTGATCCGCCTGCGTTAGACCGGGGAACGCCGGCAGGCAAGCGGCGCCGCCGTCCCGGCGCGCTTTTTCGAGCCGGAACACAGGCGCTTGCTCCCGCCGGGCCGGATCGGCGCGTCAGGGCAATGCGGCAAGAACCTCGACGATGAAGATCAGCCACATGATGCTGAGAACCAGGAGGCCAATGCCGAAAACGGGACCGCGGATCGAAATGCGGTTGCTGGTGACGTGCACGTAGGCGTGGGCCAGCCGCGACATCACGAAGATCCAGGCGAGCGTGAGAAACAACACATCCGCCTTGCGCGTGATGATCGCAAGAATGGTGAGGACGTAGAACAGCACCGGCAGTTCGAGCTGGTTGTGGGCCGCGTTCGCCACCTGCAGCACATGGGGCGGCCAGTTCGGCTGACGCAGCGCGATATCGCGCGGGTGCACGGCGCGGCTGCGGATCAGCGTCACGCGATAATAGGCCATCCACCAGAACAGGATGAAGGTCAGCACGACTTCGACAAACACGGGCAGCAGAATCATCTTGATCGACATGGTGTTCACCCCGGCATTCGGTTGCATGCGTCATCGCCAACGACGCGGTGTGAACAAATAAGAGGCGGGAAAACCCGACCCTCGCCCGCGACTCTTGGCTCCGACGGTTCGCCCCTGTACGGTAACCGGGTATACTGGCGTCCTTCAACCTTGTGAGGCCTTCATGCGCGCGCTATCCCGCCTGGCCGTCGCCGCCGCCGCCATTGTGACCGTGACGTCCGGTGCCGCCGAGGCCCGCGTCGAACGTTTCCCATCAGGCTTTCACATCGAACACATCAAGACCGGTGATGCGACGCTCTATGTTCGCGTCGGCGGCAAGGGGCCGGCAGTCGTTTTGCTGCACGGCTTCGGCGACACTGGCGACATGTGGGCGCCCGCGGCCAAGGCGCTCTACAAGGATCACACTGTGATCGTGCCCGACCTGCGCGGCATGGGCCTCTCGTCACAGCCCAAAGGCGGCTACGACAAGAGGACGCAAGGCCAGGACATCGCCAAGGTGATGGACGCGCTGAAGGTCGACAAGGCCGATCTCGTCACGCACGACATCGGCAACATGGTCGGCTATGCGCTGGCCGCACAGTACCCGCAGCGCATCACCAAATGGGTGATCATCGACGCGCCACTGCCCGGCATCGGCCCGTGGGACGAGATATTGAAATCGCCGCTGCTCTGGCACTTCAACTTCCGCGGCCCCGATGTCGATCGTTTGGTGAAGGGCCGCGAACGCATCTATCTCGACCGCTTCTACAACGAACTGTCGGCCAATCCGAAGGCGATCGATACGGCGACGCGCAATCATTATGCCCGGCTCTACGCCCGCCCCGGCAACATGCATTACGCCTTCGAGCAGTTCGCCACCTTCAACACCAAGGACCGCGCCGACAACATCGAATTCCAGAAGACCAAGTTGCCGATGCCGGTACTGGCGCTCGGCGCCGATCACTCCTTCGGCGAGACGCAGGCCGTCGTGATGCGCGAAGTGGCCACCAACGTCCAGGGCGGCATCATCAAGAATTCCGGCCACTGGATCATGGAAGAGCAGCCGAAGCAGACGGTCGGTTTGATCAAGGCGTTTCTGGATAAGAAATAGCGATCACGCGACGGCGGCGGCTACAAACTCCGGTCATCCCCGCGAAGGCGGGGATCCAGAACTTTCTTGATGAGCGCAAAGACTGGGTCCCCGCTTCCGCGGGGACGAACGGTCTATTGATGTTCGTCCAATTCTCCCTCGGCGGCGCGGGCGTCCACCCGCTCCTGTCGGGGAGGGATAAAGGAGAACTACACCCGGCTCGGATAATTCGGGCTCTCGCGCGTGATGGTCACGTCGTGGACGTGGCTTTCGCGCAGGCCCGAGCCGGTGATGCGCACGAACTTCGCCTTGTCGTGCAGCTCGGTGAGATCCTTGGCCCCGACATAGCCCATCGCGGCGCGCAGGCCGCCGGCGAGCTGATGCAGCACATTCGACACCGGGCCCTTGTAGCCGACCTGGCCCTCGATGCCTTCCGGCACCAGCTTGAGCGCGTCCTTGATGTCCTGCTGGAAATAGCGGTCGGCCGAGCCGCGCGCCATTGCCGACACCGAGCCCATGCCGCGATAGCTCTTGTAGGAGCGGCCCTGATAGAGGAACACCTCGCCCGGCGTCTCGTCGGTGCCCGCGAGCAGCGAGCCGACCATGGCAACGTCGGCGCCGGCGGCCAACGCCTTGGCGAGATCGCCGGAATACTTGATGCCGCCGTCGGCGATCACGGGAATGTTCTGTTTCTTCGCCGACTCCACACTCTCCATGATCGCGGTGAGCTGCGGCACGCCGACGCCGGCGACGATGCGCGTGGTGCAGATCGAGCCCGGGCCGATGCCGACCTTGATGGCGTCGGCGCCCGAGTCGATCAGCGCCTGCGCGCCCTCGCGGGTGGCGACATTGCCGGCCACCACCTGTACCTTGTTCGACAATCTCTTGATGCGGGAAACGGCGTCGAGCACGTGCTGCGAATGGCCGTGCGCGGTATCGACGACGACGAGATCGACGCCGGCGGCGATCAGTTGCTCGGTGCGGGCAAAGCCCTTGTCGCCGAC
>JAFEFL010000099.1 GCA_018240595.1 Pseudomonadota bacterium | reverse complement strand
GTTCCCTCGCTGACCAACACCTGGAGAACCTGCCATGAAAAAGCGTCTTGTCGCCGCCGCCATCGCGGCCATGCTTTGCACCGCCACCGCCCATGCGCAATGGGTCGTGGTCGATCCCACGAACCTCGTGCAGAACACGATGACCGCGATCCGCACGCTGGAGCAGATCAACAACCAGATTCGCCAACTCCAGAACGAGGCGCAGATGCTGATGAACCAGGCGCGCAACCTCGCCAGCCTGCCATCCAGCGTGGTGAACCAGTTGCGCGCCAATCTGGCGACGACCGAGCGGCTGATCGCGCAGGCCCGCGGCCTGGCCTACGACGTGACGAATCTGGATCGGGAGTTCGCGCGCCTGTATCCCGAGCAGTACGCCGCCACGGTGAGCGGCGACCAGATGTACCGCGACGCGCAGGAGCGTTGGAAGAACACCCTCAACGGCTTGCAGACCACGATGCAGATGCAGGCCCAGGTGTCGCAGAACCTGGGCGAAGACGAAAGCGTGCTGGCCGATCTCGTGGGCAAGAGCCAGTCGGCTCAAGGTGCGTTGCAAGCCATGCAGGCCATGAACCAGTTGCTGGCATTGCAGGCCAAGCAGTCGATCCAGTCGCAACGGCTCCAGATCACGCAGGATCGTGCGGCCTCGCTGGAACTGGCGCGGCAGGCGGCGGCCACCGAGCGCGCCCGCGAGGTGCGGCGACGTTTCCTGGGCGATGGCACGCAGTACACGCCGCAGCGCGTGGATTTCTACGGCAACTGACGGGAGGCCGCCATGCGATGCGTCCTCGCCCTTGGTGTCGTGCTGCTGGCCGCTTGCGGCGAGCAGCCGGCCGACCACCATGTCGATGCCCTGGCCGCCGATCCCATGCGGCTCAAGGCATTGCGCGCGCAATGCGCGGCCGACCGGCAGGCCACGGGCGAGGACGCTTGTCGCGCCGCCGCCGAAGCCTTCCGACGGCGCTTCTTTTCCGGCGAGGCCGGGCCAGATGAATACCAGACGCTGGCCGACCTGCCGTCGATCCCACCGAGCTTCGATGAGCCAGCCGATGGCGTAGCGCCGGCACCGCCGACCGAACCGGAGGGCACGCCATGAATGACGTGACCATCATCGACCAGTTCCTCAACACCTTCTCCGCCTACATCGACTCGGGTTTCGGGCTGCTGCGGGGCGAAGTGGCCTTCCTCACGGCCACGCTGATCGTCATCGACATGACGATCGCCGGCCTGTATTGGGCCATGAGCCACGCCACCGGCCAGGGCGAGGACGTGATCGCCAAGCTGCTGCGCAAGGTGCTGTACGTCGGCGCCTTCGCCTACATCATCAACAACTTCAACTGGCTGGCGAGCATCGTCTTCCGCTCGTTCGCGGGATTGGGCATCACCGCCACCGGCTCTGCCATCACGATGGAGAACTTCTTGCAGCCGGGCCGGCTGGCGAAAACCGGCCTTGACGCGGGCGGGCCGATCTTCCTCCAGCTCGACGACATGATGGGATTTCCCGAGGTGTTCTTGAACCTCGATGCCATCTTGGTGTTGTTCCTCGCCTGGCTGGTCGTGGTGCTCTGCTTCTTCGTGCTGGCGATCCAGCTATTCATCACGCTGATCGAGTTCAAGCTGACCACGCTCGCGGGCTTCGTGCTGGTGCCGTTCGCGCTTTGGAACAAGACCTCGTTCCTGGCCGAAAAGGTCTTGGGCAACGTGGTGGCCTCCGGCGTCAAGGTGCTGGTGCTGGCCGTGATCGTCGGTATCGGCTCGGGCCTGTTCACTCAGTTCCAAGTCCATCCCGATGAGCCGTCGCTCGACCACGCACTGGTCATCATGCTGGCCTCGCTCACCTTGCTGGCGCTGGGGATCTTCGGCCCTGGCATCGCCACGGGCCTTGTGTCCGGTGCGCCGCAGCTCGGCGCGGGTGCGATGGCAGGCGCTGCCATCGGCGCAGCCGGGACGGCGGTGGCTGTTGGTGCTGCCGCGACGGGCGTAGGCGGTGCCGTGGCCGCTGGCGCGCGCATGGCACCGGCTGCCGCCAAGCTGGCCGGCGCTGGTGCGCGTGCGGCCACGTCGGCGGCTGGCAGTGCGAAATCGGCGTTCCAGGCTGGCTCCGCCGCCGCAGGCGGTGGTGCGAAAGGCGCAATGGCAGGCCTAGGCAACGTCGCCAAGACCGGTGCGCAGGCAGCCGGGCGAGGCGCGGCATCCCGCGCCTCCGCTGCCGGGCAGCGCATGGCCGCTCCCTTCCGCGCTGGCTGGAATGGCGCTGCTGCCGATGGCAGTGCGGCATCCGGTCAGGGTGGCGCAGGCGAGGCCGCAGCCAGCGCCGCTACCGCACAGAAACAGGAACAGCCCGCTTGGGCCAAACGCCTGCATCGCCGCCAGCAACTCACCCATGCCGCGACCACCACCGCCCACACGCTACGCGGTGGCGATGGCGGCGGCTCCGGCCAGGGGCCGAGCCTGCGCGATTCCGATTCATAAGGAGAACTGACCATGCGATTCAAGAAACCGCAGGTG
>JAFEFL010000098.1 GCA_018240595.1 Pseudomonadota bacterium | reverse complement strand
TGCGGCTACGGCTACGGCTACGGTCACGGCTACAGCTACGGCTGTAGCTGCGGCTGCGGGTGGCTGTCACGACCACAGTCACAATCACGGCCATGGCCAAGCCACGGCTACGGCTACGTGGCTATCGAGTTTCTGTTAGATCCCGTTGGCTTACGTCTAAGGACGGAAACGAAATCGTCATATTCGATGCGGATCAGATCCTTCCATGTTACATAGTCCATTACGAGACCCCGTTCACAAAGGCCAAGGGAAAGAAGAGGTGAGCATGAGCCGTTCTTAACTGTATTGACGATAGCAGCTCTGTTGTGTACACTGGATTGAATAAGACGTATGTTGAGATGCCGACGGATTATGACGAAGAGGAGGGGTATTCAGACAACGGTTCAGAGGATGAGTACTATTAGAGCCAGCGAAGACTCGTCTTTGCGTTTTGTATATTCGTAAATTGTTTTTGTTACGCGTTTGCTACACAAGTCTAAAAAGAGCCCGTCATAAGCTCTTGAGCGATGCATTAAGCAATGTACTCAAAATGAGAGGGAACGAGGTTGCTGTCAAATGAATAGGTCATTTTCGAAGAGGGCATTTGGCTTGCCATAATAGACTCGCTCGTATGTGGAGTACCGAAACTACACCTTCAGCCATCGTTGGATCGGGCTTCTCTGATCGAACCTGTTGACGTCCTACACAAACAACGATCTACGGTTGTTCAATAATGAGGAAGAAGTACAATTCAACCTCCATTCTCACTGCAGTGGTCACAAGCCCATACACACAGCCGATAGGCCATTGTCCATGCCACAGCTCACATCCATTGCCCAGAGCTCAGAGCTCAGAGCTCAGAGTAGCCCACAGCACAAAGTCCATAGACGTCTAACCTGATTCCTATAGCCCATGTCCCATACGTAGCTCTCTGTTCATAGTCCAAAGCCGAAAGCCCGTGGCAGCAGATGCAGTAACCATCTAAAGATCTAGATGGCTATGACGGTTGGCTTTGATACTCCGAAGCACAGCCTCAACCGTCGAAGCTTTCTTTGCCTTAGGAAGCCGCACCACTCGAAGGCTTCGCAGCATCGTAATCGAAGGCCAATCTCTATGCGATATTGCAGTGGAATACAGATCCAACTTCGTGAGCTGCTTCAATGACATAAGGTAAGCAAAGCAGTCGCCATGAAGCCACAACGACCCCAGCTGCAGCTTCTCGAGCTTCGTTAAAGAGCAGAGACACTCCAATTGTGTTGTGCGTAGACAAGACGAAGGCACTTTTAGAGAGCGCAATGAGCTAAAGCGGCTAAGCGCTCTCAGCGACGATACAATTAACCGCTCTGAGGTCCATAGAGTTAGTGCAGTCAATTGCGCAGAGAGTGAAGTAACGGGATCGATAGTATCAATGGAACAGCCAAATTTCTTCAGATTAGGAAACGCAGTGATGAATGAAGAGGATGCTAACCACGTAACGTCACCTGGATGCAGCTGGCGGTCGGCTAAAGTGAGCGATTGAAGCGTTGACAGCGAAGACAATCGGTGAAGGTTCTGTGTATGGAAGTCCAGTGATAGCTTCTTCAATGGCCAGCCACAGATAACGTCGAAAGCGGCTGGTGCACTAACTCCGTACACAGTGTCAATGTGGAAACGCGTGAGGCGAAGGTCAGTAAGGTATAGAATGGCTATGACCTCAGAATGATGCTTGACGTCTATGCTGAGTGAGCTGAGCTCCGGCAGCTGTCCAATAGCCTTTGCGGCCGCGGGAGTTAAGGATAGACCCGTTTCATAGGATAGGATAAGTGACCGTAAGTTCGATAGCTGAGTAAGGGTTGAGAATTGACACGAGGACGCGGATATGCTCACGCTCCGCAATCGATTTGCAGATGCTCTGAGCAGATCAAAGTCAAAGCACACACTCGCCATAATGGATACGTCCAGTCCAAAGCGCTCAAGTGTACTTAATGTCATCAGCGGAGACAGACTGTCATGAAGTGCCTTGGTACGGACGCAGGCATTAAAGGAAAGATAAAGGACATTCAGCTGAGGAAGTTGAACAAGAAAGGAGATGCTCTCTTCAGTCGGATTGAATAATGATACATTTCGAACGTTACGGCCTCCGTCAAATGTGCGTAAGTAGGAATATACGGGAACCAGAGCACGTCCCTCCACACAAAGGTCGGACAGGGACTGCAGGCCGATCTGAAATAAAATAATTCCGGCTTAGATCGCAGCATGAGCTTACAGATCGCCATGATTTGCACACTAGGACAATAGAAGAGAGAATCTCATGAAATGTGAGGACCGAAAAGACCAAGCGGAGAACATCCGCGGGAAGAGTCGCGAGGTTATCCGATCGGACGATGACCTTTGGGTAAATAATATCTTTTGAAGTGCGGTGCTCTTTATGGTGCTTTTTGTGCTTCTTTCCGTGGGTCTTCTCATTCGCATGAGCGGTGTGCTGATGCCTGGGACGTCTTTCTGTGTGAATGAACCCCAGTGAATACATCGACGTTTAATGAGTACCCGACATGTGAGCGGTGGCACTGAGCGAAGTTCACTGACGAAACAAGCTCCGAGAACTTGATTGAGTCGCTTGCAATCAACCCCGTTTCCCAATTATCCTAGCTAAGTGGTTTGGAATCGGTATTGGCGATCTTTGTAGGCCTAGGCAACGAAAGTTGGGCCCAGTCAGTTGCGGGCTTTTTCGAGCCCACCGTGCTCCTGGCGCACTTTCTGAGAATAGAGACGGCCTTGCAAGCCGTATTTCCCTTCATGCTGATCTAGAACCGGGTATCTAAATCCACATTACCGACAAGATGGCCTCGGTTAAGGTCGTGTTCACTCCTGAAGCTAAGGATTCTCCCGGTAACGAAAACAACTTAGAATTATTCATTTGCTACATGTAACATATCCTCGCCTTTCTCGCTGAAATATGTAGAAGTGGGACCGGCACCTTTCCACATTACCGAATCTAGTACTGTTCTAGGAAGAGGTAGGGCAGCGGTATATGTCAATGATAGCGTTTTTTGACCCGATTTTAGGCGGCATTACTGGAATTGAAAATAAGAGGCTCTCTCGGCAACAGCTGGAAGTCATATTCGATCCTGCGGACCCAGTGGTGAAGCTGAAAATGGTATTACATCGATTTTCGTTGTGATCCACATTCCACAGCTCTCCTTCTTGCAGACGATTTGAAAGCGACGTAGAAACATGAACATGTACTTAAGTTTGACATGAAAGTACTCTATAGCAACTCAAATCAAACTCAAATCATTCATATATTTTTAACACCCGACAGTTGGGTTCGAATACTTCATACCATTTCCGCAAAGGAGTCAAGAAACCTCTACGGAAAAATGACGTGATTGAGCTGGAGGATGGCGATCAGATATCCTTGTTGCCGAGCATGTACTTTTATTCCGTCAAAATTGAGGTAATTTGATTTGAAGACAATGTGGCTAATATCGAGTTTGGGCCTTGCTGCAGCTACGGCTCTGGCCGTGCTGCTGTGGCTACGGCTAGAGCTACGGCTACGGCTACAGCTACGGCTACGGCTACGGCTACGGCTACGGCTACGGCTACGGCTACGGC
>JAFEFL010000097.1 GCA_018240595.1 Pseudomonadota bacterium | reverse complement strand
ATCTACCATATCTGTACTTGGAGAGGACATGTTCGATCATTCCCCTCTGCACGAGTGGTACTGAGGAAGAAGTTTCTTTTCGCACTGAATTTGACTCTCGCTGGAACATATCCACCCCTCAATCTGTCCCTTTTCGCAGTCTATGCGTCCCAATCTCTCTCATTTTATCGCGCGAGGGCATAGAGCATGTGGATGTCTGGAGTATGGACATAGATGGAAGAGAGGTGGAAAGTCTCCACGGCTTCCCATGGGACAACGTTACTGTGGATGTCATCATTTTGCCAGGGAAAAATATCGCCCGCGCCTCGCTATTCCTGAAGTCCAAAGAATTCGAAGAGAAGCGCGTCGTGCATGACTACTTCTTCGTGCGGAGGACCATGCCGAACTTCAGAAGTATATTTGATCGCTTCATTGCGTACACCGTCGACCTGGAGCTAAATTTTGAGCTGGATAACGTGGAACGTCAAACGAAGTCTGCCTAATGCTCAAAACCTGGTACTTCGGGTGTCGTCACTACAATTAGTTTCCAGAAACCTATGTCCCCCTTCATCAGAAGGTATTCAGAGTTGCCCGACTGGGGTCCGATTCTCGCGAAGTTGGCATGTATCATTTATAAAATTTTCCACCGACCTAATGAAGCTGAGCGATAACGTAGACTAACATAATCAAGCTTTTCGCAGAGTACAACCCTTTTCCTTGGAGTATTCAGTTTACTCCTCGGCTGCGAGTGCGCCAAAGTTGACTTTCGCAGGCATCCTTCACTGCCTGGTTTGAGGAACCCTTTTCCCTGTGGTGGAGATACTTTTTCTTCGAGTACTCAAAAGCTGACTAACCGGCCACCATGTCCTGGATCGTTCTTGACGCCTGTTCCGGATCCCGAATTCACCATTCTCCTCTTGCCACGAGATCCACCCTTTTCATCATGTCGGCAAGGGACCGAGATCTCAGACCCACATTATTGTCACTTAGTTGATCCCGGCTTGCATGAGCAATGATAATGCAGAATCAACGGCTGCGGATTTCGTTGTGAGAAAATTATAAAGCTACTATCGCCCAGAATAGCAAGTCAGAGCGACTCATATATACAGCCCCAATCCGGTCCGTCTTAGCCGAATCCTGCAGCAGCCGTTTGTGATTGGCCCCCGGGGAACACGTTGCGTCATCTCATTCGCACCCACTGCATGCATCCTCTCTCGTTCAAGCTGTCAACGCATGCGCAGCTCTCCTCCGAGTATTGTCTCACTGCTTGCCAATGCTGGGAATCTGGGTCCAATCACAGATGCCACCAGCTTCGTTGGGATCGGGGGTATCGCCGCGCGGAACGGGGATGACTTTGGCATTCACTTCTATCCCTTAACATGAACACTGCTCTGCATATTGTGCGATATTGCGCTGAATCAAATTATCCCGACGTATGCGCCAGGCGTGCGCTGAAGTAATGTGATCGTCATAAACCTGAGCAACAGACTTATCTACAGTGCTGGTGTTACGCGATGTGAGATGAAATGACTTCGTAGATTGAGCGCTGGCGCCTAGTGCTCAGTACATGAGATAATCGCAAAGCGAAAAAGTTTCTTCCAAGCGAATCTTCCACTGGTGCCTTTAGCCGTCGTTTCTAGCTTCTACACGAGGTGAGTCTAGACATGGGACTGTGAGATCGACTTCGGAAATAAATTATTATTATTAGGTCTGGATCATGCCCGAAAATTCTATTTGACATCACATTCCACTTCGGTCTCCACAACATCAATACGGTCGCATCAGTTCAAAACACCCGAAAAGGGTGCCATTAATGGATCCAGGCAGCCGTCGAAGGAGGAAGAGACCTTCCTCCGACAACGGAGGGGGAAGATGCTTCCCGATGCCACCACGCACACACCAATTGGGTTGTAGCGCTAAGAATAGCCTCTCTTTTCGCTCTCGTGCGCTAGACGCCTTTCGGCCTCTACGCACGTCTGCACTGGCGAACACGTTAGCCACGAAATTAAGTCACTCGGCAAGCCAGCAAGTTGCGGACGCGTAATAGGCAACGATCTTCGTATATTTGTAAGAATATTGCGGCTTGATTGCGGGTGCATGGCAGCACACAAGGCGGAGGCAGTGAGCAGGGCGGGGGTCCGACATGTCAATATATTGATGTAACCGGGTCTACGCCGCCACGCCGAGGTGTCATGGCGGGAGGAGGAAGCTCGCTGCGGCCATGCGGTGCACCCGGATCATGCAGCTTCCGAGATACCTGGTCGATGCGGCGGCGCCAGCAGCGCCCTGGCGGAGGCGACCATGGCTGTGCGCTCCACCGTGGGGCGCATGACGGTGGTGGCGCCTGCGGGCCAGCCTGTGGAACGGGCTGCGGCTGGCAAGTCGGACGGCGCGCAGGGACGTGCGTGCTGGGGCTTGGGAGCGCGTGGTTCCCGTGAGACGCATTTTTCACCACCGGCCTAGCTGTGCGCATGGCCGAGCTTGAGGCGGCGCAACCATGGGCGCGGGGCCCGCCCGGCGTACTGGCAGCCATTGCGGCGCCACAGCGCTGCTGCGGAGGTGGGCCGCGCGCGCGCCAGCGCTGACGACCGGGCACTTCTCGGTGACACGGAGAGGCTGATTGATGAAGATCGACCTGCGCAGCGCTGCACTCGTTGCGAGCGCTTCCCCTCGGCCTCGACAGCGCGCCGTTCCTGTTTAAGGCAGTCGTGTGCTGCCTGCGGCGCAGCGGCGTGCAGTGCGGCGATATCCTTGATCGCCTGGGCCTGGTCGAGACCAGTCGCGCGCTCGACGTCAACAGGACGAGTCTGTCCATGCGCTAATGGCGGCGGGCACCGGGCGCTGGTCACCCTGGAGGCTGCGGCTGCCCGGGCGCGGGCATCTCCGACGCCGTTGCTTCGACGGGCAATACACAAGGATGGCGGCCCGCTCGAGGAGTGGAAGGGACGAGTAACCTGGCCTGTGGCGCGGGCGAGGCCGACCGAGGCCGACATGCCGGACGCCGCGGCCCTATGCTGCAGCCCGGGAGGTCCAGCCACTGGTCAGGCAGCCCCTGATGGGGACCAGCAGCTTTAGTTGCGAGTTCTTGGATCGGTGGCTCGCATTGAATGTGGGCGTGCCGACAATGCGTGGCGGCGGGGGCTGCGAGTACGGGGCGACAATCGGGGGACTGGAGGCGGTCGAGCGCATGCGGTGGACGGACGACAACAATCCCTAGCGGGAGCGGCACGCGGTGGACTCTTCGCCTCACCCTGCAACGATGGACGCGTTCCCCCGGGCCCTTGGGGCGGTGCGAACTGTGGGACTCGCGCAAAGGCCGACCCGACCGCGGGCTGATTAAGACGCAAGCAGCGGCTTGCGCGGGCCAGCTCCGCCACAAGGGTGTGCGAGCTACTGCAGTACAAGTGCAAGTTCAGGACTAGAGCGAGTACACTCGCTGGACCGAGCGGAGCAACGGCTTTCTCTGCAGGCCACGAGGCAGCCCATTCCTAGCGAGGGCAGCGCGGCGTGCTGCACGGGGCGTCGCAGTTGAGCCCGGGCCAGAACACAGGTGGTGTGCAGTGCGGTTCGACTGCGCGAGAACGACCCGGAGGGCCTGCAATCGCTTTGGGCTGTGGGTAAGAGGTAAGAGCTGTGTGAGAGCTGGACGCGTGAGCTGTGAACTGTGGCTGTGAGCTGTGAGATGTCGACTATGTCGGGGAGCTGAAAGCTGTCTGCTATGAGATGAGCTATAAGCTATGAGCTATGGGCTATGAGCTATGAGATGAGCTATAAGCTATGAGCTATGAGCTATGAGCTATGGGCTATGAGCTATGAGCTATGAGCTTTGAGCTATGAGCTATGAGCTATGAGCTATGAGCTATGAGCTATGAGCTATGAGCTATGAGCTATGAGCTATGAGCAGCTAT
>JAFEFL010000096.1 GCA_018240595.1 Pseudomonadota bacterium | reverse complement strand
CTTCAACGTCTACGGCGTGTGGGAAGGTGCGTCGCTCACGACTGACAGTTGGTTCCAAGGCACTGAGCCGAAATGCCTTGACGAACTCAAGCCGTGGCTGATCACACGGCGTTACTCATGGTTGCGCGACCTTAAGGGAGCGCTGCCACCCGTGGCCGGTGCGCCGCATGACAACCTTCTTGCGGAGCTCGACGACCCCGCGTGGCACCCGATCATGGTGCGTGCAAGCACGATCGAGGATCGCAGCTCCGATTCGCCGAGCGTCAGCAGTGATCGAAAATTGCCCAATGCGATCCGGCCTGGACTAACGATCTGGAGTTTCGACCTGCGCCAGGGAATGGGGTCCGGTGTTCATTCGATGCGGCGAGGGTGGGATCCTTCCGCGCCGATCGTTACGTCGTGGACGCCCTATCACTGGCGTCATGATGACCTGACAAGCGGGAGCGTGCGGCCTGTGCCACAGCGCTATCGCTTCTGGGTGACATGCGTCGACGCCCTTGATCAGGAGAGCCCCCCGATTGCCGTGCGGACGGCTGACTCCGCGGCGGGTGAAGGCGAGACGCATATCTTCACACCGCGCCATCGAACCCCCTTGCCGAGTCCACCGCAGCATGAGGAGCTCTCACCAAGGGCAATCAAGATCAGCGCCGACACCGATCGCCGCAGAATTGAGGTCAGATTCAGTGTTCCCGATAGGTTCCATCTTGGGTCGCAGGACGTTGAAGGTACGACGCCGGGCCTGATCGACCCATCGACGCTGCTTGCCAAGGTCGTGCTCGTGCGACGGCAGCTGGTGGCAAGGATCAACACGGAACGGTTCGAGCTGCTTTCTCACGATGATCCTGTGCTGGCCTCACCTCCTTGGCAACATGCGCTGGAGGAGCTGGGCAAAGAAGGTTGGGCGCGATTCCCACCGGCGATCGAAGTTGTGCCACGACCCGATGGAACTTGCGTTGCTCACTTCACGCTGGATCACGTCGATCGCGGCTTCGAGTATCGGGCGGTTATCGGCTTCGCGATTGCGCGGGACTTGATGCATTTTTGGTACCCCCCGGTACGGACGCGACTCGTGCACGGCACGAAGAAGAGCGGCAATGGTGAGTTCGAAGCGGCTCCTCCCGAACTCATCTTCGAGGCTCCGGCGATCGGTGGGATTGCTCAGACTGCCGTGCTGCCACTTCCCAATCGTGCGCCGCCGCGCGATGCAAGCTCGGGAGCTGGCGCGATGCACTGGGCCAAGCCCGTACTGCCACCGCCAGGCGTGAACCGCGACCGCGTCCTGATGCGCTTGCTATCCAATCCGGTGGCCTCGGCACCCCCGAAGGAGGCTCCCGAACCTCCAAGTCTCGCGGCTTGGCTAGCGGAGGGACTCAATCTTGCTCAGGCCCACATGGCGCACGCCGCCATGGCCCGCGTCGCGTTCGATTCTGCCAACGCACCGAGCGAAGGTCAGTGGGACATGCTTCGCCGTTGGATCGCGCACGACCTGAAGGAACCATCCACCGGGTTGCGGCAGCACGGATTGGTAGGGTTTAGGGGGTTGATGGCGCTCGACTGGAACTACACGCCGATAGCCAAACAACGCCCGGCGGATCCAGCTCAGCCGGGCGGCGACAGCGAGGCTGAGGCGACGTTGTTCCGCATCTATACGGCTCGCGCGTCGACCGATGCGCGCGGAGAATCCAAGCCGGATCTCAAACTTGTGGTGCAGAGCGCGACAGGTGACTTGTGTCGGACCAACCCGATCGAGCTTGATCCTATCCTCGCGCGGCTCCTCAAGTCCGGGTTCCAGCCGGCACTCGTCGCGATCCGACGCGATGCAACTGAGCTTGCCTACGCCACCGCCCACGACTTTCGCGGCAGCGCCGAGAACCAGATCGACACGATCGTGCTCCGTCCGCTACCTGCCGACGGGGCCCTGCCGCCGCTGGACGGTGCCACCTGTCTCATCTATCTCGCGGCGCTGGCGGCAGACGTGAAGAACGAGCATTTTGGCTCTGAGTCGGACGCGATGCGGTGCTATGTGCCCGTTGGCGGAGGGCCAAACGAAGCGATGGCCTGGTGGGTCGCAGCGGTATCTGCGCAGGAAGTGCTTTCTCCCGCGAATGGTTGGCCTGTTCACTTCCACTCTTTTCCCGCTTCGATTCAACTGCCGGCGCCCGCGGCGCCTGTCGCTCGCTCCGTCGTGAATTCAAGCGAGCCTTGGCTCGCGGCGGACGCTGTGCCAGCGCACTGGCGCCCGGCGAAGCTGACCGACGCGACTGCGCCCTACGAGGTGAGGACTTTTGTAACCTGGGACAAGAGTGACTTTCCGGCGGACACTTGGATTGAGATCGATCGAGTGTCTCGCGGACTTGGCGAGACGATGCGCGCTCTCGCAGAACCTGAAGTTTTTGAAGAGTGGAAGGCGCTCAAGCTGATCGAGGCGACCGACGATGGCGCCCCTCTCGACCCAGTCTGGATCGAACGCGTGGCCAGGCAATGGTTGCTCGGCTTCGCGGTTGAGCCTGATCCAACCGATCCGCTTCCCCCGCCGCCCTACGTTGCCTTTCCTGCCCGCGAGCTCAAGCCTGAGTCAGGCCTTGCACTGGTTGACCCCCAACCAGCTGACCCGGCGGCCCGACCCGGACCTCAGGACAAGCGCCGGCCGGCGCTAGTCGACTATTTCGCCAAGGACAACGTCAGCTTGATGGAGAGCGATACCGAGTATAGGTATCGCGTTCGCATCGTCCAAGACGTTGCGCCCGACGCTCCAAAGGAGTGGCG
>JAFEFL010000095.1 GCA_018240595.1 Pseudomonadota bacterium | reverse complement strand
GGCTCAACCGATGCTTTACGGACATTGTCAGAATTGCGCGACGACGATCTATTTAACCAACTGTCTGAGAAGTTACGCTGCCACCTCACGTCTCCCATGGTCGGATACGCTTCCGCGCAACGCGAGGTGCATCGATGGATTCGTGAGCAGATGAAGAGCGTAACATCAGCCCGGTGGGCATTTGATAGTTACGCGAATTTACAAGACGCCTCCGTCGGGGCTGTTATCGCCCGAAAGGCCTTGAACGTTGCGCTCGACAATTGGTGGAAGTCGCAACGCTTCGCTGCAGTCTTAACGGGCCAAGAAGGAACAGGAAAAACTTGGGCGGCGCTTGCATGGTGGTTGGCGGCTTCAAAGGCGCATGACTTCCCGCTTACAGTCGTTATCCCAGCACGCGACGTGATCACTACAAGCGGCCCAGTGGCCGTGTCCATGGCGCTACACCGGGCACTAAACCTGCACTCCAGCGATTTCTGGGCGCGCCGCTTGGAACGATGGGTAAGCAGTTCGATTGCGAGTCCCCGTCTGCTTGTTGTCGTAGACGGACTCAATCAGAACTGGCAATTCAATGGCTGGGCGGACTGGTTGCGCTCATTGCAGATGTCATCTTGGACCGGTCAAGTCCGGGTCCTTTTCACGTGTCGACCGGATCATTGGCATCAGCAGCTTCGTGAGCTTCCGGGCTTGGACACGCCTGTGACCGGCATCTCGGTGGAAGGCTTTTGCGACAGCGAATTGGACGAGTTGCTCGCAGAATACGACCTTAAGCGTAACGACTTCCAACCAAGTCTCATTAGGCTGATGCGAGTGCCCCGATTGTGTCGTATCGCTTTGGATCTGCGAGACCGGCTCAATGGCGCGGGAGACGTCACCCGTGAGCGATTGGTGTTCGAGGACTGGCGACACCGCGCGGAGAGAGCCGCCGGACTCATGAGCGAAGAGGAGTTTCGCACGTTTATCACCCGCGTCGGAAACGATCTACAAGGGCCGAGCGTTGCGGCACCCATGACACGCAGGGAACTCCTCAGCCGCTTGGGCGAAGATTCCGGTGATGGCGAGGAAAGACTACGCGGAGTGTTGAGCGAGGTCATCGATGGGCATTGGATGGAGCCTACCGGGAAGCCACATCAGTTCAGACTTCGAGTGGACATGCTGCCGCACGTATTGGCCTTGTCATTGGTATCGGAACTCCGTGAGGCGAGCGACCCACGGGAGGCTGCAGAACAGCTGGCAGTTCGACTGGAGCCGTACCAGTCCCTCGATATTGCGGTATCGATACTTCGCTGCGCTGCCTCTTTGTCTCTTTTCGACCCGAAATGCTCTCCTCAAATCCGCAGCGCGCTGTTGCTGCGCTGGCTCGAATCGCAAAATTTCTCATCGGTGGACTTTGAAGAGTTCTGGCGCGTATTGGGCTGCGACCTACCAACCTCTCTAAAAGTGATCGACACCCTATGGTTCAAGGATACACGTCATCGCGCTGACGAGGTGCTCGTCAAGGCCGTGGCTAACGCGAGCAGGTGGGTTGACGTCGTAACGGGTGTCGAAAAGGCGCTGATCGAGTGGTTTCGGCGTTACTGGCTGGATTCGATGAAAGGTGAATTCTTCGGGCCGTTACCAAAAGACGAACGTGCTCAGGCGCGATGGGCTAACACGCGTACTCGTGCCGCCACATGGTCCAATAGCGTGCCTAAAGGCGCGTTCGATTGGGAACTGAGCGAGGTTTCCGGCGAAGGGGAAGCGTGGGGTGCATGTCGAGCAGCTGCGTTAATGTCATTCCTTCCTCGTGCACCAATGATCCGTCCGTTGACGGCTTGGGCGGTATCGCACGCGGTCATGCAGTCAGCGCGCCAACGTGATGCTCTCCGATGGGTGCTGCGGTGGAATCGTCATGACGCAGCAGTAGCCGAACCCATCATTCTCGAAATTGCTGACCAACTTTTGAAAACTGGAAACGATGTCGGCGTGGATGCCGCACGTGTCTTGCTCGAGGCGATCGGTTCGCGCGAAGCGATGAAGCGCGTTGCTGAAATACCGCCACGCTCCTTTACCGAGCAAATCGTTGGCTGGAACGACACGGTCAGCTGCGGCACCGATGGCGTAGTACATTGGGACTTCATACAGGCAAAGGAATGGCCGCGTTGCCGCGCTGCTCCGCTCGATGCAGCGATGGGTCTCGACAAATATGCGGTCGACCCATCAGCATCTCTCACTGCCGAAGGATTGGCGGCGTTGCACCTCATCGCAGGCGAAGTGACCGACGACATGTTGCGGGGCGAGGAACCAAACGCACCGCACGGCGATGGTGGCCTCGACACAGCTCAGCTGGCGTTGAGTCGCTGGGCGCCAAAACTGCGCGCGCAGCTCGAGCGGCGCCAGTGGGCGGCCCCACAAAGCAATTCCTCCGACGACTCTGCACATAAGCGGCTGGGCCGGCGATTTCCCAACGTTGCGCCATGTTTTTTAGTGATGGACGATGCCGAGGTCTCCGCATGGCGCCGAGTCGCAGAGGCACAGCTAATCGACGCGATGGCAACTCATGAAAGCGACGCCCTGAACTTGCATCTGCACGGAGCGTTGCTGGCTGGGCTGTCTGCCCGCGAACAAATCGAGGCTTTGAAGCGACAACCGAATGCGCCCTCGTTACTCAAACGCTACGAGGAGTTGCTGGCGCCTCCCTTGTCTGAGGATTTCGACTGGCTTTCGGACATGATAGTCGCCGATGGCGATGCAACCACTCGAGTGTGGTTGCAGTATCTCGCTTGCGTTGAGCTATGCCAAATGCCGAAAGGATGGCCTGCACTGAGAAATCTATTGACCCATAGAGACGATTCCATACGAGCTTTGGCGGTCGAGGTTGCCTGGAAGGCTCAGGACGCAATCTTGGCCGCAACGTTTGCATCGAACGGTTGGAGGATCGAGGGAGCTAAGAGCGACAATGAAAAGGCTTATGGATCTTTGCTCCTCACACTCGCCGCCGATCTGCCCCCCGTTGAACTCTGTGACCGTATACACCCGGAAGTGCTTGGATGGCTCGTCGAAAAGTGTCCGTCTGAGCGCTTGTACATGGACCGCTTTGCTGCTTATGTACAGGGGGCGTTGGCTCGCTTGGAGAATTCGGGCCTCGATAAAAATTTGTTCATCCGCGTAGCCGGCTGGCCTCAGTTGGTTGGTGATCGCCCAGAAGAACTACAGATGTGGCTGCGCACATTCGCGACCCAGGTGACTCCACACCCCATAGCACTGATGCACCGATTCCCATTAAAGGACGCGCTTGAGGCATTGGGTACGCTTAACGCGGAGATGGCGGCCGAAATCGTTGAACGCCTGATCAAAGAGCAGTGCGGCTCTTCGCTGTGCGTCGAGGAAGTCTGGAACGTGGGAATGCGTGTTCCCGGAGAGCCGGGTGACCGCTTAAGGGAGGCTGTATTGGAGGCGGCCAACAATGATGAGAAGCTCTTTGACATTGTTGATCGCGCCTACGATGGTGGCAACGAAGCATGGCTATATCGCACCATCGACCGTGACTTGAACGACGTTAGCTCAGGCATCGTGGCGCGCGCCATCACGCTCACAGGGTTCCTCAACGCCGATGAGTCGGCCAGATGCCTCTGGGAGCGAATCGCGGCTATGCAGTTGACCGGTTGGTTGGCGGAAGTCCAGTCCATCTCTTACGCACGCTTCCTTCGTCATCAGTGGTCGATGCACTGGCATGATTGTTACATCACGGCGGATTGCGAAGAAGCTTTTGCAGCTCATGAATTGGTGGTAGCAACACTTGATGCGCGCATGCGTCGCGAGCGCTGGCCACTACGCAAAGCCGTGTTCGATTCGTGGTCGTGGCGAAAACAACTTCACTGGGTCGCAAGCGCCGATGCGCGGAAATCCGCCATCGAGAAAGTTGCGAAAGAGCGCAAAGACGTCTTGTTCGGGCAACGGATGCCGCATGAAGCGCAGTCGCCGCGTTTACAGTGATCTAATGCTCGGCGACATGGGCGTTGTATTGCTGATTGAAAAATCTGATTCGCGCTGAACCTCAGTTTCGCGTCGCATGATTTGCGACGCTCGCAGCGGATGATGACTCCACCGAAACGGCAGGAGTGAGCATCATGGCCATGAATCCGATCCAGTTCCAGCCCGGTCTGCCGCTGGTGGAGTTCGTCGCGCAGTACGGCACCGAAGCCAGGTGTCGCCGCGCGCTGTATCGGGCGCGGTGGCCGAAGGGATTTCGCTGCCCGGCCTGCGGCGATCGGCGCCGTTCGACCTTCCGCCGCGGCGCGCAGACCTATTACCAGTGCCGAGCCTGTCAGCACCAGACCACGTTGATTGCCGGCACGCTCTTCGCCGCAACGAAATTGCCGCTGCGCACCTGGTTCGTCGCGATCTATGCGCTGACCACGACCAAGACCAATGTCGCCGCGCTGGAACTGATGCGCCAGCTGGACGTGTGCTACCGCACCGCCTGGCGGCTCAAGCACAAGATCATGCAGGCCATGGCCGATCGCGAACAAACCCGCCAACTGGCGGGTTTCGTTCAAGTGGACGACGCCTATCTGGGCGGCGAGCACAACGGCGGCAAGGTCGGCCGTGGATCGCCGAACAAGCAACCCTTTCTGATCGCGGTCGCCACCGACGAGAACCTGGAACGTCCGACCTTCGCCGTGATCGAACCCGTGCGCACCTTCGACAACGCGGCCATGGCCGACTGGTGCGATCGGCGCCTGGCGCCGGACGCCGAAGTGTTCACCGACGGCCTGTGGGCGTTCCGACGCTTCGCCGATGCCGGTCATGCGCACACCGTGCTCGAAACCGAAGGCGGGCGCGCCGCCACCGAAGCGTGCGGCGCACGCTGGGTGAACATCGTGCTCGGCAACGTCAAGCGCGCCATCAGCGGGCGCTATCACGCCATCCGCCAGGCCAAGTATGCGCGGCGCTACCTGGCCGAAGCCGCGTACCGTTTCAACCGACGTTTTCGTCTGCGCGAGTTGCTGCCGCGACTGATGCGCGCGATGATGCTCTGCGCGCCTTGTCCGGAGCGGTCTTTGCGATTGGCGAGCAATTTTGTTCACTGAGGTTTAGCGCGAATCAGGTTGAAAAATGTAACCGTGTTCTCGTACTTGATTCGGACGTCTTGAGGAAGATCGCTGAGTGGTCCGAAGGTTGGTTTAAAGATTTCGTAGAAAGCCTCCGTCACAAACGGAGGTGCGACTTTCACTTGGCTCGCCATGATTGCTGGCCAGTTGATGACGGATCGTTCTTCGGTGGCTTGTTTCGTCGGCACCGCCCAATCAATGACTACATGACTCTTGCCAGAGGTCAAGCCAAGGGTCTTGGCATCTTCCGCAGACTTGGGTGAGAAGACGACGCCGAGCCGTTGGGCAGATTCTCCTACGTGGTGCTAGCGCTTCAAGTGAAGCCTCGAACGCGCATCGGTCAGCAGTTCGTACGGCTCGAGTTTGAGGCCTTCGGCCAGTTTGCCGAGCGTTGTCAGCCGCACATCGACCTCGGCACGCTCGATCGCGCCGACGTACGTGCGCTTCATGCCGCAGAGCTCGGCGAGATCCTCCTGCGAGAGTTTCGCTGACGCCCGGAACACGCGTACGTTGTGGCCGACGAGCTCGCTCAGTGAGGCAGAAGGGGGACTTTTTTTCATCACCGCAGCCTGCGGTGGCAGCCCGTTTCTCGCTATCCCGTAATTTATTTCTAAATGCTATAAATAACTGGCATTTCGGCCAAAACGAAGGTCTAATGCCCTCGTTCCAGCAAGGGTCCGACTGCTCCGTGGATCGAGAGGAGGATAGCGATGGAAATGAAATCTGGCACGTTCGTGCTGCACCCGACCTTCGGTCTGGGCAAGATCCTGTCGACGAATTCGGATCAGGCTCACGTCTATTTCAAGGACCCGATGGCGCCGAACCCGGACCACAGGGTGAAAAAGTTTCGTCTACCCAATGCGTTTTTGTCACCCGCCGAGGCGACGACGGACGAGGAGCTCGACCACCTGCCGCCCTGGAATGACGACTGCTTCGTCCGCCTCCGTACGACGCACACCTGGGACAAGGCAACGCAGATTTTCCGCAGCCACTTCCCGCGCGGATTGAACGACCCGAGGTTTCTCGAACAAGAACAACGATACAAACGAGCCGCACACCGTCGCTTCGTCGAAACCCGTCCGCAGCTCATGAGCTTGATCGAGCAACGCGATAGCGCCGCGATTGCCGACTGGATCGACGCGCTATACGGGGACAGACGAGCCATCGCTGGGAATGGCGAGGAGCGGTTAAACCTTCTCTACGCACGTGTTGAAGAACCCGCGTTCTTCGATGCACTGCGCACCGGCGGCGATGCGACAGTCGAATTCGCACACGCCTTGATCGAATGGATTGATGAACGATCGGAGCTCCATTTCATTCGCTATGCGGCCGCGCTGAGCCGACTGCCCCAGCGCAAGAATGGGGCTGCGATCGACTCGTGGACGACCGCGACCTGGCTACCCTTCATTGCGGACAGCCGCAACCAGTTCCTCGTCAAGCCCACGATTGTGCAAGCGTTCGCGAGCCTATTGCCGTTTGATCTGCAGTATCGGGCGGACCTGAACTATGCGACGTACACACGTTGCGTTGCGATGGCCCAGCGGATACGGCGACTGCTTGAGGACTCCGAACTGAATCTCGCGCACCGATCGCTGGACCTGGTCGATGTGCAGGCCTTTATGTGGGTCGTCGAGCGCTATGCCGATGGCGACTAGGTCGGGGTGATGGGATGGACTACTTTCAGGGTGTCGTCGAGGACTATCTGCGCTCGCGTCGCTCGCGGTTCGTCAACTCCGAATGCCTGATCCAGCTTGACCCGGACAAGGAGCGGAAGGGCAGGCATTGGTATTGCGATTTCCTCACGGTCGATTTCTCCGAGCGCACAGCGTATTTATGCGAAGTGACTTTTGCCCGAGGCCTGCAATCCCTCACCAAGCGCCTCAACGCTTGGATTTCTCACTGGTCGGAAGTACGAGGGGCGATCTTCCGTGACTGTGGAATCCCTGAAGACTGGGCGGTCGCAACGTGGTTGTTTGTGCCACATGAATACAAAGCCCAAATCCTGTCGCGTCTGAAATGGCCCGGTCAGGACGATTTCGCAGTTCCCCTCATGCCAGAACCCAGGATTACTTCGCTGGAAGAGGTAATGCCATGGAAGTATCGATCATGGAACGGTACGCGTTTCGAATCCCGGTGAGAGTCGCGCCAGTTTCGATTGCCTCGTCGTATCGTCGGAGCACAGCTCCGACGTCGCGTCGGCAGAGCGGCTTCGTTGTCGCCGCACACTCTCAGGTCCCGCGGCCCATCTTGTGATGACGAAGGCGGACGCCGGTCGAGGAAGTGGAGAGCGGTACCTCGATGGACTGTCATGCGGCACGCGTCCTCAATTCAGTGTACTGGAGCCATTTGAGGGCCTGCGAGAAGCTATCGACCTGATCGTCGTATTTGCCGTTGGGGAAGTTGCGCAATTCGTTGAGGAAACCATCGAGCCAAGGCGCCTGATGAGGAATCCACACACGTCCCTGCTTGACGTAGTGGGACAACGTCATGAGGCGAATCTCTTTGGACTGCTTAGGTTCTGACGCGAGGTACCTGCGCAAGTCCTTTCTGCGCAGCTCCTGGAACAAATTCATGCCAGCACCGGCGACCTCGATGATCACCACATCGGCCTTCTTGATATCAGCGTACTGCGGGACTGCGTCACGCAGGTCCGGGTAGATCATTTTCTTACGCCAAACATCCATGAGATACAGCCTGCGATCCTTATAAAGCCAGGTTGAGCAGACGCTGAAGTTGCTCTGTGCGTTGTCGGTGATCGCGATGTCCCAGCTTTGCATGATGACATCCCCAGGCTCGATGGGAGGTAGTTCGTCGTAGCGCTCGAACCAACTCAGGTCGACGATGTTGCCGCCGGGACATCCGGGGCGCTGTTGATACTGGGTTTCGAACGCCAGGTCGCCGATTTC
>JAFEFL010000094.1 GCA_018240595.1 Pseudomonadota bacterium | reverse complement strand
CGTGACAGGGCAGGTTTTTTCGGCTTTGAAGCGGCAAATGCTCCGCACGTGCGTCGGTATGGTGGTGCACGCAGTCCTACTCGAACCCGTCTCCGGTCAAAATTCCCGTTAACAGGGAAATTTTCAGGGAATTTCGTGCCAAAACGACGCTTCAGCCTTCACCGGTTTGCGCTGTGGGCCATACCCGACGCCATTTTCGAGCCGAGACCCTTTCCCGCAACTCGCTCGGAGCAGGGAATTTAACAGGGGGCGATCAGGGAAATTTCTGGCCGGAACAGGCAGTGATGCCGATGTATTGGCCTCATGCCTTTAATGCTGATCGCTGGTTGCCCTATATCACGTACAGATCGACATATTCGTCGACCGACATGGCCTCAAGTTTTCTCTGGTCGAGGGATACGTCGAGAATCGTCTTCTGCTGCTTGGTCGGAAAACGACGCGCGAGATTGGTCTTGAACTTCTCCACCAGCAACGGAATGCCTTCCTTGCGCCGGCGCTTGTGCCCGATCGGGTATTCGACGACGACTTCCTTGAGCTTCTTGCCGTCGTTGAATTCGATGGTGAGTGCATTCGCGATCGAGCGCTTGTCCGGGTCGTGGTAGTCCTTCGTGAACTGCTTGTCCTCGACGCAGACGATCTTGTCGCGCAGCTTGTCGATGCGCGGATCGGAAGCGACGCTGTCCTCGTAGTCACCCGCGGTCAGGCGGCCGAAGATCAGCGGCACGGCGACCATGTATTGGATGCAGTGGTCACGGTCGGCCGGATTGTTGAGCGGGCCCTTCTTGTCGATGATGCGGATACAGGCTTCGTGCGTGCGGATCGTGATCTTCCTGATGTCCTCGACCGAGCGGCCGAGCTTCTTCAATTCGTGATGCAGGATCATTGCCGCTTCCACGCCGGTCTGGCTGTGGAACTCGGCCGGGAAGCTGATCTTGAACAGCACGTTCTCCATCACGTAGCTGCCGTATTTGCGCTGGAATTTGAATTCCTTGCCATTGAATAATACGTCGTAGAAGCCCCAGGTTTTCGCGGTCAGCACCGACGGATAACCCATTTCTCCCGTCTTGGCGATCAACGCGAGGCGCACGGCGCGGCTGGTGGCATCGCCCGCGGCCCACGACTTGCGCGAGCCGGTGTTCGGCGCATGGCGGTAGGTGCGCAGGCTTTGACCGTCGACCCAAGCCAGGGATACGGCGTTGATGATTTCCTCACGTGACAGGCCCAGCATTTCGGCGACGACCGCCGTGCTCGCGACCTTCACGAGCACGACGTGATCGAGACCGGCCTTGTTGAACGAATTCTCCAGCGCGATGCAGCCCTGGATCTCGTGCGCCTTGATCATGCCCGTGAGCACATCCCTCATCGTCAGCGACTTCTTGCCGTTGGCGAGGTTGTTGCGACTGATCCAGTCGGCCATGGCAAGAATGCCGCCAAGGTTGTCCGACGGATGGCCCCACTCGGCCGCGAGCCAAGTGTCGTTGAAGTCGAGCCAACGGATCATCGCGCCAATATTGAACGCGGCCTGCACCGGGTCGAGCTGGAACTGCGTGCCCGGCACCTTCGCGCCGTTCGGCACCACCGTGCCCGGCACGATCGGGCCGAGCAACTTGGTGCACGCCGGATATTCGAGCGCCTCCAGCCCGCAGCCGAGCGTGTCAATCCGGCAGTTGCGCGCGGTTTCGTAGGCGAGATCGGACTTGATCTTGTATCTGGTCACGTAGTCGACGATGTCGACGAGCACCTGGTCGGGCTTGGGGCGGACGTTGGAGATATGCGTGGACATGACTGATGGACTCGCGGCATTCGGATCAAAAAAGACGGAAGCGACGATCCGCTGTCGGTTCCGGATTGGAGAGAGTGGAATCAGACTCGTTTGGCGATCGGCACGAACCTCTGGTCTTCCGGTCCGGTGTAGTTCGCGCTCGGGCGGATGATCTTGCCGTCGATGCGCTGCCCGATCACGTGCGCGCTCCAACCCGAGGTGCGCGAGATCACGAACAGCGGGGTGAACATCGCCGGTCATGCCACTCGCACCCAAATCAGCTCGGAATGTTTTAGAGATAAAGTGCCCAAGGTGCGGGTGGACGCCTTGCCGGGGCAAGCATAGCCACATTGCGGACAGCGTACCGACCGGACGCTAGGGATGAGCTTGGTGAATGCGGGCAGCGGCTTCGAATCCAACCCATTCGCCGTGTTTGTCGAGACCACGGTTCGCCAGCTCCTCGCGGGCCAACAGGTTCAGGTCCAGCTCCCCGCGGGATACGGCGGCGAGGATGCTCGTGGCGACGCCCTGAAAAAGCAGGGCATCATCCAATTTCAGGCCGAGGATTTTGGCAACGTCGGCGGCGGTTTTCATGCTTACGACTCCGTGGATTGGATGCAGAGATTAACGCTCTACCTGGCCTCGACAGCAAGTCCTTTCGACGTCGCTTCGCAACATACCTTTCAGAGCAACGAGCCGCTGGCAGGCTAAATATGGACCATCTGGCGGCGATCGTCGGAGCCGTGCTGGGTCTCTCAACGTGGACATCCGTGCGAACGAGGCGGGCTGCCTGACCTGTCCCTACCCTTGAGATAATTGGCAGCCACATTCTCGAGCTCAAGGAAGATGCTGCATTGCGTCGCTATACTCGCTGTCGGTCTGATTCTTGCGGCTGGCCTTTTCCTCTTGCGCGGCAAGGTCATCAGCGAGTGGCAGCGACAGCCCACCGTTCCTGCAAACGCCGATTCGCAGATTCGCAATGCGCGCAAGCCCGATTGGGTCAAACGCGAAGTTATCCGCCTCGCTGCGTGGTCGCCCGGGCTCAGTTGCCGCGTCCTCGCGGAAGTCTTCAACCGACAGTTCGCCAATGATCGCCGCATGACCGTTGGAAAGACATTCGTCGCAACTCTACTGCGTCAACGCCGCGCTGAAATTCTGCGGCTGCGTCGCTCACTCAAGCATCGTATTCCCCGCCCGCAGCCTCGCAATCGCATTTGGGCGTTGGACCTCACAGGCAAAACCGATCTTGTCGGACGACAGCGGCTCATTCTTGGGCTGCTCGATCACGGCACTCGCGCCGCGGTGGTTCTGCGCGAGATCGCGGACAAACGCAGTCTGACGATCCTGCGTGAACTCATCATTGCATTCAGAAAATATGGATTGCCTCGAATGATACGGGTCGACAATGAAGCTTGCTTCTCCTCCCAAGTCTTGCACAGCGCTATGCAGTTATTGGGAGTACGACTGCAGCACGTTGCGCCGCATTGCCCTTGGATGAATGGTCGTATCGAACGGCTATTCGGCACACTCAAACGACATCTCGACTTGATCACCGTGACCGGCGTTGAAGATCTGGCAGCCAAACTGCTGACGTTTCGGCTTTGGTACAACCACGTACGACCTCATCAACATCTCTACGGACGTACTCCAGCGGAGGCCTGGTCAGGTCGACCCAAGGCATACGGGATGCCGGTCTGGTTTGAGGCTTGGGACGAACGATTAACCGGGTGGTATTTTCAGCCGCCATGAACAGGCCAGCTTCACCACCACAATGACGACAGGCCGAGGCACTGTCCGCACACGCGCGCGTCCATGTCGCAAAAAGGGGTTGAAATCTGGACAAGGAGGCATGCTAGTGGACTGTAACGATTGATTCGGAAGTAATTCTGCGCGACGGATCGAAGTATTTCCACTTCACCGGTTTGGCCTGCTTGTTGTATTGGCGGATGTAGCGCATGAGCTTTCTCTTGAGGTCGGAGACCGAGGTGAACACGCCCCGAGCGATGACGTCACGTTCGATCTTGGCGAACCACAACTCGACCTGGTTAAGCCAGGAGCTGTAGGTCGGAGTGAAATGCAGATGAACCCGCGGGTGTTGGGTCAGGAACTCGTCGACGCGCTGGGTCTTATGCGCCGACAGATTGTCAGCGATGACATGAATCTCTTTGCCGACCGGCTGCTGAGCGACGATGTCGGTCAGGAAAGCAACAAACTCGGCCGACGTGTGTCGTTGGGCGGTCTTACCCAGCACGATACCGGTCTTCGTGTTGAAGGCCGCGTACAGCGACAGCGTGCCGTGACGGAAATACTCGAAACCGTGTCGCTCGGCTCGACCCGGCGAAAGCGGCAGTACCGGATCCTTGCGATCCAGCGCCTGGATGGCCGTCTTCTCATCCACGCAGAACACGGCGGCGTGCTGCGGAGGATTCAGGTACAGCCCGATCACCGCCGCCGCTTTGGTCTCAAAGTCCGGATCGTTCGAGGCGAGGTAGCCCTCCAGCCGATGCGGCTTGAGTCCATGCTTGGCCCAGATGCGCGCCACCGTCATGTGCGACACGTCGCTGCCCAATTCAGCGGCCAGCTTGCGCGAGGACCAATGCGTCGAACCGTCGGCCGGTTTGCGTTTGGTCGTCCAGGCCAGAACGCGCGCTTCCAGCCGTTCCGTCACCTTGTAGCGCTCGCGTCCGGCATACCGCGCGAACAGCCCGGCCAGTCGATCGGCTTCAAACCGCGCGCTCCAGCGGCTGATGTAGCTATCGCTGCAATCCAGTTTGACTCGAATCTCGGCCCAGGTAAGGCCATCGGCCAGCAACAAGATCAAGCGGGCGTGTCGCGCCGAATCCGCCCGGCCGTTTCTCGCGGCGGCTTGCCGTTGAAGTTCCATCCGCTCATTCTTGGTCAGTCTCATCGCGCCTCCCATGGCGCAATGATACTACCGATTTAAGTGTTACAGTCCACTAGTCGGGCGATGGAGCCGCCTCGGGGCGAAACTGTCGCGGCTGCACAGGCGAAAAATCGCGAAAATGACGCGATCTCTTATCAATCAATCCTGCGGACAGCATGCGGACGGGACACCGCGCTGAGCAAGGATTTGGGGCACGGCGACGGTCGCGGCCGTTGGGTCAAGATGGTTTACCTGCGCGGCATGGATGCCGCTGAGTTCGACTAGCCGCTCAACGCACAAGCCCGGCGCGAAGCCGGGCTTGTGCGTCAGGTGTGCCTGATCAGCTCACTATGCTGCCGCCAGCGGTAGACGAAGCCGGATGAATTTGCACAACCAAGTCGGAGAGATTCACAGCTCCGACACCATCGCTGCATGAGAGCGTCACCGCATCCCCATCTTGCGCAACAGACAGACCTGCGTTGCCAACCCAAGCTTGAGTTAAGCCGTCTACCTGCCACGAGTTCCACACAATCAACTCACAACCATTTTTTGAACTCACGGCAATTTCAACCAGCTCTGGACTGGTATCGGCCCACAACACGACGTCTCGTAGCCGCTGCCCATTGACCTCAATGTCTCCTTTTTGTGCCTTCATACGTAGCCCCTGAAGTGGGAATGCTTTCGCTTTCAACCTACGCACTAAGAAGCGATGGCTGCCACCCTTCAAGGCAAGTCGATAACTGGGTCGCAAAATGATCCCATCGATGTCGATGGGCGCCCCCATCGATTTCTGGAAACGTGAGGAAAGTGTCTCACTCATCTCAGTACCCTGGTTTCCTGTACGGGTCTACTGCTGCATGGTCCTGAGGCCATCGCGGCACAAATGCCTTACCACCATCACGCTGCGGGACTGGTTCGTGACTAAGCTCCATAGATTCCATCCCGCCTTTAGCATCGTTATAGCGCTGTGGCGCGCTGCCTCGCCTCATCCTCTCTAGGTTTTCTGCACCGTACTTTTCTGCTGACCCTGCAGCAGAGGCCTCATTTTTCCAGAATCGAGAGCGGACCGTAGACCAAGAAGGCTCACTTCCCCTTATTGCTTTGTAAACGTCGTCTCCGACCCGCCATCCTTTAGCGCCTTCTTGCGCAGCTGCTTTTTCAGCGGCAAGGTCAGCCAATACCTCGGCTTCTAGTTTCGCAAATCCCGATTTAGCAACACCCGAGACCTTTCCGAGCACGGGGCCGACTGCAGCAGTAGCTGCGACTGTCGCGGCGCATCCTCCCGCTGTTGTACTGCCTGGGCACGGATTGATGACCTCGGCGCCTGCGTTACCAAACGCCTTGCCAAACTCCGCCGCTTTCTGTAGCTGAGCCTGCCCAGGGTCTTTTTCGACACCGTCGATGCCAGACGCACCATTTTTTGCTCCTCCGGTTTGATCAACAGGCTTAGTGCCATCACCCGCTCGTGCGCCGTTGGCCGGCCTAAACGAACCGGTAAATGCTGGTTCACCGTGCGCACCGACGGATTGGGTAACGACGGTGACGCCCCCTTCACTACTGTAGGCCCGAACCGTTCCCGCTTTGTCGATCGTGAACGTCGTTCGACCACTGAATGGATCAGCCGACCGACTATCGTGCAGGTTCGCCGTACAGGAATGTCCTTCCGATACCTGACAGCCATTGTCTTGATATCCCGTCGGATCAGTTCCGCTAAGCGGATTGTTGCCGATGTACGAGTACGGATTGAGTGCCTGCGACCCCGTTCCGCCCACGACCGGATCGACCTGCAAGAAGCGCCCAAGCTGATAGTCATACACACGCCCGCCCATATGGATGAGTTGCACATCATCCGCATGATCATGCTTCGTGAACCCATGAATTGTTTCCGACAGATTCAGCTTCCCGTCCGTGGAGTCCGTCATGTCGCCCTTGCGCACCTTGCCGAACGCATCGTACATCCGTGTCGTCGTCGTATTATTGTCGATGACGTTGATGGTCGATCCAAGCCGGTCGCGCAACACCACACTCACGCTGTCCACACCGTTCGTGCGGCTCACGATCACCGGGCCCAACTCGTGCACCTGCGTGGCGCCCGTTCCTGTGCCGATCTGCTCATACCCGTTCGGCCCGAAGTAGCGGATTCCCCGGCTCGACACCTCCGTCGTCATAACGCCGTTCGTCGAGTACGTCCAGTTCATCAACCCGCCATTGCGGCTGATGCTCGTCGGGTGGTTGTCCGCATCGTACGTCGCCGTAATCGCTCCACCGATCACATTGCCGTTCGCGTCGCAGTTGTAGCTCAGTCCGTTTGCCGATGTCACCGCGTGCGGGCCGCAGCCACTGCCTGCGCCAGCATAGGTGTAATTACTCGCGCCGTTGTCACCCTTGCTCTTGATGTTGCCGTTGTCGGTATAGCCGTAGTTCACTGTACCGCCATTGCTTCGCGTCGCCTGAGTCAGGCGCTGCAGGCTGTCGTACTTGTAGCTTTCCGTGTTCGACGCACCTCCACTCAGGCTGCGATACTGCGTGGCCAGGTTGCCGAACCCGTCGTAGGTATAGCTGACGTTATCGCTGGCCGAACCGCTCCAACTCAAGCTTTGCGCCTGGCCCGTCGCCGCGTAGTCCGCATGGGTGCCCGTGATCACGCCCGGATACTGCTCGCCCGTAACGTGGCCCCACGCATTCTGGCCTTGCGCCACCCAGTACACATAGCCCGTGCTGGCGTTGCTCAACGCGTCGAGTTGGCCGTAGCCGGTGTAGGTGTGCTTGACGACGAGGCCCGCTCCGCCCGTCGGCAGCGACGGGTAGGTTTGCGTGTCCACCCGCCCGTAGGTGGGGTCGTAGGCCGTCGTACTGTTCAGGCTCAGTGTCGTGCCCGCTTCATTGATCGTCGTGGTGATCGTAGTTGGGCGCGAGGCCGAGTCGTAGGTGTACTGTTCTTTCCAGGTCTGCGGGTTGGTCGTAGGGTCGCTCAGCGTGCCACGCTGACGCGAGACGGTGTCGACCAAGCCCTTGCCATTCGCCGGATCGTAAGTCCATGTATCCAGCAGCGTGTCCGGCGCCAGGCCAGTGACACTCGCGGGCGACACTTGCTTGCGCTGCGTCGTCCGGCCCAGGCCATCGCGACCCGTGATCGTCGTGGTCACATTGCGCGCGTCCGTTTGGCTGACCAGTTCGCCGAACGCGTCGTAAGTGAAGGTCCACAAGCCCTGATCCGGGTCGTTGCTTTGCTTGCGCTGGCCCAGCTCGTTATAGCTCGCCTTCGTCACGTTGCCTTGCACGTCCTTGATAGCGGAGACATGGCCCAGCGGTTCGGTCCAGT
>JAFEFL010000093.1 GCA_018240595.1 Pseudomonadota bacterium | reverse complement strand
CAATGTCCGTAAAGCATCGGTTGAGCCAGGGAACCACCTTGCAAACACCGTCGGCGCCATCGCGCACATCAACGCGAGAGCCGGCGGTACCGCAACAGGATCACCCCAATCCAGCACCAGCACCTCAATGCCGCGCTCGTGTCCGTGTGCGATAAGTTGTCGCGCGTCTCCAGCATCGATGGCGCGCGTTGTCGCCAGCACCCAAAGCTCGAGATCATGGGCCGAGCCCGCTGCCTCTTCCACTTTCGTCTTGAGCGCCCCCAGCGACAACGCTGTCTTCGCATCGTAGTGCTTGGCCTCAAACCCTACAGTCAATCCTGACGCGCTCGCATCTGCCCTGCCGTCCAATCCGCCTTGCGGACCGGGCTTCAGCAAACGAAACCGCCAGCCTGTAATTTCGGTGAGTGCTTCCGCCACGAAGCCTTCGAAGCCACGTTGCCCGGTGGCCTTCAAACCGCGCAGTGCTATTCGTAGTGATTCCCACGTCACGCCTGCTTACTCCTCTAATCCATTACGTGCCAAGGATAGCTTTCGTCAAGAAAAAGTGCCTCGCAACGGGCTAGTTTGCTTGATGTCTGCTTCCGGTCGACGCTACCTGCAGCCGTTTCCACAGGATTCGACCACGCAAAGCAACAAATTCCGCACCGATAAATGATCGAGAATCCACTGGCTTTCTTGGCCCAGTAGAGCGTCCATGTCCGCAGCGGACTATCCCGCTGCCATGAGAGCTCTACGATGCGCTGCTATATCCTGCGCGACACCGAGGTCACGGTTCTTGCCCAGGTGCCGGAATCTGTCGATGCCGATTCTGTCCTGATCCAATCGATCCGTGGTCTGGATCAAAAGCGATTTCCTCTATCGCGATTGCTGGCGATCTGGAACGCCTTGCCCGGCGTCGAGCCGGTCACCCGTTTCCGGGATCGCAAAGCGGCGGTCAAGCGTTTGTGGACAGCGCTCGAAGCCTTGCCTATCGGGGCTTCGGGAACCTCAAAGCAAGATCGCGTGATTGCGATGCTACAACGCCCCAACGGTGCATCGATCGAAGACCTTATGGCGGCTACAGGGTGGCAGCGCCACTCGATCCGCGGTGTGTTGTCGGGCGTGGTGCGTAAGAAGCGTGGCCTGAAGATCACGACGGTTCGTGAAGGCAAGCAGCTGCTTTATCGGGTGGCGTCGTGAAGGAGTCGCTGGAGGCACGCCTCACCGAACTACCATCCCTGCCCCGCTCTGCCTTGATCGAAGAATTCGAACGTGTTTATCGACGATCGCCGCCGCTCCGGCTCTCGGATCGCATCCTCGCACTCGCGGTGGGCTATCGGCTTCAGGAGCAGGTCCACGGTGGTCCCCCTGCGGAGCTACGTCGTCGTTTACTCTCGGATCAGCCGATAGCGGCACCGACCCGTGCCTCGCCTGGTACTATCTTGATCCGGGAATGGCAAGGTCGCGAATACACCGTCACTGTCCATCCGGATCACGTCGAGTATGACGGACAGCGCTACCGGTCCCTGACCGAGGTGGCCTACCGTATCACCGGCCAGAAACGCTCTGGCCCCCTCTTCTTCGGCCTCAAACAGGCTGCGACCTCATGACCGATTCCAGAGTGCTTCGCTGCGCGGTCTATACCCGCAAATCCACCGAAGAAGGGCTGGAACAGGACTTCAATTCGCTACAGGCACAACGCGAGGCCTGCGAGGCGTTTATCCGCAGCCAGCGCAGTGAAGGCTGGACCCTGATCCCGGCCGCCTATGATGATGGAGGTATCTCAGGCGGCACGATGGAACGCCCTGCCCTGCAACGACTCTTTGCCCACATCGAAGAGAAGCGGGTCGATGTCGTCGTGGTCTACAAGGTCGATCGCCTGACCCGATCCCTGGCTGACTTTTCGAAGATGGTCGAGCTGTTCGATCGGTGCGGTGTCTCGTTCGTGGCGGTGACCCAGCAATTCAATACGACGACGTCCATGGGGCGGTTGACCTTGAACGTCTTGCTCTCGTTCGCCCAATTCGAGCGCGAGGTCACCGCTGAGCGTATCCGGGACAAGATCGCGGCCTCGAAGAAAAAGGGGTTGTGGATGGGAGGACCCTTGCCGATCGGCTATCGGGTCAAAGAACGGCGATTGATCGTGGAGGAGTACGAGGCGGAATATGTCCGGGCGGTCTACAAAGAGTATCTGCGCCTGGGCAGTGTTTCGGCCACTGCTAGGCTCATTCGTCGCCGGCTGGGCATGCCCTGCCCTGATATCCCCACAGAACGCACGAAGGGTGGGTACTACACCCTGCTGCGCAATCCCATCTACGTTGGCCTGATCCGGCACAAGCAGCAGGTATATCCCGGACAACACGAACCGATCATCGAGCGATGCATGTGGGATGCCGTCCAGGCCAAGCTGGACGCGAACGCCAAGAACCAGGGGTGGACGGCCAAGCCGGTACCGCCATTGAAAGGCAAGCTGTTCGACGAATATTCCCACCCATTGGGAGCCACGACGGTCACCAAGAAGGGTAAGCGTTATCGCTACTACCTCTCTCGCGGCGGTGACCCCGAGTCGGAAATGCAGGCGCGCACCGACTGGAAGCTCCCTGCCCTCGACATCGAGCGGCGCGTCGCCGACATCAGCAAGGCCATGCTGACCGATCACACGGCTATCGTCGAGGCAGCCCGGGCCAACGGACTGACGGCCGACGAGTTGGCTGCCGTCCTGCACAATGCGAAGGCACCCAACGCCGCGCACAACCTCGAGTGGGTGGAGAGGGTGACGCTCTATCGGGACCGCCTCGTCGTCGTTGTCCAACTCCCGGCGCGAGTGCGAATCCGGCTCGAGCGAGCGGTGCCCCTCACTCTAAGGCAGCGAGGGAAGGAGCGGCGCTTGGTGATCGGTGGTGGCGTCGAGCCGCACAACCCGCCCGATCCGCAGATTCTCAAGGCACTGAGGACCGGGATGAGGTTTTGGCATCAGCTCATGCACGCCGACAAGCCATTGACCGCAGTCGAGTTCGCCGAACAGGAGAAGGTCGACAATCGCTATATCGGACGGACGCTGCAGCTCGCATTTCTGGCGCCTGACCTCGTTGAGCAGCTCACGTCAGGTCGACACGCACCAGAGTGGACGGCCGATCGATTGATCCGGTGGGACGCTATGCCAATTGCGTGGGAGGAACAGCGTACCGTTCTCACCTGACAGACTCTACCAAGGTTTCTTTCGACCGATGGCGATCATGGAGATTGCGTCGCCGAGACTTGGCATACAAAAGAGCGGGGTAAAACTGGCCGCCTATTCTGGAACTGGATCATCACGTTGAAGGCGATCAGATGGCTAGGGTGAGGTCGAACCCACCATCTGCTATCGCCGGAGCGGCTTTGAAAGGCGCTGCTGCGGGGTTTCTGGTCGGGGGCCGACGTCCCCCCGTTTTTGAGTAGCACGGCGATTTGGAGTCCAATCCCCCAACCCAAGGAGATTGGACGTGAAGAAGCGGTTTACCGAAGAGCAGATCATCGGCTTCCTGCGTGAGGCGGACGCGGGCATGGCGATCAAGGAGTTGTGCCGCCGGCACGGCTTCAGCGAGGCCTCGTACTATCTGTGGCGGAGCAAGTTCGGCGGGCTGAGCGTGCCGGACGCGAAGCGGCTGAAGGAACTGGAAGCGGAGAACACGCGGCTGAAGAAGCTGTTGGCCGAGCAGGTGTTCGAGAACGACGTGATCAAGGACGCCCTGCGAAAAAAGTGGTGACCGCACCGGCGCGGCGGTTGCTGGTGCGGCATCTGGTAGGTAAGGGCTTGAGCGAACGGCGGGCGTTGGCAGTGGTGCGGATGAGTGCCAGCGCGCTGCGTTACGCACCCCGGTCGGATCGCAACGTCGAGCTGCGCGAGCGCATTTTGGCGCTGGCGCAGCGGCACAAGCGCTATGGCGTGGGCATGATCCACCTCAAACTTCGACAGGCAGGACTGCTGGTGAACTACAAGCGCGTGGAACGGTTGTACCAGGAGGCGAAGCTGCAGGTGCGGCGACGCAAGCGCAAGAAGGTTGCGCTGGCCGAACGGCAGCCGCTGCTGCGGCCAGGTCGTGCCAACGAAGTGTGGTCGATGGACTTCGTGTTCGATCGCACGGCCGAAGGACGGGTGATCAAGTGTCTGACCATCGTGGACGACGCGACCCATGAAGCAGTGGCCATCGAGGTGGAGCGGGCGATCTCCGGGCATGGTGTGGTGCGTGTGCTGGAGCGGCTAGCGCTGGGCCGCGGCTTGCCGAAGGTGATCCGCACCGACAACGGCAAGGAGTTCTGCGGCAAGGCGATGGTGACCTGGGCGCATGAACGCGGCGTGCAGTTGCGCTTGATCGAGCCGGGCAAGCCGAACCAGAACGCCTACGTCGAAAGCTTCAACGGCCGCCTGCGCGACGAATGCCTCAACGAACATTGGTTCCCGAGCCTGCTGCATGCCCGCACCGTCATCGAAACCTGGCGCCGCGAATACAACGAGGAACGACCGAAGAAAGCACTCGGCGGACTGACGCCAGCGGGCTATGCGAAGCAACTGGCCGCCGAAGCGGATAACATCAACCTTGGACTCTAAACCCCGCTGCTACTGAAGGCGGGGGGACGTCGCCAGGCTCCTGCCAGACTCAATCCTGGTGAATGAAGACGCAAGAATTGTTGAAGACATTTCACACGCCAACAGCATTCACAAAGTTTATTTGACCAATATGCGCGGTGTTGAGAATCTCCGCCGTGGTGATGTCCTCGTGGTCTATCGAACCTCGGATGGCCAAGGCTCTGCGCGCTTTCGTTCCGTTGCCACGTCGCTCTGCGTGGTCGAGGAGTGTAGAGATATCGGCAGTTTCGGAAGTCGCGAAGAATTCCTGGCCTACTGCAGGCCGTACAGCGTATTCACTGACCAAGAGCTCATCGATCTCTGGCAGCGAAGGAGCTACCCAAAAATCGTCCGTTTCACATACAACATCGCATTTGGTCGGCGGCCAAATCGTGGTCGGCTAATTGATGAGGTCGGCCTCAGCGAGGATGCTTACTGGGGCTTCTTGCAGTTGACGCATGCTCAGTTGAAACATATCGCCACCCTTGGAGAAGTCAATGAAAGTCTTGTTGTCGATCAGGCCTGAGTATGCGGAAAAAATTCTCACCGGCGAGAAACGCTATGAATTTCGCCGTTGCATACCAAAGACGCCCGGCATCAGCACTGTGGTGATCTATGCAACCTTACCGGTTGGCAAGGTCGTGGGCGAGTTCAAGGTAGAGCGAATTTTGTCGGAGCGGCCAAACGAGTTGTGGGCTAAAACAAAAGAATATGCTGGCATCACCCGTGATTTCTTTGAACAGTACTTTTCCGGGCGAGATCACGGTCATGCGTTTGAGGTACGGTCCACTAAGCGATATGGGAAGCCGAAGCCTCTCACTCGATTCCTAGAGAACGGAATTGCTCCTCAATCGTTCTGCTATCTGAACTAACGTTCTGTTCTTTTGATATCCACACCATTGTCCCAACCGCATGGGGCTTCGTATCGACGGGAGCCCTCCGCAATCGACAGGCGAGGGATAGTGACAAAACTGCCTGATATGCGCCCCCCGCGAAGTCGGCGTTCATATTGGGCTGGCCATGGACAGGCTGCGGTCTGTGTACGCTCCAGCAGCCTCTCCTCGCCGCGGGCGGATCGGTTGGTCGTCCGATGCGAAAACGGAGACACTGGCCTGTTTGAGGCAGAAAAAGCCCTCTCTTCTCGTCTCCGTCGACCAACGGAAATGAAAAAGCCCGCGACACAGCGGGCTTTTCCGGCTTTGAAGCGGCTAAATGCTCCGCTCGCGTGACTGATTGGTGGGCCGTGATGGGATCGAACCATCGACCAATAGATTAAAAGTCTACTGCTCTACCGCTGAGCTAACGGCCCATGAACCGACGAATGCGGTTCCGCATGGATGCGGGTCGCGCAGTTTAGT
>JAFEFL010000092.1 GCA_018240595.1 Pseudomonadota bacterium | reverse complement strand
GGGGTCGGGGGCAAACCCCCCGGGCCTGCAGCCTGTGGTGCTACAAGTCCACCAGCTCCACCTCGGCTCCCGAGATCGGCCGCTCGAGGAAGCGGCTGCCCACGCGCGCGAAGCGTTCGGCGTCATCGGTCGCCAGCAGCCGCACGGCTGCATGATCCGGCGCGAGCGGCGGCACCCTCTGCTGCGCAAGCTGCGCGGCAAGGCCGGCTTGCTGCAGCGCGCTGCGCACCTGCGCTGCCGTCGTCGTTGCCGAATCCACTACCGCGACCCCGGCAGGCAGGGCCGCGCGGATCACCGCCGCCAGCATCGGGAAGTGGGTGCAGCCCAGCACCAGCGTGTCCGGTGGCCCGCCCGGCAAATCGCCGCGGAACATCGGGCCCAGGTAGTGCCGCGCTGCGCTGTCGGCCACCTCGCCGCTGCACAGGCCCTCCTCCGCCAGTGCGACGAACAGCGGCGCCGCCTGTGCGCTGACGCGCGCCTGCGGGCGCAGTCGCAGGATTGCCGACTGGTAGGCGCCGCGGCGCACCGTGCCCTCGGTGGCGATGACCGCGATGCGCCCGGAGGGCGACACTTCGCAGGCCGCCTGTGCACCCGGCTCCACCACGCCGATGACCGGCACGCCCGCCAGGCGCTCGCGCACCGCCGGCAGCGCCGCCGCCGAGACCGTGTTGCACGCCACCACCAGGCACTTCACGCCGTAGTCCGCGAACATGTCGGCCGCCCTGACCGAGTAGCGCGTGACAGTCGCCGCACTCTTGGTGCCGTACGGCAGGCGGGCGGTATCGCCCAGGTAGACAAAGGACTCCGTCGGCAGCGCTGCGCACAGCGCCTTCAGTACCGTAAGCCCGCCGACACCGGAATCGAATACGCCGATGGGCGCGCCGCTGCCCAAGGGCCTCAGCCCTCCGGACGCATGTGCGGGAACAGGATCACATCGCGGATCGAGGCCGAGTCGGTAAAGAACATCACCAGGCGGTCGATGCCGACGCCCAGGCCCGCCGTGGGCGGCATGCCGTATTCCAGCGCCCGCACGTAGTCGGCGTCGTAGAACATCGCCTCCTCGTCGCCGCTGTCCTTGCGCGCCGCCTGCGCGCGAAAGCGCGCCGCCTGGTCCTCGGGGTCGTTGAGCTCGGAGAAGCCGTTGGCGATTTCCCGTCCGGCAATGAAGAACTCGAAGCGGTCGGTGATGAAAGGATCAGAATCAGCGAGGCGCGACAGCGGCGAGACTTCCGCCGGGTAGGCGTAGACGAAGGTGGGATCGAGCAGCGTGTGCTCCACGGTCTTCTCGAAGATCTCCATCTGCAGCTTGCCGGCGCCGTCGTGCGCATTGACGGTGACGCCCAGTTCGCCACAGCGCTTGCGCAGGTAGGTCAGGTCGCGCAGCGACAGCGGATCGAGGTCCGGGTTGCGCTCGATGATCGCCTGCTCGACCGTCACGCGGCGGAAGGGCCGCGACAGGTCATACTCGCGTCCCTGGTATGTGAGCTGCTGGCGCCCGTGCAGGGTGTCGGCGAGCCCGCGCACCGCCTTCTCGATCCACTGCATCAGGTCGCGGTAGTCGGCGTAGGCCAGGTACAGCTCGAGCATCGTGAACTCGGGATTGTGCTGGGTCGACAGGCCCTCGTTGCGGAAGTTGCGGTTGATCTCGTAGACGCGCTCCAGGCCGCCGACGATCAGGCGCTTCAGGTACAGCTCCGGCGCGATGCGCAGGTACATGTCCTGGTTCAGGGCGTTGTGATGGGTGCGGAACGGCCGCGCTGCCGCGCCGCCGGGGATCGGCTGCATCATCGGGGTCTCCACCTCGATGAAGTCGAGCGCGTCCAGGAAGTCACGCAGGTATCGCACGATGCGCGTGCGCGCGCGGAACACGGCGCGGCTGTGGTCACTGACGATCAGGTCGACGTAGCGCTGGCGGTAGCGGGTCTCGGTATCGGTCAGGCCGTGCCATTTGTCCGGCAGCGGCCGCAGTGATTTCACCAGCAGCCGCAGGCTGGCGGCCTTCACCGACAGCTCACCGGTGCGGGTGCGGAACAGCTCACCGCTGGCGCCGACGAAGTCGCCCACGTCCCAGCCCTTGAAAGCCTCGTAGGCGTCGCCCAGGCTCTCCTGCTGCAGGTACAACTGGATCTGCCCGGTACGGTCGGCGATCTTGGCAAAGCTGGCCTTGCCCATGACGCGCTTGAACATCAGACGGCCGCCGACGGTGACCCGGGTCGGGTTGGCGGTGAGCCAGGCGTCGTCGCGCTCGCCGTAGGCCTGCAGCAGTTCTCCGGCCAGCGCGTCACGCCGGAAGTCGTTGGGCCAGGCTGCGCCGGCCGCGCGCAGTTGCGCAAGCTTGGCGCGGCGCTCGGCAATCAGCCGGTTTTCGTCGACCGCGCCGCCGTCGCGCCCGCTCGTCTCGTTACTGCTGCTCATCGTCTATACACCCGCCTTCAGTGACGCCTCCAGAAACTGGTCCAGTGCCCCGTCCAGCACCGCCGCGGTATTGCCGACCTCGACCCCGGTGCGCAGATCCTTGATGCGCGACTGGTCGAGCACGTAGGAGCGGATCTGGTTGCCCCAGCTCACGTCCGACTTGGAGTCCTCCAGCACGCGCGCCGCGGCGTTGCGCTTGTTGACCTCCAGCTCGTAGAGCTTGGCCTTCAGCATCTTCATCGCGGTGGAGCGGTTCTTGTGCTGGCTGCGCTCGTTCTGG
>JAFEFL010000091.1 GCA_018240595.1 Pseudomonadota bacterium | reverse complement strand
GGAACTTGGCGCGCTGGCGTTGCTGCCGCGAGCAACAGATCTAAGACGTTGGCTTGCCTAGATTTCCAACAAAAAATCCGCGGTGAACCGGACCCTTGTTGGGTTTGGATCCGGCTCACCGCGGAAGTTCTAGAGCATCCTGACCCTTCAAACTGAGTTTGCGTCAGAACGTATACTTTGCCGACAGCTGGATGGTGCGCGGGAAGCTGCCGGCAGAAACGTGGTTCTCTACGTTAATGGCATCCAGTACGCCAAATTCGCTGTTACCGATTCTGGCTCTGGCAGGTTCGTCGTAGTGCACATTATTGAAAGCGTTCTGCATTTCGACGCGCAATTCGAGGGTGTGATCCCACTTCAACTTGGTTACTTTTCCGATGCTCAGGTTAGTGACGGCGTAGTGGGCCAAGCGGAAGAAATTCCGCCCCAGATTGCTGAATTCCCCCGGCGCGGGATTAAAAAACAAGGCCATCTGAGCAGGCGTCAAATAATTGAGACTGCCGCTGGCATCATGATGCACGTTGAACATATCGTGGGTGCATCCGTTGCAACTGGCAGGCGAATAGACAACGTTGCTAGTGGTATGTACTTGCGAATAGACCGTGGTGGGGTGCCCTGATTCCAGCAAGTAGATACCGCTGAGTTCCCAACCGCCGACGAGGCGGTCGAGAACCGGGCCCCAATTGCTACCCCAAGTGCGGTCCTTGCCGAAAGGAATCTGGTAGGTCCAGATGGATTGGAACACATGGGTGCGGTCGAAATCCGAAGGGGCATAGTTCCGTCGACGGTCAAAGTTGTCGAACGGAGTGCTTGAAGAACCGAAAGGACTGCGCCCGCCCACGATCGTGCTAAACGTCGGATCAAAAGAGCGCGTATCCATGGATTTGGACCAGGTGTAGTTGGTTTGATACGTCAGGTCATGGAATTTGCCGTGAAAAGTGGCCTGAAGGGCGTGATAGGTGGACCAATCGTTGCTATCCAAGACATCGAAGCCACCCGCGTATTGAGGGTAAGCCTGGAAGAAATTGGGCGAGAGGCCTGCAAAGACGGGAAGCGATGAAGTTCCATCGGTGGATACCGTGGTCGCAATTGTGCCAGCAACAGAAGCGACAGAGCCACGGCTCAAGTCGGTAGCATAGGGGCTGCCGTTGGCGGAATCGCGAAGATAGTCTGAGCCACTCTCGCCCACACTGGCGCGGCCCGGATCGCCGCTGAGCAGTTGATCGATGAGTGGGCTGTCGTTACCGGCCCTGACCGTATTGAAAGCGTCCAGAAAACCATTCTTTCTCAACTCAACTTGATTGGCATCATAGCCGCCGAACAAATGGACAGCTTTGTGGCCAATATAAGCAAGTTCGAAAACGGCATTATTGCCGACCTGGCGCTGAACGCTAAGACTCCACTCATGCACTTGAGGTGGCCTCCAATTGGGATCGATAACGGTAATCCCGTTTTGAGAAAAGGGAGCAGGTTGGCGAGCAGAAAGAGGTGTCTGTCCACCCGAGTCAATTACCGGCAGGCCATCGGAAACACGGCCTCCACCCTGGCCAAAGATGGTATTGAGGCCTTGAAAAGTTTCACCCGGTATACCTTGAAAGATCGCGGAGGAAAGAACAAAGGTGTTGATGCGGTCGTAAGCCAAGCGGTAGTTGGCACGGATAGAGGATTTGCCGTTATTAAACGGATCCCAGGCGAAACCGATAGATGGGCTGAGACCACGCAGGGAATCCTTATAGAGAGACCCAGGAACCCAAGTGAGGTTGTTGCTGGCCGGAGAGCCGATGGTAAAAGGCTGATCGGGGTGCAGGTTGAAATTGGGGCCCGTGCGAGGCGCCAGCTTGATTTCCCAACGGAGTCCCAGGTCGATTACCAGATTGCGACGAATCTTCCAGCTGTCTTGGGCATAAAAATCATACTCAGGCAGCTTAAAGTCCTCGATCAGATGGGTGCCGGCCGCAGCGTACTGGCTGGGGCTCTGAGCAACCAGGCCCTGGCTGATGGCTCCCACTTTTCCGAGAAGATTGTTAATGCTGCCCTGGAGAGTCGGCAGGTCAAAGTTTTGTTCGATGTTATTTGGGAGATTGAAGCAACCAGGTGAGGGTGCGGGACTGCAACTGTTGACGCGATTGATGGTCGTGTCGAAGTTTACGACGGCAGATGCATCATCGTTCCCGATGGAACCGCGGTCGTCAATGTGACGCTGCAAGCGGAGGTTGGTGCCGAACTTGAAAGCATGCGGTCCGCGAATGTAGGTGAGATTGTCAACGAACTGAAGGGTGGTAAGCCTACGCAGGTTGCCCACGTAATTCTGGAGCGGGCTTGTGAGTGCGAGGCCGCTGTTGACGTCGCCATTAAGAACAAAGGGCGGGTTAGACGCGAAATTCGGGTCAGGGTTGACGAAGTTAAAGATGAAGCGGTTCATTCCGACGATGGCTTCATTGGTGATGGTGGAGTTGGGAGTATAACGCCAGGAGATAGCAAGATTGCGCGGCTGGCGCTGCGTGTCCACGACATTCGGAGCGTTGGGGAAGGGGGGCGAACCTCCGTTCACGATGTCGCCCAAAGTGTTCTGGTGACCGTGGGACCAACGGCCGAAGATCGAATTCTTGGCATTAAACTGATGGTCGATGCGAACGGTAAAATCGACCTGACGCTCCTGTTGGGGGGCGAGGAAACTGAAGCCAGCAGTATTGAGGCCATCGCCAATATTGAAATTATTTGGAAGCGGAGTAAGACCGATAAAGCTCTGGATGGAAGGATCGAGGCCGCGGCCTGCGGGATCGTTTGTGACGATGTCATAAGCTGCCACTGTAAAGCCAGGGAGAACATTACCGGTTGCATCCACGGTAGAAGTGTCAACACCTGCCTGCGTATTGTGACAATCTGAAGGTGCAATCGCAGCAGGGCACGCAGTGACGTAGCGGAATATGCCCGTTCTTGCGAGAGACGTGTAAACCAGGCTGTTTACAAAGATACCTTGAGAGGCATGAAGAAACTGAGTATTCACGAAGAAGAAAGTCTTGTTCTTGAAGATCGGCCCACCGAGGCTGAAGCCCGGAATATGCTGGACGAACTGCGGGCGCGGAAGTCCATTTTCAATGTTGCCGGGGTCGTTGGCGTTGAGGCCCGGCGTCTGGTAGAACCAAAAAAGTTTCCCGTGAAAGGCATTGGACCCGGAATTCGTTTCAAGGATCACTTGCGCTCCACTGCTGCGGCCATATTCGGCTCCGGGGTTGCTGGTGATGACGCGGAAACCGGAAACAGAGTCCGGG
>JAFEFL010000090.1 GCA_018240595.1 Pseudomonadota bacterium | reverse complement strand
GATGAGCCTAGCGATCGCTTTCATGTAAGTCTCGCACTCAAAAGAGGCAGTCATTATCGTTCCCCCTTACATGTCAATCCTGAATAATGCTGCAACCAACAAACGTCTGAGGGTCCCCAGTGAATTTGCGGCTGGAAGGGAATTCCGTTCTGTCCTCCTGGGATTCCATAGAAGAACATGGCACCGCCGCTCTTAGGGTTGGCTGGGTCTTGCGGTTGACCACTACTATTGTAAAATCCATAACACAAAATTATCGTTATTCTCGCAGGTGATTGGACCAGCACCTTGTCTCGTATTATCAGGGTTCAAGCCGCAGTCAATGAAAGGCATGCCGAGGTTTTGGTTGGCGGAAATGTTCGTTACTAACTCGAGATGATGACTTACCTCATGAGCTGCTGAGTTTCCTATTCCAGCTCCGAGTGCCTGGAGAATAGCAACGAACTTGGGGACGTCCGTTGGCGGATAGGATGGTGTGTAGTTAACCCAATACGGTTCAGTGCCCACGCCTAAACGTCCGCGAGCTTCCTCCGCTCCTTCCATAACGCCATAGTAGTAAACAATGCTGGCCGGCTGCGAGTAGTATTGTCCTGAAGCCTTAAAAGGATAATCCCCAAGCACAAATACAGTGTACTCCTGATCAAGCTGCTCGTTGCCTAGGGCATCGACGTGCCGCTCGCCAAGAGTGACCTGAATTTTGTAGTCTTTGTATGCCTGTTGAAAGGAGCGGAGCGCAGCCATTTGGATCACCGCTACCCACTCAGGGTGATCTTGGTCGAAATACTGGACTGCCCCGTGGCCACAGGCGGAAGTCGCACACGTTGTTGAATTGAATTCCGGATAATAGCCCCACTTCACGTCGTCATTGTGACCCTGCTGGCAAGGGTTTTCCTTGCTATCCGAATTCGCCCAGTATCCTTGAGCCGCATAGGCAGTACCACACCAAAACAGCCCGAAGGAATGACGGATGGTCCCTCCTCCGTTTGCAGAGGGATTGCCGCCTAGTTCTGTCCAAGGGCTTTTCCAAGTTATTGGCATCGGTTGGAGGGCGAGGCTAGAGACGCCACCATTTGTAATGGCGTTCCAATTCCCTTTCCAAGAGTAGCTGGTACCAACCCCCGTCACGCCCACAGCGGCTGCATTTCCATTTCCGTCAAAATTGATAACTGTGTCTGTATTGTTCTGATCGGTGATTTTTGCGGAAAAGCGTCCGGCTGCTAGCGTCGCGAGAGGTGAAACCGAGTTGTTAGCGGGTGCTTGGTATCTCCAGTTCGTTGGGCCGTTAAGGAAGCCACCGACAGGCCGTTGGTTATGAAGGCGGTGTTGTTTTCACCGAGGACTAGTTGAGGGTTGACGGCGTTGAGGGGTGTGGCATAAGGGGTGCCAGTCGTTGTGGAGAGCATGAAAGAGCTGGGGACATTGTTGGAATCGATGGTCCACCAGGAGACGAGAGCGCCGCCGTTACCGTCGGGAGCAAGGACGTGGAGGTCTTTTACGGCACTCGATATGGGTAGCGTAGTTGTGGTGGCGGTGCCGTTGGGTGCAACGGAGACAAGGAAATTGTTGATTTGCTGGCTTCCACCGGAATAGCTTTCGGGACCACCATCCGGACCGCAAAACGACGTCGTTGGTGGAGTGTCGATTTCGTAGCTTGCGGTAAACACGGCGTTTCCGTTGGCGTCCACGATGGGTGAGGAGACGGAGCCGGGGTAATAAAAGGGTCGAGCAATTACCCCACCAGTGGTGTTAGGACCGCTGCAAGTCCCCGTTACGTAGAAACCCTTGCCGTAGGGAGCTGTGTAGGCGGCAGACGATGTTCCTGCTTGGGGATCCAGCTTCAAGAGATTGGATTGGGCTGCGTTGTTGACGGGAACAAACATAGAACCGTCTTGCCCAACTGCGTTGTGCTGCTCCCCGGCGGCCAGTCCAAAAGGGACCCAGCCAGGAAGGTCGTTGCGCTGCCAGGCAATGGCGCCGGATTGGCCGTCGAGGTTCAGGGTGGTGATGCCGTTGCCATGAAGAATCAAACCACCGGTGGAATCCCCCATGACTTGGCCGTTGTTGGCATCAATTCCCAACTGCAGATTGTTGGAAAGCGATGTTTGCCAGAGTTGCTGGCCACTTGCCGAGAATCCTGTCACTAGGTAATTCCCGTTGTTGTCGATGTCAATGGAGTAAAGGTCGGGCGTTCCATTGGACGTTGGCACGGCTTGGATGATGCGCTGGGTGGTGAAACCAGCGACAGGTGGAGCGGACCAGAGGACGGTGCCGATGGGGAGAGAAGTTCCGGCTAGGATGTTGACCTGGACGCTAACGGAAATGGAGCCGAGAGAAGCGGTGAGATTGACGGTGCCAGCAGCGACTCCGGTGAGAGTGGGAGAAGAGTCCGTTGTGATTGTGGCGATGGAGGTGTTGTCCACGGACCAAGAGACATCGGTGCGCGGTCGTCCGAGTTGATCGACGGCGGTGAATTGCTGCGTTGCACCTGAGGACGTTAGCGTTTGCGGGAGTGATTTGGAGCGAGAGCGGCGCGGGAAGCGCTGTGGAATAGATGACATGAAACCGGGAGCCCGCCGCGTTACCGGCGACGTCGGTGGCGGTGACCATCACTAGATTGACACCGGCGGAAAGCGAAATGTTGCAGGAAAAAGAGCCGGAAGTGTTTGAAACGGTAGCGCCATTGCAGGCGACGGAATTCACGGAAGTGAGAGAATTTGTGGCCGTTCCGGAGAGCGTAATGCTGGAGGAAGTGACCACGTCCTGATCGAGCGGAGAAGAAACGGCAAGCGTGGGAGGCGTTCTTTCAATATTGAGAGTGACGCTGGCGGAGGCAGAGTCACCGGAAGAGTCTGTCACAGTGCCGCTGATAGTTTGGCCGACTCCTTCGGTGGAGACAAGCTGCGGAGCTGGACAACTGGCGATGGGGAGACTCGGGCTAGAGCAGTTGAACGAAACGAGAACGGGAGAGTTGTTCCAGCCTGCCGCGTTTGGAGTGGGCGAGGCTGAAGCGGAGATAGTCGGAGGAGCAACCACGGTAAAATTCACTCCGTTGCTCGTCGCGCCATTCGCTGTGACCACGACATTCCCGGTCGTTGCGCCGACTGGAACCTTGGCGATAATGCTGGTCGCGCCCCAGCTTGTCGGAGTGGCGGTCACACCATTGAATTTCACCGTACCCGAGCCCTGGCTTGCCCCGAAATTCGCGCCCATAATGCTTACGCTTGTTCCCACCGAAGCGCTCCCCGGCGAGATTGTCGAAATTGCTGGCGCAGCCAGTACGAAAAAGTAGACGCCATTGCTGCCACCGGCCGAGGTCGTTACATAGATATTCAGTGCGCCACTCGGCGCCCGCTTGGAACGGGCACCACGATCTGTGTGTTGCTCCAGCT
>JAFEFL010000008.1 GCA_018240595.1 Pseudomonadota bacterium | reverse complement strand
TGCCGAGATCAACGGGCTTCTTTCGCTACCGACGCCACCCGAAAAGCCGATTGCTCCAGAGCCGCCCGGCGGTTTTCTGTCCAGGCTTCGAATCGGCAATGAATTCCGCAAATACGAGCAAGCGCGGGCTTCGCACGAAGCTGCTTTGAAGCAGTACGAGGCAGAGCACAGTATTTGGCTGCAACATGTATTTGGGATTCGCGAGCGAGCCGTTGCGGAATCGATTTGGCGCGACTTTCACCGACGAGTCCCGGCGGCGGCCGTCGAACAGATGAGCGGGACCGAATTCGAGGTATTTTTGTGTTCTTCGGGGGACACCCAAAACCGGCCAATGAGGGACAGCTGAAAACCGGCCAATAGAGATCGGCAAGACATTGAGAACGATGGAGGGATTACCCTCCATCGACGTGAGCAATGTCTTGAGCGAAGAGAAGCGACAACAAGTCATCGCGTTGGGGCGGCTGGGCTGGCCGCTGCGGCGCATCCAGCAGGAAACAGGCATTCGCCGGGAAACGGCGGGTGCTTATCTGAGGGCAGCCGGAATTGCCATTCGGGCTCCTGGAGGTTGGGGGCGGCGGACACCGGCAAAACCGGCCAATGAGGTGTCCCCCGACCCTCCCACCGCCGCGGCGGCCGAACTCGGTCAAAACCGGCCAACGGTGTCCCCCGACTTGGCGCCGATCCCGCTGCCGGGGCGCTGTCCGACGGGCAGTGCCTGCGAGCCCTACTTCGACTTCATCGAGCTGTCGCTGAGCAAGGGACGGAACGCCAAGGCCATCTACCAGGACTTGGTGGATCGCCATGGCTTTACGGGGCGCTACGCCAGCGTCAAACGCTTTGTCGGCCGGTTACGAGGGCAGTCGGCAAAGTCCGCGTGTGCGGTCATCGTCACGCCACCGGCCGAGGAAGCTCAGGTCGACTACGGTAGCGGTCCGATGGTGCGCGACCCGCAGTCTGGCCGTTACCGGCGTACGCGCTTGTTCGTGCTCACGTTGGGCTACAGCCGCAAAGCCGTTCGGCTGCTCACCTTCCAGTCCAGCACGCGCACGTGGGCCGAACTACACGAGCAAGCATTCCGCCGGCTGGGTGGTGCCTGCCGCACGGTCGTGCTGGATAACCTCAGCGAAGGCGTGCTCAAACCGGACATCTACGATCCGGCCTTGAACCCGCTGTATCGCGACATGCTCGCCCACTATGGCGCCGTCGCGTTGCCTTGTCGCGTCGCGGATCCGGATCGGAAGGGAAAAGTCGAGCGCGGCGTCGGACACGCCAAGAACACCCCCTTGAAGGGCTTGCGCTTTGAGAGCCTGGCAGAGGCGCAGACCTACCTCGATCATTGGGAAGCTAAGTGGGCCGACACGCGCATCCATGGCACCACCAAGCGCCAGGTAGCAGCCATGTTCGCCGAAGAGAAGCCGGCGCTGCTGCCATTGCCGCTGGAGCCCTTCCGCCTGTATCAGTTTGGCGACCGGCGCGTGAACCTGGATGGCTGCGTCGAAGTCGATGCCGCTTACTACAGCGCGCCGCCCGGCTGGATCGGCCGTAGCGTGAAAGTGCAGTGGGATGGCCACGTCGTGCGGGTGCTGGATCCGCGTACTGGTCAGCTGTTGCGTGAGCACCGCAGCCAGGAACGTGGCCGGCATCGCATCCCCGACGAGGACAAGCCCGCGCAGACTCCACGCACCACCGTCCAACTGTTGGCGCGTTGCGGCAAGATCGGTCCTCATGTCGGTGCGGTCGCCGAGCAGACCTTCCGGCGCGATGGGCCCGAGTCCATCCGCCGCATCATGGGCTTGACCGGTTTAGCGCGGAAGCACGGAGCCGCGCTCACCGACGATGCCTGCGCCGCCGCCTTGGAAGTGGGACTCCCTGCCAACCCCTATGGCTTCGTTCGCCGCTGGCTGGAACGCCGGCCGGCACTGACGCTTCGCCAGGTCGATCCCATCATCCGGCAGCTGACTTTGTATCGTGACCTCATTGATAGCAAGACCCAGGAGAACCAAGAATGAATCTCAACGAACTACAACGCAGCCTGCGCCAACTCCGTCTTGGAGGTATGGCAGCGGTGCTGGAAACGCGCCTGCAGCAAGCACAAGCCGAACCCATGGCGCCGATCGATCTGCTCGCCACGTTAGTCTCCGATGAGCTGACGCGGCGCTCAGACCGGCTCTTGGAACGGCGACGCAAACTCGCCGCCTTCCGCGATCCCAACAAGACACTGGACAACTTCGACTTCAGCTTCAATCCGAAAATGAATCGCAGTATGGTCTTCGATCTGGCGACCGGACTGTTTATCGACCGCCGCGAGGATGCGCTGTTTCTCGGGCCGGGTGGTACGGGCAAAAGCCATCTGGCGCAGGCCATCGGCCAGGCCGCGATCCTGCAGGGCCACAAAGTGCTCTACCGCCAGACGCATATCCTGCTGGAAGAGGTCACCGAGGCAACCAGCGAGGGCAGGCGCAAGCAGTACATGGAATCGATCTCGGGGGTGGCGCTGCTGATCATCGATGACTTCGGGATGCGTAAGTTGCCGCAGACGGCCGCCGAGGATCTGCTCGAGATCGTGATGCGACGGTACGAACGCGCCAGCACCCTGCTGACTTCCAACCGCCCCGTGGATGACTGGGGTAAGCTACTGGCCGACGTGGCGGCAGTGGGCGCCATGCTCGACCGGTTGCTGCATCATGGACACGTGCTCAAATGTGGGCCGAAAAGCTGGCGGACCAAGACGGCAGTAACTGACTGAGGCATCGATAGCAGTTTGAAGACTGCGAGGGCTCTGCCCTCGCGCTCCCGGGATTTAACGCTTTTCCGCCAGAAATGCCACGCAGGCGGCTTGCGCCGCCCACGCATTTCCGGCCGCTGGGTCGGCGCTCTGGTCGCATCCCTGCGGAGCCATATCCTCCGCCCAGGTGCTGCCAGAATAACCGATGACAGCCGAGTCTTGCGAAGTTTTTTATTGCCGCCATCAGCGGTCCTGGGTTATAACTACCTTGTCTTGCCTGATTCCGTTGGCCGGTTTTGAGGTGTCCCTCATTGGCCGCTTTTCAGGTGTCCCCCGAGGTTCCGGCTAGGGTCAGCATGCGAACCCAAATCTGATCTGGGATCATACGGCACTCCCTGCCGGCGAGAACCGGCGACACTCGCTCTGAAGAGTTTCGAGAGACGGCGCAAGTTGTACCGTCCACTCAACCGGCAGTCCGAGCTTCGTGAGTCGCCTCGTGAGTTTGTTTGCGCGGCCTTGCGAGTCGACAAGAATCACGAACTGATACTTCTTTTGCGCGACCCACGGGCCGATTGTCGGGTGAGCGGCGGCGAGGTTCGCCTCAATGCGGAGCGATCGAATGAAGGCGTGTTCTCCTGTGCTCGGGTTGTAGAGTCGAAGGATTGCGCTTCGATCACCGTCTAGTTGCAGCGCGTGGTTCGTTTTAAAGCCTCTGCCACGGTCGATACTGTTGCCGAATACATTAACGAGCTCCCAGCGTTCCAGCCGGCGCCGTTCAGCCCCCTGCTCCATGTTGCAGAACCAGAGAACG
>JAFEFL010000089.1 GCA_018240595.1 Pseudomonadota bacterium | reverse complement strand
ATGACTCGGTCGGCACACCAAATGGAATCGACTTGAACACGCGGTCGATCTGCTCGCCAGCAACTCGCGCAACATCAACCTCGTGAGCGGTTGGCAGGCGATACTCTTTGCCATTCAAGCCATCTGCGACTACAGCAGTGATGACATTACCTAAGCGATTCGTCCGACCGGCAAGACGCAAGTCCTCCATCGTCATGATCGTTCCGCAACACGGGCATGAGACGCCTGAGCGACTCATCGTGCCCGCACTTAATTTCTTGTCGTGCTCGCGCCGCTGTGCTGCGTTGCCGCCTTGAATCTTGGCGTCCGCGTCGATACCAAATTCGACGCCGCGCCGATCCTCGCGCGGCCTCATGGTTAACACGACACGCTTGTTGTCCTTCTTGGCAAGCCATCGGGTCTTGAGCAAGGGCACTTCTGCCCGACAGGCCTTGCAACTGACCGTGCGTGCCCACAGGTAAGCCACCGTGGGTTTCGCTAGCCAGCGTGGATTGGCGGGATTCTCCAGATAGGCCGCATCAAATCCGGCGTTCAGCATCTCGACTTGGGGCTGACCGGCGTCGTTGATCGGCACTAACTTCAGCGGCTCATCGACATCGAGGTGAACGCGTCGATACGGCTTGATGGAGCAATACTCGGCATAGGTCGGGTACAGATCAGCCAGTTCCTTGCGTGCCTTGTCCAGAACCCAGCGTCCCCATGCGCGCACGTGCCACGCCAATCCGGCTTGCATCAAATCTGCGTCCGGTTCCTCTTGCGCAAGCAGACTGAGGCTTTCCCCTCGTCCAACAGTCTCCATCGCGCTGGATGGCGACAGTAGCGCCTGTTTGTTTGTTTCGTCTCGAAGGTGGCGTTTGATCTGAGCGGGCGTCATGCCCTTTGCCTTGAGGTAGGCAGTCATGAACGTTTCGTCCGTCCGGACAAACGCGGGTAATGGCTTCTTCAGGTTTGCGTGACGCTGCGGGTATTCCAGCGTGCATCGCAGCACCAGCCACGCCACCGGGTTGATGTCTGCCGCCGTGACGTCGCAGCCGAGCCGCATCGCTTCCAACGGGATCGCTCCACCGCCGGAGAACGGATCGAGTACCTTAGGACGACGGCCGCCATAGACGCGCTGGATTTCGTCGCGGAACCATTCGAAATCAGGGCCAGACTCCCGCCCCCAATTCAAGACGCCACCTTCCGTTTCCCACGCCTCGATCTCCTCGACGCGGCCATTTGGCATCTTCTTTTTCTTCAGCGTCTTGGCCAGCGTGCCACCCAACCGCTTCAGCAGCTCATCACGCTTGTCCTTGTCGCCAGGATCGGGCAGCAGGGTGGCAATCAACGCTGCACGGCTGGCCGCCAGCGGACGGCGCGCGGGCCAGATGTGCAGCGTTGAGATGTGGCCGTGGCGCACGTTCTTCTCATGCACCGAGTCAATGGAAGCCTGCTTCAATGGGAAGGCGACTTCGATCAGGCGCTTGTCGTTCATTATTTTTCCTTTTTCAACGCAGCGTCGAAGCCCAGCAGTTCACGGGTCACACGGTGCAAGGTAATTTCGCCACGGGTTTCTCTCCCGCGACCAGTAAAGTAGTCGCCGCTCAGGCGCAGCTCTTCCAAAGCTGACGTGATCGCCAGTGTGCAGACGCCGCGATGCGTCTGCATCGTCTGCACGGCAAGGTTTCTGGGCTCGGACACGTACTCGTATTTCAGTCCGACATCGCCGGGCTGGTCTTCATACAGCGCGGACATGGTCGTGCGAGAACGCGATTGCTCCGTTTCCAGCTCGATGGCCATGCGTGTCCACGTCTGGCGAACGCGCATGACGCAGGGAACGCTGGTGCCGCCGTTATGCGTGGTGGTGATGCTCCCGACCCATGTGCCGTTGAGGTTCTTCAGCGTCGACAGCCAGCGCCAGCCCCAGTACTCGTACAGCAAGATCAGCCCGGCGTAGATCGCGCCCGCAGAGAGTGCGGCGGCATCTACACGCCCGGCCAAAGGCGGAAGTGCAACCAGCACATGCAGCCCACTGGCCGCAGCAATCGCGAGCGCGCCGAAGGCGAAATACACCTTCGGGCCGCGAAAGAAATTGTCAGACGCGTACCCGTGCATACTGCTGCCCCCACTGGTTCCACATCTGGATCAGCGCCCCGATGTAGGCGCGCGCGTTCTGCGTCGTCCAGCGGCCCTGATCGAACAACCGCTGGATACCGTTCTGGCAGACGAAGTTCGTCAAGTCCGCACCGTTCAGCCAGTTCACGACATTGACGAAAGTATCGCTATAGCTGTTGCCGAACTGCTGGTCTGGCACGTTGTAGAGCAGGCATTCGATGGCGTGGGACGAGGCCGTGCCGCTCTGGATCAGCCCGTTGTCCTCCATCCAACCACGGGCGTTCTTGAAGATGCGAACGGTCGGCTTGTACCACTGGGTTGTCCGCCCATGTTTGGTCACGCCGTTGTCGTAGGACTGCTTTGGGAAACTGGTGACAGAGTGATTGCGTTGCACATCCCATAGCCAGAT
>JAFEFL010000088.1 GCA_018240595.1 Pseudomonadota bacterium | reverse complement strand
TCCCAGAATGAACGCTGCAGTTGATCGACAAGCTCACGAGTTCCGGCGAGCACCAGCGCTTGGCCCCCGGGTATCGCGTCGTCACGATAAAGCTCAGCAACGCTCTCGGCTAGAACAACGGTCTTGCCGAGCCCCGTCGCGAGCACAACCTGACCGCGCCCCGTCTCGCGCAGAGAGGCCACAAACTTCTCTACAGCCTCGTCCTGATAATCGCGAAGCTCGCGGCGATGAACGGAATACTCCGGGCTTTTCCGCGCGAGCTCCAGCAACGAGGCTGGCTCAAGGACGCCGATCGTGATCCCGAGCGCCTTCCAGCGATTTATCGCCTGGTATGTCGCCGGCCCCGCCTTTCGGCTGGAGGCCACGTAGATGCGGTCCGCCTTGTAAAACCGGGCGGCCTCGCCAACCTCGTCCACCGCGCTCGCCGAGGGATAGCCGCCCGTCGTGAACTTGCATTGGATGACCCACAGCTCGCCGTTCTTCACGCCGAGCACATCCGCGCCATGATCTCCTGATCCCGCGACCAGCCTCACATCCTCGAACCCATTGCAGACGAGCAGTCGCGCCACGTCGCGTTCAAAGGCTTGCCACGGCCCCTTCAGCAATCGCTCCGCGTCGAGGAAGGGCTCGCGCATCAGTCGGACACGTCGGATTTCAACAGCCGCACGGAACAGGTCGCCCGGATCACGGCGTCCCGGCTCGCGCGATCAACGTCGGCCGGCGATTGGTTCGCGAGCCAGACTGCGTCGCTCAGATAGGCATCATAGCGCGCGCGCACCGAGACGCGCGCTTGCTCGGTGACGACGGCGCTTCCGAAATCAAGGCTCGCGTAGGCATCATCCCAGAACCTTCCATCCAGGAAGAGATCGGGGTGCCTGTTAAACAGCCCGCGCAGGGATTCAGGATCGGCGTAATCCCAGAACCGGCCATCCGCGATCACCGCCTTATGGTCGGGCACGCCGCGGTTGGCCATCCGCCGCGCGACGGACTCCTTCTCACCATCGGTGAGCTCATTGAACATAGTCTCGCCCTTGCCAGCATCGATGAGCGATGGGACCGCGCGCGCCATGTCACCGAGAACGGTCGATGCGAGCGTGATGATTTCCTGGGGGTCGAGCCGCGTGTCCAGGCAATACTGCTTGCGGAAATCCGCGAGGACGCCGGCCACGGACGGGTCTTGCGCCTGCCCCTTCAGGAATTCCACGGTGCGATGGGTCAGCTCCGTCAGCAAGCCATCGAGCGGTGTCATCGTGCTCGAGCGGAAAACGTCATGGCTGACGTCGACCAGGAAGCCATAGGTCCGTGTAGCCACATCATCGAGCTTCAACACCCAGGGCAGCCCCGCCGGCAGATCGGGGTCGGCGCTCGCGACGCCATATGCCTGAATCTCGTATTCGACCCGGAACGTCGGATGGACGTATTTGCGAGACAGTTCGTGGATTTGCCGGCGGACGGGAGGCGCCGGCGCCGGTGGAGGTTGCGGTTGGGGCGGCGGTGTTGGCGCGGGTTCCTCGGGACCACCCGCTGGCGGCTCATCGACAAAGCCTGGGGGCAGCGGAGCGTCACCCCCGTCGCCGGGCTTCTCGCCGAGAACCTCCTTGTCCTGCTCCAGAACGAGCTGCCACCAACGCTCATCGGTCAGATAGTCTGGATCATCCTCGTCAAAGAGATTCGCCATCTGCTGCGCGCGGTCATTGTCCTTCACGACAAGAACGCGCGACCACAGGCCGTTCTTGCCCTGCGGGCTTGACCGCCGAAAGGTCTGGTACAGCCGATAGAGTGGGCTATCGTTGCCCGCGTAGCCTCGCTGCTTCGCCACGATGGGTCGGAGTGGACCGTCACCTCGCACAACCCGCGTCATCTCACCCCACGCGGGATCATCGCGCTCGAACCGATCCTTGGTGTAGCTGACGCGGCAATGATCGATGTGGATCTCGCCGACGAAGCGACCGCGGCCGCGCTGATCGTCGGTTGGATATTCGACCTCGGCGATTTCGCCATCGCTCCACTCGAATAGATCCTTGTTGGCTATCTCAATCTTTCGACCATTCCGGATGAAATCCAGACCGAATTCCGTGTTATGGAGATAACGCTGCAGACCGATCCAGCCATGAATGCGGCGCTCCGCCTCCACGACCTTGCAGCTCGGGCTTCCCGTCGGACAGGACTCCTCGGCGGCCGCGAGCGTTCGCATGCAATGCGTGCAGTAACGGCGCGGAGCGAGCTTGACATCGATGTGCTCAACCGCCCGAGCCACTGTGCCGTCCGGAAAGGAAACGGTGCGATCCTCGCCCCAGACACAGTGCCGGCGGGGCGCCAGCCGCGTGTTGCCGACCAGCAGTCGGATTTTCCCTGCCTCGGACTGGCCCAACAATGATGAGTACGCGCGCGCCAAGTGCTTGCGGATCGTTTTCTGGTTGTTGCCCCGCGCGAGATAGGCGCGCTGATCCGGCTTCAGTCGGCTGATAACGATCGTCGTGCCATGCGCGTTGTGATCAGGCTTCGCGCGCGTCTGACGCGGCACCTTGAAGCTGCGCGTGGCGCGGAGCTCATCAAGATCGATGCGGACACCGACTTCCTCGGGGTCGCCGGCGCGGCTCGTCCAAACCTCGGTCACGAGC
>JAFEFL010000087.1 GCA_018240595.1 Pseudomonadota bacterium | reverse complement strand
TGTGGTCTGGCCAACCAAGTCGTGGATCTGGCGGATGATCGTTCCGGGAGCAATCTTTGCGCTGCTCGATTTCGCGTTTTCGCAGTGGTTCAACCTGACAACGGGAGCAGTTTTCGGGAGCATCGGCGTCGTTTGGGTGGCGTTTGAATTGATTCTGGGTCCAACGGCAAAGACGCGGATCCGTACGAGCGGCGCGAGCGTCGATCTGGCACTAGTGTCAAGGACGAGGCGAGCGCGCAAGACGCTTGCAAAGATCGATGCGGCGATACGCGCCAGCCGAGGATCGGTGGCCGAAGCGACAAGTCCAGCGACCAATTCCGAAATGGCGAAGTCCACCGCCGAAACAACCTCAGGAGGTCCCGCGTCCGCTTCCGCAACGGATGGCGCACAGACGAATGGCTCCTGAGAGACCAGTTGCGCAACACGACAAACGCACTGCGGCGCGCCTGCGAGATGCGCATTGCCTGTTTCATCCGCTGCGCGAAGCGGCCGCAAGGTGTCCACACTGCGGAGGAACATTTTGCAGAGAATGTGTAACGGATGAAGAAGGCAAGCTGGCGTGCCCGCCGTGCCTGCGGCGGATGGCGCGTCCTTCCGCGCCGAAGATGACGGGTGGACGAAGCTTTCGCCAGATTCTGGCTGGTGTTACCGCGCTCGCTTCGCTGATGACGATCTTTTTTCTGCTGCTGCTTTGGAGAACGAATACGCCGGAGGAACATCTGAACTTCGGCGCAAACCAAAAAGCGCAATCCGGGCAAATCCATGAGTGAAGTTGCTCCGGCCCGAACTCTTCAACAAAAACAGCAAGTGAACCCGGCACGCAGCGGGCGAAATCGACTCAACTCGCTGGAAGCGCTCGAGCGAGGGTTCGCGCTCTTTCGGTCAACCTTTGGAAGCGAAGCGTGGCGTTATTACCTGGGCGCGGCGCCTCTGGTAGTTGCATTGATTCCACTGTGGGTGATCAATGGGCAAATTCGCGTATCCACGGCATCGCTACTGCTGGAAGCGGCGCTACTTACGATGGCGTATCTGCTGCGAGCGCGGATGATCGGCAGCTACATGGAACGCGTTCGCGAACGGGCGTTTGGCACGCCGATAGCAAGGTCAACCGGAATTGTGGCGCGAGCGGCGGGTCTTGGTCGGCTGCTTGCATGGAAGATTGCACTGACGATCGGCGCGTTGGCAGCTCTTCCGACGGTTGCAGGACTGTCGTGGCTGTACACGGCGTCACAATTCGCCAGCCTCGAAGCGAGAGAAGATGGCTCGGAAAGGCATACGCTTAGCGGGTGTCTCGCCCTATCGAGTCAATGGTTCGGCAGCGGCTTGCTTCTCCTGATGATGCTCTTGCCTCTCTGGATTGCCGTGTGGCTGAACGGAATGATCATGGCGATCCTCGTTCCGCAGCTTTTACATTCGATATTCGGATTGGACACGCTTTTATCGACTGCGATGGGGATATTCGCGTTGATCCGGAGTTCCGCGTTTTGGCTTTCCTTGTTTGCCGGCGCATGGCTGGCGATTGATCCAATCGTGAAATGCACGTTCGTCGTCGTTTACCAGCATTTGCGTTCGCGACGTGAAGGAGACGACCTGCGGGGAATCCTTGCAGGTCTGCCGCGCGAGCAGAAGAAGAAAGCGCAGATGATGGCGCCGGTAACGAGCGGGAGCAGTGTCGTGGCCGGCGCGATTGTGGTTTTAATTGCGATCCTGGGGAACATTGTTCCCGGGCAAGCCGTGCGGGCAGCGCAAGCGCCGCCGAGCGCCACCAGCGCAGGGGCATCCACGGATTCCGCGCATCAAGCGCAGATTCAAAAATTGCGCAGCGCCCTGGGAGACGAATCGCAGCGCGCGATTTATCGCTGGCACGACGCGGAGCACCCGACGCCACCGACGTGGCTTGACAGGCTACTGGAAAAGATCCAGCGCGAATTCAGCCGGATATGGAATGCGATTGGGAATTTGTTCCGCAAACTCTGGCCGCGCAGTCCCGATCTGTCCCTTAACAATGGCAGCGGCAAGTGGCAGATGAAGGATATTCGATTCTGGTTGATCGTGATTGTAATTGTCACGATCGTCGCAGGCGGAGTGCTGATCTGGTTTCGGCGGCGGCGCCAAGCAGAATCGCTTTCCATTCCCATGGCAATCGCGCCGCTTCCCGATCTAAGCGATGCCGTGTTGGCCAGCGCGCGTTCCGAGGACGAATGGTTTGCGCTCGCCGACCGATTACAGAAGGAAGGCGAACTACGGCTGGCATTGCGAGCTGCGTACCTAGGCCTGCTGGCGGGGCTGGCCCAGCGCGAGTGGCTGACGATTCGCAGAGACCGGACAAATCGCGAATACCTTGAAGAGTTCATGCGCCGGTGGCGGCGGCGCCCGCAAGCAGCTCTCGAAGCCCGGACGGAAATTCCGGAAAGACTGCGCGGCAGCCTGCGGCAGTTCGACGGCGTTTGGTATGGGTCGCGCGAGGTGACGCCAGAATCGGTGGCCGTATACCAGAGAGATCAGCGGGAGTTGCTAGCGCATGTTTGAGAGCCGATTCGGAAAGAGCAGGACGCTCAATTGGCGGGGGCCGCTGCTGGCCGCGGCGATTTTTGCGGCAGTATTCGGAATCCTGTTGCTCATGGCGCACCAGAATGAGTCGAACACGAGCGACATGGGATCCAGTTTGCGGGAAGACCCATACGGGACGAGGCTCCTGTTTGATTCCTACGAGCGCAGCGGATATCAAGTGAAGCGCAGCCAGGATGAAGATTCGCTGGCCGATCAAGATGCAGCCAAAACAACAGCGTTTTTCATTGGAGGCTTCTCCCCGGATTTTTCAATTGCCGAAGGAAAAAACAACAGGATGGAAGACAAGTTTCGGGGACGATTGGAGGATTTTCTATCGCGTGGAGGGCGAGCCGTACTTGTGGCGCATGTTGGGAAACTACATTCGCAATCGCAAGACTGGGAAGTTGCGACGAGCTGGGGCGATACACCCCCGCAGCGCGGTCCAAAGTGGATCTCGCCCGATCTCCGTGCAATGCCCGCTGACACTGAGACGATGTATCTCAACGGGGAGGCTCCCTGGCTCCAGACGGACGGAAATTGGACTACGCTATTTTCGGGGCCCGAAGGAGGCGATGCAAAGGCTGATCGAACGACGCACGTTTACATGGCAGTGCGAAAAGTGGGAAAGGGAGAACTAGTTGCTGTCAGCCAAGAATGGTTTCTGCTGAACGAAGCGATCAAGGACCATCCCAATCCGGTGCTGCTGGATTTTCTTACGGGCGGAAGGCCTGGGATTTGGGTGGATGAGACACTGCACGGACTA
>JAFEFL010000086.1 GCA_018240595.1 Pseudomonadota bacterium | reverse complement strand
TTTCAGTTGGGAATGTAAGCGGAATAACAAATGCATCAAAGAAAACATACAAAAGCGGATGTTTAGCTAAACCTTTGCGTAGGAGTCAGCTATAACCTATTCCTACATACCCGACGGACATGCCAGTCTTTCACATTCCACAACTCGATATCGGAGTTTTGTCGAGCAACTGCCAACGTTTTCTCAGAGGGACTGTAAGAGAGGACGTTGATCCCTGACGGGAACCACTCCAGAAAGCGGCAACGGTGCACAAGCATATATTTCGATTTTTTAAATAATACAGCGAGGATCTATAAAAAAAAGAGCACAGGCAGTGCCAGCCAGCCAGCCTTCACTTCACTTTACCAGCCACACTTACGTACGGGTTCGCTTTCTTTTTCTTGCCCCGAGTGCATCCGATCCTTGTCATAGTGAGATGGCGCACGACGGCGCCGTCCCCGTTACCAAGGAGGCCGAAGCGTCTGCATTACTGAATCTTACACTGCAGGTTTGGAATATGACTCCTTTATACTGCCAATTTTTGTGCGTTATTTAGATCTATTGCTTCCTCTTGACCTCGATATATTTATGCTACTATTTCTGTTTCTGTTGCCATATAATTGAATGGGACTCTTGTTCCTTGTGATTTGTCTGCACCGATCACGCAGCTCCATTTTTCTCTCTGTCCTCTCCTGAGTCGATTCATAATTAAATTCTTGAAGACGAATGCGACCACGTTGGAGTTGCGAGATCTCGGCCTCAAAGATCTTCCCCCATCCTTCGCACAGCTTCGCTCTATGAAGCTGTTGCCACCTTTTACTGTTGTCAATCTGTCGAGAAACATCATGCCCAGCATCCCCCGTGATTTGTTGGATTTTCCTTCTATGGAGGAACTTATATTGGACGACGTATGTTCTCCTTTTCGAAATGATGATCACTGAGAGAACGACAGAATCGTATTGTTTCGTTGCCTCCCGAGGTTGGCAGACTTACAAAACTGAAAAAATTATCACTGAAGCGAAACTTTCTTACGGAATTACCGCCACAGATAGCCCAGATGGTATGCCGCACAGCCATGTGCAAACTTTTTATTTCTATTCAGGCGAGCTTGGAAGAACTTGATCTTTCGGAAAATGCTCTTGCTTCCCTTCCGGATGAACTCCTTCAGATGGACAACTTGAAAGTCATCATTCTTCATGGGAACTCCAAGCTGCATGAATTTCCACGGAATATCGCCAAGAAAAATGGGACGGTCTTTAAGGTAAAAAATATGACACTTCCCACCACTGAACCAATGATACTCGCAATCATCATTCGAGATTAACTTCTGATTGTCGCAGCTGGCAGGACCTTTGGTCATCCCAAAGGCCATTGCAGCAATGCCCGCTCCAGATATACTCGCTTACCTGGGCGACCTGGACCGGCTCCGTTTACCCGTTAACGTCAGGAGCCACTGGGTAAGCCTCAAGCGTTGAGTTAACGGCTGCGGCAGTAGCCAATGGCTTTGTATTTGACATTGGCATTGCCTTTAGCTTTGGTCTTGCCTTTGGCGTTAGCTGCAGTTTCGGCTTCGGCTTCCTCTTCACGCTTCGGCTTCGGCTTCGGCTGTTGCTGTGGCTTTGGCTGTTGCTACGCAGCTCAGCCCCCGCCCCAAGGTTCAACTACAACCAAAGTGACAGCCACAACCACAGCCACATCCGCAGCCAAACTCGCAACCACATGCACAGCCACTTACACAACCACAGCAACAGCCCACAGCAACAGCCCACAGCAACTGCCCACAGCCACAGCCGCAGCCGCAGCCGCAGCCACAGCCAGAGCGCAGCAGCCATAGCCACAGCCGCAGCCACAGCCACAGCCGTTTCCACACCACAGCCACAGCCATTTCCATACCATTTGACAGCGTCGCAGTAGCGCCAATATCTCGATTGATCTGTCAAAGGTTCCCGATGACGCTTGCCACAAGTGCCAACTCTGCAACGCCAGCTTCTCCATGACCTTCCGCCGTCATCACTGCCGCGTCTGTGGCCGCTGCGTCTGCAAGAAGTGTTCGGAACATGAGGTCCCGATTCCGGTCTTTCACGTGCGGGAGGCCATTCGCGTCTGCACTGTATCCTGCCAACATTTATGAGATGCCATAGCCATAGCCACAGTCGCAGCCGCAGCCGCAGCCGCAGCCACAGCCAAGGATCGTTCATGAGCTAGGACGCAACTAAGTCCATATAATACATTTTTAATTGCGTAGTATCAACACTAGTCTAATGTCCATATGCACATATCTAATTGCGTAGTTTCAACCTATTGCATAGATAGGGCTATTGGCTATTGGCCATTGGCCATTGGCATTGGCTCTTGGCTATTGGCTTGGGTATTGGGTATTGGGTATTGGGTATTGGCTATTGGGTATTGGTTTGGCTATTGGCTACCGGCTATTGGCTATTGGGTATTGGGTATTGAGTATTGGGTATTGGGTATTGGTATTGGCTGTTGGCGATTTGCTATTGGGTATTGGGTATTGGGTATTGGGTATTGGGTATTGGGTATTGGGTATTGGGTATT
>JAFEFL010000085.1 GCA_018240595.1 Pseudomonadota bacterium | reverse complement strand
CAGTTCGTTGTAGTTGCGTGCCTCTTCGGGCAGCCTCTTGCGCTCGGCGCAAGCGTTGTAGAGCCAATAGGCAAGGCGCCGAATGTCGCCCGCCTTCTCCGGCATTCGCGCCAGCAACGCGCCGGCCGCGCTCTCGCCGCCGTTGCTCTCTTGTTTGAACGCACGAATGAGCTGATGAAGCGCTTCCCACACCGGCGTGCGCGTGTCGTTCTTCGGATCCCAGTCCGCCGGATACTCTTCGGGCTTCAGCAACCGCACCTTGCCGCCGTGCGACGCAATCACGCCGGCTTCCTCGACGCCATTGACGCTGGTGGCTTTCGCGCGCGCCAGCACATCGGCGTTGCCAAACGCACCGGTGCCAAAGCCCACATCATCAAACCAACCCAAGCAAAAGTTGGTATCGGGGTCGAAATTCTCGCCGCCCAGCACTTCATCGACCTGACGATTGATGAGCGTGAGCGCGGTCTTCACGCTCATGGCCTCGCCATTGGCTTCGAGCACTGCAGAATACTGCGAGAACACCGCCATGCCTGGGCCGATGGCTGCCTGGGCAAGATCGACTGGTGCAATCGGCGACACGCCATCGGCACCGCCCAGCATGGCCTCCAACGCTTCGCCCAACACTTCCTTCAACTCACGCTGGAAATCACGGCGAGGAACTTGCTCGGCACTATCCAGCCGACGGCGGCAGACCAAAATAATGCTGGAAGCTAACGCATTCGTGCCGCTGCCTATCAAGCGGTTGCCGAGCTCGGTTCGCATGGGCCAAGTGCCATGAATAGCAAACCCAGCTCGAATTACTGCGGCAAGAAATGTTTCCCAGCCAGTCGAGGCTGTGCCATCAGCACCAGTATCGGATTGCTTGAAAGCGTAGTAGATGGAGACCGGAAAGGCAGCGTCCGCCAATTCCGCAATGTTGTGCATAGCCGCCGTCATTCCATCCAGAAAAAATTTCTCGGCGCCTTCCTTGCCTCCGTGTCGATACGGCGTTGCAACCAGTTCCTCGGCCTTTGGCACAGCAACCGTGGCAAACAACGATGGGAAGGTTCCGCGTAGTGCACGGCGGAGCCAGACATAAAAGAAGTCCGACAAATCAGCGTAGCCAATGTTGTCGTAGTAAGGTGGGTCAGTTGAAACGATTTTCCTGCTGCTTACTTTCTGCGTTGAAGCGTCTGCTTGATTAGCAACACCTGCCATCCTTGGAGAAAACAGGCTGATTACTTTTGCGACAAGTTCGGCTCCACTGACATAGTTGCCGGAAGCATTCCCAAGTGGGTTGGATTCCGCGAAGTCCCATGTCATAGGCAATGCTTGCCTGCTAAATGTATTGATGATCCCGCTTTGCGTTGGTGTTGGGTCCCACCTCCCAATGGTTGAACCTCTATCGGCCACTTTGTCGATTGCAAACGAAAGATAGACTCCAATCGCCTCCGCGTAAGCTGTTGCACCAGTGCCACCAGCGTCCAACCCTTGACCGTCATCGGCCATGCCAACCTTCACTGCGTCAGCACGAACCTTTTCTCTGGCCTCGCTCACAAGGTCAGAGAAGGTAGTCAGCGCGACGAGTTGGCGCGGGGTGAATAGGTCGCCAAACTTCGAAAGGCCATAACTCAAAGTCCAGAAATTGCGCGGGTCATCGGGCAATGGTGTATCCGGCTTCCAACTTGGTTGCGCAGATTTCGCGAGTGCTTCCATCTCGTCATCTGGCGTCAAATACATTCGACCTTTCTTACCCTCGGCAACGACCGCCATCAAGCGCTGCCCCATGTTTCCCGCAACACCTTCGGCCTTGATGTAGTTCGGCTCGATTGGTGTGTCCGAAACAAGGCACTGAAAATTCGCACCACGCGACAACTTGGTGCCGTTCTTCGCACTCGCTGACGGCTTGTGCTTTCCATCCGCCACCTTCACTTCGAATCGATAGGTCTTACCATCGACCACGGGCTCAACCCAAGCCTCCTTCCCCGCTTTCGTCGAAAGCAGGAAGGTCGAGGCCAATGGCACCTCCACATCCGAATACGCCGGATTCGGACTGCGCACCGTGCGCACCCACAGCCAGGCAATGACGGTCAACTTCTCTGCGACCAGCGGCTTCAAGTCCGGCCGCTTCTTCGCCATCTCCACCGTGATTTCGACCTGCGGATAGAGGTGCCCGATTCGCTTCTGCGCCTCGTCTCTCATCCAGTGCCCATACCGGCGAACATCCTCGGCCAAGCCGCGCGCACCCGACCAGTCCTCGTGCATTTCGCGGGTTTTGCGTGCCGTTGGCTCGGCGTCCATCGGAACAGGGCCAACCGGCGCACGCCCGGCAAACTTCGGCGGAATTTCGATCATGGCCTTGTTGATGAGCACGGCCACCGGGTTCAAGTCGCTGGCGTAGCTTTCCAAGCCGAGCCGCTGCGCTTCCAAGGGAATGGCACCGCCGCCCGCGAACGGGTCGTGGAAGGCCGGCAGCTTTCTCGGATCGAACAGTTCCGCCGCCTGCGGGTGCTTCGCGTTCAACGCGCAGGTCTCTTCCCAGCTCTTGCGGATTTCCGCCCGCGCTGCTTCGAGCACTTCCTCGTTGTTCGTGTTCTCCCACTGGACGAGTTTGCGGATGATGTCGAACAGGCGCTCACGTTCGCGTGTCGCCTCCTTCTTGTTCACACCGCGCTGGAATCCTTTGCCTGACTCATAGCCTGGATCGTTGACCATCTGCGCGAACAACACGGCACGCGCCGCCGCCAGCGGGCGCCGCGCCCACCACAAATGCAGTGTGCTGGGATGGCCGTGGCGAATGGATTTCTCGCGCGCCGCTGCCGCATTGATGTCGTCGAGCGGCAACGCGACTTCGATGAGCTTTTTCGGGGATTTGATGGCTACCACAAGTCAATCGTCCTTCTCATCGCCAAGACGGCCATCACAATGGCCGCAACCAGTCAAAAAAGAGTCTTCGGGCAGTTGGGTCGAATACTCCGAACACCATTCGCACTGCTCGACATTGTCTTCAATGTCGAAGCAGTCAGTGCAAAACCAGCCAGCGTATGTCAACGAAACAACCGTCTCCCAGCCGTCGCAACTGCCGCAATTCGCTCGCGTTGCGTCGCTTGGATCTTGCGGGTCGACATCGCTCAACCCGCCATTTTCGGCAAGAACTTCTTCAATCTGTTCCGGCGCGTAGTTGTGGCCGCACTCCGAGCACGACTCATAGCCACCAGTTAACAGGATGGGCTTTTTGCACTCGTCATTGACGCAATCAAGCGTGATGACGGGCGATGAAAACTCGCAAGTCAGGCACTTTCCCTGACCTACCCAAACTGGCGCCCCAGCCTCAAATGACTTGAAGTCGCAGGACGGGCACGACATGAAATGCCCACCCGCCGCTTCTGCTTCTGCAATTACATCCGTCAGCAGCAAGAATTTAGGTTTCAGTGCCTTGGTCTGTTCGCGCATTCGGCCATCCATCGCCTCGATAATGGCGGCGAATGCCTCAAAGTGTTTGCCCCACCGACCTGTGAGCAACCGACGCAAGTAAAGCCAGCCCTTCGCATGTTCGGATACGATCCGATTCATTTCATCCTTGGCTTCCTCGCCATCGCCTTGCGCGGCATGCGCAAAGTGCACCATCTGGTTGCGCTCCTTGCGCAAGCCATCGAAGCAACGCAACTCCTCTTCCGTCAACCCATCGCCGACAACCTTCGCCAGGCGCTTGCTTGCCTCGTCCAGCGTGGCCGACTTGAAATCGCCCCGCAGGAACTTCGCCTTGTCTGCTTCATCTGGCTTGGCAACGATGAGCGACCAGTGTTCCTTCAACAACCTTGCCTTCAAGAACAACTCGACGGCACTGTAAAAGTTGATGACGGAATAATTCGGTTGCGCTTCCAACTCGTCGATGGAGCGGCCCAGGAAGTCGAAAGCATTCCGCACGACATCATCGAAACGATCGCTCACGCCGCGCTCCCGAAACGAGTCGCACGCCCCAGCAATTCCGACAGTTCAAGGTTCTTGCTCACCTCCGCCCAGTCCGGTGCTTGCGACACCGGCCCCTGCAAGTAATACGGGCCTTCGGTGCTGTCGTCGTCGTTGACCAGAACGATGGCGAGCCAGAACTGGTCGGGCTTGTTCAGCGCCGCGATGATTTCATTCTTGGTCAACGTGATGGTGGTTGCGCCCTTCGCCCTGCCCTTCACTTCGATGAGTCGGTCGTCGGGCAACTTGTCGCCCTGGGGCGGTTGCTGCGAAGTGATGTCCCATCCGCACTTTTCTCCCGACACATCGCGAGGATTGAATCCCATCGAACGCTCGGCAGCAGCCACCGCGTCCATCGCCAATTGCTCAATGTGCGAACGCGCCTGCGCGTCCACTCCATTGTTCTGTGATGGAGCCGCTGATTCTTTGGCCTTGAAACAACCGGT
>JAFEFL010000084.1 GCA_018240595.1 Pseudomonadota bacterium | reverse complement strand
CATAGCCACAGCCATTAGCCAGCAGTCAATAGCCATTTGCCAAAACTCATCTCCATGGCCATACCTCATCCTCCGACTCTTCTTCCTTCGCCTTCTCCTCCTCTGCCTTCCGCTCTTGCCCTTTCACTTTCCCTTTCTCTTTCTCTTTCTCCGCTTTCCGTTTCCGTCTCTTCTCTCGCCGCGCCTCTCTCTTTTCCTTTCGCTTCCGTTTGCGTTCCATTTTCTTCTCTTTCTTTCTCCGTTTGGATTCGGTTTCGTCATCGCTTTTTTCGATTTGTTTCTCCTTGTCGGCTTTTTTAGACTCCTCCTCTGAGAGTACCGTTACAAAGGCTGCAATTAGCCGATCCTTTTAATTCAAATTATGAGAGCGCTATAAGGACCTTGACGAGCATCGCCAATGGCTATGGCTGTGGCTGCGGTTGTGGCTATGGCTGGGCCTGGGTCCGAAGGGCAACGGATATGGTAACGCAAAATCCAATTCCAAAACCAACGCCAAAGCCAAAGCCACAGCCACCAACAGCCACAGCCACAGCCACAGTGGCCACAGCCACAGCCACAGCCACAGCCACAGCCACAGTGGCCACAGCCACAGCCACATCCCATAGCCCACAGCCACAGCCATAGACAGACACTACCGCAGCAACAGCCATATGCCGCTGCCTTGAAGACCAAAGTCAAAGCTGCAGGTTGCCCAACAGCACCTGGAAGCTAGAATACTAAATATTCATGCGGCTCAATTAATCAATGAAGAACAGAGACTAACCTTTGCCTGGCTTCTGTTTCTTACGCGGCTGCTCCACGCCGTTGCTCATCATCTCCATCCGCTTCGCCATTCGTTTAATGTTGGTCCTTGAGAGGAGCATCAGATTAGACGGAAATACAAGCCGAGCTGCATAGAAGCCCAATTCTAATTGAAACGTTCAAGGAGTCATAAAAAGAGGTGAGAAGAGGAAAGAAAAGGAACAGAATAGGAACGCTCATTACAGGTTCCGTTGAGGTACGGCCTTCTTCAGCTCCGCCAAGTTGTTCTTGCCGAACTTTTCCAACGCCTTCTTGAAAGATTCACGCTCCTCTTCAGTCCAACGTCCCAGTTGCTCCTTAAGCTTCGGCTCGCTGGAGTTCATAATTATCGAGTCCAAGTCAGTGCTCTCGCTGATCTTATCTCGCCTATCGAGAAAAAAATTGACTTGGTGTAAGAAAAGAATCGATGCTTTCAAATAATGAGGAAGCGAACATACCCATTACTCTGTAACTGAGAGGAATTTTTTATTCTCTCCTGCTTGGCATCCTCGATCATTTGAGAAATTTCGGCGTATCTCTCTGCATCCAATCATCGGGTCATAACGACAAAAAATTCCACCTGCTCTCTGCGAGTAATAATCGGCATGATCTCCGCAGTTTTCGCTGATTTGTTCCAACAGAGCGACCCACTGTAAAATGGAAGAAATACGTCGTGAACCAGATTACAATCCAATATTTTAGTGGAGAAATTATCTACCTGAGAAAGAGGAATGGTCTCTGCACGAGCTCTCTTCATCACGACCAGGTAAATGAAGACTGTCCCCTAAGATCTGGACTGCAAATTCGAAATAGGAAAATTAACCGAAAGGAGCAGTGGCGTGCAGCCGGGACATACAGTCTGATTGACGCTTCATGTCAACGGCTAAGTCTTAAACCGGTCATTCAGACGTCCTGTCACTTGTCTCCGTCGCGGTCTTATGGCTTCGCAGTGTGCTGTAGAAGATGCTTTCGTCAAGGGTGGATTGGGTACCCTATATATAGAGGCGAACGTCCACTCCTAACTTAGCAACAACATACAGTTTACACATGTACAATGTATGACAGTTTAAGTGCGGTAAGCCAACGCCAGCAACTCAATGGGATGAAGTGGCTTATCGTCGGTCTCCTCCTTGCCTTTTTCTATCACGTATTGAGTCAGGCGGCTAGACACAGCTCTACCCTCACCTTTCTCAGCCTCACGCAGCCCCTGAACCAAGTGATCAGCCGCCAATGCGCAGTCTGAGACAACGTAATGCTTTTGCTGCTTCTCCTCGGCCTTTGCCTTTGTCTTTGCAGCGAGGTTCATCACCGGTTTACCCACTGCCATAGCAACAGGGAACGTATCCTTTGAGTAGGTTAAATATGATCGGATAATGTGGTGGCATTCTTCAATACCTTACGCACTCCCCAGGAGCCGCCGTGGCCGGAGCAGCGCTCAATGGGCGTCACTTGAAGCTCCGGGATTAAAGACAACATTTCCTTGGACTGCAACAGGTTAGCGATGTGAGCTTGAGTTGGGAGCTATGAGCTATGAGCTATGAGCTGTGAGCTGTGGGATGTAGGACGTGGGCTGTGAGACAGGCATAAGGTGTGCGTTTTAAGCAATGAGCTGAGCTATGAGCCATGAGTCATGCGCCATGAGCTATGAGCCATGAATGACCTATGACCTATGTAATGAGCTATGAGCTATGCGCTATGCGCTATGCGCTATGAGCTATGAGCTATCTATGAGCTATGATCTATTAGCTATGATCTATGAGCATGTTTGGAGAGTAGTGAATGTCACACCTTGAATCCCATGTTCTGAGCCCGAGCATGGCAAGCGTGTTGAAGCGTTATCCGAGTGCCAGGAAGCGGCGCTATGCCTTTCGCTAACCCCTGAAAAATTAAGCGCGTTCTCAACTGCTGAATATAGGGCCATGACCATTTGCGGGTCAAGATGCCGAGAGCTATCGCTGATTACCGCTGAAGTCTGAGGGCGACCGCTCCGGCTGCGATACTGCTGCTACAGCTACGGGCTACGGCTACAGCTACAGCTACAGCTACGGGTTACGGCTACAGCTACAGCCACGGCCCACGGCCCACGGCCACGGCCACGGCCACGGCTACGGCCTACTGCAACAGCTACAGCTACAGCTACAGCTACAGCTACAGCTACAGCTACAGCTACAGCTACAGCATTAATATGAACCCTTCGCCGTTCGGCGTAGCCTAGCCATACCTCCTTCTTCGAAATGTCGACTACATATTCAGAGACGTCGAAGCACTTCGACGCAACCTTCTTCACATCCTGTGAAAAGAAACGCAGAAATAGACCGAGTAATTGAGCCCTCCCTCGTCTTTAGAAAGGAGCAATGGCCATTCTTGCTTCATCATAAGGGTACATGAGGCAGTGGCTGTGAGGATGTCGTAGCCTTGGTCTACATATCTGCATACAGTAACTCAAAAGGGAAATAGAATGGCCGAAGTAGCCTAAGCCGAGAGCGTTTATGCTTTTGATTGGCTTGGCTTGGCTTGGCTTGGCTTGGCTTGGCTTGGCTTGGCTTGGCTTGGCTTAGCTTGGCTTGGCTGTGTGAACGAAGTATGATTGAAGACTTCGATGCTAAAACTACATACTTAAGCAAAGCCAATCTTATCACTAAGGGTAAGCGAAGTAATAGGATTCATTTGATCTACGGCTACAGATTCGAACATGCAATCAATAGCGATCCTTTCTCTATGCCTAAACAATTCAAATACATCAGTTGCTAGTAACTAAGCCGTAGCCGCTGTGGCAATTGCATCAATTGATGGCCATAGAAACTCAGATCATCTGGTCTAACTAAGTCAATGAAAGAGAATGCTCATACTTCGCGAGGACGGGCGCAATTTTCTTCGCACTTTCAGCGACGTTTGCGACGTGACCCGACTCCAGCTGAGGCATGCCGCAGCACTGGGTATAGACTACTTCGGTCTCGACCTGTGGCAATGAACAATTCAGTACTTCCCTTTGAGCTAAATCAGATTTTCAATTGATATCTGAGAGGGAAAGGGAACTGCCACAGTGTAATACGCTGTTGGTCACCGTTCCATTCGCAACCGCTTAACAAAGCTAACAGAATATGCCATCGAAACGAGTCCTAATGCCGCCTCATCTCAAGCAAATGGCCAATCGCATGCTGTGGATTAGGCCGTGTATAAGCTTAAGCAAGGTCTAATTGTGTTTCTCGAGTTTATGGCATAGGGATGAGCCCTTATCACAGAAGAAACAAAGCCACTCGCTCACTTGCTTAAATGTGGAAGAGGAAATTTCATAGAACCAAAGCAACGTCCCAAGAAGTCTT
>JAFEFL010000083.1 GCA_018240595.1 Pseudomonadota bacterium | reverse complement strand
CTCACGCCGGCCTGCCCGGTGCTGCCGCCGCGCTACGATGCCATCGCCGATGCCGCCGACCCCGCGGCCTGGCGCACCGTCGCCCTGCTGGCCCACACCGCGCAGCCCGCCTCCTATCTCGGCCTGCCCGCGCTGGCCGTGCCCTTCACGCTTTCCGCGTCGGGACTTCCCATCGGCATGCAGCTGATCGGCCGTCCCCACGCGGAGGATACGCTCTTTGCCGCCGCCGCCCCGCTCGAGCGCCACTTCGCATCCCTCGACGCCACCCCACCCGCCGCCCCGTAGAGAAAGGACACCGCCATGACCGCCCTGTCACGCCGTCACCTCCTCGCCGCCGCCGGCGCGCTGGCCGCCGCGCCCGCCCGCGCCCAGGCGCTGGTGGACGTCACCTACCTCACGCCCTTCGGCCAGCTCTCCGGCTACGCGCCGGACTACTGGGGCGTCACCTACGGGCTGTTCGAGAAGAACGGCATCCGCGTGAAGATCGTCGGCGGCAACGGCTCGGCCGCGGCGATCCAGCAGGTCGTCGCCGGGCAGGCGCTGATCTGCCGCACCGGCGGGATCGACGTGGTCCGCGCCGTCTCCGGCGTCGGCGCGCCGATCCGCGCGGTGGGCACCATCGCCCACACCACCACGTTCAAGGTGATCAGCGCCGCCGATGCGCCGGTGAAGGCGCCGAAGGATCTCGACGGCAAGACCGTCGGCATCGTCTCCGCCGGCGGAGGCACCGAGAACTACCTCGACATCATGCTCGCCGGCGCCGGCATCAAGCGCGAGAACGTAAAGCGCCAGGTGGTCGGCAACTCGCCCGGCGCCTTCGATCTCGTGAAGCTCAAGCGGCTCGATGCGTTCATCGCCGATACCGGCGTGGTGCTGAACCTCAAGGCGCGCAGCGAGCCGATCTTCTACTTCGACATCGACCCCTACGCCTCCGTGCCCGGCCAGGTCTATGCGGCGTCCGACGAGGGGATCGCCAAGTTCGGGCCGCAGATCCTGGCCTACATGCGCGGCGTGCGGGCGGCGATGCAGGCCATCGCGGCGGACACCTCGGGCGAGGCCACGGTCAAGGCCATCGAGCCGTTCAAGCCCGTCGACATGAAGAGCCCCGAGCTCGGCCTCGCCGCGGTGCGGGCGGAGGAGGTGCTGTGGAACGCCCGGGGCAAGGAGAAACTGGCGAAGATCATTCCGGCCAACTGGCAGTCGGGCTGGAAGGAGATGGAGGCGGCGGGGCTGGCGAAGCCGGGGGATCCTTCGAAGGCCTACACCACGCAGTTCAGCGACCAGCTCTGAGCGCATGAGCGTCGCGGTCTCCTGCCGCGGGGTCGGCAAGACCTATGCCAGCCGCACCGGGGATGTGCTGGCGCTGTCGCCGGTGGACCTGGAGATCGCGGCGGGGTCCTTCGTGGTGCTGATCGGCCCGTCGGGGTGCGGCAAGACGACGCTGCTGCGCATCCTCGGCGGGCTGCAGGCGGCGAGCGCCGGCTGGCTCGCGCTGACGCCGGGGGCGGACGGGCGGGAGAGCGTGGGGTTCGTGTTCCAGGCGGCGAACCTGCTGCCCTGGCTCAGCGTGGAGGAGAACGTCGCCCTGCCGCTGAAGCTCGGGGGGGCCGCGCGGGCGGCGCGGCTGGAGCGGGCGCGGGCGCTGTGCGGGATGGTCGGGCTGTCGGGGTTCGAGCGGCGCTGGCCGCGGGAGCTGTCGGGGGGGATGCAGCAGCGCGCGGCGATTGCGCGGGCGCTGGCGGTGGATCCCGCGCTGCTGCTGATGGACGAGCCGTTCGGGGCGCTGGATGCGCTGACGCGCACGCACATGAACCAGGAACTGGAGCGGCTCTGGCAGGCGAGCGGGGCGACGGTGGTTCTGGTGACGCATTCCATCAGCGAGGCGGTGATGCTGGCGGACCGGATCGTGCTGTTCTCGCCGCGGCCGGGGCGGGTGCAGGCGGTGGTGGACGTGCCGTTCGAGCGGCCGCGCCGGCCGGCGCTGGAGGGGACGGCGGAATTCCAGGCCATCGCCGGCAACCTGCGGCGGATGCTGGGAGAGGAGACATGATCGCGCGGCTGCTGCCGGGGACGATTGCGGTGGTGCTGTTCCTGGCGGGGTGGCAGGCGTATTGCGCGCTGACCGGCATCTCCTCGCTGCTGTTGCCGACGCCGGTGCAGGTGATGCGGGCGTTCGGGGCGATCCTGCTGGAGCGGGATACCTGGGTGCACACCGCGTTCACGCTGGGGGAGACGCTGGCGGGGTTCGCGATCGCGGTGGTGCTGGGCATCGCCCTGGGCTGGGTGATCGCGACGTTTCCGTTCCTGGAGCGGGCGATCCATCCCTTCGTGGTGGCGAGCCAGATCGTGCCGAAGGTGGCGCTGGTGCCGCTGTTCGTTCTGTGGTTCGGGTTCGGGCCGACATCGAAGGTGGTGGTTGCGGCGGTGATCGCGTTCTTTCCGGTGATGACCAACACGCTGCTGGGGCTGCGGTCGGTGGAGGCGGGGCATGAGGATGTGTTCCGCTCGCTGCGGGCCTCGGGGTGGCAGCGGTTCTGGCAGCTGCAGCT
>JAFEFL010000082.1 GCA_018240595.1 Pseudomonadota bacterium | reverse complement strand
CCGGCGACCGCCGCCGCCCGCCCCCTGCTCCCGCGGCCTATCTCCACCCCCACCACCAGGACCACCTCCTCCGCCACCACCACCATTCCCGCCACCACCACCGCGCCGACGGCGCTTGCCGCGGCGGTCGCCCCGGCCATCGCCGGGACCCTGGCCGGGCGGCCGCCCGCCACCACCATCCGGCCCGCGCCGGCGATCGTCGCGCGACGGCGGCCGCTCGGACTCACCGATGTCCCACTCGCCCAGGTCGTCGAGGTCCTGGTCGCCAGCCGCGGGCGGCGTCGGACGCCCCGCGCTCGCGGACGCCAGCGGCGGCTCATCGACATGCTCGACTTCTTCCTCTTCCTCGGCCTGCGGCTCGACCGGCCGCGCCGGCGGACGAGAGCCCCCGGACACGCGCGGCGGAGGTCCGCCCGGACCGGATCGCGGCCCGCGCGCCGATGCGCCCGCCCCCCCACCCGGACCCCCACCCGGACCTTGCCCGGTGGGCGCGGCGGGCATCGGCGGCGGCGTGCCGCCCGGGATCAGATCTTCGATGGCCACGGCGACGTTCTCGCCGGTCGAGTCCAGTTGCACGAGCACCAGTTGCGTCAGGATCTGCCCGTCGAGCACGGTCCCCCAGCCGTCGGGCGTCTGCACGCGCGTCTTGCGCTTGGGCAGTCGGGCCCGGAGTTCGTCGTAGCTCTTTTCCTCGTAGCGGAGGCAGCACATGAGCCGCCCGCAGCGCCCGGAGATCTTGAGTGGATCGAGCGTGGCCTTCTGGATCTTGGCCTGCTTCATGGAGACGGGCTTGAGCACCTTGAGGAACTGCTTGCAGCAGCAGTGCTGGCCGCAGCGTTCGTAGTCGGCGGTGAGGCGGGCCTCGTCGCGGGCGCCGACCTGGTGCATCTCGATGCGGGTATGGAACTCCTTGGCGAGTTCCGCGACCAGGTCGCGGAAGTCGACGCGCTCCTCACTGATGAAGTGGAACGTGAGCTTTTCCTGGCCCAGGATCGGCTCGGCGTCGACGATCTTGATGGGCAGGAGCATCCGCTCGGACATGGCGCGGGCGACGCGGATCATCTGGGGCCTCAGGGCGTCCAGGCGGGTCTGCTCGTTGAGGTCTTCGGGCGTGGCCAGGCGGACGACGCGGCCCTGGGAGAAGAAGGGGTAGTCCTTGCCGCCGGAGTTGTCGATGTACTCGAGCATCTCCTTGCGGGTGACGCTCTTGGAGCATCCGGCATTGGGGCAGGTGCTGGTGAGCATCTCGGCCAGCTCGGTGCCGCGGTGGGTCTTGACGACGAACTTGCTGCCGCAGCCGGGCTTGGCGTCACCCGAATAGGGAAACTCGCCGACGAGCTTCATGGATCCAAAGCGAACGACGATCGAGGTCGGAGGCTTCAGGGCCTCGTAGGCCTTGCGGTCCTCTTCGACGTCGAGTTCGAACTGGGGCAGGGGCAGGATGGGCATGTCGGGCCTTGCGCGGGTGAGATCGGTTGTACGCACCGGATCCGTATTTCCCCTGCGATCGTGAGCTTCCGAGCCGTGGCGGCAAACGTCGACGTTTATTCCGCTGCGCTTCTTTGGTGCTCCGGGAAACAGGGCGACCGGGGGGATGGGGGACGAACTCGGACCGGATGCGTCGCCGGCAAGTTGGGGGCTCCGCATCGACGCCGGCGAGGTCGATGCGGGTCAAAACGCGCAAGAACTCCGGACAAGAACAGACCCCCCGGTGCAAGACCGGGGAGCCGAATAGTAGTCCTTATTGAGAGGTTCGGGGGAAAGGAGCGGGGTTCAGGTAGTGTCTCAGTTTGAATGTTTGCGGCGTTGCCGACGCCGCCACCGCTTCAACCTCTTCTTCGCGATCAGGAACAGGATCCCTAGCGGCATTGCTGCCATTATCCAGTAGACGAGCGAAATGTCCGGCGTCTCCGGCATGGCATCCTCCGCCGGGAGTCAGCGGTTGGCTTCCAGGGCCTTGCAGGACTGGAAGATGTCCGGCACGCGGGCTCGCTGGAGGAACTCGAGGTTCTTCTGGTTGCGGATCCGGTAGGCGTAGAGGTCTTCGCCGTGGCCGTCGAGGACAACCAGGACATCCTCGGTGCCGGTTTCGAATGTGAGCATGGAGTAATCACCGACGCGGCTGACGACGTCGGTGTTCATCATGCCGGCGAAGGCGGCGCTCGGGTCGGAACGGGATACGCCGCGCCAGCCGGTGCGGCCAAGCTGGACCATGATCAGGACCAGGAGGACGGCGGCGCTGACCATGAGCCAGGCGCTGGAGCGGGCGATGCGGGGGGTCGGTGCGTTCATGTGGATGACCTCAGCGGGGCGTGCGGAAGTACACCGAATCCGCGGCGAAGCTGCGGTATCCGAGGGGCTCGAACTGATTGCGATTGCGGTCCCAGTTGATGGCCACGAGCTCGCGGTTGCCCGCGTCGAGGACGTACACGACGTGCGACATCCCGCCCTGCACGCGCCCGGAAACGAGCGTGTACTGGCCCGGGGGACGGACGGCAGCGGGCGCCGGTGCTGGCTGCGCGCTGGTCCAGGTCACGGCGGCGAGAACGGCCAACAGGCCGGCGTTGAGCAGGAGGAGACGGCGATCGACACCGACCCAACGGCCCGAGGGCGCAGGGGATGCTTGTTCGGACATGGGAAGTTCCTTGAGGCTCGGGTTTCAGGCCGCGGGTTCGAGGCGTCGACTTCGCGGGATCAATCCTGGTGGCCGCGCTTGCTGGGGAAGAAGCAGACGCCGAGCATGGCGCCGGCGAGCACGATCCCGAAGGCGTACGCGAGGAAGCCGGCGCCGTCGCCGGAGTTGCCGCTGGGCGGAGTGGGCGGAGTGAGGGGCTGAGCCTTGGTGTTCGCGGGCTGGGCCCAAGCCGCGGTCTGCGGGAGCACCGCCACGCAGGTGACCAAGGCGATCAGGGGGAGAGCGGCACGAATACGCATCGTGGAAAGCTTCATGGGCGATGATATCCGCCGGCCACGTGCGGCATCAGGACGGGAAGTTCCGGACCCCAGTCCGGGCCTGGATCCACCGGATTACCGGCGCGAGTGGACGGCTCAGAAAAGCTCGCAGGATTTTCTGAGGACGCGGAACCGAAGGCCGGGGCGAAGGGCTGGCTGATGTGCTCGAAGGAAGCGGAGGGAACGTAGACGGTGCCCCATCGCTGGCTGCGGGTCTTCATGGCGCTCTTGTAGGACGGAAGCGTGACGGCGCGGAGGGCGTACCAGGCGCCCTGGTACTCGATGATCTCCTGGAAGAGCGCGTCCGGAGGCTGGGCGTCGCACCAGTAGATGAACACGAACGCGGCGGCGAACCCGGAGCCGAAGAGCTCCTGCCACTTCTCGAGTGACTGCACGTCCTCGAGCGTGACCCAGGATTCGAGGCGGCCGGGGCGGAGGGGCGAGGAGGAGCCCGACGGAGACTTCGACGGGGGGACGCGCCGGCCCTTGATGTCGATGAGGAGGTTTGTGCCCGCCTGGCCGTAGACGACGAAGTCGAAGGACTTGAGAGCCCCCAGGCCGCGGCCGGCGAGTTCGTTCGCACCTTCGGGGAGGAGCGACTTGCGGGCCTCGTCGACGGCAACATAAGGCATCCGACGCGCTCTTAGGAACGCCTCGAAGGCTCGTTCATAATGATGCCGACGCTGGGCCATTGATACAGCATATCAATGATCGCGGCTGAGCCGATCGAGAATGACAGGAATCCCTTGGGGAATTCGGTCGTGGTAGCGGCAATCGGGATCGACCGTATCGAGCCAGCGCCAGCGCTGCACCACGCCGCGGTGGTCGGCGCAGAGGCGCACGGTGTCGGTGACGCCGGGCCATTCGGCGGAGGAGCAACTGACTAATCCGTCACCAACGTCCGAAATGGCTTCCTGAACGAACTGGCGCATCGGCGGGCGGTGCTCGAAACCGGCCTTTTCGAGCCAGCCGGAGGCCTGGTCGGCGAGGGAAAGGAGGTCGTCCTGGTGCGCCGGAGTGACCAGCGAGGAGACGATGTTGGTGATCGCAACGTTGTGGGGGTTCGGGCGGCTGCGGAGATCGCGGAGGAAAGCTGAGTCGGGGGCGAGGTCCTCGGCGGCCTCGCCGTTGCCGTCGGCGTACGAATGGAGCCAGCCGTCGTCCCGGGCGCTAAGGCCTTCGAGGTGACGGCTGATGTGCTCGCGCATTTCGCTGACGGGCTGGAGGGGGGCGAGGATGGAACCCGCGCTCGGCGCGCCGATGACGATGAAGCGGCTGACGGCGGGGAAGCCGTCGTGTGCGGAACCGTCGCCGGCGTAGTAGGCGGAGCGGGTGAGGACATCGCGGGAGACCAAGCCGCCCATGGAGTGGGCGACGATGTCGACTTGCTTCACGCCGCGGGAAGCGAGGCCGCGGATCGCGGCGGCGAGCATGTCGGCGGAGTCGGCGATGTGCTGGTCGTTGGGGTAATCGAACTTGGCGACGGCGAAGGAATGTTCGAAGAGGGCTGGGGCGAGGTCGTTCCACATGCCGCCGGGCTCGTCGAGGCCGTGGACCAGGAGGACGAGGTGGGACGGGAGCGGGCTACGCGAACCTGCGCTGAGGCGCTGCCAGAAGACCGACATGTCGGCGCACGGGCTTGCGGGGTTGGGCGGGCCGCAGGGAACAGGCTGGGCGAGCCAGACTTCGGCGGCGCGGGCGGGTTCTTCGACGCCCCACGTGGTGACCTTGGTGGTGTTCCACCACTTGCGGGCTTGGCGCTGGCCGCTCTGGGCCTGATCGCTGACCCAGTCGGACTGCCGGCCGAGCCAGGCGCGGGTGCTGTCGAGCGCGGAGTCCAGCATTGCGCCGGCGCGCTGGGCGGGGCCCATCGAGTTCGGGGGAGTCTGCGGCGCGGCGGGCTGAGCGGCGTTGTCTGCGATGGCCATCACCGGAGCCGACGCGAGCGCGGCGGCGGCGAGCAGCAGACAGCGAGCGGCCTCGAACCGAAGGGGGTTCCGGTGCTCACAACGCATGATTGAACTCCGTGCTGGTTGTCCGACCTACTTGTCCGTCTTGACCCAACGCTCCAGGAAGCTGCGTTCCTGCTGTTGGTATTGGTCGAAGGACGCTTTGAGTTTCGCCGTCAGGTTGTCCAGGGTTGCCTGGTTCACCCGGCCGGAGTCCGAACCGTTCTTCGCGGCGGAGGCGTTGAGCTCGGTAACGGACTGCAGGGCCTCGGCGGCGGAGCGGAGTTCAGTGACCGACGAGGCGTATTGGCGGACGGAGTTGTAGAGGAGCTCGTTTTCGAGTTCCTTCTTGGTGGGCTGATAAAGCAGACGCCAGGGCGCGGCCCGGATCTCGGTCGTCGCGAGCTTGAGCTGCTGGGCGGCGATCGTGGCGCT
>JAFEFL010000081.1 GCA_018240595.1 Pseudomonadota bacterium | reverse complement strand
GGTGCGACTACCGGACATGCCGGTTGTTCACTACCGGAAATACCGGCTGGCCGTCAACCGCGAAGGCCGGTTATCCGGCGGCGTGCGTAGCCGGGGCCGCATGATGAAGACGCCAACACCGCGCCCGGACTGGGCTGTCAGGCTCGCGGAAACGCGCCAGGCCGCCGGCTACACCAGCCAGGAACGCTTCGCCGAGGCGATCGGCAAGAGCCAGTCATCCTACGCTGCCTACGAAACGGGCCAGTCCGAACCGGATCATGCCACCTGGCGCCGCATCGCGTCGGCGCTGGACGTGAGCCCCGGGTGGCTCGTGTTCGGCGTCGGACACCGGAATCCAGACCAGGGCGACGCCAATTTCTGGAACGCGCTGGAGGCCAACAAAGACGATCTGTGGCTGCCGCTCGCCATCGAGCGGCTCAGCCAGATGCTCGCCCAGGAGAAATTCGCAGCGAATGCCGCCTTCATCTTTCAGCTCGGGATGAAGGTCAGCCGCGAGCTGGAAGGCGTGCAGGATCACGCCGAAGGGCGGCAGCGGATCGAGGCGATCGTCAACCGCGAGCGTGCGGAACTCCGCAAGGGGCTTGAGCGACTGCGGAAGAGCCTCCTCTAACCGGAAATTCTGGTTGACGGCTACCGGCGATGCCGGTAAATCGGCCCCATTACCGTGGAGGCCGGTTAGATGCGTGTTCACCCCGTCGCTCCCGTCCCGCACATTGCCGATGCAACGGACCAGTTACGATCCGTTCACGACAATGAAACAAGATCGGTAACGATCTCGTCAACCGGGACGTTCGTCCCAAGGATCATTCCGCGAACTGCGTGCAATTCTTTCGACATTGCACGCCCCGCCGCCGCCGTCCGCGCCGCCGTGCTTTATGCCGGGCAGGTCGCGGTCTTCCTGCTGGGCTCGGCGCTGTTCGCCGCCTCGGTCACCGCTGTGCTGGTGGCGGTCACCGTGCTGGGGGCGCCGTGATGCGCCCGCTGCCTTGGGCGGCCATCGCGGTGGCCGTGACGGTGGCGCTGTGGGGGTTCTTCTCCGCCGTCACCGACATCGCGCTGCGGCTGATCCCGTGGCCCGCGCTGTGAACGGCATGTTCATGGCGCAGGTGGAAGTCCTGCGCGGATCGTGCGCGCGGCTCGCCCGCAAATCGCCGGCGCTGCTCAACCTCGCCGCGCTGATGCTGTCGGAGCCGCGCTTCACGTCCGACGCGCTGCTGCTCGGCGCCGACGCGATGGCGGAAGCCGCCGACGAAGCGGTGTTCGCCAACGACCTCGTGCTGTCGGCCGAGCTGCGCGCGCTGGCCGACAGGCTGCGCGCCGAAGCGCCCCAGCGCGCGCCGAGGACGGCGGCATGAGCATCCACGGGTGCGATTTCCCGATGGGAGAGCCGCCGCATCAGGGCAGCAGCGTCTCCCGTCCCACGCCGGTCTCGCCGCGCAAGGCCGAGCTGGAGCGGCTCACGCAGCTGCGCTTCGGCATCCTGCACTCCGACGGCTCGCTCAGCGTGCTGGTGCGCGACGCCACTTTCGACCAGGCCGAGCACGAGCGCGCCTTCGCCGACGAGGGCGAGCACGATCCCGCGCACCGCTCGCGCATCGTCGTGGTGCGGCTGGAGGCGCTGTCGATCCTGACGCCGCCCGGCCAGCCGGGGCGGCGCGCATGATCGCCGCCCAGCACCCGCGCCGCCGCCTGGCGCACGAGCCCGAGGGCCTGGAATTCCAGCCGGCGCCCGAGGGCGCGACGATCCGCGACACCCGCACGCACGAGGAGTTCGCACTGCTCGGCTGGTATGTCGCCCCCGGCGGCCGCCGCATCTACGCCAGCGCCGTCCGCCCCGGCCGCATCCCCGTCGAGCACACGGAACCGGCGGCATGAGTGCGCGTGTCATCGCCGAAATGCGCGCCGCCGCCGACACGCTGGAAGCGCGCGCCGAAGGCGATCTGCCGCTCGACGAATTCGACGCGGTGAAGCTCGCGGTCACGCTCCGCGACTGGGCTGACGCGCTGTCGCCGCCGCCGCCCACCCCGCTGCCGCCCAGGCCGCGCACCCGCTTTCACATCATCGACGGAGATGCGGCATGATCCGCCTCGACCTGATCCGCGAGAACGGACACAACGTCCGCCGCGTCGCCGCCAGCGCGCAGGCCGATGCCGCGCTTCTGGACAGCATCCGCGCGCAAGGCGTGCTGGTGCCCGTGCTGCTGCGACCCGAGGATGATGGCGGCTACACGCTGATCGCCGGCCACCGCCGCGTCCGCGCGGCGCGCGAGGTCGGGCTGGAGCATATCCCCGCGCTGGTGCTGGACGGCCTGGTCAACGGCCACGCCACCGCCGCGCAGGCGGCTGAGAACATGGTGCGCGCGGCGATGCACCCGGTCGATCAGTGGCGCGCCATCGTGCAGCTGCAGGACGAGGGCTACGCCCTGCACCAGGCCGCCGCCGCGCTGGGCATGAACGAACGCTTTGCCCGCCGCCTGGAACGCCTCGGCCGCCTGCATCCCGACATGCTGGCGCTGATCGAGGAAGTCGGGCTGCCCAGCGATCGCGAGCTGAGCGATATCGCGCTCGCCACGCCGGAGGCGCAACAGAAAGCGTTGAAGACGCCGGGCGGGATCGTTCGCGAAGGCGGCAAGGTCCGACAGATCGCGTGGTGGAAGATCGTGCACGCGCTCGACGCGCCGCGCTTCTACGGCAGCGACGCGATCTTCGACACGAACCTGATGGAGTGGGACGAGGATCTGTTCGCCGAGCCGGGCAGCCGCGAGCAGTTCACCACCACCGACGCGAAGACGTTCCTAAAGCTCCAGGCCGCGGCGCTCGCCGAGATCGTCGCCGAACGGCAAGCGAAGAAGCAGCGCGTGCAGCTCGGCAGT
>JAFEFL010000080.1 GCA_018240595.1 Pseudomonadota bacterium | reverse complement strand
CTGGCTCATGCTTCCCGGAATTCTGGAGCGAGAGCACGGTGCTGCTGGGATGCCTCCGCCTGTGTTCGCCATGTTCAACATGCTGAAGAGCGACTTCATCCTCGCGCGTGATTTGCTATGGCGGGCTATAGATGAAAACGTGTGGCCCGCGACAGGTCGATTTGGGGACACGCTTGACTATGCCACCTATGGCCCAGATGCATCGGCGCTCATCTTGGCGCACCGGACGGCTCTCGACCTGCTCGACAAGATCGCTGTCACGGCAAACCACTACTTCGAGTTTGGGCTGCCACCAGATAAGGTCTACTTCGGCAAGCTGTGGCGAGGAAGCCCCGATAAGACAACTGGCGTGCGCCCACTCAACGAAAAGGTGGAACAGGCGATTCGTGGGGGCGCCAGTGCCCTATATGGCCTTGTTGAACTTGCCGAGGACTACGACAGCAGTGCGGGAATCTTGCGGTCCCAAAAGGACCTCCGCAACGCGGGCACACATCGATTCGTGGTGCTGCATGACCTTGGCGACCCAGCAGAAAGCAGGCAAGCACCTTAAATTGAGCATCATCGACGGGAGCCGTTTACTCAAGAGGTGTTGCGCGCCTTGCGTGTTGCCAGGTCGGCCATCCAAATGCTTGCGCTTTCGATTTCACAGCACGAACAAGGTTTGCCGCAGCGGACAGGCGGCCTTGTTGGATCACTGCTCGTTCCCGACTACGACTGGGTTCGTGGTCGCGACCACGAAACTTAGGGTCAGGCGGAGAAAAGCCGAGACGCCTCGAAAATCTATGAATACCTAAAATTGGAACTCATGACCTCTCTCGAAGCCAATATCGCCTTCTACGACACGCACTACGACATACTGCGTCAGTGGTTCCTGCGCCCAGGCGATAAGGTGGTTCTCGGCGACAAGCAAAATCGCGTCTGTCGATTTTGTAGCAGGAAGTCGCCCGAAGTGACCTTCCGCAAGGTCGCACACGCGATACCGGAAGCCCTCGGCAATAAAAGCATTGAAAGCGCGTATGAGTGCGACGACTGCAATGAAGGGTTCGGGCGTGGCATCGAGAACGATCTAGGCAACTGGTCGAAGCCGACACGCACCTTCGCGCGTATTCGTGGAAAGAGCGGCGTTCCGACGTTGAAGAAAGGCGGCGACGGGAAAGGCTGGAGAATCGAGCATGGCGCTGCGGGCTTCAGTATCACCTCGTATGAGGATGATCCGCTGTACCAGATTGACGAGGTGAACCGGCGAATCACCTTTCAGCTCAAGCGCGATCCCTATACGCCGGTTGCTGTGCTCAAGGCGTTCATGAAGATCGGCCTGACGCTGCTCCCCGACGAAGAAATCGGAAACTTTCCACACTTGATGAGCTGGGTGAGGTCAACTGATCACATTCGCCGATTTGCCGATCAGTGTCCGGTCATTCGTTCATTTCAGCCAGGGCCAATGCCGAACGACTTAATCGCGGCATTTCTCTTGCGACGAAAGTCACACGTAACGAACTACCCCTACATGTTCTTGGTGCTTGGCTATGGAAACGAAGTATTCCAAGTGCAATTACCTTCCGAACAGCACGACCTCACCTTAAACGGCCAGCCAATTTCGATTCTTCCTTTTCCGACACCGGACTCGCCTGACCCAGCGCGATACGGGCCAACCAGGGTTCAAGTGCTGGACTTGACTGGTCGCGAAGTTGTCAAGGGAGAGGTTATCCCGGTTCAAGTAGGGTACGACCTTGCCGTTCACAAGACGGGATCGAACACGACCTCGAAAGACTAGGTTCAGGCATCGCCAGCGCGCCCGACAGCAGAGCACCGGGACGCGCTTTAACGATTTGAGCCCGGCTTAACAAGTGAATAGATGACAGGAGCATGGCGGAATTCGCCCATATGCGAGTCATCATGGACAAAAATCGTATCGAACACAGAGAAGGCGTCCATTTCCGTCAGAAGCGGAGCCAAATACTTCGCCGCCTTGGCGTAGTCGATAGCCGGCAACGGCCAGTTGTCATAGATGATCAGCCAGTTGGCCGGATACCGAACGAAGCCGTCTGCTGTTGCCTTCGGCATTTTCTCCTCGACGTAGTGCGCCATCGCGGCGGCCCACTCACGCTCCGGTGAATCACCGCACCAGCCGGAGCCAGGGTTGTCAGCCCTGATTTCATGACGAAGTTCATCGGCCGTTTTTCGCGGTTCCCCGGGCGTGGCATCAGGCATGAAGTAAACGTCGGGCCCCAAGCCTTTCTCGCGCAGAAAATTGGCTCGGGCGACGTTCTCCGGTACCGCTTCGGTATGCTCGATTCCGACCTCAGTGCCCGACATCGTCAGCACGAAGTCTGGTTTGTCGGAATGGACAAGGGTCAGAGGAAACGAAAGCCGTTCAGCCGGCAATGTCGCAAGCAAGTGCGCGATGCAATAGCGTTCCGCGTGATGATTCCGACGCCCCTCCGAGCGCGCAGGCACATCAATGTCCAGCTCGGCAAGCTTGGTCCTGAGTTCGGCTAGAGTGCCTGCTTGTAGGATGATTTCCGACATCGGATGGCTACGCTCCGTGAGTGGCTGCCCCGAGATTGCGATGCAAGTCCGAGACAATCGCGATTAGCCTGTTGATTGGCTCGGCCAACCGCTTCGGCAACACGCGGTGCTGACTGTGGGTTTTCAGGTCGGCAATCCAGCGATGTGCAACCCACACGTCTTCTTCGGGGTGGTTGTTGTCCACGCCATTGCAATACTTGTAGCCAACGAGCGCATCAGTGTGCGACAGCAGGATGCGCGCCATCGTCATGTGGAAGCGATGCGCTTGGAGATCCGCCGGGCCTTTGGGGCGCGGCAGGGTCAGCCGCAGGCATCGCTGGCTGTTGAACTCCCTCCAGTCGGGGCCAACGACCTGTCCCGCGCGTTCCAGCATCTTGCGCGACTGTTCGTTCTTGCCATTGACCAGGGCAACGGCAACCGTACCCTTCGGGTACTCCAGCTTTTCGGCGAGCAGGTTCATCCAACCCACCAGCTTGTTCAAGGTCTCATCGTCGGCAAACACGAGGAACTGATGGCGCTGTTCATCGTCCAGAAACACCGGCAATTGCGCGTAGAGGGGGTACAGCAGGTCGTGGAGATAGATGTAGGTCTGCCGGCGTCCCTGCTCGTGGCTTCGCGTGGTCGCGGTCAATACCTGCTGCGCCCACTCGGGCGTGAGCTCGTCCCGCGTCATCTCGGTGATGTCGACGGAGATCAGCGGAAACCCGAGCGACTTCCCGATCAGCGCCTTGCGCCCGTCGAAGGCGTGGCCAAGCTCGATTTCAACGCCGCCCAGCACCATCGGCTCGGCTTTAACCGGCGGGCCGAGCACCGCAACGTCGAGCCGGAATTTGCTGCCGAGCGGCGTCTCCAGGGGATGCTCGGTTGCCACCTGGTCGGCGCCGAGTAACAAGTTACCTTCCAGCGGATAGTCCGACGCATCCGCATCCTTGAACGCCCACGGCATCGCAAGTCCAGCATCCAAGCGTCG
>JAFEFL010000007.1 GCA_018240595.1 Pseudomonadota bacterium | reverse complement strand
GGCGACGCGGCCCTGCTTGAGCAGCTCGACATTGCCGGCGCTGGAGCCGATGGCCTGACGCGGCACGTCCGCGACCGGAACCTTGCCTTCGGCGAGCAGCAGGTTGAGCATGTTCTCCTGACCGCCGCCGATCGACGCGACGCCGATGGTCTTGCCCTTCATGTCGGCGGCCTTCTTGATCGGCGCTGACTTGAGGCTGATGAGGCTGAAGATCGGCTGCTGCAGGCTGGTGCCCACGGAGATCAGCGGCGTCTCCTGCGCGCTGGCTGCCTTGAAGAGGTCGAGCATGCCGACGCGGGTCATGCCTGCCTGTCCGGCGACCACCTGCTGAATGGCGATCGAGGTGCCGCGCGCATTGTTCACGGTGACGTCGAGGCCTTCCTTCTGGAAGTGGCCGCCAACGACGGCGTTCATCTCGTGCAGATATTCGAGGGCGAGGTCGAACGGCTCCATGAACAGCAGCTTGGTCGGCGACTGGGCGAACACCGGCATGCCGCCGCTGATCATCGTAACAGTGCCGGCAGCGATGCCGCCAAGCAGGGTGCGGCGGGAGACATCAAGGCTGGAGATCGTCATTGCATACTCCTCTCGTGCGTGAAGGGTTCAGGCTGTCGCTTTTGCTTTTTCTTGACCCGCCGCGAGCGCGCGGCGCGTCCAGACGTCGTCGTGGCTGGCGCGGATCGCCGCGGCGTATTCACGCGCGAGGCGGTCGATCACGTCAGCGGTTTTCTCGATACTCTTGGCCATGCCGACGCCTTGGCCGGCGGACCAGATATCCTTCCACGCCTTGGGCTGCCTCTCGGCGTAATGCAGATCGAAACTCTTTTTGGCCGGCAGGTTGTCGGGATCGAGGCCGGCATTGACCAGACTCGGCCGCAGCTTGCTGGCGATCGCGCCGGTGACAATGTCGGTCGGCACGATATCCTTGACGGTGCAATCGACCACCATCTGCTTGTAGCGCGGATCGGCGAGGCTTTCCTCAGTCGCGATGAAACGGGTACCCATGTAGGCAAGATCGGCGCCCATGACCTGCGCCGCGCGCAGGGCCTCGCCGGTCATCATGCTGCCGGCGGCGACGATGATGCCGTCCCAGAATTCGCGCACCGCGGCGACGAATGCCGGCAGAGCGATGTGGCCGGTGTGGCCGCCGGCGCCGGCGCCGACCAGAACAAGACCATCGACGCCGCCCGCCGCCGCCTTGCGCGCATAGTCCGGCGTGCTGACATCAGCGAAAACAAGGCCGCCATAGTCGTGCACCGGTCCGACCGCTGGCTTGGGGCTGCCCATCGCGGTGATGATGAGCGGCACCTTGTATTTCACGCAGAGCGCGAGATCGGGCGCCATGCGCGGATTTGAACTGTGGGTGGTCAGACCAACGGCGAAGGGTGCCGGCTTGATGCCCTTGGCGCGCGCCGCATCGAGCCGCGCGGTGAGATCGGCGAGCCACTGATCGAGGATTTCCGGCGTGCGCGCGTTTACCGTCGGAAAAGCGCCGATGACGCCGTTGATGCAGGCCGCGGCGACCAGATCGACATTGCTGACGAGAAACATCGGCGCCGCGATCAGCGGCAAACGCATTCCATCCAACCAGGACGACGGCAACCTGTTCATTCCAGCTTCACTCCTGTTGCCGGGTCGGCTTCTAGATGCCGAGCGCCAGCAGTTTGGTCTCGAGATATTCGTCCATGCCTTCGCGGCCGCCTTCGCGGCCGATACCGCTCTGCTTGACGCCGCCGAAAGGGGCTTCCGCCGCGCCGATGCGGATTTCGTTGATGCCGACCATGCCGGTCTCGAGCTGCTCGCCGGCGCGGATCGCCCGGCTCATGCTCTCGGTGAAGACATAGGCGGCTAAGCCGTAAGGGACGTTGTTGGCGCGCCGGATGGCGTCGTCCGCCTCCTCGAACCGGAACAGCGACGCGACGGGCCCGAAGACTTCCTCATTGGCGGCGCGCATATCGACGGTCATCCCCGTCAGCACGGTCGGCGCAAAGAAATGACCCTTGCGCAGATCGCCGGTGGTGAGGCGGCTGCCGCCGGCGAGCGAATGCGCGCCGCGCGCAACGGCGTCATCGACCAGACCGGCGACCTTGTCCACCGCGGCCTTCTCGATCAGCGGCCCCATCTGCACGCTTTCGGAGAGACCGTTGCCGACCGACAATTTGCCGGCGCGCTCGGCAAGTTCGGCGGCGACGCGGTCATGGATTGAGGCGTGGACGAAGATGCGGTTCGCTGAAATGCAGGCCTGGCCGGCGTTGAGGAATTTCAGCGCTGCCAGCGCATTGACGGCTTTGCCGACGTCGCAATCCTCGAACAGGATCACCGGCGCATTGCCGCCGAGCTCCATCGAGACGCGCTTGATATGTTCGGCGGCGCCGCGCAGCAACAGCCGGCCGACGGCGGTCGAGCCGGTGAAGGATATCTTGCGCACGCGCTCGTCTTCGAGCAGCGCCTTGCCGATCGCGCCCGGATCGCCGGTGACGATGTTGAACACGCCCGGCGGCAGATCGGCATCGAGCGCGGCTTCGGCGATCAGTAGCGCGGTGAGGGGCGTTTCCTCCGAAGGCTTGAGCACCATGGTGCAGCCGACGGCGAGTGCGGGCGCGGCCTTGCGCGCGATCATCGCGGCCGGAACGTTCCAGGGAATGATGGCGCCGACGACGCCGACCGGTTCGCGCATAGTGATGAGGCGGCGATTTGGCACCGGGTCGGGGATCCAGGCGCCATAGGCGCGGCGTGCTTCCTCGGCGTACCAGCGGAAGGAATCGATGGTAAGTTTGACCTCGACCGTGGCTTCGCGAAGCGGCTTGCCTTGTTCTTGCGTGATCAGGCGGGCGAGGCGGTCCTTCCGCTTCTCGATCTGGTCCGCGAAACGGTGCAGCAGCTGCGCGCGATCGGCGGCGGTGCGCGCCTTCCATTGCGGATAGGCGGCAGCGGCGGCGGCAATCGCAGCAACGGCATCGGCGGCGCGGCCCATCGGCGCCTGTCCGACCGTGCCTCCAGTCGCCGGGTCGAGCGAGGCGAATTGTTCGCCGGTCTGTGCTTCACGCCAGGCGCCGCCATACATCATGCCTTGGGCCGTGAACACGGGCTCGGTCTGCAATGCGTCGTTCCTTTGCTGGGCGATCTTCCGCCGCGAATATTCTTCACCCCCGGCATGGAGGGAGAATGGGTTTTCTGGGAGGCGCTATTCCCTTTGGAAATAGCTGGGGCGATAGGTAGCGCCAAAGGGCAAGGCTGAAATCGGTCTGTTGTCAGGCCAGGCTCGTCGATTAAGCCCGCCGCCGCCATGGCCCGCCAGCTATAGCCATGAGGAATGCCCGGCCGCGGTTCTATTGTTCCGAGCGATGGCTCACTGGAAGAAAGTGTCGTAATGGAAGCAATGACGGCCAATTCTTGCGATTTCATCGTCATCGGCGCCGGATCGGCCGGTTGCGTACTAGCCAATCGGCTGTCGGAGGATGGACGTAACTCCGTCCTCCTGCTCGAAGCCGGCGGCTGGGACCGCCACCCCTTCATCCACATCCCGATCGGCTGGGCCAAGGTCGCCTACGGCAAAACCTACGATTGGCAATATATGAGCGAGCCGGTGGTCGGCGCGGCGGGTCGCCGTGTCGAATGCCTGCGCGGCAAGGTGGTCGGCGGCTCGTCGTCGATCAACACAATGGCCTATGTGCGCGGACACCGCGACGATTTCGATCGCCTGGCCGGGCAGGGGCTGTCCGGCTGGAGCTATGCGGACGTCCTGCCTTACTTCAGGAAGCAGGAACGCTGGCAGGAAGGCGCGAGCCTTTATCGTGGCGGCGACGGGCCGCTCACCACCATGCGATCCGATTACCAGGACCCGCTCATCGACGCCTACGGGCAGGCCGCCCGGTCGCTCGGCTATGACTGGATTGAGGATTACAACGGCGCGCGGCAGGACGGTTTCTCGCGGATGCAACTCACTGTCGGCGGCGGCAAGCGGGCCAGCACGGCGGTCGCCTATCTGCGACCCGCCTTGAAGCGCCCGAACCTGCGCGTCGAGACGAAAGCGCTGGTCACCCGCCTGGTGCTCGACGGCAGACGTATTGTCGCGGTCGAATACACCCAGCACGGCCGCTCGCACCGCGTGACCTGCAATCGCGAAGTCATCTTGTGCGGCGGTGCCTTCAACTCGCCGCAGATCATGATGCTGTCGGGTATCGGCGATCCGGCAGGGCTCGCCGCGCAGGGCATCGACGTCAAACATGCCTTGCCCGGCGTCGGTCAGAACCTGCACGAGCACGCCGGCACATCGCTGGTTTACAAGCGGCGCGCGCCGGGACCGTTTCACGCCAATATGCGATTCGATCGCGCTGCCTTCGGCGTCCTGTCCGCCTATCTGTTCGGCAAGGGCTTTGCAACGCGGCTGCCCGGCGGTCTCACCGGTTTCGTGCGCAGCACCGACGCCGAGCCGGTGCCGGACATTCAGCTTCTGTTTCTCGCGGCGCCGATCGACGCGCACCTCTATTTCCCGCCTTTCGTGAAGCCCTACAAGGACCGCTTCGTCTGCCGCGTCGTGCTGGTGCGTCCCGACAGCCGCGGCGATGTCGGCCTGCGCAGCGCCGATCCGTCTGACAAACCGATCATCCGCCAGAACATGCTCGGCACCGACGCCGACATGCGGCGTGCGCGTGAAGGCGTAAAGCGCTTCCGCGCCATCGGAGCCGCGCCCGCGCTTGCCAATATCGTGGAACAGGAGGCGTTGCCCGGCGCGGCCTGCACCGGCGATGCCGAGATCGACGCGTTCATCCGCAATACGGTGACGACGTCGTTCCATCCGGCTGGCACCTGCCGCATGGGCCATGCCGGCAGCAACGGCACCGTCGTCGACGATGCGCTGAAGGTCATCGGCCTCGACCGCCTGCGCGTGGTGGACGCCTCGATCTTTCCCGAACCGATCGGCGGCAACATCAATGCCGCCATCATCATGGCGGCGGAGCGCGCTTCCGATCAGATACTCGGGCGCCCGATGCTGGCGCCGGAAACGCGTGTGAACGGATGAGCGGGCACATCTCCATCGCAGCAGAGGGACTCGGCAATGCCGAGGCCTACAAGCTCATTTCGGGCGCCGTGATTCCGAGGCCGGTCGCCTGGGTCGCCAGCACGAATGAGGACGGCGGCGTCAATCTCGCACCGTTCTCAAGTTTCATCTTCCTCACTTACGACCCGCCCAAGATCGGCATCAGCATCGGCCCGGGAACGGTGCGGCTGAAGGATACGCTGCGCAACATCGAGCGCACCGGCAACTTCACGGTCAATTCGGTTTCGGTCGAACAGCTTGGGCCGATGGCCGAGACGTCGCGGGTTTATCCGACCGGCGAAAGCGAGGCTGCGCATCTGAATATCGCGCTGGCGCCGAGCGCGCGGATCGAGGCGCCGCGCATCGAGGACAGCGACGTGTCGCTCGAATGCGTGCTGGAGCGCGTCGTGCCGCTGGAGGATCGCGACGCGCATCGTCTCGTCATCGGCCGCGTGGTCAATTTTCAGATCGCGCCGCACGTTTTTCAGGGCGATCGCATCGATCCGGCATCGTACCGGCCTGTCGGCCGCATCGGTGGGCCGCTCTATTTCATCCCGGGCGAAATTCGCCGCGTGCAGGCGACGCCTGACCCGCGGTTGACCGAGAAGCGTTGAGCAGAAGCAGAGGCACAAGTTCATGGCACCATCGAGAATCGTCGACGCGCACCATCACCTTCTCGACCTCGATCACGCCTTCTATCCGTGGCTGTCGCCCAAGCCGACACCGCCGAGCATGGCCGGCGACACGTCGAAAATCGCCAGGCCCTATCTCATCGACGATTACCGCGCCGAGTTCGGCCATCATAACGTGGTCAAGTCCGTGCACGTCGAGGCCGGTTACGATCCTGCCAATCCGGTCGCAGAAACCGAGTGGCTGCAGGGCATCGCGAACAAGAACGGCTTTCCGCACGCCATTGTCGCCAAGATCGAGCTGCAGGGCGACAATGCCGAGGTGTTGATGGAGCGGCACAAGGCGTTCCGCAACGTGCGCGGCATCCGCCACATGCTCAACTGGCACGACGATCCATCGAAGACCTACACCGGCGAGAAGTTTCTCGACAATCCGAAGTGGACGGCGAACTACCCCAAGCTCGCGAAATACGGCCTGTCGTTCGATTTCCAGCTCTATGCCGGCCAGATGGCGCAGGCGGCCAAACTGATTGCCGCCAATGACGGCGTCCCAGTGGTCGTCGACCATGGCGGCATGCCGATCGACCGCTCGCCGGAGGACATCGAGCGCTGGCGTCAGGGCATCAAGACGCTGGCCGCCGTGCCGCATGTGTCGATGAAGATCTCGGGCCTCGGCATGTGCGATCACAACTGGACGGTCGAGAGCATCCGGCCCTTCGTGCTGACGCTGATCGAGACATTCGGGCCGGAGCGCTGCATGTTCGGCAGCAATTTTCCAGTCGACAAACTGCACTCGACGTTCGAGGCGCTGTTCGACGCCTTTGACACGATCACGGCGGGCTTCTCTGAAAGCGAGCGCGCCGACCTGTTCGCTTGCACGGCCGAGCGCTTCTACCGGATCTGAGCTTATCGGATCAAAATCTAGCGCGCCTTGAAGGGGCCCGCCGCGCGCTTCTCGGCGAAGGCGCGCACGGCTTCTGCGAAGTCCTCGGTGAGGTGGAGGCGGGTGTTCTCGGTCTGGAAGGCGATCTCGCGCGTCGTCTTGTGCATGTGCCAGCGCTGCACGCGCACGGTTTCGCGCACGCTGAGCGGCGGATTGGCGGCGATACTTTGCGCGAGCGCCAGCGCGGCTTCGCGCACCTTGAAATTGGCGGCGAGGCTGGTCACGAGGCCGGCGGCATGCGCTTCGGCGCCGGAGAAGGGCCTCCCGGTGAGGCAGACTTCGTCGGCGAACATGCCGGCGCCGCGCGCTTTCATCAGTGCCCAATGGCGGTAGCCGCCGAGACCGCGCGGCGTCTCCGTCACCTGCAGGCGGGTATCGTCCTCGCAGACTGAAAGATCGCAATCGAGCATTAGCCCGAGCGACATGCCGAGCGCATAGCCGTGCACCGCCGCGATGACGGGCTTCCAGTTTCGGCAGCGGTGCAGCAGTTCGGCAAAGGGATGGGCAAGACCGAGCGGATCGCGCGACTTCTCCATGTCGGCGTGGCTCGCCATCTGGCTCTCGCCGACATCGGCGCCGCTGGAGAACGCCACGCCCGCGCCGCAAAGGATGGCGACATCGGCGGTATCGTCTTCGTCGAAGCGCGCGAAGGCGTCGGTGAGCGCCGCGGTGACGCCGCGACTGATGGCGTTGCGCTTGTCGGGCCGGTTGATCTCGATCCAGACGACGCGGCCTTCCGGCGTATAGTTGATCAACGGCGTGCTCATGGTGCGATCCTCCGGCGTGCCTGTTAGCGCGGGCGAGGGCGGCGGCGAAGGGCGGCCTTCGTCCCGGCCATAACCAATGGCGATGTAGGCTACTTTTTGCGGCCGATCTGCAGTTCGTTACACACAGTTTTGATCGACCGCAGCAGGGCTTCGCCGGCCGGGGTGAGATCCGACACCGCCGAATGCACCACGCCCATGGGGCGGGCGAGGCGCGGCAGAACGCGATGCTCGCTAATGCGCTCCAGCGGGATGAGGGCGAGGGCGCCGCTCTCGGCGCCGATTTCCGCGGCATAGCTCGGCAGCACGCCGATCGCATCCGTTCGCGATACGATGGTGCGCACGAACACGACCGAATTCGTTTCCATTGGCGCCAGCGGCGAGATCTGTTGCTGATGGGCGAGGTCTTCCACGGCGTGCCATAGCGAACTGGCGTCCTGCAGGAACGCCCAGCGCCGCGTCGTCAGATCTTCCAGCGTGATTTCGCGCTTTGACAGCAGCGGGTGGCGCCGGTTGACCACCAGCACGAAGTGATCCTCGAACAAAGGTTCGACGCGCAGATCGGGCCCGCTGCCGTGCTCATCGAGGACCGTGAAAATGACATCGACTTCGCCCTGATGCAGCGCCGGAAAGAGCTCCTGTGCGCTGCCACTGCGCACGGTGATGCGTAACGATGGCCGCTTGGCGGCGATGCGCCAGATCGCTTCGGGGACGATGCGATCGAGGACGCCGGGGCCCGGCGTCGCGCCGAGCGTGACCTGGCCGGCAGTGGAACCCTTTAGATTGTCGAGATCCTCCCAGGTGCGCCGATATTGCGAGATGATGGTACGCGCGCGCTTGTAGAAGACATCGCCAAACCGGGTTGCGCGCACGCCGCGGGGACCGCGGTCCAGGAGTTTCATGCCGAGTTGCTCTTCGATGAGGCGCAGACTCTTACTGAGCGCGGGCTGGGAGATGTTCAAGCGCCGCGAGGTGCGGCTGAGGCTGCCGCTCTCGACGACGTCAACGAAACGCTCCAACTGACGCTGGTCCATCATATTTCCTAAAGTTATGGCTCGGAGGATATTATCGCTAGGCGGTTTTAGCGCGCAAGGCTAGCGTCGCGACGGTTACTCGATATAACCCGCTGAAATCGCAACCGAAGGTCTTGGGAGATGCTGCGTTATCCTAACACCCCGCACGCAGCGGCTGAGCTGGTGCCGTTGTTCCGCGATGGACTGGTGACGTCGAAAGTCAGTCCCGGCGAAACCGTCCTTGTGTACGGAGATACCTTCACGTTGCCGAGCTATCCGGCCGCGTTTCTCGCGGCCGCGCGCGACTGCGGCGCCGAGGCGCTGCATATCGTGCAGCCGCTGTTGCCGCAGGATTTCGCTCAACCGATCGGCCGCGCGAAACCGACGCCGCTGATTATCGAGGCCATGAAGAAGGCGGACTTCGTCGTCGATGTCTCGAACGGCGGCATGCTCTATTCCTACGAACAGGAAGCCATCCTGGCGGCGGGCACGCGCATCCTGCGCGTCCGCGAGCCGGATGATTGCTTGTGGCGCCTCCGTCCGAGCACGGACGTCAAGGATCGCGCGTTGCGCGGCGTCGCCCGATACCGCGAGGCCAAGCAGGTGCGGTTGGTTTTCGAGGACGGTTCCGTTCTCACCATGGACCGCGGCAACCGTCAGCCAGTGACTCAATATGGTGTCGCCGACGAGACGGGGCGCTGGGATCACTGGGGCACCGGGCTGATCTGCATCGCGCCGATGGAGACGAGCGTGAACGGCACGCTGGTCGTATCGCAGGGCAGCATCCTGTTCCCGTTCGAATTCTACCTGACCGAAGCGATGCACATTCATTTCAAGGATGGCGTCGTTACCGGCATCGAGGGCGGCCGCGAGGCGCTCATGCTGAAGGGCTTCATCGACAAGCATGGCGACGCCAATGCGCGGCGGTTGTCGCATGTCGGCTGGGGTCTTGAGAAGCGCGCGCGCTGGGAGACGCTGGCGATGCGCGGCTGGGACAATGGCGGCGGCGTCGAGGCGCGGTCGGTCTACGGCAACATTCTGGTCGCGCTCGGTGAGAACGGCGATCTCGGCGGCGTCAATAATTCGAAGCTGCACATCGACATCGCGATTCGCCACGGCCGTCTCGAACTCGACGGCAATCCGATCGTAGACAACGGCGAATTCATCGCCACAGACGTCGCCTGAAGCGCATGATCGGTCAACGTGTCCTGCGAGTTGAGGATAAGCGGTTCCTGCGCGGCGAAGGCCGTTATGTCGCGGACATCGCGCTGCCGTTCATGCGCGAGGCCTACGTGCTGCGCAGTCCTCAGCCCCATGCGAAAATCGTTTCGTTCGACGCCAGCGCGGCCTTGGCGCTCGAAGGCGTGGACGCCGTGTATACCGCAGCGGATCTGCCGGCCAGCCTGACGCCGATCCCGTGCCGCATTCCGACGCACGGCGACATGACGCCGTTCCTGCAATATCCGCTGGCGCGCGACGTCGTTCGTTTCGTCGGTGAGCCGATCGCGGTGATCGTCGCGTCGTCGCGGGCGCTGGCCGAGGACGCGGCCGAACTCGTCGCCATTGAATTCGAGCCATTGCCGGTGGTGGCGGACGCCGCTGCCGCGCTCGATCCGGCGACGCCGAAGATGTATCCGCCGGGCAATATCGCCACGCAGTGGGGCTTCGATCTCGGCAAGGTCGATGACGCCTTCGCGCAGGCCGACATCGTCGTGGAGAAGAGCTTTTCCATTCAGCGCCATTCGGCGATGCCGCTGGAGACGCGCGGCCTCATCGCCTCCTACGACAAGGCGCGCAGCTATCTCGAAGTTTGGGGCCCGACCAAGGTGCCGCACACCAACCGGGCGATGCTGGCGCGCATGCTGGGCATGCGGGACGGCGATATACGCTTCGCCGAACCTGATGTCGGCGGTAGCTTCGGCGCGCGCGGCGAGTTCTATCCGGAAGATATCTTCATTCCGTATTTCGCGATGAAGCTTGGCAAGCCGATCCGCTGGATCGAGGACCGCCAGGAGCACTTCGCCTCGATCAATCATTCCCGCGAGTGCACCTTCGACGTGAAGGCGAGTGCGAACAAAGACGGCCGCATCACCGCGTTCGATGTCGTGCTGGTGGCCGATCTCGGCGCCTATATCCGCACGCATGGCGATGTCGTGCCCTCGCACGCGGCGGCGTCGTTTCCGGGGCCTTATGCGATCCGCAATTATCGCGTCAAGGCGACCGCGGCCCTGAGCAACAAGACTCCAAGCGGCACCTTGCGCGCGCCCGGCATGTTCGAAGCCAATTTCGCGCGCGAGCAGATCATCGACATGATGGCGGAAAAGCTCGGCATGGATCGGGCCGAGATCCGCCGCCGCAATCTCATCAAGCCGGATGAGATGCCGTGGTATGTCGGCACGCAGAGCGTCAACCGCCCAACCTTGTTCGACAGCGGCGATTTTCCGGGCCTGTTCGAGGAGTCGGTGAGCCACTTCGGCTGGAGCGCGCCGCTGGCCAAAGGCGAAGGTCCCGTGCGCCGCGGGCGCGGTATCGTCGCGCTGGTCGAACCGTCGGGCTTCGGCCCGTTCGAGAGCGCGCGCATCGAAATCGATCCGGCCGGCTTCGCCACCATCTTCACCGGCGCCAGCAATCAGGGGCAGGGCCACGAGACCATGCTGCCGCAGGTCGCGGCCGAGGTGCTCGGTATTGCGCATGACCGCTTCCGCGTGCGGCACGGCGACACCGCGATGATCCCTTACGGCGGCGGCTCTTATGCGAGTCGCACCGCGGTGATGGGCGCCAATGCCGTGCATCGCGCCGCGCTGGCCGTGAAAGCCAAGGCGCTCGCCGCGGCGGCGCAGATGCTGCAGGCGAAAGAGGAAGAACTCACCCTCGATGGCGGCAGGGTGATTGTCACCGCCAATCCGAGCCGCTTCGTCACGCTGGCGCATATCGCGCGCGTGCTCACCCCGGGCAATGCCGAACTGGTGCCTGCGCCGAAGGACTTCATCAAGGACGACCACGACGGTTTGACCGGCGAGGTCTTCCTGCGCGCCATTCCGAGCGGCACGGCGGTGTTCTCCGTGCATATGGCCGACGTCGCTCTCGACATCGGCACCGGCGAGCTCAAGATCGAACGCTATTGCGTGTCCGGCGACGTCGGGCGCGCCATCAATCCGATGATTGTCGAAGGCCAGCTGGTCGGCGGCGTTGCCCAGGGCATCGGCGGTGCTTTGCTGGAAGAGCTTGCCTATGACGAGGACGGCAACCTGCAGACCGGCTCGTTCGCCGACTATCTGCTGCCGTCGTCGCATGAAGTGCCGCGCATCGAGGCGCTCGTCGTCGAGAAAGCGAAGTCGCTGTCGAACGATCTTGGCGTCAAGGGTTGCGGCGAAATCGGCATTTCCGGCGTCGCCGCCGTGCTCGCCAATGCAATTGCGCATGCGCTCGGCACCGGTGCGCGGCCTACCACGCTGCCGCTGACCGCGGAACGGCTCCTCGACCTGGTGGAGCCGCGTCCATGAAGCCGGCTCCATTCGACTACGAGGCGCCGACGACTATCGCCGATGCGCTGAAGCTGCTCGGTGGCCATGAAGATGCGCGGCCGATCGCGGGCGGGCAGAGCCTGGTGCCGATGCTGGCCTTCCGGCTGGCGCGTCCCTCGCTGCTGGTCGATCTCAACCGCATCCCGTCGCTGGCGGGGATCGAAGAGAAGGGCGGCGTTCTGCGCATCGGCGCCATGACTCGCCAGGCGGCGGTGTTGGCGTCGGACACGGTGAAACATCACGCGCCGCTGCTCATTCAGGCGCTGGAAAACGTCGGCCATCCACCGACCCGCGCGCGCGGCACCATCGGCGGCTCCTGCGCGCATGCCGATCCGGCCGCCGAACTTCCGTCGGCCATGGTCGCGCTTGACGCGACAATGGTCATAGCCGCGTCCGGCGGCGAGCGCCGCGTGCCCGCCGATGACTTTTTTATCGGTGCATTTGAAACGGTCCTGCAGACCGGCGAAATTTTGGTTGCTCTCGAATTGCCCAAACAGACGGGCGGCTCGGCGTTTCTCGAAGTGTCGGCGCGGAAAGGCGACTTCGGCATCGTGACGGTAGCTGCGCGCATCGCGGTCAAGGACGGCCGCTGCACTGACGCAGCCCTGGTGCTCGGTGGCATTACCGAACGCTCGGTACGTTGCGCCCAAGCCGAGCATATTCTCAAGGAGCAGGGCGCTACGCCCAAGGCCATTGACGTCGCGCTCGCGGCGCTGCCGCTCGATACGGTGACGATGGACTCGCGCTTGGCCAGTGCGGCTTACCGCCGCCGCCTCATCCCCGAACTCTGCCGCCGGGCCATCGAGGCCGCAACGACTTCCAAGGTGGCGTTATGACGACACGGGACGTTTCCTTCACGCTCAACGGCAGACCGGCCACGCTGACGGTGGAGCCGCGCCAGACCCTGGCCGACGCCGTGCGTCAGCATCTCGGTCTCACCGGCACGCATCTGGGCTGCGAGCACGGCGTTTGCGGCGCCTGCACCGTGCTGCTGGATGGCGATGCCATTCGCGGCTGCCTGATGCTCGCGGTGCAGGCCGAAAGTTTGTCGATCACCACGATCGAAGGCGCATCGCCGCCGGAGGGCTTGGGCGTCATTCAGGACGCCATGCAACGGCACCACGCGCTGCAATGCGGCTTCTGTTCGCCGGGCATGGTGCTCGCGCTCGAAGCGCTGTTCGCGCACACGCCTTGCCCCGGCGAGGATGAAATCCGCGAGGCCATTTCGGGCAACCTGTGCCGCTGCACGGGCTACCAGCCCATCGTCGCCGCCGCCTTGTCGGTCGCAGAGAAAAACCGCGCCAATCTCGGCGCCGCCGCGCCGTCGGCTTGAGTTTCGGAAAGGGAGATAGAAATGGCCTTGCATGCGAAAGCCGACGAAGTGCTCGAGGGCGAGAACGTCCTTCAGGTGCGCGGCGGTTCGATGTCGACCAAGATGGTCTATGGCAACGACTGTAATATGATGGTGGCGACCCGTGCGCCTGGCTATCATTCCAACCCGCACCGCCACGACTGCGAGCAGATCAACTACGTGCTGTCGGGCGAGGTCTGGGTGTTCTGCGACGGCAAAGCCTTCCTGATGAAGAAGGGTGATTTCTCGCGTATCCCGCGCAACGCGCTGCACTGGGCCTGGAATCGCGGCACCGAGGATTGCGTGCTGGTCGAATGCCACGCGCCGGCCGCCGATCCGACCGTGCGCAAGAACGCCTATGGTCTTTATGCCGAGGGCGAGACGCCCGACCTGTCGACGGCGGTGAAGACCTATCGCACCGACGACGATCCGAGCGTGATCGAGCGTCAGATTTTCGGCGACAAGCTTTAGGGAGCCGATGCCTCGATCGGCGAGAATCTCAAAGGGCCTTCGCCGCGTCGAGGAAGCACTGCAGCGGAAAGCTTTGCGTTCCGGCGCCGATTTGCCCGGCGCCGGGCACGCGCGAGGCAACGCCGGTGTTGATTAGTGGCGCGAGGCCGCTCTGCGCAACGCGCCGGACGTCGATGCCGCAAGCTGTGCCGCGAAAGCCGAGTGCCGGAATCAGGAAGTCGGGATGCTCCGACACGGTGATGGCGCGCATGGATTCGGAGCGCGCGATCAGTTCTTCGACGGTGCCGCCGATGAATTCGGCAATGGCCGGCGCGGCGGATAGCGCGAAGGCGCCAAGCCCGATCACTTCCGTTACATAGGAATCGCCCATCGTCGGCGTCGCATCGGCGATCGATTGACCGGCGAACAGCTTGACGTTCGCGACGCTCGCCGGCGTGGTGTACCATTTCTTGCCGGTCGCGCTCAGGCGAATGCCGACGTTGCGGCCGTTCCCGGCCATGGTGGTCACGAGGCTGCCGCCGCCGACGGCCTCCATCGCCAAGGTTGTCGCCTTGGCGTGGCCGATCGACAGGCTGAGAAAGAAATGATCGTTGCCGCCAATGAAACGCAGCGCTTCGGCGATATCGGCATGCGGCGCCTGGGTCTCGACCAGGGGCGCGGCGATCGCGCGCAGGAAACCGCTGGTCGCCGCCTTGTTGCGATTGTGACACTCATCGCCGCGACGCAGCGCCTCGGAGACCTGGCGTTTGATGTCCATGGCGCCATGGATTTCAAGCGCACGCTTGAGGAGAGGGGCGAAGCGTTCACGGATCCAGGAGAGGCGCTCCAGTACATCTGGGCCGTTGGCGCCGAAGCGGAGGGTCTTGCCTAGCCCTTCATTCATCGTGACGTAGGCGCGCTCGCCGGATACTTCGTCCTCGAAGACCAGCACCGGCATGGTCGCGGTAATGACGCCGGTCATGGCGCCGGCGGCGCGGTGGTCGTGCGCCGGGGCGAAACGAATTTCGCCTGAGCCCGCAAGATCCATTGCGGCCTCCAGCGTCTTGGCCTTGCCGTCGAAAACGAGGCCGCCGGCGACCGCTGCTTTCATGGCCGGAACCATGTCCTGCCATTCGATCGGCGGACCTGCGTGTAGCACGAGGCTGCGATCAAGGTCGGGTATGACGTCTGCGGCCCGCTCTAGGCCTATCAAATGCGGCCTGGCGCTGTGCAGGGCATTGATGACGGCCACATTCTGCTGATCGAAGGAGCTCGAAGCTGCTTTGGGCATCTGGCCATCAAGCTAGTGCAGCTCAAGTCTGTCCAATTTCTTTTGGTAATGCCCATATCCGGTGGGCTGGAGGCCGCGCCAGACGGAACTTGATACGCTGCTCGACCGGCGGCCCGCGAGCCTTCGAGCGGGCACAGACAACGGGTTGCCCTGGCTGGTGCACGAGTCAAAACTCCGTCGCTGTATTTGCTCGATGTGCCGCTATCGAATCTCGATGCCAAGCTGTGCACCAGATGCGTTGCGAGATTGCGGCTCCCATCAGAAAGTCGAGAAGACTTTCGTTTATTTGACGCACGACGAAGTCGAGAAATGCCCGCGGCGGTCAGACTCATCATTCTGGATTGATGCAGCAGCTCGATACGCTGAACGTGATCAATAACGATCCGACCATTGTCGCACGTTGGGATCTTCACCAATGAACCATATTGCCGTGGCGAATGTCCGCCGGACAGCTTCCAGCTTACGACCATATTCGTGGCGGCTCCCGGGGCAGTGCCGAAGCAGGGTCGTGTGCCCTTTGGCATCCGGCCGAAAAAGTTTACATTCTGCAAAGATCGCTCCGGCTGGATATCGGCTCAGGTGGCGTTGATCGAAAGGCTCGGCTCCGACACGATGATTAGTCACCGCTTCCTGTCGGAGAAGAGTGGCTCACAGGCAGGCTTCATCGAGAGCAATCTTGTATTTGCCAAGATTTCTGGTGGCCGCCAGGTCAAATCGTCGGCAAAGAGCGACCAGAAGTGTTGCGCGAACTTGCCGTCAAAGCCCGCCTTGTGCGCGAAGACGATGTGGGTACCGGCGGCGAAGCTTGCGACCGGCTGCATCAGCGGCTTGCACGAGCCACCAGGGGCATCCAGGCCGCGGTAGGAGACGTTCTGGAGCGCCGAGCGGTCGATTATTCGCCGCTTTGTAGGTCATGGAATTGATCGCTTGGCCTGCGCCGACGGATGTGTGATCGCCAAGCCCCGGTTAGGCGCGCAAAGTCTTTTTCCGGTTCGCTGAACCCTTGCCGGATTTGGCGTTGGCAGAGATTTGCGGCCTTTCCTCATAGGCGTTTGTTAAATGTTCGCGCATCGCATTCGCCGCGCGGGTAAAGTCCTGTGCCTCGAGAGCATCGATGATGGCGAGATGCTCGCGGCACCAGTCGCGCACGCGGCGCTTATTGCCGTAGCTCCAGAACTCGAATAGCCGCCGCAGCCGGTTCTGCTGCTGAACCGCCTGCAACAGGAAAAGATTGCCGCTGAACTCGGCGAGCGCCTCGTGGAAGGCGACGTCGGTTTCGAAGAGTTGCGCGCTGTCGACCGACCCGAGATCCGGGTTCGACAGCAGCACCATGTGCTGAAGGCGGCAGCGTTCGATGACTGCGGGGTTCGGCCGGAAGCTGTCGAGCAGAATGCCGGCAGGCTCGATGGCGAGGCGGAATTCGTAACTGTTCCGCAAGGCGACGTCGGTGGCCAGCGTCGGCAGGAAACGCCAGCCGTGGCCCTTGTTACGCGCAACTAGGTTGTCTTCCGCGAGGCGCGACAGCGCGCGCATCAGCACGCCGCGATCGACGTCGTACCGCTTGGCGATCTCGCTTTGCGTCACCGAACCCGGCAGCTTACCCGCCAGACGATCCCTGACGAGCTGCTTGTAGAGACTCTGTTCGGCCGAAGAGGGCACCTCGACCTGAAGACGCTGCAATGCGTCGAACGACTGGACGAGGAAGAAGCCCTGGTTCTTCCGGGTTTCGACGGCGCCGCGCTCCGCCAAAAGGTCCAGCGCCGCGCGGATCGGCGTGCGCGACACCCCGAGCAGGTCGCCCAGCCACTGTTCCCGCAAATGGTGGCCCGCCTCGAGACGTGCATTCCGAACAATGTCGAGGATCTGGTTGGCGAGGCTGTGGCGCGTCTGGCTGCGGGGCATGGAAGGGGCTGTTCGGCAATCGCTAGTATTATGGACGCTGAATATACAATACCCGGCGGCCTCAGTCTGCCTGTTTCTTGGGCCGGATTGCCTGCAAAATTACTGTGCCGGCCTGTTTTAGAGGCTTGACCGTGGGGCGGCATTCAGTTGTACAATTTGGATCATAAAATGCAATTCTGGAGCAGGAAGGGGAAATCCATGTTGCGCAGACCGCTGACAGTTCTCGCTACTTCGTTCGTCCTCATTGCCGCCGCCCATGCAGCGGATGCACCGAAACTCGTCGAGCAGGGCAGCCTGACGTTCGGCGTCGCGGCCACCTTCGCTCCGTTCGAGTTCCAGAAGGACAACAAGCTCACGGGCTTCGACATCGATATGATCGATGCGCTGAGCGCCAAGCTGAAGCTCAAGCCGAAGGCGATGAACATGGAGTTCAAGGGCCTGATCCCGGCGCTGCAGGGCAGCCGCATCGATATCATCAACTCGGCGATGTACATCAATCCGACGCGCGCCGAGCAGGTCGATTTCGTGCCGTATCTGAAGATCGGCAACCAGGTGATCGTCCAGACCTCGAACCCGAAGAACATCACCGGCCGCGACAATTCGATCTGCGGCACCTCGGTGGCCGTGACCCTCGGCGCGATCGAGGAAACCTACGCCCGCGAAGACGACAAGCGCTGCAAGGGCGCCGGCAAGGCCGCGGTGAATGTCCTGACGTTCCCGACCGCGCAGGACGCCGCTTTGTCGGTGCTGCAGGGCCGCGCCGACGCCTTCTTCGATTCGACGCCGGGCGCCGTGATGCTGCTCGAGAAGGTCCCGGGCAAGTACAAGACCGCCGGCGCCGAGTTCGAATCGAACACCCAGATCGGCATGGCGACGCGCAAGGGCGACGCCGCGACCAAGGACCTGATCGAGAAGGGGCTCAAGGAAATCGTCGCCGACGGCACCTACAAGAAGCTCATCGAGAAGTGGAACCTGCCGCCGACCGTCGGGATCTTCTGATCGGCTGATCGAACGCCAACGAAAGCGGAGACATCGTGTCCCTCGAACTCGTCCTTGAATACATGGTGTCCCCCGCCTTCGTTGAAGGCGCCCTGATGACGCTGCTGCTGACCCTGTGCTCGATCGTCTGCGGCGTCGCCGTCGGTCTCGTCATCGCTCTCCTGCAGGACACGAAGACGAAGATCGGCCAGGCGCTGACGACGCTCTACCTCTGGCTCTTCCGCGGCACGCCGGTGCTGTTCCAGATCATCTTCATCTACAACGTGCTGCCATCCTTCGGCATCCGGCTCTCGGCCTTCGTCAGCGGCGTCCTGGCGCTGTCGCTGAACGAGGGCGCCTACATGGCGGAGATCGTGCGGTCGGGCCTACAGGCGGTGAAGACCGGCCAACGCGTCGCCGGCCTCGCCCTCGGCATGACCCGCGGGCAGGTGCTGCGATTCATCGTCATTCCGCAGGCGGCGCGCATCGTGCTGCCGCCGATGGGCAACCAGCTCATCGGCATGCTCAAGCTCAGCGCCCTGGTGTCGGTCATCGCCGTGCAGGACCTGCTGCTGGTGGCCAACCAGATCGCCAGCGCCAATTTCCGCTATTTCGAGGCGCTGACCGCCGCCGGCATCTATTACCTGGCCATGACGACCGTCTTCATGATGCTGCAGATGGCGCTGGAGCGGGCGCTCGATCCCAAGGCGCGGCGCAAGACGCGCAAGTGGACGTTGACGCAGCGGCTGTTGAGCGTCTCGAACGAAGTCGCGACGCGCTGAGGAGGACGACATGCAGGATATCAACGACAAGCCGCTGCTCGTCCTGGAAGGCATCGAGAAGTCCTTCGGCGCGCTGAAGGTGCTGAAGGGATGCTCGCTGTCGGTTTCCGCGAGCGAGACCGTGGTCGTCATCGGACCGTCCGGCTCGGGCAAGTCGACCTTGCTGCGCTGCATGAACCTGCTCGAGCCGATCGACAACGGCGTCATCCTCTTCGAGGACAGAGAGATCTCCGGCGAGCGCAACGACAAGCACGTCGTGCGCAAGCAGATCGGCATGGTGTTCCAGGGTTTCGAGCTGTTCCAGCACCTGTCCGCGGTCGAGAACATCATGCTGGCGCCGGTCAAGGTGCTGGGCATGAGCCGCGCCGACGCGCACGACATCGCCGTCGGTCTCCTGCGCAAGGTGCATATCCCGGACAAGGCCGGCGCCTTCCCGGACGAATTGTCCGGCGGCCAGCAGCAGCGCGTCGCCATCGCGCGGGCGCTCGCCATGAAGCCGAAGGTCATGCTGTACGACGAGCCGACCTCCGCGCTCGACCCGGAAATGATCCGCGAAGTCCTGGACGTCATGGCCGAATTGAGCGCCGAAGGCATGACCAGCGTCGTCGTCACGCATGAGATCGGATTTGCGCGCAGCGCGGCGAACCGGATCGTCTTCATGGACGGCGGCGAGATCGTCGAGAACAAGTTCACCGAGGAGTTCTTCAGCGGTGCGGTCGGCGGCCGCGCGCGCCGGTTCCTCGACCAGATTCTGCACTAGACCACCCGCGCCCTGCCGGAGTTCCAATTCGATGACCAGTACTCCCGATGTTGTCCGGATGAAGCGCGAGCTCGCCCAGCTCGTCGCCATCGACACACAGAATCCGCCGGGCCGTGAAGCTGAAGCCGCCGCTTACCTGCGCGGCCTGCTGGCCGGCGACGGCTTCGATGTCGAGCTGACCGAGTACAAGCCGGGCCGCATGAACGTCGTGGCGCGGCTCGTGAACGGCGAGGGGCCGACCTTCGCGTTCAACACCCATATGGATGTCGTGCCGGTCGGCGACGGCTGGTCGTCCGATCCCTTAGTGCTGCGCGAGGACGGCGGCAAGCTGTACGGCCGCGGCGCTTGCGACTGCAAGGGGCCGCTCGCCGCGATGCTCGAAGCGCTGCGCATGCTCAAGAGCGAGCGCTCATCCTGGCACGGCACGCTGCTCGGCGTATTCGTCGCGGACGAAGAGACAGCCAGCGAAGGGGCGAAGTTCTACGCCGCCTCGAAACCGAAGATCGACTCCGCGGTCATCGGCGAGCCGACCAACAATGCGACCTTCACCGCGCACAAGGGCAGTTTGCGGCCCGTCGTCCGCGTGCATGGCGTCGCCGCCCATTCCGGCACGCCGCATCTCGGCGAGAACGCGATCTATCGCGCCGGGCAGTTGCTCGAGCTGGTCGCCGCGCATCACGAGAACGTGGTGCAGAAGCGCAGCCATCCGCTGGTCGGCAATGCTAGCCTGACCGTCACCCGCATCAATGGCGGCCACGCCGACAATATCGTGCCGTCGCATTGCGACCTGCTGCTCGATCGCCGGATGGTGCCGGGCGAAGACGAGGAGGCGGTCAAGCGCGAGATCGGCGCGCTGCTCGCCGACGCCAACAAGCGGTTCGGCGTGCGCGCGGATATCATCGACTATCGCGCCACGACCGGCGGGCCGACCGAAACCGCGCTCGACGAGCCGATCGTCAAGGCGAGCCTCGCCGCCTGCCGCGCGCATGGCACGAGCGACGTCGGACCTTACGGCTTCCAGGGCGGCTGCGATCTTGTTCATTTCCGCAGCCTCGGCGCCCAGGGGACGGTGATCGGCCCGGGTTCGCTGAGCGTCGCGCACAAGGCCGACGAGTTCGTGCCGGTGGATGAATTCGCCGCCTGCAGCCTGATCTATCGCGACGTGGCCAAGGCCATGCTCGGAGGCGTCTGAAAAGCCGTGCATGCCTCCCTTTACTCCGCCGAACTGCACTACGACGGCAGCGTCAAGCTGCACACGGCGTCGTCCGGCGGCATCGGTCATCTTGCCGAACTCTATCTGACGCTCGCCGACGGCGATGCGGTCGGCGTTGGCGGGGTGCGCATCAATATCGCTTATCTGAACGGCATGCCGGAGCGGCAGGTCGTTGCCGAAGCGATTGCGGTCGCAGAGCGGACCGACTGGGCGCAGCCGCCGGCAGCGCTGCTGTCCGGCATTGCCGGCGATACGCACGTGGCCGCGCCGGTGCGCATGCTGATCGACATGGCGCTGCACGATCTGCTGGCGAAGCAGGCCGGCCAGCCGCTCGCGGCCTATCTCGGCGCGGGCCGGGCGGAGGCGATCTCGTACCGGACCAACCAGACCTTGTTCTGGTCGTCCTATGACGACTTTATCGCCAACGCGACGCGCTATGTCGAGCGCGGCTTCCGCAAGCTGAAGGTGCGCGTCGGCATTGGGTCGTTCGACGAAGACATGCGACGGATCGGCGCGCTGCGCGATCGGTTCGGAAGCGGCATCGAGATTGCCGCCGACGCCAACGGCGCATGGAGCCTCGACGAGGCCGTGCAGCGTCTGAACGCGCTGGCGCCATTCGACTTCGCTTACTTCGAGCAGCCGATCGCCGCAGGGGTTTGGGATGCCTTGGCAAAGCTCGCGGATGAGAGCCCGATTCCGGTCATGCTCGATGAGAGCATGGCCGGCGCAGACGACGTCGAGCGCGTCTGCGGTTTCGGCGGCCGGTTGCTCGCGCATCTCAAGCTTGTGAAAATGGGCGGGATCGCCCCGACCTTGGCGGCCGCGCGACGGCTCAAGGCCGCCGGCGTGCCCTTCATGATCGGCCAGATGAACGAGGGCGGCATCTGCACCGCGGCGGCCTTGAACGTCGCCGCCGCCACAGCGCCGGCTTATGCCGAGCTCTACGGCGCCGACGGTCTCGTCGACGACGTCGCGTCCAGCGTCACCTACCAACAAGGCGCCGTCTCGGTCCCGGCTGTTCCGGGCCTCGGTGTCTCTTTCGATCGCCAGCGGGCGACTTTGATCCGGGAGTTTTGAAATGCAGAAGAATACGGGCGTCCGTCAGGGCAGCGAGTCGGCTTTCCCCAAAGCCGAATACGACGCGCGCGTGGCCCGCGCGAAAACGGCGCTCGCGGCCGCCGGCATCGATGTCCTGATCGCGACCGGGCCGGAGAACATCTTCTATCTCACCGGCCAGCAGACGCCCGGCTACTACACCTTCCAGGCGCTCGTCCTGCCGGTGGACGGCGAGCCGGTCTTCGTCCTGCGCCAGCTCGAATACTTCAACTTCATCGCCAACACCTTCATCGGCGACGCCGAGGTCTACACCGACGGCGACGAGCCGGTATCGTTCCTGGTCGATGTCATCAACAAGAAGGGTCTCGCCTCGAAGCGCGTCGCCATCGACAAGCGCGGCTGGTTCCTGCCGATTGCCGTTTACGAGGCGCTGGCCGCCAAGCTCGGCAAGATCGGCGACGCGGCGGGCATCATCGAGCGTCTGCGTGCGGTCAAGTCGCCGGCCGAGGTCGAGAAGATCGCCACCGCGGCGCGCTATGTCGATGCCGGGATGCGCGCGGGTCTTGCCGCCGTCAAGGCGGGGGCCACCGACAACGACCTCGTCAGCGCCATGATGGGCACGGCGATTTCCGCCGGATCGGAATATGTCGGCATGGAGCCGCTCTGCTCGGTCGGCAAGCGCACCGGCGTGCCGCACGGCACCTGGCGGCGCGGCAAGCTCGGCGCCGACCAGCCCGCCTTCCTCGAAATGGCGGCGTGCCACGATCGCTATCACGCGGCGCTGATGCGCTCGGCCTGGGTCGGCAAGGCGCCGCAGGAGGCGCTCGACATGGAGAAGGCGTGTCAGGAGGCGCTGGCGGCCTCGCTCGACGCGCTGAAGCCGGGCCGACCCTGCGAAGCCTCGCATCTTGCGTGTCAGGCGGTGATCGACAAGGCGGGCTACACCGACAATTTCAAGAAGCGCACCGGCTATTCGATCGGCATTTCCTTCGCGCCGGACTGGGGCGAGGGCGGCGTGCTGAGCCTCTATACCGGCGTCAAGACGGAGCTGCAGCCCGGCATGACGTTCCACATCCCGCCGGCGCTGCGCATCTACGGCGAGTTCACGGTTGGCGTCAGCGAGACCGTGGTGATCACCGACACCGGCTATCGCGTCCTCGGCAGCGTTCCGAGGCCGCTGCTGCGCGTCAACGCCTAAGACAAATTCGACCGGGACATCGTCATGAAAGACATCAACGAAAGCCGCCATCGCCTGCATGGCATCGTCAACATCGTCACAACGCCGTTCGCCAAAGACGGCAGCGTCGACAAAGCCGGCCTCGCGCGGTCGATCGAGCGGATCATCTCGCTCGGCTTCGACGGCATCCTGATCAACGGCACCTACGGCGAATTCGCCACGATGACGATGCAGGAGCGGGCCGCGCTGTTCCGTCACGCCATGGATGTCGCCGGCGACCGCGTGCCGGTGCTTCTGTGCAGTGCCGGTTCCGATCCGCGCGCGGTGCGCGAACTGACCGAGCTGGCCGGCAATCTCGGCGGCGTGCCGATGGTCATGCCCGCCTATGTCTCGGAGGTCACCGACGACCAGACCGTCGCGTTCTATCGCGACATCGTGCCGGCCTCGAAGACCGGCGTCGTCATCTACAACGCGCCCGGTATCGGCATCACGCTGTCGCCGGCAACGCTCGACCGGCTCGCCGACATCAAGGGCATCGTCGGCCTCAAGCAGGGCGACCTCAACCCGACCGCCATCGACCAGATCGCCAACACGCTGTCGGGAAGGATCCGTCTGTTCTGCGCCTCCGATCTTGCTTTCCTCGGGCCGCTGATGGCCGGTTTCGACGGCCTGAGCTCGACCAATAGTGGCGCGCTGCCGGAACTGATCCTCGCCAGCTATCGCGCGCTGGAGCGCGGCGATGCCGAGGCCGCGCGCAACCTGCATCGCCTCTGGTATCCGTTCCGCAAGCTCGCGCGCGCCTTCGGCCAGCCGCAAACGACCAAGGCGGCGATGAACCTCCGTGGCTTCGACGGCGGCCATGTGCGTTCGCCGCTGCGCGATCTTTCCGACAGCGAGAAGGCCCAGGTCGCCGCGGTGATGGAAACGCTGGCCGCCGACCAGCGCTCGGGTGTCAAGCTCGCGGCTTGAGCGGCGCGGGGAAGCGCAGTCTCATGGCTTTGATCATCGTCGAACACAATCAGTCGCCGCCCGCGCTCTATGGCGCGGCGGCCGCGATTGTGGCGCGGGCGCGCGGCGCCGCGGCGATGCATCTGCCGGCCCGGTTCGATCCCGCAGCACTGGAAGCGTGCCAGCACGTGACCGGCGAGGGCGCGCTCGTCGCCAGCGGCCTCATTTGGTTCGACCGCGCCGGCGTGCCGCTGTCCGCTGCGACGACGCCGGATGAGATCGTCAAACGCGCGCGCGACGGCGATGTCGTCGTTCCGATCTCCGGCGCATTGACCGACCGGCGCGATGCGGAAGCCTTGCTTCAGGCGGCAGCAGAGTCGGGGGAACCGGCCGAGCACCTTATCGTCGAAGCGGCGGACGATGATACATTCCGCCTCATCGACGCAGCGACCGGCAAGCCCGCGCCGTTTCCGGTCCTCGTCCGCGACGGTTACGGCCGTCTCGCGCCGAGCGAACCGCGCTTCGCTCACCGCGCCGCGAGCGCGCCCGTCGTGCGGATCCTGGTCGTCGGCAACCCGGCGGATCATCTCGACATCAACCCGGCAACTCTGGCGGCACTCGGCGATGCCGCCGATCTCCTTGATATCAGGCTGGCCGTAAGCTTCGCGCCGCCGGCCGAGGTTCTGGCCGGACATGCCGCCCGTCTTGCTGCTTTCGCCGACGGCATCGTGCTGCCGGGCGGCGCCAACATGGCCAACGTGCCGGCGCAGATTGCGATCGCCGAGGAGGCTTGGCGGTCCTCGACGCCTGTTGTCGGGCTTTGCCTCGGCATGCAGACCATGACGACGGCGGTCATCCGCGGCGCTTCCGGCCGGAATGACATCAATCTCGCGGAGGTCGATCCGGACGCCGCGCTGCATACTTTCGTGCCGCTGATGGGCACGGTGCCGGACCGGCACAAGCTCGGCGAATGCCCGGTGGTCACGATGACCGGCTCGCGGCTCAATGCGGTGATCGGCGCGCTGAGCACAATCAGAAGCAATCATCGCTTCAAGCTCAATCCGCAACTGATCGAAATTGCCGAGGCCGCTGGCCTTGCAGTCACCGCGCGCGACCCAGACGGCGCCATTGCCGAGGGAGTCGAACTCGGCGGCCATCCGTTCTTCATGGGGATGCAAGGCCATCCCGAACTCAAATCCCGCAAGGGCGCGCCGCATCCGCTGCTCAAGGCCTTCGTCGAAGCCGCCTCGAAGCACGCCTGAAAGCGCCGAACCAACGGAAGCACGCATGTCATTTCTGTCCGAAACGCTCAAGCGCACCAAGCCATCGGCGACGATCGCCATCAGCGACAAGGCGCGCGCCCTCAAGGCCTCCGGCCGCGACATCATTGGTCTCGGGCAGGGCGAGCCGGATTTCGACACGCCGGATAACATCAAGGAAGCCGCGATCAAGGCGATCCGCGAAGGCCGCGCCTCGAAGTACACCAACGTCGACGGCATCCCCGAGCTGAAGGCCGCGGTCGCTGCCAAGTTCAAGCGCGAGAACGGCCTCGACTACAAGCCGTCGCAGATCACGGTCGGCACCGGTGGCAAGCAGGTGCTGTACAACGCCTTCATGGCGACGCTGAACCCGGGCGACGAGGTCATCATCCCGGCGCCGTACTGGGTCAGCTATCCCGACATGGTCTATCTCGCCGGCGGCACGCCGGTCGAGGTCGTGTGCTCCATGGAGAGCGGCTTCAAGATCTCGGCGGCCCAGCTCGAGAAGGCGATTACGCCGAAGACCAAGTGGTTCCTCCTGAACTCGCCGTCGAACCCGACGGGCGGCGCCTACAGCTACAACGAGATGAAGGCACTCACCGACGTGCTGGTGCGTCATCCGCATGTCTATGTGATGACCGACGACATGTACGAACACCTCGTCTATGACGACTTCAAGTTCGTCACGCCGGCGCAGGTCGAGCCGAAGCTCTACGAACGCACGCTGACCATCAACGGCACGTCGAAGGCCTATTGCATGACCGGCTGGCGCATCGGTTACGCCGGCGGCCCGGAGCCGCTGATCAAGGCGATGGCGATGCTGCAGTCGCAGTCGACATCGAATCCGGCGGCGGCGTCGCAGTGGGCGGCGGTCGAGGCGCTGAACGGTCCGCAGGACTTCATCGCCAAGCACAACGTCATCTTCAAGGAGCGCCGCGATCTCGTCGTGTCGATGCTCAATCAGGCGAACGGTATCAAGTGCCCGACGCCGGAAGGTGCGTTCTATGTCTATCCGTCCTGCGCCGGCACCATCGGCAAGACTACGGCGTCGGGCAAGAAGATCGCGACCGATGAGGACTTCGTGACCGAACTGCTCGAGGCCGAAGGCGTCGCGGTGGTGCAGGGCTCGGCCTTCGGCCTCGGCCCGGCGTTCCGCATCTCCTACGCCACCAAGACCTCGGATCTCGAGGACGCCTGCACGCGCATCCACCGCTTCTGCGGCAATTTGGGCTGAGACGACATTGCAACTGCCGGTCGACGGCCGCAGCCAACAGCGGGTCGCGACGCGTTGAGCGTCTTCCGGTACCGACGTCTGTGACTCGATGGCCGGTCGGTGAATCGGCTAGTCGAGAGAGTTTAGGTGTCAACGACCCTCTCGGTGTTGATCCTTGTGACCAGGGGAGTGCCATTGACAGTTGCATTAAGAATATATCGCAGGCGCGCCGGCGATATACTCGGCTCGACCGCCATTCGGTGGGTCGGTGGGTATGACCAATTCAAGTTCCTCAAGACGTCGAAGCGCTGCACGGAAGCGGGCACCGCGCACTGTGCCTTGTGTGCCCCGCTGCAACTCCCGCTTTTCGAGCGCCGGCAGCGTCAAGATGGTTTCCTCCCGAATTTTTGCCACGAGGTGCCGCGCATCCGCCTCGGTTTGATCGGTCGTCGAAACTGCCCCCAGAGCTTGAACAGCGACGGGTAACAGTAGGTGGTCGATAAGGGCGGCGGCACGTCTGGCATCGATGTCGGTAATCTCGGCCGTGAGATCGCCGCTGTGCGCGGCCTCGGCGAGATGAAAGGCGACCGCCAGGCGGCGGCATAGGTCAGGTAATTGTGCGATGTACGCGGAGAGCGGGTGCAGGCCCGCGGCCACTTGGTGGCGCCAACGGTGGGCACCTTCGCGGATCACCGATAGCGCTGTTTGCGACAGCGCGAAGGTGGGAGGTGCTGCGGCCGTGAGGGAGTGTACGCGCCCCAGCAATTCCGTGATGCCGGCGCAGTCGCCGCCGGGTGGCGGCGGCGAAGCGGGCACAAAGGCCACGGCTCGGAGCTCATCCGCAGTCGCCGCGGGAAGGCGATCGAGCTCATCTTTGGTCTGGACAGCGATAACCGCGACCGTCGCTGGACGCGACGCGACATACCCGCTTTTGGCATCTCGGACTGCCAAAGGTCGTCCGATCGCCACTGCGTTGAGCAGAGCGGCGGTGGCGGGGTCGCCGCAGCCTATGCGCGTGAAATTAGGCGCACGGCGCTCGTCGAACAGCAGCACACTTGTGCCGCCTGCAAGTGCATCGGTTATCGCACTTGGGCCTGCATCACGGACTACGATTTGCGGCGAAGCGGCGTTACAGCTTTCGCCGGCGTCGCCGAGCGGCGGCGGAGGGGTGTGACCGAGAACGCCGGCGGCTTTGACGGCTTGCGCGTAGAGTGCGCGGCGCTCGGCGGCGATACGCTGGCTAACCGCGGCAGTCGCCAGCGCTATCTGGTGTTGGTCGAGCAGGGCGTTCTGCAACCGATGCACCGCAAAGAAGACGGGGCCCTCTGCGACAGGCATGTCGCGATTTTCGGTCAGCAGACAGAGCCGAATGGCGATCCCGGTTTCAGGCCCGAGCGCTGGTACGGCACAGTTCGTCGTAGATGCCGCAGCAGCGCCAATGGCCGTCAGCAGGGCCATCGCGCTTGCGGCGTAATGCTCTTCACCGACGACGCCAGTTGCTTCCAGTGGCTTCTGAATCGAGGCGGGGAGATACTTCGGGTCGAAGGCGATGATTGGGATTGCCGCCCGTGCGAGAATGCGGCGGACGGCGGATGAACGCTTGCCATCGCAAGCGCGCGACGGCGTGGATCCGTTTGTCGCAAGAGTGGGGTGCTCGTCCGTTACGCTCGTTCCTGGCGCCTTTTTTGTCTCCCTTGATATCTTGGCCGGTTTATTACCGGAGTCGATATTGGCGGCGACCAAGCGGGGATCCACAACCTCGTGTCGAGCGGGCAGCTCGAGCTGCTGTTCGCGTGCGGCGTGGTCTACGGCGGGGGAAGCGGCTTCGTGGGTCATACCGTTTTCTTTCTTTGTTGGTTCTGCGTCTACGGACTCAACAAAATCAGCTGCGGGGGCTCGGG
>JAFEFL010000079.1 GCA_018240595.1 Pseudomonadota bacterium | reverse complement strand
TACTTCCTTTGCCTCGACAGCGCCGGCCTATCTGTTCAACCCGTGGATGAATACTGCGAGCGCTTCGTGAAGAATATGCCCAATTTGATGGACTATTCTCTTGAGCTGGTGTAGCAGCCTTTTTCTTTGCTGTGGATTTGTAAATGTGTAAACGGCAGCTGAATACCCGCGCCCCCGCTCCCCGGTGCTGCCTTTACCCGCGCCTTGCGCTTCCGCTGCGCCATGGGAAGCGATCTTTCCATAGAAACACTTTACATAAATAACGCCTCGGATGAACAGATCAGGGTCGACCGAAAGTATTTAATGCAATATTCTCATTTGTCCTAGGAGGTGTTCCACTTCGCTGATACATTAATAACAGATAACTGGGACTCATTTCTGGCTCACATCCGGCTCCAGGAGCTGGGATATGTTTTCAGAGAAGTCACCACGAAGAGGTAAGATCTCCTGTACAGGACAAAGCCGCGATCCGATTTTTGACAAGCAATTCAGAATTGTTGGCTGCTCCTTTTGGCGGATTACCGATAGCCCGGATCCGCGATGCAAAATTATCTCCCAGGTAGTCTTTTTTTTTTTGGGGTTCGCATTTAATCTCTGCATCAGGGCAAGCTTCGGATCGCATCGGACTACCGCAGGCGCTCTTTGCATGTGATTGCTGGGTTGAAGTATTGGTTTACGTACGTCTTTTTTCGATCTGATGTGTCGTTCTTATCGTTGCAAGGAAGCAGCTGCAGCACCCGTTTACTACATTTTTCTTTCTTACGATTGCAAGCGTGTTTAATTTTGTCTCGATGCGGAAAAGGTCAGCTCATCACACTGTCGAACATACATTCATTTTCTTAGCGTGAAGGAGTATGCGTTGCTACTGAATCCCCGTTCATACCCCAATCACTACCCGTGGACCGTACTCTATCCATGTTTGCATCAATACGTCAACGAGAACAACTTCACAATGGCGGATAACGGAGTTATCAACGTCTTTCTGCAGATCAAGTATGAGCTGGCATCTCAAAAGTGCAAAGGGCTAATTTGTTGCAGGAAAGAGACGGTTTCCGAGTTTCCACCCTCGTTCTATGCCTCACCCGAGGCTCAGGAGTACATACAAGCCAATCCACACTGGCAACAGGGCTTCGACTTGCCTTACTATTACCCGTTCAGTTTCGTCAATGTCGTGGGAATGCTGTGGCGGGTGCTGCAGCAGAACTATTTCCAGCGCAAGCGGATAAAGTGAGCACGTGAGACATTGGCTACGGCGAAGCCAAATTGAACCCAGCATTATGCCTATTGTGCAGAGATTTCACTGAATAAAAGCAGTAAAAGCAAATGAATATTTACATATCTACATTCATTAAAGCGTAAAGACTCGGTTAATCTTCGTCGCTGAAGTACCGCTCCTCAGCGTCGTCGGTTTCTTTCTGAATGTCCAACGAAACGTCCGCATCGATCTTCGCATAGTCCACGTACTCCGTATCCTTTCCGCTGAGGAAGCGGTGTTCCATTTCGCGTATGAGCTCCTCTCGTCGGTCCTCTTCGGGGACGTCGTCCATGTCTCCAGTGTAAAGGTCTTCGTCCTCCTTCAAAAGGGTAAGTACTAAGTTAGAGTTACACACAGCGAAAATGGAGGGCTAAGTGGACGTGCCGTAGTGACCGTAAAGCAGAGCTCTACGGACTAGGGTTCGGTACGGTCTACGGTCTATGATCTATGTCTACGGTTGGTCTGGGTCTGTTGTCAATGGGCTATAGTCTTCGGCCTACGTTCAACGGCCCACACTCAACGCGTTTGAGACCATCCGGTCTCTTTACCGGGAAAGCAGCGTCATAGGAAGCCGCAGCCGCAGCCGCAGCCGCAGCCGCAGCCGCAGCCGCAGCCACAGCCACAGCCACAGAAACAGCCACAGCCACAGCCACAGTCACAGCGACCACTCGACCCTCACTTTACCTCATCATTCTCTTCTGCCTCGACTTGCATATTCTCTTCGTGTTCCTCGTCTTCGTCGTCGTCCTCCTCCTCCTCTTCATCTTCCTCTTCCTCAAGTTGTGACTGTTCCATTTCCCTTTGCTTGCATGCTCTCTCCTGCACCCAAGCTGCATCAATCGATGCAATCAGACGTTGAGAAAGTGGTGTGCTTTCCGCAAAATTCGGTTGCTTCACGGATCCTGCTCTCATGAGCACGTTCTTAAATATTAAGAAAGTGGGATTCATACCTAAATACGAGTCCACCAAAGCCGGCTCTCTTTCACGCATTCTCGATTCGCTGAAATAACCCTCTACAGAATGTCGGCAAGAAATACACAAAAAACTTCCAATACCGTTATGCAACTTTTCAATCATCGCATATCTTCTATTCTTAACAATGCTTTGTTCTTTAGACGCCTATGACGTATTAAAGAACGTGGTAGGAAAGTTGCCGAACCGTTACCTGCTTTCGCGCAGAATGCAACAGCCTCGATAATATCCAACCTATTTCTTCATTGCTCGCCAAGGGAGAAAGCGAGGCAAGCAAATGTGGCGGAATGAGGCTGCCGTACAGTTTCAAAAATTCCAGAGGCGTGTTAGATAGCATGTGGCGCAAGGAAGTTACTTCAAATGTGTTGCCCTCAGAATGCGACTGCTTAGGAGTAAGATAATGGGAATAACCTTAAATAATACTTGGAATAACCTCTTTAAACTCAATACAGACCAACATTACGGGCAAAAGAAAAACAAAACCGAACCTGGACCGCTACTGCTTGCACAACTTGAGTAATTACTGTCAGGGAGACGCGACCGGGCCTTGCAGCCGGCACCACGTCATCCATTGCAGAGAGGAGTCCCCGGAGACTGATGACCAACTAAATAATGGGGCGAGCCGAGCCGGAAGCTAGTCAACCGTCATGGGCCGGTTGTGGGTCCCCTCTGGTCCCCTCTGGGTCCCCTGCTGGCTGTACCACAGGTAACATACATGTATGTTACCCTCTGTGAGCAGTACGTATGACAGAAGGGAAGCTTCGACGAGGAAGGGACGGTTGAGGCTGATGCTGATGCTGGTGTTGACATGCGACAATTATTGGAGAAGTCGAAGCAGAATGAAAGAATAGAAGCGTCTACGGCCGTGAGCCAGTATAAGTACTCTCAGGAATCTTTTTTGGACAGATCGAGTCTGCGCGCTGTTAGGGTTACGACGGATGACAGGACGAATTATTCTGTGCTCTCTTGGTGGTCTAGGCACTCGGTGCACTTTGTGGTATATTACGAATTGCAAATATATCTCAGGGTCTCCTTCGTAGCGCGTTGGTAATTCTGAATTCGAGATAATTGCGGGCAAATTCGTAAACTAGATTCCGTTGTTTACTTCGTGTTCAGGGCTCGAACTCCCAGTTCGAAAAAGAGGTGAAATTCTCGGTGAAATTCTCGGTTAGTAGTGTTCCCG
>JAFEFL010000078.1 GCA_018240595.1 Pseudomonadota bacterium | reverse complement strand
GACGACGTTCCCGCCGACACGCACGCGCTGGATTTTCCCGCCACGCTGTTCGCCGACTTGCTGGGGTTCTTTGCCGAATACAACTTCACCATCGACGAGAACGACCCGGAAGACCACGAAGTCGGCATCGATCCGGAAATGCTGGGTCACGTGTTCGAGAACCTGCTGGAAGACAACAAGGACAAGGGCGCGTACTACACGCCCAAGGCTATCGTGCAGTACATGTGCCAGCAGAGCCTGCTGCACTACCTGCAATCGCATCTGGGTGAGCGTACGGAACTGGCGTCGCTGGTGCGCGACAAGGATCCGGGCGAGGCCACGGACAAGAAGAACTGGGTGCGGCAGAACGCAAAGGAAATCGAACGACTGCTGGACGAAGTGAAGATTTGCGATCCGGCGATCGGCTCGGGCGCTTTCCCCATTGGCCTGTTGCAGGAGATCTACTGGATCAAACTGGCGCTGGACTGGACGCTCGATCGCGCCGAGACCAAGCGCCGCATCATCCAGAACTCTGTCTATGGTGTGGACATCGACGCCGGCGCCGTGGAAATCGCGCGCCTGCGCTTCTGGCTGGCCTTGATCGTGGAAGAGGACCAGCCGAGTCCCTTGCCGAACCTCGACTACAAAATCATGCAGGGCGATTCGCTGCTGGAGAGCTTCGAAGGTATCGCCCTCGACAAGCTTTTCCAGCACGATTATTCGGTCAAGGTGTTCGCGGGGCAGGGTGCACTCGCCTTCGACACGGCAGGTACGCAACTCACTTTGGTCGAACGCCAGCAACAGGATTTCGCCAAGCTCACCAACCGTTATTTCGCCGAGTCCGATCCGGTTGCCAAGCAGGAATTGCATCGGCAAATCGACGGCTTGGTTTTGCGGCACATCGAGGATTCGATTTCAGTGCGCGCCCAGAGCGTGGAGCTGGAACTGGCACAGTACCGCACCGACATCAAGGACAAGCAGCGCCGCGTCAAGGCGTGGAAACCGCCGACGCGGACGGTGAAGCGGATGGCGCACCTGGAAGCGGAGCTGAAGCTTTGCGCGGAGCGCGGACGGAAGTTGAAGGAACTGGAAGGCAAGGCGGAGCGACCGTACTTCCTGTGGCATGTGTATTTCCAGGATGTGTTCAAGCGCGGCGGTTTCGATATCGTGATTGCTAATCCGCCTTATGTCTCGTCCGAGAAGTTCAGTCACACGGGCGTCCAGGCGGAGTGGAAACGGATTTACAAGACCTTCGCCTCGCGCGTGGACATCTATTGCCTGTTCTACGAGCGCGGCCTGAGCTTGCTGCGGAACAATGGCCTGCTTTGCTACATCAGCAGCAACAAGTTCCTGCGCGCCGACTATGGCAAGAACCTGCGCGAATATCTGAGTTCCGAAAGCCGCGTCGAGACCCTGATCGATTTCGGTGAGCTTCCGGTTTTCGCGGCGGCCACCGACCCGGCCATCGTCATCGCCGAGCGTAGCAAGGCGCCGGGTGCGCACGAATTCACCGCGGCAACAATCAAAGAGCAAGCCGAACTCGATCACCTGCGCATCGCGGTCGAGCAGCGCGGCTTGCGCCTGCCGCAAAGCAGCTTGCAGGCCGAGGGCTGGAGCCTGGAGTCGGTCGAAGGCGCGGCGCTGATCGCGAAAATGCGCGAACATGCTGTTCCGCTCTCGCAGTTTGTGACGGAGCAGATTTACTACGGCATCAAAACGGGCTTGAATGAAGCCTTCGTGATCGACGCGGCTACCCGCGATCAACTGATCGCACAAGACGCCAACAGCGCCGAACTGATCAAGCCGTGGCTGCAGGGCCACGAAATCCGCCGTTGGCACAACAAATGGGCCGGCATGTATTTGATCGCGGTGCGCTTCGGATTCAACACAGAGCTGAAGCATTATCCGGCGATCCTGAAGCATCTGAGCCGGCACGAGAAGAAACTGCGCGCGCGCGGGCAGGTAAAGACCTCGCGCGGCGGCGGCAATGAAGGCCAGCATCATTGGCTGGAACTGGACAACAATCCCTCGTCGGACTACCTGAAGGCGTTCGAGGGAACGAAGATCGTCTTCAACGAAACTTCCAAGCGCTTACACGCCTTCGTGGATGAGGAAGGCTTCTACGTCAACAAGACCGGCTTCATCATTCTCGCGCCGGAGCCTTACTACCTGCTGGCCGTGCTCAACTCGCGCCTGCTGGATTTCCTGTATCGCAGCGAATTTCCCTCATGGGGCGATCCGTGGAAGGGTGGCCGCGTGCAGTTTCGCGGCAGCCGCATGAAGCAGGTGCCGATACCGGTCGCTGACAAAGCGCAGCAGAGGGCGCTGGCCGAACTGACGCGCAAGGCCAGTCGCGTGGCGGGTAGCGAACTGCTCGACATCGAGCGCAAGATCGACGAACGGGTGTATGCCTTGTTCGGCCTGACCTCAGCCGAAATCGCTTTCGTTGAAAATCGTGGCATTGCTTCCGAACCTGTGCTGGATGCGAAGACGTCGCTGATCGCGCGCGTCCTTCCGGCGCTGGCCGAAGCCGATGCTTATTTCTCGCATGGGATGGTGGTCGAGCGTCTGGCCGATCTCGATGTCGAATTGCCCGATGACACCCTGCGCAGCTACCTCAGCGAAGCCATGCGCACCGGCGTCATCCACGACGCCGGCCGCGGCTGGTATTCGCGACTGCCCGATGCCTTCGCGCTCGATACCAAGCCCTTGCAGGGCCTGCTCAAGCAGGTGAGGAAAGACTTCCCCCTGCTGGACGTCAGCGTCTGGTCCACCGCTCAGATCAACCCCTACACCCAGCACTTGTTGTCCACCCATACCGCGTTCCTCTACGCCGACGCCGATGCCCTGCCATCGCTGGCGGAAAAACTGGAAGACAAAGGTTGGAAGGTGTTCCAGAACCCCAGCCCCGGCGAGGCCGAACGACGCTTCCGTCCCGCCGACAAAACCGTGGTGCTGCGCCCAGCATTGTCGAAGCAGCCCGAAGCCGTGGACGGCGCTGCGCCCATCGAAAAACTGCTGGTCGATCTGCTGTTCGAGTCTGGCCGTCTGCGCCTGATGGACGAATCCGAAGCCCAGCAGGTTGTCGCCAATGTCGCGCAGGCCGGACGCATCCCCGTGGCCGCGCTGCTGGGCTATGCGCGTCGCCGCGAGCAGAAAATCCGCTTCCTCGATGAATCCATTAACTCCAAATCAAGCGATGATCTGGACTTGATGGATTAAACATGATCAAACAAGAATTCTTCACGCGCGAGAAATTAAAACAATCGAGTCAATCACTTAGGGTAGATCCCGGCATCCTGGAAAAGGCGGTCCACGCCTTGGCCTTGCTGGGACACTTGGCCGAATCCGGCCTGCCGTTCGTATTCAAGGGCGGCACCAGCCTGCTACTGCACCTGGACCCGATTCGCCGCCTGTCCATCGACATCGACATCTTTTGCCATGCCGCCCCGGCGGAGTTGGATTCCGTGCTGGCGCGAGTCGCCAGGCTGCCGCCATTCATTGGCCACGAGGAACAAGATCGCGGACAGCGCGGTTTGCCGCAGCGCCGCCACTTCAAGTTCTTCTACGACTCGCCAACCCAAAACACGCGCCTTCACATACTGCTGGACGTGGTGGAAGAAGCGAACTGCCCGGTCGATCTGGTTGAAAAACCGATCCGCACATCGTTCATCGAGGTCGAACGCGAAGTGTTGGTGCGCCTGCCGACCGTCGAGGGTTTGCTCGGCGACAAGCTGACCGCCTTCGCCCCGCACACCACGGGCGTGCCGTTTCGGGCGAAAAATGGCGACAGCAACATCATGCAGGTGGTCAAGCAACTGTTCGATGTGGCCGAACTGTTCGGCGCCATCGGCGACCTTGTATCCGTCGCCCGTGCCTACGATGCGATGCAGGCGTTGGAGACCGGCTATCGAGGCGACAGCTTTACGCGTGAAGAGACGTTGATCGACACGAGCAATGCCGCTTACGCGCTGGCTTCACGCGAGCTG
>JAFEFL010000077.1 GCA_018240595.1 Pseudomonadota bacterium | reverse complement strand
GCAGATCGCGATGATGCTGGTGATTGAGATGGGCTTGGCGTTGGCGACCCGGCTCATCGTTGAAAGCCCAACGCGACGGCCGATGGCGGCGACCGCCTGCCGCATGGTCATCCGCTTGGAAAGCCGGCGGCGCATTTCGACGCCGAGCCGGAACATTTCCCAATCGAAATCACCCAGGCGGCGCGGCGGCACGCGCTCGCCGCTCGCGGCCTTGATGCCGAGCGCGGCGCAGAGCTTCAAATACTGGCCGGGGCGAAGCTGTGTCCCGGCCGCGGCGCGTTCGATTTCACGCACGACCACGCCTGCCCGTTTCGCCAGCGCGGGGTAATCCCGGCGGCGAACGTGCGCGAGCTCATCGACAAGCCGCTGTATGGGCGTGACGGGCATGGCGGCGAAGTCCGGTTAGTGCTTGCCCTTGGACTTCGATTTCGCCTTGGCTGGTTTCATTCGCTTGGCGGCGCGGGCGGCGCGTTCACGCCGGATCGTTTCCATGGCGCTCAAGTGGCCATCGTCGAAGCAGACCTTGCAGCGGCGGACGGCCTCTTCCTCGGTCACCATGGCCGGCGGCTGCGCAGCGATCAGCTCGTGCTCCAGAATGCCGACGACGCGCGGCTGCACGTCGCTCTTGGCGCAGCGCGTCATATGATCCAGGAACAGCACATTGTAGTGCGGCACGCCGTCCAGTTCGGTCGCGCCGCCGATGACAACACCCTGCACGTTCGGCGCGCCGATGACTGATGTCGGCAAAATCACGCGCTGCAGGTTCTTGAAATGGAACGAAGACATAGCTTCCCCCTCGGGTCGGAATTGGCCGGGGTTATCCCGGTCATTCGGAAACTCGATCACGCACGCAACAAAATTGAACGGTTACGCAGGTACAGGGGCAGAAGATTTTTGAGACAATAACCGCTTACACGCGCGGCCACTCAGAGCTGGTGATCAGAGGCTTTCGCTTGTGGCTTTGCGCCGCGCCTCCGCGAGTTCTTTGAACCGATGCCAGCAGTCGAACTGACGATTGGTCAGTTCGGTCGCGTGGTCGATGACGATATCGGCGTTGCGACCGCGCAAGCGAAAGCCATCGCCGTCGAAGATTACGGGCGACGTGATTTGCAGATCGGAGCGGCCAAGGTGGTGCGCGAGCGCATTGGTGTACGCGATGGCGCCGGTGCTTGGCACAACATAAAGCGCACCTAGCGGCGCGCCGTTGATCTGGCTTGTCGTCATGCCGCTGCCGCGCGTCATGCCGCACCTCGCATGGAGAAGTTTCCGGCGACGGCGGGGCACATAGCGCGATCACGCGCCCTTCCCGATGGACCTGTCGCGACGATGTCGCCGACCCATGTATTTGACCCGGGCTGATGGACGCCAAGGCCGCCGCCGGAACTGGTGCCGAGCCTCGGAATTTCACCTTGGCGCAGTAGCGGCGCTTTTCCCCGACCATCATAGGCCGCCGTCAAGCGGCCGACGCCTCCGGTTAGATGTGAAGCGCACTCGGCATTATCGATGATGTTCGAGCAGCCAACTGATTGCTTCGATGTCGGCTGCGTGAAAGTCGGGATCGTTGAATTGAAGCTTGGCGCGCAGCGCGTGGAGCTGCTGCAGGTGCCGACGCTGTTCGGCGCGGGCCGCAGCATGATCGCGCTCTTGCTCGAGCGCGCGAAGCTGATCCATTTCGGCGACGGTGATCCGGCGCGCATCGCCGTACCAGACATCGCGCGTGCGCGTGTAAGACCAGCCGAGACGCTGGCAGGCGCGGCGGATGGCAGCCTTTGTGCTGTCAGCCGGCGGACGCGGTTCGGCAGCGAAATGCACGATCCGCATGGCGTCGGAGATTTCCGACGCATTGTCGGAGATCGCCGACAACGTGTCGGACAAATCCGACCGTGGCCGCTCCAAGATTTGCAGCATGAACTCTCACCTCGATACGCAGATACAAATTCGAGTTCGCCATGCGCTTCTGAACCCCCGAGCGCAGGGCGATGATGCGGGCCGGCGGCGAGTACAAACTGCCAGGTGTGTGCCGCTGGCCCGCATATCTTTCCGCCCGCGTCGGGAACGCGGACCGTCAAATCACAACCGCGGGAAGCAAACGCTTTCCACAGGCCGCCGGAACTTGCTGATATGGTTAACGAAGTTCCGACGGCGGAACGCACTGTCACATTTGAACAATTCCATTCGCGGTATAGCGGTGCAGGAACTGCCCACTGTTCGAGCAGGGCGTTACGGTCATACCATCCGTCCCAATAAGAACAGATGGGGAGGATCGAATGGGCGACGTTCTCTCGTTTCGTCATGCGCGGGCCTCGCTGAGGCGACGCGCGCCAAGACGGGCGAGCACTTCGAAAGTGATTTCCGACCGGCCCTGCTCCGCAGCCAGGGCGACGATGCCGGCCCAATTCGGGCCGGGGATCACGCCGCGCGCGCGCCAGGAGCTCACCGTGGAGTCGGCGCATGACAACGCCTTGGCAACAGCCCCGGTGCCTCCGAGGTCGTCGATGATCGAGCCAGCCGTGATCGAAGCGTCTGCCGTCATGCCGCCCCTTATAGTTCGCACCGTGCGAACTCGTCAAGGGTCCGCAAACTGCGAAACGACGCCATTCACAGCCTGTGGTGAAATCCGGGGCATGATCGATAACCCGGAAGTGATCGGAGAGCGCTTAAAAGCTCTCAG
>JAFEFL010000076.1 GCA_018240595.1 Pseudomonadota bacterium | reverse complement strand
GGGCAATCGAGATCGGACGACCACTGACGCAGGCGCAACTAGGGGCACGTAGGGAAGCCTTGGCGGTTGCCTCGTGCCATGCCTTGAACGGCCCTCGGGCTCGCTCACTGGATGAAGCGCGGGCAAGGTATCAGCAGCGGTGGGCGTGGCCGCGAGTTGCATTGAGCGTGCAAGCTGGCGAGGGTGGCCGATGGGTGGCCGTTCTATCCAAAGCGGGCCGGTCGGGCTTGCGACTCGTCGGGGAAACCGGGGGGACAGCGAGCGAGATCGGAGGTCAGGCGGTCGGGGAAATTCTCTCGTCGAAAGGTGCAACGACCATTGCAACTTCTGGGGCTGAGCAGGTGTTGTGGATCTCCGACGCTGGCTGGTCGAGAGCCCTGCCGGCGATCATTGATCGCCACGCGATCCTCACGGGCTGCGAGGTTCCACTTTTCCCCTCGTTGTCTGCGGCATGGCGCATGCGTCCGTCCGTGCTAGTCTGATTCAAACCCTTTCCGGATCTCACCCATGTTAGACGGTAAGCAAGCGAAAACGATCGCCCTATTTGCTCATCAAAAGGAAGTGGAAGCCTTCATTGAGCTGGCAGAAGATCACAACAGGGTTTACGCCGAGCTTGACGGACTGAATGTTCCTTCCTACTTGCTGTTGCTCGTGATCGCATTCAACGACTACAAGCAGATGACGATGGAACAACGTAAGCCATTTGGCGAGATCATGAAGGCGGGCGGCGACCGCAGTTGGCAGGCCGCACTCAATCGCCGAATGGACATGATCAAGCTCATAATTCAAAAAGTTCCTGACTTGAAGATCGCGGGCAACGTCTTCGAAAGGCTAACCGAAGAACAGCAGGAAGAGATCAGCTCTTTGCGATATCGAGCACAATTCGATCGTGCGATGGCGAAAACATTCCAGGATGTGATAGCTGAAGAAAAGGAACACGACGATGAAGGTTAACCCGCTCGCGCATAGTCGATATCAAGGTCAAGATTGCGGCGCTCCAGTTCTTCGAGCGCCCACCACGCGAGCCCGATGAGACTCGTGTTGACGTTGCGGCCTTCGGTAGCAATCTGCAGCTTCACCTTGAGAGTCTCGGGCATGCGGATTGCTACCTTGGTGGCATTCCCTCGGGCGGTCGGCGAGGTGGTCAAGCGGACGCGCATGTTCACGCGACCATCGCCACGCCGGGTGGTGAATTCCAGCTGTTCGGTTTCCTGCGCTCCTGCCGCCTTGAGGTCGGCCTTCGCTCGGCGGAAGACCGCTTTATCGTCGATTGGAGCGACGACGATTCGAGGCTTCTTTGCTTTTTGGGTTTCCTTTTTCGGGCTCATGCGATCTCCATTTGAGTTGGAAACATTGGCAGGATTCGGTTGACCAGCGCATCGAGTTCGCGCTGAGCTTCCTGATAGCGTAGCAGGCCTGCAGCACGGTCGTAGATCGTCGCGCCACGCGTGTAGGCCGAGGCAAAGACGGCACGGTCACGGATAACCGGGGCGTCGCCGAGAATGTCGGCATACCTCCCCAGAGCCGCCGTGGGATCATGTCGGTCGAACCGCCAGCGGTTGGCCACCATCAGGATCTTCCTGCCGGTTTTCTCGCACCACGTTCGGCCTTGATGTGCCGCAGAGTAGGAAACGGAATCGGGCGTGATTGGAAAGACGACGAGTTCACCGGGCAGCGGTTCATGGCCCGGAAGATCGGGGGCATGATCGTAGATCGTAAGATCCCACGCTCCCCTCTTCGGCCTTGAGACGGTGAGATCGAAAGGCACGGCTCGCTGGTGCGCTCGGGCATATGCTTGCCAGAGGAATGCGGCACCCTGCGGGTCATCGTCGACGAGGAGAACGCGCAGCCCGCGCATGGCGAAGGCTCCGGCGAGGTTGAGGGAGAGCGTGGTTTTCCCGCTACCCCCTCTTGCATGGCTCCAGACGGAGATCGCGGGATTCATTCGGCGAACTCCTTCACCATGACTGGCTTCTTTGGCCCGCGGTGGATTGGCCCATGGTGATACCCGCTCGCATCCTCGCAGTCGTATCCGATCGAAGGCCACACGCCCGCCTCGGCGTGGGCGTGCATGGCGTCACGAAGAACTGTCGGGCTCATGCCTTCGCACCAGGTGATCGGAAAATAGCCAAGGAAATCCCTGGCGCGGGAGTTGGCTCCGGCGTCGATGAGACGCCGGATTACCACTTCCTCCCTTTGAGTGCTGACCATTGCTCGTCGGCGCTGGCCGTACCGTCGCGCAGCGAGGTGCAGGGCGGTCAACCCGTAGGGGCCGGGGGTGTTCGGCCCGGTGGCCCCGAGTTCGGCCTCTACGGCTTCGGGATCGCCCCGGTGGGCGGCAAGATGAAGGCCGGTGAGCGGCCCGGCGATCCGGCATGGGCGATCGGACGGGTCGGTGTACTCGGCAAAGGCATGATTGAATCCGGCTTCAGCAGCTTGGATAAGCCGGGGGTGAAATTGGATCGGAGTATAGGTGTTGAGCATGGCAGGTTCCCTTGATTGGCAGTGTGCGGATATCCTTCGGATATCCATAAAACCACACTACTCCGCCAACCGAACCTGTCAAGCTGCGCGCTTGGCGAAAAAAAATCCCGACCGAGGTCGGGATTCAAGATGCCCTGCTTTGCGGAACTGGGAGAGCTAGATCTTCTCCTTCAGGATCAGGAGTTCGATCTTCTTCTGTATTCGTGCCTTGCCCTTCTTGCTCAACGAGCCAAGCTTGGCGAGCGCATCGGGTGATTTTGGAATGATCTCCTTTGCCACGTGCTTTTGCTGACGGAGATCCAATGCTCGCAATGCTTTCTCGAAATGCGGAATGATGACTTCCTCATAGTTCTTGATCCGCTTCCTTACGTCAGCAATATGTTGAAGCAGATCACGTCGTGTTTTCTTCTCCAGCTTTGGCAACCCTCTCCTCCCCTTACTTCTCGCCGGAGCCTTCTTCACCACTTTCTTCATGGCTTTCTTTGCTGGCTTTTTCGCTGCCTTCTTGACCGCCTTCTTCACCTCGATCTTGGTTCCGACCTTGGCTTTCGCAGTTGCCTTGGCGATCGGCTTCGCCGGTTTCCTCACGAGGGGCGTCAATGTCTCGTGCAAAGGCTGCCGAGTCTTAGGACGCTCTGCGGTGTAAACCTCATTAAGCTCGGGCATACCTTGTCCTCGTGGATCCTCGAAAGAGGCGACGAGGAATCGTATCACCGCTCAAACGTGGGCGGCGAGTTCCCTGCGAACCGAGGCGAAGGGGCAAGCGCGAGCCAGCCTGTTGGCGCTGACGCCATCCTGATCCC
>JAFEFL010000075.1 GCA_018240595.1 Pseudomonadota bacterium | reverse complement strand
GCGTACCATCCGTACCGCCCGTTCTCTCACTTCCGCGGAATACTTCGAGTTTGTCATTGCTCCATCCTCTCAAGAGTGGGAGCCTCCGACAAACCCGGGGCGGTTCACTCCCATCAGGCGACGCAAACTGGTGAGCTTCCATGTTGCTGGGCTCTAACGCCTGAATTAAGCCGCGCCGCGAAGCGGCGTCGGCTTGAATGAACTGTTATGCCTCATTCGATTCCGCCTCGATCTGCCATGTCATCCTGTTGCGATACCCGCCTTCGACACTAAATCTCTCTACCCTGCATCGCTTATCGGCCGGATCTTTGACGATTGCGACATGCTCCAAGGATATATTTCTCGCCACAATGTGGCATAAATCCCCCATGTACGGTTTGCCAACCAAATGGCTGCACTCATCGTAATCGCCGCCACAAATGGAGCACTCCTGAAATCCGACAATCATCCCGGAACTCACGAACACTTGGGGAGGAAAAACAAGACTTTCAATCGCGTTTAGACGTCGAACATGTTGAGTGAGGTGTGAGAAGCCGATGTGAGCACGCATGGCATCTGTAGAAGCCATCTGCGCGTTCACCAATTCGTTCCAAGCATCGTCCGGCCTCTCCTGCTTGAGATAGAGCCACATCTTAATCTCCGACTCAAGGGCCGTGGCGACGCACTGGCAGCCGAGGAGTAAGTTTGCGTAGTCTTCGTCGCCGTTTGAAATGGCCAATGCTTTTTCAGCTCTGACATTCTCGGCTGCTGCGCTAATAACATCGAGGGCAGCCCTCTGCAGGTTGCTTGCCCTAGTCATCACCAAGAAATTTTCAACATCCTCGACCGTCTGATTGAACTCCTTTACGAAGGGTGGTGTCGGATCAATCATTCGAAGATTCCCGAATTACATCTGCCAAATCACGAAGTCCTTCCGGCGGACCCTCGTAGGAGATGCGCTTACAGTGCTTTGATTTGGTCGTTTCAACCACGACCTCAAGCTTCACGGAAGCTTGCCTGCTCATGCCTTTGAAAAAATCTGTCGCGTAGTTTGCTATCACGCCCAATGCGACGGATACAGCATTGGGGTTTTCTGAGAGCAAGCTGGCCGACAAGAAGAGCGTAGGCACAACCCATTCGAAAGCATTGTTGTGAACGTAGGGCAGCCGCTTATCGGCTCCAAAAATATCTACGTGCGGGACATTCGAATTTCTAAAGAGCGTCTTGATCGTCGACGCATTTGCAGCTTGCCTCAAATCTTCAGCTGAAGCCGCATTCTCAAAATTGATCGGAAGTATCGCTATCCCGCTATCCGGGTAGGAGCATCCAAGCGACACGATGCGATCACTGACGAGGGGGAAATCGGAAATGGTGGTTGTCATGAGGCATAACGCCCTGAGTTCAGCCGCCGCCGAAGGCGGTCGGCTGCGACGAAATGTTAGACCCGATGGCCAAAAGGGAGCGCCCAGACTTGAAGACGGGCACAACCCACGAAAAAGCGCTGGGCCACGGAAGCGGCGCAACGCTGCAAGAATGATAGCTGGTAGCGCAGCGCTGACGGGCGCTGGACGCCAAAAAAGCTTGAAACTGGCACAACGCTTGCAGGCGAAGACCGTCAGGGCGTAGAAACCCACAGGCAAAACCGCTGGAGAAAGGCGAAGCGCTGGAATAAATAGCAGCCTGCATAAAGCGGGATTATGAAGGGACTAACGCTCGAAATCAGCGGCGCGCGTAGCGCGTCCGCTGGATGGAGTTGTTAGGGCGCTGACCGCAATGCGCGAAGCCAGCCACCCGATAAAACAAACCGAGGAAACGTAACCCACTGCTCCAAGAATATACGTGAGAGCGCATTACCGGCCCCAGTGAATGGCTCAGGCGGGTTGGACTCCGCCTTGTGGCTGCGGCCCTGCAAAGCTATGGAAATGAAAGTTGCAACGGCGCCAGCAAGGACCAACCACCAGGACAGCCGAACCAGCCCCACCACTAACGCAATGTTGCCAGCGAGGAACAACGGAACCAAAACGATGTGAAGCAGCAGGTTGGACCGTGCCTGATGATTGCGAGCATAGCCCTGCCACTGCCATTGAAGAAGCTCACCAAATTTCATGATCCCTACCCACAGTGCCCTAACGCCTGAGTTAAGCGGCTGGCGCCGCCGTGAACAACAGTCTAGCGCAACCGACCCGCGCCAGTCCGCTTGAACGAATAGTTAGGGGGCGGGCCAAGAATGCAACTGCAATAGCTTGCGCAAACGCTCGGCAAGTTGAACGTCTTGCTCGCACTTAGCGTGGAGAACAGGCGCAAACGCCGTCATTGCAGCGAATAGCCCTCGAAATAAATCTTCAATATTTGCGGCAATATATTGCCCGCCGCCCACGCGATTAGTGCGTTGAACAAAGTCAATCGCGGCAGGGTGATTACTATCACCGTTATAGTAGACGAGTTTCTTTGCTGCCCCAGATCTCGAGAGATCTGATTCGGAAGTCGACGTGTGGAGAACAGCGCAACGAGCTCCCCATAGGTCAACAGCTGAGAAATTGATACCTGGCTGAACTAGCAAATATGCTGTAGCCCAGTTTTTGAATGATCCTGATTAGCGACGACGCTCAGCCATGAAAATTGTCGACTGCGCGCAATTTCGGCTCTGGCCAAGGCTTGCACAGCACCATGGCGCGCGCCAGTCGCGGCAGCAGCTCGGCGAGGCGAAACCGG
>JAFEFL010000074.1 GCA_018240595.1 Pseudomonadota bacterium | reverse complement strand
GTTGCCTTGGGCCGTAAACCGGAACCGCGCAGCCGAGATCAGGTTCAGGGATGGATGCGACATGATGTCATCTCGATGCTGGGCGCTGCAGAGCTACACTTGGTGGAACGACTCGGCTTAGCCTACGTCGTGGAGGAAATCGAGAAGGTTATCCACGACTGCGATGTCCAAAATCGCGATAACTATCTCAAGTTCGATCGCAGAGGGCGCCGAATCCAGTTATCTGTGCAGGATCGAGAGGCCATCTGGGCCATCTACGATATCTATCAAACGCAACGCGAAAAATTTCGTATCGACTCGTGGGAGTTCATGCGTATGATCGCTTCGCGGCAACTCGTGGCAGATAAAGGTTTCCCTCGCTATAACGCACTGTTTGTCGACGAAGTGCAGGATTTGTCGCTGACGTCTCGCCGTCTCATTCTGAATCTGGTGCACGACTGCAGGTTTTTGCTCATGACGGACGATCCTGCGCAGTCGATCTACGTCTATCCCCCACGTTGGAAGGACGTCGATGCCGCCCTCGATTTCCGAGGCAGACGTAGCTTCATTTTGCGCAGGAATTACCGGTCGACCAAAGAGATTTATCGCTCGATTGAGTCGTTGCGCCTAGATTCGGACGACGACACGGCTATCGGTGTCCCCGTGCCTCAATTCACGGGTCCGCGGCCAACGTGGATGGTGGCCCCGATGGCCAAACATGCTGAAGTCGTGGCCAATGCTGTGCGTGCACTGAACAAGCATTACCCTCTCGGCAACATGGGAGTCATCGTGCGGACCAACGACGATGCCAGACGGTTCGATCGAGAGCTGCGTGACTTAGGCATTGCAGCTGCGATAGTAAATCGCGACAAACATATCGATCTGGGCAGTGATACCGTACATCTGATCACTGCCCATTCGGCGAAAGGGCTGGAATTTCCAGTGGCAATCGTTCCTGGAATTTCAGACAAAAATTACCCTGGCGCAATCGGTGATGCCACCATGGATGACTCATCACAGGAGGCGGAAGATGCTGCCAAACGCTTGCTGTATGTTGCGCTGTCCCGGGCCTGTCGGCATCTAGTAATGATTACCGATTTGGACATGCCAAGTCGATTTGAGCGCGAACTCGACCCAGATCAATGGGAACACGCGCTGTGACGAGGGTAGCGCTGTCGGCGACCACTTGTGTATTGCCGAATCGGGGGCGTGGCGAGTCGCCACTTCAACTTTGGAACGAAATCGCCGGCACACTTTGTGCCCGCCAAGGTTCGTTGTACCAACAAGGTTACGCCAAGTATCGGATGCTGCTGCCAATGACGGAGGAGACGTCGCCTGACCGTCGGGTTCTCCGTTTCCGCACGTTGAATCTGCGTCCACGAATCAAGGCAGGGTATCCGACCTTGCTGGATATGGATGTCGGAAATTGGTTTTGCCTAGCAGAGGATAAGTCGCGGCCCTTGCATTCGGCAGAAATTCCCGCGACGAAGTGGGTGCGTTCCGTTTCAAGCGTTACGTTCGATGAACATTTATGGCACGCTCGGGCCGCCGCCGTTGACCTCAAGAAATCAGGTTGGGTAGTCGAGCGTGCAGAACTTGAGTCGTTGACGTTGGATCGACCAAGTATTGAAACACCAGATGGACGCGAGAGCTACGCCCCGGATCGAGTGGGTCGTCTTGCTCGCCAATCGCTATGTGCAAGTGCACCCATCTCGGTTCGCGTAATGCCGTTGGATGGGCGATGCGATTTCGATAGCGTTGCAGAGTCGTTGCACCAAGCGTGGGCTGCTTTGACGCGGAACAGACTAAAGCCGGATGTAAGACCTGTCGATTTGCCTGTACCGGATCCGTCTTCGGTGACGCTGATCTTGCTTCCCGACACGATTGATCTTGCAGCGCGTGCGGATTTGCGTGCGCGACTGGCGGCGTGGGAGGGGGCCGGTGGTCTGTTTAAACTCGCTCGCATGGCCACGCTAGGGCAACGTTTTGCTGTGCAGAACATCTGTTTTGACTTGGCTTCACTAACAGGTCGCGATTTCTGGCAGTGCGCTTCTGCTGTCAATCCTGCGGTTGCCTTCGATGCCGGTCACGACACGAGCATACAGCGATCACGATGGGCCTCGGCGTTTGTCGACGATCGACTGCACGTGGCAAGTCTCAAAGCTATCGACACCGAACTTGCCGAGCACATTCCGCAGAACGTGGTCGATCAGTTCTGGCCAAGTGATGCCAAGTCAATGGTGTTGCGGGATGGGCGGCTCGCGAGGGAGCGTGATTCGATGCGTGCGCTGGCCAAAATAGATGAACGCTGGCTGTTGGAAGTTAAGAAGCACCCGGGAACCATCCTTTTTCGTGACGAAGCAGGCCGTTCTGTCGGCGCAGAGTTCGGTGATGCTGTCGTGGATGCGCATGGCGACGTTCTGCTGCAGACTCTCTCGCAAGATACGAGTGACTGTCATCATCCCCTGCGATTGTCGCTCGCGTCCTCGGCGGATCGTGACGCGCAAGTGCAGGCAATCTTTGCACAGACCGCAGTGCCTGGATTGACGTTGTTCCGGCCATCGAGATTGCCGGGTGCGATCTACTGGGCTGACTTGGCGTCGAAGTTGGACAAGTCAGGGTGGACTCAGGTGATTGGCCGCGGTTGGCGGCTTGAATCCGTTGTTCCAAAGTTTTAGAGCATCATCCACTCCCTCGCATAGAGGGATGGCTAAGATTCCATTGACGTCCTACAACGCACATTGTTGGTTGGATTTTCTTCCAAACTAGACAAATTAGATTATCTAATTAGGATTCCTCTTCGCCGCCGTTTGGCGGTCAGTCCCGGAGAGGAATTATGCACCGCCACCGCCGTTACGCGCTTCTCGCACTGCTGCTTGTCATGATGGTCCCTGCGCTCGCGCACGCGTCGGGGTCAGGCATGCCGTGGGAGTCGTGGTTGCAGAAGATTCTTGATTCGATCTCCGGCCCGGTCGCGAAGATCGTCGGCGCGATCGTCATCATCCTGTCCGGCCTCGGCATGGCGTCGGGTGAAGGCGGTGCCGGCGCGCGCAAGTGGGTGATGGTCGCCTTCGGCCTGTCGATCGCGTTCACGGCCGTCAGCTTCTTCCTGAACTTTCTCGGCTTCTCCGGCGGCGTCGCGTTCTGAGCAGGCGCTTCCGATGACCGACCGTATCCCCGGATTTGAGATTCCGATTCACCGGAGTCTCACCGAACGCATCCTGCTCGCCGGCGTGCCGCGCGAGGCTGCGTTGCTCAACGCGACCTTTACCGCTGCGTTTGTGTTCGGGCTGCAGTGCTGGTACGCACTGCCGGTCGGCATGGTGTTGCACTGGCTGGCGCTTCGGTTGACGCGGCGTGACAGCCGCTTCTTCGACGTTCTTCGTCGCGCGCTGCGCTTCCGCGTGTTTTATCGCGCCTGATCCTTTCGCATGCGAAACTCTCCATGCCTCTGACTTCCGTATTGCTGCCTGCATTCTCCGGCCTGACCGGTTCGCTCGCCCTTGGCCTAGCCGGCTGGCTTGGCGTCGAAACGGTGCGTGAGCACCGTGAGCGACGCATCGCCGTGCCGAGCACACTCGCCGACCTGATCAAGTGGTCTGCGCTGGTCGTGCCCGGTGTCGTGCTGAACAAGAACGGTAGTTTTCAGACGACGTTCCGCTATCGCGGCCCCGACCTCGACAGCTCGACCGAATCCGAACTCGTCAGCACCAGCGCGCGGCTCAACAACATTGTGCGGCGCCTGGGTTCGGGCTGGGCGGTGTATTTCGATGCCGTGAGGCGCGAGACGACGGTCTATCCGCGCTCGCTGTTTCCCGATCCGGTGAGCGCACTGATCGACGAGGAGCGT
>JAFEFL010000073.1 GCA_018240595.1 Pseudomonadota bacterium | reverse complement strand
GATGATGGCATCGAAGGGATCGCCGTACCAGGTGATGTGGCCGCCCGGTTCGATGCCGAACCGCTTGTTCACCAGGTTGCGCAGGGTGAAGAGGTAGTCGCCGTCCACGAGCTCCACGTCGCCCTTCATGCTGAAGTCGCCCGCCGGGGTGACCGACATGGCGATGTTGCCGTTGCCGCGCCCGCGCATGATGTCGCCCACCGTGGGATCGAAGATCAGCTCGAAGCGGGCCTGCGGCGTGATGGCCGCCTTGATGTTGAGGTTGATCCCGCTGAGGTCCACCGGTTGCTCCTCCTCCTCTTCCCTGGTGTTGAAGTTGGTGAAGTTGACGAACGGAATGCCGCTGACCTCCTGGCTGCCGCCCAGGGGGAAGTGGATGTCGGTGCCCTCGGCCGTGGCGGCGTCCACGTCGATCTCCATGTTGTCCGTGTACCCGCTGATGCCCAAGGTGCCGGTGGCATACGCCTTTCCGTAATAGAGTTCATTGTTGTGCGCATCGGTGTCCAGCACCTTCAGGCCGGTCATGTTCATGCCCACGTCGAAGTTCCAGTCCTTGAACCCGTGGTGGATCACGGTTCCGTTGGCAATGCCCCAATGGCCTTCGTCATCCAGGAGCTTCACCTGGTCGATGGCGAACATGTCCGGGCGGATGTTCACCCGGTGGGTGAAGCGGTAGGCGGTGTTCAGGTAGTCGATCCGCAGGCCCGCTTCCTCCATGTCCGCGTAGCCATTGAGCTGCGGCTCCTCAAACCGGCCGGTAACGGCCACTTGCCCGCTCATCTTGCCCTGGATGTGGCTGATGGAAGTTGGCAGGTAGGGATCGATGAAGCGCAGGTCGAAGCGGTCCATGTTCAGCTGCAGGTTCAGTTCCTGTGCCTGGCCGGGGCTGACCCACCCGGTGAAATTGAAGGCCCGCAAGGTGTCCCGCTGCAGGCTTCCGCTTACGTCGATGGCCTTGTTGCCCTCGCTGTAGCTGGCCGCCAGGCGCAGGTCGCCCACGGGGCGGTCCTCCACGGCCAGGCTGTCCGCACAGAGGTAGGTGAGCGCATAAGGTGCATTGTACAGGTTGAAGAGCCTGCCGTCCCCGCTGATGGTGCCGTGGACCATGGGGCCTTCATACAGCGGCCTGAAGTTCTCGCTCCGCAGGTTGAGCACTTGGAAGGCCATGGCGGCCGCGGGGTCCTTGGAGATGGTGCCGCCCAGCCCCACGAACTGCCGCCCGTTGCGCATCACCAGGGTGTCCACGGTGATGGTGCTGCTGTCCACCTGGATGTGCGCGGTCTGCTCGTTGTGCCATACGCCGCGCCCGAGGTCCACGCTGCTGGGCTCCAGCTGCACGGCCACGGATGCCGGCCCCTGCACCAGCGCGTTGATGTTCACCGTGCCGTTCATGCGTTCCTTTTGCGCCGCCCACTTGGCGGAGAGCCCCACTTCGTCCTGGTAGGCCTTGCCGGTAACGTACAGCCCGCTGAGGGCGATGCCGTCAAAGGCCACGCGGCCCATGCCTTCCAGGCTGAAGGCGAGCAGGTCCATGGTCTTGTCCACCGCCAGGTGCAGCGAATCGGCGGTGAAGCCCTTGTAGGCGAAGGCGGGCAGGCTGGCGTTCAGGTCCAGGTCCAGCGCATGGCTGTCGAACCCGCCGGTGATCCGCGCGCCTTTGCCGAGCTTCATGCCGGGCACGGCCAGGTCCAGCAAGGGCTGCGCGTCCTTCAGGGTGGCGTCCAGGGTGAAGGCCTGTGCCTCCTTGGGGTACTTCACCTGCGCGGACAGGGACGGGAAGATGCCGAGCATGGTGCTTTCCAAGGCCCCGGGCAGCAAGGTGGGCAGGAAGGTGCCCTTCACCTGCAGGTCGGCCATGGTGCTGTTGATCTCCACCATCGGGCTGCCGTTCTCACGCCAGGCGTCCAGGGCGATGTCGCCCAGGTCCAGCTCCAGCGAATCCTCGCAGTAGGTAACGTGCTGCAGGCGGACGTGCCCCTGCAGGCTGTCCGGCGCCAGTTGGCCCTTGGCGTTGATGCGCATTTGCACGTCGCTGTACCCCTGCCCGCCCAACAGGCCCAGCGCGCGCAGGTCCATGCGGCGCACGTCGGCGGTGAAATCCACCTCGGGCCAGCGCCCGCGCAGGTCCGCCAGGCCGTTGAAATCCATCTGCAGCTTGGGGTCGTCGCAGTGCAGTGCGCCGTTGAAGAGGTTCCTTTCGAGCTTGCCGTCCAGCCCGATGTTGCGGATGGTGTACCGCTCAAGGCCCAGCTGCGGCACGGTTCCGTTGATCTCCGCCACCATCGAGGGGAGGTCCTTGCCGCGGGCGGCCACCTTGGTGTCCAGTGCAATAAGGCCCACGGCCCGGGTGTCCAGCACCTTGCCGAGCTGGAAGCCGTCGGTGGCCAAGCGCCCCTTGAGGTCGAACCAGCCGGAAACGGTGTCGCGCTCGTAGGAGATGTCGCTGCGCAGCACGCCGGCCTCCGTGGTGGCCGTGCCGTAAGTGGTGAAGGAGTTGATAAAACCGGTGAAGTTGCCGGCGAAGGCCATCCGGCCCAGCCGCTGCACTTCGGCGGGCAGCTGCAGCCGCTT
>JAFEFL010000072.1 GCA_018240595.1 Pseudomonadota bacterium | reverse complement strand
TTGTTGGCCGAATTGATTCGCAAAGCCGGGCCGTGCGTCATCCTGATTGACGAACTGGTGGCCTACATTCGCCAGTTCGAAGAAGGCAAGTCGTTGCCGGGGGGCACCTACGACGCCAACCTGACCTTCGTGCAGGCACTGACCGAATCCTTGAAGAATGCGCCTCATGCGGTCCTGCTGGCTTCATTGCCGGAGTCCGAGCGCGAAGCCGGTAGCGAGCGCGGTATCGCTGCGCTGCGCGCATTGGAGCACTACTTCTCTCGTGTTCAGACGATATGGAAGCCGGTGAGCACGGAGGAGTCCTTCGAGATTGTGCGCAGGCGGCTGTTCACCGAAATCCGCGACCAGGACACGCGCGACACGGTATGTCGTGCATTCGCCGATCTGTATTTGAAGCACCCCGACGACCTGCCCGGCGAGGCCCAGGAAGGGCGCTACTACGACCGTTTGCGTTCGGCCTATCCCATCCACCCCGAAGTGTTTCAACGGCTGTATCAGGATTGGTCGGCGTTGCCGACATTCCAGCGCACGCGTGGCGTGTTGAAGTTGATGGCGAAAGTCATCCATCGCTTGTGGCAGAGCAACGATCGGGATTTGCTCATCATGCCGGGCAGCCTGCCGCTCTACGATTCGGAAGTGAGTGCCGAGTTGACCAGCAACCTGCCGGTGGGCTGGGATCCGGTGCTCTCGCACGATGTCGATGGCGAGAGTAGCGAACCGGCGACGCTGGAAACGCAAGAAGCCCGGTTCGGCTCGATTCAGGCTTGTCGTCGGATCACGCGCAGCATTTTCCTGGGCAGTGCGCCTGTGTCGGGCAACGAGATGGCGCGCGGTGTAGAGACCGAGCGGCTGGTATTGAGCACCTTGCAGCCCGGTCAGGCGCCGCATGTGTTCCGGGACGCGCTATCGCGCTTGAAGTCGAAGTTGACCTTCCTCAATGAAGGCAACAATCGCTGGTGGCTCGATGTGAAGCCCAATCTGCGGCGCGAAATGGAAGACCGCAAGCGGCGCTTCAAGGACATCGAGGTGCTGGAAGAAATCGAAACCTCGTTGCGCCGTGTGCTCGGCGGTGGCGCCATCGCCCACCATCACATCTTCACGCCTGCTGCCGATGTGCCGGACGATTGGGACTTGCGCTTGGTGGTGTTGTCGCCGAACACGGGATGGACGCGCGGCGCCGGCCCGAATCCGGCACGCGACGCGGCGGCGTCCATTCTGAAAGATCGCGGCGGGCAACCGCGCATGAAGCAGAACCGCCTGCTGTTCCTCGCCGCGGACGCCGACCAGGTGAGCCACCTGAAAGATACCGTGCGGGCGCTGCTGGCGTGGCGCAGTATCGAAACCGATCTCAACGATACTCGTATCACGCTCGACAACATCCAGGCCAAGCAAGTCGAGCAGAACAAGAAGCAGACCAGCGAGACCGTCTTTCGATTGGTGCGAGATACCTTCAAGTGGCTGGTGGCACCGACGCAAACGCTGGACAAGAAGACCGGCACGCCGAAGGAAACCGAGTGGGAGTCGCAGGCCCTGAACCCTGCGACCGTGGGGCTCGGAAAGGAAATCGATCGCGCATTGACGGAGAACCAATGGGTCATCGGCGAATGGGCGCCGGTCAATCTGCACCACTTGCTCAAATCGTTTTTCTGGAAGGAGGGCGTCGAGGAGGTCAAAGCGCTGGATGTCTGGCAGAAGTCGTGCAGTTATCTGTTTCTGCCACGGTTGGCGAAGTCCACGGTGTTGCAACACACGATTGCCGCAGGCGCGGCAAGCCGCGACTTTTTCGGTTTGGCAAGCGGCAAGGAGGGCGACCGCTATCTGGGCTTCACTTTGGGCGAAGCGACCTCACCTTTCATGGAAGTGGCGTTGTTGATTGAGCCGGGGGTCGCGGCAAAATACGAAGAAGCGACGCGTCCGGCGCCTGCGGTTCCGGCGCAAGGCACAGCGAATACGAATGACGATCCGCCTTCAGCCAGTCCAGGACCGACGAACGGAGTAAACAGGTTTGTCGTCTCGCCGACGAACACCGCCACGGGTTTGCCGACCCATTTCTGGGCGTCGGCGGAACTTGCCCCCGCGGGTGCCTCGTTGAAGTTCGCCAAAATCATGAGCGAGCTGGTCGAGTTGTTCAGCGCCAGGCACGGCACGAAGGTGGTCATCAAGGTGGACATCGAAGCCACCGATAGCCGCGGTTTCGATGAGACCACCGTGCGCGCTGCCAACGAGAACAAAAAGATCCTGGGTATTGAGTCGATGGATTTCGACTGACAGTCGCGAGCCGTATCGGTGTGCGGCAGAGGTTCATCCGTCGAACTGATTTCGGAATTGTCTGACAGGTGAAGTTTTTCATGAAAAGTCCCAAGTCTCCCAGTCGTCCTGTTCCGCAAAAGCCTGTGCGGAAATCCGCCGCCACGGTCAGCGCGGGTGGACAACGAAACAAAGGTCCGATGGCACAGGCTTCCGGGGCGAAGCGCGTGGATTCAAAATCGGACAGAAAATCGCGCAATTCTCGAACCTACGCTCGCCGCTCGGTGCAAGACAGCGAGGACGCAGGCCTGCAACAGGCCATCAGGTTTTTCACAGAGAAGTGTAGTGATACGAAACGCTT
>JAFEFL010000071.1 GCA_018240595.1 Pseudomonadota bacterium | reverse complement strand
GAAATGGTTACGGTTGGATGACAGCCTATCCTTCGGGCCGCCACGTTACACTAGACCACCCCACTTCGTCGTCTGGCCGGATGCCCGCTCCCGACCTTGCCCAGCACACGCCACTCATGCGCCAGTATTATCGTATGATTTTCAACTTATTGATTTATATAATTTATTTCAAAAATTAATGATCGGTATTGAAATCATGGACACGATATGGACACAAATAAGCTCGCCCAAGGCACTCGTTTTCGTCCCATTTTCGGCGACGTGTCCACGGGAAAATTTCCTCGTATATAGGCGTCTATACGCCTAAACACTGCGCTCACAGCCGCGCCGACCGACAAGCAATCTAGTTTTCCTTCACACATCTGTGCAGGACTGCGCACGCCCCAAGTCAGGGAAAAGGCCAACCAAGGTTCCGTCCCCTTGCCCAATACCAACCTTTTTGTGCCGTCAAACGTGGAAATAGACAATATTTTGTCTTAGAATGAGTTTTACGGCCAAATAGTGGCCGTTTCGACGGATTCGGCCATGCTTCACTCCTTTGCGTTCAAGAATTTCCTCTCGTTCAAGGAACGAACCGAGATGTCCTTTGTCCTCACTCAAAAGGCCAGTTCGCACGGCTGGGACGCGTCGTCGCCGACCGGCCAGCGTCTTGCCACGGCCTTGGCCGTTATCGGCGCCAATGGCGCGGGCAAGACTTCGCTGATCAAACCCGTGGCGTTTTTGAGCTGGTTCACCAAACACTCGTTCCTGCAAAGCACGCCCAATGCGCAGATACCAATCAAGCCGCATTTCTCCACGCCAAATGAGCCTGTGGAGTTCGAACTTGAAGCCGATGACTTGAACGGCACGCTCTGGCGTTATGTGTTGAAGGCTACGCCCGAACGCGTATTGCACGAGGCCGTTTACAAGCGCCCGAACAAGAAGCGTGCGAAGTTTTCTTATGTATTCGAGCGGAATTGGGATGAGGCCTCGAAGGAATACACTATCGAACAGAATGGCTTCGACCTGAACCCTGCCGAGGCGAAAAAAGTCCGCCCGAACGCCTCCCTGATTTCGACGGCGGCGCAGTATGGTGTCGAGGTCGCGCAGCATCTCATCAGCGCAAACGTCACCAGCAACATCATGCAGGTTGGCCGCATCGACCCCAGTCTTGGCTTTCTGAATGCATCCATTTTCTTCCATGAAAATGCCGCGCTGAAGAAGCAGATGGAAACCCTACTACGCGACCTGGATTTCGGCCTGTCCGGTGTGGAAATCAAGAAACTGGACATCTCCGTGCCCCCGGACATAAAACTTCCGGATGGCACGAAATTCCCGTCGCAATATCAGGTCTTCGGCGTTCACACTTTGAAGGACGGTTCCCGGCACGAACTGCAAATGATGGAGGAGTCCAGCGGCACTCGGACGGCATTCACGCAACTCTCGTATTTGTTGGGCGTGTTGGCTAATGGCGGTATCGCAGTGATCGACGAATTGGAAAGCGACATGCATCCGCACATGATCGAACCCTTGCTCGATCTGTTTGCCAGCCCGCATACCAACCCGCACAACGCGCAGATTATCTTCACCAGCCATTCGATCGAAGTGATGGGGCTGCTCGGCAAATCGCAGGTCTTTCTTGTCGAGAAGAAGGATTGCAAGAGTGAAGCCTGGCGATTGGATACGATGGATGGCGTCCGCGTTCAGGACAATTTGTATGCGAAATACATGAGCGGCGCTTATGGAGCAGTGCCGCAACTATGACGCCACTTCCACCTCCCAAAACGCGCACAGTCAGGGAAACTCTGCTCATCGTCTGCGAAGGCGATGCCGAGATCGCGTTCGTCCGTTTTGTGAAGCGAACATATGAGGGCGCACTAGGGCGTTCCGTGCAAGAACACAACGCGAAAGGCAAAGGTGGCAAACATGTATTGGAAACCGGATTGCGCCGTGCAAGGAACAACCGCGCCTACGACAAAGTAGTTCTGCTGTTGGATACAGATCTGGACTGGAACGACAAATTACGCTCAAGAGCGCGAAAAACCCGCGTCGGCAAACATCCGATAAGCGTGATCGAGGCCAGCCCTTGCCTGGAAGCGTGGCTACTGCAAATCCTCGGCGCCGAAACCGAAGGCGACACCCGACACATGAAACAGAAGTTCGAGACGCACACCGGTGTCGAGGCGCATAAGCTCGAATGGATGGAGCGGCTGCTCAACCGCGATGTGTTGGACAAAGCCAGGGCGCGGGTGCCGCAGCTTGCGGATTTGATGAACCACATGGGCATAGCGAAACGATATCCGTGATTCAATTCGGAAAGCTCACTCTTTGAGCACCCATAAAGAATTCAGCCTCCCCGGATCACCTTCCTATACTTCTATACTTTTCACTCTCAATGCCGTCTTTTCAGCCGACCATCGTGCCAGGAAGTCGATTTGGATTTCGCATAAATGCCGCAAGCACGCTGGAAGCTCGGCCCAACTAGATTCTGGATACTTGGCGTCGTTGGGACTGATTTCGATATTCAGGGTTCGTCCCTCACGCTCAAACGGCTCTATCGATTTCACCGACGAAAAGAACTGTTTTTCCGTAAAGTGCACTTCGGCCGTCGTTGAGTCGTAGATTGTTCGGATCCACGAATAACCTTCGGAAAGTCGATCCACTAGATAGCCATCGGTCAGCGGCTTGCCGGAAATGCTCTTGAACTTGTTGAGCTTGACACCCTCCCACACCTTGCGAGCGACATCCAAGGGGTTTTCTACATCCGTGTAAGCCATCAAGCGGCAAACCGTATCGACCTGCATTCGAACAATGGCGCGAGCGCAAAGCATATTTTTCGTGCCTATCATCGAGCGCAATCCGCTTTCCAAACTCTGCGTTCGCTTCGTCGCACCGATAACCATGAAATCCAAATGGTAAAGTGCAGCGTTGGACTCGGACAGGGAAGCCACGCAAGCTCGACGCAAACGGTCGACTGCTTCCGATAGCAAAGCCAGTTCTTGATCAAGCGGTTGTAGTGCCGCCTCAAGCTGGGCCCAAGTGGCAGGAGACGGATTTCGTGCAAGGCTCATCTATATGTGTTTCCATCCTCGCCTGCGAATTCAAAGATAGCCAGCGCTGCCCGATCGCCAACCCGGTGCTGCCTCTATCAACAAGTCTTCGCGTTGCTTGGCATCTTCAAATGTCATTTCGGATTTGGCCTGCGGTAAGAATGCGGCTCGACAGAGCCGAAGTCGCTTGGTTGGATTTCTTGCTGGACTTACCGATACCTGCACTGACGAGTGCACTGACCTCATGCCTCTCTTTTTCGTTCGAGACGATGATGTATCTGATATCGTTCAACTCGAACGGAAGACGAAGTTCCTCGATGGTCTTGTTCCAATAGGCCTTCCCTTTTTCCTGGAAGGCCTTCTTGCTTACGAATGGCAAGTGGCGGTATGCGCCATCGTCTGGTGGCACATGGCGCCATTCTCTTTCATTCGCAAAGCGAAAGTTCGGCACATCCTTATGCTCGCGCCGCACCAGCCTACCCTCGTAGTTCTTGATGAATCGGTAAACATCTACAAGGTCGTTGTATGACTTGTTTGCAGCGGGGTCTGGCACAGAATCATTCCCCCACAAGTTGCTGAACTGCTTTTCAAGCGAATCGAACATATTCGCAATCAACCGACCGTCTCTCGTCCAGTAGGCAACTGTGTTCAACCCGTTTCGGGTAGCCCAGTTCTTCGTTAGCCCAATGCCGTATTTCCCATAGTTCTTCATATGCCCAGGAAGTTCCGACAAACGCAGATCGCAGAAAGACACCATCGGGGCGGCGAACTCACGAACTTTTCCATTCGCTCCTTCGATCCTCTCCAAAGCGTAGGAGACCTTGAAGTAGCCATTCAAGATTCCCAATAGTTTTTCTTTCTTGTCGGTGAAGTGGAACAAAATGCTAGGGTAGAGACTGGACATCCTGCGCCTCCGAGTCGGTTGTCGGCGCACACTACAACAGTTCTCTCATCAATCGTCATGTCTCGGCGCCGTTAAACGGCAAGCGCGAGTTCGAAACCGCGCTCTTGCGGTGAACCCTGTTGAATGGCGTTCTGCTTGGTGCGATCCAGCCCCAGCCTCAACTTCGCCAGTTCCAAATCCTCCTCGGCGCCATAGAGCCGGTATTGGTGGGTCATGCGCGTGAAGGCGACCAGCATGGTCTGGTTGTCGGTCTGCTGCGGATTCACGAGGTGGAACACCGCCGCCTTGCCCTGCCCCTGGCTCTTGTGGATCGTGTCGGCATAGCCCTGGTTGAAGTGGTCGAAGTCCTGCGTGCGGATCGAGACCGTGAAGGCCTCGCGCTCGCCGGTCTCGTGGACACGCAAGCGCAGGTCGTGCCCGCCGTCATTTGCCCAAATGCCGACCACTTCGGCGAGGTCGCCGTTGGTCAGTCCCAGAGTCGCGTCGTTCTCTGTGATTCGCACGCGGTCGCCGCGCGCCAGCGCCAGTTCAATCGCACGCTGTCCTTGCCGCCCCATGACCCTGAACTCCTCGCCTTCGAGCAAGCCGCGGTCGCGCAGTCCAGCACGCAGTCGTTGCGCGAGGGCTTGCCCGTCTTCTTGTGAATGCACCAGCACCAGCCGGTTGTCGATGTCGTAGTCGCTATCGAACCAGTCGAGCGCTAGCGCGTCCATTGCCTGCTGTCGGGTTTCCCATGCGTCAATCTTGTCGCTGGCTTCCAGCCGTTCCCATATCGCACGGCTCTTGGCCTGCACTTCCGCCCTCGACTTCGGCACGCTATTGCCCAAGACGACGCGACCGGCCTCATCGTGGTCGTAGAACAGCGCCGCCAATACGCGATCCTGCTCGGACTTCTGACGCCGCACTTGGGTCAGCTCGGCCTGGCCCAGGCGTTCGGCGACCAGTGCCATGCCGGAACCCGCGCCAATCGCTTGCAGTTGTTTGGTATCGCCTTGAAGCAATAACTTTGCGCCAGCCTTGTCCACCTGCCGCATGAGTTGCCGAACCTGCTCGGTATGCACCATGCCAGCCTCATCGAGCACGACGACGGACTGCGCGTCGAGCGTCAGGCGTTCGCGTTCGAGCCGCTTCAACAGCATGGCGACTGACATTGAGACGATACCGCTTTCGGATTGGAGTTTCTGGGCGGCGCGTGTGGACACGCAGGCGCCAATCAATCGCTGGCCGTTCGCCTCGAAGACGCACTTGTAGAGGTCGGCCACGGTCGTCTTGCCGGCGCCCGCGACGCCGGCAAGCACGGCATGGCCGCCGCTGCCGCAACACAAATGCGCAATCGCGGCGCGCTGCTCGCCGCTCAACACGAATCCCTTCTCGTCCTGGTAGGCGGTGGCAACGGATTCGAGGAGCGACCTGGGCACGCGCAGCTCTGTCTCGTCGCGCCGCGCGTCGGCGCGCTGCTGGACTTCCTTCTCCCAGTCCATCATCCACGCTGCACACCAGCGCGCGCGAGTGTGCCGGCGTGCCAAGTGCTCGCCTCGGTCGGCGTTGGCAATGGGCGCGGGCGCGACTTCGAGCAT
>JAFEFL010000070.1 GCA_018240595.1 Pseudomonadota bacterium | reverse complement strand
GATCGGCGCCCCTCGCGGAGCGACGACCTCCGGCAGGCTTTCGCCCGCCTTCACCGGCACCGCGTCCAGCCCACTGAAGGGCGGGGGCTCGTAGTAGCCCCGGACGGCTGCCCGCGACCTCCCGGGGACAGGGTTACGAGCCCCGCCCGCAGGCGCCGCATCCCATCCCGCTTCAGGATCGTCTCTAGAAACGCCCCTCGATGGATGGAATGCAGTCAGTATATTATCCTAGGAACTTATGTCAAGCGGTTTGGCCTGGCGGGCGGCGCCCCCACCGGGAACCGCGGCCGGGGCGGTGCCGTTGATCTGCCCTGAAGCCCAGGCAACCCCTTCGAATAACAAATGACATGACGACCAGCCTCAGTAATGGCGCCGAAAGCGCGGCCGGCGAACTCAAGCGCCGGCTCGATGCCAGGGGCGGAAGCATCCGGCTGCGGCGCGTCGATGTCGCCGAGCTGTCGATCGAACGGCGGCGCAACGGCCGCGGCTTCATCTATGTGCGCAACGGCCGCCGCGTCGCCGACGAGCGCTTGTTGTACCGGCTGAAGCGCCTGGCAGTGCCGCCGGCCTATGAGGGCGTCCGCTATGCCGAAAGCCCGAATGCGCATATCCAGGCCATCGGCCGCGACGCCGCCGGGCGCGTGCAATATCGCTATCACCCCGATTGGGACAAACTGCGCGAACAGCGCAAGGCGCGGCGGCTCAGGGAACTGCTGCGGTCGTTGCCGAAAATCCGCCGCGCGATCGGCCGGCATCTGCGTGCCAGGGAGTTGACGCGGGAATTCGCGCTGGCCGCGGTCATCGACCTGATCGCCCTGACGGCGCTGCGCCCCGGCAGCGAGGTCTATGCGCGCGAGCACGGCACGCGCGGCGCCGCGACCTTGCTCAAATCGGACGTCACATTGCGAGGCGACACCATCGCGCTGAAGTTTCGCGGCAAGGGCGGCAAGCTGATCGAGCGCGAGGTGCGCTCGCGGCGGCTGGCCAGGGCCATCAAGCGGCTGCAGGCGCTGCCGGGCAAGCGGCTGTTTCAATACCGCAGCGCGGACGGCGCCATCGCGGTGGCGCGGCGCCGCGACGCCAACGACTTTCTCCATGAGATCGCCAGCGCCGACATCGCGCTGAAGGACTTCCGCACACTGACCGCCTGCGCCCGCGCGCTGGAGAATCTCGTCAAGCTGGAGCCGAAGCCGAGCGACGCCGGCCGGCGGCGGCAGCTCAAGGAGTGTTTTTGCGCCGTGTCGGAAGAGCTGGCCAATACGCCCGCGATCTGCCGCAAGAGCTACGTCCATGCCGTGGTGGTGCAATCCTTCGAGAGCGGCTCGCTGCAGGCGCTGGCGAAACACAAGGCGGCCGGCGGCGAGGCGATGCTGCGCGTCTTGCTTGCCGACGCAGGCCGTTAAGGAAAGGTCAGGCGACCGCAGCCTGCTTCAAGTGCAGATAGGCCGGGTCGAAGCCGGCGATTTTGCTGAGCTTGTCCCAGTCGAGCACGCGCAGCACGCCGCGTTCGATGGCGGCCGCATTGTCCTCGCGCAATGCTTTCAGCGTGCGGTTGATGTGCACGAGGCTCAAGCCGAGGGCGTCGCCCAATTGCTGCTGGGTCAAGGGCATCGGCCAGCCGCCGTCGGGCCGCAGCGCGCCGATGGCGCGGGCGCGGAGCATCAGTTCGCACAGCAGATGCGCGGTGCCGCTGAGGGCGCCGCGCCGGCCGTTATTGGCGATCCATTGACGGAAAACGGCGGCGTCGATCAGCGTTTCGCGCCAGAACAGTTTCATCAGCGTCGGCGAGGTCTCCATGACGCGCTGGATGTCGTCGTGCGGCATCAGGCCGACCACCGCCTCGGTGATGGCGACCAGCGAATGATCCATGCGGCGAATGAAGAGCGAATGCAGATCGGGAATTTCGCCCGGCAGATTGAACGACACGACCTGGCGGTCGCCGTCGGGCAATTCCTGAAAGCGCGCCAGCACGCCGCTGAGCACGACGGCGCTGCTCGACGGCCGATCGCCCTGATGCAGCAGGTAATCCTGCGGCGCCAGACGCTTCGGCGTGATCGGCAGCGTTTCGACGAGACGGCGATCGGCGTCGGACAGGCCGCCGATCGATTCCAGCCTGGTAAGGAGAGGCTCGACAAAGGCCATGAGGTACTCGCGCGTCGTGGAACTCGCGAGTCCAACCGGCCGCCTGGCGAATAGTTCCCGCGCGCCGCTGCCGCGCCGCCTGGCGGACGATCAGCGATCAGCCGACCGCAACGCGGACCTCGACGTCGCGTTGCGGCGTGAGCCTTCGATATTGCAGACGCAGATTGCGGTAGCACTCGCACGCCTGACTTTCGAGCGCCGGCCGGTCGAGCAGGTTGATGCGGCCGCGTCTGACATTGATCAGGTTTTGCTCCTGAAATTGTCCGGCGGCCATGCACAGGCTGGTGCGCTGCACGCCGAGCATGGTGGCGAGATATTCCTGCGTAAGCTGCAGTCCGTCGGTATCGATCTCGTCGGCGGCGCGCAGCAGCCAGGTCGCCATGCGCGCCGACAGCTGATGACGGGCATTGCAGGCCGCGGCCTGCTGCGCCTGCGCGAGAATATATTGCTCCTGCGCCAGCGCGAGGTCGCGCAGTCGCGGATTGGCGTCGGCGGCTCGCTGGAAGAGCGCGATGGGCAGCGAGCAGACTTTGCCGGGGATTTGGCAGAACGCCGTGTTGACGTGGAGGGCGGGACCGAAGATTGCGGCCGAGCCCAGCGCGCCCGCCGGACCGACCATCGCCGCCTCGACGGCGTCACCGTCTTCGAGGCGCGCGACGATCGAGATCATGCCGGATGTCGGGAAAACGACGCGATCGATGGCGTCGCCGGCTTCCGCGAACAGGTCGCCGCGGCGCATGGCCGAGCGGGTCAAACATTGAACGATCTCCGGGGAGGCCATGTCCCGAAGTGCGGCCATAAACGGGTTTTCTGGCAAGACGCCCCTCGATTCTTTGAAGCCCGTCGGGTCGGCCAGGCTGCCCTGACCATAACCGTTAGGCGCTAACGCCCCAGGTTCCTATTTAGCTCCATCGGTATGTAAAAAGAGTGGCGACAATGTCGGATAGCGGACAAAACGGGCCGGCATGACGGCCAGAATGGCTGCCCAATACCTCCCACGTTCAATCAGACCAAATCGCGCGTCACGTCGTCAAACAACTCATCGACTGAAATGATCCGCGGGATGATCCGCTGCTCGTAGGAATAGCGGATGATGGTCTCGAGCGCCTTGCGATTGTTATCGACGCCGAACGGCACCGGATCGATGCCGCCGGCAGGCACACCTTGCGCCTTGCTCGCTTTCAGGACGCGGAAGATTTCACGCACCACGTCGGGGCGCTGCTTGGCAAGATCGCTACGCACGACGAAGAGGTGATTGATCGGCACCATGCCGTGCTTCTTCGACCAGGCCTCGGCGGCTTTCTGCGGCTCGGGGATGAGATGCGCGACGCGCGGCTCGTTGGGCAGGTCGCCGCCGAGAATGGCGCCGTCGAGTTCGCCTTCGATCAGCATCTTCTCGATGTCGGAACCGGCCGGCAGCCGCTCGACATTGGCCGGGTCCTGGTATTCGGCGAGGTGACCGTCATTCACGGTGCACCACGTCACCTTGTTGCTGTCGACGCCGTACTCGTCCTTCAAGATGCCGCGCACCCAGACTCCGGTCGTTACCGAATAGGAGCGGGTGCCGAAGCGCTTGCCTTCGATATCCTTGGGCGAAAGCTGCCCACGCGCGACATTGTAGTTGATGGTGTGGTGCTGGCCGCGCGCCATCACCACCGCCGGCAGCAAGGTCAGCGGCTTGCCGTAAACCTTGGCCTGCAGGAAGGTGACGATGGCGAGTTCGCCGGCGTCGAACTTGCCGTCGCGCACCATCGGCTTGAAGCCCTGGTTCGCGATCTTGGGGCCGCAGAAATCGAAGTTCACGAGGTCCGACGTCACCGCGCCCGATTTCAGGGCGCGAGTGACCGGATAGTCGGCGAGGTTGGTGGCGAGCGTGACGGGGCCCGCGGCCGGATAGGCCGTCATGCAATGCTCTTGATCAGTTGAGGCCACGGTCCTTCAGCACGGCGTTGAGCCGGCCGAACACCTTGCGGGCGTTGCCCTCGAAGATCTTGGTGCGGTTCTCCGCGCTCAGATTCGTGAGCTGGTCGACATAGCGCTTGGTGTCGTCGAAGAAGTGCCCGGTGTCCGGATCCTTGCCGCGCACCGCGCCGACCATCTCGGAGGCGAACAGGATGTTGTCGATCGGCACCACCTTGGTCAGCAGCTCGATGCCCGGATAGTGATAGACGCAGGTGTCGAAGAACACGTTCTTCAGGAGATGCTCGGCGAGCGGCGGCTTCTTCATGTCCTGCGCCAGACCGCGATAGCGGCCCCAGTGATAAGGCGCGGCGCCGCCGCCGTGCGGAATGATGAACTTCAGCGTCGGGAAGTCCTTGAACAGGTCGGCGGTCAGGAGCTGCATGAATGCCGTGGTGTCGGCGTTGATGTAATGCGCGCCGGTGGCGTGGAAGCAGGCATTGCAGGACGCCGAGACGTGGATCATCGCCGGCACGTCGAGCTCGACCATCTTCTCGTAGATCGGATACCAGTGCCGGTCGGTGAGCGGCGGCTCCTTCCACCAGCCGCCCGACGGATCGGGATTGAGATTGAGGCCGATGAAGTCGAGCTCCTTCACGCAGCGCTCGAGTTCGGGAATGCAGTTCTGCGGCGGCACGCCCGGCACCTGCGGCAACTGGCAGACGCCGACGAAGTTCTGCGGGTAGAGCTTGCACACCCGGTAGATCAGGTCGTTGCACACTTCCGACCACTGCGCGCTCACCGCTTCGTCGCCGATATGATGCGCCATGGCGGAAGCGCGCGGCGAGAAAATGGTGAGGTCGGTGCCGCGTTCGCGCTGCAGCTTGAGCTGCGCGCCTTCCAGACTCTCGCGGATCTCGTCGTCGGTGATGCCGAGATTGGTCGAGGTCGGCCGCTGCGACTTGTCCTTGATGCCCGCGATCTGCTGGTCGCGGAAGGTCTGCAGTTGCTTGGGCGCGGTGGTGTAGTGCCCGTGGCAATCGATGATCATGAATCGTTTCCCCTCAACTTGGTCGCGTGCCGGCCGCGCCCGCGCCCGGATAACGGCGCCGGTCATACATCGTCGGTGGCGGCCGGTCCACGTGTCCGGGGCGGATGGCAGGGATACCGCGGCGAGGGCGCCGCCATTGGCGTCGATTTTGCATGGGCAATTTTGCGGGGCGCGTGCCCTGCGCTACAACCCGGTGCGCCGGGTCCGAGGCCGCCCACCGTTCGACGCGAGATCGCCATGACCGCTTCTGCGACCGACAAGCTTGATGCCTTCATCGACGCCGCCGCCGCGGCGCTCGATCTGCCGCTCGATCCGGCGTGGAAGCCGGCCGTCAAGGCCAACCTCGCGGTGACGCTGGGCCACGCCGCCACCGTCGCCGAATTCGCGCTGCCCGACGAGGCAGAGCCGGCGCCCATCTACAAGGCGTAAGCCATGGCCGATTTCACCTGGTCGAGCGGCGCCGAGATCGCGGCCGCGGTATCGTCGGGCAAGGTCAGTGCGGCGGAGGTGACGGCGCAGATGCTTGCCGTCATCGAACAGCGCAACCCGCGGCTCAATGCCTTCACCGCGGTGACCGCCGAGCGCGCCCGGGCGAAAGCCGAGGCGATCGATGCTTCGCCGGACAAGCGCAAGCTGCCGCTCGCCGGCGTGCCTTTCGCGGTCAAGAACCTGTTCGACATCAAGGGACTGCCGACGCTGGCCGGCTCGAAGATCAACCGCGCGCGCAAAGCCGCCGCGCATGACGCGGTACTGATCGAGCGCATGGTGGCGGCCGGCGCGGTGCTGGTCGGCGCGCTCAACATGGGCGAATACGCTTACGACTTTACCGGCGAGAACGTGCATGACGGCCCGTCGCGCAATCCGCACGATCCGGAGCGCATGACCGGCGGTTCGTCCGGTGGCTCGGGCGGCGCCGTCGCCGGCGGCATGGTGCCGATCGCACTCGGCTCCGACACCAACGGCTCGATCCGCGTGCCGTCGTCGCTGTGCGGCATCTTCGGTCTGAAACCGACGTACGGAAGGTTGACGCGGGCGCGGTCGTTTCCCTTCGTCGCGTCGCTCGATCATCTCGGGCCGTTCGCGCGTTCGGTGCGCGACCTCGCCATCAGTTACGACGCCATGCAGGGCTACGACGGCGGCGAGGACGCGGCCTGCGTCGATCGCCCGGCTGAATCGGCCACGCCGTTCCTGGAGCAGGGGCTGAGCGGCCTCAAGGTCGCGGTGGCCGGCGGCTATTTCCGCAAGGGCGCGTCAGCCGAGGCGTTGAGCGCGCTCGATACGGTGGCCAAGGCGCTCGGCGCGCGCGAGGTCGAGATCCCGCAAGCGCATCGCGCCCGCGCCGCGGCCTACGTCATCACCGCGACCGAAGGCGCGGCGCTGCATCTCGAACGCCTGCGCACCGGAGCGAACGACTTCGATCCGGCGGTGCGCGACCGCCTCATCGCCGGCGCCATGGTGCCATCGACGCTGGTGGTCAAGGCGCAGAACTTCCGCCGCTGGTATCGCGAGCAGGTGCTGGCGCTGTTCAAGGACTGCGACGCCATCATCGCGCCGGCGACGCCGGTGACGGCGCCGAAGATCGGGCAGGCGACCTTCATGCTCGACGGCGTCGAACTGCCGGTGCGGCCGAACATGGGACTCTACACGCAGCCGATCTCGTTCATCGGCCTGCCGGTCGCGGCGGTGCCGGTGCCGCTCAAACCGCTGCCGATCGGCGTGCAGATCATCGCCGCGCCGTGGCGCGAGGACGTGGCGCTGCGCGTCGCCCATGCGCTGGAGAGGATGGGCGTGGTGGCGGCGCCGCGGCCGAGGTTGTAACGAGGTATTCGCAACACACTCCGTTCGTTCCCGCGAAAGCGGGAACCCAGACTGCTCTGTGCTTTGATCTTCTAAACTGGGTCCCCGCTTTCGCGGGGACGAACGGAGAATGAGACAAGGACAACAATGCCCGAAATCGACATCCCCGAAGTCGTTGCCGAAGTGCGCCAGGCGTTCGACGCATACGAGAAGGCGCTGGTGAACAACGACGTCGCCAAGCTCGACGAACTGTTCCGCGACGATGCGCGCACGATCCGCTATGGCGCCGGTGAAATCCTCTACGGCTATGCCGCGATCAAGGCGTTCCGCTCGGCGCGGTCGCCGGTCGGCCTCGGTCGCACTCTGTCGAAGACGGTGATCACGACCTATGGCCGCGACTTCGCCACCGCCTCGACGCTGTACGAACGGCCGTCGGCGCCCGGCAAGATCGGCCGGCAGATGCAGACCTGGGTGAAATTCCCCGAGGGCTGGCGCGTCGTCGCCGCTCATGTGAGCCTGATCGACCCGCCGAAAAGCTGACGCTTGTGGCCCTGATTCAGATCGCCGCCACCGCCTGCACCTCGACCAGCAGCTCTTCCTTCACCAGCCGGTCGATCATCAGAAGCGTGTTCGGCGGGTAGGCGCCGTTCGCGAACATTTTCGGGAATTCCCGCAAGCGGTACTTCATGAACTTCGGGATGTCCTGCGAGTGCACCAGATAGGTGGTGAACTGCACGATGTTGCCCCAGCCGGCGCCGGCGGATTTCAGCGCGATCTCGATATTGGCGAAGGTCTGCACGCACTGGGCGTCGAAATCCTCGCCGCCCACCACATTGCCGCTCTTGTCGACGCCGACCTGGCCGGCGATGAACAGATATTCCGACGCCTTCACCCGCGTCATGTGCGAGTACTGCCCGAGCGGCTTGCCGAGCCCGTCCGGATTGATGATCTTGATGTCGACCATGGTTCCTCCTTTGCCCGGCAAGCCGCGATCGGATCAGTCCACGCTCACGCCGCTCGCCTTGATCGGCACTTCCCACTTCTTGATTTCGCTTTCGACAAACGAGCCGAGATATTGCGGCGTGCGGCGCTCCGGCGCGACGATCGTGGCGCCGAGGCCCTGCAGGCGCTCCTTAACCGACGGCGTGTTCATCGCCTCGACCGCCGCGGCGTTGAGCTTCTTGAGGACGTCGGCCGGCAGGCCCTTCGGCGCAAAGATCGCGTTCCAGGTATAGGCGTCGAAGTTCTTCACGCCTTGCTCGGCGCCGGTCGGCACATTCGGCAGGGCCGGGGAGCGCGTCTCGGCCATCAGGGCGATGGCCTTCACCTTGCCGCCGTCGATCAGCGACTTGGCGGTCGAGGCGACCTCGCAGAAGAAGTCGATGCGGCCCGCCATCAGATCGCCCATCGCCGGCGCGCTGCCCTTGTAGGGCACGTGCGTGACCTTCGTTCCCATCACCAGATTGGCGATGACGCAGCCGAGATGCGTCGCCGAGCCGGCGCCGGCGGAGCCGAACTGCATCTTGGCGTCGTTGGCCTTGGTGTAGGCGATGAATTCCTTGAGATCCTTGGCGGGAAAATCGGGCCGCGCGATCAGGACGATGGGCACTTCGGCGATCAAAGACACCGGCGTGAAATCCGTCGCCGAGTTGTAGGCCGGGTGCTTGTACAAGGTCTGGTTCTGCGCGTGCGTGCCGACGGTGCCGATTTCGATCGTGTAGCCGTCGGGCGCGGCGTTCTTGACGCGGGTGCCGGCGATCATGCCGCCGGAGCCGCCGATATTCTCGACGACGATGGTCTGCCCGAGAATTTCGCCCATGCGCTGCGCCATCACGCGGCCGAGCACGTCGGTCGGCCCGCCCGCGGCGAACGGAATGATCATGGTGATCGAGTGGTTCGGGTAGCTCTGTGCGCCAGCCGAACCGGAAAACGCCAGGCCTGCGGCCGCTATGGCGGCGATCATTGTTCTTTTCATTTTGAATCCTCCCTAAAGAATTCGAAGGTGACGCTGCAAATCGTCTCGCGTCAAGAGATGACCCGCGCCCGCCCGCTGCGCTACAATGCCGGGACGAGGCCGCGCGCCCGAAGGGACGACCATTCATGCCGATCGATCTTGCCCAGGTGAACTGGTTTTACGTCATCATCCTGGCCTTCTTCGTGTTCATCGCCAGCCTGATCGGCAACGTGCTGTCGTGGCAGAGCCGCTCCACCGCGGCCGGTCTCACCGCCATCCTGTTCACCGTCTTTTTTGTTGCCTGGAGCTATTATCCGCACGGCCTGCCGCTGCCGACGCGGCTCGGCGCCACGGTCCCGGTCGCCGCCCCGGTGGCGCCGCCCAAGCCCGCGGCCCCCGCCGCGCCGACGCGTCCGGCCAATCCCGTCACCGACATCACGCCGCCGCGCAATCCGGTCACCGACGTGACGCCGCCGCGCAACCCAGTGACGGACGTCACGCCGCCGCAGCGCTAAAGCGTTCCGGAACCACGCGGAAAGGCCGGTTCGCCATCCCGGAACACGCCGCTGGGAGCAGTGCGGCATGACCTTTCGCTTCTGCGAAAGTCCGGCTAGAAACGGGCCAGCCAAGAATATGGAACCCGGGTGAAACGGCAGGGACAGAATGAAGAAAGTATATCCTGATGCGAAGTCGGCGCTGGCCGGCATTTGCAAAGACGGCATGATGGTCATGGCCGGCGGTTTCGGCCTGTGCGGCATGCCGTCGGAGTTGATCGCGGCGCTGCGCGACACCGGCGTCAAGAACCTCACTTGCGTGTCGAACAATGCCGGCATCGACGGCGCCGGCCTCGGCCTGCTGCTCGAGACCCGGCAGATCAAGAAAATGATCGCGTCCTATGTCGGTGAGAACAAGCTGTTCGCGCAGCAGTATCTCGCCGGCGAACTGGAGATCGAATTCAACCCGCAGGGCACGCTGGCCGAACGCATGCGCGCCGGCGGCGCCGGCATCGCCGGCTTCTACACCAAGACCGGCGTCGGCACCGAGATCGCCAAGGGCAAGGAAGAGAAGGTGTTCAACGGCGAGCGTTACATCCTCGAGACCGGGCTGGTCGCCGACCTGTCGCTGGTGCACGCCTGGAAGGGCGATACCGAGGGCAACCTCGTCTATCGCAAGACCGCGCGCAACTTCAATCCGATGATGGCGACCGCCGGCCGCATCACCGTCGCGTCGGTCGAGCATCTCGTCGAACCGGGCGAACTCGACGGCGACATGATCCACACGCCCGGCGTGTTCGTGCAACGTATCATCAAGACCAATGCCGAAAAGCGCATCGAGGTGCGGACGACGCGCAAGCGTCCCGCCGCCGGCGCGTTCGGTGCAGGGGAGGAAGTCTGAAATGCCGTGGACTCGCGATCAGATGGCCGAACGCGCCGCCAAGGAGCTGCGCGACGGCTTTTACGTCAATCTCGGCATCGGCATTCCGACGCTCGTGTCGAACTACATCCCCAACGGCATGACCGTGCAGCTGCAGAGCGAGAACGGCATGCTCGGCTTCGGCCCGTTCCCGTTCGAGGGCGACGAGGACCCGGACCTCATCAACGCCGGCAAGCAGACCGTGACCGAACTGCCGACCACGAGCTATTTCTCGTCGGCCGATAGCTTCGCGATGATCCGCGGCGGCCACATCGACCTGGCGCTGCTCGGCGCCATGCAGGTCGCCGAGAACGGCGACCTCGCCAACTGGATGATCCCCGGCAAGATGGTCAAGGGCATGGGCGGCGCCATGGACCTCGTCGCCGGCGTCAAGAAGGTGGTCGTGATCATGGAGCACGTCGCCAAGGCCAAGGACGGCAGCGTGGCGCCGAAACTGCTGCACAAGTGCGACCTGCCGCTGACCGGCTCGCGCGTCATCGACATGGTGATCACCGACCTCGGCGTGTTCACCATCGACAAGAAGGGCGACGGCGGCATGACGCTGATCGAACTCGCGCCGGGCGTGACGGTCGACGAGATCAAGCAGAACACGCAGGCGAGCTTCAAGGTCGACGCCAAGGTGAAGAACTAGGCGTCGCCGCGCGGACTGAAACGGAAATGCCCGGTCGAAAGGCCGGGCATTTTCTTATTCTGATGACAGCCTGATCAACCGCTTGCCGAGATTCTCGCCGCGATAGAGTTCGGCAATGGCGCCGGGAGCGTGCTCGATGCCGTCGACGATGTCCTCGCGATAGGCGAGCTTGCCGTCGCGGATCCACTGCGCCAGCCGGCCGACGGCTTCCTCGTAGCGATGCGCGTAGTCGAAGATCAGCAGCCCGCTCATGCGCGCGCGCTTGACCAGGATGTGACGCTCGACGCGCGGACCCATCGGCCACGGATCCCACGACGACAGCGACGCCGTTCCGCAGATGACGATGCGGGCGCCGGTCGCGATCTGCTTGATGACGGCGTCGCTGATCGCGCCCGCCGTGTTGTCGAAATAGACGTCGACGCCGCGCGGGCAGGCGGCCTTCAGTGCGGCATCGAGATCGCCGCTCTTGTAGTCGATCGCCGTGTCATAGCCGAAGGCGTCCGTGCACAGCTTGACCTTGGTGGCGCCGCCCGTGATGCCAATTGTGCGGCAGCCCATCAGCTTCGCGATCTGGCCGACGGCGGAGCCGACCGAACCGGCGGCGGTGGAGACGACCACGGTGTCGCCCGGCCGCGGCATGCCGAGGTCGAGCAGACCGAAATAGGCGGTGACGCCGTTGAGACCGAGCACGCCGAGCGACAGCGACAGAGGCAGGCCGGTCTCCATCACCTTGCGCGTGATGTTGCTGCCATCGGATACGGCGTAATCCTGCCAGCCGAGCATGCCCATCACCTTGTCGCCTTCGGCGAAACCGGGATGCCGGGATTTGACCACGGTACCGGCTGTGAACGAGCGCATCACTTCGCCGATGCCGACCGGCGTCGCGTAGTTGGCGACTGCCGATACCCAGCCGCGCATCGCCGGCTCGACCGAAAGGAATTCGTTGCGGACGAGAAACTGCTTGTCGCCGGGCTCGGGGATGGCGGCCTCGGCGAGTTCGAAGTTTTCCGCCTGCGGAATGCCGGCGGGGCGGGACTTGAGGAGGACCTGGCGGTTGATCGGCGGCATTGTTTTTCTCCCTCGTCATGGCCGGGCTTGACCCGGCCATCCCGCTTATAGGGGCACTGTACCTTCCTAAGCGGGATCACCGGGACAAGCCCGGTGATGACAGAATCCTGAGCGACTGGCTGCTACGCCACCCTGGGCTTCGCCAGTTCGGACTTCTGCCGCGCCACGTAATCGCCGCCGCCGAGCTTGCCGACGAGCTTGCCGTCGCGCACCACGAACTTGCCGCGCACCATGGTCGAGACCGGCCAGCCGGTGACCTCGATGCCTTCGTAGGGCGTGTAGTCCGAGCCGCCGTGCATCAGTTTCTGCGAGATCGTTTCCTTGCGCTTGGGATCCCAGATGACGATGTCGGCATCGGCGCCGATGGCGATGGTGCCCTTTTTCGGATAGAGGCCGTAGGTCTTGGCGTGGTTGGTCGATGTCAGCGCCACGAACTCGTTGAGCGAGATGCGGCCCTTGCCGACACCTTCGGAGAACAGGATCGGCAGCCGCGTCTCGACGCCGGGAATGCCGTTCGGCACCCAGCGGAACGAGGTGCGGCCCTTGGGATTGAGCTTGCCCTGCGGATCGTCGTAGCGGAACGGACAGTGGTCCGACGAGAACAGCGAGAAGATGCCCTGCTGCAAGCCTTCCCAACAGGCGACCTGGCTTTCCTTGTCGCGCGGCGGCGGTGAGCAGACATATTTGGCGCCCTCCATGTTGAGGCCGTCCATGTCCTTCTCGGTCAGCACCAGATATTGCGGGCAGGTCTCGCCGTAGATCTTGAGGCCACGGCGCTGCGCCCGCGCGATCTCCTCCATCGCCTGACGGTTCGAGACGTGCACGATCATGATCGGCACGTCGATGATCTCGGCGAGCGAGATGGCGCGGTGGGTGGCCTCGCGCTCGACCGCGATCGGCCGCGACGTGCCGTGATATTTCGTTTCGGTCTTGCCGGCGCGTTCGAGCCGGTCGGTGAGGAAGCGGATGGCGTCGTAGTTCTCGGCGTGCACCATGACCAGCGCGCCGGTCTCGCGCGCGACCGACATCACGTTGAGCATCTCCATGTCGGAGAGGGCGAGGCCCTCATAGGTCATGAAAACCTTGAACGAGGTGTAGCCGTCATTGACGAGGGCAGGGAGCTCCTGGCCGAGCACGCGGTCGCTGGCGTCGGCGATGATGAGATGGAAGGAGACGTCGACGTAGCACTGGCCGTCGGCCTTGCGGTGATACTCCTTCACCACCTCGCGCAGGCTCTCGCCCTTCTGCTGCATGGCGAACGGCAGCACCATGGTGTTGCCGCCGAAGGCCGCGGAGCGCGTCGCCGAGGCGAAATCGTCGGCCATGACGATGCCGGGGCCGGACGGCTGCGCAATGTGCACATGACTGTCGATGCCGCCGGGCAGCACCAGCAGGCCCGTGGCATCGACGATCTCGGCGGCGTCGCCGAGGTCGGCGCCGAGCGCCGTAATCTTGCCGGCCTTGATGCCGATATCGCAGGCGAAGGTGTCGGAAGCGGTGGCGACGGTGCCGCCGCGGATGATGGTGTCGAACGTCATGCTGCCGGAGGTCATGTTATTGGAAGTCATGCTATTGGAAGTCGTGGGTCCCGAACGTGCAGTCGATATGGTAGGCCGCCGCAGTATCTCAGACTTTTGCTGCGACTGCGATACGGTCGCGCGGTAATACGGGCGTCACGCACCTCAAGGAGGCTCAACCCATGGACGATCTCGCTGCGCTCAACGCCCGCGTCGTGGCCCTGGAGATCGAGCGGAGCCATCAGGAACGCGCCATCGACGACCTCAACGAGGCGGTGACCGCGCAGTGGAAGCTGATCGACCAGCTCAAGCGGGAAATCGAGCGGCTCGCCGACCAGGTGCGGGAAGGGGCGGTGGCCGCCGGATCGCAAGAGCCCGAGCCGCCGCCGCCGCATTACTGACGGCGGAATGACGCAGCCCGGACCCGCGCACCTGGGCATTTGATTTTCTCGGCCGAGCCGGTACAGCATCGGACCGAACCGACAACCACCGGGACGGGAACGATCCAATGACCGAATTCAGGCGCAATGCCTTCAAAGCCGGCCTCCGTGCCAAGAAACTGCAGGTCGGCCTGTGGCAGAGCCTGTGCAGCAATGTCGCGGTGGAGATCTGTTCCGACTCCGGCTTCGACTGGCTGCTGCTCGACACCGAGCATTCGCCCAACGAAATCCCGGATCTCTTGTCGCAGTTGCAGGCGATGGAGAAGGGCACGGCCACCGCGATCATTCGCCCGGCCTGGAACGATGCCGTTCTCATCAAGCGCTGCCTCGACATCGGCGCGCAGGCGCTGCTCATTCCCTACGTGCAGTCGGTCGAGGAAGCCAAAGCCGCGGTCGCCGCGACGCGCTATCCGCCGCACGGCATCCGCGGCGTGTCGGTCGCCGCGCGCGCCAGCCGCTACGGCCGCGTGCCCGGTTACCTGACCAAGGCGAACAGCGAGATCTGCGTCCTGGTGCAGGTCGAGACGCGGGAGTCGCTGGACGTGCTCGAGGACATCGCGGCGGTCGACGGCGTCGACGGCGTGTTCATCGGCCCGTCGGACCTGGCCGCCTCGCTCGGCCATCTCGGCAATCCGCAGCATGCCGATGTGCAGGCGGCGATGAAGGATGCGGTCGAGCGTCTGACCAAGGTGGGCATGCCCGCCGGCATTCTCACCGGTAACGAGGAAGAGGCCCGCCGGTACATCGATTGGGGTTACCTCTTTGTCGCAGTCGGTTCCGACGTCGGCCTCTTGGCCAAGAATGCGGACACGCTGGCGAAAAAGTTCAAGCCGGCCTGAGTGGGCGGCCGTTTCGCCCTGCGTTACAGCAATTTAATGTTGCACCCGGATGACTGCCTCTCCTTGAGGCAGCCGTCCTGCTGAAGGCTAATTGCCAGAGCGCCGCCAATCCAATACCCCTGAAGCCAAGGCCCTTGCCGGAACTAAAAATGTTCCAGAGAATGAGGCCGAGGGGAAATGCTCATGGATGCGGATCTGATCCTTGTCACCGAGGGTCTGACTAAGGATTTTGCCGGTTTTACAGCCGTGGGCGGCGTGGACCTCAAGGTCCGGCGCGGCACCATTCACGCCTTGATCGGGCCGAATGGCGCCGGCAAGACGACCTGCTTCAACCTGCTTACCAAGTTCCTCAGCCCGACCAGCGGGCGCATCGTCTATAACGGCCGCGACATCACCGCGATGCAGCCGGCTGACGTTGCGCAGCTTGGCCTCGTGCGCTCGTTCCAGATTTCGGCGGTGTTTCCGCACATGACGGTGCTGGAGAACGTCCGCATCGCCCTGCAGCGGCTCAAGCGGGGCCCGTCCTTCGACTTCTGGCGCTCGCGTGCGGTGCTGGACGAATACAATGAACGCGCGCTGTCGCTGATCGCCGACGTCGGCCTGTCGGACTACGTGCACTGGAACGCGGTGGAATTGCCGTACGGCCGCAAGCGCGCGCTTGAGATCGCGACCACGCTGGCGCTCGAGCCGGAAATGCTGCTGCTCGACGAGCCGACTGCCGGCATGGGCCACGAGGACATCGCGCGCATCGCCGAACTCATCAAGCGTGTCGCCGCCAACCGTACCGTGCTCATGGTCGAGCACAATCTCTCGGTCGTTGCCGACCTGTCCGACACCATCACGGTGCTGACGCGCGGCCGCGTGCTCGCCGAAGGCGATTACGAAACCGTCTCGAGCAATCCTGATGTCCGCGAAGCCTATATGGGGGTCGGCCATGCTTGATCGGACCGCGCCTCTGCTGGCGGTGAAGGACCTGCAAGCCTGGTACGGCGAGTCGCATATCTTGCACGGCGTGTCGTTCGACGTGCAGGCCGGCGAAGTGGTGACGCTGCTCGGCCGCAACGGCGCCGGCAAGACCACGACCATGAAATCGATCATGGGCATCGTCGGCCAGCGCAAGGGTTCGGTGCGCTTCGAGGGCCAGGAGCTGATCAACAAGCAATCGAACCAGATCGCGCGGGCCGGCATTGCGCTGTGTCCGGAGGAGCGCGGCATTTTCGCCAGCCTGAGCGTCGAGGAGAACCTGACGCTGCCGCCGGTGGTGCGCTCCGGCGGCCTGACGATCGGCCAGATCTTCGAACTGTTCCCGAACCTGAAGGAACGCCTCGGCTCGAGCCAGGGCACCAAGCTGTCGGGCGGCGAACAGCAGATGCTGGCGATCGGCCGCATCCTGCGCACCGGCGCGCGTCTTCTGCTGCTCGACGAGCCGACCGAGGGTCTCGCGCCCGTCATCATCCAGCAGATCGGCAAGACCATCCGCGCCCTGAAGCAGCAGGGCTTCACCATCCTGCTGGTCGAGCAGAACTTCCGTTTCGCTTCAACCGTGGCGGATCGCTACTACGTCATGGAGCACGGCCGCGTCATCGACCAGTTCGCCAATTCCGAACTGGATGCGAATGTCGGCAAGCTGCACGAGTATCTCGGGGTTTAAATAACAGAAGCTTCAAATCAAGAAGCGACAACAATCAAACCTGGCAATGTTCAAGGGAGGGAATGCAATGAAGAAGACTTTCGGTCTGGCGGCCCTGGCCGCGCTTCTGCTCGCGGGCACGGCGTCCGCGCAGCAGATTGACGTCAAGATCGGCGTGCTGACGGACATGTCCTCGCTGTACGCCGACGACACCGGCATCGGTTCGGTGATCGCCGCCAAGCTCGCGGCGGAAGACTTCATGAAGGATCACAAGAACGTCAAGGTCGAGGTGATCAGCGCCGATCACCAGAACAAGGCCGACGTCGGCAGCAACATTGCCAACCAGTGGTACGACCGCGACGGCGTCGACATGATCGCCGACGTGCCGAACTCCGGCGTCGCGCTCGCCATCGCCGATGTCACCAAGGCCAAGAACAAGGTGTTCGTCGCCTCGGGTCCGGCCTCGTCCGACCTCACCGGTCCGAAGTGCTCGCCCAACACCATCCACTGGACTTACGACACCTGGATGCTGGCCAACGGCACCGGCAAGGCGATCGTCAAGAACGGCGGCGACACCTGGTTCTTCCTGACCTCGGACTACGCCTTCGGCCACGCGCTCGAGCGTGACACCGAGGCGGTGGTGCTCAAGAACGGCGGCAAGGTGCTCGGCAAGGTCCGTCACCCGATCAACACCAACGACTTCTCGTCGTTCCTGCTGCAGGCGCAGGCGTCGAAGGCCAAGATCATCGGCCTCGCCAATGCCGGCGGCGACACCATCAACGCCATCAAGCAGGGCGCCGAATTCGGTATCGCCGCAGGCGGGCAGAAATTCGCCGGCCTTCTGGTGTTCGCGCCGGACGTCGCCGCGCTCGGTCTGAAGACCGCGCAGGGCCTCACCTTCACCGAGACCTGGTACTGGGACCTCAACGACGGCACCCGCGCCTGGACCAAGCGCTGGGACAAGGAGCGTAACTCGCCCGGCAAGCTGCCGAGCATGAACATGGCCGGCGTCTATTCGGGCACGCTGCACTATCTCAAGGCGGTCGCCGCGGTCGGCTCCGCCAAGGACGGCAAGAAGGTCGCCGACGAGATGAAGAAGCTCCCGGCCGAGGATTCGATCTATGGCAAGAGCACCGTCCGCGCCGACGGCCGCGTCCTGCACCCGGCCTATCTCTTCGAGGTGAAGAAGCCGGAAGAGTCGAAGGGCCCGGGCGATCTCTATCACCTGCGCGCGACCATTCCGGCGGACGAAGCGTTCCGTCCGCTCAAGGATGGCGGCTGCCCGCTGGTCAGCGGCTAAGGGTGCGCCTGGCGGCGGGGAGGAACGCCGGAGCTCGTCCGTTTGAAAGTTGAGTTGCGTTTGGAAGAAGTGCCGCAAGGCACGTGAACTGGGAAGGAAGACTGGGAATGAAACGGACTATGGCTCTGGCGGCACTTGCCGCCGCGCTCGCCTGCGGCTCCGCGCAGGCGCAGCAGATCAACGTGAAGATCGGCGTGCTCACCGACATGTCGTCGCTGTACGCCGATCTTGCCGGCCCCGGCTCGGTCGAGGCCGCCAAGCTCGCGGTCGAGGACTTCGCCAAGACCAACCCGAATGTGAAGGTCGAGATCATCAGCGCCGATCACCAGAACAAGCCGGACGTCGCCACCAACATCGCCAACGAGTGGTACGATCGCGATGGCGTGGACATGATCGTCGACGTGCCGAACTCGGGCGTCGCGCTCGCGGTCAACGAGGTCGCGCGCGCCAAGGGCAAGGTGTTCATCGACTCCGGCGCCGCGTCGTCGGATCTCACCGGGCCGAAGTGCAATGCCACCACCGTGCACTGGACCTACGACACCTGGATGCTGGCGAACGGCACCGGTAAGGCCATCGTCAAGACCGGCGGCGACACCTGGTTCTTCCTGACCGCCGACTACGCCTTCGGCCACGCGCTGGAACGCGATACCGCGGCGGTCGTCAAGGCCAATGGCGGCAAGGTGCTCGGCGCGGTTCGCCATCCGCTCAACACCAGCGACTTCTCGTCGTTCCTGCTGCAGGCGCAGGCGTCGAAGGCCAAGGTCATCGGCCTCGCCAATGCCGGCGGCGACACCATTAACTCGATCAAGCAAGCGGCGGAATTCGGCATCGTCTCCGGCGGCCAGTCGCTGGCCGGCCTGCTGGTGTTCGCCAGCGACGTCAACGCGCTCGGTCTGCAGACCGCGCAGGGCCTCGTCCTGACCAACACCTTCTACTGGGACGCCAACGACCAGACCCGCGCCTGGACCAAGCGCTGGCAGAAGGCGCGTCCCGGCAAGGTGCCGACGATGGTGCAGGCCGGCGTCTATGCCGGCACGCTGCACTACCTGAAGGCCGTTGCCGCGCTCAAGAGCAAGGACAACGGCAAGGCGGTGGTCGATGAAATGAAGAAGCTGCCGACCGACGACGCGTTGTTCGGCAAGGGCACGGTCCGCGTCGACGGCCGCGTCATTCACCCGGCCTATCTCTACGAGGTCAAGAAGCCTTCGGAGTCGAAGGGCCCGGGCGACTTCTACAAGCTGCGGGCGACCATTCCGGCGGACGAGGCGTTCCGTCCGCTCAAGGATGGCGGCTGCCCGCTGGCGAACGGGTGATGACAACGAGCTTGCTTGACCTCCCCTTGTGGGGAGGTCGGCGAGCACAAAAGCGCGTTTACGCGCGTCTTCGACGCGCTATGGCGAGCCGGGTGGGGGTGGTGCGATCTTGTTCGACCCCCACCCCGAACCGCCTGACGGCGGTCCGACCCTCCCCACAAGGGGGAGGGTGAAAGAGAGAGCAGAGACGAGCATGTTCACGATCTTCGGCATTCCATCGGCGGCCCTGTTCGGCCAGTTATTGATCGGCCTGATCAACGGTTCGTTCTATGCCTTGCTGAGCCTCGGCCTCGCCGTGATCTTCGGCATGCTCAACATCATCAATTTCGCGCACGGCGCGCAGTACATGCTCGGCGCCGTCGCCGCCTTCCTGCTGCTGCAGTGGACCGGAATCGGCTACTGGCCGGCGCTGATCATCGCGCCGCTCATTGTCGGCGCCTTCGGCATCGTCATCGAACGCACGCTGCTGCAGTGGCTCTACAAGCTCGACCACCTCTACGGCCTGCTCCTGACCTTCGGCGTCGCGCTGATCGTCGAGGGCATCGCCCGCAATTACCTCGGCTCCGCCGGCCTGCCTTACGTGCTGCCGGACTCGCTGCGCGGCGGCCAGAACCTCGGCTTCATGTTCCTGCCGAATTACCGCGCCTGGGTGATCGGCGTGTCGCTGGTCATCTGCTTCGGCACCTGGTTCGCCATCGAGCGCACCCGCCTCGGCGCCTATCTGCGCGCCGCGACCGAGAACCCGACTCTGGTGCGCGCCTTCGGCATCAACGTGCCGGTCATGATCACGCTGACCTACGGCTTCGGCGTCGCGCTGGCGGCTTTCGCCGGCGTCATGGCGGCGCCGATCTACAACGTGTCGCCGCAGATGGGCTCCGAGCTGATCATCGTCGTCTTCGCGGTGGTGGTGATCGGCGGCATGGGCTCGATCCTCGGCGCCATCCTCACCGGTTTCGGCCTCGGCGTCATCGAGGGTCTGACCAAAGTATTCTTTCCTGAAGCGTCGAACACCGTCATCTTCGTCATCATGGCCATCGTGCTGCTGGTGCGTCCGGCCGGTCTGTTCGGGAGGAGGGCGTAATGGACACCACCACGTCACCCGTCATGACCGGCTCGTCCGCCGCGCCCTCGATGCTGAGGCGCAACGGGGAAACCATCGGCTTCGTCGTCATGGTGGCGGCGCTAATTGTCGCGCCGTTCTTCACCTATCCGCTGTTCCTGATGCAGGCGATGTGCTTTGCGCTGTTCGCCTGCGCCTTCAACCTGCTGATCGGCTATGGCGGCCTCTTGAGTTTCGGCCACGCCCTGTATTTCGGCTGGGCGAGCTATCTGGCGGCGCATGCCGCCAAGCTCTGGGGCTTCACGCCGGAGCTGGCGATCCTCACCGGCACGGCGACCGCGGCGTTCTTCGGCCTGCTCGCCGGGTCGCTCGCCATCCGCCGCCAGGGCATCTACTTCGCCATGATCACGCTGGCGCTGGCGCAGATGATGTATTTCGTCGCCCTGCGCATGCGCTTCACCGGCGGCGAGGACGGCATCCAGGCGGTGCCCCGCGGCCGCCTGTTCGGCGTCATCGACCTCAACAACGAGATGACGATGTATGTCGTCGTCTTCGTCATCTTCATCGCCGGCTTCCTGCTGATCTACCGCATCATCCATTCGCCGTTCGGCGAGGTGCTCAAAGCGATCCGCGAGAACGAGCCGCGCGCCGTGTCGCTCGGCTACAAGACCGACCGTTACAAGCTGATCGCCTTCATGCTGTCGGCGACGCTCGCCGGCGTCGCCGGGTCGACCAAGGCGATCACCATGCAGATCGCCTCGCTGACCGACGTCAACTGGCCGATGTCCGGCGAAGTCGTGCTGATGACCCTGGTCGGCGGCCTCGGCACCATCTTCGGGCCGGTGGTGGGCGCCTTCGTCATCCTGTTCATGCAGTTCAAGCTGTCGGTGGTCGGCGAATGGGTGCTGGTGATCCAGGGCCTGATCTTCGTGACCTGCGTGCTGCTGTTCCGTCGCGGCATCGTCGGCGAAATCGCCGCGTTGTTTAAACGCTGAAGGCGCGGAAGCGATTGCACAAGGGGCGCCGGTAGTACGCGGCGCCCCGTTCCGGCCGCGCCGAATAAACAAACAATTTATGCAGCCCAGCCGCTAGGCTATTTAAAACACTGGCGAATCAGCTTAAACAACCAGTGTTATCCACATGCGTGCGGGGTCGTCATTGTAGGATTGTTCGTCGTTACCAGTCACGTAACGATCAGGGGGTAGACGATTCGGCACTGGCCAACGACTATCCGAGCGCCCCATGCAGGGTCCCCCCGGCAGTCCGCAGTTGCAGGAGATCGCCCAGCGATGGCACGGTCTCGCCGAACAGCGTCTTGCTTATTACACCGAACTGTATCGCAGCGGCCGTTGGAAGCATTACTACAGCCAGGAAGCCTTCGCGGCCCGCATGCTCGACGTGATCGCGGCGGCGAAGAAGTGGCGCAAGCTGGCCGGACGGCCGGAGACGCCGATGCCGCTCGAGGCGGCACGAAACGAATTCTTCCGCCCAGCGGCCTGACTTTCCCGGCGTCGATCGCGACGGCGCTCGCGGCGGCGCTGTTTATTATCGGACTACCGGCCTTGGCGGCTGCGCAGGGCGCTCCCGGCGCCGTCGACCTCAAGCGCGGCGAAGAGCTGCTCGCCAAGAATTGCGGCCAGTGTCACGCGGTGGGCCGGACCGGCGACAGCCCGCGTCCCGATGCGCCGGCCTTCCGCGTCCTCGGCCAGCGGTATCCGATCGACTCCCTGGAGGAGTCGCTCGGCGAGGGCATCATGTCGGGTCATCCGGACATGCCGGAAATCAGCTTTGAGTCCGATGACGTCGGTGCCATCATCGACTACCTGAAGTCCATCCAGGCCAAGCGCTGACGCTGTTCCGCGTCTCGCCGTCATTCCCGACCGGCCGTTCCGCCCTTCATCGAGCTTGAGAGTATTTCCATGAGCAGTGCGCTGTTTTCACCGCTTCCGCTGGCCGGCGTCGAGCTTACCAACCGTCTCGTCGTCGCGCCGATGTGCCAATACTCCGCCGACGACGGCGCCGCCTCCGACTGGCACATGATGCATCTCGGCATGCTGGCCAATTCCGGCGCGGCGATGGTCGTGGTCGAGGCCACCCATGTCGAGCGCCACGGCCGCATCACGCATGGCTGCATGGGCCTCTATTCCGACGGCAACGAGCTGGCGCTCGGCCACGTCATCGCCGCCGCCAAGACCTTCGGCACGGCGAAGTTCGGCGTGCAGCTCGCCCATGCCGGACGCAAGGCGTCGTCGCAGCGGCCTTGGGAAGGCGGCACTTATCTGCGGCCGAACGAGGATCCGTGGCAGACCATCGCGCCGTCGGCCATCCCGTTCGGCGAAGGCTGGCACGTGCCGCGCGAGATGACCGAGGCGGACATGGACCGCGTGCGCGACGCTTTCGTGAGCTCGGCCAGGCGCGCGCTGCGCATCGGCTTCGACGAGATCGAGCTGCATCTCGCGCACGGTTACCTGATGCACAGTTTCCTGTCGCCGGTGTCGAACAAGCGCACCGACCAGTATGGCGGCTCGCTCGCGAACCGGCTGCGCTTCCCGCTGTCGGTGGTCCGCGCGGTGCGCGCGGTGGTGCCGAAGGAGGTGCCGCTCGGCGCGCGCATCTCGAGCGTCGACTGGCGCGACGATGGCCTGCAGGCCGACGACGCGGTGGCGATCGGCAAGGCGCTGAAGGCCGAGGGCATCGAATTCATCTGCGTCTCGTCCGGCGGCATCACCGCCGACACGCGCACGCCGACGAGCCTCGGCCACAACGTGCCGGTCGCCGAGCGCATCAGGAAGGAAGCCGGCATCAAGGTGCGCGCAGTGGGGCTCATCACCACGGCGCAGCAGGCCGAGGAGATCGTGGCTTCGGGCAAGGCCGACATGGTCGCGGCGGCGCGCGCCTTCCTCGACGATCCGCATTTCGGCTGGCACTGTGCCAAGGCGCTGGGCGGCGACGTCGCGCTGCCGCCGCAGTATCTGCGCGCCGGCGCCAAGATGTGGTCGGCGACGCCGAAGGGTTAGCTGTTCACCGCGCTCGCCACCGGCGGCATCATGCCGACGCGGCCGAAACCGGGCAGCTTCAGCGCCGGATAGCGCAAGTCGATGCCGGCGACGAGGCCGAGCAGGTTGACCTCGACGCCCTCGACCCAGCCGGCCTTGATGCCGGCCAGCCCGAAGGCGGACAGCTCGAAACCGGTGCGGCTGTCGGTGAAGCCGGCATAGAGACCGTGGCGGAAGTCGCGGCCGACGGCATTGGCGGGCAGGGCGACCTTCAGCTCCGGCACCGCGCGCAGCACCGCGGCGACGAAGCTGTTGGAATTCGGCCCCGGCCAGATGCGATAGTCGCCGGTCTCGGCATAGGCATAGTCGCGCACCGCGGCTTCGACCTTCGGGATCAGTGTCTCCGCCTCGGCGCCGCTGACGTCGACGATCGCCGTCGGCGCGTTGCCGTACCAGCGGCCGTCCGCCGGCCAGCCGTTGCGGCGCACGGGCGAACCCCAGCCGACGACGTCATAGCGCGTCCAGCGCGCCTCGCCGGCGCGCTTGAACACCACCCAGCTGTGCACCGAGAAGATGCCCTTCCAGGCGCCGGTCAGGCCGGTGAAGACGACCAGGCGCGCCGGCGAGAAGTCCCTCGCTGCCGGCAGGGTGCCGGCCGAGGACCAGTCGGCCTCGCGCCAGGAGCGCGGCGCGTCGCCGGCGGCATAGAGCGCGGCACGGGCGATCAGCGGCATCAGGAACACGGCGAACAGCAGGAGCATGAAGGCGGCGCGGCGGTTGAAGCGGCGGGATGGCATGGCGGCGGTTGGGGTTTGGTTCGGCCCCAGTCTGTAAGCTGGGTTCGCGGCAAGGGTGAGGCAAGGGGGCGTTTCGACAAGCTCAGCGCGCTCCCTCTCCCCATAGGCGAGCGAACGCTCGGCGTTCCGGCAAGCTGTCGGGGAGAGGGTTGGGGTGAGGGGGCAAGTGAGTCAGATCGTCGGTAACCCCTCACCCGGCACGCTGACGCGTGCCGACCTCTCCCCATGGGAGAGGTGAAGAAACCGCGTTACCCGACTTTGTTGTCGCGGATCGTCAGGTTGGGGAACTTGTCGGCGCCGCCGCGCGTCAGGTCGCCGGTCGCCGCCTTGTCCCAGCGCATGCCGACCACGGCGCCGCCCTTGGCTTCGGCTATGACATTGTCGCTGATCGTCGCCTTGCCGGCGCCTTCGACCACGGTGACGCCGATGCCGATGCCGGTGCGGCGCAGGGTGTTGCGCGTCACCGTGACGTTGCGCAGATATTGTCCCGAGCCGACCTCGATGCCCATGACCGGCGCATTCTCGATGGTGTTGCCGGAGACCTCGGTGTCGGCCTCGACGCCGATGCCGACGCCATAGGAGTCGGGGCCGCCCTGCGGCCGCTTGTTGATCATGTTGCGGATGACGTTGCCGCGCACCATCGCGCCGTGGCCGCCTTTGTCCATGTTGGTGACGGCGATGCCGACGGCGGCGACGTCGATCAGGTTGCGCTCGATGGTCGCGTCCTCGAATTCGAACTCCGAATAGATCGCGACCTCGCCGAGGGCGAGGCACTGGTTGCCGGTCATGGTGATGCGCGAGGCGGCGTTGCCGCGGATCGCGGTGAAGGCGGCACGGCGGATGACGTTGTCGCGCACGATGACGTCGGCGGCGCGATAGACATTGATGGCGTTGCCGTTCTGGCCGTCGCCGCCGGCCCGCGCCGCGGTATCCTCGATGACATTGTCCTCGATGACGCTGCCGTCGCTCGCCTTGCTGCTGCGCCAGACGCGGATGCCGCCGTTGCCGCTGTGCTGGATGGTGTTGGCGCGGAGCGTCAGTTTGCTGTCGAGGCTCATGACGCCGTTGTCGCCGCAGTCGGCGATCGTGTTGCCCGACACGGTGCCGGTGCACTGCGTCAGCGTCAGGCCGTTGCCCTTGGCGGCCTTGAGGTCGCAATCGGCGATGCGCAGGCTGGCCACGGCGGTGAAATCGGCGAGAGCGTCGGCGGCGGCGCCTTCCAGCGTCACGCCGGAGAGCGCGATGTCGCTGCCGCCGCGCGCTTGCAGCAACGTGCCGCCGCCGGCAAGGATGAGCCGCGTGGCGCCGCGCTGGCCGGCGATGCGGCCGCCCGACGGCAGCGTCAGCGGGCCGGTGCGATAGCGGCCGGGCGCGAGCCACAGAGGCTGCTGCGCGCGCGCCGTCTCGTCGATGGCCTTCTGCAAGGCGCGCGTCTGCTCGGTCTCGGCATTGGCGCGCACGCCGTAGCGCGCGGCGTCGAGGCCCTTTGGCGCGGCCGCGGGCTGTTGCGCGCGCGCGGCGGCCGGCGCGGCAAAGGCGGTCAGAAGCGAACCGGTGAGCAGGCTGCGGCGGCTGATCGGCATGCCCTGAGCATGCGCGGGAGAAGATTAGGTCCGGTTAACGGCGGCGTGCAAAGCCACCAGCAGTTTTTCACCGGCGCGCAACAGGTCGGCGGCGGAGAAGACCTTCTTGGACAAGCCCATGCCCATTCTCCGCTCGTCCTCGCGAAAGCGGGGACCCAGAGCTGGATTCCCGCTTGCGCGGGAATGAGCGGAGAAGGCGGCTCCGTTTGAGAATTTCTTGGGCCGCGCAAACCGCGCGACCTTCGGCACATGGATGAAAGCCGCCAGCCGCACGCCGCTTTCGGCGCTGCGCCAGCACAGGTAGTTGCACAGGTATCGCCCGGCGTCGCGCGACAGCACCGCGGGCATGCGGGTCTCACGCGCCGCGGCGAGCAGGCGCCGCGCCGGCATCGGCATCGCCCGCGCGTGCGGCGCGCCGGTCGCGATGACGCCGCGCCGCAACGCTTTACCGGACGCGTCGGGCAGCAGCGCCAGCGCGTTGCGCGCCCGGGTCTCGATACGGATGGCCCTGGCGCGACCGTGCAGGCCGAACATCAGCAGCGCGTCGGGCTTGTGACGCGCGATCAGGTCGGGCAGTTCGCGGTCCACCGCGGCATAACTGGTGGTGAAGATGTGCGCGACGATCTTTGCATCCGCCAGCGCCGGCCGCCGCAGGCGCGCCAACGCGCGCACGAGTTTTATCGTCGGGTTATACGGCGCGCCAGGAAAAGGCCCGAAGCCGGTGATGAGGATGGTAGGCATCGGTTTGCCGATCGAGCAGTCACCAAGGACGCCAGAAAGGCGTGTTCTTGTGCTCAAGCTTAATATAGGGCGCAAAGAGTTCCGGCCCTTTAGAGTAAAAATCAACGATCCGCTTTATATGATCGTATTTCGTGTTGACTAAATTTTCGCGGTCCTCGGAATGATCGATTACTGTATTAGTAAATGCCATAGGCCAAGCGAACGACTCTCGTAACGTCTGTAAGTATTCTTTGACGTCGTCTCCGAATAGAAATCTAGATTCTGCTTGGCCGATCGCAAAATTCTGAAACGCGTCAGCGTTTACTTCGGCCTCGCGCATAACTGGGGCAATAGCGCCTTCTAGTTGTTGAAATATTCTTAGGCGTCGATCGTAAAGGTCAACTACCACTTTTTGGTTTGCGGTTCGCCATTGGGCATATTGAACAAGCGCGACAACGATAGCGACTGTAACAGAGGCGATAGACACAATAGTCGATGATTGCATGTTGCGCTCCGTATTTGGATAAGCAGACAGTACCTGTCTGCTGGAGGTCACGTCTAGGACTATTGACCTGCCTTCCGCAATAGACTATATTCCTCCAGTCCCGCTCAAACGAGGGCGCTTTCATGAGGCGTCGTGACGGTGGAGCGGGGCGCGGTGCCCGCGGGCTCAAGGAAACGCACCTTGAGCGCTCGGGCGGCGCCGGGGCTCCGCCCGGAGGCGCTATGACCTCCTGCGAGGAGCTCGCTGATGGTGCGCGCTACCCGTTTTCCCGGTTGGAAGACGGATCAGCCGCCAGAAGCGCGGCCCGGCGTCGTAACGACACCGCGGTGGAGCGCCGCGGGCGCAGGCCTTCTCCGATCGCAAGGAGGGGCCGCGCCGTAAGGCGCATGTTTGGGCGCTTCGCGGCGCTCCATCCCCTCGGCATGTCCGAGGGGCGGAAGGCATGTCCCCGCGAAGGGCGGGGAGGAAGGCAGGCCGCCCCGGGCCTTTAAGAACAGGGGCAATCCCGCACGTCTGCTGCGAGCCTCTGCTGTTTGACAATTGAATCGGGCGCCTGAATCCGTCAGCGCGTTTCGCCGCGACATGAGCGCCGCGCACGCCCGTGCTCAGCCCCAGCGCTTGTCGGCGCGCAGCGGGCTGTTCTCCTTCACATAGACCGCGTCGATGTGGCAGAGCATGTCGTCGAGCGGACGGCGCAACAGGCCGACGATCTCGTGCAGGCAGAAGCCGCGCTCGCGCATGAAACTATGCAACTGGTCGAACGTGCCGCGCTCCGGGTGGACGGGGAAGGTCGCGACCTCGATGATGTAGACGTCGATGTCGTCGAGAAGCGTACCCATGCCGGCGAGAATGTTCATCTCGTAACCCTGGGCGTCGATCTTCATCAGCGACGGCCGCGCGATCGACGAGATCAGGCTGTCGAAGCGCTTGACCGCGACGGTGTGCAGTTCGGGCGCGGCGACCGCCGCGAGCAGCGTCGAGCCGCCGGTGTTCGCCGGATTGACCGACAGCGCCGCCGAGGAATCGGCCGCGCCGAGCGCGACATTGAAATAGACGCCGCCGACCGTCTCGCTGATCCGCTGCATGTGCGGCAGCGACGCCGGCGAGGGATCGAACAGGGCGAAGGCGGCGCCGGGGAAGGCTTCGTAGAGATCGGGCGTGCCGGTGTCGACGCCGACGTCGAACACGGTCTTCGGCGTCAGGCCGTAGCGTTTGAGATTGCGGAAGAGAAGATCGAAGCGGGGAACGTTGCCGGCGCGGGTGACTTCGAGATGGCCGGCATTGAGTGTCTTCTGCGCCAGATGCTTCAGGGACCGCGCCACTGCCGACATGCCTGCACCCAGAAATCAAACATCGTCGCGCCCGCAAACAGGCGGGCCGACGACTCCGGAGTTCCGGGCTTGGCAACGCGCCTGGCGGCTTTTCGTTCCGGGTCCGGCGAAAGATTTTGCCGCGGCGGCGGTTAAACTCGCGGCCGTTGTGGCGTAGGCTCGGTGCGGGGAAGCGACGTTACGCGCCGGGGAGGCTCTCTTGCATCCGTCGAAATTCGCCATGGCCGTCGTTCTGGCCGGCCTTGTCACCCTGATCGCGCCGGCTTCCGCGCGCGACATGTCGCTCGGCAAGCACAGCGCCGACGAGCTCAAGGCCGCCTGCACCAAGATCGGCGGTTCCTTTTCGCAGGGCAAGGAGCGTTATGGCTGCGGCACCGATTGCCATGGCGCGCCGGGTACCGACTGCATTGTGACCTGCGAGGCCAGTGGGAAGTGCATCGCCCAGGTGGTCGGCGCCCGCCGGCCGCGCAGCATCGAGAGTGCGCTGAAGCAGTAGCGGGCGCTACATCGCGACCTTGGTGAGGAAGCGTTCGACTTCGCTGCGCAGCAGGGCGCTGGCGTGCTCGACCGATTCCGAGGCGGTCAGCACGGTTTCGGCCGAGCGCTGCGCCTCGCTGGCGGCGTTGACGACTTCGCCGAGCACCGAGTCGATGATCTTCGAGCCCTGCGCCGTGTTGGTCACGTTGCGCGCGATCGAGCCGGTGGCGCTGGTTTGCTGCTGCACCGAGGTCGAGACCGACGAGGTGTGGCCGTCGATCTCCTCGATGCGGTGAGCGATGCGGCTGATGGCCTCGACCGAGGCTTGCGTCGAACGCTGGATTTCCTGGATCTGCGCGGTGATGTCCTCGGTGGCGCTGGCGGTCTGCACCGCGAGCGCCTTGACCTCGGAAGCGACCACGGCAAAGCCGCGGCCGGCGGCGCCGGAGCGGGCGGCTTCGATCGTCGCGTTCAGGGCCAGCAGGTTGGTCTGTCCGGTAATGTTGCGGATCAGCTTGACGACGTCGCCGATCTTGTTGGCGGCACGGGCGAGTTGCACGATGTCGTCGTTCGTCATCTTGGCCTCGTCGAGCGCGATGCGCACGAGGCCGGCCGCGCGCGTCAGCCGCTGATCGACCTCGGAGGCCGAGGACGACAATTCCTCGGTCGCGGCCGCGACCAGTTGCACGTTCGCCACGGCTTCGTGCGAGGCGTGCTGTGCGCCTTCGGCGCGCTGCACGGTCTGGCTGGAGACCTCGAGCAGGCTCGCCGCGGTCGTGCGCATTTCCTCGGCGCTGTCGATCACCGTCTTGAGCAACGTTTCGGCGCCGCTGCGGAAATCGCTGATCGCTGCTTCGGTGGCGGCGCGGCGGCTCTCGTGCTGTTCGCTGGCGATGCGCAGCTTCTCGGCGGCGCGGCGCTCGGTGATGTCCTCGTGCGTCGTGATCCAGCCGCCGCCTTCGATCGGATGGTTGGTGATCAGATAGAGGCGGCCGCCGCCGGCATCGACTTCCGCCGTCGTCGTGCGGCCTTCACGATAGGCCTTGAGGAAGCGTTCGCGGTAGGCCTTCGGGTCGATCGTGAAGATGCCCTTGGCGGCGCGGCGCGCCAGCACGTCGGACAGCGTCGAGCCGACCTTCACGTCGTCGGGCGACAGGTCGTACATGCTGTAGTAGAGCGCGTTGCAGACGACGAGCCGTTCATTGGCGTCGAACATGCTCAGGCCATGCGGCATGCTGTTGAGCGCGCGGCGGATCTGCTCGCCGGTGCGGCGCTGGCGGCGCGTGAAATGCGCGGCGGTCGCGGTGGCGACGACATGGCCGATGACAGAGGCGATCGCGGCGCACAGCACGGTCGTGACCTCGGCCGACAGGCCGCCGTGCGGCAGCGCGGCGGCGATGGCCAGCAGAGCGGCAAAGCTCGCCGTGAAGGCGGTGAGCCCGACGATCGTGAATTTGAGCATGCCGCCTCGAAGCGCGGCGACAGAAGTTCCGATCCGCATGAGTTGATCCCGGCTGCCCGTGGACCCTAGGCGGCATGCGTTTAAACGGGGTTAAGACGGAGTTAATGCCAGTTTATCGGGCCGTCCGCCGCCTCAGAGCCCCAGCAGGCTGGCGATCTCCTCGACCGCGAGCGTCGGTGCCAGGGTGCCGGCGGCGACCGCGCTTTCGGCCTGCCGGACCTTGCCGCGCACCGTGGGATCGCCGCGCAGCCGGGCGGCGAGGCGCTCCTCGAGCAGCGTCCACATCCACTTCACCTGCTGGTCGCGGCGCCGCGCGGTGAGCTCGCCGCTCGCGGTCATCTTCCTTTGGTAGTCGGCGACGTGGTTCCACAACGTATCGATGCCGGCGCCGGTCAGCGCCGAGTAAGTGATCACCGGCACCATCCAGGTCGGCGAGCGCGGCTGCAGGATATGCAGCGCGCTGCGGAAGTCGGCGGCGGCGACATTGGCCCGGGCGATGTTGTCGCCGTCGGCCTTGTTGACGGCGATCATGTCGGCGAGCTCGACGATGCCTTTCTTGATGCCCTGCAGTTCGTCGCCGGAGCCGGCGACCATCAGCACCAGGAAGAAGTCGGTCATGTCGGCGACCGCGGTCTCCGACTGGCCGACGCCGACCGTCTCGACGATGATGACGTCGTAGCCGGCCGCCTCGCACAGCAGCATGGTCTCGCGCGTCTTGGCCGCCACGCCGCCGAGCGTGCCGGACGAGGGCGAGGGGCGGATGAAGGCGTCGGGGTCGAGCGACAGGCGCGCCATGCGCGTCTTGTCGCCGAGGATCGAGCCGCCGGTGCGCGAGGAGGACGGATCGACCGCCAGCACCGCGACCTTGTGGCCGCTCCGGGTTAGATGGGTGCCGAGCGCGTCGATGGTGGTGGACTTGCCCGCGCCGGGCGCGCCGGTGATGCCGAGGCGCACGGCCTTGCCGGTCGCGGGCAACAGCTCCTGCACCAGGCGGTGCGCGGTCTGCCGGTGATCGGCGCGCGTCGACTCGATCAGCGTGATCGCCCGCGCCAGGACGGCGCGGTCGCCGGCGCGGATGCCGGCGGCGAGCGAAGCGGGATCGAGACGGCGGGCGGACATGCGGCCTTACGTAGCCGAAGCCGTGTGCGCCGTCACGCCCCCGCGGGGTCGGTGTTCGGCGGCGCCAGCGTCGCCCGCCGGCCGCGCAATCCCTTCCAGATCATCGCTCCCCAAATCAGGAGCGTGGCGACGCCGAGGCAGGCCGCGATCGGCCGCTCGAAGAAGAACAGCGCGTTGCCATCCGCCTTGATCATCGACGTCATGAAGTTCTGCTCGAGCATTTCGCCGAGCACCAGGCCGAGGATTGCCGGCGCGATGGGGAAGCCGTTCTCCTCCATCAGCCAGCCGATGACGCCGAGCGCCAGCATGATGATGACGCCGAACGGCGAGTTGGTCATCGAATAGGCGCCGACCAGGCAGAACAGCAGGATGATCGGCAGCAGGATGTTGCGCGGCACGCGCAGGATCTGCTTGGCCGATTTGATCGCCGCCCAGCCGAGCGGCAGCATCAGGACGTTGGCGAGCACGAAGATGATGAACACCGCGTAGATGAACTGCGGATTCTGCAGGAACACGGTCGGGCCCGGATTCATGCCCTTCATGTAGAGGACGCCGATGACGATGGCGGTGATCGAGTCGCCCGGAATGCCGAACACCAGCGCCGGGATCCAGGCGCCGCCGAGCGCCGAGTTGTTGGCGGAGGTGGCGTCGACGATGCCCTCGATATGGCCGGTGCCGAATTTCTCCGGGGTCTTGGAAAAGCGCTTGGAGATCGCGAAGGAGATCCACGCCGCGATATCGGCTCCCGCGCCGGGCAGGGCGCCGATGACGACGCCGAGCGCCGAGCCGCGCAGGAAGTTGAACCAGTAAGTTTTGAACACGCCCCAGACGCCGTGGAAGATGTTGCCGATCTTTTGCGCCAGCACCGCGCCTTTCTCATCGACGCTGACGGCGCCGCGCAGCAGCTCGGACAGCGCGAACATGCCGATCATCGCCGGAATGAAGCTGATGCCCTGCAGCAGCTCGACGCTGCCGAAGGTGAAGCGCGGGAAGCCCGCGGTCGGGTCGATGCCGATGCAGTTGATGGCAAGGCCGAAGACGAGCGAGGTGATGCCCTTGAGCGGGTCGTCGGCGGTCATGAATACGGCGCAGGTCAGGCCGAGCAGCGCCAGCCAGAAATACTCGAACGATGAGAAATTGATCGCCGCTTCGGCGAGCGCCGGCGCGCAGAAGATGAGGATGGCGACGCCGACCATGCCGCCCATGACGGAGAAGACGAGATTGACGCCCAGATTGAGGTCGAGCTCGCCCTTCTTCGACATCGCGTAGCTTTCGTCGGTGTAGGCGGCCGACGCCGGCGTGCCGGGGATGCGCAACATCGCCGCTGGGATATCGCCGGCGAAGATCGCCATCGCGGTTGCCGTAACGATGGCGCCGAGGGCCGGCACCGGGTCCATGAAGAAGGTCACCGGAACCAGCAGTGCGGTCGCCATGGTCGCGGTCAGCCCCGGCATGGCGCCGACGAACATGCCGAAGGCGGCCGACGCGATGATGACCCAGAACACCTTGAGATCGAAAACGAGAGCGGCGGCGGTCAGGAGTGCGTCCATGATCGCCTCACAGGATTGCGTCGAGCCAGCCGCGCGGCAGCGGCACGCGCAGCAGGGTGGCGAAGAACCAGTGAATTGTCAGGGTCGCGACGACGCCGACGATCACGGCTGTGATCGGGCGCACGCCGAACCACAGGAACAAGGCGAGCATGCACAGAAATGCGATCGGGATGAAGCCGACGGTCTCGGCCACGAGGATGTAGATCAGCAGTGAGACCAGCATCAGGAAGAAGCTGCCGACACGCCACGGCTGCCGCGTCCAGGCCGCCATGTAGACCAGTGGGGCGCCGGCGCGCCGCGCGGCGAGGCCGCGCCACATCAGGAGGCCGCCGCAGATGATCAGCAGCGCACCGAGGACGCGTGGAAACAGCGAGGGCCCGTAATGTTGCCCGGGAAATTCCGGAAAGGCCGCGGTCAACGCGATCATCGCGACCGCGAAGATGATGAGGATGAGGCCGTTGATCGCGTCGTTCGCGCGCATTGCCGCTCCGGGGTCTGGAAGAGGAAAACGAGAGGCGAAGGCCGGGCGGCGAGTGTCGTCCAGGTCGTCTGCGATTGCGGCGCGCGAGGGGTGACCCGCGCGCGCCGGCTCCATCAGGCGTCAGGTCTTGGCGATGCCGGCCGCCTTCATGGCCGTGCCCATCTGCGCATCGGACTTGTCCATGAAGTCGCCGAAGCCCTTGGCGTCGGCCCAGACCGTGCCGAAGCCACGCGAGCTCATGAAGTCCTTGTACTCCTTGGAGTCGTAGATCTTCTTGAGCGAGGCGGTGAGCTTCGTTGCCATATCGGCTGGCAGGTTCTTCGGACCGGCAAATCCGCGCCAGGCGCCGGTGGTGAAGTCGATGCCCATGGCTTCCTTGAGTGTCGGAATGTCCTTGAAGGCGTCCGAACGCTGCGGCGCCATCAGTGCCAGACTCTTGGCCTTGCCGGCATCGATCATGGCGCGGGCTTCGGGCACCGAGCAGGTGGTGAAATCGATGCCGCCGGCGGCGAGATCCTGCATCGCCGGTGCGGCGCCGTTCGACGGCACCCACGTGACGTGGTTCGCCTGCAGGCCCATGGCTTGCAGCCAGCCGACCAGTGCAAGATGCCAAATGCCGCCCTGACCGGTGCCGGAGGCCTTGAACTTGCCGGCCGGCGCCTTCTTGATCGCCTCGGCCAGGTCCTTGACCGTCTTGTATTCGCCATCGGCTTTGACCTGGATGCCCGGCGGATCTTCGTTCATCAGCGCCAGCGGCGTGAAATCCTTCGGCGTCAGCTGGGTCAGGCCGGCCCAGTGCATCATGGCGATTTCCACGGTGATGATGCCGAGCGTGTAGCCGTCCGGCTGCGCGGTCGCGATCGCAGAGTGACCGACGACGCCGGAACCGCCGGTGCGATTGACGACGTTGATCGGCTGGCCGAGGTCCTTCTCGAGCAAGGCCGCGACGATGCGGGCCGTCGCGTCGGTACCGCCGCCGGCGCCCCACGGGCAGATCATCTGGATCGGACGGGTTGGATAATTCTGGGCGAAAGATGGCTTGGCTCCGGCCATCAGGCCTGCACCGGCCACGGCAGTGGCCGCCACGAAATCGCGGCGTGTCAGCTTGGTCATGCGTCGCTCCCAAAGGTGAGCCGGTCTGTTGCCGGCTTTGTATGATGACCTGATGTTAGGTCCGGCAACCGTGGGAGGTCAATCGCAGAGCCTCGCGGAGCAGATGTGCATGATGCAATGCAAACCGTTCTGTTCCGCGCAAATTGTCGCAGGTTGTCTCTTGCAGCGGCATCCGATGGCGAGCCGCCGTTGAGGCCGTCAGTCGTTCTTGTCGTCGCCTTGCGGCCGCGCGCCGCCGAACAGCGCCGTACCTTGCGGCGACAGCGTCGCCGCGAACGCCGCATAGGGAACGTACACGACGTACTCGCCTTCGACGTAAGGCCCGACCGCATAGGGCGAGAAATAGACGATCAGTCCAGCGCTCTTGCCGGCTTCGGTCGACGGCGCCAGCGCAATGCCGCCGATGTCGGTGATCTTCGGCTTCACGTTCGTCAGCCATTGATCGGTATCGGGATCGGCAACCTCGACGTCGCGCGCCTTCTTCTCAGCGGCCAGCGCGGCGCGGATCAATTGTGCGAGCCGGGTCAGCGTCGGCCCGTTATCCGCCATCTCCTTGAAGAACGGCTTGATGTTCATGAAGCGCTGGGCCTGCGCGTTCCACAACAGCGTATCGACGACATGGTTGGGATGCGCGCCGCCTTCATAGGTGTCGTCGCTGCGCACGACGCTGACATAGGGCCCGACAACGCTGCGCAGCCGGTCGGTGCGCTTGTAGAAGAACTTGCGCCCGTCGCTGAACAGGTCGGGCGTCGATTTGAATTCGGCCGCCGCGTCGGCGCGCGCCTTGTCGTATTCGCGCTTGCCGGCGGCGAACAGGCGGTCGTAGAGCGGCGGATAGGCCTTCAAGTCCGGATCGATGACGACGCTCGCCTCGATGGTCTTGTCGTCCATCGTCATCACGGGCTTCGGCTCGTCGGCGGCGATGGCCGGGGAGGCAAGGGTGAGCAATGCGAGAAGCGCGACAGGCGCTCTCATGGCGGGCCTCTTGTTACTCCGCCGCTTGCTGGTCGTGGCCGAGGCGGTGGTGCAGCGTCTTCAACAGTTTCAACGCCGCTTCCGAGATCACGGTGCCGGGCGGGAAGATCGCCTCGCAGCCGGATTTCATCAGCGCGTCGTAATCCTGCGGCGGCACGACGCCGCCGACGACGATCATGATATCCTCGCGGCCTTGCGCGGCGAGCGCCTTCTTCAGCTCCGGCACCAGAGTAAGATGCGCGGCGGCGAGCGACGACACGCCGAGAATATGCACGTCGTTCTCCACCGCCTGCCGCGCCGCTTCCTCGGGCGTCGCGAACAACGGCCCGATATCGACGTCGAAGCCGAGATCGGCGAAGGCCGAGGCGATCACCTTCTGCCCGCGATCATGACCGTCCTGGCCGATCTTGGCGACGAGCAGGCGAGGGCGGCGGCCTTCGGCGTGCTCGAAGCGTTCGACGGCGTCGCGGACTTTATCGACTGTCGGGGTCATGCCGACCTCCCGCTTGTAGACGCCGGTGATCGACTTGATCGACGCGACGTGGCGGCCAAAGACTTTTTCCAGGGCGTCGGAAATTTCGCCCACGGTGGCCTTGGCCCGGGCGGCCTCGACCGCGAGTTCGAGGAGATTGCCGTTGCCGGTGGCGGCGCGGGTCAGCGCATCGAGCGCGTCCTTGACCGCGTTCGGATCGCGCTCGGCCTTGAGCCGGGCGAGCTTGTCGAGCTGCTTCTGCCGCACTTCGGCGTTGTTGACCTTGAGCACCTCGATCGGGTCTTCATCGACCGGCTGGTACTTGTTGACGCCAATCACCGACTGGACGCCGGCATCGATGCGCGCCTGCGTCTTGGCCGAGGCCTCTTCGATGCGCAGCTTGGGAATGCCGGCTTCGATGGCTTTCGCCATGCCGCCCAGACTTTCCACTTCCTCGATATGCGCCCAGGCCTTGGCGGCGAGATCGGCCGTCAGTTTCTCGACATAGTAAGAGCCGCCCCACGGATCGATGATGCGCGTGGTGCCGCTCTCCTGCTGCAGCAAGATCTGCGTGTTGCGGGCGATGCGCGCCGAGAAATCGGTCGGCAGCGCCAAAGCCTCGTCGAGCGAATTGGTGTGCAGCGACTGGGTGTGGCCCTGCGTCGCCGCCATCGCCTCGATCATGGTGCGGGCGACGTTGTTGAACACGTCCTGTGCTGCAAGGGACCAGCCCGAGGTCTGCGAATGGGTGCGCAGCGAGAGCGAGCGCGCATCCTCCGGCTTGAACGACTTCATCAGCTTCGCCCAGATCATGCGCGCGGCGCGCAGCTTGGCGATCTCCATGAAGTAGTTCATGCCGATCGCCCAGAAGAACGACACGCGCGGCGCGAACTGGTCGATGGTGAGGCCCGCCTTGATGCCGGCGCGGACATATTCGAGGCCGTCGGCGAGCGTATAGGCGAGCTCGAGGTCCTGCGTCGCGCCGGCTTCCTGCATGTGATAGCCGGACACCGAGATCGAATTGAACTTCGGCATCTCGGCCGAGGTATAGGCGAAGATGTCGGAAATGATGCGCAGCGACGGACCCGGGGGGTAGATGTAGGTGTTGCGCACCATGAATTCTTTGAGGATGTCGTTCTGGATCGTGCCCGACAGCTTGTTGTGCGGCACGCCTTGCTCTTCGGCGGCGACGATATAGAGCGCCAGCACAGGCAGCACCGCGCCGTTCATGGTCATCGACACGCTCATCTGGTCGAGCGGGATGCCCGAAAACAGCGTGCGCATGTCGTAGATGGAATCGATGGCGACGCCGGCCATGCCGACATCGCCGGCGACGCGCGGATGATCGCTATCGTAGCCGCGATGGGTGGCGAGATCGAAGGCGATCGACAGGCCCTTCTGGCCGGCGGCGAGGTTGCGCCGGTAGAACGCGTTGGAATCCTCGGCGGTGGAGAAGCCGGCATATTGCCGGATAGTCCACGGCTGGGCCGCGTACATCGCCGGATAGGGCCCGCGCAGGAACGGCGCCTTGCCGGGATAAGTGTCGAGGAAGTCGAGCCCGGCGACGTCGCTCTCGCCATAGACCGGCTTCACCGCGATGCCTTCCGGCGTCTGCCACGGCGAAGCGTTGTCGTTAGTCGCGGCGAGCTTCGGTTCGGCGAAGTCGATGCTGGCGAAGTTCGGGACTTTGCTCATCATGCCCCCAGACTACCATAGGCGGCCTGCAACGTCGAAAGCACGTCGCAGCCGACGTAAATGAAGGTGCTCACGCCCGCGTCCTTGAGAGCGGCCTCGAGTTCCTTGGGCCGCCCGGCGAGATGGATCGTGGCGCCGGCTTCCGCGAGCGCCTTGACGGCGGTGAGCGCGTCGGTCTCGTACACCTTGTCCGATGAACAGAGGCAGGCGAGCGTCGTTCCCGACGCGCGGAACGCCGCGATCATCTCGGGCAGATCCTTGTAGCCGTCGGAGCCGATAGCCTCGATGCCGCCGGCCTCGTAGAAATTCCGGGCGTAGGTGGCGCGCGCGGTGAACTCCGAGAGCTTGCCGAGATTGGCGAGAAACACTTTCGGCCGCGACCCCGACTTGCGCGCAAGATCGTCGGATCTGTCGCGCAGCGCCTCGAACGGTTCGGCGAGCCGCATCGCCGGTATCGCGTCGAGCGTGATCGCCGCCGGCACCGGCGCGACCTTGACGCGCGGTACGGCGAGCACCTTCACCTCGGCTTCGCCGAGATGCGGGAATTCGCTGGCGCCGGTGAGCGGGTCCTTGCGGCGCGCGACATTGGCCTCGCGCGCCTTGCGCGTTTCGGTGACTTTCGCTTGGATCAGGCCCTGCGCGATGGCCTCGGCCGCACCGCCGGCTTTCTCGATCTCCTGAAACAGCGACCACGCCGTCTGCGCGAGCTGCGCCGTCAACGCCTCGATGCCGCCGGCGCCGGCCGCCGGATCGGCGACGCGGTAGAGGTTCGACTCCTCGAGCAGGATGAGTTGCTCGTTGCGCGCAACTCTTCGCGCGAATGCATCGGGCAGGCCGCGCGCCATCGTGAAGGGCAGCACGCTGACGCTGTCGGCGCCGCCGAGCCCGGCGGCGGTGATTGCGATCGTCGTGCGCAGCATGTTCACGTAAGGATCGCGCTGCGTCATCATGCGCCATGCCGTCTCGGCCGAAACGAAAGCCGGCCGCGGCGTCAGCCCTGAGGCTTCCTCGACGCGCGCCCACAGCTTCCGCAGCGCGCGGAACTTGGCGATGGTCATGAACTCGTCGGCATCGGCGGCGAGGCGGAAGAAGATCAGTTTGCGCGCCTCGTCGAGCGGCACGCCGTTGTCGACGAACATCCGCAGATAGGCGACCGCATTGCCGAGCGCGAAGGCGAGCTCCTGCGCTTCCGAGCCGCCGGCGGCGTGGACGGCGCGGCCGTCGGCCACCGCGAACGGTCCCTTGAAGCTTTGCGCCGTCAGATCGGCGGCGAAGCCGGCGAGCAGCCTGGCCGTCTCGGTCCACGGCCGTGGCGCGGCGCCATTGCGCACCATCAGTCCCAGCGGATCGTGGCCGAAGCGGATCTGTGTCTTCGCCGGATCGATGCCGCGCGCCTTGACCGCCCTGGCGAGGTTGAGGCCGGCTTCCTTTTCCTGCGCGCTGAAATCGGTTTCGATCGCAACCGCATCCAGCCAGACGTTGTCGAGGGCGCGGGCGATGGTCGCCTCGGCGCCGCCCAGTCCGTAGCCATAGCTGCCGATGCTTCCGGCGAAGACCAGCGACAACCCGGTGGCGCCATTCTCAAGGTCGAGGAGCGTCTGTTTATTCGCTTCCGCGGGGTCGGGATGGTCGGTACGCGCCATCACCTGCCAGGGCTCGCCGCCGGCGCGCCCGACGGTCGCATGGGCGCCTTTGGCCCGCGGATAGAGCGGCTCCACGCGCAGGCCGTCATAGCTGCGGCTGACGAGGCGCTTGTCGAAGTCGGCGCCCTTGAGGGCGGTATCGACCAGCTTGCGCCACTCGGCGGCGTCGGCGGGCGGAAATTCGGCGGCGAAGGATACGTTACTCATGGGCCCAAATTGCCATAGAAGCCCGGCGCTCGCCATTGCGATAAAGCAAGCGGCGTGCCCGTCAGCGGAGGGGTGGTAGCCGCTCGATCCCGGCGGTGTCGAGACTTGCCAGTGCGGCCCGCGGTGTCCGGCCGGCGATGGTAACGTCGCCCGCGATCTCGGCGAGCGGCATCAGCACGAAGGCGCGTTCGAACAGGCGCGGATGCGGCAGGATCAGGCCCGGCTCGTCGAGTGTCAGATCGTCATAGGCGATGATATCGATGTCGAGCGTGCGCGGCCCCCAGCGCTGCTCGCTGGCCCGGTCGCGGCCGAACCGGCGCTCGATGCCGTGGATGCTGGCCAGCAGCGCGCGGGGCGCCAGCGTCGTATCGATGGCGACGCAGAGGTTGATGAACGGCGCCTGGTCGGTGACGCCCCAAGGCGGCGTTTTGTAGTCCGAGGACCGGGCGACCAGACGCATGCCGTCGGCATCGGACAGCGCCAGCACAGCGCCGTCGAGGGTGGCGCGGCTGTCGCCGACATTGCCGCCGAGCGCGAGATAAGCGCGCGTCGCCGCCGTGCCGGCGCTCATGATCTGGCTTTGCCGCGGCTGCGGGTGAGCGTGATGCCGACGTCGTTGAAGGTGGCGGCGATCGGCGCATGCGGCTTGTGGATGGTCACGACGACCGTGAGCACGCGCGGGAAGCTGGCGAGCACGGCATCGGCCACGGCGCCGCCGGCGGCTTCGATCAGGCGGAAGCGCTGGCCGGTGAAAGCCTTTTCGACGCATTGCGCGACGTCGGCATAGGACACGGTGTCCTTGACCTTGTCCGAGCGCGCCGCATCCGACAGGTCGATGTCGAGGTCGAGATCGATGGTGAAAGTCTGGCCGACCTTGCCTTCGTGCGGCATCACGCCGTGATAGGAATGCAGCGCCAGGCCGCGAATGAAAATCCGGTCGGTCATGTTGCGGCCTTCTCGATGGCAGCGATAACGCGCAGCGCCTGCACGGTTTCGGCGACGTCATGAACGCGCACGATGGCCGCTCCGTGGCGCACGGCATAGAGATGGCTGGCGAGCGAGCCGCCGATGCGCCGGTCCGGTGGAGCGGGGCTCACCGAATTGATGAAGCGCTTGCGAGAGGCGCCGACCAGCAGGGGCAGGCCGAAGGCCTTGAAGGCGGCGGTGTGCGCCAGGGTGATGATGCTCTGCTCGGGCGTCTTGCCGAAACCGATACCCGGATCGAGCACGATGTTGCCGCGGGCGATACCGGCCGCCGAAGCAATCTGGATCGAACGCGAGAAGAACGCGGCGACGTCGGCGACGATGTCGATGGCTGGATCGACCTCGGCGCGATTGTGCATGGCGATGACCGGCACGCCGCGCGACGCCACCACGCTGGCCATCGCCGGATCGCCTTGCAGGCCCCATACGTCGTTGGCGATGGTCGCGCCATTGTCGAGCGCCCAGGCGACGACGTCGGCCTTCAGGCTGTCGATCGAGACCGGCACGCCGAGCCTGACGACGGCCGGCAAGACCGGCTTCAGCCGATCCATCTCGTCAGCCGCGGTCACTGGGCGCATGCCGCCATAAGGCCGCGTCGATTCCGCGCCGATGTCGAGAATGTCGGCGCCCTGCGAGACCATCTCCTCGGCGTGGGCGATGGCGCGTGCGGGATCGAGAAATTGGCCGCCGTCGGAAAAAGAATCCGGCGTGACGTTGAGAATGCCCATGACGAGCGGGCGTCCGCCCTCGAGAAGGCCGGCAAGGGGCCGCGGCGCCGTGGCCGGCGCGGGATCTGGGGGCATTGCGATGCTGACGGGCTCCATCGCCTTTGGCATGGCGCGCCGGGACCGAGGCTGTCAAGGCGGGCAGGGATCGCGCGCGGCGGGGCTCAGCGATACGAGATCTTGAGCGGCAGCTTCTTGGCGTGCTCGATCCAGCGATCGACAACTTTCTCGGACGGGAGAATGCGAACGACGCGGTGCTTCTCGTTGGCCTGCGCCAGCGCAGCGGCGAGATTGCGCGGGTTGCGGTAGGACAACTCCTTCACGGTATCGACGCCGGCATAGTGGAGTAGCAGAGCATATTCCTTGCTGACGCCCCTCACGCGCATGCGGTCGGCGCCGTTGGCCCAGCACAGCAATTGCTTTTCGTCGAACTGCGTTTTCTCGGCGAGCAGCTTGCGGCCTTTGACGGTGCGCGCCTTCTCCAGCAGCGTCCCGGTCGAACGGATTCCGGCCGAGCGGAGGGCGGCGACGGCGTCGCCATCGATCCCCTGCAGGTCGGTGATGGGATAGGACATCCGCCGCTCCAGACCGGTCTCGAATGTGCTGATAATCGAATGTGGAGCGTCAGACGAACTGGCTCAGGCCGGGGATCGAGCCGACGATTTCGCCGATCGTGTCCTCGCCGACCTTTTCGCGGGCGAAGGCGATGGTTTCCTTGGTCACGGCCTGCACCTGGCCCATGGTCAGACCCGCCGCCATCATGCGGCTGCCGGCACCCATCAGTCCCCCCATGGAAAACATTCCGCCGCCGGATTCTTGGGCCGATTGCATGAGCGCCGCCCCGTCGGGCAGGCTGTCGATCAGCGCCTGGACCTTGTCGGCGGGGCCTTCCTTCTGCAGGAAGTCGAGAATAATGCCGAGAGCTTTTTCCGCTGTCGGCTGATCGATGCCAACGTTGGATACGAAACGGGCGACGAGTTCGTTCATGTTCCCCTCACATCCTCGCACTGACGTCGAGGTTGCCAAAAATATTGAACGTTTTGGCGGTGTTGACAAGCACGATGCACGACACGCCGCAACATAGTTCTACGTTCGCTGATGTCATGCAATCGGTAAGGCACGGAATACCAGGCTGCTGTGACGACCATCACATTTTGAGTCAAGGCCGCGCGGGCCTTTGCCGTCAATACTTTTCAGGTTGCCGCTCGGCGACGTCCAACGGGGCTGATATGCGGTTGGACGCAGCGATGGAAGATTTTTATGCCGCATTTCGTGGCTAGGGCTCCGTCTTGACCGACATGGCTTAAAAGTATCTGAATGTCGCATCGCAAACGCATGACATCGTAAGCGGTTGCATTGCGAATTGCCGTGGTTCGTCGGCGTTTGACTGGAATTCGACTAAAAGGAACGAAGCTAATGAGCGCATTGGACGCCGTTCTCGCCCGCATCGACCAGGATCTCGACAACAGCGTCGACCGGCTGTTCGCCTTGCTGCGGATCCCGTCGGTTTCGACAGATCCGGCCTTCCAGGAACAGTGCCGCGCCGCGGCCGATCACGTCGCCGCGGACCTGAAATCCATCGGATTCGAGGCCAGCGTCCGTCCGACCGCCGGTCATCCGGTCGTGCTCGGAAAAGCTAACGGCGCCAGCGGGCCCAGCGTGCTGTTTTATGGGCACTATGACGTTCAGCCGGTCGATCCGCTCAATCTCTGGAAGGCGCCGCCTTTCGAGCCGCGCATCGAAACCTTGGCCGACGGCCGCAAGATCATCGTCGCGCGCGGCGCCTGCGACGATAAGGGCCAGTTCATGACTTTCGTCGAAGCCTGCCGTGCCTACAAATCGGTCACCGGCAAGCTGCCACTGAACATCACCGCCATGATCGAAGGCGAAGAGGAGTGCGGCTCGCGGAATCTCCCGGCCTTCGTCCGCGAGAATGCCGGCGAGCTCAAGGCCGACCTTGCCCTGGTGTGCGACACGGCGATGTGGGACGGCAATACGCCGGCGATCACGACATCGCTGCGCGGCCTTATCTACGAAGAGGTGAAAATCACCTGCGCCGATCGCGATCTGCACTCGGGCCAATTCGGCGGCGCGGCGCAGAATCCGATCCGTTTGCTGGCGAAGATCCTTGGCGCCATGTGGGATGACGACAACCGCGTCACCATTCCCGGCTTTTACGACGGCGTTGACGACCTGCCGGCCGACATCAAGGCCGATCTTGCCGTACTGGGCCTGACCGAAGAGTCGTTCCTGGGGCCGATCGGTCTCAAACATTCCGCGGGCGAGAAGGGCCGGCTGCTGATCGAACAGATCACCACGCGGCCGACCGCCGAGATCAACGGCATCATCGGCGGTTATACCGGTGAGGGCGCCAAGACGGTCATTCCGGGTGAGGCTTCCGCCAAGGTGTCGTTTCGTCTGGTGGGGCGGCAGGACCCGTCGAAAATCAAGGAAGCGTTCCGCAAGTTCGTTCGCGACCGGCTGCCGGACGACTGCAAGGTCGAGTTCGGCAACTTCGGGGCAGGCGCGGCGCTGCAACTGTCGTTCGACAATCCGGCGCTGACCAAGGCGCGCGAGGTGCTCGGCGAAGAGTGGGGCCGCAAGGCGGTGACCGTCGGTGCCGGCGGCTCGATCCCGATCGTCTCGGATTTCAAGAACGTGCTCGGCATCGACGCGCTGATGGTCGGTTTCGCGCTCGACGACGACCGGGTGCACTCGCCGAACGAAAAGTTCGACCTCAAGTGCTTCCACAAGGGCATCCGCTCCTGGGCGAGGATCATCGACGCGCTGGCGCACGGCTAATCGTCGCTGCGACACAGCGCCCCGGCATCGTCATGAAACTGTCTTGAGGCGGCGGCATTGTCCGCCGCCATGACTGATAGAGACGAACCGAACGCCGCTACCCTCAACGGCGCGGACTGGCTTGAAGCCGAGCTCGCTGACACGCTCGACGAGGACTACGAACTCGAACTCTCCGAGCCCGCGCTGTCCGAAGAGCTGCGCAAGATCTACCGGCACAGCCATCCGCCGACCATCGAGCGGCAGGCCTATTTCCGCAGCCTGCTGCGGCTGCAGGCCGAGCTGATCAAGCTGCAGGACTGGGTCGTCCACACCCGGCAGAAGATTGTTGTCGTCTTCGAGGGCCGCGATTCCGCCGGCAAGGGCGGCGTCATCAAGCGCATAACCCAGCGCCTCAACCCGCGCGTCTGCCGTGCCGTGGCGCTGCCGGCGCCGACCGATCGCGAAAAGACGCAGTGGTACTTCCAGCGCTACGTGCCGCATCTGCCGGCCGGCGGCGAAATCGTCCTGTTCGACCGCTCCTGGTACAATCGCGCCGGCGTCGAGCGCGTCATGGGCTTTGCCTCGCCCGATCAGGTCGAGCAGTTCTTCAAGGACGTTCCCGAGTTTGAGCGAATGCTGGTGCGCTCCGGCATCAAGCTGATCAAGTACTGGTTCTCGATCACCGACGAGGAGCAGCAGATGCGCTTCCTGATGCGCATCCACGATCCGCTGAAGCAGTGGAAGCTGTCGCCGATGGACCTGCAGTCGCGGGTGCGCTGGGAGGACTATACCCGGGCCAAGGAGCAGATGTTCACCAGGACGAACATCCCCGAGGCGCCGTGGTACATCGTCGAAGGCAACGACAAGAAGCGGGCGCGGCTGAACTGCATCGACCACCTGTTGCAGCAGATTCCGTACGAGCCGGTGCCGCACCAGGAGATCGCGCTGCCGGACCGGGTGTTCGATCCGAACTATGAGCGCAAGACCCTGCCGCCCGAGCTCTACGTGCCGTCGAAATATTGAAGGCTCAGGGGCGCGCCAGCGCGGCCAGCTCGCGAAAGCCTTCGGGATCGGACAGCACCGATCGCTTCTCCCGGGCGCTGAGCAGTGTCAGCGCCTGATCGAGGCTGTCGAATTCCGCGAGCTTGGCCCGCGCGATGACCAAGTCCTTGTCGATCTGGCCCGGGGCGTGCGGTAGCGGCGGTGCGAGCTGGCTCAAATGGGCCTGCGCCAAATCGGCGTCGTGCAGCGCGCCGTCGAGCGTCGTGTCGTCGGCGACCAGCTCGTTGCCGAGTTCATTGGCGCGCGTTAGCACCGCAGGCGGGGTGCGGCCTTCCGGCGCCACCAGCAGCACGTTGAAGCCGCGCCGGGCGGTGAGCGCGGCGAGCGGCATCGCCAGCGACAGGCCGATGGTGACCGGCGTCATCCACAGGAACAGCGAGAACGACACCGCATAGGCCGCGGCAGCCAGTATCAGCCCGACCAAAGTCAGCGGACCGTAGCGACGCATGAGTTCGGCGAAGGGCAGGGAGCCGTCGTCGCGGCGCTGTACGTTCCAGCCGGAGTCATGCCCGAGCAGCACGCTGGCGACCGCCTGCGACTGGAACACCATCATCGACGGTGCGATCAGAGCGGAGAGGAAAATCTCGACGAGCGTGCTCGCGATCATGCGAAAGCCGCCGCCGAAGCCGCGCCGCTCGCTGCCGTTGAAGAGCGCCGCGATCAGCGCCAGGAATTTCGGCGAGATCAGCATCGCCATGGTGGCGCCGAACACGTAAGCCGCACGGATCGGATCTTCCTCCGGCCACACCGGAAACAGCGTGAAGCCCTTGGCGAAGTATTCCGGGCGAATGAAGTGCGCCTGCAGGGAGATCAGGATGCCGATGATCAGGAAGATGAACCACAGCGGTGCGGTGATATAGGCGCCGATGCCGATGAGGAAATGCAGCCGCGAAATGAAATGCAGGCCGCGCGCCGGCAGGATCTTCATATGCTGCAGGTTGCCCTGACACCAGCGGCGGTCGCGCGCGGCGAATTCGGTAATCGACGGCGGCGTCTCCTCGTAGCTGCCGCGCAGGCTCGGCGCCATCATGATGGCCCAGCCGGCGCGGCGCATCAGCGCCGCCTCGACGAAGTCGTGCGACAGGATGTGGCCGCCGAGGGGCCTGCGGCCGGAAAGTTCGGGAAGTCCGGCATGGGCGGCAAAAGCCTTGACGCGGATCGCGGCGTTGTGGCCCCAGTAATTGCTCTCGGTGCCGAACCACCAGGCGATGCCGCGCGCCAGCATCGGACCGTAGAGCCGGCCGGCGAATTGTTGTAGCCGCGCGAAGATCGTGCCGCCATTGACGATGATCGGCAGCGTCTGCACCAGGGCCACGTCCGGATGCTGCTCGATCGCCGCCGCAAGGCGCACCACGGCGTCGCCGGTCATCAGGCTGTCGGCGTCGAGAATGACCATGCTGTCGTAATGGCCGCCGAAGCGCGTCACCCAGTCGCTGATGTTGCCGGCCTTTCGCGCGACATTATCGCGGCGGTGCCGATAGAACAGGCGCTTGCTGCCGGTACGCGCGATCAGCGCCAGATACTGCTTCTCCTCGTTGAGCCAGGTCGCCGGATCGGTGGTGTCGCTGAGGACGAAGACATCGAAGCTGTCGTGGCGGCCGGTCTCGACAATCGACTCGTAGGTCGCCTGAAGCCGGGCGAACAGCCGTCCCGGCTCTTCATTATAGGTCGGCACCAGCAGCGCGTGGCGATGGCGCAGCTCCGGCAGCGGTTTTCGCGGATCGATGTCCAGCGTGCGGTCGTATCCGGACAAGGTCAGGACGAAGCCGACCGCGGCATTGGCGAAGGAAAATGCGATCCACGCGAACAGGATGACGAACAGGACGAGAATGGCGGTCTCGAGCAGCGTCAGCGACGATACCGACAGCACCAGATACATCTGGTCGGCGGCGAAGGCGGTCATCGCGAAGGTGGCGAGCACGATAAAGGCGCGGCGCAGCGCCAGCCCGCGCGGGCGCATCGCGTCCGGCGACGGCGGGCGTCCCGTGCCGTGCAGCGGTTGGCCCGGCATGTCGATCGGCGCTTCTCGCGGCAGGAACGGCGGCCGCTCGCGAGGCGCGGCCTGCGGCGCCGGCGCGCGGCTCTGCGCTACGGCGTCCATCGATAGACCCAGGCTTCCGACAGCGGCTCGTCGTTCTGCATCAGGCGCGCGCGCAGTTCGACGACCGCCTCGTTGCCGGGCTCGAGATTGAACGACAGCCGCCAGCCGCCGGTCTGCGGGTTCGGTTGGCTGACGACGTTCTTGATCTTGCCGACATTGGCGGTGACGTCGGCGCGCACCGCTTCAGGCTTGACGTCCTTGAGTTTGGCGCCGGCGATGTCGCAGACGAACAGCCGGTCCTTGTCGCCGGCGGCGCCGCTCATGGTCTTCATGAAGCGGGCGAGGCCTTCGCCGCTTTTGCCTTCGCCCCAATGCAGGCGATAGGTGTAGTTGTACTCGCCCTTGGCCTTGAGCGGGTCCTTCGGCCGCCAGAAGGCGACGATGTTGTCGTGGATCTCGGTCTTGGTCGGAATCTCGATCAGCCGCACCTCGCCGGCGCCCCAGTCGCCGATCGGCTCGACGCGCAGGCTCGGCCGCGTCTCGAAATGCGACTCCAGGTCCTGGTAGGCGGCAAAGTCGCGCTGGCGCTGCAGCAGGCCGAAATTGCGCGGGTTGTTGTCGTAGAAACTGGAAATCTGCAGATCCTGCGGATTGGTCAGGACGCGCCACAGGACTTCGCCGCGGCCGTTATGCATGGCGAGGCCATCGGAATCGTGCACCGCCGGACGGAAGTCGTCGATGTTGGCGCGGTCGTTGGCGTCGAAGAAGAACATGCTGGTCATCGGCGCGATGCCCGGCTCGGCAATGTCGGCGCGGGGATAGAGCGCCATCTCGACGTCGTAGACAGTGGTTTCACCCGGCCGAATGGTGAAGCGATACGCCGCGGCAGCGCTCTTGGAATCGAGCAGGGCGTGGACGACGATCGAGTTCGCGCCCGGTTGCGGCTTCTCGATCCAGAACGCCTTGAAGGCGGGGAACTCCTCGCCCTTCGGATCGGCGGTGTTGATGGCGAGGCCGCGCGCCGACAGGCCATAGGTCTCGCCTTTGGCGACGGCGCGGAAATAGCTGGCGCCGAGGAACACGCCGACCTCGTCATAGTAGTCGGGCCGATTGATCGGCGCGTGAATGCGGAAGCCGGCAAAGCCGAGATCGTTGCCCGGGTCAGGCGCCTTGATGTCCTCGAAGGTGAACAGGTCGGGCGAATAGACGATGGCGCTGGCCTTGCCGCCGGCGACCTCGAACAGATCGACGCGGCTGGAATAAAAGAAACCGCGATGGAAGAGCTGCAACTGGAACGGCAGCTTTTCATCGCGCCAGATCGCGCGTTCCGGCTTGAAGCGGATCTTGCGATACTGGTCGTAGTCGATGTCCTTGAGATTGCCGGGCAGCTTCTGGTCGGGCGCCTGGAACGGCTTCTGCGCCAATTCCTTGGCCATCTGCCGGACATTCGCCGGTTCGAACGGAACGGGCGGACGCTGCGGCACGGCAGCCGCCGCCGGTTGCGCCGCCCCGATACCGGCGCGCTGCAAAGGCACTATGGCTGCGGTCGCGACGACGGCCGTAGACGCGAGGAACTGCCGACGATTCACGAAGAGACTTCTCCCAATGCGGAGCGCCGCCGCAGGCGGCGCCTCGAGCACAATTGCGCACGGTCAATGCCGGGGAGAGGTTAGAGTTCCATCGTCGCCGTCGTGATGACGCGTGGAAGATCGTCGCGTTTGCTACTTTTTCAGGCGGTATCCGGTGCGGAAAATCCACCAGACGACGGCGAGACACACCAGCAGGAACACCAGCGTCATGCCGAGGCTGATCGCGGGCGTCACGTCGGCGACTTCGAAGAAGCTCCAGCGGAAGCCGCTGATCAGGTAAACGACCGGATTGAACAGCGCGATCTTCTGCCACAGCGGCGGCAGCACATGCGTCGAATAGAAGGTGCCGCCGAGAAAGGTCAGCGGCGTGATGATCAGCAGCGGAATGATCTGCAACTGTTCGAAACCGTCGGCCCAGATGCCGATGATGAAGCCGAACAGGCTGAAGGTCACCGCGGTCAGGATCAAAAAGCCGATCATCCAGAACGGGTGCAGAATCTGGATCGGCACGAACAGCCACGACGTCGCCAGGATGACGAGGCCGAGGATCACGGACTTGGTCGCCGCCGCGCCGACGTAGCCGCAGGCGATCTCGAAGGCGGACACCGGCGCCGACAGGATTTCGTAGATCGTGCCGGTGAAACGCGGAAAGTAAATGCCGAAGGAGGCGTTCATCGTGCTCTGCGTCAGCAGCGTCAGCATGATGAGGCCCGGCACGATGAAGGCGCCGTAGGGGATGCCTTCGATCTCGGTGATGCGCGAGCCGATGGCCGCGCCGAACACCACGAAATACAGCGAGGTCGAAATGACCGGCGAGACGATGCTCTGCCAGATGGTGCGCAAAGTGCGCGCCATTTCGAACTTGTAGATAGCGAGAATGGCGCGGCCGTTCATGACTGCGCTCCCGCGGCGGCACGCTCGTTGTCGCTGACGAGGCCGATGAAAATTTCCTCGAGCGAACTCTGTTTGGTTTCGAGGTCGCGCAGGCGGATGTCGAGCCGGTTGAGATCGGTCAGCAACCGCGTCACGCCGGTTCGTTCACCCTGCGTGTCGTAGGTGAAGGTCAGCTCCTTGCCGCCGTCGCCGAGCGTCAGGTTGGCGCGGCCGAAAATATCGGGCGGAATTTCCACGAGCGGCTGCTGCAAATGCAGCACGAGCTGCTTCTTGCCGAGCTTGCGCATCAGTTCGGCCTTCTGCTCGACCAGGATGATCTCGCCCTTGCTGATGACGCCGATGCGGTCGGCCATGTCCTCGGCTTCTTCGATGTAATGCGTCGTCAGGATGATGGTGACGCCGGAGGCGCGCAGGTCGCGCACCACCTGCCACATGTCCTTGCGCAGTTCGACATCGACGCCCGCGGTCGGCTCATCGAGGAACAGCACCTTGGGCTCGTGCGACAGCGCCTTGGCGATCAGCACGCGGCGCTTCATGCCGCCCGACAGGGTGCGAATCTTGTTGTCCTTCTTGTCCCACAGCGACAGGTCCTTGAGGACCTTTTCGATGTGCGCCGGGTTCTTCGGCTTGCCGAACAGGCCGCGGCTGAAGCTGACGGTGTCCCACACCGACTCGAAGGCGTCGGTGGTCAGTTCCTGCGGCACCAGGCCGATCATGGAGCGAGCGGCGCGAAAGTCGCGGCCGATATCATGGCCGCCCACCGTCACGCTGCCGGTCGAGGCGTTGAGAATGCCGCAGATGATGCCGATCAAGGTGGTCTTGCCGGCACCGTTGGGGCCGAGCAGGGCGAAGATCTCGCCGCGCTCGATGTCGAGATTGATAGTCTTCAGCGCCGTGAAGCCGGACGCATAAGTTTTCGACAAATTCTGGATGGAAATGATCGATGGCATGAATGAATCGCGGGGCGGGGGACAATTGTTCCGCCGATATAGGGCGGCGGAAATGCTCCCGCCAGCCCTCCGCGTAGAAAAAGGTTCTTCAGGCCAGCGCCGTCAATTCGGTCAGACTGCCGAGAATTTTTTGCGGCGCAAAGTCGGGATACTCGTCGGGCATGCCGGCACGGTTGATCCACAGGCCGCGGAAGCCGACCGAAACGCTCGCCATCACGTCCCAGCGATTCGACGACACGAAGGTGACGTCGGCGGGCTTGCAGCGGAAGTGATCGGTCACCAACGCATAGACTTCCGGCCGCGGCTTGAACATTTTCAGCACATCGACCGACAGCACGGCGTCGAGTTCGCCGCGCATCTTGGCGCCATCGACGCAGCCGTCGAGCATGTTTGGCGAGCCGTTCGACAGGATGCCGGTCTTATGGCCGGCACCCTTCAGGGCCTTGAGCGTGTCGCGCGCGTCAGGAAACGCATCGAGCTCGAAGTACGAGTTCAGGAGGCGCGGCTTCAGCGCCTTGGGAACGCCGGGCACGCGCGCCATCGCGTAATCGAGCGCGCGCCCGGTCAAGGTCCAGAAGTCGGTGTAGTGGCCGGCCATGGTGAGCGTCCACGAGTATTCGAGCTGCTTGGTGCGCCAGATTTCCGACATGCGCGCGATGTCGGGCCCGGCTTCCTGTTCGAAGCGTGCGATGCAGGCGTGCACGTCGAACAAGGTGCCATAAGCATCGAAGACAAATATGGACGGCATCATTTCCTCCGCGACGTTTTCAGGCGCTTTGGAAAGCACAGCGCCGACGCAGGGGGAAATCACGATTTCCGGCGCGCCGCGATCACGCGATCGGCAGCCTCGCTGCCGGTGATGAAGGCGCCATGCGCGGTGGAGAAGTCATGGCGCGAGGTGGCCTCGCCGGCGAAGAACAGACGGTCGTCGACCGGCGCGGCGAGCACGGCGCGCTGCTCGGCGGCGCCGGGGACAGCGTAGGAGTAGGCGCCGCGGGCAAAGGGATCGGCTCCCCATCGGTGAAGCTGCAGCGGCGTGAGGCGACGCGCAAAATCTGCGCCGAAGAGCCCTGTCAGCTCCGACACGGCGAAGTCGAAGAAGGCCGCATCGCCGCCGGTTTCCAGTTCGCGCGCGCAGCGGCCGGCGAGATAGCATTCGATGATCGGCCGGCCGAACGGCCGGAAATGATAATTACCCGTGCCCGCGCGATCGGTGCGGCCGAAGACGCGGCTTTCCGGTTCGAACTCCCCGGCGTTGTCGAGCGCAATGAACAACTTGTCGTCGAGACCGAGCGGCAGGCCGAGCGCGGCTTCGGTCTTGTGCGGCAGCGCCGGGCGGAAGAGATCATCGCTGACGCCGATAATGCTGGTCGGCAGCGTGACGATGACACGGTCGGCTTCGATGACGCCCCTGGCCGTTTCAATCCGGATGCGCCGGCCGCTGTGATCGATGCGTGTCACGGGACTGTCGAACGCGGTGGCGAGCCCGCCCGCCGATGCGGCGATCATGGCGCCGTAGCCATCGACCAGGCGCCAGTTCAGCTCGGTGTCCTCGTAGCGATCGAGGTCGATGGTCGACATGCGATCGAGTTCGGCGCCGGCGATGTAGCTCATCACCGCATTGAGCATGCCGGTCCAGCGGCTGTCGGCGGGCACGAGATCGGAGACCGGGCGGTCGATGCCGGTGGCGGCGGCTTGCGCCACGCGTTCGAACAGATCGCCCATCGCGGCGCGGAAGGCGCGCTGCTCCTCGACCGGCATGACCTTGGTCATCGTCGTGCGGCCCCAGGGCGGCGTCGCCTTGCTGAAGACGCGTCCCTGCGAGGTCGCGACGGCGACCCACGGATTGCAGTCGGCCGAATGCAGCCAGCCGCAGCCCATGTCGAGCGCAAAGCCCGCGGGATGCTGCACGGTGTAGGCACGGCCGCCGAGGCGCGAGCGCGCTTCGACGACGAGACAGTCGACGTGATGCGCCGCGAGTTTGCGCGCCGCGGCGATGCCGGCGGCGCCGCCGCCGATCACGGCTACTTCGACGCTGTTCTTGGTCATACGTGTTGTCGGCAATGAATCGAGGCGTGCAAAGAAAAAAGGGCGGCGCCGGTCTGGCGCCGCCCTTTCTACCATGTATCGCGGCTTACTTGGTGGCGGCGAGATACATTTGTTCGACGTGTTCCCAGTTCACAAGGTGGTCGATGAACGCCTTGAGATAGTCGGGGCGGCGGTTGCGGTAGTCGATGTAGTAGGAGTGCTCCCAGACGTCGCAGCCGAGGATCGGCGAGGCGCCGTTGACCAGCGGGTTCTCGCCGTTCGGCGTCTTCGAGATGGCGAGCTTGCCACCCTTCACTTCGATCCAGCACCAGCCCGAACCGAACTGCCCGGCGCCGGCGGCCGCGAAGTCGGCCTTCATCTTCTCGACGCCGCCGAGATCGGAATCGATCGCGGCCTTGAGCTTGCCCGGGATCTTGTCGCCGCCGCCATTCGGCTTCATCCACTGCCAGAAGTGGATGTGGTTGTAGTGCTGACCGGCATTGTTGAAGAGCGGGGCGTTCTTGCCGTGCGAGCCCTTCACGATCTCTTCGAGCGACTTGCCTTCCAGGCCCGAGCCTTCCAGCAGCTTGTTGCCGTTGTCCACATACGCCTTGTGGTGCTTGTCGTGGTGATATTCGAGCGTTTCGCGAGACATGTAGGGCGCGAGCGCGTCGTAGGCATAAGGCAGCTCGGGCAGCTTGAAAGACATCAGATCCTCCTCGGTCACGAATTGAACGCGGAATTTCGCCAGCCCCGGGTGGGCAACCGGCGCATCCCGTTCGAGTTCCTCAGGGTCGTTAATTAGGCCCTGATGGTTCCCGGGGCAACGTCCGCGCTTGCTTCATTTGGGCGCGCGCTATGCATTGCTCCAGGCAGAAGACTCAACAAAGTTTGCCAGCCCTCTTGCCCAAGCTGGCCAAAAAGGCGAGAATTCCTCGTTGGAATAATGGCTTAGCTTCGGAGTGGCCTGGCGCCGGGCTTGATTTCACGGTTTGAGAGCGGCCCGGCGCACACGGGCCGCGTTTTTCGAGGATCGAATCGAACATGCCGATTCTGCTTTACTGCGTCGGTGCCGTCGCCTTCGCGATCGGCGCGGCTGCGATCGGTTATGGAATTCCGATCAACGAATTCAGCTTCGGCAATACGCTGATCATCTCCGGCGCCGTGGCCGCGATGGGTGGCCTTGTCGTCCTCGCCCTCGGCGTCGTCGTCAGTCGCGTGCAGCAATTGACCGAGGCGCTGGCGCGGCCTGGCGCCATGCGATCGGGCCGGGTCGAAGGCGAGATGCAGATGCCGCTGCGCGCGGGCGTGCAGCCGGCGCCGGCGCGCGCGCCATTCCCGCCGAAGCCCAAGGCACCGCCGCGGCCCGAGACCGCCGCCGAGCCGGCCGTATCGCCGCCGGCCGAGCCCGCTCCTGCCGAAGCCAAGGCCGAGGTGCCGCCGCCGCCACCACCGCGGCCGTTCGCCCTGCCGCCGCTGCCGAAGCGGCCGCTGCGCGAGCAGGAGGAACTGGCGGCTTTGTCGCCGGCTCTGCCCAATCCGGAAACCGATGCCGACGGCGAGCGCGACGAGACGCCGGCACTCCGCACCGACAAGAATAGGTCCGAGCCCGAGACACCGGCGGAGCTTGCGCCGTCGCCCGCGAGCCCAGGAGAGGCCGAAGAAGCTTCTGTCGCGCCAGCCGAGGCCGACGAGCCCGAGCCGCGCGCGGCTGAACCAGCGGAGCGCGAGCGGCGCCGCTTCGAACCGCTGGGGCCTGCCCCCTTCAGGGCGGCGCCTCTCGGCAGGGCGTCGGAGCCGTTCCGGTCGGCGGAGCCGGTCAAGGCCGAGTCCGGCCTGTTCGACGCGATGTGGCCCGCGGCCAAGTCCCTCGATGGGGAACCGGCGAAGCCGAAGGAAGCCGCGACGGATATCGCACCCGAAAAAGACCGCACGGCCGAGGACGCCGATCTTGCCGAGCGTCCGCGCGAGGAGCCGCGCGCCGTCGCCATCCTCAAGTCGGGGGTGGTCGATGGCATGGGCTATACGCTCTATGTCGACGGCTCGATCGAGGCCGAACTGCCTCAGGGCACCTTGCGCTTTGCCTCGATCAACGAGCTGCGCGCGCACCTGGAAAAGAGCGGCTGATCTCGTTGCGGCAGGGGTGCTGAGGCCGCTGTGGGGCGGGCACCCGTAGCAGCGGCCGCCCGTATTGCAGCGCAATGCAATCGTCTCGGCGGGGCCCGGTATAATACTCTCATATATTCAATAGCATCGTCGAATAATCTTGAATATATTAGGGGCGGTTAGGCCGTTCGTCTTGCACTGCTTACGGCGCAATAGTATTCTTCAAATATAAGACGACTTGCATTTGTTCGATCTGCCGCCAAGACGGCTCGGCTTGCTAAGGGCTCGGTGAGGGGCAAGGGGTCCCGCGGCGAGCGACCGGGCGCTGCCGGCCGAAAAGGTGCGGGGTGAGGAACGGGCGATGAGCGAGACCAGCAATTCGGGAAGCTTTATCGAACTGACGGCCTCGATCGTCTCGGCCTATGTCAGCAATAACAGCGTGGCGGCCGCGGATATCCCGGCGCTGATCAGCCAGGTTCACGCGGCGCTCAGCAGCGTATCCGGCAAGGGCGGCGAGGCGCCGAGCGAGCCCTTGAAGCCAGCAGTCGCGGTGAAGAAATCAATTACGCCGGAATACATTGTCTGTCTCGAGGACGGCAAGAAATTCAAGTCTCTCAAACGTCACTTGCGCACGCAATACAACATGACGCCGGAGCAGTATCGCGAGAAGTGGAATCTCGGACCCGATTATCCGATGGTGGCGCCGAACTACGCGGCCGCCCGCTCGCAGTTGGCCAAGGAGATGGGCCTCGGCCAGCAGCGACGGCGGCGCGCGAAATAGCGGGCAGGCGGGTTTCAGGAATTTATTTCTTTTTTTTAGAATTTAGTCCTTGATGGGGGCGTGCTGCCTTGCTATGGGTATGTCATCCTAGCGAGGTGGCGATGTCAGACCGGTCCCCGAATTCCCGCGTGCCCAGCGTCCCAGCAGACGGTCTGCCAGCGCCCGACGTTGGCGCCTCCCGGGCGCGGCATCTGTCGCTTGCCGAACGTCTGATCGACACCGGGGCCGGCTTGCGCCGGGTGACGGTAGACGAGGCCGAAAGCCCTCTGGCCTGGCTCGCGCGGCGCCGTGGCCGCGACGGCCGCGCGCTCATCGCCGCACATCAATTGCTGGCCGGCGAGCGGCTGCGCGCCGATTTCACCCGCGGCCAGATGATGCCGCGCACGACATCGGACTGGTCCGGTGTCGCCTCCGACCGGCGGGGCCCCTCGAACACCGCCGCCGACGGTACCGATGCGACACTTGCCGCGCGCCAGCGCGTCAATGCCGCGCTCGATGCCGTGGGCCCGGAATTCTCCGGGGTGCTCTTCGATCTCTGCTGCTTTCTGAAGGGGCTCGAGGATATCGAGCGTGATCGCGGCTGGCCGGCGCGCTCCGCCAAAGTGGTACTGCAACTGGCGCTCGACCGCCTGGCGCGACACTACGGCTATCTGGCCGAGGCGCGCGGCAAGGCGCACGCGGCCGTGCGCACATGGCTCGCAGACGACGCGGCTTTCCACGTGGAGTGACGGCGGATTACGCGGTGGCTTGCGCGGCCGAGGCTTCGGCGCGGATACGCTCGACCATGGAACGCAGGCCGTTGGAGCGTTGCGGCGTCAGGTTCTCGCGCAAGCCGATGCGATCAAACAACGCCAACGCGTCGGTCGCTAGTATGTCGCGCGCCGTCTTGCCGGAATAGAGCGCGAGCAGGATGGCGACGAGCCCCCGCACGATGTGGGCGTCGCTGTCGCCCTTGAACGTTAGGACCGGCCCGCCGGCGCCGCCGCGATCGATATGGCTGGTGAGCCAGACCTGGCTGGCGCAACCCTGAACCTTGTTGGCTTCGGTGTGATCGGCATCCGGCATAGCCGGCAGCTCGCGGCCGAGCTCGATCACATAGCGGTAGCGATCGTCCCACTCGTCGAGGAGCGTGAAATTCTCAACGATTTCGTCGATGGTCGTCATTCGCCCGGGTCACGTGATTTCGCGTAACCCGTATATAGGCTTCCGCGGTCAACCGCCAAACGCGGCGGCGGCCGGCCCGGAGCGGCCTCAGCCGCGAGCGGCTCAGACCGAAGAACGGCCGGCGCGCGCTTCGCGGCGTGGCGGCAGCGGTACCGGCGCATGCCACGCCGGTTTGAGATCGGCCGGGGTCAGGGTGCCCTTGGCGACACCGTCCTTGACCGAGCCGGTGGCCGAGACGCCGATGGTGCGGACGGGCTCGTCCGCCGGCGCCGACTTGCCGTCAGCGAGCTTGGTGCTGACGAATTCGAAGATGGTGCGAGCGCCGGCCTCGGCGCGATGGCCGATGGCGGTCGCGACCTTGCCGCCGACCACGCAGGCATCAGGATTGCGGTCGCAGAAGCCGCGCACGTCGGACACCGCCGTGCCCGCCAGCGTCACCGCCTGCACCGCATCGATCTGCGCATCCGGCGCCGATGCTTTCTCGCCGCTTCCCGGCAGAAGCACGCATACGACCGTCAGCCAGAAGGCCATCCGAAGGAGGAAGAACATGACCCACCCATTATCGTCCCCGACGGCTTTTTCGCCGCCTTGTATTCAAATCTAGCAGACAGGCTTGAACCTGTCGTTCGCAATGAAGCTCACATTTGGACCAAACTTGAGGCGAGTTTTGCGCAAATTCGATGAGACTTTTAACTGACTGGATTTGACTAAAATTTTAGCGATCTCCGTCGCTGTCTCTGCCACAAGGGCTGCACGACGTTTCGCCATGGTTACTGCTGCGGTAACGAATTGATCGCCGCGCGCCGCTTCCGGCATTCCGGCAACCGAAATTTCACCATGACCGGCAAATGGAGGCCGCAATTGGCCTTGTTTCCCCGCTGCTCCGCCGCCGCGGGCGCGCCCCCTTAGCTTTCGCTTAAGTGACCGCGCCCTAATGTCCGCCCCTGAATAAGGGGCGCGTCTTGTTGGCGTGATAATGGGACAGTGAGTTTCCTCACACCACTGTGGCAGTATGTCGATGCGCTAGTGTATCCGGCCGCCCGGCAGGATGCACTGACGGCGGCCCGCCATCGTGCTTTCATCGCCCCGCGCCTGATCGGCAGCTTTGCTGCTCTTGCCAGCTTTCCGGTATTCGTCGCCGTCCGCGGCGTGCCGAGCGTACTCGAAGTCGGCGTCTTCGCCTGGCTCGTGGCGCCGATCCTCACTGCTTACTTCCTGTCGCGCACCGGCCGCTATGCGGCGGCCCATGTGCTGTCGTCGCTGGCGTTGACCGGTCTTGTTCTCGCGGTCGCGCTGAGCACCGGCGGCATTGCCTCCTTTGCCGCGATCTGGCTCGTCGTCGTTCCGCTCGAAGCCTCGCTCTCCGCGTCGCGTCGCGTCGTCGCGCTGGCGTCCATCTTCGCCTTGCTCGCCGCCGGCATCCTGCTGATCGCGAGCGCATGGGGCCTGTTGCCGCCGCCGGAATCGACGATCAACGAACATGGCGCACTCGCCGCGCTCGGCGTGGTGTCGGCCGCGCTCTATGCAACGGGTCTTGCCCTCGGCGCCGAATCCCTGGCGCGGACCAGTGTTTGGCTGCTCTACGCCGAAGAAGACCGCTACCGTCTCCTGGCGCGCAACATGACCGACGTCATCGCGCGGCACGGCAAGAACGGCTCGGTCCTGTTCATTTCACCCGCGGCGGAAGCGCTGTTCGGCGTCAAGCCGGCGGCGCTCAACGGCCACGGCCTGTTCGATCATGTGCATGTCGCCGATCGTCCGGCCTTCCTCACGGCTTTGGCCGACGCCTCGACCCATGGCGAGGACCGCTCTGTCGAATTCCGCATTCGCCGCGGTGACGATAACGCCCAGGGCGGCCGCTTCATCTGGGTGGAGATGCGGTGCCGTCCGCTAAACGAAGCGAGCTCCGCAGCCGCGGCTGGCGAAAGCGAAGTTGTCGCGGTGCTGCGCGACATCAGCGAGCGCAAGGCGCACGAGCAGGCGATCGAGGCCGCGCGCCTCGAGCAGGAGCGCGCCAGCCTGTCGAAGAGCCGCTTCCTTGCGACCATGAGCCACGAGCTGCGCACGCCGCTCAACGCCATCATCGGATTCTCCGAGATGCTGACCAAGGAGAATCTGGTGGTGCAGCCGGAACGGCGCCTCGAATACGCGCGACTGATCAACGAGTCCGGTCACCATCTCTTGTCCGTCGTCAACGGCATCCTCGACATGTCGAAAATGGAGACCGGCAACTTCGAAATCACTCCGGAGCCCTTCGCGCCGGCGCCGGTGATCACCGGCTGCTGCGATCTTCTGGCGCTCAAGGCCCGCGATGCCGCGGTCGAGATCAAGACGCGTATCCAGGACGATCTGCCGGAAATCGTCGGCGATCGCCGCGCCTTCAATCAGATTCTGATCAACCTGATGTCGAACGCGATCAAGTTCACGCCGCGCGGCGGCCGCGTGACCGTCAGCGCGCGCCGCAACGGCAACAAGATCGACGTCAGCGTCGAGGACACCGGCGTCGGCATCGGCGAAGCCGATCTGCCGCGGCTTGGCGAAGCTTTCTTCCAGGCGCGCGGCACCTACGATCGCCGCCACGATGGCACCGGTCTCGGCCTGTCGATCGTCAAGGGCCTTGTCAAACTGCATTTCGGCGAAATCGACATCCGCAGCCGGCTGGGTGAGGGCACGCGCGTTACCGTGAGCCTGCCGATCGATTGCGAAAGTCATAAGGTGCCAGCCGATCCTATCCGGCTGGTGACGGAGCGGGCCGGCGATCTCGCCGCGGCCGCCAATGTTCTGGTGAAGAAAAGTGCCTAAGCGTAAATCCAAAGCCGCCGCAGTCGCTATCGAGCCGGACGAAGTCCGCGGGCTCGGCGGCTTCATTGTCGCCTATCCGCGCGAGTGCGTCGCCGGGCTCCTCGGCGGGGCCGCCGTGGTGACGATCTTCGTCAACGCCCTGTATATGCAGAAGGGGCCGCACCCGGCGCCGATTTTTGCAACGAGACCCGCCGCGATCGCCGCGGCACAGAAGCCGACCGTCGTGCCGCAGGCGCCGCTCGCAGCTTTGCCGCCATCGCCTGCGATGCAGGCGCCCGTGGCGCCGCCGGCCGCCGCACCCGCGGCCAGCCCGCCGCTCAACCGCGTCCAGACGATCGCCGAAATCCAGCGCGAACTGACCCGCCGCGGATATTACGAGGGTGTGGCCGACGGAATTTGGGGCGCGAAGACAGACGCCGGCGCGCGTGACTTCGCGCAGGCTGCCGGAGTGAAGGTGGATCCAAACGCGCCGGAAGATCTCTTGCGGGCCTTGACCGCGTCGAAGGCTGCCGCGGCGCCGGTGCCACAGCCGGCGCGCCGCGACCCGATCGCCGATCTGCTGGCGCCGTCGCCGCGCATCGTCGCCATTCAACGCGCGCTGGCGGATTTCGGTTATGGCCAGATCAAGCCGTCGGGGACCGTCGATGCGGCGACGCGCGCCGCCATCGAGAAGTTCGAGCGCGATCATCGCATGCCGGTGACCGGCCAGATCTCCGACCGCTTCGTGCGCGAGCTGTCCACCATGGCCGGCCGACCGATCGACTAATCGGCAGCGCCGATTGGCCGCCGGTGGCCGCTCCGTGGTAGGGCTTGGCGATGCGGCTTAAATCGAGCATCTGGGTGGCGGCCTATGTCCGCCGTTGCAACATCGAAGGCGCCTTCGCGGCCGTGCGCAAGCGCGGCGCCGAGGAAGCCGGTGCGATCTTCATCATCGTCAACCGCCTTGATGGCACGGCCACGCTTTACGGTCCGGCGCCGCAGGCCAGCTTCGACGACGATGCGCCGTCCGACCGCAGCTTCAGCATCGTCACCGGCCGCGACGGACCGGTGCCGGAAGCCGACATCGAGGCCCGGCTGCAGAGGGAGATCCGCTTCGACTCCGATTTATGGATCGTCGAGTGCGAAGACAGGGCGGGCCGGCACTTCCTCGACAAGCTCGTGGCCTGAAATCAGCGCGTGACTTTTTGCGCGGCGCCGGTGTCGCGGGCATCGGAGCGGCGCGCTTCGCGCGCCGCGGGGCGCCGCACTGTTCGCGCGTCATCCTGATAGACCGGCTCATGAAGCGTCCTGGCGACGATCGCCGGCGCCAGCTCGCGCCAGATCGACACCATGTGGACCGCGGCCGCGACCGATATCTCGTCGTAAAGAACGGCGAGATCGAACACGCGTTCGACCGACATGCCGATCGCCGGGTTGAAACACAGCAGAATGCGTTGCAGGACGGCGGCCTCGATGCCCAGCGCCTTGGCGACGATCACGATCGGCTCGCCCGACGGATCCTGCGCGATGCGGTCGGCGAGGTCGCGGCGGATGCGCAGCACTGTCGCGAGCAACCGCGCGAAGTCGGCCTGTTGACGCTTGAGCGCGGCGGCTTCCAGTTGCCCGATGACGTCCGGAGATACCGTCAAGGCGCGAGCATCGCCGGCGACGACGTCGAGATTGAGGAGGATCAGGCGGCGCTCGTCTCGGCTGGCGGCAAAGAACACCTCGATGAGGTCGTCGGCAGGTTCGACGGCAGGCTCCGCGATGGGCCGTGGCGGGCTGATGTCTTCGCCGAAGGTGACCGGCGGCAGCGCAATGCTGGGGCGCGGCGCCGCTGCGGCGCTCTTGAGCCGATTCACGACCGCCTCCGGCGCAGCCGGGTAGTGCGACAGGGTGGCCGCCACCACGGCGCGCGTCGCCTCATCGACCGCGTCGATCAGCCCGAGTGCGAGTTCGGTATACTGGGTGGTCTCGTCGTCGCTATGCGCCGGCTTCTGCACGTAGAGGTCGGTAATCACGCGCAGCAGCGTCGGCCGCACGTCGACGCCATCGCGACAGGCGAGGTCGACGAGACTATCGATCGGCGATGTGTGGGACTGGTTGCTCATGCTACTGAAGTCGAAACCCGCGCGCGGCGTCACTTTAGGAGCACGGCGTTAGCAGAGCGTTAACCTTGCGCCCCCTTTAATCGAAGGACCGACCCGGCAGGTCCGTGCGTGGCATGTACCGTTCGTCAAGCAAGACAGTGAGTTTTAGAAGCGAGTTCATGCCGTAAGAGACACTGTGAAGCCGGGACGGAAAGGGGACTGAAATGGGCGAAGTCATCCGTTTTCCCGAAGACGCCGGTCTCGGCCGCGGCCGTTACGTGGACGCGAGCGCTGAACCCGCGACGGTGATCATTCTTCCGGTGATCCGCATCGACCGCGGACCGGACGGGCAGGAGCCCGACTCCGGCAACAGCCCGGGCCGCCGCCGGCGGCGCCGACTGGCGCGCTGACGAGCAGAAGCAAACCGACGATGCGCATCTCGCAGCGGCTGCAGCCGCTTTACCTCGCCTTCTGCCTCGCTCTCCTGCTGGCGGGTTGCGGCGTCAACGGCGATTTCGGCGAGGTCAGCCCCTCGCTGGTGCGCGACGACATTCATGACTGGGTCGGCCGCGACGATGCCAAGGGCCGGCCGATCTCGCCCTCCACCTTCGAGCTCACCGACGACGAGCGGCAATTGCGCGATCTCGGCTATCCGCTGCTCGAGCCGCCTTATAACCGGCAGAAGGCCCATTCGGTCCTGAGCGAATATGGCATGACGCCGTGGATCCTGAAGCAGTCGGCCAATCCCGCAGCCTATTACGATCACATGATGGAGAGGGGGCTGTTCTCGGAGAAAGTCCGCTCACCGTCCTCGCGCTATGCCGTGCTCATCGACGACATTCGCAATGACAGCGAACGGCTGCCGCAATTCTTCGCCACCGCCGGCCGCGTCGTCGACATGGACGTCAAGCGCAAGCAGAGCCTCGGCTTCGTGCGTGGCCTGACGCCAGCCGAGCGCGACAACACGCTGAACCGCATTCGCGAGAACGACCGCGTCATCGGCCTGGTGCGCACGAGCCTAGAGCGCCGCGTCGCCAGTTACCGCTATGCGCTGGAGCGCCTGGTGATTTCGTCGCCGTCGCAGGATGCGGTCACCGCCGAGCAGATGCTCAACAAGCTCGGCACCGAAGTCGGATTCTTCCAGGGCCATACGGCGCCGACTTATCGGCGCGGTCCCAGCCTGGCTTTCCAGCGCTGATCAGCGCGAAGCGGTGGGCATCGACTGCGGCGTGCAGCGCGCATTTGCGATCGTCGCCTGCGCCATTGGCAGCAATCCGGGCTCCGGCGCCAGCGCACGGATCGCAATCAGGCCGGTGACCGTCGGCGACTCGACGATCAGCCGGTCCGCGGCGGTGACGTCCTCGTCCTCTGGCATCTGACTCTTCTGTTCCGGCGTCATCAGGTCAAGCTCGATGACGCGGCGGCCGGCCGCGCGGTCGTTGATGGCGTAATAGGCGACATCGTAACGCGTGTAGAACGACACCGAGGTATAGGCGAGACTGACGGGGACGCTGAGTTTAATCGGGCCCTTCGACAGATCGTAGCGGCAGACACCGCCGGCGAAAGCGGGATCCATGTAGGGCATCACCGCGCTCGTCGGTTTCGGCTCGGGCAGTGCCGTCACCGTGTTCACCGGCGCCTTGTCGAGGAGACGCGCATAGGCGTCCTGCGTCGCCGTCCGCGGCAGCAGAATGATCGTGCAGAGATGGACCACGCCGCCGAGCAGCGCGCCGCCGAACAACAGGAGCATCCAGCGGATCACGGGCAGCTCCTGGTTTCGATGCTCGGCATCGGCACTTCGCGGCCGGCCTTGGTGGCGACGCCGACCGCGGTGTCGTACAGCCGCAGCACCAGCGAATAGCGCTCGATGCCGCCGGTCGGCAGCCAGTTGCCGGGATTGGCGCGCGGCGACACGACGATCTCGAAGCTGCCGTCGGCGCGACGGACGATTTCCTGGCTGGTGAAGCCGAAGCGATCGACCGAATTGGCGACCAGTTCGCCGTCGCGGTTGTACAGCGTCAGCGTCCAGAAGCGCGCGGCCGGCGTGACGCCGAACAGGACGACATCGCAGCGGCCGTCGAGCGGCTTGTCGTCGTCATCGGACTGCGCCGTGAACGACACGCCGTCGCCCAATGCGACCGGCAACTGGCCGGTGCGGGCGATGGTCGCGCGCGCATAAGGGTCGGCGTCGGCGGTGCCGGTTTTCGGCCAGGCCGTCCAACTGCCGATGGTCAGCGCGCCGAAGGCGGCGCCGCGCGTCAGGGCGAAATAAGTGAGCCCGAGGCCGACGGCGGCGGCGACCACGAGAGCAAAGAGCGTTGACGTCAGAAGCCGCACGATCGATCCGCTGGCGGGGAGGGAGACTTGAGTCGCATGAGCCGCAGACTACGCCGGCCGGGCGCGCCGGGCTATGGCGCGGCCGCGGTCAGTTGCTGGAGCCGAAGGCATGGCCCTCCAGCGCCGCGGCCAGCGCATCGCCGTTTTCCGGCATGCCGGAAGCGTCGCCTGGCAGCGCCGCCTGTTTCTTCGCTTCGTTCAGCACGGTCGGACGCAGTGGCGCCATGGCCCTGTTGGCGTCGTCGAGCAGTTTCTCGACGCGCACGAGCGCTTCGGCGCCGCGCTTCGACAGCAGCGTCGGCCGGCGCGGTGCCGCCTTGTCGTCGGGCTTGCTGGAACGCGCCGCGACTTCGCGGGCGCGCTCCGGGACGGCGACGCCGGGAAGCTGCTTCAGTTCGATGCCCTGGTGCGCATATTCCATGATCGTGTGCCAGGTCATCGCCGGCAGCGCGCCGCCGGTCATGCGGTTGGTCGAGGTATAGTCGTCGTTGCCGTACCAGACGCCGCACACGAAGTTGCCCGTGTAACCCATGAACCAGGCGTCGCGGTAATCGTTGGTCGTGCCGGTCTTGCCGGCCGCGGCGATGCCCTCGAGGCGGGCGCGCCGCGCGGTGCCGTTTTCGACGACGCTGTTCATCATCTTGATCATGCCGGCGGCGACGTTGGCGGGGAGCGCGCGATGCGGCTTCGGGCCGTCACGGTCATAGCGCCAGATCAGTTTGCCGTCGCCGGTGCGGACCTCGAGGATGGCATGCGGCTTCACCGCCATGCCGAGATTGGGGAAGGTCGCGTAGGCGCCGACGTGCTCGATCATGGTGACGGCATCGGCGCCGATCGGCAGCGACGGCGTATCCGGCAGCGGCGTCGTTATGCCCATATCGCGTGCGGTCTTGATAATGCGCGAGCGCCCGAGCTTCGGGTTGCCGTCGCCGATGGCGACAGAGAGACGCACGGCGACGGTGTTGATCGAGTGGGTGAGGGCGGTGATAAGCGTCATCGAGCCGCGATAGCCGCCGCCGTAATTGTGCGGGCACCAGTTGCCGAGACAGATTGGCGCGTCGACGACGATCGACTCCGGCTTGAAGCCATGCTCCAGCGCCGTCGCATAGACATAGGGCTTGAATGACGATCCGGGCTGACGCATCGCGTCGGTGGCGCGGTTGAACTGGCTGGCGCCGTAATCGCGGCCGCCGACCATCGCGCGCACGGAGCCGTCGGTATCCATGATCACCGTGTTTGCCTGACTGGCGTGATACTCCTGGCCGTACTGGCGCAGCATCGTCTCGACGGCGTTGTCGGCGACGTTCTGAATGCCGGTGTCGAGCGCGGTGCGCACGACGAACACGCGCTCGGTCATCGACTTCGGCAACGTATCGACGAGCTTCTTCATCTCGTCGAACGCGTAATCGAGATAGTAATTCGGCGCGCGATCAGCGCGTCTGTCGACGGGAGTCGCCGGATGACGACGGGCGCCGAACACCTGACCTTCGGTCATGAAGCCGGTGTCGACGAGGTTGTCGAGAACGACGTTGGCTCTCGCGCGCGCCGCCGGCAGGTTGCTCGCCGGCGAATATTTCGACGGCGCCTTGAACAGGCCGGCCAGCATCGCGGCTTCCGCGAGGTTCACGTCGCGCGCCGACTTGTTGAAGTAATACTGCGCCGCCGCGTCGACGCCGAAGGCGCCGCCGCCCATATAGGCGCGGTCGAGATAGAGCTTCAAAATCTCGTTCTTGGTCAGCCGCGACTCCAGCCACAGCGCCAGGAACGCTTCCTTGATCTTGCGGTCGATGGTGCGCTCGTTCGACAGGAACAGGTTCTTGGCGAGCTGCTGCGTCAGCGACGAGCCGCCCTGGCGCACGCCGCCGGCCTGCGCGTTGGTGACGAGCGCGCGCAAGGTGCCCGGCACGTCGATACCGAAATGGTCGTAGAAACGGCGGTCCTCGGTCGCCAGCACCGCCTTGATCAGGTGATCGGGGAACTGGTCGAGCGGGATCGAATCGTTGTGGCGGATGCCGCGGGTGCCGATCTCGTTGCCGTAGCGGTCGAGAAAGGTTACGGCGAGCTCGGACTTCTTCAGCCAGTCGCCGTCCTGCGTCATCTCGAAGGCCGGGGTCGCCAGCGCCAGCATGACGATGCCGCCGGCCAGCCCCAAAGTGGCGCCTTCCGAGGCCAGTTCCGCCGCCCAGCGCTTCCAGCCGGCGACGTGGAAGCGGTCCATGAAGGTGGAAAAGCGCTCGTAGCTCTCGCGCAGCCCGGTGGCCGAGCGGAAGACGCCGAAATCGATCCAGGCGTCGAACGCCAGGAATTTGCGCTTCAACCACTGGCGCCGGGTTTCGGGGGGCAGCTCGTCCAAGGCCAATCCGCCTTATCGCTCAATCGGTTAAGGTTCACGCCGGGGGCCGCGCGGGCCGGGCCGGCCACCGCGGCCGCCCCGGACACGCCCAAAGCCGCCCCAATCTAGTCGATCGGGGCGGATTTCGCTAATCGGGCCGGGCGCTTATTGGCGGAACGGTGAACGGCAATTGGGGAGAAATTGGGGGCGGGGCCGCGGGCGCCTTCCGTCCCCCGGCAAAGCGCGGTAGGCCGCCCGGAGGGGTAGGATGCCGCATGGCCGACACGAAGACCGCCGCGCCGCCGTTCTGGCGCACCAAGAAGCTCTCCGAGATGACGCCGCGCGAGTGGGAGAGCCTGTGCGACGGCTGCGGCCGCTGCTGCCTCAACAAGCTGACCGACGAGGACACCGGCGAGACGGTCTATACCGACGTAGGCTGCAAGCTGCTCGACGGCGACACCTGCCGCTGCACCGACTACCCGAACCGGCAGAAGAAGGTGCACGACTGCGTGCGCCTGACCTGGCGCAACATCCGCAGGCTGACCTGGCTGCCGCCGACCTGCGGCTATGTGCTGGTGGCGAACGGGCAGGACCTGCCGTGGTGGCACCCCTTGATCTCCGGCACGCAAGAGACGGTGCACGACGCCGGCATCTCGGTGCGCGGCAAGGTGAGTAACAGCGAAGTCAACGTGCCGGACCGGGATCTGGTCGACTACATCGTCAAGTGGCCGATGAAGTGGCCGAAGGGGTCGAAGGGCAAATCGCGACCGCGTTAGAATTGCCTGGAAGACTTGACGGATGGAGACGCGAAAGTGTGACGGCGCGCGGTGCCGTCTGCGCCAAAAATTGCACCAGCGCCCGGCATAGCACCCGCGCGCGGATACCGCTTGCGTGAGCGGCGCCGGCAAGGCATGTCCGGCGCTTCATGCTGAACCACGAACCGAACACCCCGCCGGAACAACGTCCGGCCGCCGCTGCTGCCGGGCCCGCGCCGCAGGCGACGCCCGCCGGCAAGCCGGCGGCCACACTGCCGCATGCGGTGATCATGCAGATCGTCGCCGGCATCGCGCTGGCGATGTTCCTCGGCGCGCTCGACCAGACCATCGTCGCCACCGCGCTGCCGACCATCGGCCGGCATTTTGGCAATATCGACGATCTGCCCTGGGTGGTGACGGTCTATCTGCTCACCGGCACGGCGACGACGCCGCTGCTCGGCAAGCTCTCCGACATTCACGGCCGCCGCGTCGTGATGCTCGGCGCCATCACCACCTTCATCATCGGCTCGATCGCCTGCGCGCTGGCGCCCAGCATGATGGCGCTGATCATCGCGCGCGGCCTGCAGGGCCTCGGCGGCGGCGGCCTGATCGCGTTGGCGCAGACCATCATCGCCGACATCGTCTCACCGCGCGAGCGTGGCCGCTATCAGGGCTATATCGGCGCGGTGTTCGCGCTGTCCTCGGTCGGCGGCCCGGTGCTCGGCGGCTTCCTCACCGAGCACCTCGACTGGTCGCTGATCTTCTGGATCAACCTGCCGCTCGGCGCCGCCGCGCTCGCCATGTGCTGGCGCGTCCTCAAGCTGGTGCCGTTCCACAAGCGCGAGCACCGGCTCGATGTCGTCGGCGCGCTGCTGATGATGCTGGCGTCGGTGGCGCTCCTGCTGGCGCTGTCGTGGGGCGGACGGCTTTATCCGTGGGTCTCGCGCGAGATCGCCGGGCTGTTCGCGCTGTCGGTGCTCGGGTGGCTCGCCTTCGCCTGGCGGCTGAAGACCGCGGCCGAGCCGTTCCTGCCGCTCGCCGTGCTCGGCAACAAGGTGGTGCGCGCCGCCGCGCTCGCCGGCGCCTGCAACATGGCGACCCTGATCGGCATGACGATCTTCGTGCCTTTGTATTTCGAAGTCGTGCTGCATCTGTCGGCGACGCAATCCGGCCTCGGCCTCATTCCGATGATGACCGCGGTGGTGGTCGGCGCCACGCTGACCGGGCGGTCGCTGATGCGGGTCGAGCGCTACAAGCGCATCCCGATGACCGGCACCTTGTGCGGCATCGCGGCGCTGGTGCCGCTGGCGATCGCGCCGGCCGGGCTGCCGCTGCCGGTGGTGATCCTGCTGCAGACCGCGATCGGCCTGAGCATCGGCACGGTGTTCCCGATCTCGACGGTGTGCATGCAGAACGCGGTCGAGCGCTCGCAGATGGGCGTCGCCACCGGCGCCGCCAACTTCTTCCGCGCGCTGTTTTCCTCGCTGGTGGTGGCGATACTCGGCGCCATCGTGCTCGGCGGCCTCGGCGGCACGGCCGGCATGGAGATGGAAATGCTGGCGCGCTCGGCCTCGGCGCCGGCGCTGGAATATGCCTTCCGCCTGGTGTTCATGGCCTGCGCCGCGGTGCTCGCGCTCGGCTTCGTCTTCTTGATCATCCTCGAGGAGCGGCCCTTGCGCGGCCCCGGCACGCCGCCGCCGGCAATCGAGCATTAGGTCGCCAGCGCCGCCTCGAGCGCCTGGCCGAGGCTCTGCGTCGGGAACGGCTTTTCGAGGAAGCCGATATTCTGCAGGCCGAGCCATTTGCGGTGCTTCTGCGACAGCTCATAGCCGGACATGCACAGCACGCCGATCTTCGGCCGCGCCGCCATCGCCTCCTTGATCACCGACACGCCGTCGAGCCCGCCCGGCAGCACGATGTCGGTCAGCAGGATGTCGATCATCGCCGGCGAGGCAATGAGATCGATCGCCTCCATGCCGTTGGCGGCGGTCTGCACGCGGTAGCCGAGATGGCGCAGTTGCGCGGTGACGACGATGCGCACGTCGGGATCGTCCTCGACGAGCAGCACCGTCTTCTCGCGCACCGGGCCGGCGCCGCTGAGCGCGCCGTCGTTGTTTTCCGTCTGCGCATCGGCCGCGGCGATGCGCGGCAGGCGCAAGGTGACCGCGGTGCCGCGATCGGGTTCGCTTTCGATCGTCAGCAGTCCGCCCGATTGCTCGATGAAGCCCTGCACCATGCTCAGGCCGAGGCCGCTGCCGAGACCGTCGTTCTTGGTGGTGAAGAACGGCTCGGTGGCGCGGCGGCGCACCTCTTCGCTCATGCCCGCGCCGGTGTCGCGAATGACGATGCGCACCTCTTCGCCGGTGGGCCAGCGCGACGGTTTGGCAATTGCCGGATCGCAGGGCTGGCACTCGGTGGCGATGGTCAATTCGCCGCCTTCGGTCATGGCGTCGCGCGCGTTGAGCGCGAGGTTGAGCAGGGCATTGGCGAGCTGATTGCGATCGACCGAGATCATCGCGCCCTTGGCGTTGAGCCGGGTGACGATGTCGACGCTGCGGCCGAGCGTACGCTGCAGCAGGCGCAGCGTATCGAGCACCATCTGATCGATCGGCGTCGGTTCGGCACGCAGGGGCGTCTGCCGCGAGAAGGCGAGCAGGCGCCGCACCAGTTCGCGGCCGCGCCGCGTCGCGCGCAACGCGGCATCGAGCAGCTCCGGATCGGCGGTGAGGCCGCGCGCCGCGGCGCGATCGACGAACTCGAGGCTGCCGCTGATGACCGACAGCAGATTGTTGAAGTCATGGGCTACGCCGGCGGTCAACTGGCCGACCGCCTCCATCTTCTGCATCTGCCCGAGCGTCATCTGCGCTTCCTCGCGGCGGCGAATTTCCCGCGCCAGCGCGTCGGTGCGTTCGCTGACCCGCGCTTCCAATTCCTCGTTGGTACGAGACAGCAGATCCTCCGCGCGGCGGCGCAACGTGACATCCTGTATGGTGCCGAACAGGCTCGTAATGGCGCCGTCGTCGCCGCGAACCGCGGTGATCCACAACTCGAGATCGACGACGGCCCCGTCGGGACGGCGCACGCGAATGACGAAATTGGGAACGTCCTGACCGGCGATGACATCATCGACGGCGCGCTTCAAGGCCGGTCGATCCTCCGGCAGGACCATCTGGATGAAGGCGCGCGCGCTGGGTACGTATGTCTGCGGTGAGAAGCCGAAGATCGAATAGACGCCGTCGGACCAGGCCAAAGTATCGGAGGCAAGTTCTCGCTTGAAATGGCCGAGCTGCGCCAGCCGTTCGGCGCGGGCAAGGTTGTCGCGGCTTTCCTTCAGATCGAGTTCGGCGATCTTGCGCGCGGTCACGTCTTTCACCGAGCCAAACATTCCGGTCACGGTGCCATCGTGCGCTCGTGTCGCCTCCAGCCAGGTCTCGATATAGATCATCCGGCCGTCGTCGCGAACGGCGCGCAAGGTGACCGAGTACGGCGCGCCGCCGGACAAGATGTGGGCGCGATGCTGCACGAGGATCGGACGATCTTCCGGCGTGATGAAATCGGGCACAGCTTCGTAAGTCGCCGTGAAGGTCGAAGGCGATTTGCCGAATATGCGGTACAGTCCGTCGGACCAGGTATATTCGCCGGTGTCCTTGACGTATCGGAAATGACCGAGCTGAGCGGTCATTTCGGCCCGCGCCAGATTCGCGTGATTTTCCTTGAGCGTGACCTCGGCGCGCTTGCGCTCGGAGATGTCGGTGAGCGTGCCGAGCATGCGCGTCGGCTTGCCGGTAGCGTCGCGCTGCGCCCTGCCGCGGCTTTGCACCCAGCGGTATTCGCCGTTCTTGCCCTGCAGCCTGAATTCGATCGAGTAGGGAGCTTCGCCCGCGAGATGGGCTTGCATGGCCTTGTCGACGGCGATGCGGTCATTGGGGTGAATGAGATTGATCAGCGCCGACATAGTGGTTGGCGCATCGTCTTCGCGGAAGCCCAGGATGTTCCGCCAGTGCGGCGACCGATAGCAGGCGTCCGTCGTAATATCCCAATCCCAGATGCCTTCGTTCACGGCGTCTTCGACGAGACGATAGCGTTCCTCGCTCTTGCGAAGGTCGTCCTTGGCGGCGAGAATCTTGGCCGCCGCGGCATTGAGCTTTTGTTCGCGCGCCACGCCCCACTTGATGCCGATCAGGATGACGACCGTGCCGAGAAGCGCAATCACCCAATAGATGCGCGTCTGCATGTTGGCGTGCCGGAATATCTCCGCCTCGGCTGCCGTGACGGTCGCGATCACCGGGAAGTTGTCGATCACCTTGTAGGAGACCAATCGACTGACATTATCGAACATGCCCGGGGTATTCCAAAAGTGTCCGCTGGGTGCGTCGACCACATAGGCCATGACCCCCGTCCCGGGAGTGAACATCTTCCCGATCGTGCCGGCATCGACTTTGCCTTCCACGGCGCGGGCGCGGACCACACCGTCGAACCCGATCAGACCGAAGGTCCCCCGCGGGCCAAGATCGATTTCGGTGCCGACACCCGACAGCGAACTGGCGTCGAGAACGGCAGCCACGACGCCGATGAACCGGCCGTCGGTCGCGGTAAGCCGTCGCGTGACGAATATATCGATTGGTCCGGCGGCGCCTTGCCTGTGCGGCGGGCTGATCAGCAATTCGTCGTTGCCAGCGGTCCTTTGCCGCTGAAAGCTTTCGAAATCCGGAAATGTCTTACCGATGAGTTTTTCATCGCTGCCGGAGCCAAATGTTGCGGCGACCACACGGCCGTCCGCATCGGCGACGATATAGCGTTGATCGAGGACGTTACGGGTGGTCGGACTATCAAACAGCCTTTGCAGGGTCTCGCTTGACCCCGTCTGCATGTAACTGTGGCGCACGACAATAAGAGTTGAATCTGTGCTTTGCAGGATATGCGCGTAGGCCTGATTGATGATGCGAACGAGATTGTCTCCGTGTTTGACGGCGTTCGCCAAGGCCTCCTTTCTGTCGCTTGCGATCAGAATGGCCAGCATGACGTAGATGACGGCCAGCATGCCGAGACCGAGGACGGTCACGGGCTGCGCCCAAGGGTGCTCTTTGAGGCCGGTCGCAATGCGATCGAGGAGTGAGGAAGCCCTCACGAGAGGCGCGACGGGTCGCTTTGAGACGGCCGCTAAGGCCGGCTGATCGGTCACTGCGCTGGGCCTCCCGCGGGGCAAATCATTGGCCCACGACGCTAATTTTAGCGTGAGGCGTTTGGCACCGTAACGTCAGGCGCAAGTTATGCACATTCTTTGCTTGTTGTTATTGAGTCGCGCAAAGCAAACAAATGCATCTGGGCAAAAAAAGATCAATGAAAGCTGCGGCGGCGCGGGGCGCGATTTGTAGCGCGCTCGCGTCGCCGCCCGCACAAATGGTGCTATTTTGCTGTCAGCTTGCTTGCGAATACCGCAAACCTGTCGATGAAAGCTTTGAGAAATTCGCGAACGTTGCCGTCGGATACATTGTGGTTTTCGTCGATCAGGTCGGGCTTGAACTGAATATACGCCTCACCGCCGATCAGATGCAGGCCCTGGTCACCGAGCACGGCCCGCAGGTGCTGTTGGGCGACGGCCGTCGAGATCACACCGCCCGACGCGCCGGTAACCGCGGCGGGTTTGTTGGGCCAGGATGTCTTGCCCCACGGCCGCGTTCCCCAGTCGATCGCGTTCTTGAGGACGGCTGGGATCGACCGGCTGTGTTCGGGGGAAACGAACAGGAGGGCGTCGGAGGCTTCGACCTCGGCCTTGAAGCGGGCGACCGGAGGCGGAACGGGCTGCTCCAGGTCCTGATTGTACATCGGCAGATCGTTGATCTGGATGAGTTTGGCCTCGAAAGCCTCGCTCCCCAGCCTGGCGATGGCCAAAGCCAGCTTGCGATTGATCGATTCCCTGCGGTTGGAGCCGACGACGACCCCGAGCTTGAGCTTTGCCATTGCAGCCTCTATTTATTAGCCTAAGTAATGGTTGGTGACCGAGGATAAATAGATGACTGCTCTGAAGACTCAAGAAGGCACAAGCGCGATACCGGGTAACCTCCATGTTGCCGAGGACTGTCGCGCGGTGAGCGAGGTGTTGGCCAGGGTCGGCGACAAGTGGACCGTGCTGGTGGTCTCGACGCTGGGCGACGGGCCGAAGCGCTTCAACGAACTGCGGCGCGCGCTGGGCTCGATCTCGCAGCGCATGCTGACGCTGACCTTGCGCGCGCTGGAGCGCGACGGCCTGGTCTCGCGCACGGTATTTGCGACCATCCCGCCGCGCGTCGATTACGAGCTGACCGCGCTCGGCCGCTCGCTGCTCGAGCCGGTGAGCGAACTCGGCCTGTGGGCGCGGCGCAATCGTGCCGCAATTCAGGCGGCGCGCACGCGCTTCGATACCGGTACCGCTCCGCCGGCCGAACGCGCGAGTTGAATGTACAGGGTGAACGTCGGTTAAGCGAAACGGCGCGAAGCCACATGCCGCGCACGTAAAACATGTTGCGACAAAGTGCGCCCGGTCACGCTTCCGACACCTAGCCAATCTAGACGGCACGTAGTCTAGTATCGTTGCCATGCCGGCTTTGCCTTGGGGGGCGCAACCGGCGTCGGCTGCGATCGGTGCAATCTGCTTTCGAAAGAGAGTCAAAGTGCCCCGTTACTACTTTCATTTCTCCGACGGCCAGCGGCGGTTTTCCGACGACAAGGGCCAGGAGCTCAGCGGCCTGTCGGCGGTGCGCACGCACGCCGTGCAGCAGGTGCGCGATCTGAAAGCCGCGATGTGCGATCCCGGCATCCAGGACCTGTCCGGCTGGAGCATGACGGTGGTCGACATCACCGACCGCACCGTGTTCGAGATCGGCTTCGACCTGAAGCCGCACCGCACCGACGCCTGAACGCCGTCACAACAGCGCGCCGCGCGCCGCTAGCCGAACAGCGCCGCGGCCATCATCGCCAGACAACTCAAGAGCCCGGCGGCCGGCATCCACAGCGGCACCCGCACATGCGGGCCCGGCGCATGGATGCGCCGGTGGCGCACGCGCAGCAGCGACAGATTGACCGCGGCGAACACCACCAGTGTGGCGACCGACGTGCCTTCCGCCAGCCGCTCGAACGACACCGTCAGCGCCAGCGCGAGGGTGGCGGCGACGATGAGGAGGGTGGCGAACACCGGCGTCGCCGTCCCGGCATGCACATGACCGGCGACGCGCGGCAGGTCGCCCTGGCGCGCCAGGCCATAGACGACGCGCGCCGCCATCGTCATCTGCGCGAGGATGGTGTTGAGCGTGGCGACGATGGCGATGACGCTGATGGTCGCCGGGCTCAGGCTGGCGACCTGACGGAACACCAGGCTCAGCGGCGCCGGTGAGCGCGCGAGCTCCGCCGGCGGCACGGCGCTGACGGCGATCGCCGCGACCGCGAGATAGAGCGCGGTCGAGATCGCCAGCGTCAGCATCATGGCCCGCGGAATGTTGCGCTCCGGGGCCTTGGCTTCCTCGACGACGTTGGCGAGATCCTCAAAGCCGATGAAGGCGAAGAAGGCGAGCAGGCTGGCATAGAACACGCCGGACAATGCCTGCGGGTTCAGCGGCGGCAATTCGGTGAGCGTGCCGACGAACGGCACATTGCCGTAAATCGCGGCGGCGATGATGACGACGAGACCGCCGGCTTCGATCAGCGTGAACAGGCTGGCGAGCAGCGCCGACTCCAGGATGCCCCAGGACGCCACCGCGCCGAGCGCGATGATGACGCCGGCGGCGATGACGCCGCGCGGCAGGTCGATGAACTGGCCGATATAGCCGGCGGCGCCGAGCGCGACGGTGGCCGACGAGACGATGCCGATGAGAATCGTCAGCGCGCCGATCAGCGTCGAGGCGAGGCGGGAGTTGAACGCGGCGCGCACATAGGCCGCTTCGCCGGCGCTGACCGGATAGCGCGTCGCCAGTTCGGCATAGGAGCCGACGGTGAAGGCCATGGCGAGGCCGGCAATGACGAAGGACCACGGCGCCGCACGGCCGGCATGACCGGCGACGGCGCCGATCAGCACATAGATGCCGGCGCCGATGGTGATGCCGACGCCGTAGAGCGTGAGCAGCGGCAGGCCGAGGCGGCGGCGCAATTGCGGGGATGGGGCGGCAATCGACATGCGGCGCAGCCTAGCGGCGGCGGGCGCGGCGCGAGTTGCGCGAGGTCAATCGCGGGCGAAGCCGGCGCGCGGCTAGTAGTGCGGCCGCACGAATTCGACGCCCAGTTCGCCGCCGAGGCGCCAGACCACGCGGCATTCGCGCCGGGTGTCGATGCCTTCGCCCGACAGCGACAGCAGGAAGGTGTCCGGCATGGCGCTGTCGCAATAGAGCCGGGCGCCGTTGTCGGAAATGTCGGTGATCATGCAGGACCGCGGCAGCGCGCCCGGCCCGGTGTGGAACTGCGCGACACGGTTGATGGCGCGGCGCGGCGCCTTGCGTCGTTCATTGAGGTTCGCTCGAAGCATCAGCCTGCCCAGGGAGATCAGGCTAGCTTAGCGGCCGTTTACTGAAGCGGCTTTAAGCGGTTCCAGCGTATTTAAAGCAATTCGCAGGGCCGCGCGGTCATTTGGCGTGAACCGGGCGGGTGGCCTAGCTGGCCGGGTTGGCTGGCCCGGAGCGGCCGTTTCGGCTAGACTTTGATCATGACGCACCGGCTTTTCGCTCTGACGTGCCTCGTCCTTGTCGCGCTGACGCTCGGCGGCTGCAGCAAATGCGGCTGGATCTGGGAGCAGTCGCGCTCCTGCCACAGCGACCGGACGCAGTAGCCGGGCGCGGCGGGCCGGCGAGGGCGGATCGGCGCGGCGGGCGCGCATGCCTCGCCCGATCGAAAATATTTTTCGAAAATTTTTCGCCAGTTTTTGCCGGCCGGCGCGGCGCGCCCGCCGGCAAACGCCGCTAACCCGTTTCACCGACAGGAATTTCGGCCTCAAATAGGAAAGTTAAAAAACCTAGGAAAGGATGCTTGACAGCGTGACGCTCCTCCGCTATGGTTTGGGCATGCTCCACAGTTGCGTCCGGGGCGGGCGCTCCGGCAAGCGCCCACGACGCGCGCTGAACAGGCCGTCGTCTCGGTGCGCTGAAGACGGCGTTCTCGATAGACGGAATGATGGAACGGCCGCCGCCGGCTCCGCGTTGACGAATGGAACGGCCGCCACCATGCGGCGCAAGCGCCATTCGGGATGACGGAGAAGCAGCATGGCCATGAGCCATAACGACCAGATCATCGAAACCACCAAGGCAGCGCGGGCCGGCACCACAGGACATAACGTGCGCTTTGTTCTGGGGCTGAGCCTGTTCGGCGTCGTCGTGCTGTTCGCCGTGGTCTTTCTCTACTTCTTCCACTGATCGTCCGGCTGCGCGGCAGCCCGCGACATCGTCAAAGTGTTCGAACGCGCCGGTTCCGCCGGCGCGTTTTTTAATGGGGGAGGGTTCATGACGGCCAAGAAAATCATTCCGCCCGACGTGCTGGCCGAGGCCAGGCGTCTCTACGAACAGACGGCGGCGCCGGTCGGCGACATTGCCGCGATGGTCGGACTGTCGCGGTCCAATCTGTACGAGCGCGTGCGCGAGCTCGGCTGGCGCAGCCGCCGCGCCCGGCCGACCTTCAGCCTTGCCGGCGCTGTTCGCGAGGCGCTGCACGACCCCGCCGAACCCTTCGCGGCGCCGGCTCCCGCCGCGCCGGCCACGCCCGTCGATGCCGCGGCCGTGGCGCAGCAACGCGTCGTTCTCGCGCAGCGCATCCTGACCGTGGCCGAACGCGAAATGGACGCCATCGAACGCATCGTCGCCGCGCTGCGCCCCGGCAACCCGCTCGAGGCCGAGCACGGCGCCCGCACGCTGGCGAGCGTGTCGCGCACCTTGCGCGACATCAAACAACTGGCAACGCCCGACAACGAGAAACCCGCCGATGACGCCGACGACGACCCCGTGCCCCGCGACATCGACACCATCCGTTTCGAACTTGCAGCGCGTATTGAAGCGCTTATCGACGCTGGATCCTTCGGAGAAGGCGAGGGTGTGGGCGTCCCTCAAGGACGGCGAGATTGACGATCTCAACACCGACTTCAACGTTGTCGCCCATGAGCACCAGCGGGCGCCGCAAGCGGCCGCCGGCGGCCGGCCATGGACGACCTGGCTCATCCTCGGCGGCCGCGGCGCCGGCAAGACCCGCGCCGGCGCCGAATGGGTGAGGCGGCTCGCGCTCGAAGATCCGCGCGCGCGCATCGCGTTGGTCGGCGAGACCGAGCACGACGTTCGTTCGGTGATGATCGAGGGCGTGTCCGGCCTGCTCGCCATTCACCGGCGCGACGAAAGACTGAAATGGCTGCCGACCTTGCGCCGCGTCGAATGGGCGAACGGCGCGGTCGCCGAAATCCACACGGCGGAGAATTACGAAGGCCTGCGCGGCCCGCAATTCTCCGCCGCATGGTGCGACGAGCTCGCCAAGTGGCGTCATGCCGAAGCAACCTTTGACATGCTGCAGTTCGGACTGCGCCTTGGCGCGCGGCCGCGGCAGGTGATCACCACCACGCCGCGGCCGATCGCACTCATCAAGAAGCTGATCGACGATCCGTCGACGGCGCTGACCCGCGCCGGCACCATCGCCAATGCGCTCAACCTGGCGCCGTCCTTCGTCGAGCAGGTGCTGACGCGCTATGGCGGCACGCGGCTCGGCCGCCAGGAGCTCGACGGCGAAATCATCGAAGAGCGCGCCGACGCGCTGTGGACGCGCGCCGGGCTCGAGAACTGCCGCATCGACAGTGCGCCACTGCTTTCGCGTATCGTCGTCGCCATCGATCCGCCGGCCTCGGCCAAGAAGGGCGCCGATGCCTGCGGCATGATCGCCGCCGGCCGCGACGGCAACGGCACGATCTATGTCATCGAGGACGCCAGCATCGCCGGGGCGACGCCGCAGGCCTGGGCGGCCAAGGCGGTGGCGCTGTGGCGGCGGCTCAAGGCCGACTGCCTGATCGCCGAGGTCAACCAGGGCGGCGACATGGTCGCGGCGGTGATCAGGGAGGCGGACCGCGAGGTGCCGGTGGTGATGAAGCGCGCGACGCGCGGCAAGTATCATCGCGCCGAGCCGGTGTCGCAGCTCTACGAGCAGGGCCGCGTCAAACACGTCGGCACGTTTCCGGCGCTGGAAGACGAGATGTGCGACTTCGGCGTCGACGGACTGTCGTCGGGCCGCTCGCCGGATCGCCTCGATGCGCTGGTCTGGGCGGTGGCGGCGCTGACCTTCGCGGCAAGACCGGAGCCGCGGATCAGGATTTTGTAGGGACAGGCCGGCATGAAGAACGCTTTTGTCGCGCGCGAAGTGTCGCGCTGGATGCGCCCCGACGCGCATCGCTTCCTGCGACCGGGCTGGCGGCGGTGGGTGAAGGCAGAAAGCGAGATTTCGACGGTGTTTGACGTCTACGAGCGAAAGTATCGGGAAGATCAGCCAAGAGTGCCTTCGGGAAGCCGGGAAGGCGGGCAGTGGACGGGCGAGGGCGGCTCCGCGACCGAAAAGCCCGGACCAAGAATTGCAGCGCGCATATCCAAAGCCCGCCAGCAGGAGTGCGAATTCATGCATCGGCAGGACCTGTTTATATGCCAAGCGGTGCAGATGCGGACCTGCTATGGTCAAGCATATTTGCGCTATTCTAACTGCCTGGAAGGAAGACAGATTCCTCCGTTGAATTTTTGAGGCCTCGATGATCATCGGCACAAGAACGCTGACGTGGCGTGATGGCGAGCGAACCATGGAAATTCCCATCTCGATTTACGCGCCGGAACGCGAGACGCCCGGCGTCTGGCGATGCCGCTATGATGTCGGTTGGCCCGAAGGCTTGCGCGTGTTCGCCGGTTATGGCGTCGATGCCATCCAGGCGTTGGTAATTGCGCTCGGCATGATCGGCGCCGAGCTCTATTCGAGCAGTTACCACAAATCCGGCAGTCTGGTCTGGGACAAGCCAGGCAGCGGCTACGGCTTTCCGGTTGTACCGACTCTTCGCGATCTGTTGATCGGAGAGGATGTGAAGTATCTATAGCGGGGCGCGCGCATGCGGGTGGCCAGTCGGACGCTAAAACTGAAGAGCGGCGATGCGATCGTCGATGTCCCGGTCGAATTGTTCGTTCCGGTGCGGGAAGCCAACGGCGCCTGGAAGTGTGTTTATACAATAGGCTGGCCGGATGGCGTTTCGCGGAAATCGACCTTCGGCGTCGACTCCATGCAGGCGCTGATCCTGGCGCTGCAGATGATCGGCGTCGAGCTCCACGTCAGCGAGGCACACGACATGAGCGCCTTGTTCTGGGACAAGCCTGGCAACGGCTATGGCTTCCCCGTGATGCCGAACATGCGCGATCAGCTCGTCGGCGACGACGCCAAACATCTCTGATCGCGCCGAGCGAAGCGGCGCGCGGGGCTCGCGCAGGGAATCAATGGCCGTTCGAATATAGCGGTATTGGTGTCGAGTGAATGATATGCAACCGCGTTTTCACGGCGCGGGGGCGCGGTTTTGCCGGCCGCGATCAAATTCAGACCTGTGTCGGTCGGGTATGTGACAGTCGCCATCGCGCAAGATTTGTGACGCGAATTCGCCGTCATCGGCAACGATGTGTCGCAGAAGTGGGTCAAAAGCCCGCATAATCCGGGGTTTTCCGGTGACTTGTTTATTCCGCCAACAAGGCGGCGCGTCTTAATCCTTAACGCGCATGGCTTGAGCACGAGTCATGCTTGGCCTGGTCATTGTTTGGTCACATTGAGACGGTGGAGGACGATCCCATCGACGAGGCGTCGTTATTTATTAACGCCGCTCCTTCCACCCGCGGCGTCAATGCCGCCTTCAAGACAGGTGACCAGAATATTGAAACGAGCTGTACTCGCGATCGCCACGATCGCGTCGATCACGGCGGCGGCGACGAGCGCCGACGCCCGACCGAAGCATCGAGCCGCCGCGCATGCCGCCACCGTAACGTGCGACGCGCGCGGTTGTTCGGATAATCCCGCGGCCGCGCAAGCCTCGCGCGGCGTGGAGCGCCAGTCGCGGCTGGCGCATGAGACGACCGTACGGCGCGCGCACCGCCCGAGACTGGCCGAGAAGGCCCAGGTCACCTGCAATACCCGCGGGTGCTCGGACAATGCGCCGGCCGCACGGACCCCGGCGACAGGCGAGGAAGCCTTCGCCTACGCTCCGGCTTCGACGCCGGCGCGCACGCACACGCGCATCGCCGACGCCAATGGCAACGGCATGATCATCGGCAGCCGGCCGTCGGGCTGTCCGCACCGCTTCTGCGGCTGCGAGGCATCGCTCTACGTGTTCGGCTCGATCAAGCCGGAGCTCAATCTGGCGGCCAACTGGGCGCGCAAATTCCCGCGCACCTCGGCGGCCCCCGGAATGGTGGCGGCGCGCTCGGGTCACGTCATGGTTCTGATGAGCCATGTCGAGGGCAACAACTGGCTGGTCCACGACGGCAATTCCGGCGGCGGCCGCACCCGCGAGCACGTTCGCTCGATCGCGGGCTACGCCATCGTCAATCCGCATGCCTCGCGTTACGCGGCGAACTGACGCCGCCAAACGAAGCGCATCACAACGAAGAGGAGCCCGCCTTCACCGGCGGGCTTTTTTTATGATCGACACATTGAAGAGACTGCTGCGGCCGGCCGAGCGCAAGGCGACGCGGATCGGCGCGCTGATCGCGCTCGAATCCGGCGGCCGCGCGCGCTGGACGCCGCGCGACTATGCCGCGCTCACCCGCGAGGGCTCTGCGCGCAACGCCATCGTGCACCGTGCGGTGCGGTTGACCGCCGAGGCGGTCGGCGGCGTATCGTTCGTGCTCTACGACGGCGCCGAGGAGCTCACCGCGCATCCGCTGCTCGATCTCCTGGCGCGGCCGAACCCGCGCCAGGACGGGCCGGGATTCCTCGAGACCGTGGCCGCGCATCTGATGCTGTCCGGCAACGCTTATGTCGAGGCGGTGCGCGCGGGCGGCGAGGGGAGCCCGCGCGAACTCTACGCGCTGCGGCCCGACCGCATGAGGGTGGTGCCGGGGCCGAACGGCTGGCCGGCGGCGTTCGACTACACGGTGGCGGGGCAGACGGTGCGCTTCGCGCAGGACGGCGCGGTGCCGCCGATCCTGCATCTGACCTTGTTCAATCCGCTCGACGACTATTACGGCATGAGCCCGCTGGAAGCGGCGGCGACGGCCGTCGACACGCACAACACCGCGGCGAGCTGGAACAAGGCGCTGCTCGACAATGCGGCGCGGCCGTCCGGCGCGCTGGTCTATGCCGGCGGCGACGGCTCGATGCTGACCGACGCGCAGTTCGAGCGGCTGAAGACAGAATTGGCCGACAAGTATGAGGGCGCGGCCAATGCCGGGCGGCCAATGGTGCTCGAAGGCGGGCTCGACTGGAAGGCCATGTCGCTGTCGCCGAAGGACATGGACTTCATGGAAGCCAAGCACGCCGCGGCGCGCGAAATCGCGCTCGCTTTCGGCGTGCCGCCGATGCTGCTCGCCATTCCCGGCGACAACACTTACTCGAACTACGCCGAAGCCAATCGCGTGTTCTTCCGGCAAAGCGTGCTGCCGCTGGCGAACCGCATTGGCGCGGCGCTGGCGCAGTGGCTGGCGTCCGGCTTCGGCGCGCGCCCGCTGACGCTGCTCGCCGATAGCGACCGCATCGAGGCGCTCAGCCTCGATCGCGCCGCATTGTGGGAACGCGTGACCAAGGCGCCGTTCCTCACCATCAACGAAAAGCGCGCCGCCACCGGCTACGGCGCCGTCGAAGGTGGAGACGTTTTAACCTCGTAAGCGCCGCGGAACAGGAACAAGCGGCAAGGCGGCGCCGTTCTATCCATGAGCTTTGCGCGCACGCGGTGCGCCGAGCGCAACAATGTCATGGAACGAGGTACGACAATGAACAGGAAACCGATGCTCGCGATCGGCGCCGCCGCCGTGATCGCGCTCGCCGCGGGCGCCGCGCAGGCGCAGACCAATTCGACCGGCAGCAAGGGAACGGCGGCGCCGGCGCAGGCCACTTCCGGCGAGATGACCGGGAAGGCGTCCAAGGCCGACCAGGCCTTCCTCAAGGAAGGCATCCAGGGCGATATGGCCGAAGTGAAGATGGGCGAGCTGGCGCAGCAGAAGGGCGACGCCGACAGCGTCAAGACCTTCGGCGAAACGCTGGTTACCGATCACGGCGATCACCTGAAGAAGCTGCAGGGTATGGCGCAGCAGATGGGCGCGCAGGCGCCGACCGCGCCGAGCGCCAAACAGAAGGCCGATTACGACAGACTGAGCAAGCTGTCGGGCGCGAAGTTCGACCGCGAGTTCGCCAGGCATATGGTGACGGATCACAAGAAGGACATCGCCAGGTATGAGGCCGAAGCCAAGAAGACCGGCCCGCTCGCCGAACTCGCCAAGGAAACCGTGCCGACGCTGCAGAAGCATCTGAAGATGGCGCAGGACCTCGAGAAGCCCGCGGCGACCACCGGCAGCAGCAGCAAGATGCGCTGAGACCGGCGGCGTACGGTCCCCGCTGTCGCGGGATCGCGAATGACGAAGAACAACCCGTCGCGGGACACCGCGGCGGGTTTTTTGTTGCGGGCCTGTCCCGGACGCGGTGCAGCGCGTCAGCGGTTTTCTCGGGTCATCCCCGCGGAGGCGGGGATCCCGCGCTCGCAACAACCGCCACAAGGGCTGGATCGTCCGCTTTCGCGGACGATGACGGCCCCGCGTGAGTGACACGCCCATGCCCGACATCATCGACATCTTCGCCGCGCGCGGCGACCTCGCGCATGTGGCGCTGCTGCTGTGGGCGCTATCGGCGTCGGCGCTCGCCTGGTTCGCGTTGCGCGAACTGACCGCCGCGAGCCGGCGCTTCGACGACTTCGTGCGCGAACTGGCGCGCTTCAACGACCGCTTCAACAAGGACCGTATCGGAGGGATGTAATGGATACGCTGCATGACGTGCTGCGCTCGATCAAGGGCGAGAGCAAGGCCGGCGCGGCTGCGCGCCGCGACCACCTGACGGTGTTCCGCGAATTTCTCGACCATCTCGATCGCGCCGCCAGGCGCAAGAGCGCCTCGTCGCCGCAGCAGCGGGTGGCGAGGCCGAAGACGCGGCGGGGCCGGAAGTAGGACCAAGCCGCAGCCTCTTCACCCTCTTCGCGTGTGCGGGGAGAGGGTGGCGAGCAGCCTTAGGCTGCGAGCCGGCTGAGGGGGCGTTGCCATCTCTCGACCACCCCCTCACCCGACGCCCGCGCTTGCGCGCGACCGTCGACCTCTCCCCGCACGCGGGGAGAGGTGAAGGAAGAGTCATGCTCGCATTGTCCCAAAGCCTTTCTCCCGACCCCACCATCGCCTCGGTGTTCGCGCCGAAGACGCGCATTCACGACGACGGCACCGTGGAAGGCTACGCCTCGCTGTTCGGCGCCATCGATCAGGCGCGCGACATGGTGGTGCGCGGCGCCTTCGCGCAGACGCTGCGGCAGAAAAGCGTGCAGCGCGTGCCGATGCTGTTCCAGCACGATCCAGCCGAGCCGGTCGGCATCTGGCTCGAACTGCGCGAAGACCATCGCGGGCTCTATGCGCGCGGCAGGCTCATTCCCGAAGTGGCGCGCGGCCGCGAGCTCTTGGCGCTGATCCGCGCCGGCGCCATCGACGGCCTGTCGATCGGCTTTCGCACCGTGAAGGGCCGCATCGATCCGAAGACGCGGGTGCGCTCGCTCATCACCGTCGATCTCTGGGAAATCTCCATCGTCACGTTCCCGCTGCTGGCGGGCGCGCGCGTGCATGCGGTGAAGGACGCATCCTCCCGGCGGCCGTCATTCGCGCGCACGCGCGCGGAAGCCGAGTGGCGCGCGATGCTGGCGGGTGAGGGCGCGGCGCCGCCTGCATCGCCGCGGCCGCTTGCGCCGCTGCGCGTCGAACGCCCGCGACGGCGGCGGGTGGGGTGATGCGATGCGCGCCGACACTCGATTTTCAATTAGGAAAGGATCGCCTATGTGCGCAACGCGAGATGAAGGCAAGACCAAGGCCGACTTACTTATCGCGGCCTTGGACCGCCTATCGGTTCTGCTAGAGAAGCTAATCGCTGATCCGAGTGAGGGTGCAGCTAAACTGGACGCCGGGCGCGTCGGGCGAACTGCCCCGGCAGGTCACTGTGTCACCCCTGACAGTACCATCTAAGTTAATCCTGACACGGTCTTTGCCAAAAACTGAACCCAATCCTTGGGTGTGACGATCAGCTCGGACTGTGGCCTTAAGAGCATCTCCGTCTTGGCTATACTCACCGACATAATAGATTCCTGAGTCGCCACCCCAGAGCTTCGTTCCGTCGGTATAAACGGCACCTGCGCCAGCACCGAGAGGCGTCTCAAAACTCACTTTATAGAGGCCAGGCCGCATTTTTATCTCCTTGGTTGTGTGCGAATCTGCTGTGCAACCGCGAAGTTCAACACATGGTTGCCCAATTTGGCAATCCCTGCATTGGGCTCGCCACACCAAAGCTCAGAAAAGGAAAGCTTTCTGAAAGGCCGTGAATCTCTAAGAGGCAATCTACCCCTTCACCCCCGCGAACCTTGCCCCGCCGAGCGTGCCTTCGCTGACCAGTTCGACGAAGCGCACATAGCTTTCATAGAAGGCGTCGTGGCCTGACGCCGTGCCGGCGGCGAGCGTTTCGCCGCGCAGCTTCTGATACATCGCTAGGCGGGCTTGCAGGATCTCGGCCCATTCGGCGGTGAGGTCGTCGACCGAGGTTACCGTGAAGCCGGCGGCTTCGATCAGCTTCGTATAAGCGGCGATGTCGTAGAGATTGGTGGCGGCCATGCCGGCCCACATCAGATCGGCGTCGGCCTGCGACAACGGCCGGTGCGCGACCCAGTCGGTGAAGGCGAGGCGGCCGCCGGCTTTGAGAATGCGGAAGGCTTCGCTGAGCGTCTTTGCCTTGTCGGGCACGTGCAGCAGCGCTTCCTGGCTGACGACGGCATCGACGCTGGCATCCGGCAGCGGCGCCGCCATGACATTGCCTTCGATGACGCGAACGCGGTCGCTCAAGCCGGCGAGCGCCGTGAGTTCGGCCGCGCCCTTGACGCGCGCCGGCGTCAGTTCGATGCCGGTGACGTCGGCGCCGTAGCGAGCGCTGAGGTAACGCGCCGGGCCGCCCAAGCCGGCGCAGAAATCGGCGACGCGCGTGCCTTGGGTGATGCCGGCGCGCTGCGCCAGCGCGTCATTGGCGGCGAGGCCGCCGTAATGATCCTGATCGTGCGGATAGAGCTCGTCGGGCGTGATGCCGGTCAGGGTGCCGCGCGCCGCCAGGAGCTTGGCCTTGATGATCTCGGCCGAGATCGGATGGCGCTCGTAGAAGTCGATCGCCGAACGGATTTCGTCGCTCACGCTGTCACCCCGCTGCGCCGGAACTTCCGGTCGTCGCCGAAGGATAGCGAAGTTTCGCCGATGCACCAGACACAACTCTTCAACAGGAGAAGCTCCATGGATACCGAGACGACCACGCTTGAAACCAAATCGGGCATTCCGCTCGACGCGGTGGTGACGCATGCCGAGATGATGCGCGCCTTCGAAGCCTTCAAGGAAACCAACGATCAGCGCCTGGCGCTGGAACAGAAGCGCGCCGGCGATACCCTGGTCGAGGAGAAGCTCGCCCGCATCAACGCCGCGCTGGACGCCCAGGCGCGCCGCCTCGACGACATGACCCTGAAGTCGGCGCGGCCGGCGCTCGGCTTCGAGGCGAAAACGCAGCGTTCGGCGCATGCGCTCGAGCACAAACAGGCCTTCGACGCCTATATGCGCGGCGGCGATGCCGCCGGCCTCGCGGCGCTGGAAGCGAAGGCGATGTCGATCGGGTCCAATGCCGACGGCGGCTACACCGTGCCGGACGAGATCGAGGCCGAGATCGGCAAACGCTTGACCGCGATCTCGCCGATCCGCTCGATCGCCGGTGTGCGCACCATCTCCGGCTCGGTGTACAAGAAGCCGTTCATGACGGCCGGCCCCGCGGTCGGCTGGGTCGGCGAGACCGACCCGCGCTCGCAGACGGCGTCGGCGACGCTCGACCAGCTGTCGTTCCCGGCGATGGAGCTCTACGCCATGCCGGCGGCGACCGCGAACTTGCTCGAGGACTCGGCGGTGAACATCGACCAGTGGCTGGCGCAGGAGGTCGAGGCCGTGTTCGCGGCGCAGGAGGGCGCCGCCTTCGTCAACGGCGACGGCACCAACAAGCCGAAGGGCTTCCTCAGCTACACCACGGTGGCGAACGGCTCGTGGAGCTGGGGCAATGTCGGATATATCGCCTCGGGCGCGGCCGGCGCCTTCGCTTCGTCGAACCCGGCCGACGCGCTGATCGACCTCGTCTATGCGCTGAAGGCCGGCTACCGGCAGAACGGCAACTTCGTCATGAACCGCCGGACGCAGGCGGCCGTGCGCAAGTTCAAGGACACGACCGGGCAATATCTGTGGCAGCCGCCGGCGGTGGCGGGCGGCCGCGCGTCGCTGATGACGTTCCCGGTGATCGAGGCGGAGGACATGCCGGACATCGCGGCGAACTCGCTGTCGATCGCCTTCGGCGATTTTTCCCGCGGCTATCTGATCGTCGACCGCGCCGGCGTCTCGGTGCTGCGCGATCCGTATACGGCCAAGCCCTACGTGCTGTTCTACACGACCAAGCGCGTCGGCGGCGGCATTCAGGACTTCGACGCCATCAAGCTGATGAAGTTCGCGGCGTCGTAACTTCTTTCCCTCGCCCCGCGAAGCGGGGAGAGGGTGGCGAGCAGCACTAGCTGCGAGACGGGTGGGGGGCGATCGGAAGCGCTCTGCCTTGCCCCTCACCCGACATCCTCGCTTGCGCTCGAATGTCGACCTCTCCCCGCATTGCGGGGAGAGGTGAAAGAAAGACTAAGCCAGGATATCGACGAGCTGACCGACCATGTCGGTCTGCGCCTTGAGCGTCTGCGCGTTGGCGGCGAAGGAGGCCTGCGAGGTGATGACGTTGGCGAGTTCTTCGGCCATGGCGCCGCCGTCGGCCGAATTGGCGATGCGCATCGCGGACGCCTGCATCTGCGCCGCCGCGGCCATCATGCCGGAAATCGAAACTGCACCGACCGAACTCATGGGCGCAGGCTAGGGCCGGCGGCGTTAATCCCCGGTTGGCGGGATGGGTTAACGCCGGGTTAATTCAGAGTCGCGCTCGATGGTCTGCTCGAGTTTCTTGCTCAGGAACCACGACAGGCCGAGGAAGATGACGAGCATGCCGAGGCCGAGGCCGGAGGAGGCGTCGTTCATCATCTTTTCCGAGACCTGGCCGAAAGCGTAACCGGTGCCGACGACCGCGGCCGCCCACAGACCGGCGGCAACAAAGTTCAAGACGAGGAAGGCCGGCCAGGTCAGCTTCGACAGGCCGTAGGCAAAGGCGGCGGCGCCGCGGATGCCGTGCGGATAGCGATGGAACAGGATCATCAGCACGGCGTGCTTGTCGGTGAGCCGTGCGGCGATGCTGACGAGGCGCTCGATGCGCGGCCACGACCGGAACAGCCGCGCGCCATAGCGGCGGCCGAGATAGAAGCGCACCGCGTCGCCGGCGAAGCTGCCGAACCAGAACACGCCGATCAGCTTGCTCGTGCTCAGCGCTCCGGCGTGCGCGGCATAGCCGCCGAACAGACCGAGCAAGAGGCTGTGCGATGCGGCGTAGGCGAACATGAAACTGTAGGCCGCTTCGCCGTGCTGGCGGATGAGCTCGAGAAACGATGTCAGGTCCGTCGGGAACAGCATGAGGGCTCGCTTGCGTAAGCGCGGACCCTAGCGGTTTCGTGGCGCGGCCGAACTGCGGCGAAGTGTCTTTCTTATTGGCCGCAATTCCGGACGGAAAACCGGGCGCCACTATCCTGGAATTGCTCCTATGGCGCCAGCGGCGAACCGAGCGCCGTGGCGGTGTCGATGATCCAGGCGCGGTAGTTGAGCAGCGGCGTGAGGCCGGTGAGGCCGCCGCAGCCCTCCTCGCTCTTCGGCGCGGTGGACCAGCTCACAATGCCGATGACCTGACCGCTCTCGTTCGGTCCCGCGCCGTCAAAGGCGGGTGCGCCGCTATCGCCGGTGCAGCCGCCGAGGCCGGGGCGTTCGTTCTTTGTCGCCGCATCCTGCAGTCGGATCTGCAGGCTGCCCGGCGTGCCGGTGACGACGAGGCTCGCCATGCGCGGCTGGGCAAGTCCGTGCGCGGTGCCGGCCTGCGTGACGCCGAAGCCGGCAATCGTCAGCGTCTCGTCGACGGCGACGCGGCGCGATGCCGCAAGCGCCGCCGGCACGACGATGTCGGGCAGGGGCGTCTTGAGCTTGATCAGCGCGACGTCGGCGGTGGCGCGGCTCGCTTTGTAATTCGCCATGTTGAATCCGGGATGGCGACGGATCTTGTCGACATCGGCCATGGCGCCGGTCTGGAAAACGCGCACGCGATAGGCTGCAGGAATGACGACGCAGTGCGCGGCGGTCAGCACCAGGTCGCGCGCCAGTGCCGTCGCGGTGCACAGGTCGCCGCGGTTGTCGATCAGCATCACGATCGGCCGCGCGGCAAAGCCGGTGGCCGGCGGCGCATTGCCACTGATGGCATAGGCCGGCGCGGCGGCCAGCGTGGCGAACAGCAATGTGACGGCGTGGCGCATGCGGCAGGCATGAGCCTTGGGTGCCGCCACTTGTCAACCTTTCCCTCGTCCTGAGGAGGCCGCGGAGCGGCCGTCTCGAAGGATCGAGGCCGGGCACCGCATGGTTCGAGACGCCGCGTTTCACGCGGCTCCTCGCCATGAGGTGGTCTAGTGCGGAGACACCGATGCCCTCCATCCTCCTCACCGCGCCGGCGGCCGAGCCTTTGTCGCTCGCCGAGGCCAAAGCCTTCCTGCGCGTCGAGCATGACGACGATGACGATGTCATCGCCAGCCTGATCACCGCGGCGCGCATCCATGTAGAGGGGCAGACGCGCCGCGCGCTGATCACGCAAAACTGGCGCCTGACGCGCGACGCCTGGCCGGCCGACGGCCGGCTCAGCGTGACACCGGCGCCGCTCCAGGCGCTGACGGCCGTGCGTGTCTATGACGCGGGCGGCAACGCCGCGAGCCTCGATCTGCAAAGCTTCGTCGTCGATACGGCGGGCGCGGCGATCGCCTTCGCGCCCTGGGCGATGACGCAGCCGGGGCGCGGCGCAGCCGGCATCGAGCTCGATGTAACCGTCGGTTACGGCGCCGCCGCGAGCGATGTGCCGGAGGCGCTGCGCCAGGCGGCGCGGCTGCTGCTCGCGCACTGGTACGAGAATCGCGGACTGGCCACGCTCGGCACCGTCACGGTGTTGCCCACGACGGTGGCAGCGCTGCTCGCGCCTTACCGGATGTTGTCGCTATGAGCGCGTCCTTCGACATCGGCGCACTCGATCGCCGTCTCATCCTGCTAGCCCCGGTCGAGACGCCGGACGGCGCCAGCGGCGTCACGCGCAGCTATGACGCGGTCGCGACGGTGTGGGGCAGCGTGACGCCGCTTGCCGCCCGCGCCGATGTCGCCGCCGACAGCCGCGGCGCGAGCCTGCGGGTGCGCATCGTCATCCGCTTCAGGGATGGCGTGACGACGCGGCACCGCATCGCCGACGGCACGCACAGCTATGCGATCGTCGCGGTGCGCGAGATCACCGGCCGCCGCTTTCTCGAGATCGACGCCGACGAACGGCAAGACTGAGGACATCACACATGACGACACCTGCCGCCGCGGCGCTGCGCGCCGCCGTGCATGACGCGCTCGCCGCCGATGTCGCGCTCACCGGCGCGCTCGGCGGCCCGAAGATCTACGACGAGCCGCCGCGCGCCGCGGCTTTTCCCTATGTGACGCTCGGCGAAGCGCGCATGGCCGACTATTCGACCGGCGACGCCAGCGGGCAGGAGCACATCCTGACACTGCACGCCTGGTCACGGCAGGGCGGGCACAAAGAGGCGCATGTCATCGCCGGCGCGCTGCTGCAGGCGCTCGACGACGCGCCGCTGTCGCTGACCGATCACCGCCTCGTCAATTTGCGCTTCGCAGTCGCCGACGTGCGGCGCGAGGCCGACGGCAAGACCTATCACGCGCTGGTGCGCTTCCGCGCCGTGACCGAGCCGGCGTAAATCCAGAAAGGACACCGCAATGACCGCCCAAAAAGGCAAGGATCTGCTGATCAAGATCGCCGATGGCGCCGGCTACACCACCGTCGCCGGCCTGCGCACGCGGCGGCTCGCGTTCAATGCCGAGACCGTCGACGTCACCCATGCCGAGAGCGCCAATCGCTGGCGTGAACTGCTCGACGGCGCCGGAGTCAAGCGCGCTGCGCTGTCGGGGCGTGGCCTGTTCAAGGACGCCGCGACCGACGAATTGATGCGGCAGACATTTTTCGACGGTGCGGTGAAGACCTACCAGGTCGTCATTCCCGGATTCGGCACCGTGACCGGATCGTTCCAGATCACCAGCCTCGAATACGCCGGCGAGCACAATGGCGAGGTCACCTACGACGTCGCCATGGAGTCGGCCGGCGAGGTGACGTTTACGGCGGCGTGACCATGGCCAACAAACATCGCGGCGAGATCGACGCCGAGCTCGGCGGCGTGCGGCGCACTTTGGTGCTCACGCTCGGCGCGCTGGCCGAACTGGAGAGCGTGTTCGGCGCCGACGATCTGGTGGCGCTGACCGAGCGCATCGGCAGCGGACGGCTTAGGGCGCTCGATCTCATGCGCATCATCGGCGCCGGCCTGCGCGGCGCCGGTGAAGCAATAAGCGACGACGAAGTCGGCCGGCTCGCCGTGGAGGGCGGCGCGCGAGGTTATGCGCGCATCGCCGCGGCGCTCATTGCCGCGACGTTTGGCGACGAAGCGTGACACCATTTCCATGGAAAGACGCCATCGGCTTCGGCCTCGGCGTTCTCAAACTCCCGCCCGATCAGTTCTGGCGAATGACGCCGCGCGAGCTGGCTTACGCAATCGAGGCGGTGACCGGGCGACGCGCGCCGCTCGACCGCGACGGATTTGCCGCCCTGATGAAGAGATATCCCGATGAGCGATAGCTACAGTATCGACGACAACGCCGGTCTGGCGGATGCCGGTCTGGCGTCCACAATGGACAAGACGACCGGCAGCACCAATGCCCTTGGTGTCAGCATCCGGCAATTCGCTTCGCTGATGACACGCGCCTTCGGCCAGGCGGTGACCGGCGGCAAGCAGTTCGACGACGTGTTGAAGAACGTCGCGCTCAGCCTGTCGAAGCTGGCGGTGCAGAACGCGTTCAAGGGGCTCGCGCGCGGTATTTCCGGCGGCTTCGACGAGGGCGGCAACGGCGGCGGCATCCTGAACATCACGCCGTTCGCCACCGGCGGCGTCATCGGTACGCCGACCTACTTTCCGCTGGCAGGCGGGCTGGGTCTCGCAGGCGAGGCGGGGCCGGAAGCGATCATGCCGTTGTCACGCGGCCCCGATGGCCGGCTCGGCATTGCAGGCGGCGGCTCACCGGCGGCGAACATCACCGTGCACATCGCCACGCCGGACGCCGACAGCTTCCGCCGTTCCGAGGCCTATCTCACCGGCCAGATCGCGCGCGCGGTCTCGCGCGGACAGCGGAGCCTGTAGATGACCGCATTTCATGACGTGTTGTTTCCACTCGACATCGCGATCAAGAGTGCCGGCGGCCCGCAGCGCCGCACCGACGTGGTGACGCTCGGCTCCGGCCGCGAGGAGCGCAATGCGCGCTGGGCGCATTCGCGCCGGCGTTACGACGCCGGTTATGGCGTGAAGACGCATCAGGCGCTGTCGCAGGTGATCGAATTCTTCGAGGAACGCCGCGGCCGGCTCTACGGCTTTCGCTGGCGCGACCGGCTCGATCATTCCTCAGCCGCGCCGGGCGCCGATGTGACGGCGGGCGATCAGGCGATCGGCACGGGCGATGGCGCGACCGCGAGCTTCAGCCTGACGAAAGCCTATGGCGGCATCTATGCGCCGTATCAGCGCCGCATCGAAAAGCCGGTTGCCGGCAGCGTGCGTGTTGCGGTGGCGGGTGTCGAGGCGGCAGGCTCTTCGTTCGCGGTCGATACGGCTACGGGCGTTGTGACCTTCGCCGCCGGACATATCCCGGAAGCCGGGCAGGGCGTCACCGCCGGCTTTCTGTTCGATGTGCCGGTGCGCTTCGATACCGATTATCTCGAGTTCGATCTGTCGGCGTTTGCCGCTGGGGCGATCCCGAAGATTCCGCTGATCGAGGTCAAGCCATGAGAAGCATTCCCTCCGCGCTGCAGGCCAAACTCGACTCCGGCGTCACGACCTTGTGCCGGTGCTGGATCGTGACGCGGCGCGACGGCGTCAACCAGGGTTTCACCGATCACGACGACGATGTCCTGCTCGGCGCGGTGATCTGCCGCGCCGGCACCGGGCTCGACGGCAGCGAGGTGACGGCCAAGCACGGCATGGCAGTCGATACGTCGGACATGTCGGGTGCGCTGAGCGACGACACGCTGAACGAGGACGATCTCGCCGCCGGTCTCTACGACTCGGCGTCGGTCGAGCTCTGGCTCGCCGACTGGAGCGAGCCCGCGCTGCGCGTGCTGCTCGCCAAAGGCACGCTGGGCGAGGTGAAGCGCGACGGCACGGCCTTCGTCGCCGAGTTGCGGGGCTTGAGCCGGGTGCTCGGTGAGGAGCGCGGGCGGCTCTACACCACGATCTGCGGCGCCGATCTCGGCGATGGAAAATGCCGGATCGATCTGACATCGCCTTCGTACCGCGGCAGCGGCACGGTCGTCGCCATGACGGCGTCGTCGAGTTTCACCGCGGGCGGCCTCGAAACTTTCGCCGACGGCTGGTTCACCGCCGGCAAGCTGACCTTTACCAGCGGAGCCAATGCGGGACTGGCGATGGAGGTGAAGGCGCACCGCAACGCCGGCAGCGTCGTCATCGACCTGTGGCAGACGATGCCGCAGCCGGTCGCGCCGGGTGACGGCTTCACCGTGACGGCCGGCTGCGACAAGCGCCTCGCCACCTGCCACGACCGTTTCGACAACATCGTCAACTTCCGCGGCTTCCCGCACATCCCCGGCAATGACTTCGTGCTGCGCTATCCGGTCGCCGGCGAGCCGGGGAACGACGGCAGTAGTTTGCAAACCTGACCGTCATTCCAGGCGAGTCGCGACGCGGCGAGGCCCGGAATCCATACGCCCGGTTTGTGAATATGGATTCCGGGCTCGCGGGCCACGCCACGCCGCGGAATGACAGAGTCTTCTCATGCCCATCACCTCGTCTCTCGTCATCGCCGAAGCGCGGTCGTGGATCGGGACGCCGTACCGGCATCAGGCCTCGCTCAAAGGCGTCGGCTGCGACTGCCTCGGGCTCGTGCGCGGCGTTTGGCGCAGCGTGCTCGGCGACGAGCCGGAGCGCGCACCGCCCTACGCGCCGGACTGGGCCGAGGCCGCGCGCGGCGAGCCGCTGGCGGAAGCGGCGGGGCGGCACCTTCGGCCGGTCGCCGTCGCGCAATTCGCGCCGGGTGACGTGCTGCTGTTTCGCTGGCGCGAGCAGCTCGCGGCCAAACATCTGGCGATAGTCACTACGCCAGACCTCATGGTGCACGCGCATGATGGCGCCTGCGTTGCCGAAGTGGCGCTGGCGCCGTGGTGGCGCCGCCGCATCGCCTATGCCTTCCGCTTTCCGGGGCTGACATAATGGCTGCTCTACTTCTCTCCACCGCCGGCGTGGCAGCCGGTAAATCGCTGTTCGGCTCGGCCGGCGCCATCGTCGGGCGGGTCGCCGGCGCGCTCGGCGGCACTCTCATCGACCAGGCGCTGTTCGGCGGCCGCGAGCGCAGCGCCACCGGACCTCGCTTGTCCGATCTGACGGTGATGGCCTCGACCGACGGCGCGCCGATCCCGCGTGTCTACGGGCGCGCCCGTCTGGCGGGGCAGGTGATCTGGGCGACGCATCTCGAGGAAGTCGTTTCGACGACGCACCAGACGACGGGCGGCGGCAAGGGCATGGGCGGCTCGCGGGTCACGACCAACGAGACGACTTATTCCTACTTCGCCAATGTCGCCCTCGGCCTGTGCGAGGGCGAGATCAGCGCGGTGCGCCGCGTCTGGGCCGACGGCAAGGCGCTGGACCTGACCGGCATCACCATGCGCGTCTATCGCGGCGACGAGGCGCAGACGCCCGATCCGCTGATCGTCGCCAAGGAAGGCCAGGCTCCGGCTTACCGCGGCCTGGCTTACGTCGTGTTCGAGCGCCTGCCGCTCGAGGATTTCGGCAACCGCATTCCGCAGTTGTCGTTCGAGGTGGTGCGCGCCATCGGCAAGCTCGAGTCGATGATTCGGGCGGTGACCTTGATTCCGGGATCGACCGAGTTCGGCTATGAGCCCGCGACCGTCGTCCAGGTGGTCGGGCAGGGACAGTATGCGGCCGAGAACCGCCATGTCAGCTTCGCCGGCTCGGATGTCGTTGCCGCGCTCGACGATTTACAGGCGGCGGTGCCCGACCTCGAACGCGTCGCCGTCGTCGTTGCCTGGTTCGGCGACGACCTGCGTTGCGGGGAGTGCCGGGTGCGGCCGGGCGTCGACAATGCCGCGAAGCAAACCCAGGGCGGCACGTTATCGATCCAGACTTGGTCGGTCGCCGGCGTCGATCGTGCCACGGCCTATGTGGTGTCGCAGGTCGACGGGCGCGCGGCCTATGGCGGCACGCCGTCGGATCAGAGTGTGCTCGATCTCATCGCGCATCTTAAAGCGCGCGGGTTAAAGGTGACGCTCTATCCGTTTCTGATGATGGACATCCCCGCCGGGAACACGCGGGCCGATCCTTACACCGGCGCGGCATCGCAGCCGCTTTATCCCTGGCGCGGTCGCATCACGTGCCATCCGGCGCCCGGCGTTGCCGGTTCGCCCGATGGCACAGCGCTGGCAGGCGATCAGGTCAACGCGTTCTTCAGCGGCGGTCCGGACGGCTGGAATTATCGCAACATGATCCTGCATTACGCCAACCTCGTCGCGGCGGCCGGCGGCGTCGATGGATTTCTCATCGGATCGGAGCTCAAGGCACTGACGCGCGTACGCACCGCGTCGGACGTCTATCCGGCGGTCAATGCGCTGGTGTCGCTGGCGGCCGAGGCGAAGGCGATCGTCGGCACCGGCACCAAGGTGACTTACGGCGCCGACTGGACAGAATACGGCGCGCATGTCGTCGATGCCGGCGCCAGCGAAGTGCGCTTTCCGCTCGACGCGCTGTGGGCGTCGCCGTCGATCGACTGTATCGGCATCGATTACTATGCGCCGCTGACCGACTGGCGCGACGACGCCGGCGCGCTCGACCGCGCCTTGAGCGATACGATCTATCGCACCCATTATCTCGCGGGCCGGCTCGATGCCGGCGAGGCCTATGACTGGTTCTATGCCAGCGATGCCGCGCGTGCTGCGCAGGCCCGCAGCACGATCACCGACGGGCTCGGCAAGCCTTGGATGTTTCGGCAGAAGGACATCTGGAATTTCTGGAGCCAGCGGCACTATGAGCGCGTTGGCGGACTCGAGCTTTCGACCCCGACTGCCTGGGTGCCGCAGTCGAAACCGATCTGGCTGACCGAACTCGGCTGTCCCGCGGTGGACAAGGGCGCCAATGCGCCGAATGTGTTCCGCGATCCGAAGTCGTCGGAGAACGCGCTGCCGCATTTCTCCAGCGGCGGACGCGACGACCTGATGCAGCGGCGTTTCCTTGAGGCGGTGCTTGGCGCTTTCGATCCGGCGTTCGGCGAGGCCGCGCTCAATCCGGTGTCGAGCGTTTACGGCGACCGCATGATCGCGCCCGACGCCATCCATCTGTGGACCTGGGACGCGCGGCCTTATCCGGTGTTTCCGGCGGCGAGCGATGTCTGGGGCGATGCGGCCAACTGGCAGACCGGGCACTGGCTCACCGGGCGGCTCGGATCTGCGCCGCTCGATGCGCTGGTAGCGACTGTGCTCGCCGACAGCGGCATCGATGGCGTCGACAGCAGCGACCTCGGCGAGGGGCCGGAAGGCTATGTCGTCGACCGGCCGATGGCGCCGCGCGCCATGCTCGATCCACTGGCGCTTGCCTTCACCTTCGACGCCGTCGAGCAGAACGGCGTTCTGACCTTCCGCCAGCGCGGTGGCGTACCGGTCGCCGAGCTGACGGAGGACGATCTGGTGTTGCCGGACAACGCGGCGCCGGCGCAATTGACGCGTGCGCAGGAAGGCGACCTGCCGCAGGCGGTGTCGCTGTCCTTCACCGACGTCGCAGCCGACTATCAGCGTGCGACTGCGGCGTCACGCCGCCTCGTCACCCGATCGGCGCGCACGTCGCAGGCCGATGTCGCGATGACCTGCAGCGACGCGCTGGCCGCGCGGCGCGCTGACATCTGGTTACAGGATCTGTGGACAGCGCGAGAGAGCGCAAGCTTCGCGGTGCCGCCGAGCCGCCTCGCGCTGATGCCGGGCGATGTCACAGCGCTCACAGTCAATGGAAGGCGGCGGCTAATCGAGATCGAAGAAGTGTCCGACACCGAGCAACGCAGCTTGCGCGCTCGCTCGATCGATCCCGATGTCTTCGGCGTCGCGCTCAAGCCACCTGCCTGGCGATCCGTGCCGCCGCCGCCGGCGGTCGGACCGCCGCTGGCGCTGGCGCTTGACCTGCCGACGCTTACCGCCGAAAGCCCTGCCGTACTATCGCGCGTCGCGGTGTTTGCCGCGCCGTGGCCCGGCGCGGTCGCGGTGTGGGCCTCGCAGGACGGCGCCAGTTTCTCGCGCGCCGCGCTCGCCGCCGCGCCTTGCGTGATCGGCGAAACGCTCGATGGTCTGCCGCGAGGCCCGACAGGGCGCTGGCACCGCGCCTCGTTGCGCGTGAAGATCAACGGCGGCGTGCTGTCATCGGCGACCGACCTTGCGGTGTTCGCCGGCGCCAATGCGGCGGCGCTGCGCAACGCCGATGGCCAGTGGGAGGTGATTCAGTTCGCCTCGGCCGAACTGGTTGGCGAGCGAACCTATCTGCTGTCGAAAATATTGCGCGGCCAGGCCGGCAGCGAATGGGCAATTACGCCTTTGCTCGCGGCCGGTGCGCCCTTCGTGCTTCTCGACGGCCACGCGGTGACGATCGCGAAAGGCCCAGAAGCGCTGGAGCGGCCTCTCGAACTGCGCGTCGTCGCTGCCGGCCGCGACACCGCGGATTCAACTGCGCTGGCGCTTGACGTGACGCCGCAAGCGACCGCGCTGAAGCCGCTCGCCCCGGTGCACCTGCGCGCGGCGCGCAATGGTGAAGGCGTCAGCTTGCGCTGGATCCGGCGCACGCGCGTCGAGGGCGATGGCTGGAGCGGGGAGGTGCCGCTCGGCGAGGACGGCGAGGCTTACGCCATCGACATTCTCTCCGGAGGCACAGTGCGGCGGACGTTGTCGAGCACGACGCCATCGGTGCTCTATGCCGCGGCTGATGAACTCGTCGATTTCGGTGTGGCGCAAACGACTCTTACGGTGTGCGTCGCGCAAATGTCAGCCACGGTTGGACGCGGCTTTATCGCGCAGGCGACCCTACGGGTCTGACTTCTCACGAACGGAAAAGACTGATGACCGATACGGCCAATCTCGGCCTGCCTTGCATAGAAGGCAGCCAGGCGCAGAAACACGTCACGCATAACGAGGCGCTGCGCATCCTCGACACCTTGGTGCAACTCGCTGTGAAGGAACGCGACTTGACGGCGCCTCCGGTTTCGCCAGCGGAAGGTCAGCGCTGGATCGTCAAGACCGGTGCGACCGGCGCCTGGGCGGGGCATGTCAACGACATCGCGGCGTGGCAGGATAGCGCCTGGCAGTTCAGCGCGCCGCAGACCGGCTGGCTTTGCTACGTGATCGACGAGGGCGCGCTGCTCGCCTGGACCGGCAGCGCCTGGGTCGATGCCATCGCCGCGCTGACCTGCCTCAACAACATGACGCTGCTCGGCGTCGGCACGACCGCCGACGCGACCAATCCGCTGAGCGCCAAGCTCAACAACGCGCTGCTCGCTGCAAGGGCGACATCGGAAGGCGGCGACGGCAATCTGCGCTGGAAGCTCAGCAAGGAGAGCGCGGCGAAGACCTTGTCGGTTTTGCTGCAGGACAATTACTCCGGCCGCGCCGAGATCGGCCTGACCGGCGACGACGATCTGCACATCAGGGTCAGCGCCGACGGTGCGACGTGGCGCGACGGCCTCGTCATCAGCGCATCGACCGGCGCCGTCAGCCTCCCCAACACGGCGATCGGCCGCACCATGCTGACGGCAAACCGGACCTTCTACGTGCGCACCGATGGCAATGACGCCAATGACGGTTCGGCCAACTCCGCCGGCGCGGCCTTTCGGACGATACAGAAGGCGATCGACGTGACGGCCGCCCTGGATCTATCCGTCTACAGTGTCACGATCTCGGTGGCCGACGGCACCTTCACGGAAAATCTTGTCTTGAAACCACTGGTCGGCGCGGGCGGGGTGACGATCCAGGGCAATCCGACCACGCCTGCCAACTGCGTGATCGCGCCCGCATCAGGGCAAACGGTCACCTGCGACGGAGTCCGCGGCTACGCTCTGAACGGAATCAAGGCGACCTCCGCGGGCGGCGTCTGCTTTTACGTGCTGAACCGCGGCGGGCTCACCCTGCGCAATGTCAACTTCGGCGGTTCGCCGGGCGGTTCGGCGATCTACTGCAACAATAATGCCGCTGTCGTCATCGACGGCAACGTCTCGGTCAGCGGCGGCTATGCCTACTGGCTCAATTGTCAGAACGCCTCGGTCATGCAGATGCAGGGCGTGACCATGACGCTCAGCGGCACGCCGGCCTTTACCAATTTCGTCATGGTCGGCGCCTGCGCGGTCGCGCTGCTCGCGGGCGTCACCTATTCCGGGTCGGCGACCGGCAGCCGATATTCGGTGTCTGCGAACGGCGTGGTGCAGTCGGGTGGCGGCACCTTGCCGGGCAGCACCGCCGGCACGACCGCGAGCGGCGGTCAGTATCTCTAATAAAATCGGTGCGAAGATGGCTTCGAAGAATTTCGATCGCGCGCTCGCTTGCCTGCTGAAGCATGAGGGCGGTTACACCAACCATCCGTCCGATCCGGGCGGGCCGACCAATTTCGGCATCACCATTGCGGACTATCGCAAGTTCGTGAAGCGCGATGCCACGGCGGCCGATGTCAAGGCGATGCGCGTCGAACAGGCGAAGGTGATCTACCGCGCGCGTTATTGGGACGCGCTGGCCTGCGACGACCTGCCGGCCGGCGTCGATTACGCGGTGTTCGACTATGGCGTCAATTCCGGCATCGGCCGTTCCGGCAAGGTGTTGCGGCGCCTGCTTGGGCTTGCTGACGCAACACACGGCGTCACCGACGATGTGATCGCCGCAGCGCGCGCCACCGATGCCAGCAGGCTGGTCGAAGCGATCTGTGACGAACGCTTGCGCTTCCTCAAGTCGCTCAAGACCTGGGGCGTCTTCGGCAACGGCTGGGGCCGGCGCGTCGCCGAGGTGAAGGCGGCCGCGCTGGCGATGGCGTCGCCGCCCGCGATCGCGCCGCCGCCGGCGCCAAGAGTCGTACAGCCTGTATCCAACCAGCCCGCCGCGAGCGGGCTTTTTGATGCGCTGCTGGCAGCGCTCGCCGCGGCCTTCAAGAGGACATGACATGTGGGACTCGATCAAAGCCTGGTTCAAGAATTCCGTCACCATCCTGTGGGCGCGCCTCGTCGCCGTCGTCGGCCTGTTGCTCGCCGCCGGTCAATCGGTGCTGCAGGATCCGAACGTAGCCTCGGCCGTGCAGGCGGCGCTGCAGCCGCAGTACGTGCCTTATTATGTGATTGCCATCGGTCTCATCACCGAACTGGCGCGGCGCCGGACGCTCGATAAGGAGTAGGCGATGTTCGCGACGCTTCTTAGCTGGTTCGGCAATCTCATCGGCGGTCCCTTCGCCAAGGCCGCGCTTGACGCCTATCGCGCCAAGCTGTCCGCCGACAATACATCGGAGAAGATCGTCGCCGAGCTCGCCGCGCGCGAACTCGACGTCGAGGCGCGCGAGCGCGAGCTGGCGACGCAGCTTGTCATCGCCGAGCAGGGCCGCAGGTATACCGCGCTGCCAAGGCCGCTGTTTGCCGGCGCCTTCGTCATCTACACGTGGAAGGTCGTGGTCTGGGACAAGGTGCTGGGTCTCGGCGTCACCGACCCGCTCGGCGGCGACGTCGCGCAATGGGCGATGATCGTGCTCACCGCCTATTTCGGCGGCCGGAGTCTCGAGAAGGTGGCGAGGATATTGGCGAGGAAGTAATGTGCCCCCACAATTGCGGAGCACTTGCATCTCATGGACATCTTCGACGCCGTCTCGTCTCGTTACTCCTGCCGGGCCTTTCTGCCGAAGCCGGTGCCGGAGCAAATCGTCCGCGGCATCGTCGAGCGGGCGGCGCGGGCGCCGTCGGCCGGCAACATGCAGCCGTGGCGGGTCTATGCGCTTGCCGGACAGCGCGTCGAGGAGCTGAAGGCACTGCTGCGTCCGCGCATGGCGAACGAACTGCCAAAAGGCGAGGGCGTCGAATACGTCATCTACCCGCAGCCGATGGTGGAGCCCTATCGCGCGCGCAGCTTCACCGTCGGCGAACTGCTGTATCAGTCGATCGGCGTGCCGCGCGAGGACAAGGCGGGGCGGTATAAACAATATGCCCGCAATTACGAATTCTTCGGCGCGCCTGTCGCTCTGTTCTTTGCCCGCGAGAAGGCCCATGGCGAAGCGCAATGGGCCGATATCGGCGGTTATCTTCAGACGGTGGCGCTGCTCGCTCGCGGCCATGGCCTGCACACCTGCCCGCAGCAGGCCTGGGTGTCTTTTCACCAGACGGTGCGCGCCTTCCTCGATTTGCCCGATCACCTGATGATTTATTCCGGCATGGCGCTCGGTTACGAAGACGCGGACGCGCCGATCAACAGGTGGCGTTCGCCGCGGGCACCGCTTGCCGACTTCGCCGTGTTCGACGGCTTCGAAAGCTGAACGAGGTTCCTCGTTCAGCCAGCGTTCACCGGCGCGCCGCTACGGTCCCGCCCATGCCGGTCTCCCGCATAACCGCCGCATTAATCGCGCTGGCCTGCTGCGCCTTCCCGGGGGCCGGGTCGGTGTCCTATGGCGCCGACCGGGCGCCGCGCGCCTGCCTCAACAAAGCCGAACAGCGCGAAGCCATCGCCACCCACCAGGCCATCCCGCTCGCCGAGGCCATCAGGGCCATGCGGGCTCGAGGCCATCACGGCGAGGTGGTGCGCGCCAGCCTTTGCCGGCGCGGCGACAAGCTCGTTTATGAGCTGACCGTGCTTGCCCGCAGCGGCAAGGTGATCCGCGCCAAGATCGACGCCGCGGACGGGCGGCCGATGGCCGCTCACGCCCCCGCCCCCAAGCCCTGACCATACCCCGAAAAAGGCCCAATTCTCCGCGACATCGCGCCTGCGCGATTTCGGTTAAGATCGCGCCAGATTCTCGCCGGAGAAGACCATCGTGCGCCTGCTCGTCGTCGAAGACGACCCCGATCTCAACCGTCAGCTCACCACCGCGCTGACCGATGCCGGTTACGTGGTAGATCGCGCCTTCGACGGCGAGGAGGGCCATCATCTCGGCGATACCGAACCCTATGACGCGGTGATCCTCGATATCGGCCTTCCGAAGATGGACGGCATTTCGGTGCTGGAGTCCTGGCGGCGCAATGGCCGCAGCATGCCGGTGCTGATGCTGACCGCGCGCGATCGCTGGAGCGACAAGGTGCAGGGCTTCGACGCCGGCGCCGACGATTATGTCGCCAAACCCTTCCATCTTGAGGAAGTGCTGGCGCGCTTGCGCGCGCTGCTGCGCCGCGCCGTCGGGCACGCCAAGAGCGAGTTCGAATGCGGGCCGGTGCGGCTCGATTCGCGGACCGGGCGCGTCACCGTCAGCGGCAATCCAGTCAAGCTGACCAGCCACGAATACCGGCTGCTCGCCTACCTCATGCATCACAACGGCCGTGTCGTATCGCGCACCGAACTGGTCGAGCATCTCTACGATCAGGATTTCGACCGCGACTCGAACACCATCGAGGTGTTCGTCGGCCGCATCCGCAAGAAGCTCGGCGTCGATATCATCCAGACCGTCCGCGGGCTCGGCTACATGCTCGCGGCGCCGGGCTAATTCGATGCGCTTCAACTCCCTCGCGCTGCGCCTGTTCGTGTCGGCGACCGCTTGGGCGGTGGTGATCCTTCTCATTACCGGCATCGTGCTGTCCTCGCTCTATCGTCAGGCGGTGGAGCGCTCGTTCGATCGCCGGCTCGGCGTTTATTTGCGCACCTTGGTGGCCGACGTCGCCGCGCCCGAGGAGGACAAGAGCCCGCAGGCGCTGGGCGAGCCCTTGTTCGAACTGCCGCTGTCGGGCTGGTACTGGCAGATCACGCGGCTCGATCCGGGCAAGCCGGAATTGCGGGCGTCGCGCTCGCTGTGGGATGGCGGTTTGCCGCATCTGGAGGATCAGGGCGTGGCGCCCGGTCCCGACGGCTCACGGCAGGGCTATGTCACCGGCCCGGAAGACCAGAAGCTGCGCCTCGTCGAGCGCAACATCGATCTCGGCGACGAGGGGCGCTATCTCGTCGCCGTTGCCGGCGATGCCGCCGAGATCACCGATGAGATCCGCGCTTTCGATCAGGCGCTGCTGGCGACGTTCTCCATCCTCGCCGCGGTGCTGCTCCTCACCACCATGTTCCAGGTGCGCTTCGGTCTGGCGCCGCTCAAGCGCATCACCGACAGCCTGGCGGCGATCCGTTCCGGCACGGCCGAACGGCTGAGCGGCGAGTTTCCCGTCGAGATCGCGCCGCTGGCGCGCGAGACCAATGCGCTGATCGAATCGAACAAGGAAATCGTCGAGCGGGCGCGTACCCATGTCGGCAATCTGGCGCACGCTTTGAAGACCCCGCTGTCCGTGATCGTCAACGAAGCCGCGGCACGGCCGGGCGATCCGCTCGGCGCCAAGGTGCAGGAGCAGGCGGCGATCATGCGCGATCAGGTAGCGCGGCATCTCGAACGGGCCCGCATTGCCGCGCGCGCTTCGGTGGTCGGTTCGGTGACCGACGTCGCCCCGGTGGTCGAGGCGCTGGCGCGCACCATGGAGAAGATCCACCGCAATCGCGGCATCACGGTCGACGTCAAGATCGCCGACGCCATCCGCTTTCGCGGCGAGCGTGCCGATCTCGAGGAAATGCTCGGGAACCTCGTCGACAACGCCTGCAAGTGGGCGGCCTCGCGCGTCGCCATTGAGGTACTGCGCGAGCGACGCGATGCCGCGAGCGAGGAACAGGTCGTTCGTCTGGTCGTGGATGACGACGGCCGCGGCCTGTCTCCGGCGGAGCGCGAGCAGGTGGCGCGGCGCGGCCAAAGGCTGGACGAGACCAAGCCGGGCTCCGGCCTCGGCCTGTCGATTGTCGTCGAACTGGCTGCGCTCTACGGTGGCGAACTCAAGCTTGGCGCTGCTCCGATCGGCGGTTTGCGGGCCGAATTGGTGCTGCCGGCGGCGTGATCCGGGTGGTATTGCCGGACTTTTGCCCCATTTGTTGCCTTTCCATAGGCTATAAGTTCCGCCAGACGAATTGCGGTTTGGCCGCACTTTCATCGATCATCCGGGGGTCCTGATGTCCGCACCGAAGATTATTGCCATTGCCGCGCTCGGCCTGACGCTGGCGGGTTGCGCCGGAAGCTCGGACGGCTCGGGTCCTGGTCCGCGGGAAAACACGGGCACGCTCTTGGGCGCGGGCACAGGTGCTCTCCTGGGTGCCGCCGTCGCGGGCGGCGGCACCGGTAACCGGCTAGCGGGCGCCGCGGTCGGTGGTTTGCTGGGTGGATTGGTCGGCAACCGGATCGGCGCCTCGCTCGACGAACAGGATCGCGAGCGCGCCTACGCCGCGCAGATGGACGCGCTGGAGCGTGGCCCGTCGGGGGCGCCGGTCACTTGGCGCAATCCCGACTCCGGCCGCTACGGCACCATCGTGCCGGGGCCGGCCTATGTGGAGCGTGGCCATAACTGCCGGTCGTACACCCATACCATTTACATCGGTGGCCAGCCGCAGACCGCTCGCGGCACCGCCTGCCGGAACCCGGACGGCACCTGGACCCCGCTGACCTGAGGACCCTCCGCATGTCGTGCCCGGTCGCGACATGCTTAAAGGGTTCTTAACGGGCGTCGCGCTATCAAACCCACTTAATTCCTTCAGGTGGGCAAAGCCGGCGATGGCGGGCGCCGACACAATCGAGCGGCTTCAATCGTACCTGCGTGAGCTGCCGCAACAGGCGCGCGCGCTGCTGCTGCGCGAGTTCGAGCGCAGTTTGCTGCGCGGCGAAGACCTTGGCGCGGCCGAACTCGTGCTGCAGGAATTGCGGCGCATCGCGCGCGAGCAGCAGGCTGGCGCGCCGCGCATCGGCCATAGCGCCCGGCTGTTCTTCAAACCGCTGGAACCCTTCCTGGTCGACGATCTCGGCCAACACCGCCATCCCGGCCGCATCGCGCGCGCCTCGCTCGATCCGCTGTGGACCTGGATCGGCCGCGATCTGCTGCCGCGCGACTCCGCGGAGATGGACGACCTGATCAGCACCGCGCTGCAAGCCGGCGACGAGGAAAAAGCACAGTATCTGGTGCGAACGTTCCAGGATCGCGTCGCGACGGCGATGGCCGATAATCTGCGCGCAGCGGCGACCGACGAAACCACGCGGCGCCGCATGTTGGCGCAAATCGGCACCCAGCGCGCGCAAGAAGACGCCGAGACGCTGCGCTGCGTGCTCAAGGCGCGCGACGGCCTCAATGCCATGGCGGCGCGGCTGCCGCTGCAGGTGGGCAACCTCAACAGCAAGCAGCTCGACGAATACAAGGCGCTGATCGAAAAGACCGGCGCTCCGGGCACCGAGCTCTTCCTCTATTCGCTGCTCACAGTGCGCAGCCGGCTTGCCGCGCCTTGGCAGCTGATCCGCTTCGGCGTCAAGGCGGCGGGCAGCGATACCGCTGCGCGTGTTGCGGAAACCCCTTACGCCGTCTCGGTCAACATTGTGCTGTCCGAACTCGAGCGTCAGGTGCTCGAACTGCGTGACGATCTTCGCAGCGGGCGAGGGGTGGCGACCGGCGCGTTGCTCAAGACCATCCACGATTCCGCGCGCGGCCTGCGCACCGAACTCGACATGCCGATCGACAGTTCGTGGGGCCGCGCTCTGTCCGGACTGCGCGCCCAGATCGGCGACACCCTCCGCGCCGAAATCGAATCGATGCCCGGCCGTGTCCGCCGCCTGCTGCGCATCCGTCCCGCCTCGAATATCAGCCCGCAATTGAGGATAGATCCGCAGGAAGCGGCCGAGACCGAAGCGCTGGTCGCCTTTGTCGGCACCTGCCGTCATTTCGCCAGCGAACTCGCCATCAACGAAATGACGCAGCGGACCTATTCCGAGATGCAGCAGTTCCTCGACAACAACATGAACAGCCTTCTCGACGCGCTGCGCCAGTCTGGCCCGACTGAGCGCGGCTTCCGCAAGTCGCAGGTCGATGTCGCGGTCCGCCTCAGCGGCATCGTGTTCGGCAAGGATTACGCCGCCCAGTTCGCGCGGGCGGCCGAAGTGGCCCTCACGGTCTCCGAAGCCTCGGAAATCAAGGCTGTCGGCGCCTGATTTCGGCGTTTTCGCCGTCTTCCCGTTGATATTGCTCATTGCCGCCATGATCGCGGCTGATGTATCCCCTCACGGCGAGCCCGGTTCCGGCGCCCGCCAAGGTGGATCAACATCATCCCATGAGCCTCTGGCTTGCATTTGCGCTGATGACGGCGGCGGCGATTTTCGCCGTGCTGTGGCCGCTCGGCCGGCGCAAGGCCGCCACCGGCGGCAGCGATCTGGCGGTCTATCGTGACCAGCTCGACGAAATCGGCCGCGATCGCGCCGAAGGCCGGATCGGAGAGGCGGAAGCCGAGGCGGCAAAGATCGAGGTCTCGCGCCGGCTGATCGCCGCGGCGGATGCTGCCGAGGCCGGGCAGGCCAGTGCCGCGCCGTCGATTGCGCCGTCGCCCTGGCGGCGGCGGATCGCCGCAATGGTCGGCCTCATCTTGTTACCCGTCGGCGCCAGCGCACTCTACATGGCACTCGGCTCGCCGCAATTGCCCGGGCAGCCGCTGGCGGAGCGCATGGCGTCGGTCCGGCAGGACCGCTCGATCCAGAACTTGGTGGCGCAGGTCGAGGCCCATCTCGAGCGCAATCCGAACGATGCGCGCGGCTACGAAGTCATCGCGCCGGTTTATCTGCGCATGGGCCGCTTCGCTGACGCGGTCAATGCGCGGCGCAAGCTCATCGCGCTGTCCGGCGAGAACTCCGAACGGCAGTCGGATCTCGGCGAGGCGCTGGCGGCGCAAGGCAACGGCGTCATCACAGTCGATGCCAAGGCGGCATTCGAGCGCGCGCTCGAACTCGATCCGAAAAATACCAAGGCGCTGTTCTTCATCGGTATCGCCGCCGAGCAGGACGGCGACCGCCATAAGGCGGCTGCGATCTTCACGGCGATGCTCAAGGACGCGCCGGCCGATGCGCCCTGGGTTCCGGTGGTGCGCGAGGCGCTGACCCGCGTCGGTGGCACTCCGCCGGCGACCGCGGCAGCGCCTTCCGCCCCAGCGACCGAGCAACCCGGCCCGAATGCCGCCGATGTCGCGGCCGCCGGGCAGATGAGCGAAAAGGACCGCGGCGACATGATCCGCGGCATGGTGGCGCGGCTCGCCGAACGGCTAAAGGAAAACGGCGACGATGTCGCCGGTTGGCAGCGTCTGCTCCGCGCCTATATGGTGCTGGGCGAGCGCGACAAGGCCAAGAGCGCGGCGGGTGACGCGCGCAAGGCGCTGGCCAGCGATCCTGACAAGCTGCGGCAGATCGACGACATGATCAAAAGCATGGGACTTGAAGGATGACGCGCAAGCAGCGGCGCTTGACGCTTATCGGCGGCAGCCTCGCGGTGCTCGGCATCGCGGCGGCGCTGGTGCTGTTCGCGCTCAAGGACTCCATCGTCTTCTTCAACTCGCCGTCCGACGTTGTGCAGAAGCAGATCGCCCCCGGAACGCGGATCCGCGTCGGCGGCCTCGTCGAGCCGGGCAGCCTGAAGAAGGGCGAGAACCTGCAAATCTCGTTCAAGGTGACCGACGGCGCACATGAGGTCAGCGTGCGCTATCAGGGCATCGTGCCCGACCTGTTTCGCGAAGGGCAGGGCGTCGTTGCCGAAGGCCGGCTTGAACCCGGCGGCCTCCTTGCCGCCGATACGGTGCTCGCCAAGCACGACGAGCGCTACATGCCGCGCGAAGTGGTGGACGCGCTGAAGAAGAGCGGCCGGTGGCAGGAAGGCGAAATGAACGCCGACGCGCACGTAGTCGGGAAGAAGCCATGATCCCGGAAATAGGCCATTACGCTCTGGTGCTGGCGCTCGGCCTCGCGCTCATTCAGGCGACTGTACCGCTTTACGGGGCGGCGCGGCGCGATGCGGCGCTGATGCAACTCGGCACCTCGACCGCGGTGATGCAGTTTGTGTTCGTCGCAGGGTCGTTCGCGGCGCTGACGGCCTGCTATGTAACGTCGGACTTCTCGGTCGCCAACGTGTTCGAGAATTCGCACTCGATGATGCCGCTGGTTTACAAGTTCACCAGCGTCTGGGGCAATCACGAAGGATCGATGCTGCTTTGGGTGCTGATCCTGGCGCTGTTCGGCGCCTCGGTCGCGCTGTTCGGCGGCAACTTGCCGGTGACGTTGAAGGCCAATGTGCTGGCCGTGCAAGCCTGGATCGCCTGTTCATTCTACTTCTTTATTCTCTTGACCTCGAACCCGTTCCTGCGCCTGGCGCAGCCGCCACTTGAGGGCCGCGACCTCAATCCGATTCTGCAGGATCCGGGCCTCGCGATTCATCCGCCGCTCCTCTATCTCGGCTATGTCGGCTTCTCGATCGCGTTCTCGTTCGCCATCGCTGCCCTGATCGAAGGCCGCATCGACGCCGCCTGGGCGCGGTGGGTGCGACCGTGGACGCTCGCCGCCTGGATGTTCCTCACCGTCGGCATCGCCATGGGCTCGTACTGGGCCTATTACGAACTCGGCTGGGGCGGCTTCTGGTTCTGGGATCCGGTCGAGAACGCATCGCTGATGCCGTGGCTCGCCGGCACCGCGCTGCTGCATTCCGCGGTGGTGATGGAAAAGCGCAACGCGCTGAAGATCTGGACCATCCTGCTTGCCATTCTTGCCTTTTCGCTGTCGCTGATCGGCACGTTCCTGGTGCGCTCGGGCGTGCTGACATCGGTCCACGCCTTCGCCGAAGACCCGTCGCGCGGCATTTTCATCCTTTGCATCCTCGTGCTGTTTATCGGCGGCGGCCTGTCGCTGTTCGCCTGGCGCGCGCCGCTGCTGCGGCAGGGCGGGCTTTTCGCCCCCGTTTCGCGCGAGGGCGCGCTCGTTTTCAATAATCTTTTCCTGACCACGGCATGCCTTACAGTGTTCGTTGGAACGCTGTATCCGCTGGCGCTCGAAGCGTTCAATGGCGAGAAGATTTCGGTCGGCGCACCATTCTTCAATCTGACCTTCGCGCCGCTGTTCATTCCGCTGATGTTCGCCATGCCGTTCGGCACGCTGCTGGCCTGGAAGCGTGGCGACCTGCTCGGCGTGGCGCAGCGGCTGATGACCGCGTTCGCCATTGGCATCGCCGCGATCGCCATCACATTCGCGGCTGCCGGCGCTGAACACGTGCTCGCGCCGTTCGGCATCGGGCTTGCGGCCTTCGTCATCATCGGTGCGCTGGTCGATCTCGCCGAGCGCATCGCGCTGTTCCGTGCGCCGTTCGCGACGTCGTGGTCGCGCGCCCGCGGTCTACAGCGATCGGCCTGGGGCACGGCCATCGCGCATGCCGGCGTTGCCGTGACCTTGATCGGCATCACCGGCGCCGCAACCTGGGGTACCGAGCGCATCGTGGCGATGAAAGAGGGCCAGACTATCACCTTGTCGGGCTACGCGCTGACATTCGACGGCATGGTGCAACGCGCCGGCCCAAATTTCCGCGTTCTCGCCGGCAAGTTCACTCTGCGCGAAGGCGGCGGTGTCGTCGGCGTCATGGAGCCGTCGAAGCGCACGTTCGGCGCGCGCGGCATGACGACGACCGAAGCGGCTTTGCTGTCGCGAGGCGTCAGCCAGCTTTATCTGTCGCTCGGCGACGTCAATGGCGACGGCAGCGCCGCGATCCGCTTCTATTACAAACCGCTGGTGCTGCTGATCTGGCTAGGCGCGGTGGTGATGGCGCTTGGCGGCGCGCTCTCGCTGTCGGATCGCCGTCTGCGCGTCGGTGCGCCCAAGCCGGCGGCCAAGACTGCCTTGCAGCCGGCGGAGTAGGGCGATGCGGCGGGTGATCATCGTTGCATTGCTGTCCTCGCTGCTGCTTCCCGGCGCGGCGCTTGCCGTGAAACCCGATGAAATCCTGAAGGACCCGGCGCTTGAGGCTCGCGCCCGCACGCTGTCGCAGGAATTGCGCTGCATGGTCTGTCAGAATCAGTCGATCGACGATTCCGACGCGCCGCTGGCGCGCGACCTGCGGCTGCTGGTGCGCGAGCGTTTGGAAAAGGGCGACAGCGACAGGCAGGTGCTCGATTTCCTGGTTGCGCGTTATGGCAATTTTGTGCTGCTCAAGCCGCCGGTCGAACCGTCAACATTGTTGTTGTGGGGCCTGTCGCCGCTGGTTCTGATCATCGGTATCGGCGCGCTTGTGATCATGGCGCGGCGTCGGCGATCGGTCGCGCTGGAAGCGGAAGCGCTCAGCGCCGAGGAGCGGCGGCGTCTCGACGGCCTGGTCCATGAAGATTCCGCAAGCTAATCGCCGACTGCGCGTAAGCTGCTGAATTTTATATAGAAAATCTTTTCCCCATTACCGATTTGTAATCCCGCCGACAGAACGCTGTAAGGCGCAACTCTCCATCTTCGCGTTAACAGAACGGCGCGCTGTCGCGCCTCACCGCTTAGATGATGGAGAGTCTCAAATGAGCGCTGCTCCCGCTCCTCAATCCCCCGAAAAGGCTGCCCCCAAGAAGTCCGGCGTGTTGTCGGTTCGCCGCATCGCGCTGCTCGCCACCACGGTCGCCGGTCTCGGCGCCGCTGCTATCGTCGCCGCTCCTGAATTCAACATGCCGCTGCACTATCCGGCGGCGCACGCCCAGAATCTGACCGAGCAGGCCAAGAAGCTGCCGGCGCCGGTCGGCTTTGCCGATATCGTCGAGAAGGTGAAGCCGGCGGTGATCTCGGTCCGCGTCAAGGTCGACGGCGGTCCGGCCACCACCGGTCTCGGCGCCGACATGGAAAACGTGCCGCCGGGTCTGCGCGAGTTCTTCCGCCGCTTCGGCATGCCCGATGGTATGCCGAACGGCATGCCGGGCCAGCGCGGCGGCGGTCATAACGTGATCACCGGCCAGGGCTCAGGCTTCTTCATTTCGGCCGACGGCTATGCCGTCACCAACAATCACGTCGTCGAGAAGGCCGAGAGCGTCGAGGTCAAGACCGACGACGGCAAGACCTATAAGGCGAAGGTGATCGGTACCGATCCTCGGACCGATCTGGCGTTGATCAAAGTCGATGGCGCCTCGTTCCCGTTCGTGAAGCTCGCCGATAAAGCGCCGCGCATCGGTGACTGGGTGCTCGCGGTCGGGAACCCCTTCGGTCTTGGCGGTACCGTCACCGCCGGCATCGTCTCGGCTCGCGGCCGCGACATCGGTGCCAGCGCCTATGATGACTTCATCCAGATCGACGCGCCGGTGAACAAGGGCAATTCCGGTGGCCCGAGCTTCGACACCGAAGGCAACGTGATCGGCGTCAACACAGCCATCTATTCGCCGTCGGGCGGTTCGGTCGGCATTGCTTTCGATATCCCGGCCGACACCGTCAAGACCGTCATCACCCAGCTCAAGGAGCACGGGTCGGTGACGCGCGGATGGATCGGCGTGCAGATCCAGCCGGTGACCAAGGACATCGCCGACTCGCTCGGGCTCAAGAAGGCGCAAGGCGCGCTCGTCGCCGAACCGCAGGATGGCAGCCCGGCGCAGAAGGCCGGCATCAAGGCCGGTGACGTGATAACCGCGGTGAACGGCGAAGAGGTCAAGGATGCCCGCGACCTGGCCAAGAAGATCGGTTCGATGCAGCCGAAGCAGGAAGTAAAGCTGTCGGTGCTGCAGAACGGGTCGGAAAAGACGCTTTCGCTGACGCTCGGCCAGTTGCCGAACAGCGAGAAGCAGGCGAATGCCGGCGACGGTGACAACAACGGCAACGGCGTCGACATGGGCAAACTCGGCCTGACGCTGGCGCCTGCCGCGCGGGTTGCCGGCGCGGGCGCCGAAGGCGTCGTCGTCACTGGTGTCGATAATTCCGGCGCCGCCGCCGAGCATGGCTTCGCCACTGGCGACGTCATCCTCGAGGTCGCTGGCAAGAAGGTCGAAACGCCGAACGATGTCCGCAAGGCGATCGCCTCGGTCAAATCGGAAGGCAAGCGCACGGTTCTGATGCGCGTGAAGAAGGGCGACAACAGCCGCTTCGTCGCGCTGCCGGTTGGCAACGGCTGATCGAACTTATCGAGTTTGGGGATGTGTCACTGGTAACCGTCGCCCCCACTGGCGGCACACCCTCAACGGGACGGGCGAGAGCCCGTCCCGCCTCTCTTCGCCAAAAGCCGCCAGGCGGCCTTTGGCGTCCGGACTTCACCCTGGCAACCGTCGCCCCCGCTGGGGTGGGGTCGTTGAGGGGGTGGCGGGTTCGCCTGCCACCCCCTCGCGTACGGCGACAATCGGGGGGCGAATGGCGCGCCGGATGGCGCTGACGCGAGGAGGCCTGCAAGCGGCCCGTACCGACGGATGGCCGCCGAATCGCCCGGGATTGGTGATAACGATGCCAAGCTATGACATCAGCTATAATCAGCGCGGACTCGGCCGAAGCGCCGAGGCGCAGCCGGACCGGGTGACCATGCGCCTTCTGATCATCGAAGACGATCGTGACGCGGCTGACTATCTGGTCAAGGCCTTCCGCGAGGTCGGTCACGTGGCCGACGCGGCGACCGACGGCGAGGACGGCCTCGCTATGGCGCTGGACGGCGAATACGACGTCCTGATCGTCGACCGCATGCTGCCAAAGCGCGACGGTCTCGCCGTGATCGGCGAACTCCGCAAGAAGCGGATCGAGACCCCGGCGCTGATCCTGTCGGCGCTGGGCCAGGTCGACGACAGGGTCAAGGGCCTGCGCGCTGGCGGCGACGATTACCTGCCCAAGCCCTATTCATTCTCGGAATTGCTGGCCCGCGTCGAGGTGCTGTCGCGCCGCCGCGGCGGCCGCAACGAGGAAACCGAACTGCGCGTCGGCGATCTGCAACTCGACCGGCTGTCGCACATGGTGCGGCGCGGCGACGAGGAGATCACCTTGCAGCCGCGCGAATTCCGCCTGCTCGAGTACCTGATGAAGCACGCTGGTCAGGTCGTGACCCGCACCATGCTGCTGGAAAATGTCTGGGATTACCATTTCGATCCCCAGACCAACGTCATCGACGTCCATATTTCCCGCCTGCGCTCAAAGATCGACAAGGGCTTTGCCCAGCCGCTGCTGCACACAGTGCGTGGCGCCGGCTACATGATCCGCGACGGCGCGGCGCGGTAGGCCGGAGGGCAGGGCTAGGGCCCCGAAACGGCCTCGTCTACAGTGGCTCCATGAATCAGGCGTCTCCGGCGAATGAGAAGGCCTCGCGCTCCTTCAGCGCGCTCGGCAAGCTGTTCCGCACCACCACCTTCAAGCTGACCCTGGTCTATCTGACCGTCTTCGCGCTGTTCGCGGTGGCGCTGCTCGGCTATTTCGCCCTCAATACCCGCCGCCTGATCACCGAGCAGATCACCGACACTGTCAATGCCGAGATCACCGGCCTGTCCGAGCAATACCGGCTCGGCGGCATCCGCCGGTTGGTCCTGACGGTCGACGCGCGGGCGCGGCGGCCGGGCTCCAGCCTCTACCTCGTAACGACGTTCAACGGCGATACGCTCGCTGGCAATGTCACCGCACTGCCGCCCGGCATCCTCGAAAGCAGCGGCTGGATCGAAACGCCGTACCGGCGGCTCGACGAAACCGAAGCCGCCGGCCAGCCGAGCCACATCGCGCTCGTGCGCGTCTTCCAGTTGCCCGGCGGCTTCCGCATTTTGGTCGGCCGCGATCTGGAGGAGCGCGAGCGGCTCTACGACATTGTGCTGTCGGCCGGACGCTGGTCGGTGGCGCTCGTCATCGTGCTCGGCCTCGGCGGCGGTCTGTTTGTGACGAGGCGCGTGCTGCGCCGCGTCGACGCCATGACCGAGACCAGCCGCAGCATCATGGCCGGCGATCTCGGCGAGCGCCTGCCGGTCGACGGCACTGGCGACGAGCTCGACCGCCTTGCGGAGAATCTCAACATCATGCTCGAGCGCATCGAGGCGCTGATGCATGGCCTCAAGGAAGTCTCCGACAACATCGCCCACGACTTGAAGACGCCACTGACGCGGCTGCGCAATCGCACCGAGGAAGCACTGCGCACGGCCTCGAGCGAGGGCGAATATCGCGCCGCTCTGGAGGGCACGATCGAGGAGTCCGACGGCCTGATCCGCACCTTCAACGCGTTGCTGATGATCGCGCGCGCCGAATCCGGCCAGGCGCGCGACGACATGATGGACTTCGACGCCGCCGAGGTCGCCCGCGACATCGGCGAACTTTACGAGCCGCTCGCGGACGAGAAGGGCATCGCGCTCAAGGTCGACGCGGAGGCGCCGGCGATCCTGAAGGGCAATCGCGACCTGGTGAGCCAGGCGCTGGCCAACCTCGTCGACAACGCCATCAAATATTGCGTGTCGCCGGACCGGCCGGCCGCTGCGCCGCCGCTCGAGATCGTCGTGCGCGCCGCCAACGAGGGCGATCGGCTGCTGCTCACGGTCGCCGACAACGGCCCCGGCATTCCCGAGGCGGACCGTACGAGAGCACTCGAACGCTTCGTGCGGCTGGAGCAGAGCCGGTCGCTGCCGGGTTCCGGCCTGGGCCTCAGCCTCGCCGCCGCGGTGGCGCGGCTCCACGGCGGCGAGCTGACGCTTGCTGACAACCAGCCCGGCTTGAAGAGCATCATTGCCTTGCCGCGCGCCGGACCGCTACAGATGGCGGGATGAATGCGCCGAATCAGCATGCCGGGCTGACGCTGGCCGAACGTATTGTTTCCGCACCGTTTCTCAACGACGGCGGGGCGGCGCATGCGCGCGTGACGGATTGGCTTACCGCGACGTCCGAAGCCACGGCGCTGCAGGCGCTGCTGTCAGCGCGGCCGACCGTCGCAGCCCTGATCGCCAGCCTCGCGGAAAGCTCGCCGTTTCTTTGGGATCTCGTAACCGCGGACCCGCCGCGTTTCCTCGCGCTGATGCAGGCCGACCCGGACCGGCACCTTGCCGATTTGCTGGCGGCCCAAGGCCAAATTGCCGGGACAACCGACGAACTCGAAACCGCGATGCGCGCTTTGCGGCGCATGAAGGCGGAGGCGGCGCTTCTGATAGCGCTGGCCGATATCGGAGGCGCCTGGCCGGTGATGCGGGCCACGCACGCGCTCACCGACCTCGCCGACACGGCGGTGAAAGCCGCCGTGCGCTTTGCGCTGGCCGAGGCGGCGCGTGCCGGAAGGCTGCGGCCTGCCGACGCGGCGCAGCCGGATGTCAACAGCGGCTACATCGTGCTCGCCATGGGCAAGATGGGCGCGTTCGAGCTCAACTACTCGAGCGACATCGACCTCATCGTCTTTTTCGATCCCGACAAGGCGCCGCTGGCCGAAGGCATCGAGGCGGCGCCGACCTTCGTGCGTGTCACCCAGCGCGTGGTGAAGATTCTGCAGGAGTACACCGGCGACGGTTACGTGTTTCGCACCGATCTGCGGCTGCGGCCTGATCCCGGCTCGACGGGCATCGCCATTTCGACCCCGGCGGCACTGTCGTACTACGAGAGCACCGGGCAAAACTGGGAGCGCGCCATGCTGATCAAGGGCCGCCCCTGCGCCGGCGATCTCGCCGCGGGCGAGGCGATCCTGCAGGAACTCTCGCCTTTCGTCTGGCGCAAATATCTCGACTTCGTCGCTGTCGCCGACGTGCATGCGATGAAGCGGCAGATCAACGCCTTCCGCGGCCACGGCGAGATTGCCGTCGAGGGCCACAACATCAAGCTCGGCCGCGGCGGCATCCGGGAAATCGAATTCTTCGCCCAGACCCAGCAATTGATCGCCGGGGGCCGCAATCCGCATCTGCGCGATCGCGAGACGCTGAAGACTCTCGACAAGCTCTGCGACGACCGCTGGATCGACGCCGCGGTCCGCGACGACATGAAGGCGGCCTATGTCTTCCTGCGCGCGGTCGAGCACCGCCTGCAAATGGTCAACGATCAGCAGACGCAGGAATTGCCGGCGACGCGCGAGGAGGTCGAGCGTTTTGCTCGCTTCTTCGGCTATGCCGACCGTGACGCCTTCGCCAAAGCGCTGGTCGGCCATCTGACGACCGTGCAGGGACACTACGAGCGGCTGTTCGAAAAGCAGGAGCCGGAGGCCGACGCGCCGGCCCTGAATTTCCCCGAGGCTGCCGACGATCCAAAAACGGTTGCGCTGCTCGGTGACATGGGCTTTCGCGCGCCGCTAGAAGCCTCCAGCATCGTGCGCCAATGGCTGAAGGGCGAGCACCGCTCGCTGGCCGGCGAGACGGTGCGCGGCCAGCTTGTCGCGCTATTGCCGGTGCTGCTCGAGCAGATCGGCCGCACCGACAATCCGAACGCCACCCTGGTGCTGTTCGATCATTTCCTCGGCAATCTACATGGCGCGGCGCGGTTGTTGTCGCTGCTGCGGCAGAAGCCCGAACTCATCGCCCTGATCGCGCTGGTGCTCGGCACCGCACCGCGTCTCGGCGACACCCTGGCACGCTATCCCTATGTGATGGACGCGCTCGTCGATCCGAGCTTCTTCGGTGCGCTGCCGGACGACGCCGAGTTGCAGCGGCGGTTCGATGCGGCGCTGGCGCGGGCGCGCTACGACGAGGATCTGCTCGAGCGCATCCGCATGTTCGGCCTCGAGTACATGTTTCTGATCGGCGTGCGCATTCTTTCGGGTACGCTGACGGCGCGCGCCGCAGGAGAAGCCTATGCGCGGCTTGCCGACGCGGTGCTGCGTGCCGTGCACCGCGCGGTGATCGAGAATTTCGCGCTCACCTACGGCCACGTGAAGGACGAGCAGGCCGCGGTGATTGCGCTGGGCAAGCTTGGCGGCCGCGAAATGACGGCGACGTCCGACCTTGACCTCATCCTGATCTACGATTTCGACGGCGAGAAGCCCGAGTCGGACGGCCGCCGGCCGCTTTACGGCGCGCAGTATTTCGCCCGCCTGACACAGCGTCTGATCAACACGCTCACAGCGCAGACCAATTACGGCGCGCTCTATCAGGTCGATATGCGCTTGCGGCCCTCGGGGCAGGCGGGGCCGCTGGCAACGCAGCTTGGCAGCTTCATCCACTATCAGGAGCACGAGGCCTGGACCTGGGAGCACATGGCCCTGACGCGAGCGCGCGTCGTCGCCGCTCCCGAAGCTTTCTGCAAGCGCGTCGAGGCCGTGATCCGCGGCATCCTGTGCCGGCCACGCGATGCGGCGCTCATCGCGGGCGACGTCGTCGAGATGCGCGGCGCGATCGCCCAAGAGAAGGGCGACGCCAATCCTTGGGATCTCAAATACGCAAAAGGCGGTCTGGTCGACCTCGAATTCATCGCGCAGTATCTCCAGCTTGTCCATGCACACGAGCATCCGGCCATTCTCGAGCCTTCGACCGCGCGCGTGCTGGAAACGGCGCGGCAATTGCGATTGATATCGGCGGAGGATACCGAGGTGCTGCGCGCCGCCGTGCAGCTTTATCAGGACCTGACGCAAATCCTGCGGCTTTGTCTCGCTGGCCCGTTCGATGCCAAGACGGCGGGACCCGGTTTGCTGCGGCTCCTGATCCGCGCCGCCGATGTGCCGGATTTCGCCACGCTCAACGCGACTTTGGCCGAAACCCAGGCCAAGGTGCGGGCGAGCTTTGTGCGGATTCTGGGCAGCGAGCCGTAGCGCTCAGGCCGCTTCTTCTTTCGGCAGCGGGCATTGCGGCAGGAGGGGAAGGCGCACCGTGACGACGGTGCCGCGGCCGGGCGTCGATCGGATGCGCATGCGCCCGCCATGCAGTTCAGACAGCGACTTGGCAATGGCGAGCCCCAGCCCCGAACCCTGATGCGTCTTGCTGATGTGGCTTTCGACCTGTTCAAACGGCCTTCCGAGACGGGCCAGCGCATCTGCCTCGATGCCGATGCCACTGTCGGCGATGCTGAGCACGAAGCAGGTGTCGGTGCTGCGGCCGCGGACTGAGACATGGCCGCCGGCCGGCGTGAACTTGACGGCATTGGACAAGAGATTGAGCACGATCTGCTTGAGCGCGCGGCGGTCGGCGCGAAGCTGTAGATCTGGGGCGATGCGTGAGGTAAGGGCGAGGTTTTTTTCACTGGCGCGGGACGACACCACGCGCAGGGATTCGGCGAGCAAACCGTCCACCGCGAGATCCTCGAAGTCGAGCCGCATGCGGCCGGCTTCGATCTTCGACATGTCGAGAATGTCGTTAATGACGTCGAGCAGATACTGGCCGCTGATGTGAATGTCTTTGCAGTATTCCTCGTATTTCTCGGCGCCGAGTGGCCCGAACATGCCGGACTGCATGATTTCCGAGAAGCCGATGATGGCGTTCAGCGGCGTGCGCAACTCGTGGCTCATGTTGGCCAGGAACTTCGACTTCGCCTGGTTGGCTTCCTCCGCGCGGGTCTTTTCGGCGGCGTACTTGCCGGCGAGTTCCTCGGCGCGCTGCTGCGACTCCCGCAGGTCGGCGATGGTCGCCATCAGACGCTTCTCGCTGTCGACCAGCTTCTCCTCATGAGACTTGATGGCGGTGATGTCGGTACCGACGGAGACATAGCCGCCGTCCTTGGTGCGGCGTTCGCTGATGTGCAGCCAGCGGCCGTCGTCGAGCTGGGCTTCGAAGGTGCGGGCGCCGGGCTTGGTCGGGCCGTTGCCGCTGACGGTACGGCGCACGACGGGCTCCCGCCCCTGCGACACCACGGATTCATAGGACGCGCCGGCGACGATCGCTTCGTCCGGCAGGGTGTGCAGGTCCTGGAAGTTTGAATTGCACAGCACGAGGCGGTTGTCGGCGTCCCACAGCACGAAGGCTTCGGGAATGGTCTCGATGGCGTCGCGCAGGCGCAGGTCGGCGGCGGCGGTTTTCTCGACGAGGCTCTTCTGTTCGGTGACGTCGACGGCGATGCCGATCAGGTGCAGGCCCTGGTCGCCGGGCTGGCGCACCAGCTCGCAGCGGGCACGCAGCCAGATCCATTGGCCGCCGGCGTGGCGCATGCGGAAGGCCTGATCGATCGTCGCGGTCCGCGCCTCGGCGAGGTCTCGGGCGAGGTCGTAGAGCTGGACGTCGTCGGGATGGACCAGCTTGCTGACGTCGCCGAAGGACAGCAGTTCTTCCTTCGCCTCGAGACCGAGCATGTCGAACATCGATTGCGACCAGAAGATGCGGCCCCGCGCGAGGTCCCAGTCCCACAAGCCGCAGCGGCCGCGGTTGAGCGCCGTGTCAATGCGCGAGCGCACGGTCTCGTAGATCACGTCGGCTTCGCGGGCCCGCGTGGCCTGCCAGTGAAAGGCGAAGCCGAGAATCAGGACGACGAAGCCGGTGGTCGCCGACAAGGTCACGGTGAGGGTGGTGAGGGAGCGTGTGGTGCGGACCGCGGCGTCGCGCGTCTGTACGACGGCGATCTGGCCGAACGGTTCATGCAAGGCGCGCACGGCGGCTAGGGCACGGTCGCCGCCGGGGGTGTTGATCTCGAGGACGCCCGCATCGGCGCCGAAGGTGGTCAGCGGCTGTGTCGATCCGATGAGGTCGATCAGTTGGCGGCCGATGGTGCGTTCTGTGGCGGGAATGGCGGCGGTTACGGCGCCGTGCGCATCGGTGAGGAGAAAGGTGCGGCCGTTGCTGGCGGCCCAATCGGGCAGGGCGGCGGCGAGCAATTGCTGCGGGCGCTCGACGGCGTCGCGGGCATTCTTGAGCGGGCGTTGAAGGTGCGACGCGACCACGTCGGCTGCGGCATCGATCGAGAGCGCGGCGATGTCGACGGTCTGGCGACGCTGATCGAGCACCTGAACCACGGCGCCGACGCAAATCGTCACGAGAAACGCGATGATGAGCACCGGTACCGCTCGGCGCAACAAGGGCTCCGCTGTGAGGAGGCGTCGATACGCCGGTTTGGCGATCGATTGCGCGAGGCCCTTGATGGAATCGCTCGATGCGGACGCACTCGCCACATGGGCGCGCGCCATAGCAGGCCTCCGTTTTCGATTTCCCCGACCACCCCGAGTTCGGACGCCGCACAACCGCACCGAATCAGTGAGTCGATTGGAATCGATGGCGGCTGATTTGTCGAGAGTCCGCCGGAGTCAATTATTTAAAAATCGTTACCCACCGAATTGTGAGTCCTATCAAGGACCTGACGGCGGGCGTCACGCAGGGTGAAATGTCGCGCCGGCGACTTAATCGCGGCGCCGATCAGCCAAGCGCGCGTTCGACGATGTCGGCGAGGTCCCGCGACAGGTTCGGGCTCGCCTTGATGCGCCGCAACTGCGCTTCGGCGAGCGCTCGCCGTCCGCTTTCCAGCGTGCGCCAGGTGCGGAACGAGGTGGCGAGCCGCGCCGCGAGCTGCGGGTTCTTTGGATCGATGGCGAGGATGCTGTCGGCGACGAAGGTATAACCGGTGCCGTCGGTGCGGTTGAACTGCGTCATGTTCCCCTGCGCGAACGCGCCGATTACCGCGCGCACGCGGTTCGGATTGCCCATCGAGAACGCCGGATGCGCCGTCAGCGTCTTGACCTTGTCGAGCGCAGACTTGTGCGGGCTCGCCGCCTGCAGCGAGAACCACTTGTCGATGACCAGCGTATTGTCGGCGTAGCGTTTGTAGAAGTCGTCGAGCGCTTCGGCGCGCTCCGGCACCTCGTGCTGCGCCAAGGTGGCCAGCGCCGCCATGCGGTCGGTCATGTTGTCGGCGGCCGCATACTGGTCGGCAGCACGGGTGATTGCCGGTGACGCACCGGTCGCTGCCATGAGGTCGAGCGCCGCATTGCGCAGCGCGCGCCGGCCGGCGGAAGCGGCGTCTGGCGAGTAGGGATCAGCGGAGGCGAGTCGCTCATAGGTCAGGGAGAGGTCGGCAGCGAGACGGATGCCGATGTCCTCGCGCAAGGCTTGGCGGGCAAGGTGGATGCGATCGGGATCGATGTCGCGGCCGATCTCGCGGGCAATGTCGGCTTCGCCGGGCGGTGTGAGCGCCAAGGCGATAAAGGCGGGCTCGAGGCTCTCGTCGTTGAGGATGGCCCCGAGCGCCGCGATCAGGGCGTCGTCGGCGCGCGGCATGCCGCCGGCGCGCAGGCGCGAGACATTGTCGGTGAGCAGGCGGATCGCCGTAGTCTGTAGTGCCTGCCAGCGGTTGAACGGGTCGCTGTCGTGGCGCGCCAGCAGCGCGAAGTCGGCATTCGTCAGATCGGTGACAAGTCTGACCGGCGCCGAGAATGCGCGGTTGATCGACAGCACCGGCCGTTCATTCATGCCGCCGAAGGTCAGCATCTGCTCGGCCTTGTCCAGCACCAACACGTCGCGGTCGATCGCGCCGCCCTGCGCCGGGACGATCGGCAGTTCGCGGCCATTCTTGTCAAGGAGGCCCATGGCCAGCGGAATCACCATCGGCGCCTTGGTTGTCTGACCCGGCGTCGGCGGCACCGATTGCTTGAGGGTGATGGTGTAGGTGCCTTTTTCGTCGTCGAACTGCGTCTTGACGTTCACTTCCGGCGTGCCGGCCTGCGAATACCACAGCATGAACTGGGTCATGTCGCGACCGCTGGCGTCGGCGAAGCACTGGATGAACTGCTCGACAGTCGCCGCTTCGCCGTCATGGCGGGCGAAGTAGATGTCCATGCCGGCGCGGAACGCCTCGCGGCCGATCAGGGTCTGCATCATCCGCACGACCTCGGCGCCTTTCTCGTAGACCGTCGCCGTGTAGAAATTGTTGATCTCCTTGTACGCGGCCGGCCGGACTGGATGAGCGAGCGGCCCGGAGTCTTCGACGAACTGCGCGGCGCGCAAGGCGCGCACGTCGGCGATGCGTTTGACCGGGCGCGAGCGCATGTCGCTGGTGAATTCCTGATCGCGGAACACGGTCAGGCCTTCCTTGAGGCAGAGTTGGAACCAGTCGCGGCAGGTGATTCGATTGCCGGTCCAGTTGTGGAAGTATTCGTGCGCGATGACGCTTTCGATGCCGCCGAAGTCGGAATCGGTTGCGGTTTCGGCGGAAGCGAGCACATATTTGTCGTTGAAGACGTTGAGGCCCTTGTTCTCCATCGCGCCCATGTTGAAGTCGGACACGGCGACGATTATGAAGATGTCGAGATCGTATTCGCGGCCGAAGGCTTCCTCGTCCCAACGCATCGAGCGCTTGAGCGCGTCCATGGCGTAGCCGGCGCGATCATGCTTGCCGTGCTCGACATAGATGCGCAGCGTCACTTCGCGGCCGGACAGCGTGGTGAATTTGTCTTCGACGCAGGCGAGGTCGCCGCCGACGAGGGCGAAGAGATAAGACGGTTTCTTGTGCGGGTCGTGCCAGACGGCAAAATGCCGATTGCCGTCGAGCTCGCCGCTGTCGATGAGATTGCCGTTGGCGAGCAGCACCGGCGCCTCGGTCTTGTCGGCTTCGATGCGCGTCGAATAGACCGCCATCACGTCGGGACGGTCCGGGAAATAAGTGATGCGGCGGAAGCCTTCGGCCTCGCACTGCGTGCACCAGGTGCCGCTCGAGCGATACAATCCGGACAATTGCGTATTGGCGGTCGGATCGACCACGGTTTCAATGTCGAGCCGGAACGGCCGGTTCGGCGGCTGCGGGATGGTCAGCCGGTCGGGCGTCGCGGCGTAGCTTTCGGCCGGCAAGGTGACGCCGTCGCGGCGCAGCGATACGAGGCTGAGGCCGTCGCCGTCGAGCACCAGCGGCGCCGGCGGCACCGCTGGATTGGGTTTCAGCGCCAGGCTCGCCCGCACGCGGGTTTCCGTCGGATGCAGAATGACGTCGAGGTGGACGGTTTCCACCAGCCAGTCCGGCGGCCGGTAGTCGGTGAGGCGGATGAGCGGAGCGGTGTCGGTGCGCATCTAGGTGATCTAGGATGTTCCGGCGCAGATGGGAAGCAGGCGAGGGCAGGCCATGACGATACTGCGGGCCATGGTCCTGGACCGGCCAGGAACTCCCCTTTGGATGCGCGAAAGCCCCGTGCCGGCGCCGGGAACGGGCGAACTCCTCATCGCCGTCAAGGCTTGCGGCGTCTGCCGGACCGACCTCCACGTCGTCGATGGCGAACTGCCGCATCCGAAGTTGCCCATTGTTCCGGGGCACGAAATCGTCGGACGCGTCGTCGCCATCGGGCCGGGCGTCACCGGCTTCGCGGCGGACGAACGGGTCGGCGTGCCGTGGCTGGGCGCGACCTGCGGCGTCTGCCCCTATTGCCGGGCCGGTCGGGAAAACCTGTGCGATGCGCCGCAGTTCACCGGCTATACGTGCGATGGTGGCTTCGCCAGTCATATGGTCGCCGATGCGCGCTACTGCTTTCCACTCGGCGAAGCCGGCGACGATGCCGAGATTGCGCCTTGGCTGTGCGCCGGCCTGATCGGCTGGCGCAGCTATCACATGGCGACCAAAGGCGCGGCGACGAAGGGCCTCGCGCTCGGCCTCTACGGCTTCGGCGCCGCCGCGCACATTCTGGCGCAGGTCGCGGCTTGGCGAGGTTGCCGCATCCATGCCTTCACGCGCGCCGGCGACAAGGCTGCGCAGGATTTTGCCCGTTCGCTCGGCGCGGTGTGGGCCGGTGCCTCGGAAGAGGCGCCTCCCGAACCGCTCGACGCGGCGATCATCTTCGCCCCGGTCGGAGCGCTCGTACCGCTGGCGCTCAAGGCGGTGAAGAAGGGTGGCCGCGTCGTCTGCGGCGGCATTCACATGTCGAGCATCCCGAGCTTCCCCTATGCACTGCTCTGGGAAGAGCGGCAGGTGATGTCGGTTACCAATCTGACGCGCGACGACGCCCGCGAGTTCCTCGACATCGCGCCTAAGGCCGCTGTGCACTGCGCGGTGACGCGCTATCCATTGGCGCAGGCCAATGAAGCGCTGGCCGACTTACGCGACGGCCGCCTGCAAGGGGCGGCCGTGCTAATACCGTGATGTGTCCGATCGTGGGCCGCGATCAGTTGAAGTACTTGGCATAGATCTTCTTGAAGTCGCCGGTCTCGCGGCTGATGTGCAGCCACTGGTCGACGAATTCCTTGAGCGGCTGGTCGCGCTGGACCCAGATCGCCTTTTCCGCGAAGTCGAATGGCTTGTCCGGATGCACCGAGCACAGCACGCTGGCATGCAGCTTCTGCTGGAACAGGGTTTCCGAGGAATCCGTCATCATCAAGTCTGCCTTGCCGGAAGCGATCTGGTCGAAGATCGTCACGTTATCCTTGTAGACCTCGATCTGCGCGTTCTTGAGGTTGGCGCGGGCGAAGCGCTCGTTGGTGCCGCCCGGATTGACGATGACGTGGACGTTCGGCTTGTCGATATCGGCGATGGTCTGGAACTTCGATACATCGCCGCAGCGCGCGATCGGCGTCTTGCCTTCGCGCATGATCGCGGTCGAGAAGTAGCCCTTCTTCTGCCGGTCGAGCGTAATCGAGACGCCGCCGGTCGCGACATCGAACTTGTCGGCCTCGAAGTCCGCCATCAAGGTCGGCCAGCTCGTATGCACGAACTCGACTTTGACGCCGAGCGCCTTGCCCAGCGCTTCCGCCATGTCGACGTCGAAGCCCTCGAACTTCGAGGTTTCCTTGTTGAGGAAAGTGAAGGGCCGGTAGTCGCCGGTCATGCCGACGCGCAGCGTTCCCTTGCTGACGATTGTATCGAGGCGTGACGGCGAGCTTTGCGCGAAGGCGGCCGGACAGGTGGCGCAGACGATCATGGCGGCGAAAGTGGCGTTTCTCAACGAACGCAGCATGGGGTCCCCCCGGATTATTGGTTGCCCATTCACTCTAGCCGCCACTTTGGGGCGTGTCACCGGGCGTGCCTCGTTCGGGCCCGCTCTCTGTCACAAAGAATCCCCACTTGATGGCGGAACGATCCCGTGCCGCAGCGGTTCGGCTCAAGCCAGCCACCGGTGGGGAATTCGACATGATGCGAGGCTCGCGGTTCGAAGCGCTCGATGCATGGCGCGGCATTTGCGCTGTCATCGTCGTGGTTTTTCATTTCGTCGCGATGATGCCGAGTTCGCTCGAAGGTTCGATGTTCATTCGCAACGGCTTCCTCTTCGTCGATTTCTTCTTTCTGTTGAGCGGCTTCGTGCTCTGCCACAGCTACCGCAGCAGCATCAGCAGCGTCGGCGACCTCAGGCGCTTCGCGATCCGGCGCTTCGGGCGGGTGTGGCCGGTGCATGCGGTGGTGCTCGGCGTCTTCGTGGCCGTCGTCGCCGTCGTCGACCGGCTGCCGCACCCGGCCGTGCTGTCGCTGACGCCGTCCGGCGGCGCCTATTCGCTCGACGCCCTGATCCCGAGCGTTCTGCTGCTCAACGCTATGGGCCTGACGCCGCAAGGCACGGTCTGGAACGGACCCGCCTGGAGCATCGGCGCCGAGTTCTACGTCTATCTGCTGTTCGCGGTGCTGCTCGTGGCCGCAAGCCGCCGCCTGCTGGCGACGTGCCTGGCGCTTTCGATCTCGGCTCTGACGCTCGGCTATCTCTTTGCGCCGGCCCTGATGAACGCGACCTGGGATTACGGCTTCATCCGCTGCATTGCCAGCTTCTTCGGCGGCGTCGTCGCTTATCACGTCCATGAAACCGTCCGCGAGCGCAGCCTAATGCGCGCCACCTTGTGGGAGGCGGGCGCGGCGGCGCTCGTCGTTGCCTTCGTCATCCATGCCGGCAACGGCGCGGACGACGTCTCGGCGCTCAGCCTCGCGGCGCCGCTCGTCTTCGGCGCGGCGGTCGTCACCTTCGCCGGCGAGCAGGGAGCGCTGTCGCTGCTGCTCAAGGCGCGGCCCTTCCGGGCGCTCGGCCGCTACTCTTTCTCGATCTATATGATCCACATGCCGCTGCTGGTCATACTGTGCTACGGCCTGTGGGCCGAGGGCTATGGCACCAAGGAATTCGGCATCGCCGGCGCCCGGCCGTGGATGGGCTCGGTCGACCTCATCCTGGTGGACTTCGTGCTGGCGGTAATCGTCATCGCAGCAGCCAGTCATCGCTTCATCGAGGTGCCGGCGCGGGGGGCCTTCAACCGCATCGCGGACGGCGAATTCATTCTACGGCGGCCGGCGCGGGAGCAGCTTGCGTTCGACTGATGGCGATTAACGCATCGGCTCGGCGTGGCCGATGACGCGCTTGATCAGCGACGAGTGCTCCTTCAGCGTGCGCTCCAGGGCGTCGACCTTCTCGTGAATGGCTTGCACCGTCAGATCGGGGTCGGCGTGGCAATGGAAATTGACGATCTCGCCGCCGTCGGTTTCCCGCACGCGCACCGCGTGAATGTTGCGCAGCGCCTTGTCCTGCGTCGCCAGTTCGCGCAGTGCGGCTTCGACGGCGGCGACGCGTTCGGGCGGCGCTTCGCGGCCATAGGCGTCGCCGGCCTGGAGCGGTTCGATGTGCGTCTCAACCTCGACGCCTTCGCCGAGTTCGGCGGCAATGGCGTCCTCGAGACCGTCGGCGATCTCATGCGCGGCGCCGAGCGACAGCCGGCCATCGACCTCGAGGTCGAGCGCTACCGCGAGCTTATCCTGGATGTGGTGCACGGTGACGTGATGCACCGCCAGCGCGCGGTTGCGGGCGATGACCATGACGCGATCGACCACGGTCTCGTCGTCGATGGCAACCGGATCGGTGGTGACATGGGGATCGGCACCGGGCATGCCGGCGGCGAGCGCGGCAACCACGGCCGCCTTGATCTCCGCGACCCGGTCGAGCGGCAGGGCACGGCTCACCGCCACCGTGACGTCGATGAAAGTCTTGTCGCCGACGCCGCGGGCGCGGACCTTTTCCAGCGCGACGACGCCGGGCACCTTTTCGACGATGGCGGTGATGGTTTCGGTGGCGCCGGCGGGCGCCGTATCGGTCAGGGTTTCGATGGTGCGGCGGCCGAGCCGCCAGCCGGCGACGCAGACCAGTAACGCCACGAACATGGCCGCGGCCGAGTCGGCCCAAGCGTAGCCGAAATAGACGCCAATCAGGCCGATCAGCACGGCCAGCGAGGCCCAGAGATCCGACGAGAAGTGCAGCGCGTCGGCCTCCAGCGCCTGGCTCTGCGTGGCATCGGCCGTGCGCTTGAGGGCGCGGGCGCGGAAGAAGTCGACGACGATCGAGACGACGATAACGCCGAACGCCCAGATCGTGACGACGACATTGTGCGGCTCGTGATTGACGAGACGCATCACGGCTTCCCATATCACGATGCCCGACAGCAGGAAGAGCAGGGCGGTTTCGCCCAGCGCCGAGACACTCTCGACCTTGCCGTGGCCGTAATGGTGCTGCTCGTCGGCCGGCTTGCCTGAAATGCGAACCGCCAGATAGGTCATGATCGCGGCGCCGCAGTCGATGAGCGAATGGCCCGCCTCCGACAGAATCGCCAGCGAACCGGTTGACACGCCGACGATGGCCTTGGCCACGGTCAGTCCGGCCGAGGCGAAGATCGAACTGAGGGCGACGGATTCTTTCTCGGTCTGCATCGTGGTGCTACGGGTCTCTGCGCTTCGTGGCGCAGATGTATCGCAATCGCGGCGGCAATTCGACCGCGATGATCGCTTCTGCGACTAAGTTGCAGGTGCATGGAGGTGGGCGGCGGTGCCCCGAAAAGGCAACGGCCCCGCGTGAGCGGGACCGTCCAGAATGCAGGACGCGGCGCGTGCCTTACAGAACCAGCCCGGTCGCCGGATCGATCAGGTGCATGTGGTCGAGATTGGCGCGCAGCGCCATCTGCTCGTTGGCGGCGCCGGCCGCAGTCGGTTCGACCCGGCCGCACAATTCGGTGCCGTTGATGCGGAAATACACCATCGTCTCCATGCCCATCGGCTCGACGACGTCGAGGACGGCGTTGAATTCCTGGCCGGTGCCGTTGTGGTGGCCGCGCGTTTCGGTGATGTGCTCCGGCCGCAGGCCGAAGGTTACCTGTTTGCCGACATGCGGTTTGTAGCGCGCCGCGCGGCTCTCCGGAATGTTGAACGAGAGCGTGTCGGACAGCCGAACCCGCAGCGCCTCTCCGTTGCTCTCGACCGTGGCCGGCACGAAATTCATTGCCGGCGACCCGATGAAGCCAGCGACGAAACGCGTCGCCGGGTGGTGGTAGAGGTCGTTTGGCGTGCCGATCTGCTCGATCTTGCCGGCATTCATGACGACGACGCGGTCGGCCAGCGTCATGGCCTCGACCTGGTCGTGGGTGACGTAGACCGTGGTGGTCTGCACCTTCTGGTGCACGCGCTTGATCTCGGTGCGCATCTGCACGCGCAATTTGGCATCGAGGTTGGACAAAGGCTCGTCGAACAGGAACACCTTCGGATTGCGCACGATGGCGCGGCCCATGGCGACGCGCTGGCGCTGACCGCCGGAGAGCTGCTTGGGGCGGCGCTCGAGCAGCTCGGTGATGTCGAGAATACGCGCGGCGTTGTCGACGCGCGCCTTGATCTCCGCCTTTGGGAATTTGCGCAGCTTCAGGCCGAACGACATGTTCTCGGCCACCGTCATGTGCGGATAAAGCGCGTAATTCTGGAACACCATGGCGATGTCCCGGTCCTTGGGCGGCAGGTCGTTGACCACCGAGCCGCCGATCTCGATTTCGCCGTCGGTGATTTCCTCGAGCCCCGCGATCATGCGCAAGGTCGTCGACTTGCCGCAGCCGGACGGGCCGACCAGAACCACGAATTCGTGGTTCGGGATCTCGAGGTTGATGCTGGCGACCGCCAGGACATCGTCGTACTTCTTCACCACATTACGCAATGACACGTCGGCCATACGTCGTTCCCTCGCGATTTCTGTCTTGTTGTTCTCGTTGTTGTCGGCTTGTCCGTCGCTAACCCTTGGTCGCGCCTGCCGTCAGTCCGGCAATGTAGTAGTCCATCAGGAAGGCGTAGATGACGAGCGGCGGCGCTGCCGCCAGCAGCGCGCCGGCCATCAGCATGCCCCACTTGTAGACGTCGCCGCGGATCAGGCTGGTCACCGTGCCGACGGTCAGCACCTGCTGGTCCGACGAATAGAGGAAGGCCATCGGATAGACGAAGGCCGCCCATGACACGGTGAAAGCGAAGATCATGGCCGCGATGATGCCGGGCAGCGCCACCGGAATGAAGATCTTGAGCAGCATCTGCATGTGGCCCGCGCCGTCGATCAGGGCCGCCTCGTCGAGCTCCTTCGGGATCGACTGGAAGTAGCCGATCATGATCCAGGTGCAGAACGGCACGGTGAGGGTCGGATAGACCAGCACCATGCCCCAATAGGAGTTGAGCAGGCCGATCGATTTGACGATCTGGAACATCGGGATGAACAGCAGCGTGTCCGGCACCAGATAGGTGAGGAAGATGCCGGTGGCGAGGATCGACGATCCCCAGAACCGCATGCGCCCGAGCGCGAAGGCCGCCAGCACGCTGACCACCATCGTGATGGCCACGACGCAGACCGTGACGATGATCGTGTTCTTGAAGAAGATCAGGAAGTCCGTGTTGTAGAGCAGGATCCTGAACTGATCGAGCGTCACGCCGTCATAGATGAACCATGGATTGGTCGCGAGCTTCGCCATTTCGCCGTCGGTCTTGAGCGCCGTCACGACCATGTAGTAGGGCGGCGCCAGGAAGAAGATGGCGAACAGGATCAGGAAGAAGTAGGAGGCCCAAAGCGCCCAACGCCGGTTGCGGCGCAGGCTCGCGCCGGTCGGCATAGCGCGGGACGTGGGAACGGAAGCGGTTGCGACACTCATCCGATTTCTCTCCCACGCTTGCGGACGCCCCGCAGAATGAAGATGGCCGCGACCGCCAGGATCGGGAACATGAACAGCGACGTCGCGGCCCCGAGCGGCAGGTCGCCGGAGCGAATGCCGAGCAGGAAGGCGTAGGTCGCGAACATGTGCGTCATGTTACGCGGGCCGCCCGCCGTCATGATCTGCACGATGTCGAAGTTGGCAAAGGTCACGATAAGCGAGAACAGGACGGTGATGGCGATGATGTTGCGCATCATCGGCAGGGTAATGTGGATGAATTTCTGCCAGGCGCTGGCTCCATCGATCGATGCCGCCTCGTAAAGCTGCTCCGGCACCGATTTGAGCGCCGCCAGATACATGATCAGGAAGAACGGCGCGCCGTACCAGACGTTGACCAGGATCACCGAGAAGCGTGCCCAATAGGGGTCGCTGAGCCACGGGATGCCGTCGAAGCCGAGGCTGCGCAGGGTGTAATTGAACGCCGAATTGGTCGGATCGAACATCCACCACCAGCCAAGCGTCGACAGCGCCAGCGGGATGACCCATGGCACCAGCAGCATGCCGCGCCATTTGCGCTGGCCCTTGGCCGGCAGATTGTTGACCAGGTGCGCGGTGACGAGGCCGATCAGGGCTTTGAAGAACACCGCGCTGAGCGCGAAAATCGTCGATTGGGCGACAACCTGCCAGAACGTGTCACGCGACATCAGGAAGGTGAAATTGCCCAAGCCGATAAAGCGCGTCTGCGCCTTGTTCAGCATCGACAGGTAGATCGAGTAGAAAGCCGGATAGATCACCAGACAGACGATGATCAGGATCAGCGGCAAACACATCAGGAATGCAATCGTCGAGCGTTGCCGCAAGAACTTTTGCATCTTGTTTGGTTTGGCCACTGCCTTTTCCGGAACCGTAGACCCCCACGTCTGAACGGTATCGGCCATAAGCTGCGGTCCTGTTTTGGCTTTTTATAGTGAGCGGCGCATGCCGGCCGGCTGGCCGGCATGCGCGCTTACTTTTCCGTCGTGAGCCGAATCTTAGGCGCGCAAGGTGCCTTCGAGTTCCTTCTCGGCCCACTTGATCACATCGTCGAGCTTCTCCTTGCCCTGCGTGAACTTGGAGACCATGACGGTGTTGATCGCCTGGTTGTAGATCTGCGCGCCGACTTCCGAGCGGGCAGGGGCGCCGGTGATCGAGGTCTGCTCGTCGCCGCGCGGCGGGTAGCCGTAGACGGTGCCCTTCGGCGGCTCGACCTCGTTCCAGGTCTTGAAGTCGTACATCGACTTGAAGGAGGGCAGGTCGTAGCCGACCGACGCCTCGACGAGGCTGCCGACCGATTCCTTCTGCGAGATATAGGTGAGGAAGTCCTTCGCCGCCTGCTTGTTCTTGGAGAACTGCCAGACGCCGTAGAACTGCGGCAGTTGGCCGACGAAGCGTCCCTTCGGGCCGCGCGGGACCGGATGGGTCCAGCAATTCTCGGCGACCTTCGGGTTGTCGCGCTTGGCGACCGCCCACGCGCTCGGCGGGTTCATGATGCCCGCGCCCTTGCCGGAGATCAGCCACCGGTTATTGCCGGCGTCGTCCCAGGCGAACACATCGGGCGGCATGACTTCGGCGATCTTCTTGGCGATTTCCATCGCCTGCCGAGTTTCGTTCGAGTTGATCTTGATGTTGTCCTTTTCGTCGACCATCACAACGCCGTAGGCGTTGAAGAGACCGCCAACCCAGTCAACCGCGTCGGAGGTCTGGCCGAGCGGGTTGCCGATCGGGAAGCCGGCCTTGTGCAGCTTCTGCGCCGACGTGACGTAGGCTTCCCAGGTCCAGCTATCGACCTTGGCCTTGTCCCACTTGCTGGCATCGGCCGGGAACATGTCGCGCAGGTCGAGCCCGGCGTGTTCCTTGTAGAGATCGAAGCGCGAGCAGCAGGGCTTGACCTGGCTGCCGACGGTGGTCGGGACGCCGCGCCACGTTCCCTTGATTTTGGCGAGATATTCGGCGACCGGGCTGATCGGGCCGTATTGCTTGATCAGGCCGTTGACGAGGTCGTCGAGCGGCTCGAGCTTGTCCTGGTGAATTCGAATGTTCCAGTCACGATGCGACATGATGTCGTGGCCGGTGCCGGCCTGCGCTTCGGCGGCCGCGGTGAGTTTGTCCTTTTCGCCCTGGGACGTGATGTAGTCGATATGTACATCGACCTTGTTCTTGTCGCCCCAGTCCTTGGCGAGTTTATCGAGGGCTTTGTTGGCGCCGGGAACCCAGTGATCCCAGCAACCGAGTGTCAGTGTGCCGGCAGCATAAGTGCCGCTGACATAAGGCGAAGCAACCGCCGCGGCAGAACCCAACGCGGCGCTTTTCAATACCGAACGACGTGACAGAGAACTCATGTCATTTCCCTCCCAAAGGCTCGTTTTTGTTTTCTACCTTGCAAAAAAGATAACGCGCTATTTTTGCAAGGCAAAGCGAATAAAAAAGGCAGCGGCCAAAATGGCCGAAATTTAATGTGCGTTGTTCCGCAACGCAGCAAGCAGACAGTCTGTTTGTACGATGTCTGATTTATAGAGAGGGCAATGCATTGCCGCCGCGATAGGTCAGTATTGCTGCACTAATTGGCGCAGTGCAATGCGCACAACAAGATCGACTTAATTATGTAACTCATTCGCTTTGCTGCCGGCCGTCACCGTCTCCGGATGCGCCTCGGCGACATCCTCCAGCTCCGTCATCACCGCATCGAGATGACGTTGCATGGAACGTGCCGCGTCTTCCGCCCGCCGTGCGCTGAGTGCGGCAACGATCTGCTCATGCTCGGCATAGGTCGCGCTCTGCCGGGTCGGGGTGCACATGAACAGCCGCATGCGATCGAGGTTGGCGCGCGCGGCGTCAACCGCGGCGGCGACGCGCTCGAAGCCGAGCGCGTCGAGCAGCAAAGCGTGAAAGGCGAGGTCGAGCGCGTGGAAGCGCTCGCGATCGTCGCTCGCCATGACGCGCTGTTGCGCGACGAGGTTCGTGCGCAGCGAGGCGAGCAGTTCGTCGGAAATACGGGGTGCGATGAAGCGCATGGCTTCGCACTCGAGCGCCCGCCGGATGAACATGGCCTGCCGGCAGTCGGCAAGGTCGATGCGCGACACCAGCGTTCCGCGCTGCGGCAGGACGACAATGAAGCCTTCCTCGGCCAGCTTGCCGAGCGCCTCGGACACCGGAAAACGCGATACTTTCAGCTGCGCGCAGAGGGCGGCCTTGTCGATGGCTTCCCCCGGCCGGAATTCGAGCCGGACGATAGCATCGCGTATCACATCCTGAATGCGCTGCACCGTCCCGCCGCGCTCCTGGCGATCGAGGACGGGAAGAAAGGCATATGGGTGCTTGCGCCGGCGCTCGGGCATAGTAACATGTTAGTCAGCGAGTGGGGCGAACTCAATAACCGAGCGCGTTTGGCGCCCGGCGATCGCGTTTGGCCCGCACGTTTTACATAAGCGGGCCTGGCAAGACCCGCATCCAACACCCTAAGGGGAGGGAGCGACATGTCAAAACTTCACGCGCGCCTTGTCATGGGCGCGGCGATCGCCCTTGTGCTCGGTGCATGGGCCGGACCGGCGCCGGCCCAGACCAAGCTGAAATGGGCCCACGTTTACGAGACGTCCGAGCCGTATCACATCCAGGCGTTGTGGGCGGCCGAGGAAATCAAGAAGCAGACCAATGGCCGCTACGAGATCGGCGTGTTTCCGGCGTCGCAGCTCGGCAATGAAAACCAGATCAACGAAGGCCTGAGCCTCGGCACGGTGGACATCATCTATACCGGCGTCGCCTTTGCCGGCTCGATCCACAAGCCGCTCTCCATCACCAACGCGCCGTACGTGCTGCGCGATTTCAATCATTTCCTTGCCTATCGCGACAGCCAGCTCTTCCGCGACATCGCCAAGGGCTATGAGGACAAGACCAAGCACAAGATCATGGCGCTCAACTATTACGGCCAGCGCCACGTCACCGCCAACAAGGCGATCAACAAGCCGGAAGACATGAAGGGCATGAAGCTGCGTGTGCCGCCGGCGCCGCTGTTCCTGATGTTCACCAAGTCGGTCGGCGCCAACGCCACGCCGATCGCCTTCGCCGAGGTGTATCTCGCCCTCCAGCAGGGCACGGTGGACGGCCAGGAGAACCCGCTGCCGACCATCATGGCGAAGAAGTTCTATGAGGTGCAGTCGCACATCATCCTGACCGGTCACATCACCGAGTCGCTCGTGACCATCGTCGGCGGCCATGTCTGGTCTAAAATGTCGGACGCCGACAAGAAGGTGTTCGAAGAGGTGCTCAAACAGGCGGCCGCCAAGGTGACCGACCAGATCCACGAGTCGGAGCTGAAGCTGGCCGACGAATTCCGCAAGATGGGCAAGACCGTGATCGAGCCGGACCGCGCCGCGTTCCGGGCCGCCGCGATCCCGCTGCACAACGATGCTTCGGCCGGTGCCGGCTGGACGAAAGCCGAGTACGACGCGCTTCAGGCACTCAAGTAACCTGGGCGTATCGGGCCGATCTCAAACTCCGCTCGTTCCCGCGCATAGTCGTCCGAAGGACGGCGTTCTTCGAACGCCTATGGCGGGAACCCAGATCTTGTCCAAAGAACTGGGCCCCTGCTTTTGCGGTGGCGAGCGGTGATTCCTTGCAGGGCAGTGCATGAACAACGAACACAATCACCCGACGGAAGACAACGTTCATCTCATCGTCGCCGAGGACGCGGAAATCGTCATTGAGCGCCATCCAGAGGACTGGCTAACCTTCATTCTGTTTTGGGCGCTCGCCTTCATTGTCTTCCTGCAGTTCTTCACGCGCTACATCCTCAACGACAGCCTTGCCTGGACCGAAGAAATCGCCCGCTACGGGCTGATGTGGGTGGTGTTCATCGGCGGCGCCATGGTGACTCGGCGCAACACGCATATTGCGGTCGAGCTGCTGTCGAACGTGATGAAGCCGGGGCTGGCACGCCAGGTGCTGCTCGCGGTCGTTGATACCGTCAAGCTGCTGTTTCTCGCCTTCCTTGCCTACATCTCGGTGACGATCACCGACCGCATGGGCATCCAGCGCATGACGGTGTTCGATCTGTCGATGAGTTGGGTCTATGCCGGCGTTTCGTTCGGCTGCTTCCTGATGCTCATCCGTCAGGCGATCAATGTGTGGCGCAACGTCCGCATGCACTGGAGGAAGCCGCACGACGTCGCCGACACGATTGCCGCGGACTGAGCGGTAGGGAATTATCTCATGGTCATCGTTGCTCTTCTGTTCATCGCGGTGCTTCTGGCCGGCGTGCCAGTGTTCATCGCGCTCGCCGCGTCTTCTTACGTTTACACGCATTTTATCGCCGGCCTGCCGGACTTCGTTATCCTGCATCGTATGGCCGGCGGGATCGACAGCTTTCCGTTGCTAGCCGTGCCGTTCTTCATCCTCGCCGGGAACCTGATGAATTCGGCCGGCATCACCAACCGCATTTATGATTTCGCGGTGGCTCTCGCCGGCTGGACGCGCGGCGGCCTGGCGCATGTCAACATTATCGGCTCGGTGATTTTCGCCGGCATGTCGGGCACCGCCATCGCGGACGCGGCCGGACTCGGCACCATCGAGATCAAGGCGATGCAGGACCATGGCTACTCGACCGAATTCTCGGTCGGGGTGACCGCCGCGTCCTCGACGCTCGGTCCGATAATCCCGCCGTCGCTGCCTTTTGTGATCTACGGCATGATGGGCAACGTCTCGATCGGCGCGTTGTTTCTTGGTGGCATCATTCCGGGGCTGGTGATGACCGCCTTCATGATGGGCTACGTCTACTACTGCGCACGCAAGTACGGCATGGGGCGCGATCAGGCGTTCCGCTGGCGCACGCTTGGCGTCACCTTCGTCGCCGCCGCGCCGGCGCTGCTGACGCCCGCCTTGATCGTCTGTGGCATGACTTTCGGCTGGTTTACGCCGACGGAAGCTGCGATCGCGGCTTGCAGCTGGGCGATTCTGCTGGGCCTCTTCGTCTACAAGTCGCTGTCGTGGCGGATGTTCTACAAGGTGACGATGGACACCGTCGAGACCACGGCGGGCGTGCTTCTCATCGTCGGCGCGGCCTCACTGTTCGGCTGGGTGCTGACGACGACGCGGTTGACCGAGTACACGACGGAATCGTTGCTGGCGCTGACTGATAATCGCTACATCATCCTCGTTCTCATCAACATCCTGCTGCTGGTGGTCGGCTGCTTCCTCGAGCCCATTGCCTCGATCAGCATCCTGGTGCCCGTCCTGATGCCGGTGATCCTCAAGGTCGGCATCGATCCGGTGCATTTTGGCGTGATGATGACGCTCAACCTCATGATCGGCTTGCTACACCCGCCACTCGGCATGGTGCTTTTCGTGTTGTCACGCATCGCCAAATTGTCGATAGAGCGGACCACGGTTGCGATCATACCGTGGCTGCTGCCGTTGCTCGCCTCGCTGGTGGCCATTACATTCATTCCGGAGCTGACTTTGTGGCTGCCGCGAGTGGTTGGATTCTTGAAGTAAGGAAATCCTGGATGCCGGAGCCGCGCATTATCCGTCTGTCCGCCGACGACAACGTCATTGTCGCCGTCGATCAGATCCTGCAGGGGAACACGGCTGCCGGCGTGACGGCGCAGGCCCGCATCCCGCGCGGCCACAAGATGGCGATCGTCCCCATCGCGGCGGAGGAGCCGGTGCGCAAATACGGCCAGATCATCGGCTTTGCCTCCAAGCCCATCGCTCCCGGCGAATGGGTGCACGAGCACAATCTGGTGATGCACGACTTCGCCCGCGATTATCGCCATGCCGAGGGCGCCCGGAACGACGAGGTGCTGCCGCCGGAGATGCGCGCCACCTTCGAAGGCTTTTTGCGGGCGAACGGCCGGACTGGCACCCGCAATTACATTGGCATCCTGACGTCGGTGAACTGTTCGGCCTCGGTCGCCAAGTTCATCGCCGAACAGGTCAACAAGTCCGGCATGCTCGACGACTATCCGGAAATCGACGGCATCGTGTCCTTCGTCCACGGTTCCGGTTGCGGCATGGCCACGCGCGGCGAGGGCTGGGACGTGCTGCAGCGGACCCAGTGGGGCTACGCCACGCATCCCAATCTCGGCGCGGCGCTGATGGTCGGTCTCGGCTGCGAGGCCTTCCAGATCGACCGCATGAAGGACGAGTGCGACCTCGTCGAGGGCGATCACTTCCAGACCATGACGATCCAGGCGGTCGGCGGCACGAAGAAGACGGTGGCCGAGGGCATCGAGCGCATCCGGGCGATGCTGCCGGTGGCGGCGAAGGCGAGGCGGGAGACGCGGCCGGCTTCGGAAATCGTGCTGGCGCTGCAATGCGGCGGCTCCGACGGCTATTCCGGCATCACCGCCAATCCGGCTCTCGGCAAGGCGGTCGACCTGCTGGCCAAGCACGGCGGCACCGGTGTGCTGGCCGAGACGCCGGAGATTTACGGCGCCGAACATCTGCTGACGCGCCGCGCCGTCAACCGCAGCGTCGGCGAGAAGCTGGTCGAGCGCATTCGCTGGTGGGAAGATTACACGACGCGCAATCGCGGCGAGATGAACAACAACCCGTCGCCGGGCAACAAGGCCGGCGGCCTCACCACCATTCTCGAGAAGTCACTCGGCGCGGCGGCCAAGGGCGGCTCGACCACGCTGCGCGCCGTCTATGAATATGCCCAGCCGATCCGCGAGCGCGGCTTCGTCTTCATGGACACGCCGGGTTACGATCCGGTCGGCGCCACCGGACAGGTCGCCGGCGGCAGTAACGTGATGTGCTTCACCACCGGCCGCGGCTCGGCGTTCGGTTGCAAGCCGACGCCGTCGATCAAGCTCGCCACCAACAACTATGTCTACGAGACCATGACCGACGACATGGACATCAATTGCGGCGATGTCCTCGAAGGCGTGTCGCTCGAGGCCAAGGGCGACGAGATCTTCGACAAGGTGCTCAAGGTCGCGTCGGGCGAGCACACCAAGTCGGAAGACTTGGGTTATGGCGATCTCGAATTCGTGCCGTGGCAAATCGGCGCGACGATGTAGACCTCTTCACCGCGTGCCGTAGGCGCGGTCGCCGGCGTCGCCCAGTCCCGGCACGATAAAGGCTTCGTCGTTGAGGCCCTCGTCGATCGCCGCGGTCCACACCTTTACGTCCGGATGGATGCCGCGCACGCGCTCCATGCCTTCCGGCGCGCTGACCATGCACACCAGGCGAATGTCCCTGGCGCCGCGCTCCTTGAGGCGGTCGATGGCGGCGACCACGGTGTTGGCGGTGGCCAGAATCGGGGCGACTACGATGACGAGACGCTCCTCGAGGTCGGTCGGCGCCTTGAGGAAATATTCGACCGCCGAATGCGTTTCCGGGTCGCGGTACATGCCGATATGCGCGACGCGCGCCGCCGGCACAAGGTCGAGCATGCCTTCGACGAAGGTGAGGCCGGCGCGCAGGATCGGCGCGAATACCAGCTTCTTGCCGGCCAGGAGCGGCGACTTCATGCGCGCGATCGGCGTCTCGATCTCGGTCATCTCCAGTGGCAGATCGCGCGTCACTTCGTAGCACAGCAGCATGCCGATCTCGCCGAGCAGTTCGCGGAACGACTTGGTCGAGCGCTCCTTGTCGCGCAGCAAGGTCAGCTTGTGCTGCACCAGCGGATGGTCGACGATGGTCACGCCTTCCATTGGGGATCTCCAATCGCTTCTTAAAAAACAGTGCCGTCGCTGATCACGGTGATCGGCGGCGTGCCGCCTTCGCGTTTTTCCAGCGCGATGGCGCGGCCGGCGGCCCAGGTGCCGCCTTCGAGAATGCGCGCGAGCGGCAGCGTCTCGGCATTCATGCCGAGCCGGCCGCGGATCACGTCGGCGAGCCGGTCGAGCAGCGCCACCGTGAGGCTGCGCCATTCGACGACCATCTCGGACGACACGTCGTGCGCCTGCAGGATCTGCAGCGGATCATGCAGGTTGAGCACCGAGGCATCGACGAACAGGCCGCCATTGCGATATTCGGCAAGGCCGGTGAGGCCGTCGATATTGGAGACGGCGACGCCGGCGCGTTGCAGCGGTTCGATCAGCGAATAAGACAGCCACTGCGACAGCTTGTGCAGCGGCACTAGGCCGGAGGTGGCGTCGTCGGTCTTGAGCGAGCGATGCTTCCAGCAATCGCCGAGCGGCACGCCGCCGAGCGACAGCCGCGACGGCCAGATCGGCCCGAGTTCGCGCAGCAGCGCGACGAGGATATCCGGCGCGGCGATGGCATGGCCGTGCGTAGCGGTGAGATGGTCGAACAGGCCGCCGGGGCGGGCGCCATCCTGTTTGGCGAACACGTCGGGCTTCCAGGCGATGAGGTCGCCGAGCCGGCGCAGCAGCGCGGCGCGGCCGTCGAGGCCGACCAGCGGATTGTCGGCGCTGGCCTGAAAGCCGCGCGCCAGATCCTCGGCGCTCAGCTGCGCCAGCTTGGTGGCATCGACGCGCAGCGGATCCTTGGCGTCGCTGGAGAAGACGCCGGCCGCGAACATGTCGAGGCTGGCAAGCGCCAAACCTTCGGAGCGGCCGATGCGTTCGCCGGTCTGCGGATCGGCATAGCGCCAGTGCGCGCCGGCGCCGGCGTCGAGAAAGACGCTGACAATCGCGAGGTCGAACTCGGCGCGCGCCCGCGCCGCGGTATCCGGCCACGCGGCCTTGGTCGCCAGGGCGGCGAAGCGGTCGTCACCCTTGTACACGAAGTGCCGCCAGCGCGAATGGAACGGCACGTCGAGCGTCGGGTAGGCGGTGCGCGTGACGGCGATGACGCGGTCGGCGACGGCGTCGAGCTTTTTCATCTCGACCTGGAAATGCGGCAGCCGGCCCTCGAGGCCGAGCGCGAGCAAGAGATGCGCGCGCGAGCGAACCGCGTCGGCATTAAGAAGAGAGAAAGCGGCAGCGGTGTCCGACGTCATCGGGCTGGCATCACCATGCGGGGAGGGAGGGCGCGCTCAATACTTGTTGAGGTCGCGGCCGACGGTGCCGGTGAGATCGGTCGGCTTGATCGCCTCCGGCGTGTAATAGCCGGCCGCCTTCTTGGCCGCGATCTCGACATGGGCGTCGGCCGGAATCATGTCGTCCGGGATCGGCACGCGCTCGACGATGTCGATGCCCTGGGACACCAGCGCATCATGCTTCATATCGCTCATCGAAATGAAGCGGTCGAGTCGCTTGAGGCCGAGCCAGTGAATCACGTCCGGCATCAATTGCTGGAAGCGGGCGTCCTGCACGCCGGCGACGCATTCGGTGCGCTCGAAATAGGCGGCGGCGGCGTCGCCGCCTTCCTGACGCTTGCGCGCGTTGTAGACGAGGAACTTGGTGACCTCGCCGAGAGCGCGGCCTTCCTTGCGATTATAGACGATGACGCCGAGGCCGCCTTCCTGGCCGCCACGCACGCATTCCTCGATGCCGTGGATGAGATAGGGGCGGCAGGTGCAGATGTCGGAGCCGAACACGTCCGAGCCGTTGCATTCGTCGTGCACGCGGCAGGTGATGCGCGTCGCCGGCTTGTTGAGTTTCGACACGTCGCCGAACAGATAGACGGTGATGCCGCCGATCGGCGGCAGGAACACCTGCAGGTCCGGCCGCGTCACCAGCTCCGGGAACATGCCGGCGGTCTGCTCGAACAGGACGCGGCGCAGCGCCGCTTCCGAAGTGCCGAAGCGCTCGGCGACGCCGGGCAGGTACCACACCGGATCGACGGCGATCTTGGTGACGCTGACGCTGCCGTTCTTGTGCACGAGATCGCCGTCGGGCTTGAGCCGGCCGGCGCGGATCGCGTCCTGCAGTTCAATGAGATCGAGCCGCGCCTTGGTGATGGCGATACTCGGCCGGATATCGACGCCTTCGGCGATCTCCTCCTTGAAATCGGACGCGACGCGGTGGCCCCACGGATCGAGCGACACGATGCGCTTGCGTTCGCTCCACTGTCCGAACGGGCCGATGTCTTCCGCCGGATAGGTGTTGGTGAGATCGGGGCGGCGGATCGGATCCAGCGCGCCGGCCGAAACCGCGAGCGCGCGATAAACCGAATAGGAACCGCCATGCGTGCCGATGACGTTGCGATCGGCCGGGCGAGATACGGTGCCGATGATCGGGCCGCGCTCGCGTGCGGTCGCCGCGCCCCAGTCGATCGGGAAGCGCGCTTTGCCGCCGGGCGTCGGATGCGAGGTGAGACGGATGTGGTCGGGTCTGTTCGATCGCGTCATAGGCAAAACCGAAGTTGGCTCCTGCTGCGCCCACCGAAATCGGATCCGGTATGAATCCGACTCCAAATGGACAAGGCCCGCCTTGAAGACGGGCCATCGCACGATATTGTTTACTCGGTTTTAAGGGCCGCCTCACTGCCCCCGCCGGATCGAACAATCCGGTCGTTGAGGTCGTCCCTTAAAAGAAAAATATAGCGCCTTTTTTCCGATGCGCAACTGCCATCTTGCATGACTGCCCGGCGCGTGCCGATCACGCGATCAAACAACCTTAACCAACGCGGCGAGGCGCTTGTTTATATGTTCCGCGAAAATGGCGGTTGCGACAGGAAGATTTCGTTCGCGCAACTGGCCGAAGACGAGCTTGCCGGAAGGAACGTCGCGGCCGTCGATCTCGCGCGTCACGAGGCCGAGCTTGTTGCCTTCCGGCATCGTGCCGATCGAGATCTGAAACGAGATCAGGCCGGCGTGGATGACCATGCCGCGGAGCATCTCGAACGAGTTGGACTCAACGGCGATGTTGAAGGTCAGCCCGCTGCGCGTGATGACATCTTCCAGAAGCTGGCGGCCGCCGATCGAGCGTTCGGGCAGCGCGACGGGATAGTTGGCGCAGTCGCGTAGCCGCACCTTCGGCTTCTTAGCCAGCGGATGGCTCTTCGCCATGACGGCCACAAGATTCTGCTCGACGATCATCAGCGGCTGGAAGTTGGCGAGATAAGGCGGCCTGAACACCAGCACCAGATCGACCTCGAACGCCGACAGCGCCGTCATGGCGTATTCGTGATCGACGACCTGGATGTCGAATTCGACTTTCGGATGCGTCTTGCGGAAATCGGCGATCGCCCGCGGCAGGAAATCAAGGGCGAGCGCCTGGCTGCAGGCGAGGCGCACGGTGCCGCGGCGCAGACCCTTGAGGTCCTCGATCTGCGATTTCATGCGCTCGACTTCGCCGTTCTGCTTGCGCAGGTAATTGACGAAGACCTCGCCGGCGGCGGTCAGGCGCACGCCGCGCGGTTGGCGCTCGAACAAGGCGGCGCCCAACTCCTCCTCGAGATCGGCGATGCGGCGGTTCACCGCGGAGGCGGTGACGTTGAGGTGCTCGGCCGCCTTGCGGATCGACCGGGCGCGGGCGACTTCGTCGACGTAATCGAGAATCCTCAAGTGTTTCATGGGGCTGGCGCCTATGCGGAGGGGCGGGACAAGCACCGGCGGCGGCGGAGCCGCGCCGTCAATGATGCCTTTTCGGCACCACTCTAGCAAAAAATCAGCAGCAGATGGCAACGCTGCCGCGGGCTAGGTTTTCGGCACCGCACTTGCATGGAATCGCCCATCGCCGCGGACGGTTGGCCGGAACCGACCCCGCGTCAGACACGCACAACGTCCTGACAGGAGTCCGAAGATGACGTTTTCGACCCGCTCATTCCTGATCGCCGCCACGGCGGTGATCGGACTGGCCGCGCCGCTGCTCTCGCCGGGGCCGGCTACCGCCGCCGACACCAAGCTGAAAATGGTGCTCAACTGGAAATACCAGGGCCCGCAGGGCTGGTTCTTCCTCGCCGAGGATCGCGGCTACTTCAAGAAGGCCGGTATCGAGATGCAGATCGACCAGGGCAACGGCTCGGGCGCGCCGATTCCGCTGGTCGCCAACGGCACCTATGACGTCGGCTTCGGCGACATCAACGCGCTGATCCAGTTTGCCGCAACCAAGCCCAACGAGGCGCCGATCGCGGTTTACGTCATGTACAACCAGCCGCCGTTCACGGTGGCGGTGCGCGCCGACAGCCCGATCAAGACGCCGAAGGACTTCGAGGGCAAGACGCTCGGCGGCGCGGCCGGCGACGGCGCGCTCAAACTGTTCCCGGCTCTGTGCAAGATCGCCAAGATCGACTGCACCAAGGTCAATATCACCAACATGCAGCCGAACCTGCGTGAGCAGATGCTGATGAACAAGCAGGTCGATGGCGTGTTCGGCTACGTCAACACCATCCGCTTCTCGGCGAAGCTGATGGGCGTCGCGGACAAGGACATCCGCTACATCAACTACGGCGACTACGGCATGGATCTCTATTCCAACGCCATCATCGTGTCGAAGAAACTCGCCGCCGAGAAGCCGGAGTTGGTCAAGGGCCTGATCGAAGCCATCAACCACGGCCTCGAGGACTCGCTGAAGGATCCGGACGCCGCGATCGCGGCGGTCGCCAAGCGCGAGCCGCTGATCAAGCCGGACGTCGAGAAGGATCGCTTCATGGCGACCTTGCACGACGAGATGAACTCGCCCGAGATCGCCAAGATCGGTCTCGGCAACGTCGACAAGGCGCGCCTGAAGAAGTCGATCGACATTCTGGTCGAGGCCAACGGCCTGCCGCGCACGCCGACCGTGGACGAGATCTACACCGACAAGTTCATGCCGCCGGCGTCGGAATTGCCGAAAAAGCTGTTCTAGACGCGTCGCGCACAGCCGTTCCCCGGAGGGGCGGGGAACGGCTGCCTTCTTGACGTCAGACTTCTGATTTTCCGGGTGTTACAATGGATCTGAAACTGGGCGGCCGCGTCGCCATGATCACCGGGCCGGCCAAGGGCATGGGCGCCGCCGTCACCAAGGCTTTTGCGGCGGAGGGCGCCAAACTGTCGCTGATCGGGCGCGACGTTGCGGCGATCGAGCCGGTCGCGGCGGAGGTGCGCCAGGCCGGCGGCGAGGCGATCATCGTGCCCTGCGATCTCACCGACGCCAAGCAATGCGTGACGGCGGCGGCGAAGACCAAGGCGGCCTTTGGCGAGCGCATCGACATTCTCGTCAATGTCGCCGGCGGCTCGGGTCCGGTCGGCAAGAGCGGCGTCGAGACGACGCCGGACGAGTTCGACGAGATCGTCACGCTCAACATGAACGGCTGCTTCCACACCATGCGCAGCGTGCTGCCGACCATGATCGCGCAGCGTTACGGCAAGATCGTCAATGTCGGCGGCACCTTCGGCATGCGCGGCCGCGCGGGCCGCATGTCCTACTCGGCGTCGAAATGGGGCCTGCGCGGCATCACCAAGAGCTTTGCGCTCGAGGTCGGCCAGTACAACGTCAACGTCAATTACGTCGCGCCCGGCATGGTCGACGGCCCGCGCTTTCGCGACAAGGTCTGCGCCGACATGGCAAAGAAAATGAACATCACGGTCGAGGAGGCGATGCAGCGCCACGCCGCCGAATATGCGCTGCGCCGCGTCACCGTGGACGCCGACGTCGCCAATGCCTGCCTGTTCCTGGCGAGCGACGTGTCGCGGCAGATCACCGGCGCCGATCTGCCGGTCGATGGCGGCTGGGCGGCATTGTGAGGACCCCATGAGCGCTACCAAAGCCGATCTCGTTATCGCCAACGGCCGCATCGTCACGCCGGACAGCGTGTTCGAAGGCTCCATCGCCATCAAGGATGGCAAGGTGCTCGCCGTCGGCGAGCTCGAGGCCATGCCGCTCGCGGCCGAACTGTTCGATGCGGCCGGCATGCACATCCTGCCGGGTGCGATCGACGATCACGTGCACTTCCGCGATCCCGGCTATCCGCACAAGGAGGACTGGGAGAGCGGCACGGCGGCGGCAGCGTTCGGCGGCGTCACCTGCGTGTTCGACATGCCGAACACCATTCCGCCGACCGGCAATGGCGAGATACTCGCCGCCAAACACGCCATCGCCGCGTCCAAGGCGCATATCGACTTCGGCCTTTACGGCCTGCTCGGCGATGACACCATCGCCACCGTGCCGGAGCTGATCGACGGCGGCGTCATTGGCTTCAAGCTCTATATGGGCAACACTTTCGGCAAGATCCCGTCGCCCGACACCGGCGCGACGCTGGAATGCTTCGAGGTCGCCGCCGCGACGGGCAAGCGCGTGTCGCTGCATGCCGAGAACAACGACATCATGGAGCGCCGGCAGAAGCGGCTGATGGCCGCCGGCAAGAAGGACCAGTGGGCGCATCTGGCCGCGCGGCCGAACGTCGTCGCCGTCGAGGCGGTCAGCCGCGCCGCGATCCTCGCCGAATGGACCGGGGCGCGCATCCACGTGCTGCACATTTCCACGGCCGAGGAATTGCGGCCGCTGCGCGAGGCCAAGGCGCGTGGCGTCGATATCACCGGCGAGACCTGCCCGCATTACCTGCTGCTCTCGACCGACGATTACAGCCGCGTGCCCGGCATCATCGCGGTCAATCCGCCGGTGCGCGAGAAGCAGAATCAGCAACCGATCTTCGACGCGCTCAAGGACGGCACCATCGACGTCATCGCTACCGACCACGCGCCGCATGCCTATGAGGAGAAGACGCGCGCCGACATCTGGACGGTCGATTGCGGCTTTCCGGGCGTCGAGACCCAGATGCCACTGATGCTGACCCAGGTGAACGAGGGTCGCATGAGCATTTCCGATTACGTGCGCATGAGCGCCTATAACCCGGCGCGCATCTGGGGCTTGTACCCGCGCAAGGGCGCACTGCTGCCGGGATCGGATGCCGATATTGCCATCGTCGATCTCGGCCGCGGCCATGTCATCCGCGACGCCGAGACGCAATCGCGGTCCAAGGTGTCGCCGTGGGACGGCTACCCGGTGCGGGGGCTGCCCATTCACACGTTGGTGCGCGGCCGCTTCGTCATGAAGAACCGCAAGCTGGTCGGCGGCACCAAGGGCTGGGGCCGCTCGGTGCACACGATCCAGCAGATGCCGGAACCGGCCGTGCTGAATGCCGGGCACAGCATGCAGGCGATCGCGCGATCTTAGGGGCAAGGGGAAGGGCATGAACGCCGAGGCACATCCGCGAACCGGCGACACCTTCGTCGAGTTGGAGGGCGTTACGCTGACCTATGGCCGCGGCGAGCGGCAGATCGTGGCGCTGGGCGAGACCAATCTGCGCATCGACGAGGGCGACTTCGTCGCGCTGGTCGGCCCATCCGGCTGCGGCAAGTCCACCATCCTCAAGCTGGTGACCGGGCTCATCACCGCCAGCACCGGCTATGTCTATGTCGCCGGGCGCGAAGTCGGGGCCGCGCCAGTGCGCGTCGGCATGGCGTTTCAGAACCCGACCATGCTGCCGTGGCTGACGGTGCGCGACAACGTCATGATGCCGCTGAAGATCGTGCCGCCGTTCCGGCAGGAGTATCAGAGCAAGAAGAAAAGCGAATTCCGCGACCGCGCCGACGCGCTGCTCAAGGAAGTCGGTCTCGCCGGCTTCGGCGACAAGCATCCCTGGCAGCTCTCCGGCGGCATGCTGCAGCGCGCCTCGCTGTGCCGCGCGCTGATCCATGAGCCGCAACTCCTGATGCTCGACGAGCCGTTCGGGGCGCTCGACCAGTTCACCCGCGAGGAGCTGTGGGCGGTGATGCAGGCGCTGTGGCTGAAGCTGAAGCCGACGGTGATCCTGGTGACGCACGACCTCAAAGAGGCCGGCTATCTCGCCACCCGCATCTGCGTGATGCGCTCGCGGCCCGGCCAGATCATCGATGACGCGCCGGTGCCGTTCGCCCGGCCGCGCACCATCGATATGTCCTACACGCCGGAATTCGTATCGATGACGCAGCGCCTGCGCGAACTGATCGTCGCGGCCCGGCCGGTGAAGGAGATCGCGTGATGGAGCAGGGCCTGCGGCGCCGGTTGTGGTCGGCGGTGTTCATCGTCGGTTTCTTCCTGCTGTGGGAAGCGTTCTGCTGGGCGTTCCACATCAGCGACATCGTGCTGCCGAAGCCGAGCCAGATCATCGTTACGCTGATGACGCGCATGCCGGCGCTGTGGCCGCATACGGTGCAAACGCTCTACACCACGCTGGTCGGCTTTGCCCTCGGCATTCTCGCCGGCGTCGCGCTCGGTGTCATCGTCGGTTCGTCGCGGCTGGCTTACGACGTCGCCTATCCGCTGCTGATCGGTTTTGCCTCGATTCCGAAGGTCGCGGTGGTGCCGATCTTCGTGCTGTGGTTCGGCTCCGGCGCGGTGCCGGCGATCCTCACCGCGATGATCATGAGTCTGTTCCCGATCGTGGTGAACGTCGCCACCGGCCTTGCCACCACCGAGCCCGAGCTCGAGGACGTGATGAAGGCGCTGCGCGCCTCCAAGCTCGATATCCTGTGGAATGTCGGCCTGCCGCGCACCATGCCGTATTTCTTCGCCTCGCTGAAAGTGGCGGTGACGCTCGCCTTCGTCGGCACCGTGATTTCCGAGACGGTGGCCTCGAACCGCGGCATCGGCAACGTGATGATGATCGCGTCGTCGAATTTCGACGTGCCGCTGGTGTTCGCCGGCCTGATCATCCTCGCCATCATGGGCGTCGCGCTCTACGCGGTGTTCTCGTTGATCGAGGCGCGCATCACCGGATGGGCGCATCGCAAGGACGAATTCGCTATGGGTTGAAAGCCCGTCCAAAGGTTTGCCGGTAATCCCTGGACTATGGAGAAGAACTGAATGTCTAAGTTGCGTTTTGGCATGGCGGCGCTGGTTGCGCTGCTTTGCCTGGGAGCCGGCGCCAAGGCGGATGAACCGACCAAGATCCGCTTCACCCTCGATTGGAAATATCAGGGCCTGCACGCCTACATCTTCTGGGCCAAGGACCACGGCTATTTCGCCAAGGAAGGCCTCGACGTTTCGATCGATCAGGGCACCGGCTCCGCCGCGACCGTGACCCGCATCGTGTCGGGCACCTATGACGCCGGCTTCGGCGACATGAATGCCATCATCCAGTTCGCCGGCACCAAGCCGGGCCAGCAGCCGGTGATGGTCTACATGATCTACAACACGCCGCCCTTCGCGCTGATCGTGAAGAAGGATTCGCCGATCAAGACGCTCAAGGATCTCGAGGGCAAGAAGATGGGCACGCCGGCCGGCGGCGCGGCCGGGCAACTGTTCCCGGCGCTTGCCGCGCTCAACGGCGTCGACGCCGGTAAGGTTTCGACCGTCAACATGGCGCCGAATCTGCAGGAGCAGATGCTGGTCAAGGGCGACGTCGATTTCTCGGCGATCTTCACGGTGACCAGCTACGCCAACTTCATTGGCATGAAGATGGATCCGCTCAAGGACTTCCGTTGGTTCTACTTCTCGGACTACGGCATCGATCTCTATTCGAACGGCATCATGGTGTCGAAGGCCCTGATCACCGAAAAGCCGAAGGCCGTGGCGGGGCTCGTCCGCGCGCTCAACCATGCCATGATCGACGTTGCGAACGATCCGGCGGCCGGCGTCAAGGAGATGCTCAAGGTTGAGCCGCTGATGAACGAGGACATCGAGCTCAAGCGTCTGCAATACGCCTTGAAGACGCATTTCGTCTCCAAGGAGACCGACGTCAACGGCCTTGGCGACGTATCGGACGCGCGCATGGAGAAAGGTATCAAACTCCTGGTCGACACCTACAAGCTGCCGAATAAGCCGGCGGTGAAGGACGTGTTCGACCGTTCATTCCTGCCGCCGAAGCCCGAGCGCATGCTCAAGCTCAATTTCTAATCGCACGTCCGGCGAATACGACATGACAAAGACAGTCGCGGCTACCTGGCTGCTTCCCGGCGCGGGGAAGGCCGCGACTGCCAACCAATCCGTCGTCATTGAAAGCGGCAGGATCGCGGGCATCACGGCGGGCGGAGGCGACGGGTCGCTCGTCATGCCGGCGCTCGCCAATGCCCATGATCACGCCCGCATTGCGCGGCTGAGCCAGACCGGCAGCTACGACGTGCCGCTCGAGGCCTGGCTGCCTTATCTGACCTTGCTGCCGGCGGTCGATCCCTATCTGTCGAGCGCGGTGTCCTTCGCCCGCTCGGCGCGCGGCGGCGTCGGCGCGGTGATGGCGCACTATACCCGCGTGCAAGGACTCACCGATTTTCAGACCGAGGCTAGGGCCGTGGCCAAGGCGGCGCGTGATGTCGGCATCCGCATGGCGCTGGCCGTGCATTGCCGCGATCTCAATCCACTGGTTTACGATCCGCACGAGAAGCTGCTGGCGGAGCTGTCGCCCGAGGCGTGCGAGTGCGTTACGCGCCGTTTCCTGCGCAAGCCGGTGTCGGCGAAGGATCAGGTGGCGACGGTCGAGACTGTCGCGCGCGAGATTGAGGGCGACGGCATTACCGTGCAATACGGGCCCGCCGGGGTGCAGTGGTGCACGGACGAAATGCTACGCCTGATCGGCGAGGCCTCGGCGGCAGCGAGCCGCCGCGTCCACATGCACCTGCTGGAAACAAAATACCAGCGGGCCTGGGCGGATCGCCAGTTTCCGCAAGGCATCGTTCGCTATCTCGACGAGATCGGCCTGGTCAACGAGCGGGTCTCGTTCGCGCATTGCATCTACCTGCGACCTGACGAGATGGAGCTGATCGCCGAACGCGGCGCCACCATCGTCGTCAACACCTCGTCGAACTTCATCGTCAGCTCCGGCCTGGCGCCGCTCGCCGAGTTCATCAGGCGGGGTTGCCGAGTCGCCATGGGCCTCGACGGTCTCGCCTTCGACGAAGACGAGGATGCCTTGCGCGAGATGCGGCTCGCCTACAATGTCCACAAGGGGTCCGGCTTCGACGTTCGGGTGTCGCAGGACGACATGATGCGCCTTGCCACCGCCAATGGCCGCTTCGCCGTGACCGGTATGACGGAGGAGGGCGTAAAGCCCGGCGCGCCGGCCGATCTCCTGACGCTTGACTGGCCGGCTCTCTCGGCCGAGTTGATCGAGCCCGACGTGCCGCCGTTCGAACTGCTGCTGGCCAAAGGAGTCAAGCATCACATCAGGGACCTCATCGTCGCCGGCCGCACGGTCGTCGACAGCGGCAAGGTCATCGGCGTCGATCTTCCGGCGCTCGAAGCCGAGCTGCTCCGGACGTTGCGTGCCAAGTATCCGACCACCGCCGACGTGCGCGCCGCCATGCCCGAGTTGAAGTCGGCCTTGCGCAAGCACTATACCGGCCCGCTTTATTGCGCGTGACCTCATGCCGGTCGCCAAGGTCCATCGCATTTCCGCATCCGCGCCGAATGATGTCAGCGGCATCGCGGCGTCCATCGCCGCCGGACGCATTGATCCCAAGGGCGTCGTTGCCGTGCTCGGCAAGACGGAAGGCAACGGCCTGGTCAACGATTTCTCCCGCGGCATGGCGACGACGGCGCTGTTACGTCTGTTTGAGCGTCATCTGCCGCAGGCGGCGGCGGCGCAGATTTGCCTCGTCATGTCCGGCGGCACCGAAGGCGGCATGGCACCGCACTGGATCTTGTTCGAGCGTGCCGAGGGTGAGGGCGGTGCGTCGCCAGCGCTGGCGATCGGCCGGGCGCACACGCCCGCGCTTCCGTTCGAACAGCTTGGGCGCCTCGGCGAGGTCGATCAGGTCGCGGGCGGCGTTCGCGCCGCGATGCGCGATGCCGGCATCGCGGATGCCGCCGATGTGCATTTCGTCCAGATCAAGTGCCCGCTGCTGACGGCGCAGCGTGTCGCCGAGGCCGAGGCGCGCGGCGCCTCGGTGGCGACCCGCGATACGCTAAAGTCGATGGGGCTATCGCGGGCCGCGAGTGCGCTCGGCGCCGCCGTGGCACTCGGCGAGATCGACCGCGCCGCCATTACCGAGGCGCAAGTTGGCACCGATTGGTCGTTGTGGTCCGGCCGCACCTCGACTTCGGCCGGCATCGAACTTACCAATCACGAGATCGTCGTCCTCGGCATGTCGCCCGCCTGGTCGGGGCCGCTGGCGATCGACCATGCGGTGATGCAGGACGGCATCGATATCGAGCCGGTGCGCGGCGCGCTCAAGCGGCTCGGCCTCGGCGCACCGGGCCAAATTGACGCCGCGCAGCGTAGCAGGCTGGTGGCGCTGCTGGCCAAGGCCGAGGCCAGCCATGACGGCCGGCTGCGCGGGCATCGCCACACCATGCTCGACGATAGCGACATCGCCTCGACCCGCCACGCCCGCGCCTTCGTCTGCGGTGCGCTCGCCGGTCTGGTCGGCCATGCCGAAATCTATGTCTCGGGCGGCGCCGAGCATCAGGGTCCGGACGGCGGCGGCCCGGTGGCGGTGATTGTCGATCGCGGTTAGCCGACTTTCAGTAGCTCCTTCGCGATCATCACGTGCACGCCCTTGGCGACGTTGACGAGCTGCGTCACGTGTACGTCGGCGGCGACGCTGCACAGCGAGTAGGCATCTTCCGCCGACAGGCCGCTCACTTCGCCAATCTTGCGGATCATCGCGCGCAGCGCGAATTCGGCGGCGCGATCGAGATCCTCGTCGAAGCCCATGGTGATGATGTGCGACGGAGTCTCCGCCCAGGGGTGGCCGATGCCGGTGCGCTTGACCAGCGTGACGCGCAGTGTGCCGCGCAAGGCCGTCTCGATGGCGGTGACGCAGACCTCGCCGTCGCCCTGTACGGCGTGGCCGTCGCCGACCGACAACAGGCCGCCGTCGTTGAACACCGGCAGGTGCACCGTGGCGCCGACGCCGAAATGCTTGTTGTCCATGTTGCCGCCGAAGGCGCGGGGAATGTTGGAGATGCAGGCGCCGTCGGCGGGACGGGGCGCGACGCCCATGACGCCGAAGAACGGCGAGGCCTTCAGCTCCAGCCCCCACGGCATGGTGACGACGCCGCGCGCGGCGTCGATCGGTGTGAAGATGTGCCGCAGCGCCGGGAAGTCCGCGGGCAGGGTGCCGGCGCCAGGCTTGATCATGTTCCAGCCCCAGGGCTGCGGGAAGCCGATCTCCAGCACCTCGACGGTGAGCTCGTCGCCGGGCACAGCGCCCTCTACCGCGATCGGCCCGGTCATCAGATGCGCGCCGATGCCGCGCGGCACCTGCGCCAGAACGCGGGCGTGTTCCGGCATGAGCGGGAAGGGCGATCCGGGCGGCGGAGAATTCTCATCATTGCCGGACAGCGTCGTCACCTCGACAGTGTCGCCGGAAGCGATGCTCAGCACCGGCTTGATCGCGGCGTCGAAGGTGCCGCGATGCACGGTGCCGACGTCGCCGCGCAGAATATGATGTTGCCCCATGACCAGCTCCGATGCGTAAGTGGCCGGTGTAACATCAAGCCCTTCGCGGTGGCCAGCGGGATCCGGTCAGCGAACGAGATCCGGCGCAGCGCGGCTGGCGACGATCGCGAAAGGCGGCACGATCGGCGCGTCGCTGGCCTCGGGCCGGCGCAAGGTGAGCCGGACAGCCGTCGTCGCGCCGCCGGGATGGACCGTGACACGGTCGCGCCGGCTCCGGGTCGCGCTTTGCTGGGTGAGGATTTCGGTCGGCGCCATGGTTCGGTCGAAACCGATGGCGACCAGCGAATAAACGGCGGGAGCAAGACCGTGAAGCGCGAAACGTCCTGGGACGGCCGCGAGCGCGCAGCCGGCGGGATTCAAAATGCTGTCGCCGGCCGCGACCGCGGCGATCATCGCCCAGCCGGCGCGGCGCGGGTCATCATCGAAGCCGATGTCGCCGTGGACGGCGGCGGGTGAGCCGGCCGCCGGCTTCAGGCAAACTTGATCGAGCCCGCTGCGCCACCGTTCGATGTCGAAATCGTCGACCGCTCGGCGCAACTGGCTAGGCGCGAGCCCGACCAGTTCGGTGAAGCGCTTTCCGAAGCTGCCGAGGCTGTTGTAGCCGACGCTGAAGGCAATATCGATGATCCGGCGGTCGCTTTCCATCACCGCGAGCTTGGCCGCTTCGATGCGCAGATGTGACAGGTAGCGCAGCGGTGACATCCCCGCGATCTCAGAAAATACGCGATCGAAATGCCATGGGCTGCAATGCGCGATGTCGGCCAGCCCATTCAGCGTCAGCGGTTCGGCAAGGTGGCCGCGCATGAAGGAGATGGCGCGCTCGACCGCGACGACGCGGCGCTGCGCGGCATGGAGGTGCGAACTGTCGGCAGCCGGCCGGTCGAAAGGTCGGCGCTGAATATCGAAGGTGCGGTCGAGATGGGCCATGGCCTTCCGCCTTTGACTTATCGCGGCGCGGTATGGGCGGCGAAGGGGATCAGCGCCGCGAACAGGTCGCTCGGAATCGCTGCCGGCTCCAGCTTGCCGCCGCGCAAACGCATGCACGCGACGTCTTGCGCGCCGCTGGCAGCCTGCGACCAGCCGTTGCCGTCTTTTTTCACGGTGTCGAAGCGAAGCCCGATGCGGTGCTGCTGCAGGAAGCCAAGCCGCATGCGCAGTTCGATCTCGTCGAAGGCAAAAAGTTCGTCGAAGAATTCGGCATGAGCGTTCAGCGTGACGAGCCGCAGGTCGCGCGTGAACTCGCTGACAATGCCGGGACAATAAGTCTTGAGGAACATCTCGCGGCAGTCGCCCTGCCATTCGAAATGCCTTGCGAAATAGACATTGCCCATCACGTTGGTCTCGCCGAAGGTCACAGTGTGCGGCCACGTGAAGACGGGTGTCGCGGCGGCCGAGCGATCCGGACGCGGCGCGGCCGGCAGGGTCCGATGGATGTTCATGGCATCGCTCCTGTCTCAAGCGCCTGATCGAGAGCGACGGCGGGCTTCCGCGGCGGCCGCACGGGCCGGGTTGGCACTGTGCCGATGGCGACGATGAGGTCTTCGCCGTCGCATGAGCAGCGAAGGGTGAGGACACGCGCTAGCGCGGCGTCGAACGTCACAGAGTGAAACTCGGCGTCGTAGCTCGCTTTGGGCCGCGCCTCGAAGCTGCCTCCGAGCTTGCGCGCCGTCTCATGCACCGCCCAGAGCCGCGCCGTCGCCAATGCGGCCGGCTCGTTGGCGAGCCGCGCTACGGACTCGATGCTGGCTTCCGGCAGATGGACCAAGGCTGGATCGGTGCCGCTGCCGAAGTCGCGGGCCTCGGCGATGTCGCAGGCAATCTCGGCGCGGGTCTTGACCGCCAGCGTTATGCCGCGTCCATGCGCCAGCGAGAGCCCGCTGCCGTCATCGGTCAGCGGCTTGCCGTCACGGCGGGGCGCTGTTCGCGCGAGCCGCAGCGCGCCGAGTGCGGCCCGGCGGCGGTCGCCCCGCGATGCATCAGGGCTCGCGGCGATGGCGACCTCAATGCTCGAATCCTTGAGTGCGGCACGGGCGATGCGCTCGACATAAGGCCCAAGCAAAGCCGAACATGCCGGCAGCATGGGCGCGATGTCGAGCGAGCCGATGGCTCGGAATGTCACGCCCCTCCAGCGTCGCACCAGCCGGCCGTCGGCGCCGTAGCCATCGATGTCGAAGGTAAAGTCGCGGTCGGTGGCATTTCGCTCGATCGCTTCGATGTGGGCGATCGCGGCATCGCTGAAGATGTCGATGCGTTCGATCGCGCGCGGTACGACACGCCGATGCGGCACCGCCACCTGCAACGCATGCAGCATTGCGTCCTGCGAGGCCGGATTGCCGAGCACCAGTTGCGGCGGTTCAAAGGCGGAAAACCATTCGCGCGTCGGCGCGTCGAGCCTCGCCACGACACGGCGGGCGGTGATTTGCTGATAGGCGGCGATGCATTGGAAACGGCCCTGCTGGAACAGCAGCGAGCCGTAGAGTGCGGCGCCGGCGGCCAGGTCGTTCTTTGCTTCCTTACGCATTGAAGGGGCAATCGGCCGGAGGTCGAAGGTGAAGACCGCTCGCATGCGAATGGTGGCAAAATCATCATCGGCGGCCCGGATAGCGGCCTCGACGCGGCCATCGTCGCTCACGAGCGCGGCGATGCGGATTGTCAGGCCGTCCTGCTCCGGCAGCGCGATAGCACTGTCAAAGGCGATGTTGTCGATCGCGCTGGGCTCCAATCGCGCGGCGAGAGCGCCGGCGACCTGCGCCATGGCTTCCAAGCCGATGACGCCGGGCAGCACGGCGAGATCGTCGAGCCGGTGATCGGCGAGGTAGGGATCGCGGGCGGCCGCGAGCCTTGTTTCCACCACCAGCTCGGTGCCCGGATAATAGATCAAGGGCTGGCCGACAAAGCGTAGGGCCGGCAGCGTCGAAGCCTCCGCCGAGGCATGGGACGAGGCGCCGAAGCGGCCGCACACCGCGATCGTCCCTTCGGCGTCGTCGCGCACCAAACGCTCGAACTCGTCGAGCGCGTCGTCGACATTTAATGCCGTCACGCCGCGATCGGCGAGGCGTTCGATGGTGCCAAGGCGTTCGCCCATGCCGAGACCAGCCCAAGCTGACCATTCGATAGCGAGCCCGCGCGCGCCGTCACGGGTCCGCGCCCATTGCTCGACGGTCTGCGCGGCCTGCGCATTGGCCAGCGCGTAGTGAGCTTCGCCTTCGAGGCCGAGTCGGCCGATGATCGAGCCGAACACGATAACGCGACGCAGACGGGGAGCGGCGGCAAGCGCGTTGCGCAGGCCTTGTGTCTTCGGTGCCAGCGTGGCGCGAAGTTCGTCGACGGTGAGCTTGTCGAACGCGCAGGGGTAATTGCGGCCGGCGGCATGTAGCAGCACCGTGACCGAGCCGCTTTCGCGGGCTATGTCGGTAAAAGCCGCCCGCAGCGCGGCGGCATCCGCGACGTCGGCCTGACGATAGAGGCAGCGCGCGCCCATGCGCGCCGCACGCTCCAGAGTCTGGCGCACGCCGTCGTCATCGGCTGAGCGCCGGCCGATCAGCGCGACCGCTGCCCCAGTGCACTGCATGAGACGCAGCGCGCATTCCGCGCCTATGCCAGATGAACCACCGGTCACCACGACGACATCGCCGGCGTCGATCGGCTGCGCCGGGCGGGGCTGTTCGGTCATGGGCATGAAACGTGGCGCGAAGCGGCGGCCACTCGCGTCGAGGCGGCATTCCGTGAAACCGGGGCCATTCGTCCCCAGATGCGGCAGGACATCGCTGGCGATAAGGCCTTTGGCCCGCTGCACCACTTGCACGGACGCGAAGCGGCTTTCCTGCGCCATCGACCGTGCGAAGGCGGAGACCGGCAGACCATCATGGCAGATTGCGAGGTGGCGTACGCGCGCGTCACGCCACAGCGCCTGTCCCGCGGTCAGCAAGGCAGAAAGGGCTGGCTCGCCGGCGCCGTCAGCGATCCAGAGCAGGACGTGACAGCCGCGCGCTGTCGTCATTGAGGAGGTCAGGTCCCCGAGATGAACGACTTGCCAGTCGGGCTGAGTCGTTGTTTTTTCAAACGGCGGTGCGATCTGCCATCGCATGGCATAGCGGCGCACCCAGGGGCGCACGCCGGCGATACGATCGTGCTGCGCCGAAGGGTCGGCACCGAGGCTCGTTAGTTCGCCGATCGCATCGGCCAGTTCGCGCGCTGTGGCGTTGGCGAAATCGGTGGGCGCACGCGGCGGAGAGACGCCGGCGAGACGCGCGGCGCGCCCGACGATGCGCGCTACCGACAGCGAATTGAGATGAAGCTGGTCGAGGAAGCGGTCGTCGTCGCCGAACGCGGCCTCGGCGAATTGCGTCTCCTCGGTGATGGCGCGGCGCACCAGCACGAGTGGATCGTGCTGGTCATGGGCTGGGACAGCGGCCTCCGCACGGGCTGGGACAGCGGCCTCCGCACGGGCTGGGACGGCGGTTTCCCCACGGGCCGGGACAGCGGTTTCCTCCAAGACCGGGACAGCGGTTTCCTCCTGGGCCGGCGCGAGCGCGGCCTTGTCAACGGCAAGTGCCTCCGGCGCGGTGGGCGGCGCGGCCGCCACGTCTCGGCGCGGCGCGCAGGGGCTGGCGAGGAAATGCGGCCGGGCGCCCGGATCGAAGGCGCGCAATCTGCGACCCGCGTAAAGCGCGCCGAAACGCGGCGCGGCGCCGGCGACGAACAACGCGGCGACGGACGAGAGCAGCGGCGCGAGGGATGGCCCGAAGGCATCGACGGAATAAGCGTCGAGGCCGCGCGCCCGCGCCAGACGCGTCAGCCCTTGTCCCGGTCCGCATTCGACGACGATGTCCGCTTCGCCGGCGACCCGGTCAAGCGCCGCGCCGAATAACACCGGCGCCGTGAGCTGGCGGAGCAGCAGCGCTCCCAGGGCCGCATGGTCGTCGAGAATGTCGCCGGTTACCGTCGAAACGACTGGGCGGGTCATGGGCTTGAACGGCGTGCCATCGAGAACGGCGCGCCATGGCTCGACCGCCGGTGTCATGTGCGCGCTGTGAAATGCGTGCGAAACCTTGAGGGCCGTGGTCTCGATGTCGCGGGCGCGGGCTTGCACCACGATTGCATCGATCGCCGCCCGCGACCCGGACAGCACGATCTCGCGCTCGGCGTTGACACAGGCGACCGTGGCGCCGTGCGCATCGGCCAGCATCGCGGCCTCAACGCGGGGCAGGGCGAGCCGCAGCATGGCGCCGCCGCCGATGCCGTGCTGCATCATGATGGCGCCGCGCTCGCGCGCGAGGGCGAGCGCTTCCGCAGGATCGAGCGCGCCGGCAAAGGCCAATGCCGCGATCTCGCCGAGGCTGTGGCCTGTGGCGATGCCTCCCTCGATGCCGAGCTGCTGCATCACGCTGAGAGCAGCAAGCGACGCCGCCGTAATGGCGGGCTGCGCGATGTCGGTGGCGACCGGGTTAGCGGCATCATCCGGTAATTGCCGCACCAGTTCGTCGCTGGAGGCAAAGCGTCGCCGCCAGGCGCCGCCATCCGGCCGCGACGGCGCGGCCTGGCCGGGCAGCAGGAAGGCGATGCGTGGCGTCCGCGTTGCGACGCCGACGAAGATGCCTGCCTCTACGTCGTGCGCTGTTGCGCCGGCGGCGATGAGCGCCTTCGCCTTCACCAGCCGGATCGCGAGTTCGCTGCCGTCGCGGGCGACGACCGCGGCGCGCACGGGGGCAAAGCGGGCCTGGTCCGCCGTATAGGTTGCGGCATCGGCAAGCTCGGCCATCGACAGGCTTTCCGCGCGCGCTTCGAGCCGCGCGATGGTGTTGACGACGTCGGCGGCAGTCTCACCGCCGAAAACGAAGAGCTCCGCGTCCTGCGCTATGGGGCGCGGCGGCGCGGTTCGCGGCGCCGAATTTCGTGCGGTGGCTTCCAACACCGCATGCGCATTGATGCCGCCGAAGCCGAAGCTTGACACGCCGGCCAGCGCGGCGCGATCGCCGTCGAGCAAGAGCGGGCTCAGCACCGGCCGCACGCGATGATCGACCTCCGCGAACACGCCATGCGGCGTGTCGCAGCCGACATGCGGCGGCACGATGCCCGTGCGCAGCGCTTCGACAGTCTTGATCAGGCCGGCGAGACCGGCCGCCGCCTTGGCGTGCCCGATATTGGCCTTGATCGAGCCGATCGGCAGCGGCTCGCGCGCGCCGCCGCGCAGCGCGGCCAGCGCGCGCACCTCGGTCGGATCGCCGATCGCAGTGCCGGTGCCGTGCGCCTCGACGAAGGTGAGATCGGCCGGGTCGATGCCCGCCATCTCATAGGCGCGGCGATAGGCGGTGCTCTGGCCGTCGCTGGAAGGCCGCGTCAGGCCGCCGGCGCCGTCGCTCGACAGTCCCCAGCCGCGCAGCCGCGCCAGTAACGGCAGGCCGCGCGCCTTCGCATCTTCTTCGCGCATCAGCAGCACGGCGCCGCCGCCTTCGCCGGGCCAGAATCCGCTCGCGCGCGCATCGAACACGCGCATCTCGCCGGCGGCGAGAGCTCCGTTGCGCGAGAAGCCGACCAGTTCGAAAGGATCGAGGCTCAGATCGACGGCGGCGACCAGCACGGCATCGGCTTGTCCGGTGATCAACAGGTTGCCGGCGTCGGCCACCGCGACCAGCGAGGATGCGCAGGCGCCGTCGACCGAATAGCCGCCGCCATGGAGATCGAAGTAATTGGCGATGCGGCCGGCGATGGTGTTGGCGAGGCCGCCGGCCAGGCTGTCTTCACTCGGGTCTGCAAAGCTTTGTCGCAGTGTGGCGGCAAATTGCTGGCGCAAGCGCGCGGCAACGCCGTCATCGAGTTCCGTGGAGATCGCGGCCTCGGCGAGAACGTCGTCGAGAAAGGGCAGGCGCAGGCGAAGCAGCGCGGCGCGGCTGAACTCGCCGGTGAGTGTATTGGCGACCACCACGGCGGTACGGGCGCGATCGAGTCTGTCGGCGCCGCCGATCGCGGTGAGGGCGTCGCGCGCGACATCGAGCGCCAGCCAGTGCGTCAGGTCGGTCGCCTCGAACGTGTTGCGCGGAATGCGCAAGGCGCCGGGATCGGGTCGCCAACCGGTGAGCAGCCCGGCGCGCACCGGCGTGATCGAGTCAGGTTCCCCGATCGCCGCGGCCGCATAGCGCGCGAGGTCGAGCCGCTGCCGCGGAATGGCGCGGAACGAGCGGCGGCCCTCGACCACATTGTCCCAAAGCTCGGCGGGCGAGTTCGCGTCCGGAAACCGGCAAGCCGTTGCGACGATGGCCAGGCTGACGGATGAGGTCATTGGGCGGCGCTCCTCGTCATTCCGCCGGCGTCAGGCTGGGCGTGCGGGCTTGCGCCGCCGCGGCGCTGGCGCGCAGCTGCTTGACGAACAGCCACAGTCCGCGCCCGGCGGTCACCAGTGTGAGCGCGTAGAACAAGCCGAAGACGACGTGCAGCTCCATGAACATCGCGTAGGCGGCGGCCACCGCGACGGCGAAGGCGATCTGACCCGGCCGCCGCGCCGGCGTCGTCGCCGGATCGGTGATCATGTAGAAGGTGAATAGCACGAAGGCGAAACCGGTCATCGGCATCAGCCCGGCGGCGAGCGGTGTGGTGTCGATCGCCGCGCGGATCGCCGCCTGCGCGGCGAAGGCGCAAACCCAGGCGAGGATGAGCGGGATGCGCTCCGTAGCCTTGAGATTGAGCAGGCTGCCGGTGCCGATGACGATCAGTGGCAGCAGCCAGTCGACGAAGCCGTAGGTGTTCTCGGCGAATTGATAGGGCGGGGCGATGCCGACACTGGGAAACAGCACCAGCGTCAGCGTGATGCCGAAGTTCGACGGATTGAGGAAATGCCGCCTTAGCGGGTGGCCCTGCCTGTCGATGCCGATGACGACACGGAAGACGTATTTCGACGCCATCGCCACCGAAACGCCGAAAGCGACGGCGGCGAGGTTCTGCGATGCGTACAGCAGCATGCCGACCGCAAGCGCGCTGATGTGTGCCGGCAGCAGGAAGCGCACGAGATCGACGAACGAGCCGGAATAACGCGGTCTCCGCCCGTTGGCGCGGGCGTCGATGGTCTCGCCGATGAGGTCGGTGCCATAGCCTGCCGCCAGGGCGACAAACGGCGTCGCCCAGCTCTGTTCGAAACCGAGGAAGAGATGACCGGCGATGTTGAGCACGGTGATGGCAAAGGCAAAGCGCGACAAACCGCCGAGCCGCTTTTCCGAATACCAGCGTTCGGCGACGGCGGGCTTTTCGGCGGCCGGGGCGGTGGCCTGCGGCCGGGTCTGCTGGGTGCCAATCGCCATCGTCATGGGTGTTAGCGTCCCTTGCGCTGTCAGAACGCCGCCGGCGGGGCGGCGGGATTGCCGACCACGATGTGGTGACGGCCCGGCTTGAGCTTGAGCGTCGTCTTGTGCGGCCCATTGGCATCACGCCAGGCGACGTCGACGTCGAACGCGCGGCCGGCATCAACCGCACCGAGACCGAGATGGATTTCCGGCGCGCGCCGGCCGCCGTGACCCGAACCGCCATCGACGAAGGAGGTGACGATGCGGCCGTCGCCGAGCGTGACACGGGCTTCGGCGCCGTAAGCCGCGCGCGTCGCGCCGGGCAGGCCCGGCACGCGCAGGTCGATGACGATGGCGCGCCCGGCATCTTCCGACACGTTGCGCAGGAACAGCGATGGCTGCCACTGCCGCGCGATCAGCACCGACAATCGCCCGTCGCCGTACACGTCGGCGGTGGCGACACCGCGCGAGATGGTGTTGCGGTCGAGACCGAGCAACGGCCAGACGTCGTGGTAGACGCCGTCGGCGCTCGGCAGGAAGAGCCGGTCATGATCGTGGCCGGATAGATCTTCGTCGCCCCGGAAACGCGGCCACACCGCCGGATGCGGCAGCAGCTCGTCATTGCCCATCGCCAGTTCCTGCAAGCGCGGCCATGCATCGTGCCGGCCCTGGATAAAGCCGATGGTCTGCACCAAGGCTGGCCGGCCGTTGTTCAGCACGTCGGCGAACTTGATGTCCCAGCCCCAGTTGCTGATCCAGGTGCCCCTCGCGAAGCTTTCGTCGCGATACGGCGCCTCGCCGCGCTTCCAGGCTCCAGCGTCGCCGTTGTTGACGAACAGAAAATGACTCTCGAGCAGCGCGTAAGGTGAGGCGATGTTGCTGACTGCGATCGCCGGAAGGCCGTCGCCGGTGACGTCGCCGAAGTCGACGCCCATGCCCTTGAAGGAATCGCGGCCGAGCACCTTGGACCGCGGCGTGGTGAAATCGCGATGACCTTCAACGATCTTGAACTTCGGCCTGCCCGGTGCCGACTCGTTGAGCAGCAATCGGTCAGAGCCGAAGTCGTTGGCGACATAGATCTCCGGCAACTGGTCGCCGGTCAGGTCGCGGGCGCCGAGCGCCAGCGTCCAGCCGTCGGCCATCGCCCGGGTCAAGGCGTCGCTGGCGTCGTGATAGACGATCTCGCTGCGGCCAGCCTTGAACCATAGCAGCAGGCGGTTGCGGCCGCCATTTTCTGCGCGCGACATCGAATGCTGCATCTCGACGCCGGCCGTCGCGGCGGGATCGAGAATGCGGTCGCCGTCGCGGAAATAGTTGCCGAACATCAGGTCCGGATGCCCGTCACCGTCGATATCGGCGATGATCGCGGCGTTGGTGTTCCAAACCTCGCGCTTCGGTACGATCTCGATGGGCGTGAACGCCGCCGCGCCGAGCTCGCTCGCGTCGTTACGCAGGAACACGATAGGCGTGCGGCCCCAGTAATAGACGACGAGGTCCATGCGGCCGTCTTCATTGACGTCGGCAGGCATGCAGCCCATCGGCGCGATGGTGCGCGCGTCATAGCCGTCGGACGGCGTCGGCAGCGCAAAGGGCGTAAAGCGTGCGCCGGTGTCCGGCGCGGGCATCACCGAGACGCTGTCATTGCGCGGGTCGACGAGGCAAATGTCGGCGGGCTTGCCGGTGCCGGCGATGTCGGCGAGCGCCGCGCCGGCGCCGACCGATGAGATCCAGGATTCGAAATGCTTCAGCGCGGGATTGACGGTGCGCACTTTGCGCATCGGCCTGCCGTTGCCGGCTGGCTCGAGATAAGTCGGCACGAAGCGCAGCTTTGCCGCCAGCGCGGCGCGATCGGCGGCCGAAATGTCGTGTGGCAGCGCCAGGATATAGAGCGCCAGCGCGATGATTAAAGTTGCGAGCCTGGCGGCGTGGCGGCGCAGAAACGGTGTCATGCGGTTTGTTTCCATGATGCGCCTGGTCGTTGAAATGCGCTGGCGACATCGCGCCGCCACATCTCGTAGCGCGGCACGGCGCCGTCGCGGCCGGGAAGGCGGTGACGGCTGTCGCGTACGAACCCGGCCACCGCACTGGCCGTGCGCCGCAAAACGACCCGCGCCGCGTTGTCGGTGTTGCCGGGGATGACGCCGGCGCGGACGCGCGCTTCGCAGGCGAAGGCGACGCCTTGGGAAAAGGCGGCAACTTCGGCACCGGCGGCGGTGAGCACCGCGTTGAAATCGTCGTCGCTCGCCGGCCCGGCATAGGCCATCGCCAGCCCGAGCCCCGACCAGAGATCGCCGTGGCGGGACGCCGGCAAAGCGGCGAGGATGCGCTCGGCGTGGGCCACGTCGCCGCCGGAGACGAACCAGATCGCGCGGCCGATGCCCTGATCGTAGACGCGCGCCGCGTAGCCGTCGGTGATGCGCCGCCAGCCCCGGGCCATGCGCGGCTGGCTGAAATAGGCGTCGTGAAAGCCGAGGCCGTCATAGGCCAGCCAATGATGGACGGCATCGAGCGATGCGAGGATCGCATGCCGCCGCCACGGCGTTCGCGCCAGCGCCCAGCCGGCGCCGACATGGGCGAGATAAGTGAAGTCGCGCTCGGTGACGGCGAGAAAGGCGGGCAGTTGCGCCCGCCGCAGCGACATCGCATCGGCGATAGCGACGCCCATGGTGGCGCCTTCGGCGGCAAAGCCCCGCAGCGCGGGCGCCGTGTCCGCGACATGATCGAGGATGTCGGACAAGTCCGTGGCCGCGAGCGCGCTGTTATAGCCGCCGATGAAGGCGCGCCCGGCGTCTTCGAGCGCCTGACGTTTGATCTCGTCGTGGGCGGTGAAACCTCGCGTGGCGAATTCGGCCTGCCGCGGCGACAGGCGGAACAGGCGCCGCAGCAGCGAGGCCGGAGGGCCGAGGCGAGCCGGCGAGGCGAACGGACGAACCAGGGTCACGGCTTTGCTCCCTTCGATCCGCGCCACCATCCGGCCAGCCGCTGCAAGCGATGCCGCAGCCCCGCCCGGCCGCCGCCGGTCGGACGACCGGGGACATCGGTGTCATCGGCAATGCTGTCGCCGGCGTCGCCGCGCAGGACGTGGCGCACGAACTCGAAAGCCTCCTCGGGATTGGCGACGATCGTCGGCTTGTCGTGGGCGGCCTGCTGTTCGTGCCAGATCGAGCCGCGCCATTCGCGATGCGGGCCGCGGTGCGGCTCGCGCCAGAAGCGGAGCCAGAACGATTGAACGATGTCGGTTTGAAGATGCTGCTGCATCGGGACGCCGTACGGTTTGCCGCGCGGCCGTCGCATCGCCGCGCGGAAACTCTGGCAGGGCGTCGTGGCGGGCGAATAGCCGCCACCTGTGGGCGCGGTCTCGCTGAACCGCGCGCGCGGCTCACGGAAAAATCACGGCGGGGGCAAGCGCTAGAACGCCAGCGCTTTCTCGGCGCCGAAATGTCCCGCCACGTAGTCCTGCAGACGGCCAAAGATCTCGCCGGAGACGATGTCCTCGTACAGGCGTACCGTTTCCGGCATCGGGCCGATATCGAGCTCGCTTCGGAGCTTCTGCACCAGCCGCTGGTAGGTGCGGATGGCCTCGACGCGCTGTCCGTTGAGCAGCAGCAGCAGCATCACGTCCTGCTGCACGCTTTCCCGCAGCGGGTCGACCGCGAGAACGCGGCGGCCGAAATCGAGCGCGCGCTCGTAATAGCCCTGGTTGGCGGCAATCCGCATCAGTTCGAAGGTGCTGCGGATGAACAGGCAGTGCAGGCGCTCACGTTCCTGCAACACCCAGTCGTCGTCGTACCCGTCGAGGAAAGGGCCACCATAGTTCTCGACGGCCCGGCTGATGTCATTCAGTTCGTTGGCCGTGAGGGCGATCTCGTTGCGGCGCACCAGCGCCCGTTTGCAGGCGCTTTCGAGTTCGTGGGTGTCGATCTGAATGTCCGCCGACTCCTCGAGGATGACCTCGCCGCCGATCGTCAGTAGATGGCGCGAGACGCCGTCGCCGCCCTGATCGAGGATCTTGCGAATGCGCCAGATGGCGGTGTTGAGAGCCGAGCGCGCGCGCTCGGGGTCGGTGTCCTGCCAGAACAGGTCGGCCAACCGCTCGCGGCGGTGAACCTTTCCGGTAAATTCGAACAGGTAGCAGGCGAGCAGGCGGCCCGCGGGACCGAGATCCGATTTGACCACGGCCTTATCGACGGCGAACGACGCCGTGCCGAGAAGACTGACGTTGAGCATGGCGGTACTCCATACAACCCATGCCAATACCATCTCCAATACGCGGTCAGGATATCATCGCGCCTCTGTCGGCTCTCTCACATTCTTGTCACGGGTTGTGCAACCGTCCGTCACGCGAGTCGGAAATCGAGCAGATCCCGGAGCGCGCGACAGCAAAAGGCCACGCCGTCGGACGGACGGCATGGCCTTGGGTTGTATTGCGGCGCTTGGCTTAGACGCTGGGCGCTGCCGGCGCGGGGGCGTCGTGACCCGGCGTCGTGCCGTGCATGCGCAACGGACGGAAGCCGGAGAGGGCGCGCACCGCCATGTAGAACACCGGTGTGAGGAAGATGCCGAACAGCGTGACGCCGATCATGCCTGCGAACACCGCAACGCCCATGGCGTGGCGCATCTCGGCGCCGGCGCCCACGGACGTGACCAGCGGCACCACGCCCATGATGAACGCCATCGACGTCATCAGGATCGGGCGCAGGCGCAGCCGGCTCGCGGTGATCGCGGCCTTGAGCGGCGGCTCGCCGGCCAGTTCCAGTTCGCGCGCGAACTCGACGATCAGAATGGCGTTCTTCGCCGACAGGCCGACCAGCACGAACAGGCCGATCTGCGTGAAGATGTTGTTGTCGCCGCCGGTCAGCCAAACGCCGATCATTGCCGCCATCAACCCCATCGGCACGATCATCAGGATTGCGACGGGCAGGATCAGGCTTTCATACAGCGCGGCCAGCACGAGGAAGACGAGCAGGATCGCCAGCGGATAGATCAGCACGGCGGAGTCGCCGGCGAGGATCTGCTGGTAGGTTAGCTCTGTCCACTCGAAGCTGATGCCCTTGGGCAGCGTCTCCGCGGCGATGCGTTCGATGGCGGCCTGCGCCTGGCCCGACGAATAGCCGGGCGCCGGCCCGCCGCTAATATCGGCCGACAGGAAGCCGTTGTAGCGCATCGCGCGCTCCGGGCCCGCCGTCGTCTTGATGTTCAACACGGCGCCGAGCGGCACCATCTGGCCATTGCTAGAACGCACCTGCAGGCGTGCGACGTCTTCGGCGTAGGCGCGATACTTGGCGTCCGCCTGCACACGCACCGAATAAGTGCGGCCGAACTTGTTGAAGTCGTTGACATAGACCGAGCCGAGGTAAGTCTGCAGCGCTTCGAAGATGTCAGGCACAGGAACGCCGAGCTGCCGCGCCTTGGTGCGGTCGATATCGGCATAGAGCTGCGGCACGTTCACGCGGAAACTCGTGAACAGGCCGGCCAGCTCCGGCGCCTGCATCGCCTTGCCCATGAACGCCTTGGTGGCGTCGTCGAGCGCGCGATAACCGAGGCCGGCGCGATCCTCGATCTGCATCTTGAAGCCGCCGATCGTGCCGAGGCCCATCACCGGCGGCGGCGGGAACATGGCGATGAAAGCCTCGCCGATGGCTGAGTACTTCATGTTCAGAGCCATGGCGATGGCGCCGCCCGACAGGTTCGGCGTTTTGCGCTCGTCGAACGGCTTCAACGTCACAAAGACGATGCCGGCGTTGGACGAATTGGTGAAGCCGGCGATCGACAGGCCGGGGAAAGCGACCGCGCTTTCGACGCCCGGCGTCTTGAGCGCGATGTCGCTCATCTGCCGGATCACGTCTTCGGTGCGGTCGAGCGTGGCGCCATCCGGCAACTGGGCGAAGCCGACGAGGTACTGCTTGTCCTGGCTCGGGATGAAGCCGCCCGGCACTATCTTGAACATGCCGACCGTGACGGCGACCAGCACCAGGTAGACGCCCATGACGACGGTCTTGCGCCCCAGCAGACGGCTGACACCGCCGCCATAGGCGCGAGTACCCGCGCCGAAGCCGCGATTGAAGAGGCGAAAGAACGGGCCGAGCACCTTGTCCATGGCGCGGCTCAGCCAATCCCTCGGCGCATCGTGGCCCCTGAGCAGCAGCGCGGCGAGTGCCGGCGACAGGGTCAGCGAGTTGATGGCCGAGATCACCGTCGAGATGGCAATGGTCAGGGCAAATTGATTGTAGAACTGCCCTGACAGGCCGCTGATGAAGGCGAGCGGCACGAACACCGCGACCAGCACCAGCGCGATGGCGACGATTGGGCCGGACACTTCGCTCATGGCGCGATAGGTGGCGTCGCGGGCCGACAGGCCGTTCTCGATGTTGCGTTCGACGTTCTCGACCACGACGATGGCGTCATCGACCACGATGCCGATCGCCAGCACCAGACCGAACAACGACAGGGCGTTGATCGAGAAGCCGAGCGCATACATCACCGCGAAGGTGCCGATGATGGATACCGGCACGGCGAGCAGGGGGATGATCGAGGCGCGCCAGGTTTGCAGGAACAAAATGACGACGAGCACGACCAGTGCGATGGCTTCGAGCAGCGTGTGCACCACGGCCTCGATCGAGGCGCGGATGAACTGGGTCGGGTCGTAGACGATGGAGTAATCGACGCCTTCCGGCATGGCGGCCTTGAGGTCGGCCATCACCTTGCGGACGTTGTCGGAGATGTCGAGCGCGTTGGAGCCGGGCGCCTGCATGATGCCGATGGCGACCGCGTCCTTGTTGTCGAGCAGCGAGCGCAGCGCATAATCGGCCGAGCCGAGTTCGAGCCGTGCGATGTCCTTGAGCCGCGTGACCTGACCGTCGGCGCCTGTGCGCACGATGATGTCGCCGAATTCCTCGACGGTGTTGAGGCGGCCTTGCGCATTAAGGGAAAGCTGCAGGTCGAGGCCGGGCACGCCGGGCGAGCCGCCGACGATGCCGGCTGCGGCCTGGACGTTCTGCGCGCGGATTTCGCGAACGATATCGCCGGCCGACAGGCCGCGCGCGGCGACCTTCTGCGGGTCGAGCCAGACGCGCATGGCGTAATCGCCGGCGCCGAACAATTGCACGTCGCCGATGCCCTTGATGCGAGAGATACGATCTTTGACGTTGAGCAGCGCGTAGTTGCGCAAATACGTCATGTCGTAGCGGCCGTTCGGCGACAGGATGTGCACGACCATGGTCAGATCAGGCGAGCTCTTGGTGGTCGTGATGCCGAGCGTGCGCACTTCCTCGGGCAGGCGGGCTTCGGCCTGCGCGACGCGGTTCTGGACGAGCTGGGTCGCCTTGTCCGGATCGGTGCCGAGCGCGAAGGTAACGGTCAGCGTCATCTGGCCGTCGGTTGTCGCCTGGCTGCTCATATAGAGCATGCCCTCGACGCCGTTGACGGCTTCTTCGATCGGAGTTGCCACGGTCTCGGCGATGACGCGCGGGTTGGCGCCCGGATATTGCGCGCGCACGACGACCGACGGCGGCACGACCTCGGGATATTCCGAAATCGGCATCGCCCGCAACGCCAACAGACCGGCGAGGAAGATCAGCGTCGACAAAACGCCGGCAAAGATCGGACGGTCGATGAAAAAGCGTGAAATATTCATGGCAGCACCGGCAGCGGGTATTCTCGATCGGATAAAAGGGAAGGCGAGCCGCGGTTAGCGGCTCGTTGTCTTGGTGTCGTTCTCGGCCAGCATCGGCACGAGCTTCGGTTCGACCGGGGCGCCTGGGCGCACGCGCATCAGGCCGCTGACGATGACCTGGTCGCCGGCATTGAGGCCGGAATCGACGACGCGCAGACCGTCGGCGGCGGCGCCGAGGCTGACCTCGCGATAGGCCGCCTTCTTGTCCTTATCGACAGTCAGTACATACCGCTTGTCCTGATCCGTTCCGATGGCGCGCTCGCTGATCATCAGGACGGGCTTGTTGTCGGCGCGGCCAAGGAACAGGCGCGCGAACTGACCGGGCAGCAAGGCGCCGTCCGCATTGTCGAACACAGCGCGCAGGCGCAGCGTGCCGGTCGCAGCGGCAACCTGGTTGTCAATCAGCTGCAGCTTGCCCTGCCGCGGCTTGTCGCTGCCGCCGACCACCATCTGCACCGGAATGCGGTCGATTTCGTCGCGGGCGCGCTGTGTCGGCAGCGAGCCGAGGGCGCGGCGCACCGCTGCTTCGTCGACATCGAAGCTGGCATACATCGGATCGACCGAGACGAGGGACGTCAGCACCGGCCCGCTCGCGCCCGCCGCGACAAGATTGCCGACGGTGACGTTGAGGCGGCCGACGCGGCCGGCCACCGGCGCGCGGATCTGGGTGTAGTCGAGATTGAGTTGCGCGGACTCAAGGCTCGCCTGAGCGGCCTTGACGTTGGCATCGGCTTCGCGCGCCGCGTTCTCGCGCTGATCGAGATCGCGCTGCGACAGGGTGCGCGAGTCGATGAGCTGCTTGCCGCGCTCGAGATCGGTCTGCGTCAGCGCGAAGCGCGCCTGCGTGGCCGCGAGCTGCGCCTTGGCGCGCATGACTTCGGCGGCGTAGGGCGCCGGATCGATGGTGATCAGCACATCGCCCTTGGCGACGAGAGCGCCTTCGCGGAACTTGACGGCTTCGATGGCGCCGGAAACGCGCGAGCGCACGTCAACGCGCTCGACGGCTTCCAGCCGGCCGGAGAATTCATCCCACAGTTTGACGGATCTCGGTTCAACGATGGCGACCGATACCGGCACGGCGGATGGCGCCGCGGCCATGGCCTTGTTCGGCGCCTGGGCGCCCGGGAGCACCATGTAAATGCCGGCGGCTGCGACGACCACGAGGGCCGCGGCCCCGGCGCTCCAGATACGGGCGCGAGCCGGACCCGTCTTGGACTGCGATTCCATTGAAATTTCTCCACCAAGCATATATGTAGCGTGTGCTACAGATGTGGTGGGTGGAACACGGTGTCAAGGTACTTATATAAGTGATGCTACAAAAATAAAGGCGACTTTGGTGGGGTTATCCCCACAAGGACGCCACGGAAGGTGGCTGAGGGGACAACGGCCGAGGGAAATTCCGTAATGGGAACAATGGGAAGACCACGGGAATTCAATACCGAGCAAGCCCTGGACAAGGCTTTGGATGTTTTCTGGCGCAATGGTTACGAGGGCACTTCCATCTCGGAATTGACCCACGCCATGGGGATCAGTCCGCCCAGCCTCTACGCCGCATTCGGCAATAAAGAGAAGTTGTTCCGCTCGGCGCTCGACCGCTACGCCGAAGTCCGCAAGCAGATCTGGACCGAACTCATGAGCGAGCCGACGGCGCGCGCCATGATGAAGAAGCTGTTTGACCGCGTCATCGATTTCTATGCTGCGGAAGGCAACCCGCACTGCTGCATGCTGGTGAAGGGGACTATGACCAGCGGCGACTGCGGGCAGGTGCTGGCTGAGCACATGAGCGCCAAGCGCGCCGAAAGCGAGCAGATGCTCGTGGAACGCTTTACCAAGGCCAAGGCGTCCGGCGAGCTGCCCGGCGATATTAATGCGAACGATCTTGCCGGTTATTACATGACCGTGCTCGACGGCATGTCGGTGCGTGCCGCGTCGGGAGCCAGCCGCGACGAACTGCACAAGGTCGCCGACCTTGCAATGCGCGGCTGGCCTGAGAAATGAGCGGCGCCGGTCCCGGCGACAGCCACCTCGAACAACAGGTCCGCAACGCGAGGATGCCCGGCACTGGGCCAGGCATCCCGCTCTAAGTCACAGCGCCGGCGCCTTTGCCGCCGCCTTGACGAAAGCCGCCGCCAGATTGACGTCGGCCTGCGTCAGGCCGTGGCCGGCCGGTACGATGCGGTGCTCGACGCCGGCGCCACGTTCGCGCAGTTGAGATGCGAGTTGCGCCGCATTGGATGTTGGCGCGATTGGATCCTGCGTGCCGGACACCAGCAGGACCGGTGTGCCCGGGATCGACGCCGCTGGCGGATTGACCAACGGCACCATCGCCCGCAGCAGCACGGCGCCGGAAAGAACATCCGGCCGTTGCATGAGCATCGCCGCCGCAATGTTGGCGCCGTTGGAAAAGCCGAGCGCGATGGGCGCTTCGAGAGCGTAGTGCTGGCGCGCCGCGGTCACGAAGCCGGCGAGTTCGTCGGCACGCCGCTTGACGTCGGCCTCGTCGAACACGCCTTCGGCGAGACGGCGGAAAAAGCGCGGCATGCCGTGCTCCAGCACCGGGCCGCGCGGCGACAGAAGCGCCGAGCCCGGAGCGACGACGCGGCCGAGATCGATCAGGTCATTTTCGTCGCCGCCGGTGCCGTGCAGCAGGAGGATCGGCAACGAACCCGCCGCCGATCCCTGTTCGAAGCGATGCGTGAAACCTTCAAGATCGTCAGTCACGACACGGTCTCCTGTTCCAGCGCCGGCAGCACCTTCTCGATTTCGGCGCGGTGGCCTTCGAGGAAGGCCGGCAGCTTCAAGTGCTGGCCCAAAGTCTCGACCGGTTCATCGACCGCGAAGCCGGGGACGTCGGTCGCGATCTCGAACAGCACGCCGCCCGGTTCACGGAAGTAGATCGAGCGGAAGTAATTGCGATCCTTCTGCTCGGTCGGGTGCATGCCGTGCTTCTCGATCAGCCTCTTCGCCATCGCCGCCTGTTCGGCATCGTCGGCGGCGCGGAAGGCGATGTGATGCACCGAGCCGCGACCCTGACGTCCGGTCATGAAGCCCTTGGCCTCGTAGATGTCGACGTAACTGCCCGGCGTCGCCGTCGCCTGGTAGCGGATGATCGAACCCTCGCGCGCCGCTTCCTTGTAGCCGAGCACGTCAGTGAGAATCCCGCCGGTCTTCGCCGCGCTGTCGAGCAGAAGCGTAACGCCGTGGAAACCGCGGATCGCGTGTTCGGCCGGCACGTCGCCATTGCTCCAGCCGGCTTCCTTCTCCGCGCCGGGGACGCCGACGAGCGCGAGGCTCATGCCGTCCGGATCGGTGAAGGCCAGCACGGATTCGCCGAAGCGCTTCTCGAGCGGCTCGTAGGCGACGCCTTTTTCGGTGAAACGCTGCGTCCACCAGCCGAGCGACGCCGCAGGCACGCGGAACGCAGTCTGGTGCGTCTGACCGACGCCGCCGCGGCCCGGGGCGGCGTGCTCCCAGGGGAAGAAGGTGACGATGGTGCCGGGCTGGCCGGCCTCGTCGCCATAATAGAAGTGATAGGTGCCCGGATCGTCGAAATTGACGGTGCGCTTGACGAAGCGCAGGCCCAGGGTCCGCGTATAGAAGTCGAAATTGCGCTGCGCCTTACCGGCGATGGCGGTGACGTGATGGATGCCAGACATGATGCGCTCCTTGCTGCGGGGCTCACCGGCCCCGGATTGATCTCGTGGCGGTAATCTGGGCCGTCACCTCTGAGACGACAATCTGGTGTTTTGTGGCGTCATTGTCTATGAATTGGCGACAATCGGAGATCGCCGTACCGCCATGGACAAGCTCGCCAGCCTCCGCGCCTTCGTCAACGTCGTCGAACTGAAGTCCTTCGCCGAGGCCGGCCGCAAGCTGCGGCTGTCGCGCTCGGCGGTCAGCAAATATGTCGGCGAGCTGGAGCGCGACCTCGGCGTCCAGCTCCTCAACCGCACCACCCGCCAGGCGTCACCGACCGAGACCGGCCAGGCCTACTACGAGCGCGCGCTCAGCGTGCTCGCCGATCTCGACGCCGCCGATCAGGCGGCGACGCAAGCGCAATCGACGCCGCGCGGGCTGTTGCGCGTCAACGCGCCGATGTCCTTCGGCACCATCAAGCTCGGCCCGGTGCTGGCCGATTTCATGGATGTCTATCCCGATCTGCAGATCCAGCTCGTGCTCTCGGACGAGCAGGTCGATCCGGTGCAGGACGGCCTCGACGTCACCTTGCGCATTGCCGAACTCGAGCCGTCATCGCTGATCGCGCGCAAGCTGATCGATATCGATCGCGTGGTCTGCGCCTCGCCCGGCTATTTCAAAAAGCACGGCACGCCGAAGCAACCGGCCGATCTGCGCCAGCACGAATGCCTGACCTACGGCTTCCTCTCGACCGGCAATCAATGGAAGCTGACCGGGCGCGACGGTGAGGATCACTGGATCGCGCCGAAGTGGTCGTTATGCGCCAACAATGCCGAGGTGCTGCGCGACGCCGCGGTGAAGGGCAGGGGTATCGCCGTCCTGCCGGTGTTCCTCGCCGAGACCGAACTCAAGAGCGGCGCGCTGGTCACCGTGCTCGACGACTACAAGCCGCCGCAGCTCACGCTCTACGCCGTCTACCCGCCAACGCGACACCTGTCGTTGAAGGTCAGATTGTTCATCGATTTCCTGGTCGATCGGATGCGGTAGGGGGCGGCGTCAACAAGGGGATATTACGGCTTCTCCGCTCGTCCCCGCGAAATCGGGGACCCGGTAGGCTTGCGCCATCGCTCAAGAACTGGACCCCCGCTTTCGCGGGGGTGGCGGAGGTTGAAGGCGCATCTCGAAAGGTGAGCGCGGCCCGCCATGGTTCGAGATGCATTGCTTCGCAACGCTCCTCACCATGAGGTCAAGTTAGCTCCGCAATCCCGGCGCTTCGTATCCCGTGCGCGCGACATATTCGGTGTAGCCGCCGCCATATTTGTGCAGGCCGTCGGGCGTCAGTTCGAGCACGCGGTTCGACAGCGCGGCGAGGAAGTGCCGGTCGTGCGACACGAACAGCATGGTGCCCTCGAACTTCGACAGTGCGCCGATCAGCATTTCCTTGGTCGCCATGTCGAGATGGTTGGTCGGCTCGTCGAGCACCAGGAAGTTCGGCGGGTCGTACAGCATCTTGGCCATGACTAGCCGGGCCTTTTCGCCGCCCGACAATACGCGGCACTTCTTTTCGACGTCGTCGCCGGAAAAGCCGAAGCAACCGGCCAGCGAACGCAGTGAGCCGATGCTGGCCTGCGGGAATTCATCCTGCAGCGACTCAAAGACCGTGTGCTCGCCATCGAGCAGGTCCATGGCGTGCTGCGCGAAATAGCCCATCTTGACGCTGCCGCCGACTGCGACCGAGCCGGCATCGGGCTCGGTGGCGCCGGCAATGAGCTTCAGCAATGTCGATTTACCGGCGCCGTTGATGCCCATGACGCACCAGCGCTCGAGGCGACGAATCGAGAAGTCGAGGTCGTCGTAAATGGTCCGGCTGCCGTAGGCCTTGCTGACGTTCTTGAGGTTGACGACGTCTTCACCCGAGCGCGGCGCCTGCGGAAAGTCGAAGGCGATCGTCTGGCGCCGCTTCGGCGGCTCGACGCGCTCGATCTTGTCGAGCTTCTTGACCCGGCTCTGCACCTGAGCGGCATGCGAGGCGCGCGCCTTGAAACGCTCGATGAATTTCAGCTCCTTCGCCAGCATCGCCTGCTGTCGTTCGAACTGCGCCTGCTGCTGCTGCTCGTTCAGCGCGCGCTGCTGCGCATAGAATTCGTAGTTTCCCGAATACGATGTCAGCGTGCCGCCGTCGATCTCGACGATTTTGTCGACGATGCGATTCATGAACTCGCGGTCATGCGAGGTCATCATCAGCATGCCGTCGTAGCCCTTGAGAAACTGCTCGAGCCAGATCAGGCTCTCGATGTCGAGATGGTTCGACGGCTCGTCGAGCAGCATCGCGTCGGGCTTCATCAACAGGATGCGCGCAAGCGCGACGCGCATCTTCCAGCCGCCGGACAGCTTGCCGACATCGCCGTCCATCATCTCCTGCGTGAAGGAGAGACCGGCGAGAACTTCGCGGGCGCGGCTTTCCAGCGCGTAGCCGTCGAGCTCGGAGAAGCGCTGCTGCACTTCGCCGTAGCGCTCAATGATCGCTTCCATCTCATCGGCGCGTTCGGGATCGGCCATCGCGGCTTCGAGCTCTTTCAGTTCGGCCGCGACTTCGCTGACGGGCCCGACGCCGTCCATGACCTCGGCTACGGCGCTCCGCCCGGACATTTCGCCGACGTCCTGGCTGAAATAGCCGATGGTAATGCCGCGATCGACGGCGACCTGGCCTTCGTCCGGCACGTCCTGGCCGGTGATCAGTCGGAACAAGGTGGTCTTGCCTGCGCCGTTCGGGCCGACCAGGCCGACTTTCTCGCCGCGATGCAGGGCGGCCGAGGCCTCGATGAAGATGATCTGGTGGCCGTTCTGTTTGCTGATGTTATCGAGGCGGATCATGCGGCGGGGAAGTCCAGTTCGTTCGATTGCTGCGGCGCACATAGCCCATGGCGGCTGGACGGGCAATGGACGCGAGGAGCCCGTTGAATCAAGCATTTGCGCGGGGAAAACCGGCCGGGTTCCTTGACCGGCCTCTGGCACGGTGTTCAAGTCGCGTGCGTGGGTGGGGCAATGACGTATAAGGCCGCGTTATTTTGGACGGCGGCGGCGCTTGGAATCGCGGTGGCCTTGGGCGGCTGCAGTTCCAGCCCGGAATCGATCATTGGCGACGACGCCGCGCTTTGCCGTTTCGCCGCCGATGCCGGCGGCGCCGATAGCTATGCCCAATGCCGCAGCCGACTTGCCGGCCGTCAGCAGATTATGGCGGCGGCCGGCGCGAGCCGCATCGAAGGCTACGCTTTGCTGAATACGCCGGCGCCGGCGACCGGCGTGGCCGACCAGTGCAAGGCCAGCGACGCACCGAAGAATTGCGGCACGGGCGATATCACCGGGACGATCAAGCAGACGCCGCCAAAGTAACGGCCACGGCGCGCCAGGCCGGCGCGGTCAGTTCGTCGGCATTCCCGCAGCGATCATCAGCGCGACGACCTCGCTGGCCCGCGAAAGATAGATCGGACTTGCGTTCTTCTTCGGCAGGCCGACGTTTTCCGCCGTCGTGCCGGGCCGCAGTTTCATCCCGGCGGCGAGGGCGGCTTTGGCTTCGTCGAAGCGTCCGAGCCGCTGATAGGCGGCGGCGAGCAGGAAGTGAGTGCGTCCGGTGCCGGGCGTGACGGCGATCGACCGCTCGAGCCAGGGCAGCGCGTCTTCGCTGCGATCCATGAAGATGTAGGCGTAGCCGATGCCGAGCAGCCAGGTCCAGCGCGACACTTCGGGCGTGTCGAAGCTGTCGGCCAGTTGGTAGGACGCGAGTGCATCGTCAAAACGACCAAGCTGCATCTGCGACATGCCGACCTGGAACAGGACGAGGCCGTCCCACGGATCCTGATTCAAAGCCTTGGCGCAGGCGACCAGACTATCGACGAAGTAGTTGGTCGCCGTCAGGAAGCGGCAATAGCCCTCCAGCAGCGGCATGTAGTTCGGTTCGACCTTGATCGCGCTTTCGAGGAGATCGCGTGCGCGGTTCTCCGCCACTTCGGCCTCAGTGTCGCGATACCAGGCAGTCTGGACGCCGCGCAGCAGTTGCGCAGCGAGTGCTGTCTGCAGATCGACATTGGACGGATCGGCCTTGAGCGCCTTCTCCAGCATCTCCTGCGCCGTATCGAATTTCTCGCGCGAGGTGCGATTGATGAACGCCTGCGCCTGATCGACGACGACGTTGCGCCGGCGGAAGTCGGAATGGATCAGCGAACTCAGGCGCACCGCAAGCGGATGACCGATGCCCGCTGTGAGGCGGGACTGCTGCAAGGCGGTGCTCACATTGGCGGCATTGACCGAGACGGACGTAGTCCATCGCACTTCATTGGTCAGGGCGTCGACAATGCGGGCCTGGAGCGTCCAGACCTTACCGGTCTGCTGAAGTTCGCCGCGCAGCACGAGATCGGCCTGTTCGGCGCGCGCCGACACCGCCGTCGCGCCACCGCCGGCACGCGCGACCGGCGCGACAATCCGGATATTCGGGATTCTGGAAAGACCGTCGACCAGCGAGTCAGTGACGTTCGCGGCCATCAGCGCGACCTGAGGATCGCCGCTGCCGTCCACGAGCGGCGCGACGGCGAGGACCGGCGTTGGCTGGGTGAAGACCCGCTGACCGATATAGGGCGCCGCGACCGCGAGCCCGACCGCGCAAATGGCGACACTGACCGCGACGGCGACAGATCGCGGACCGAACCGGAAGAAGCCGGCTGCTTTTTCCGCGATCACGGCGGCTGGCGGCACGGCAGCGGGAGCCGGTGCCGTCGGTGAGGGTGGTTCGAGCGCCGGTGCCGGCAGGGAATCAGAGACGGGCTCGGCGCCGGCCGCTCCGGCGTCAAACAGATAGCCGCGACCCGATATGACCTTGATCAACTGGCGGCGCTCGTCGCCGATCGCGGTCCTGATTTCGCGGATACATTGAAAAAGGCTGTCCTCGCCGACGTGGACGTTTGGCCACACTGCCTCCATCAGCTCCTGTTTGGTCACGACGCGGCCCGCGTTCGTGATCAGAAACTGCAACATGTTGAGAGGTTTGGGGCGCAGCCGGACGACCTCGCCGCCGGGCCGGCGCAAGGCGGCCTGCTGCGCGTCGAATTCAAAACCAGCAAAGCGATGCACGGTCGTCATCTGCAATTCCTGGTCTGTGTAGGCAATCGGTTGCTGCCATTATCAGAAAAATTTCAGAAAGTCATCCGCCTACCTTCAAGACTCCGAGCCTAACGGCATGAAAGTATTGCCGAAGTGTTAACCAAAGGCGTGCGGCGCACCGCGAACAGGGAGCGGGCTCGTAACGGAGGGCAGGTGAGGCGTTGCCGGGGACGGATGTCCTGCCGGGCGGCGTTCGCGCTGTTTGAAGGTCTCGAAGGCATTCGCCGCAGGACCGGCCGTTCGGACCAATCTGACCTGTTCTTGTTGCCGGCGCCTTGGCGAGGGGCCTGCCGCCCCACCGAGGCAACGAGACCTGATGGGCCCACCATCTGTGCCAGAGCGGGACTGCCCGGCTGACCGTGATCGCGGTTGGGCGACGGCTCTGCGCGGCGCCGCGGCCGGCATTGCCGTCGCCGTGCGGCGGCGCGTGCCAGCAGATTGGCGAGAGCGCATCGACCGTTTCGCAACCAAAGTGATCTGTTGCGGCCTTGCCACCATGATGGCGGCCTGGCCGGTGCGCGCCCAGCAGGCCAACGTCATCATCACCGACGGGCGCACGCAGACCCAGGTGCAAGCCCAGGGCAACGTGACCAACATCACCACCTCGACGGTGTCGGGGGCCAACGGCTTCAACTCGTTCTCGCAGTTCGGCGTCGGCCGCGGCAACACCGTGAACCTGCAATTGCCGAACGGCACGCAGAACCTGATCAACATCGTTCGGGACGCGCCGGCCTATGTGAACGGCACGCTGAACTCATACAAAAACGGCCAGATCGGCGGCAACGTGTACTTCGCCGATCCGTACGGTTTCGTCGTCGGGCGCTCCGGCGTCGTCAATGTCGGCAGCCTCAACGTCTCGACGCCGACGCGCGAGTTCGTCGACGGCATGATCAGCCCAAGCGGGCAGATCAACGACGGCGCGGTCGCCAACCTGCTCGCCGGCACGGTGCCGATTTCGCCGGACGGCAACATTCGCATCCGCGGCAAGGTCAACGCCGTCGATGCCGTGCGCCTGACCGGCCAGAACGTGTTCGTCGGCAGCCGCAGCGCCGCCAACCGCGAGCAGGCGACGCGATTCGCCTCCACCGTGAATTCGCGCGGCCTGCGCAGCGCGAGCGGCATCGTCGTGCGCAACGGCTCGATCCAGATCGTCGCCGCCAATGACGCCAAGGTGAACGGCCGTATGTCGGCGCGGCGCGGCTCGGTCAGCGTCAAGGCCGCTCGCAATGTCGAGATCGGCAACCAGGCCAAGGTCTCGGTTGCCGCCAGGAACGGGCAGGGTGGTTCGATCGCCGTCAATGCCGGGCAGGACATCAAGGTCGCCGGCTACGGCGTCCTGTCGGCCAAGAGCGCCAACGGCAATGCCGGCACCATCAGGCTGATCGCGCAGCATGATCTCGTCGTCGAACCCGGCGCCACCTTCGACGCCAGTTCGGCGGCGGGCAATGGCGGGCTCGTCGAACTCAGCGCCTTCGGCCGGCTGAACATTCCGAGCGGCGTCAAGGTCAATATCGGCGCGCCGAACGGCACCGCCGGCTATTTGCTGATCGATCCGGCGACGATGACGATCAGCGACAACCCGATCGATATCGGCGGCGCCGGCAATTACACCAGCAGCGACGTGACCGGCTGGGTCAATTCGGTCGACGCCGGCGGCACGCTCATTCTCTGCGCGGGTTCCGGCAGCGGCAACTGCAACGGCACCTTCACGCTCGAGAGCGGCACCACGATCGACGGCCGGCGCACCGCGACCGGCGGCGGCGTCGTCAATGTCAGCATCTCGGCGGCGACGATCACCATCAACGGCACCATCGACACGCGTTCCTACGCCGGGACGCTGGCGGCCGATGTGCTGTCGGCTTTGAGCAAGGTGTCGACCGGCAATTCCGGCTCGGTGACGCTGACGGCGCCGTCGATCACCATCGGCAGCGGCGGCAAGATCTTCGCCGACGTCAACAACAGCGGCACGTCCTACACCGGCGGCACCGTCAGCATGGTGGCGACGGCATCGGACTACAAGGCGATCGGCATCGCCAGCGCCAATGCCACGATCAATATCAACGGCACCATCGCCGCGCGCTCGATCAGCGCCGCGGCGACCGCGACCGCGCAATCGGTCTATGCACTCAACTCGAACAACACCAGCCCCGGCGACATGGCGACCGTCATCGGCGGCACGCTGCTCCTCAATCTGCTGCCGCTCGGACTGACGCCGGGCTATGTGCAGTCGCAGGCCAACGCCACGGTCAATGTCGGCGGCACCGCGCATCTGATCGCGCAGAACGACAGCAGCGGTTCGATCTCGCTGACGGCGCGCACGACCACCGTGTCGTCCGATCCGGCGCTCGGCCTGTCGAACGGCTCGTTCCTGGCCGGCTCCGTCGTCGTCGGCTCGGTGCGCAACAACGCCACCGTCAACATCGCGAACGGCGCCAATGTCAGCGGTGGCGGCGCGCTGACCGTCGCGGCGGTCAACAGCGCGACCGTCGATATCAAGTCGGCGACGATCTCCGGTATCTTCGGCCAGCAGGGCGCGATGCTGGTGTTCTCGGTGGCTTACGCCGACGCCGACGTCAACGCGGCGGCGACGATCGCTTCCGGCGCGACCATCGCCATGTCGGGCACCGGCTCTTCGGTCAACGTACTGGCGCGCAACGACAACTCGTTCGCGGTCGCCGCCAACTCGTACGCCCGCAACGGCGGCGCCGCCGGCACGGCGCTGACGATCAGCGATTTCAACAGCAGCGCGGTGGCGCATGTCGGCGCCGATATCGGCACGGCGGCCAACAAGGTCGGCAACGTCACCATTCTGGCGCAGGACGAGACGTCCAAGAACCAGACCTCGGCTTCGGCGACCGCCGGCGCCGGCGCCTTCGCCGACGCGCTGACCGCGCTGTCGACCGTGGGCAGCGCCGTCGGCCAGGGCGTGCAGGGCGGCGGCGTGTCGCCGCCGAATGCCGGGCTGCTGGCCAAATTGTTCGGCTTCACCAATTTCGGCCAGGCGATGAAGCTCGGCGGCAGCACGCTGCCGATGTTCGCCGGCGGCGTGTCGCTCTCGTACGGCACGCAGACGTCTTCGGCGAGCATCGCCGCCGATCTCGACAACAACGGCAACCGCATCGTCGCGACGGCGCCGCGCGTCTATGCCAGCGGCAACGTCGCCATCGGCAGCGACACGACCGACGCCGCCTTCCTCAACCTCGCCACCAGCGCCGTCAACAGCCCGAAGGACGGCACCTCGCTCAATCCGTCGGCGTCGCTCGCAGTGTCGGCCGGCATCGCCTATTCCGAGATCACGCGCAATTCGGCGGCCTATATCGGCCCCGACGCGATCGTGAACGCGGCCAAGGTCGGCGTCGCCGCGAACACGGCGCTGCCGTCGCCGATCGAGAACATCAACTGGAAAGACTTCGGCTCGGTGATCGACGGCCTCCTGGCCAACAAGTCGATCGTCACCACCGGCGCCAACGCGACCTCCGGTTCGACCGGGCTCGGCATCGCCGGCTCGATGAACTACGCCATCTTCGACACCAATACGACGGCGTGGATCGGCAATGGCGCGCAGGTGACGGCGACCTCAACCAACAACAACGCCTGGTCGGTCGATCTCGGCGGCCTCGACCCGAATTCCGGCGCCGCCGACATCGTGTCGAACTTCACCGGGCCTCTGTCGGTGCTGGCGACGACGACGCGGGAGACCATCAACATCGCCGGCAATTTCGGCCTGCTCGGCGGCAATGTCGCCAACGGCGCGGGCGCGGTCGGCGCCTCGCTCGGCATGCTGACCGACACCGCCAACACCTATGCCGGCATCGGGCAGGGCGCCGTCATTTCGAGCGGCGCCGGTGTCGATGTCGAAGCCAATTCCTTCGACCGCGTCGTCAATGCCTCGCCGGTCAACGGCGCCGGCGAGGGCATCAATGTCAGCGGCCTCGTCGACGTCTTCCAGCTTACCGACCACACCATCGCCTCGATCGGCAACAAGGCGCAGGTCACGGCCTCGTCGGTGACCGTCGACGCCAACGAGACGCTCGGCGTCTATTCGATCGCCGGCGATCTGTCGTTCAGCGGCTCGTCCGGTGTCGGCGCGGCCGTCACCTATAACGGCATCAACACCACGACCAAGGCGTTCATCGGCGACAATTCGACGATTGCCGGCACCGACATCGATCCGAACCAGGCGGTGGTCCCGTCGGCGGCCGGTTTCGTCAACACCGGCACCCTCGACGTCAACGCCAAGACCAGCGGCAACGTCATCGCCGCGTCGCTGGTGTCGCAGGTGGTGGACAGCTCGGCGCCCAACACGCCGCCGACGCCGCCGAGCTCGCAAGCCGCGGCTCTGCTCGGCATCGTGCGCGATACGGTGACCGCCACCATTTCGATCTCGCTGTCCGGCGCCTCGGCCATCACCGACACGGCGATGGATACCGAGGCCTATCTCGACCACGTCACGACGCAGCGCGGCACGGCCTCCAATCCCTATGTCCAGGTGCAGGCGGTCAATAATTCGCTGGTGGTGAGCGGCGCCGGCGGCGCGGCGATCACGCTCGCCGGCAAGCCGCGGCCGACGTCGGGCGCGATGTCCGGCGCGATCGCGGTCGCCTCCAGCAGCAACACGACGCTCGCTTATATCCAGGCCTCGACCGTCAACATCGGTTCGGTCGCGGTCGAGGCGCTGACCAGCGGCCTCAGCGTCGTCGCCGGCATCGGCCTGTCGGTCGATACCTCGGACAGTGAACTGTCGGGCACGCTCGCCGGCTCGGTGTCGGCCACCAAGGTGCGCGACCGCGTCGCGGCTTATATCGACAGTTCGACCATCAGCAACGTCTCCAGCGGCAACGCGCTGGTGCTCGCCGACCAGAGCACCATGCTCGGCACCGGCGGCGGCTCGTTCTTCTTCGGCGGCAAGGCCGGCTTCGGCCTGGCGGTGACCTATATCGATCTTGCGGATCCCAGCGCCGGGCCGGCCACCGAGGCGCGCATCTCCAATTCGAGCGTCACCGGCTTTACCGACATCAACGTCGTCGCGGTGTCGCCGCAGGTGATCTATGCCGGCGCCGCGGCCGGCGGCACCAACACCAGCGCCAGCCTCGGCGGTTCGTTCATCTTCTCGACGCTCGACGCCACGACCTCGGCGACGATCAGCAACAGCGGCAGCACGGCGCTGGCGATCACCGCCAACCAGAACGTCAACGTCATCGCCTCGACCAATCCCAACGACATTCCGATCGACTACAACTCGGTCTTCCACCCCAACGACAACCAGGGCACGGCCTACCGGGCCAACTACGCCGCCGATCCGAACGATACGTCGGCCTCGAACAATACGGCGGCGGCGCTGCTGCAGTCGTCGTCGGCGCAGATCATCTCGGTCGCCGGCGTGATGACGGTCGGGGAGGGCGCGGCGGTCGGCATCGCGCTGATCAACAACGCGGTCGGCAATAGCCACGTCGCCTCGATCTCCGGCGTCACCGTGTCGGCGCAGAACGCGGTCGCCGTTTCGGCCGGCGATTCGACGACGATCACTTCCATCGCCGCCGGCATCGGCGCTTCCAGCGATGGCTTTGCGTTCGAGGGCGCCTCGGTCAGCAACACCATCACCGGCGGCGCCAGCGCCACGGTCGGCAGTCTCACCGGCGCGCCGACGACGATCGGTACGGCAAGCGGCAATCTCGTCGGCTCGCTCGCCGTCAGCGCGATGAATTCCTCGAACATCACCGCGATCGCGCTCAACCTGTCGCTGTCGGCCGACGACCCGGCGGCCGGCGTCGCGATCTCGAGCAACAATATCGCGACCGACACCGCGGCCGCGATCACCAATGCCAGCGTCTATACGACCTACAACAGCTCCGGCACCTTCAGTACCGGCGACATCGTCGTGCAGAGCCAGTCGAGCGGCGAGATTCTCGCGGTCGCCGCCGGCATGGCGGTGTCTGGCGGCAGCTTCTCCGCCAACGGTTCGGTGACGACCAATCTGGCCAACGGCAATGTCCGGTCGTCGGTCAGCAATTCGACGCTGTATGCGACCAACAATATCGGCGTGCTGGCCGCCAACGACAACGCCATCAACGCCATATCGGGCGCCGTGGCCATCGGCGCCGAGACCGCGGGCATCGGCATCTCGGTGGTCACCAACGTGCTCGGCGGCACCAACACGACCGGCGAGACCTTCGCCACCGTGGCCAACAGCACGCTGGACGCGGCGGGCGCTGGGCAGAGCGGCCTGCAGATCATCGACGGCAAGCTCGTCACCGGCGCGACGCAGGCCTCGTCGGCGCCGGATTCGCCGTCGAACTCGGTGACACCGGCCGCCGTCGCCAATCTCGGCCAGGACGTTCGGCTGGTGCACGGCATCGCCGTCAACGCGGGCTCGCGCGAAACCGCGATCTCGACGGCCGTGACCGTCGGCATCAGCGAGGGCGCCGCGGTGTCAGTCAATGTCATCACCACCAAGATGGGCGGTATCACCAAGGCGACGGTGACCGGCTCGGCGCTCGACACCAATCTCGCGACGTCCGCGACGCCGCCGGCGATCGACGTGTCGGCGCGCAGCGTCACCTTCACCAACAATTTCGATTACGCGATCGCTTTCGGCGACAAGGCCGGCGCGGCCGTTGCCGTCACCAATTTGATCAACCGTTCCACCACCGCCTCGGTGACCAGCACCAATATCGGCGTGCTGACGACGGTCGGCGGCAACACGCGGACCTCGGCTGGCGCGGTGACGGTCCAGGCCTATAGCTGGGAAGGTTCGTCGGGCGTGGCGGTCGGCGGCGCCGGCGGCATGGGCAGCGCCGCCGTGGCCGGCTCGGTGGCGACCAATCTGTTCCAGGGCACGACGTCGGCGACGATCGATCACGGCACCATCAATGCCGGCCGCGTCTCGGTGAAGGCCGATGGCGTCAACGGCTTCTTCGCCGCGCTCGGCGGCGGCTCGCTCGGCATGTCCGCCGGCGTCGGCGCAACCGTGCTGGTCGCCACCAGCGCCAATACGGTGAGCGCGCTGGTCGGCGACACCGATCCAACCTCGGCGGCGACAGTGCTCAACCTCACCGGCGCGCTGTCGATCGCCGCGGCCAACACCACGAGCGCCACCAGCTACGCCATCGTCGGCGCCATCGGCGGCAGCGCCGGCATCGCCGCGCAATTCTCCGGCATGTTCGTCAACAACAGCGTCGACGCCGAATTGCGCAACGCCAGCGCCACCATGTACGGCACGGCGATGAACGCCGCGGTGTCGGTGCTGGCGAGCGAAACCGACTCGATCGCGCCGACGGTCGGCGGCATTGCCGGCGGCGGCTCGTTCGGCGCCGGCGCGGCGGTCAATCTCGTCTCCTTCAAGAGCAACACCAAGGCGCTGATGGCCGGCGCCACGGTGCACGGCGCCAGTTCCGTCAACGTCTCCTCCAACAGCATCCGCGACATCAATCCGATCACGCTGACCGCCGCCCTCAGCGGGCAGGTGGCGCTGGCGGCGACTGTCGGCGTGGTGCTGGTCGGCTCCGGCGCTTCGAGCGACGAAATGAGCGTGCTTAACGCCGGCGCCAGCAGCAACGACTCCTCGAGCGGCACGCTCGGCAATGCCGGTGCGGTGACGCAGACCGACGTGCTCGGCGGCGTCGGCGGCGGCGTCGACGGCATTTCGGCGCAGATCCTCAACAGCGACGTCGCCGCCAGCTCGATCGGCATCTCGGCCACGTCGCAGATGGCGACCCGCAACATTGCCGGCTCGCTGTCGATCGGTGTCGCCGTTGGCGGCATCGGCGCCGGTGTCGCCTACACCACGGTGTCGCAGACCATCACCGCGCAGGCGACCGGCGGCTCGCTCACCGCGCCTTCAATCGCCATCACCGCGAGCGCGGGCGATCACGGCTCGGGCAAGGCGGTGCAGACGCTCGGCGCCGCCGGCGCGGGCGGTCTCTATGTCGGTCTCGGCGCCGCGGTCGGCAAATCGATCATCAACAACACCGTGCTGGCGAACCTCGGCGCCACCACCAGCGGCGGCGCCAACGGCGCGACTTTGGGCACCGTCGCGGTCACGGCATCGGATTCCTCGAGCATCTCTTCGTACGGCTATGGCGGCGCCGGCGGCATCGCCGCGGTCGGCCTGTCGCTCGCCTTCGCCAACAAGGCGAGCCATGTCACCGCCAGCATTGCGGACAGCACAAGCGTCAGCAGCATGGCCAATGTCGCCGTGATGGCGACGGCGGCGGGCAGTGTCTCGACCGAGACCATCGCCGGCGCGGCGGGCGTTGCCTCCGGTGCCGGTTCGTCGGCAAACGCCTCGGATACGGAAATCGTGCTGGCCCAGATCGGCGCCAGCGCCAATATTTCGGCGACCGGCACCGGCGTGCTGGTCTATGCCAGCGGCACGCCGGACGTCAGCGCCTACTCGCACGGCGAGGCGATCGGCGGCGTCGGCATCGGCGTCTCGACTGCGCTTTCCAATGCCTCCCTGACCATCACCGCCGACGTCGGCAACAGCGCCACATTCTCGGGCGGTCCGCTCGTGGTCAGCGCCGTTGCGGCGGTGCCGACCGGCGATCATTCGGCTTACGCCAACGCCATCGCCGCCGGCGCCGGCGCGCTTTACGGCCTGCAGGGCAGCCAGGCCGAAGCGCACAATACGACCACCGTGCTGGCCTATGGCGGCACCGGCATCACGCTGCCGTCAGCCGATGTTTCGATCGGCGCGCAGAACGACACCGATCAATACGCCGAAGCGACCGGGATCACAGGCGGCACGTTCGCCGTCGGCGCCACGGTGACCAAGGCGACGTCTGACGGCACCACGACGGCCTATCTCGACACCGGCGTCGTCACCGCGACCAGCAACATGGGATCGCTGTCGATCGTCGCCAGCGGCACCGACACCAATGTGGCGAAATCGACCGCCGGATCCGGCGGCCTGTCCGCCGGCGCCGCCGCGGTCTCGACCACGTCGACGACGTCGACAATGAACGCCTCGCTCAAGGGCAACGCCAGCGCTTCGACGCCGACGAACTTGTATTTCTCGGGCGTCGGCGTGCGTGCGGACCACACCACGAATTATGCCGCCACCGGCGACGCGTTTCAGGCTTCCGCCATCGGCGCCAGCGGCGGCAGCGCGAGCAACACCGTCACCTCAACGGTCAACGCCGGCGTTGGCGCCAACCTGATCGTCAACTCGGCCGGCGGCGACATGAATGTGATCGCCTCCGACACGGTAACCAAGACGGGCGGCGGCGCCCGCGCCGGTTCCGGCGGCGTCGCGGCCGGCGCGGCGACCACCAGCAGTTCGACGGTGACGCAGACCGTCAACACCTATGTCGACAGCGGCACCATCTTCAGCCTCAACGACAATCCGCTGACCTCGCTCGCCAAGATTCACATCGGGTCGTTTGCGACGCTGACGGCCGCCGACACGGTGAACCTGACCGCGGGCGGCCTGTTCGCCGGCGGCGGCGCCACATCGACGATGACCGAGACCGCGACGCTCGGCGTGCGCATCGATGCGGCCGAGCTGTTCAGCGCCGGCGGCATCGATATCGGCAGCGCTGCAGTCCTGAACGCTAGCACGGCCGCCAACGCCAACCTCTACGGCCTGATGACCGGCGCCGGCGCGTCCACCAGCACGGTGGTGACGTCGCACCAGACCGTCAGTGTGGCGGCCGGGACGCGCATCGAGGCCTGGGGGCCGATCACCATCTATGCCGGCCAGAGCAACTTCGCGGCGGCGAGCGGCGGTGGCGGGGCCTTCAGCCAGATCAACGCCAGCGGGACGACGGTCGTTTACAATTACGCGCTGATCCCGATCAACCCGACCTATGACGGCAATGCCGAGGCCTACAGCTACGCGACCTTGACGCTCGGCACCGGCTCACTTGTGTTAGGGGCCAACAACGTCTTCCTCGGCGCCACGCAGGGCGGGGTGTCGGCGCAGGGCAAGGGCACCAGCTACAATCCGTACCTGACCCTGTTCTCGACCGAGAACCACAGCGACCGCAGCATCTCCAACGCGGATGCCAGCAACGTCCTCGGGATCGGCGACGTGGTGATCAATGGCCGTGTGGTCGCCGGCATTCACAACAACACCACGATCGTCATCGGGGTGAATGACGCGCTGACTTTGGACACGGGGTTGAGCTGCCAGGCGCAGTCCGCCTGCTGGAACCTGACGCTCGAGCAGGTGTCGGATCCGAGCCAGTTCAATCCGGTGATGAGCTACAATCACCAGGTCATCCAGTATTCGCTGACCGGCGGCTTCAGCCCGTATCAGGACGTGCTCGGCCAGATCGCCGCGCTCAGCGGTCTGACCACGACGCAGGTCGATGCCGCCATCGCGGCGCGTCAGTCGATCACCGCGGTCAATGACGACACAAACGGCACCAAGCAGCGCCAGATCGACACGCTGATCCAGCAGGCGCCGTTCGCCTCGCGCGGGTCGGGTCAGGTCTACGCCTTCAACAACATCCCGGCGTCGGCCGGCAATGTCTCGATCCTCGCCAAGAATTTGTACGGCACCAACGGCTCGGTGACCGCCAATGGCTCGCCGCAGATTTCGATCGACAACCAGGGCATCAAGTTCCTCGCCCTCAATGCGCTGACGATCACGGCGGTCACCGGCGGCAATGTCAACTTCACCGGCTCGGCCGGCGAATCCCAGTCGCTCGGCATCACCTATCGCCGCGATACGACGGGCACGCAGCCGCTGATCAGGGTCAGCGCCAGCTACAACACCATCGACAACTCCACCGGCCAGGCGGTCTATAACGGCCAGCCGCTGGTGACGACGCCGGACATCTACTTCAACGGCCCGGTCACCGTGGTCAACGGCCTGCTCAGCATCACCGATCTGCTCGGCAGTGTCGTGGCGACGCAAAGCCTCACGCCGCTGGTCATGGAGATGTATGTTCCGAAAGGCGCCTTCACCTTCAACGGCGGCGCCAATTCGATCTACAACCTGAGCGGCGACGTCGCCTCGCAATGGGACAGCCAGGAATTCCGGCCGACCGACACGCTGACCGCGGTCGAGGCGGCGGCGACGTGGCTGGGCACCTACGGCAGCGTGTATGTCGGCTCCGACACCTCGAAGCATCCGTACCGGTATTTCTACAGCAATTCCGGCACCACCTATCAGGACTCGGTCGTCACCAATTATTCGAACGCCGACGCGATCTTTACGGCTCGCATGCTGAGCCTCTATTACAACAGCGGCGTTCTGACATCCGCGATCTTCCTGCCGATGGGCCAACCTCTGGCGAGCCAGTCGGCGCTGGCGACCGCGGAAAGTACGTCGGCGTCCAACGTGGTGATAGCGCCATGGGAGCGTCATAACTACGAAGACCAGGCCTATGGCGATGGCGGCCATGGCGGCCCGTTCAATTGCTCGGGCTGCGCAGGTTCGCAGGGAGGCTACTTCCAGGTCATTCACCTGCAGCCCTTTGCGCAGCAGCCGAAAACGGCTCAATCGACCAGCGTGCAGGCAAGTTCGCTGAACTTCGGCAAAGCGCTGATCATCTCGGCCGATGTCATCAATATCAACGGTACGGCGACGGTCGGCCAGACCAGCAACTACTCGGTCAATATCGGCGCCGATGCCAGAGACACGATCAACAACCTTCTCAGCCATTCGGACCAGCTCGCCACGGCAAGAAGCAACGCGGCGGCCGGCAAGTTCGTCGATCTGTCGGGCGTCGTGGGCACCAGCGCCAGCGGCGACGTCAAGATCGGCGCCCAGTATAATGTGCTGACCAACCAGATCGTGCTGTCGAGCGTGGTGCAGGGCACCGGCGGCTACGTCTATCTCAACGGCAAGATCATCAGCACGTCGACCTCGGGTGGCTCGCAGGGCAACATCATCGTCAATGGCGGCGCCGGCACGGTCAACGTCGTCAATACCAGCGGCTTCGACCTCGTCACCAACACGATCAACACCGGAGTCACCGCGGCGAGCGTGGTGCAGATCGTCGATCACCTCCAGAATCAGACGCGGTGGTACGTCTATAACGCCGGCGCTGCAGCGGGTCAGCAGGTCACGACCTACCAGGCCAACAACATCACGACGAACACCTACACCGCCGCCGGCGTCAACATCATCGGACAGAGCGGACCGACGGGTCTGGAGTACGACCCGGCTCCCAACATGTACTATCAGTGGGTCGATACGGCGACGCTGACGCGACCGGGCAATACGCAGTCCAACCAGTACAACTGGACCTTCACCAACACCGGCCTGACCGGGCTCAACGGCTGGACCCGCAGCGCGGGGTCGCTGGTTTCGAATGTGCAAAGCGTTCAGGACGGGCAGACGACCGGCAACTTGCAGAGCGCCAATTTCCAGTCGGTCATGACCGCGACCGGAAGCTACTACCTCAATTCGTTCCCGACGGGTAACGCCTGCTGCGGCACCGACTTCGGCGGCACCTGGAACCAGGAAATCTACACCAGCCTGACTTTGACGCTGACCAACACGGTCAAGGCGTCGTTCCCGATCGGGATTTCGTTCAACGGCGGCGGCGCCAGCAGCGTCAATGTCAATTCGACCTCGAGCATCGTGCTCAACGGGCCGATCAACAACCTGCAGGGCACCACCGCGCTGAACGCGACCGGTGCCAATTCGTCGATCACGGTTGCGGCCGGTTCGACCACCGCCGTCGTTACCGGCACGGCGGTAACCTTGAACGGGCAGGGCGGCGTCGGCACCGCGGCCAATCCGATCCCGGTGCAGGTCTATGGCGGCGCGCTGACGGCAAGCTCGACCGATCACGATATCGCCGTGCGCTCGGCCGGCCCGCTGTCGATCAACCGCGTGACCGTGAACACGGCCTACACCAACGCGACGACCGGTCGCCCCGAGCCGCGCGGCGACGTCTATCTGACAGCCTCCGGCGACATCACCTCGGCGCAAGCCTACAACGCCAGCAGCCCGATCATCGTCGCGCGGTCGATCGAGCTTGACTCGACGGCCGGCACGGTCGGCGCGTCGCTGGTTTCCGATGGTCAGGGCGGCACGACCTTGTCGGCCAATCCGATCGTGCTGCAGACCTGGGCGACGACCTTCGACAACGGCGCGACGGATGGCGGCCTGCTCAGCAGCACCTCGGCGACCGGCACCTATATCGTGCAGCCGCAGGGCGACGTCCGCCTCGGCCACCTGATCGCGCCGCCGGCTGGCACCATCGTTCCGGCCGTCAGCTCGCAGGGCCCGGTGCTGATCGCCGCGCTCAACGGCAACATTCTCAACGGCATCACCGGCGGCGGGCTGTCCACGGCGCAACAGCAATATCTGGAAGGCGTCTGGGCCAGTCTCGGCCTGGTCAACGGCTCGGGCGGCCAGGCGGTCGCCAGCTACGAGTCGATGATCAACGCCGCCTATAACGACTACTGGCAGCTTCGCAATCTCGCCTTTACCGACGGCGTCACCTACAGCATCAGCGCGCTCGGCACTGCGGCGATCGGCGCGCAGCTCATCGCCGCCGGCACGCTGGCGTCCGGCACCGATCTGAATTCATCCGATGCGCAGGCGGCGATCCGCGCCGAGGTGTTCAAGCGTTACAACCGCGACCAGTATCTGCTTGGCTTGAAGACCGCGGCGCAGATCGGCGATACGGTGGAGAACATCGTCGGCAGCCAGGTCGCGGCGTCGCTCAACACGTTGAAGCAGCAATTCAACGCCTCACGCGATGCCGCGCATCAGGTCGACGACCCGTACGCCCAGATCATCGCCACCAGCGCGTTGACGGCCGCGCTCGGGCCGGGCGGCTACACCTCTTCGTTCAGCTATTCGGTCGATCATTCATCGGTGCTGTACACGAGCCTGACCTCGGGTTCGCAGTGGTCGCTCGACCAGTTGCGCTACACCGTCGGTCAGGGTGCGACCGGCGCGCCGCCGTCGATCGCCGACATGCCGATCAATGTCAGCGGCCGCCAGGTGATGCTCTACGCGCCGAACGGCTCGATCGGCAGTCTGGCGCCAAACGACGTCTTCAGCTTCACCAGCGTCAGCGCGTCGAACCTGACCGACGCGCAGAAGGGCCTGCTGGCGACCGCCGGGCCCGGACAGCTCAGTGTTGCAACGAGCACCGATCCGAATACGGGCATCACGACCTACACGATCACGGTCAAGCAGCAGAGTCTCGTCATCGTCAGCCCGCGCGGCCCGGTGGCTGCCAAGGCGCTGAACGACATTTATCTCGGCAGCGTGTCGGACGGCCAGGACAGCGCCGGCGACATGCTGCTCGGCGGCATCGGCGCGTCGCTGTTCGGCCCGGTGTCCGGCGCCGTGTCGGCCGGCGTGCAGACCACGGCGACCGGCGGCGGCCAGGTGCAGCTCCATGCCGTCGGCAGCATCCTCGGCGGCGTCGCCGGGCAGGTGGCGATTTCCGGCAACATCGCCAACCTGACGCTGACCGCCGACAACGGCAGCATCGGCCAGAGCGGCGCCGCGGCGCTACGGCTGGCGCTTATCGGCACGACGGTCGGCCAGATCGACGATGTCGTGGCGGCGCAAGGCATCTACCTCAACCAGACCACGGGCGACCTGGTGCTGGGCCGCGTCATGGCCGGGCAGGGCTCGTCGGCGATCGAGCTGAGCGCCAGCGGCAGCATCTACCAGCTTGCCTCGTTCACGGATCCGACCCAGTTCCACATCTCCGGTTCGACGCTGAACGTCACTGCCGGCGGCAATGTCGGCTTCAACGGCGCGACCCTGCAGGCGCTGCAGGTGAAGATCACCGGCGCGATCACCGGCAGCGCGGCCGGCGCCCTGGAGATCCTCAGCCCGCAGAGCGACATGGTGATCGGCAACGCCGGCGGCACGCTGACCTCCGGCGGCGCGCTGACGCTCAGCACCATCGCCGGCTCGATCACCGTCAACAACGATATCACCAGCACTGGCGCGCTGACCTTGCTCGCCAACGCCGCGGTGAACTTCGCCGCCGGCACCGCCACCGACGCGGTCGTCGCCAGGAGCTCGGCGGGGGCGGTCACGGTGGTCGCCGCCACCCTGTCGATGGGTAATTACTCGGTGCTCGATGCGTCCGGCGTGCTGACGGTCACGACGACCGGCAACGCCACGGTTGGCCAACTGAAGTCGGCCGCGTCTTACGCCGCCGCCGGCAACGCCGCCTCGATCGTCGTCAGCGCCGGCGGCGTGACCACCGGCAACATTCTCAGCAATGGCGATGGGCAAGAGAATTTTGTCACCACGGGCGTGGGTGCCCGGGTGTCGCTGACGGCGAACAACATCGGCGTGGCCTCGCAGCGCGTGACGGCGAACTCGCAGGGCCTGGCCGCGACGGCGACCGACGGCAGTATCTTCCTGGCCGCCGCCCCGAACATGCGCGCGACGTTGTTGTCCGCGGTCCTCGGCACCGTCGATGTCACCGGCGCCGGCAGCTACACGCTCGACGGCGTCCTGGCCAGCACCGGTGCCGGTGCGACGGGCTACTTTATCGCGCAGACGACCGGCCCCGGCACGCTCACTGTCGGCACCGCGACCGGCCGCGGCACGCTGCGTCTCCTGGCCGCGGATAGCGTCAGCTTCGGCAGCCTCACCAGCCTCGCTCTCGCGGGCGATTCCGGCGACGTGATCGCGACGACCGGCGTGGGCGCGATCCAGGGTGGTTCGATCACGGCCGCCGGTGGCATCACTCTGACGGCCGGCGCCAACCTGCCGGTCGGCTCGCCGCTCGCCGCCAATGCGAAGATCACCGGCACGGGGACCGCCACGTCGTCGACGCTGATTGCCCTCAATGCGCGCGGGGACATCGATTGGGAAACCCTCAACGCCGCTACCACCATTGACGTGGCCTCGACGGATGGCGGCGCGCGCGTCGGGACCGCGACCACGGTCGGCTCAATCACGATGCACGCCAAACAGGACGTTGCCTTCGATCAACTGACCAACACCGCGCCTCCCGGCCAGGGCGACGTCACGCTGACGTCCGACAATGGCGCGATTAACGGCGGCTCGATTACCTCCAACGGCGCGGTCTCGCTGATCGCCGAAGGCTCGATCACCGCGACCGGCGCCGCCGGTAACGGCGGCACGCTGAACTGGTCCGTGCTCCGCTCCGGCGGCAGCATGTTCCTGCACTCGCTCGGCGACGCCATCACCATCGACGTCGCGCAGAGCGGCGGCAGCCTGACGCTGTGGGCCAAGAACAACGTCACCTTCAGGCAGGTGACCACGACCGGCTCGGGTGACATCGTCCTGCGATCGGACGAGGGCGCGATCGTTGCGCTCGGCACCGGCCTGGTGAACGTCGATGCCGCCGGCTCGGTGACGATGGCCGCTGCAACGACGATCACCGGCGCCGAGGTCAGGGCGGGCGGCTCGGTCGGCATGACGGCAACCAATGGCCAGATTGTCTGGAACGCCGTCACGGCTGGTACGTCGGTGAACGTGCGCTCGTCAGCGGACGTCATCGACATCGCGACGATCACGAGCGGCGGCGCGCAGACTTTGTGGGCCAAGAACAACGTCACCTTCACGCAACTGACCGCCACGGGCGGCGGCGCCGACATCACATCGGACACGGGTGCGATCGTCGGTGGCGCGGTGGCGCTCGGCGGCGCGACGCGGATGGCCGCCAAGACCACGATCTCGGGCACCACGGCGACATCCACCGCCGGCGCGATGGACATGACCGCCGAGCAGACGATCACCTGGAATGCCGTGAATGCCGCGGGCGGTAGTCTGACGATCACCTCGACCCGCGAGACGATCGACATCCCGAGCCTGTCGAGCGGCGGCAAGATGACGCTCGACGTCGCCCAGGACATGCTGATTACCCAGATCACGACCACCGGCATTCCGGGTGATGCGGGCGACGTCCTTGTGACCTCGCACACCGGGCGGATTGCGGGGGGCACGATCGCGGCCAACGGCGGCGTGACGCTGACTGCGCCGGTATCGATCACCGGCGTGGCGCTCACGGGCGCGACCGGTGCCGTCGCCATGAACACCAATGGTCTGATCGACTGGACCACCGTGACCGCCGGCACCAGCGTTAGCGCTCGATCGACCGCCGACAGCATCCACTTCGACACGGTCACCAGCGGCGGCACACAGACCATCCGCGCCGCCAACAATGTCAATTTCAATCGCCTGGCGACCAACGGCATCATCGGCGGCGATGTCGGCGATATCGGCGTCACCGCCGATACGGGTTACGTGCAGGGCACGACCGTTGCAGCCAATGGATCGGTTTCACTCGTTGCTGCCACGACCAACAAGGGCACGACGCTTGGCGCCGCCCACGGCTCGGCGACGCTGACTGCGAGTGGCCTGATCGACTGGACCATGGTGACGGCCGGCGCGGCGGTCAACGCCCGCTCGACCGCGGACAACATCACCTTCGGCACGGTGACCAGCGGCGGCACGCAGACCATCCGGGCCGATCAGAACGTCGTCTTCAACAGGCTGACCACGACGGGCATTCCCGGCGATCTCGGCGATATCATCGTGACGGCCGACCATGGCTCGATTATCGGCGGTACGGTTGCTGCCAACGGCGATGCCTCCTTCGCCAGCAGCCAGTCGATCAACGTCGCCGCCATGCGCGCAGGCTCGGCGACTCTGAGCGCGCCGCATGACCTCACGGTCGGCATGTTGAGCGTTTATCGCGCAATGACCCTCGGCGCCGACATCATCGACGTTACGGCCGAGCAATTGCCGTCGACGCCGCCTGTGCCGCTACACGTCGTCGTCACCGGTTACGGCGGCGGCGTGGCCACGCATGCCAATCTCACCATCGATCCGCCGCAGGTCATCATCGACCGGTTCAGCGTCGTTGACTCGGCGGTCACTGTCGACTCGCCGTCGCTCACCGTGGTTGCCGGCTATGTGCCGGGCCAGATGCTGCTGAATACGCCGGCCGGCCAGATCCTGCTCAACAACCGGGGCCCGGGTCCGGTCGGCGGTAACAACCTGCAGCTCTATCAGCCGGGTGGCGTCTTCACGATGCAGCAGATTGGCAACGCCAATTTCAGCAATACGCAGGTGGTTTACTACGACACGACGATCTCCTCGACGATCATCAACTACGTCGGCGGCGACTTCACCGGGTCGAGCTTCGTGCGCAACGCGCCGCAGGACATGCGCAACGTGAACGATCTCGACGGGGTGGAAAGAACGGCGCTGCTCGCCCTCTACTTCCGCGCCGTGGCTGAGGGCCGCATCGGCCTCGGCCCGATCGAGGTGATCGGCGACGGGCCGGCCGTTAACATCGATGGCCTGCTGCCGGCCGGCGAAAACCGCAAGTCCCGTAAGGGTTACCGGACGAATCTCCGCAGTTCGTCGGTGGAAAACCACAGGCCCGTTAGCTTTGCGTCCGCCGCTTATGGTAGGTAACCCATTATATCCCCGCCGTTTTCGGGCAGGGCGGTCGGTCGGAATTCAATACGGGTCATCCATGTGGCGCGCGGCTTTAAATGTCGGCTTCGTCGCGGTTTTGCTCGTGGCCGGGCCGGCGCTGGCGCAGGTGTCGCCGCAGGTTAACCCCGGCGTCATCAACCAGGATATCGAGCGACAGCGGCAGCGTATCGAGCAGCAGCAGCAGGCGCCGAAGCAGCAGGGACCGTCGGTGGTCGGGCCGAGCCGCGGACCGGCGGTCCAGGTGCCGGGCGGCGGCGCGACCTTCCTGCTGCGCAAGGTCGTCTTCGACAAATCGAAATTCATCACGCCGGAAGAACTCGACGCCGTCGCCGCCAAATATGTCGGCCGCCGCGTCGATATCGCGGCGCTGCAGAGCATGGTGGCCGACATCAACGCCATCTATGCTGCCCGCGGCATCGTCACCGCCATCGCGACCCTGCCGCCGCAGACGGCCGACAAGGGTATCGTCAAGGTCAAGCTGACCGAGGGCCGGCTGCAGAAGACTTCGGTCGTCGGCAATCACCAGACGTCGGAAGCGTTCATCCGACGCTCCGTCGACCCGCCGAAAGGCGAAGTGCTGGACGTGCCGCAACTCAATCACGACGTCGTCCGCTTCAATCGCGTCAATGAAGTCCAGTTGCGCGCGTTGCTGCAGCCCGGCACCGATTTCGGTCTGACCGACCTGCAGATCGCGGTCACCGAGCCGCCGGTCAACACGCTGCAACTCTTCTTCGACAACCAGGGCGTCCAGACCACGGGCCGCAACGAGGGCGGCATCTATTACAAGCGCCACGGTCTGCTCGGGATCGACGACCGCCTGACGTTCTACGGCGTCAAGTCAAAGGGCAATCTTAATGGCAACGTCGCCTTCAACATGCCGTTCAACCCGTGGGGCGGCCGTATCGGTTTGAGCTACACGCAGGGCCGCATCAAGATCGTCAACGGTCAATTCCAGACGTTGGACGTCACCGGCACGTCGAACCAGGCCGCGCTTAACCTGGCGCAGCCGGTGTGGACCAACGACGTCTGGCTGCTGCAGGCGACCGGCGCCTATGCCTACGGCAACTCGGAAAGCGATTTCTCCGCCGTCGCCGTGTCGAACGACCGCTACTCAAAGACCACAGGCGGCCTGTCGCTGTCGGCGCTGGCCGCCAGCTACAGCCTGACGGTGTCGCCGGGCTTCAACACCATCAACTGGCACGACAAGATTCTCGGCGGCGAGCGCAGCTTCAATACGTTCACGGGCTCGACCAATGGCACGCTGCAACTGCCGGCGCAGTTCAGCGCCGTTCTGCTCGGCAGCTGGCAGTACACCTGGGAGAAATTGTTGCCTGGCGACCAGTTGTTCTCGGTCGGTGGTCCGACAACGGTGCGCGGTTATCCGACCAATGCGGCATCGGGCGACAGCGGCTATTACTACAATCTCGAACTGCACCGAAACATGTCGGACCTGATCAAGGGGCTCGACCTCTTCGCCTTCTTCGACAGCGGCGCCGTGTTCTCGACATTTCCGTCGGTCACCCAGCTCGATTCCGCCGGCGTCGGCCTGTCGTGGACCCCTTATTCGCCGATCACGCTGGAAGCGAGCGTTGGCGTGCCGTGGCGCACGGTGATCGTGGGCCAGGCGCGCAGCGAATTCTACGGCCGTGTGACCATTCGTCCCTTGCAACTTTTGTAAACCGGCTCCGCGTAACCGCGCGATGCGGAATGGAGCCCCATGGAGAGCCTGATGAAAATGACTTCTTACAGATTTGCCGGCGCGATCGTCGCGGCGGTGCTGCTGGCCGGGCAGGGTCCCGCGCTCAGCCAGGGTAAGAAAGAGCAGCCCGCGGCGCCGGCCGGCGCTTCCGGCGTCATGCAGACCGCGACTGCCTCGGTCGACGGCTTCCGCTCGGCCAAGTTCGGCATGACCGAGGCCGAGGTGAAGGGTATCATCGCCAAGGAGTTCAACCTCAAGCCTGACGCGATCAAGGAGCAGCCGAATGCAGGCGAGCGGACCAAGGCGCTCCTGATCAAGGTTCCGGATCTGCTGCAGGGCGGCGGCACCGCGGAAGTGTCCTATGTCTTCGGTTATCAGTCGAAGAAACTGATCCAGGTGTCGGTGTCCTGGTCGAAGGCGACCGACGACAAGATGACGCCCGAGCAATTGTTCTCGAATTCGAGCGTGCTCCGTTCGCATTTCCTGAGCGAAGGCTTCAAACCGGAGAGCATCGCGACCAACATGCCCCTGAACAACGGCCTCCTGATGTTCCGCGGCAGCGACGCAAAGGACCGGACGACCATGATGCTGCTGCAGGGTACCTTCAGCCAAGGTGAGAACAACCAGCGCATCCTGACGCCGACAGCCCTGATGCTGTTCTACATCGCCGACGCCAAGACTCCGGACATCTATCGCCTGCCGCCCGGCTCGTTCTGAGCCGCGCGCATCGTCCCACGAATAACGGCCCGCCGCGCAAACGCCGGCGGGCCGTTTTGCGTCTGGCTAATGAACCCTCCTACGCCGCCCCTTCGACGATGCGCAGGTCGCGTTCGACATTGCCGGTGCCGAGCACGTCCAGCGCGGCGGCGTAGCCCGGCGTGTCGTGGCAGGCGATGGCCGCTTCGAGGCTGTCGAATTCGACCAGCACGACGCGCTGGTTGATGCCCGACTCATAGATTTTCGCGGGCTGGTTCAATGCCAGGAATCGTCCGCCGGCCTCGGTAATCGCCGGCACGGCCAATTTGGCGTAGGCCTGCCAGGCGGCCGGATTGGTCACGGAACGATACGTCACTACCCAATAGGCTTTCGGCATTGAGACCTCCCTTGATTTGATCGCGAAATGGCAGAATTTGCTCACCTCGTCCAGAATGCGGAGGCAACATAGAGCCAGGAACCTTCCGGCCCTTGCCGCATCTAAGGCATAGCAACCGAGGACGCTTCCATGACTCTGACGACCGTTCCGAAGACCCGGGCCGACATACCGACGGACGAGGACCTGGTGCGGCGCGCGCTTTGCCGGGACGAGGCCGCCGTGCGCGCCCTGACAATCCGCTACAATCGCCGCCTGTTCCGCGTCGCCCGCGGCATCCTGCGCAATGACGCCGAAGCGGAAGACGTGGTGCAGGAGACCTATGTCCGCGCCTTCACCGGCTTGGATGCCTTTCGCGGCGATGCCGCCTTCGGCACCTGGATCACCCGCATCGCCATGAACGAAGCACTGGGGCGTTTGCGCAAGCAAAGGCCCAGCGTCGACTGGGAAAGCTACGGAGAAAACCGCACGCAGGCGCAGGTCATCGATTTTCCTGCCTCGGCGGCCAGCATCGATCCGGAGAAGACAATGGCGCAAGGCGAGATTCGGGTCGCCCTGGAACAGGCCATCGATCAGTTGCCGGATTCGTTCCGCATCGTGTTCGTCGCGCGCGTCGTCGAGGGCATGACGGTCGAAGAGACGGCTGATCTGTTCAGCCTGAAGCCGGAGACGGTCAAGACGCGGCTGCACCGGGCCCGCGCGCTTTTGCGCGAAGCCCTGGAAAACCAGCTCGGCCCGGCGCTGACCGGCACATTCCCGTTTGGCGGTCGCCGCTGCGAAGCCATGACCGAGAAAATAATCGGGCTGATGTGCCGCTAAAGCGGAAACCTCCGGCCACCTCGCGCATCCAACGATGAGATGCACGCAACGGAGGATCATCATGAAGCTCAATGTAATTGCGGCGCTGGCCGCGTTTTGCCTGCTGCCTGGCACAGCACTGGCCCAAGGTGGAGCCAAGCCAACCGATCCACAGATCGCCCATATCGCCTATACCGCTGGCGAACTCGACATCGAGGCCGGCAAGCAGGCACTCGCCAAAACCAAGAACAAGGCGGTGAAGGAGTTCGCCGAGAACATGGTGCGCGACCATACGGCGGTGAACAAGCAGGCGCTCGATCTGGTCAATAAGCTCGGCGTCAAGCCGGAAGACAACGACACGAGCAAGGCGCTGACCAAGGCCGCAGCGGAAAAACGAGCCAGCCTTGCCAAGCTCAGCGGCGCCGCTTTCGACAAGGCTTATGTCGCCAATGAGATCACCTACCACAAGACCGTCAATGGCGCGCTCGAGACCACGCTGATCCCGGCGGCCACCAATGCTGAGCTGAAGGGGCTGCTACAGACCGGCCTCAAGCTGTTTCAGGGGCATGAGCAACACGCCGAGCACGTGGCCGGCGAGCTCAAGTAAGGAATGACGCCATGATGCCGGGACGGATACTGACGGCTGTCACCCTATGCTGGCTGGGCTCCGTCTCGGTGCATGCCGAGGTAATCACGGTCACAATCGACAAGATGGCGTTTCAGCCCGAGGTGACGGCCAAGGTCGGCGACACGATCGTCTGGGACAACAAAGACGTCGTGGCGCACACCGCCACGGCGACCGACAAAAGCTGGGACGTGACGATCGCAGCTGGCAAGACCGGTCGCGTCGCTGTCGAGAAGGCGGGCAGCTTCGATTACTTCTGCCGTTTCCATCCCAACATGAAGGGCCGCGTTGTCGTCTCGCCGTGATCAGCGCCCGATGGCGGCCCAGGGCCGGCTCTGGCGGTCCGCCTCGCGGTAATCCTCGATCTTCTGCCGGAAACTTTCGGTCAAGTCGACGTCGTCCCAGCCGTTCAGCAACTGGTTCTTGCTCACCGGATCGATCGCGAAACTGTAAGTGCGGTTGCCACAGGTGATGGTCTGCTCGTCGAGATCGACTGTCACCGCGCGCGACGGATCGGCAGCCACCGCGGCGGCAAGCTCCGCCGCCTCCGCGTCCGAGACGGCGGCGGTGAGCAGGCCGTTCTTCACCGAATTCTGGGCGAAGATATCGCCGAAGGACGGCGCGATGACGCAGCGGATGCCGTAATCATAGACCGCATAGACCGCGGCCTCGCGTGACGAGCCGCCGCCGAAATTGCGGCCGGCGATGAGGATTTGGGCGTTGCGCCAGGCCGGCTTGTTGAGGGGGAAGTCGGCAAGCTCATTGCCGTCGGCGTCCCTGCGGATGTCGTTGAACAACACCGAGCCGAGGCCCTTGTCGCGAGGCCACTTCAGGAAACGCGCCGGGAGAATGGCGTCGGTGTTGATGTTCGGCTGTGGCAGCGGGCAGGCCGTAGCGGTGAGGCGGGTGAAATTGTCCATCGCGCTGCCTCAGACCTTGCGCCCGGCGAGCATCGGCCGGACATCGGCGAGATGGCCGGACACGGCGGCGGCCGCCACCATCGCCGGCGACATCAGGTGCGTGCGGGCGCCGCGGCCTTGCCGGCCCTTGAAGTTACGATTGGTGGTCGAGGCGCATCGCTCGCCTTCCGGCACCAGGTCGCCATTGATCCCGACGCACATCGAGCAGCCCGACTCTGCCCACTCGAGCCCGGCGTCCCTGAAGATGCGGTCGAGGCCTTCCTGTTCGGCCTGGCTCTTGACCAGAGAGGAGCCGGGCGACACCAGGCCAGGCACCTTGCTCCGACGGCCGGCCAGCACCGCGGCCGCGGCGCGCAGATCCTCGATGCGGGCATTGGTGCAGGAACCGATGAAGACGCGGTCGATGGCGACATCGGTCAGCTTCATGCCGGGGCGGATCGCCATGTAATCGAGCGCGTCGCGGATGTAGCTGGCGCGCGCCTCGTCGGTCTCGCGCGCCGGATCGGGGGCGCTGGCATCGATCGGCAGGGCATCGTCGGGCGTCGTGCCCCAGGTGACGACGGGCGCGATAGCGCCGGCATCGAGCGATACTTCGCGGTCGAATTCCGCATCGGCGTCCGAGGGAAGCCTCGACCAGTCCTCGACGGCGCGCTCGAACAATTCGCCTTGCGGCGCGTAGGGGCGTCCCTTGATATAGGCGAAGGTGGTGGCGTCGGGCGCCACCATGCCGCAGCGGCCGCCGGCTTCGATCGAGAGGTTGCACAAGGTGAGGCGGCCTTCCATCGACAGCGCGCGAATGGCGCTGCCGGCATATTCGATGGCGTGACCTTGGGCGCCATCCGCATGAATATGCGCGATGATGGCGAGAGCGATGTCCTTGGCGGCAATGCCGGCGCCGGTCTGCCCGTCCACCGTAATGCGCATGCGCTTCGGCTTTTTCTGCCACAGCGTCTGCGTCATCAGCACATGGGCAACTTCCGAGGCGCCGATGCCGAAAGCATAAGTGCCGAAGGCGCCATGGGTCGAGGTGTGGCTGTCGCCGCAGACGATCAGTAGGCCGGGCAGAGTGAGGCCCTGTTCCGGGCCGACGACGTGTACGATGCCTTGGCGCCGGTCGCGCAGGCCGAACAAAGTGACGCCGTTGTCGATCGTGTTCTGCTCGAGCTTGCGCACCATCTCGGCGATTTCGGGATTGGCGATCGCCTTGTCGCGATCATGCGTCGGCACATAATGATCGGCGACGCCGAAAGTGAGGTTCGGTTCGGCGACCTTGCGGCCGCGCGCCTTGATCTGGCTGAAGCCGTGAAACGAGCCCTCATGCACGAAGTGCCGATCGACGAACAGTAACGCGGCACCATCTTCGCGGCGGGCGATCTCGTGGCTCGACCACAGCTTGTCGAACAGGGTCTGGGACGTGTGCCTCATTTCGTCGCGTCTCTTGCTCGCAATTACGGCGCTGGCGGGGCTTGCCGCGGCCTTCCAATATTGTATGCTAAAGAATACCAAGTAAAGGGGCGGCGCCAAAGCCGTCTTTTGACACGGGGGAGTGGCGGTTGCGCGACTGGCTCGGCGAAGCGAAAGCAAAGCAGGTCTATCTGGTGCTGCGCGACCGCATTCTGAGCGGCGCCGTCGGCTTCGGCGCACGGCTTTCGACGGAGAACGAACTGGCCGCGCTCTACGGCGTCTCGCGCGTCACGGTGCGGCGGGCGCTCGGCGAACTCGAGCGCGAGCGCCTGATCGAGCGCCGCCGCAGCGTCGGCACCCGCGTCGTTTATCGTCCGTCGCCGGCGCCGATGACCGCCGATATTTCCGGCGTGCTCGCTAATCTTGCTGAAATGGGGCGGCGCACCGCGGTCAAGCTGCTGTCTTTCGATTATGTGCCGGCCGAAGGCGCGGTGGCCGAGGCGCTCGGCGCTACTGCAGACCAGTTGCTGCAGCGCTCGGTGCGCGTGCGCTCGGTCGACGGCCTGCCGTTCTCCTATCTGACGACACATGTGCCGGAGAGCGTCTCGGTGACCTTCTCCGAGCAGGAGCTGGCGACCCGCCCGCTGCTCGACCTCATCGAGCGCGCCGGCGTCAAGGTCGGCCACGCCCGCCAGCGCATCAGCGCCGTGCTCGCCGGTCCCGATGCGGCCGCGGCACTCGATCTGCACACTGGCTCGCCGCTGATCGAACTGGTGCGCGTGGTCTACGACCGCGACGGCCGCGGCGTCGAACATCTGCACGCGCTGTACCGTCCCGACCGTTACGCCTTCGAGATCGATCTCGTGCGTTCCAGCGCTGCGAGTTCAGCCTGGGCGCCGGTGATGCGACAGAGTCGTGACGGCAAAATCAAGACCGCTACGAAGTCGCACCACAGCAAAGCCAAACCGGCCGGACTCCGGCCGCAACGTTAAAAGAAAGGGAGAGTGCTCATGTCGACCAGGAAGATACCGCTCAGCCGACGTCAATTCATTGCATCGACCGCGCTCGGCGCGGCCGCCGCGGCCACCGGCACGATTGCCATGCCATCTGTGCTGCGCGCCGCCGGCACGCCGGTCAAGATCGGCGTGCTGCAGCCGGTCACTGGCCCGCTCTCTTACTCCGGCACGCAGGGCCAGCTCGGCGCCATGCTGGCGATCGAGGAGATCAACGCCGCGGGCGGCATCAAGGCACTCGGCGGCGCGCAGCTCGACCCGATGGTTGGCGATGCGCAGTCGACCCCGGCCGGCGGCACCGCCGAGGTCGAGAAGATGAACGCGGCCGGCGTGTCCTGCATCGTCGGCGGCTACGCCTCCGGCATTTGCCTTGCCACGACGCAGGCGGCGGCGCGCTACGACCTGCCTTATGTCGTCGACGTCGGCGTCGCCGACAACATCATGACGCGCGGCCTCAAGAACACCTTCCGCTTCGGGCCGGGCTTCGGCGTCATCGCCAATGCGGCGATCGACAACCTCATCGCCATCAACGACGCCGCCGGCAAGGCCGCCAAGACGGTGATGATCGTGCACGAGGACTCGCTGTTCGGCGCCGGCCTCGCCAAGTTGCTCAACGCCAAGCTGCCGGAGAAGGGCTTCCAGGTGCTCGAGACTATCGCGCATCCGACGCCGACTCGCGACTTCAACACCATCGTGCTCAAGATCAAGGCGCAGAACCCGGATCTCGTCATTCCGGCGAACTACTATAACGAATACGTGCTTCTCGCCCGCACCATGCAGCAGCAGCACGTCAAGCCGAAGGGCATCTATTCGGTGCTCGGCGGCGCGGCCTCGTCCTACAAGTTCGTCAAGGAATTCCCGGAAGCCGCCAACGGCATCATGGATTGCAATCACTGGTTCAATCCGCTGAGCGACAAGGCGCAAGCGCTGAAGAAGAAGGTCGAAGCCAAGGGCCAGTTCTTCACCTACGAGGTCTATCTCAACTATGCCTCGATCGGCCTCGTCGCCGACGCGCTGGAGCGGGCGGCCTCCGCCGATCGCGCCAAGCTCATCGAGGCGCTCGCGTCGTCCACCTGGGCGGGACACATCATGCCTTACGGCCCGACCAAGTTCGTCGACGGCCAGAACCAGGGCGCCGCGCCGTGCGGTACGCAGGTGCAGGGCAACGACATCAAGGTGATCCTGCCGGCGAAGTTCGCCGACGCCAAGCCGAAATTCCCGATCACCTGATTCTGGAGAGATCGTGGGCGGCCCGCGTCAGGGCCGCCCACGACCGCCTATTGTTAGTGCTGTCACCCGTCATTCTCATTCCGGCGCTGCTCAACGGTCTTCTGACCGGGGCGGTCTATGCGCTTGTCGCGCTCGGGCTGACGCTGATCTACGGCGTGCTGCACATTATCAACTTCGCCCACGGCGCGCTGCTGACGGCGGCGATGTTCGCGGCCTATTTCGCCTTCAAGGTGCTCGGCATCGACCCGTATCTGTCTGTGTTCATCATCGCGCCGCTATTCTTCGCCGTCGGCTACGCGTTGCAACGCTTCGTCATCGGCCTCGCTTCGCACGGCGAGGACCGCAACATGTTGCTGGTGACGCTCGGGCTCGCCGTCGTCATCGAGAACGCGCTGCTGTTCGGCTTCCGCGGCGATACCCGCACCATCGACGTGCCTTACGCCTTCCAGACTATCGATCTCGGCTTCACATATCTGGCGGTGCCGCGGCTGGTCGGCTTCGTCGCGGTCTTCGTCGTCGCCCTGATCTTGTGGCTGATCATGAGCCTGACCGATATCGGCCGGGCGATCCGCGCCGTCGCCAAGGAGAAGCTCGGCGCGCAACTGTCCGGCATTGACGTCGCCCATGTCTACGCCGTGACCTTCGGTCTCGGCACCGCCTGCGTCGCGGTGGCGGCCTGCCTGCTGATGCCGACCTATTACGTCAATCCCGGCGCCGGCAATGCCTTCGTGCTGATTGCCTTCACCATCGTCGTGCTCGGCGGCATGGGTTCGGTGCCCGGCGCCGTGCTCGGCGGACTGATGATCGGCGTCGTCGAAAGCCTGTCCAGCCTGTTCCTCGGTGACTCGCTCGGTCAGGTCGGCATCTTCCTGATCTTCATTGCCGTGCTGCTGGTGCGCCCACAGGGCCTGTTCGGAGCGAACGCATGAAGTCGTTCGCGCCGATCGCGCTCGTCATCGCCGTCCTCACCGCAGTGCCGCTGCTGGTGCACTCCAACGTCGTGCTGAACTTTCTCGTCGTCGCACTGATGATCGCGCTGGCCGGGCAGGGCTGGAACATCCTCGGCGGCTATGGCGGCCAGTATTCGTTCGGCCATGCCATCTTCTTCGGCACCGGCGCCTATGTCACCGCGATCCTGCAGGTGCAGTACGGCATCAACGCCTGGCTGGCGTTCGGCGCCGGTATTGTCGCCGGCGCCGCCGTCGGCGTCGTCGTCGGCTGGCTGGCGTTCCGCGCCGGGCTGCGCGGTTCGTATTTCGCTCTGGTGACGCTCGCCTTTGCCGAAGTACTGCGCATCCTCGCCAGCGTCGCGCCGATCACCGGCGCCGGCGTTGGCACTCTGGTCAAGCTCGATCTGCGTTTCGCCGCGTTGCAGTTCGAAAGCCGTGCGCTATTTTATTGGCTGATCCTGGCGCTGGTCGCCGTCGCGCTGGTCGTCACCTATGCGGTCGAACGCTCGCGCTTCGGCGCGTGGCTCACGGCCGTGCGCGAGAACGAGGACGCGGCTCGCGCGCTCGGCGTCGATGCCGTCGCCGTCAAGCTCGGTGCCATGGTCATCTCCGGCGCTATCACGGCGGCGGCCGGCTGCTTCTACGTGCAATATTTTCTGTTCGTCGATTCCCATATCGCCTACGGCGCCTGGATTTCGGTCGAGGCGCTGCTGACGCCGATCATCGGCGGCGCCGGCACAATTTTCGGCCCGTTGGTCGGCGCGCTGGTGGTGAAGGCTTTGGGCGAAGGCGCGCTGCTGGTCACCGGGCAGGCGCCCGGGCTCGATCTCGTCGTGTTCGGCATCGTGCTGATCGCTGTCGTCGGCCTGTCGCCGCGCGGCATTGTCGGCCTGCGCCAGCAACTTGGTGCGCGCTTCGGTAGCCGCCGCGGGGCGGGGGAGGCCAGCCGTGGCTGAACCGCTGCTCAGCGTCGAGGGCGTATCGCGCCGGTTCGGCGGCCTGCTGGCCGTCGGTGGCGTGTCGATGGCCGTGCGCGAAGGCAGCATCACCGCCCTGATCGGCCCGAATGGTGCCGGCAAGACGACGATGTTCGCGCTGATCTCCGGCTTTCTCAAGCCCAGCGACGGCATCGTTCGCTTCGGCGGCGCCGATGTCACGGGCGAGCCGGCGCACAGACTTGCGCGGCGCGGTATCGCCCGCACCTTTCAGATCGTGCAGCCTTTCGCCGGCCTGACCGTGCGCGAGAATATTCGCGTCGGCGCGCATCTGCGCCATCCGGAGCGTAGCGCGGCCTTCGCCGCGGCCGAGGCGGTGGCGCGCGAGGTCGGCCTGGAGGGTCTACTCGACGCGCCGGCTGACAGCCTGACGGTAGCAGGCCGCAAGCGTCTCGAACTCGCCAAGGCGCTGGCCACCGAACCCAAGCTGCTGCTGCTCGACGAAGTGTTGGCGGGGCTCAATCCGTCGGAGATTCGCGACATCATCCCGGTGATCCGGTCCTTGCGCGATCGCGGCATCACCATCCTGATGATCGAACACGTCATGCAGGCGGTCATGAGTCTCGCCGAGCGCGTCTATGTGCTCGCCGAAGGCCGGCTCATTGCCGAAGGCACGCCGGAAGGCGTAGCGGCCGATGCTGCCGTTATAGAAGCCTATCTCGGCCACGGCGCCGCCAAGCGGCTGGCGAGGTCGCCATGACGGACGTAACGCTGCTCGCCGTCGAAAACCTGCGCGCCGGTTACGGCGAAACCGAAGTGCTGCGCGGCATCGATCTCGCGGTGAAGGCTGGCGAGATCGTCACCGTGCTCGGTTCCAACGGAGTCGGCAAATCGACGCTCAACCGCACCATTTCCGGCATCGTGCGCGCGCAGGGCGGCAGCATTCGTTTTGCCGGCGAGGCCATCGAGCACGAGAAGCCGCCGGCCATCGTCGCGCGCGGGCTGATCCACGTGCCGGAAGGCCGCCGCATTTTCCCGAACCTGTCGGTGCGGGAAAACCTCGACCTCGGCTCCTATGCCCGCGCCAAGCCGCGCCGGGCGCAGAATCGCGAGCGCGTGTTCGGCATCTTCCCGCGGCTGCGCGAGCGCGCCGGGCAATATGCCGGCACCTTGTCTGGTGGCGAGCAGCAGATGCTGGCCATCGGCCGCGGCCTGATGGCCGAGCCGAAACTACTGATCCTCGACGAGCCGTCGCTCGGCTTGTCACCGCTGCTGGTCGAAGAGCTTTTCACGCTGATCAAGCGCATTCACGACGACGGTGTCGCCATCCTGCTGGTCGAGCAGAATGTGGTGCAGAGCCTCGAAGTCGCCGACCGCGCCTTTATCCTCGCCGAGGGCCAATTCGCCATGTCCGGCACGGCCGCCGAGATCGGCGCCGATCCGGAACTCAAACGCACTTACCTGGGACTGTGATGCATGACTGAGAAGAATTTGCGCGCGCGCCTCGCCAGCCCGCCGATCCTGGTGGCGCCGGGAGTCTATGACCCACTGACGGCGTTGATCGCCGTCCAGGCCGGTTTTGAAGCGCTCTATGTCTCCGGCGCGGCAATCGCCTATACCAAGCTCGGCCGCCCCGATATCGGTCTCGTCTCCTTGAGTGAAGTGGTCGACACGGTGACGCTGGTCCGCGACCGCGTCGATGCCTATCTCGTGGTCGATGCCGACACCGGCTACGGCAACGCGCTCAATGTCGAACGCACCGTGCGCCTCCTGGAGCGCGCCGGCGCCTGCGCCATCCAACTCGAGGACCAGGATTTTCCCAAGCGCTGCGGCCATCTCGATGACAAGACGCTGATCCCGGCGCTGGAAATGGCCGGCAAGATCAAGGCCGCGGTCGATGCGCGGGCCTCGCGCAATACGCTGATCATCGCCCGCACCGATGCGGTGGCGGTGGAGGGTTTCGACAGCGCCGTCGAGCGCGTCGCCATTTATCGCGAGGCCGGGGCCGACATGCTGTTCGTCGAGGCGCCACGCGAGCGCGGTGAACTCTCCCGCGTCGTCGAGCGCGTCGGGAAGGGCTTGCCGCTGATGGCCAATATGGTGGAAGGCGGCAAGACGCCGATCGTGCCGGCGCACGAGCTGGAGAAGCTCGGCTTCTCTTTTGTTATCTTCCCCGGCGGCATCGTGCGCGCCATCGCCAAGGCGGCGCAGGATTTCTACGCCACCTTGCACGCCGAAGGCACCACCGACGCCTTCCGACCGAAGATGTTCGACTTCAACGCGCTCAACGACCTCATCGGAACGCCGGAGACGCTGGAGCGCGGCAAGTGGTACGCCGACTACAAGCCGGGCAAGAACTGATGCGTACGCTCGATCCGGTCACGCTCGCCGTGCTTAACGGCCGTCTGGTGCAGATCGCCGACGAGATGGACGCGACGCTCTATCGCTCGGCCTTCAACCCGATCATCGCCGAGGCGCATGACGCCTGCCACGGCCTCTATCACGCCGAAACCGGCGCCACGATGGTGCAGGGCACGTCGGGCTTGCCGATCTTCGTTGGCGCCATGGCTTTTGCGGTCAAGGCCGTGATCGACAAGGCCAAAGCGCAGGGCGATCTCGAAGAAGGCGACATCTATCTCTTCAACGACCCTTATGACGGCGGCACGCATCTCAACGATTTCCGTCTGGTGCGGCCGGTGATGCGAAAGGGCAAGGTGTTCGCCTGGCTCGCTTCGGTCGGCCACTGGCTCGATGTCGGCGGCAATGTGCCCGGCAACTTCAACGCCAAGGCGACCGAGAGCTTCCAGGAGGGCTTTCGCGTGCCGCCGGTGAAGATCGTGCGCGCCGGCGTGTTCCAGCAGGACGTCGCCGACATTCTCGCCGCCAATTCGCGCGTGCCGCAGTCGAACTGGGGCGACCTCAACGGCCAGCTCAACGCGCTGCAGCTAGGCGAACAGCGCGTCCATGCGCTGCTCGACGAATATGGCGACGACACCGTCCAGACCGCCATGCAGGCGCTGGCGCAACGCGCCGAGGCGCTGATGCGCGCCAATATCGCGGCGCTGCCGGACGGCACCTATTCGTACGACGAGTTCCTCGACAATGATGGCATCACCGACGAGCCGCTGCGCATCGCGCTCGATCTGACCATCGCCGGCGACCGCATGACGCTCGATTTCTCGCGCTCGGCGCCGCCGTGCCGCGGGCCCTTGAACATCGCGCGCTCGACCGCGGTGGCCTGTTGCTATGTCGCGCTCAAGCATTTGTTCACCGACGTGCCGGCCAATGCCGGGTGCCTGGCGCCGATCGAGTTTGTCATTCCCGATACGACTTTGCTCGGCGTCTCGGCGCCGAAGCCGGTCGGCGGTTACACCGAGACCATCCTGCGCGTCATCGACACCGTGTTCGGCGCTTTCGCCAGGGCGGCGCCGGAGCGCGCAAATGGCAGCCCTTACGCGACCATCAACGCTTTGTCGCTCGCCGGTTGGCGGGCGGATCACAAGCGCTGGGTGATGTTTTGCTTCTTCGGCGGCGGCCTGGGCGGCAATCCGGAAGGCGACGGCCTCAACCACGGCAACAATCCGATCTCGACCGCGACCATTCCGCCGGCCGAGATCCTGGAGTCGCTGTATCCGGTGATGTTCACGCAGTGGGCGCTACGCGCCGACTCCGCCGGGCCCGGCTTCAACCGCGGCGGCTGCGGCGCGATTTACGAGATCGAGGCGCTGAACGAAGGCGACACCGACGTGTTCCTGCTCGGCGAGCGTGGCAAGTTTCCGCCGTTCGGCGTCAATGGTGGCAAGAGCGCTGCGCTCAATCGATTCTTCTTTGAAACCGAAAGCGGTGAGCGCTCCCCGGATCTCGTCTCCAAGATTACCGATGTGCGCATCAAGCGCGGCCAGCGTGTGCGGCTGGAAACGCCCGGCGGCGGCGGCTTCGGCGATCCGATGACGCGCGAATCGGCCCGCGTCGCCCGCGACGTGGCTCTCGGCTATGTGTCGCGCGACAAGGCGGCGAGCGATTACGGCGTGGCGCTGAAGACGGACGGTTCGGTGGATGAGGGCGCAACCGCGAAGCTCCGCGGGGGAGTCCGCGCGTGAGTGACAAGATGAGTGACAAGCAAGCCATCGTCGGTGTCGATGTCGGCGGCACCTTTACCGACCTGTTCCTGTTCGACGAGGCGGCGCGCGCCTTCCGCACCGCCAAGGTGCCGTCGAACCGCGGCAACGAGGCGGCCGGCTTCATGCAGGGCCTGGAAGCGCTCGGCGATGTCAAGACCTTCGGCTCCATCGTGCACGGCACCACGGTCGGCACCAATATGCTCTTGGAGCGCAAGGGCACGCGCGTCGGCGTCATCACCACGCGCGGCTTCCGCGACGTCCTGGAAATGCGCCGTCGCGATCGCCGCCAGACCTGGGGCCTGTGGGGCAACTTCACGCCGATCGCCGACCGCGACCTCCGCCTCGAGGTTGATGAGCGCACGCTTGCCGACGGCACTATCCGCACCGCGGTGGATGTCGATGCGGTGCGCCAGGCGGCGGAAGAGCTGAAGGCCAACGGCGCGCAGGCGCTGGCCATCATCTTCATCAATGCCTATGCCAATGCCGAGAACGAAAAGCGGGCGTTCGAAGCGGCGCAGGCGGTGTGGCACAACGAGCATGTCTCGGCCTCGCACCAGGTGCTGCCAGAGATCCGTGAGTTCGAGCGTGCCTCGACCACCGGGCTTAACGCTTATCTGCAGCCGGGCGTTGCCGCGTATCTGGCGCGGCTGGAGCAGGCGCTCGACGACAACAGTTTCAAGGGCACGTTCCACATCGTGCAGTCGAACGGCGGCGTGATGTCCACCAAGACGGCGCGCCGCCTGCCGGTGCGCACGGCCTTGTCGGGCCCTGCCGCCGGTGTCATCGCCGCCGCGGCCATCGCCCGCGCGGCTGGTCACGACAACATCATCACCGGCGATCTCGGCGGCACTTCGTTCGACGTGTCGCTGGTCGCCGGCGGCAAGCCGTCGCTGGCGGCGCAGACCACCATCGACTTCGGCATGGTCATCCGCACGCCGATGATCGAGATCACCACCATCGGCGCCGGCGGCGGCTCCATCGCCTGGGTCGATCGCGGCGGTCTGCTGCAGGTCGGCCCGGAAAGCGCCGGCTCGGTGCCGGGGCCGGTGTGCTACGGGCAGGGCAACGAGCGGCCGACTTTGACCGACGCCCATGTCGTGCTTGGTCGCATCAACGCGGCGCGTCCGATCGGCGGCAAGCTGGCGGCGCTCGATGTCGAGGCGGCCAAGCGCGCCATCGAAAAGCATGTCGCGCAGCCTTTGAAGATCGACGTCATGGCGGCGGCGGAGGCGATCGTCCGCGTCGCCGATGCGCGCATGGCCGGCGCGATCCGCCTCGTCTCCATCGAGCGCGGCCACGATCCGGGCAAGTTTGTCGCCATGCCGTTCGGTGGCGGCGGCGCGCTGCATGTCGGCGCGCTGGTCAAGGAGATTGGCCTCAAGGGGGCTCTGGTGCCGCGCTTTCCCGGCGTCACGTCGGCGCTCGGCTGCGTCATCGCGGATCTGCGGCACGATCAGGTGCAGACCGTCAACCTGATGGTCGATGGCCTCGACATCGCCGCGCTCGATGCGCGCATGGTCGCCGCCGGCAAGGAAGCCAAGGCGGTGGTCGACGCCGCCGGCATCGCCGTCGAACGCATCGACGTGCTGTTCGAACTCGACATGCATTACCTCGGCCAGACGCACACGGTGGCCGTGCCATTGCCGGTGACGTTCGACGAGGCCGGCACGGGCATCACCGAATCTGCGATCCGCGCCGCCTTTGACAAGACCTACGAAGCCGCGTTCAGCCGGCTGTTGCCCGGCATTCCGACGCGCATCGTGTCGCTGCGCACCGCGGCAGTCGGCCGGCGGCCGGCCTTCGATCTCACCGCCTTCGCGCCGGGCGCCGATGCCTCGCTGGAAAAGGCCGGGAAGGGCACGCGCAAGGTGTTCCACGGCGGCGGATGGCACCAGGCCAATGTGTGGTCGCGACTCGATCTGCCGGCGAATGCGGTGATCGAAGGCCCGGCTGTGCTCGAACAGCCCGACGCGACGATCTTCATCGATCCTGATCTTGCCGGCCGCGTCGATGCGCTGGGCAATCTCGTGGTGGAGCGCAAGTGATGAGCATAGCGACAACGGCGCTGCTGCTGGTCGATCTGCAGAACGATTTCATCCACCCCAAGGGCGCCTATGCGCGCGGCGGCGCCGTCAGCGCCGAAGCCGCCGCCTTGCCGGCCAAACTCAAGCCGCTGGCCGGTGCAGTGCGCGAGAAGGGCGGTGTGGTCGGCGGCACGATGTTCACTTTGGTGCCGGGCCGCGGCGGCGAACCGATGATCTCGCCGCATTTGAAAAAGCTGCGGCCGTTCCTGCGCAAGGGCGACTTCCTGCCGGCCTCGTGGGGCCAGCAGGTGGTCGATGAATTGCAGCCGCTCGACTTTACGGTCGAGAAGCTCGCTTACTCAGCCTTCTACATGAGCCGCCTCGACTGGCTGCTGCGCAAGTTCGGCATCGAAAAGCTGATCGTCGGCGGCATCGTCACCAATGGCGGCGTTGCCTCCACCGTGCGCGACGCGCATGTCCGCGACATCGAGGTCACCGTGCTGGAAGACGGCTGCGCCGCGCCGACGCCGGCCCTGCACGCCGCCGCGATCGAAGGTTTGAAGCCGGTGGCGGAGATAGCCACCATCGCCGAGGTCCTGAAAAGCATCGGATGAGCCGCGTCCTTCCGCCGCCCGCCATGTTCGACGCCGAGGTGCCGCTCGTCATCATCGGCGCCGGCGCGGCAGGTTTGTGCGCGGCGCTGGCGGCGAAGGAGGCGGGCGCCGATCCAGTCGTTATCGAGCGCGATGCTGTGCCCGCGGGCTCGACCGCTCTGTCGGCAGGACTCATTCCCGCCGCCGGCACGCGCTTCCAGCGCGCCAAGGGCATCGACGACAGCCCGGCGCTGTTTGCCGAAGATATCCAGCGCAAGGCGCATGGGAAGAACGACACGGCGCTGGTCGATGTCGTGGCGCGTGAGGTGGGACCGGCGGTCGAATGGCTGGCCGAGCGCTACGGCCTGCCATTCGATGTCATCGACAACTTCACCTATCCCGGCCATTCGGCAATGCGCATGCACGGCCTGCCGTCGCGCTCCGGCGCCGAGCTGATCGACCGCCTGCGCAGCGCGGCGGAGGCGGCCGGCGTCACCATCCTGACCGAGAGCCGCGCCGACACCCTGTACGCCGATGGCGACGGCCGTATCTGCGGCGTCGCGCTGGCGCGCGCCGATGGCTCGAGCGAGACGATCGGCTGCGGCGCGCTTGTGCTCGCCTGCAACGGCTACGGCGGCAACGCCGCGTTGGTGCGGGAACTCATTCCGGAAATGGCGGAGGCCTTGTATTTCGGCCACCCTGGCAATCAAGGCGATGCCGTGCTGTGGGGCCGCGCGCTCGGCGCGCAGCTGGCGCATCTGTCCGCCTATCAGGGCCACGGTTCGGTGGCGAGCCCGCACAATATCCTCATCACCTGGGCGGTGATCGCCGAAGGCGGCTTCCAGGTCAACGCTCAGGGCCACAGATTCAGCGACGAGACGCATGGCTATTCCGAGCAGGCGGCCGAAGTACTGCGTCAGCCGGGCGAGATCGCATTCGATGTGTTCGATGCGCGCATCGCCGCGATCGCGCGGCAGTTCGAGGATTTCCGCGGCGCGGAAAAGGGCGGGGCGCTGCTCACCGCCGACACGCTGGAGGAGCTTGCCACGCGCATGCGGGTGCCGGCAGATGCGCTGGTCGCCTCGTATCGAGAGACCGAAGAACTGAAGGCGAGCGCCGGCGTCGATCGCTTCGGCCGCGTCTTCGCTGCCGGGCAGGCGCTCAAGCCGGCGTTCCACGCGGTGAAGGTTACCGGCGCGCTGTTTCACACCCAGGGCGGCCTCGTCGTCGATGGCCGGGCGCGCGTGAAGCGCCAGGACGGCAGCCTGTTTCCCAATCTGTTCGCGGCGGGCGGCGCCGCGGCTGGCGTGTCCGGCGAAACGGCGGCCGGCTATCTCTCCGGCAACGGACTGCTCACCGCGACGACCCTCGGGCGCCTGGCGGGAGGCGCCGCCGCGAGTATCGGCCAAAGCTGAGCCCCCGGCCGGCCGGGCGCCCGTTTAAAAAAGCGCGCGCCCCCGCACATCCCGCCCGAAAAATGCGGAACCTTGTCCGGACTTTGACGTTAAGGGGGCGGCATCGTGTCCACCGGGGTGTATCGCAAGCCAGCAGCGCAGTAGGAACAGCAAAACGGCCCCGGCAGGGGCCGCTTCGGGGGCTGACCCTATCCGCTCGATTTCACTTGCGAATTCCGCGTCCAAAGGCAGCGCAGGGGGGCCGTATGGGCAGGTCGCGTACAAGCGCAGAGGGCGAGTCCAAGGAAATTCCGGCACCGGTTGCGGGGCACTTGGCGTCCGAAGAACTGCGGGAGCCTCGGGCGAACGGCGGCAGCTCACCGGAATTGATCGAGTTGCTCACGGCGCTCCAAGCCATGCGGTCCGGCGATTTCTCGGTCCGCATGTCGCTGCACCACGACGGCCTGGCAGGCAAGATCGCCAGCACCTTTAACGACATCGTTGCCGCCAACGAACGCATGTCGCGCGAACTGGAGCGCGTCGGCGAGATGGTCGGGCGAGAGGGCAAGACCCGCCACCGCGTGAAATTCGACGGCACCAGCGGCGCCTGGGGCGACATGGAGTCCTCGGTCAACACGCTGATCGAAGACCTGTTGTGGCCGACCAAAGAAGTCACCCGCGCCGTCGCCGCGGTCGCTCAGGGCGATCTTCTAAAGACCGTCCGCACCGAAGTGGACGGCCGGCCGCTCAAGGGCGAATTCCTCGAGTCCGCGACCATCGTCAACACGATGATCAAGCAGCTCGGCGTGTTTACCTCGGAAGTGACGCGCGTCGCCCGCGAAGTCGGCACCGAGGGCAAGCTCGGCGGCCAAGCCCAGGTCAGCGAGGTCACCGGCGTCTGGAAGGACCTCACCGAGTCCGTCAACTCGATGGCCTCGAACCTGACCGCACAGGTCCGCAACATTTCGGAAGTGACGATCGCGGTCGCCAGCGGCGATTTGTCGAAGAAGATCACCGTCGACGTGCGCGGCGAAATCCTGCAGCTCAAGGAAGCCATCAATACGATGGTCGATCAGCTGCGCTCCTTCGCCTCGGAAGTGACGCGCGTCGCCCGTGAAGTCGGTACCGAAGGCAAGCTCGGCGGCCAGGCCATCGTGCCCGGCGTTGCCGGCACATGGAAGGACCTCACCGATTCCGTCAACGCAATGTGCGGCAACCTTACCGACCAGGTGCGCAACATCGCGCAGGTGACCACCGCCGTGGCGCGCGGGGACCTGTCGCGCAAGATCACCGTCGACGTGCGCGGCGAAATTCTAGAGCTCAAGGACACCATCAACACGATGGTCGATCAGCTCAATGGCTTCGCGTCGGAAGTGACGCGCGTCGCCCGCGAAGTCGGCACCGAGGGCAAGCTCGGCGGCCAGGCGCAGGTCCCCGGCATCGCCGGCACCTGGAAGGACCTGACCGACAACGTCAACTTCATGGCGTCGAACCTCACGGCGCAGGTCCGCAACATCGCCGAGGTGGCGACCGCCATCGCCGGCGGCGACCTGTCGAAGAAGATCACCGTCAACGTCTCTGGCGAAATCCTTCAGCTCAAGGAGACCATCAACACGATGGTCGATCAGCTCAACGCCTTCGCCGGCGAAGTGACGCGCGTGGCGCGCGAGGTCGGCACCGAAGGGCGTTTGGGCGGCCAGGCCAACGTGCTCGGCGTCGCAGGCACCTGGAAGGATCTGACCGACTCCGTCAACTCGATGGCGTCGAACCTGACGGCGCAGGTGCGCAACATCGCCGAAGTGACAACCGCGGTGGCGGGCGGCGACCTGTCGAAGAAGATCACCGTCGACGTCAAGGGCGAAATCCTCGAATTGAAGGACACCATCAACACGATGGTGGACCAGCTAAATGCCTTCGCCGGCGAGGTGACGCGTGTGGCGCGCGAAGTCGGCACCGAAGGCAAGCTCGGCGGCCAGGCGATGGTGCGCGGCGTCGCCGGCACCTGGAAGGATCTGACCGACTCCGTCAACTCCATGGCGTCGAACCTCACCGCACAAGTGCGTAACATCGCCGACGTGGCGACCGCGGTGGCGCAAGGCGACCTGTCGAAGAAGATCACGGTGAATGTGAGCGGCGAAATCCTTCGTCTGAAGGAAACGCTGAATACCATGGTTGACCAGCTCAACGCCTTCGCCTCGGAAGTGACGCGCGTGGCGCGCGAGGTCGGCACCGAAGGCAAGCTCGGCGGTCAGGCCGAAGTGCCCGGCGTCGCCGGCACCTGGAAGGATCTGACCGACAGCGTCAACTCGATGGCCGGCAACCTGACCGGACAGGTGCGCAACATCGCCGAGGTGGCGACCGCGATCGCCAATGGCGACCTGTCGCGCAAGATCACCGTCGACGTGCGCGGCGAAATCCTTCAGCTGAAGGAAACGCTGAACACCATGGTCGACCAGCTCAACCGCTTCGCCGGCGAAGTGACGCGCGTCGCGCGCGAAGTCGGCACCGAGGGCCGGCTGGCGGGGCAGGCCAACGTGCCAGGCGTTGCCGGCACCTGGAAGGATCTGACCGACAGCGTCAACTCGATGGCGGGCAACCTGACCGCCCAGGTCCGCAACATCGCCGAGGTGACGACGGCCGTGGCGCGCGGCGACCTGTCGCGCAAAATCACCGTGGACGTGAAGGGCGAAATTCTCGAGCTGAAGAACACCATCAACACCATGGTGGACCAGCTCAACTCCTTCGCCTCGGAAGTGACGCGCGTGGCCCGCGAAGTCGGTACCGAAGGCAAGCTTGGCGGTCAGGCGCAGGTGCCGGAAGTCGCCGGCACGTGGAAGGACCTGACCGACAACGTCAACTTCATGGCGTCGAATCTAACCGCACAAGTGCGCAACATCGCCGAGGTGGCGACCGCCATCGCCTCCGGTGACCTGTCGAAGAAGATCACGGTCGACGTGCGTGGCGAAATCCTTCAGCTCAAGGAAACGCTCAATACGATGGTGGACCAGCTCCGGTCCTTCGCCGGCGAAGTGACGCGCGTCGCGCGTGAAGTGGGTACCGAGGGACGTCTCGGCGGCCAGGCCAACGTGTCGGGCGTCGCCGGCACCTGGAAGGATCTGACCGACAACGTCAACCTGCTGGCGGCGAACCTGACCACGCAGGTGCGCAACATCGCCGAAGTCACTACTGCGGTGGCGCGGGGCGACCTGTCGCGCAAGATCACGGTGGACGTGAAGGGCGAAATTCTCGAGCTGAAGAACACCATCAACACGATGGTGGACCAGCTCAACTCCTTTGCCTCGGAAGTGACGCGTGTGTCCCGCGAAGTGGGTACGGAAGGCAAGCTCGGCGGCCAGGCCGAAGTGCCCGGCGTTGCCGGCACCTGGAAGGACTTGACGGATACCGTCAACCTGATGGCTGCGAACCTGACCGAACAGGTGCGCGGCATCGTCAAGGTCGTGACCGCCGTCGCCAACGGCGACCTCAAGCAGAACCTCACGGTGAAATCGAAGGGCGAGGTGGCCGCGCTCGCCGAAACCATCAACAACATGACCGAGACGCTGGCGACCTTCGCCGATCAGGTGACGACGGTTGCCCGCGAAGTCGGCGTCGAAGGCCGCCTCGGCGGTCAGGCCAATGTGCCCGGCGCGGCCGGCACGTGGAAGGATCTGACCGGCAACGTCAATTTGCTTGCGGCCAACCTGACGACCCAGGTGCGGGCTATCGCCGAAGTGGCGACCGCCGTGACCAAGGGCGACCTGACGCGATCGATTCAGGTCGATGCGCGCGGCGAGGTGGCCGAACTTAAAGACAACATCAATACGATGATTGGCAACCTGCGCCTCACGACCGACCGCAACACCGAACAAGATTGGCTGAAGACGAACCTCGCCAAGTTCACCAACATGCTCCAGGGCCAGCGCGACCTCGGCACCGTGGGTCGGCTGCTGCTCACCGAGCTGACCCCGCTCGTCAATGCGCAGCAAAGCGTCATCTATCAGATGGAAGCCGACGACGGGCCCCGCCTGCGCCTTCTGTCGTCCTATGCCGGAATGGAAGAAGGTGGCCATCCGGAGAGCCTGAAGCTTGGTAACGGCCTGGTCGGCCAGTGTGCCGCCGACAAGCGCCGTCTGCTAGTAGCCAACGTGCCGGAATCGGTCGTTCCGATTTCCTCGGCGCTGTTCCAGACGGCGCCGCGGAACATTGTCGTTCTGCCGGTGCTGTTTGAAAACCAGGTCAAGGCCGTGATCGAACTGGCTTCGATCGACTCCTTCACCCCGCTGCAACTGGCGTTTCTCGAGCAACTCACCGCCAGCATCGGCATCGTGCTGAACTCGATCGAAGCGACGATGCGGACCGAAGGCTTCCTCAAGCAGTCGCAGCAACTCGCGGCCGAACTGCAGTCGCAGCAGAAGGAGTTGCAGCAGACCAACGAGCAGCTCGAGCAAAAGGCGCAGCAGCTTGCTGAGCGTAACGTGGAAGTCGAGCGCAAAAATCAGGAAATCGAGCAGGCCCGCCGCGAACTCGAAGAAAAGGCGGCCGAACTCGCGCTGACGTCCAAGTACAAGTCCGAGTTCCTGGCCAATATGTCGCACGAGCTGCGCACACCGCTCAACTCGATCCTCATTCTGGGACAGCAGCTCGGCGAAAATCCGGACGGCAATCTCAGCATGAAGCAGGTCGAGTTTGCTCGCACCATCCACGGCGCCGGAACCGACCTTCTCAATCTCATCAGTGACATCCTCGATCTGTCTAAGATCGAATCCGGCACAGTCAGCGTCGAGGCGGAGGAAATCCTCTTCGCCAGTCTTCTCGATGCGGTCGGTCGCCCGTTCCGGCACGAGGCCGAGGCGAAGGACTTGTCTTTCGAGCTCAACGTCGATCCGGCACTGGAGCGCAGCATTACGACGGATTCCAAGCGCCTCCAGCAGGTCCTCAAGAACCTGCTCTCGAACGCTTTCAAGTTCACCTCGCGCGGCAAGGTAAAGCTCTCGGTTTCACGCGTATCCGAGGGGTGGAGTAGCGCTCACCCGGTGCTGAGTCAGGCCAGTGGCGTCGTCGCCTTCGAAGTGACCGACACCGGCATCGGCATTCCGCCGGAGAAACAGAAGATCATCTTCGAAGCTTTTCAGCAGGCCGACGCCTCGACCAGCCGCAAATACGGCGGTACCGGTCTCGGTCTCGCCATCAGTCGCGAACTCGCGGCGCTGCTCGGCGGCGAGATACAGCTGCGCAGCACGCCGGGCGTTGGCAGCGCCTTCACGCTGTTTCTGCCGCTGCAATATGCGGGTTCGGCCCTCGCGGCCCGCGCCCGCGTGGAGAATGGCGGCGCCCGCCAGCAAAGCGCCCCGCCGATTCTGCTGCCGCCCGAACGCATCGTCGAAACGATCGCTGACGACCGCAGCCGTCTGGAGGCGGGCGACTCGATCCTGCTGATCGTGGAGGACGACCCGCATTACGGGCGCATCCTGGTTGATCTCGCGCGTGACAAGGGCTTCAAGGTCCTTGTGACGACCAGCGGCAATCAGGCCATCGAGCTTGCCAAGCAGTACCAACCGACCGCTGTCTCACTCGACGTGTTTCTGCCGGACATGCTCGGCTGGAATGTCCTCAGCCAGCTCAAGCAGAATCCGCTGACGCGGCACATCCCGGTTCAGATCGTGACTCAGGACGAAGACCGCCAGCACGGCCTTGCTCGCGGCGCGTTCTCCTATGTCAGCAAGCCGACGACCACCGAGGGCGTCAAGGAGGCTCTGACCCGCATCAAGGAGTATTCGTCACGCAAGCGGAAGCGGCTTCTGGTTGTCGAGGATAATGCCGCAGAGCAACTCAGCATTTCCGAACTTCTGGGGCATGACGACATCGAGATCGTCGGCGCCCAGTCCGGCGAAGAGGCGCTCACGGCGCTGCGCAGCGAAGTCATCGACTGCGTGGTACTCGATCTGCGCCTTCCGGATATGAGCGGTTTTGACGTCCTCGAGCAGTTACACAGCGAAAGCGGGCTGGCGGATGTCCCGGTCGTCGTCTTCACGGGGCGCGAGCTCAGCGCCGAGGAGGACGCCCAGCTCCACACGATGGCGCGCAGCATTGTCGTCAAGGGCGTCGAATCTCCCGAGCGGTTGCTCGATGAAACTGCGCTCTTCCTGCATCGGGTCATCGCCGAGCTGCCGCCGGAGAAGCAGCGCATGCTCGAGCGGTTGAACTCGTCGGACGAGGACCTGATCGGCCGCACCGCGCTGCTGGTCGACGACGACGCCCGCAACATCTTCGCCCTGTCGAGCGTGCTCGAGCGGCACGGAATGCACGTTCTGACTGCGACGACGGGACGCGAGGCGATCGACCTGATCGGCGCGAATCCGGACATCGCCATCGTGCTCATGGACATCATGATGCCTGAGATGGACGGCTATGAGACGATCGAACACATCCGGGCCCGCAACGAGTTCCGGCGACTGCCCATCGTGGCGCTGACCGCCAAGGCGATGAAGGGCGATCGCGAAAAGTGCCTGGAGGCCGGGGCCTCGGATTATCTCGCCAAGCCCGTAAACACAGAGCAGCTTCTGACCATGCTGCGGATGTGGCTGCATCGGTGAGCGGCCATGATCGAGCATGAAAAGGTCAATATCCTTCTCGTTGATGATCAGCCGGCAAAGCTGCTCAGCTATGAAGTCGTGCTGCGCGATCTGGGTGAGAATCTCATTCAGGCCTCATCCGCGACCGAGGCGCTGCAGGTTCTCCTGAAGAACGAAGTTGCCGTCGTTCTGGTCGACGTCTGCATGCCGGATCTCGACGGCTTCGAGCTCGCCGCCATGATCCGAGAGCATCCGCGGTTTCAGCGCACCGCGATCATCTTTATCTCGGCCATTCTGCTGTCTGACACGGATCTCCTGCGTGGCTACGAGATGGGCGCCGTCGATTACGTGCCGGTGCCGGTGGTTCCGGAGCTCTTGCGCGCCAAGGTCAAGGTCTTCGCCGAGCTTTACAGAAAGACTCGGCAACTCGAAGCGCTCAACCAGGACCTCGAGCATCGCGTTGCCGAGCGCACGGCCGAACTGCAGGCATCGACCCTGCGCCTGCAGGATAGCGAACACCAGTTGCGGCTGGCGACCGACGCGGCCGAGATCGGGCTCTGGGATCTCGACACGGTCAGCAATACGTTGTTCTGGCCGCCGCGGGTGAAGGCGATGTTCGGCATTTCTCCCGATGTGCCGGTCAGCATGACGGACTTCTTCGCCGGCCTTCACCCGGACGACAAGGAGGCCACCTGCGCGGCCTTCGATGCCGCCTGTGACCGGCACAAGCGCGCGCTATACGATGTCGAATACCGCACCATCGGTAAGGAGGACGGCATCGTCCGCTGGGTCGCAGCCAAGGGACGCGGAATATTCGATGACCACGGCCGCTGTATCCGCGTTATCGGGACGGCCCTTGACATCACCGAGCGCAAGAAGGCCGAGCAGCGGCAGTTCCTCCTCGCCCGCGAGGTCGATCATCGGGCTCGCAATGCGCTGGCCGTCGTGCAGGCGATCGTGCGGCTGACCCGGTCGGACTCGAAGGAAAACTACGTCAGAGCCGTCGAGGGCCGTGTCCAGGCGCTGGCCCAGGCGCACACGCTGCTGTCGGAAACTCGCTGGCAGGGGGCCGACGTTGCGCGTCTGGTGGTCGAGGAGGTTGCGCCGTATCGCGGGCTGGACCGCCCGCGCGTCCGGACGGATGGTCCTGCCGTCACTTTGGCTCCGGAGCGGGCGCAGAGCCTGGCGCTGGCGCTTCACGAACTGGCGACCAATTCGGTCAAATACGGTGCGCTGTCGGTCGCCGAAGGCACGCTGGCGGTGGAGTGGTCGGTCGAAGGCAACGTCATGACGATGGTGTGGACGGAGGCGGGCGGGCCGCCGGTCCATCCGCCGACCTCACACGGCTTCGGCACAAAGATCATGAATGCCGGCATCAAGCATCAGATCGGCGGCGACGTCACCTTCGACTGGCGCGTGACCGGCCTGCAATGCACCTTGCGGATTCCGCTCGAGAGAGCCGACCTGTCGCTGCAGCCGTCGAAGAATCTGATAAGGCTGCCGGCCGGTGCGACCAAGCGCGTTCTGCTTGTCGAGGACGAGGCGATGGTCGGGCTGATGATGCGTGAGCTGTTGACCGAGTCGGGCATGTTCGTTGTCGGTCCGTGTTGCACGCTGGAAGAGGCGCTGGCGGAAGCGTCCGGTGAGTTCGACGGCGCGCTGCTCGACCTTAATCTCGGCGGCAAGTTCGTTTACCCGGTCGCCCAGCTTCTCCTTGAACGCGGAATTCCGTTCACATTCGTGACCGGCTATGGCGCCGAAAGCCTGGATGGCAGGTTCGCCGGCGCGCCGATCCTGCAAAAGCCGATCACGCGTGAAACGCTGCAGCGTCAGCTCGGAACGATGCTCGGCATCGTCATCGAGTCGAAAACTCCTTCCCCCAGCGGAGAACAGGCCAATCTGAAGACGGCCTGACAAATCCGTCCAATGCGCTCGGGCTCCGCCCGATACCCGACGGCGAGGTGGCCCTTGTGATCGTGATGGCATGAACTCGGAAGCAGACATCCTTGAATATGCCGGAGCGTCGTTCAGGTCCGTATGGGCGCTCGAACTGCTGCTGCTGCTGCGCCGAAGCGGGCGAAGTTGGACGCCGGCCGATATCATCAAGGAGCTGCGCAGCAGCCGCGTCGTTGTGATCGAGGCGCTGAACAACCTGACCGCCGCTGGGCTCGCCGTGCGGGAGGAGGGCGACGAGTACCGTTACGTCGCCGCCGGACAGGCCGAGCAGCTGATTGCCGACCTTGAACGCCTTTATGCTGTGAAGTCGACGCTCGTGATGCGAAGTATCGTGAATTCCCCGAACTCGAAACTTCAGATGCTATCAAACGCATTCAGGATCAAAGAATGAGCAGCCCGGTGGCGACGATTGTCTATTTCCTTTGTTTCGCGGCCAGTGCCGCCTGCGGTGCGCTGCTGGTGCGAAGTTATTTGCGGGCGCGCACGGCGCTCCTGCTATGGACCGCGGCGTGCTTCGTCCTGCTGGCGGTGAACAACTTTCTGGTGATCGTCGATCTGGTCGTTCTGCCGGAGAGCGTCGATTTGCAGGTCGTCCGACTGACCGTAACACTTATTGCCGTGGCAACGCTGGTCTACGGATTCATCTGGGAGATCGACTGATGGCGACCTTTCTCTCGGGCATGATCACGGCCGGCTACCTGATCGCGGCGCTGTTCTTCTTGCGTTTCTGGAAACGGACCAGCGACACGCTTTTCGCGACATTCGGAGTGTCTTTCGCGCTCTTCGCCATCAGCCAGAGCCTGTCGGTGTCTTTTGACTTCCTGCACGACGACAAGACCACGGTGTTCGTGCTGCGGCTCCTCGGCTTTGCTCTGCTGCTCGCGGCCATTGCTCGAAAAAACCTCAGCAAGACCTGACGGTCGCGGGGCCGGTTGTCGCGCAATGGGCTCAAGCATGCGGCCGTCGAACCGGCGCTGGCCGGCAAGGATGCGCTTTCCCGCTTGAAGCCGACGCTCCGCCTTAGGCTTACTTGGTTTGCGGCCGCGGCTGGATCGGCGCCTTGACGTCGGCGGGGATCGGCGAGGCGTAGGGCATTCGCGCCAGACGCGCCTGATGGTCGGCTTTGGCCCGCTCCAGCAGCTTCGGATCGTTGAGCAGATCGACGGCCGTTCCCGCCATCGCCTTCGCCGCATAGACCATGCCTTTCTTGGCCGCGGGCGCCTTGCCCTGGGCGGTGATCTGCCAGGAATGGCCGGGCGAACCGATGGCATGCGTGGCAACGCGGGCCTGTACCGTCGGCACCGCCCAGGAAACATCGCCGACATCGGTCGAACCGATCATCGGCTCGCCGACCGAATCCATCGGCACGATGAAGTCGCAAAGCGGCATATTCGCACGCTCCTCGACGCCGCAGCGCAGGTAGTCGCTGGCGATGTCTTCCTCGCTGAGCGTCGCCTGGATTTGCGCGGCGAAGGCGCGGTCCTCGGCGTCGAAGGGGACGGGGCCGAGTCGTTCGAGATTGGCGTGCATGGCCTCTTCCATCGGCGTATTCGGCAGGAGGTTGGAAACGGCGCTGAGAATTTTGATTTCGACCTCGGTGCCGGTCATCATCGCCGCGCCCTTGGCGACATCGATCACCCTTTCGTTCAGCGCCTTCATGCCGTGGATGTCGCGCGAGCGCACCGCATAGCGGACCTTGGCGCGCGCCTGGACGACGTTCGGCGCGATACCGCCGCCGTCGATCATGGCATAGTGGATGCGCGAATCCGCCGGCACGTGTTCGCGCAGATAATTGACGCCAACATTCATCAGCTCGACCGCGTCGAGCGCCGAACGGCCGAGATGCGGCGCCGCCGCGGCGTGCGAGGCGCGGCCCTTGAAGGTGAAATCGATGCGCGTGTTGGCGAGCGACTTGGCCTCGTCGACGCGCGTCAGCGCCGCCGGATGCCAGGTGATCGCGGCATCGACATCGTCGAACAGGCCATCGCGCACCATGAAGGCCTTGGCGGCGCCGCCTTCCTCGGCCGGGCAGCCGTAGTAACGCACCGTGCCCGGCAGTTTGTTCTCGGCCAGATAATTCTTGAGCGCGGTTGCCGCCAGAAGCGCGGCCGAGCCGAGCATGTTGTGACCGCAGCCGTGGCCGTAACCATTGCCCTCGAGCGGCCGGGGTTCGGCGATGTTGGCTTCCTGGCTGAGGCCGGGCAAAGCATCGTACTCGCCGAGGAATGCGATGACCGGACCGCCCTGGCCGGCCTCGCCGATCACCGCGGTGGGGATGCCGGCGGGGCCTTCGGTCACCTTGAAGCCCTCGTCGCGCAGCATCTTGGTGTGCTCGGCGCTGGACTTGAACTCGGTATAGGCGATCTCCGGCATACCCCAGATTCGGTCGCTCAGCGCCTCGTAATCCTCGCGGCGGGCGTCGACGAGATTCCAGATGATCTCGGCGTTGGTGATGGTCATGGTCGTCCTCTTGTCTTGCGAAGGGCGGTTGGTCAGGTCGCGTCGTTGAGATGGCAGGCCGAATAACGCTGCGGCGCTATTTCCTTGAGCGGCGGCCGCTCGGCCCGGCAGAGAGCGAAGGCATGCGGGCAGCGTGGATGAAAATGACAGCCGCTGGGCGGATCGATCGGCGAGGGGATCTCGCCCTTGATCACCGAATACGATTTCTTTTTCGCCTCGAAGGTCGGGATTTCCGCGAGCAATGCCTGGGTATAGGGATGATTGGGCGAGGCAAAGACGTCCTCGCTAACGCCCTGCTCAACGACGCGGCCGAGGTACATGACCGCGACCCGGTCGGAGATGTGCTCGACGACGCCGAGATCGTGGCTGATGAACAGATAAGTGAGGTTCAGCTCCTCGCGCAGATCCATGAACAGGTTGAGGATCTGTGCCTGGATTGAGACGTCGAGCGCGGCGACAGATTCATCGCAGACCATGAACTCCGGCTTGACGGCGAGGGCCCGCGCGATGCCGATTCGCGCCCGCTGCCCGCCGGAGAACTGGTGCGGATAGCGCTTGCGCATTGCCGGATCGAGGCCGACGCGCTGCAGTGCCGCCTCGACATAGGCACCGATCTCGCCGCGCGCAGCAAGGCCGTGGACGCGCGGCGCCTCGCCGATGATCTCATCGATACGGAGCCGCGGATTGAGCGACGCCATCGGGTCCTGGAATACCATCTGCACCTTGAGCGCTGCTTCCCGCGCGTCCTCGCCCTCGAGTGCGGCGACGTCGCGGCCGCGAAAGCGGACAGTGCCGGCGCTCGGCGCGTACAGGCCGGCGACAATACGGCCGAGCGTGGACTTGCCGCAGCCGGACTCGCCGACCAGGCCCATGACCTCGCCCTGCCGGATCGACAGGTGAACGTCGTCCACCGCATTCACGACGAATTCGCGGACGTTGGCGCCAAGCAGGCGAGCCGCTCGCTCCGCCATGTCGAGCGATTTGACGAAACGTTTGGAGACGCCGTCGATGTCGATGATCGGTCCGGTCATGTCGTCGTTTCCGCCATGCCGTCTTTCGACGGTGCCTGCCGGCGCGTATCCCTGGCATCGTCGAGCGACCAGGGATGGAAACAGCGCGTCTTGCGGTCGGGAAGTTTCTCCTCGAGCGCCGGCTCTTCCAGGCACGCCTCGTCGGCGCGCGAACAGCGCGGACGGAAGGCGCAGCCCTTCGGTAAGTTGCGCAGCGACGGCGGCATGCCGCTGATCTGTTGCAGCCGAGCGCCGCGGGTTTTGCCCTGAGGGACCGAAGCGATCAGGCCCTTGGTGTAGGGATGGAGTGGGCGCTCGATGACACGGGCGGTTTCGCCTTCTTCGACGACGCGCCCGGCATACATCACGGCGAGGCGATCGGCGAGGCCGGAGACGATGGCAAGATCATGCGTGATCCAGATCAGCGCGGTACCGGTCTCGGCGCACAGTTTCTGCACCTCAGCAAGGATTTGCGCCTGGATGGTCACATCGAGCGCAGTGGTCGGTTCGTCTGCGATGATCAGATCCGGCTTGTGCAGCATGGCGATGGCGATGGCGACGCGCTGGCGCATGCCGCCCGAGAACTGGTGCGGATAGGATTGCAGCCGTTCGTCCGGCGACGAGATCCCGACCATGACGAGCGCGTCGCGGGCGCGTTTCAGCGCCTCGGTGCGCGAAACGTTGTCATGCGCGAGCACGGTTTCGATCATTTGCGTGTCGATGCGCAGCACCGGGTTCAGCGTCATCATCGGATCCTGGAAGATCATCGCGATGCGCTTGCCGCGCAGAGCGCGCAGCGCCGGCTCGCCGCCTGTCAGAAGATCCTTGCCGTCGAACCGGATCGAGCCGCCGACGACGCGCCCCGGCGGATCGACCAGGCCGAGCAGGGAGAAGCCGGTCACCGACTTGCCCGAGCCCGATTCCCCGACCAGGCCGAGAATCTGCCCGCGGGCCAGGCTGAAGCTGACGCCGTCAACCGCCTTGACCACGCCATCGTCGGTGAAGAAGTAGGTCCTCAGGTCCTTGATGCTGAGAAGGGCCGTCATTTCTGCAGCCTCGGATTGAACACGTCGCGCAGACGGTCGCCGACGAGGTTGATCGCCACGATGGTCACGACGAGCGCGACGCCGGGAAACAGGCTGACCCAGTAGCGGCCGGACAGAAGGTAGTTGTAGCCGTTGGCGATCAGCAGGCCGAGCGACGGCTCGGTGATCGGCACGCCGGCGCCGAGAAACGACAGCGTTGCCTCGAGCGCGATGGCTTGGGCGATCTGCACCGTTGCGACGACGATCAGCGGCGGCAGGCAGTTCGGCAGCAGGTGGTGAAACATGATCCGGCTGTGCGACAGCGCCAGACAATGCGCCGCCTCAATATAGTCCTTGCGCGCTTCGACGATGGCCGAGGACCGGACGGTGCGGGCGTAATAGGCCCACTGCACGATCACGAGGGCGATGATCACTTTGTCGACGCCGCGGCCCCAGAGCGCGAGCAGGATCAAAGCGATGAGGATCGCGGGGAAGGACAGCTGCAAATCGACCACCCGCATGATCAGGCTGTCGACCTTGCCACCGAAATAGGCGGCCGTCGTGCCGGCGGTAACGCCGATGACGATGGCGAAGGCCAGCGACACCGTCGCGACCAGCAGGCTGATGCGCAAGCCGTACAGGATCGCGGACAGCATGTCGCGGCCCTGTTCGTCAGTGCCGAGATAGTAGATGCCACCGCCGGACATGCTCGCCGAGCCGGGTGGCAAGCCGCCGTCGAGGACGTCGAGCTGGGCGAGATCATAAGGATTCTGCGGCGCGATCAAGGGCGCGAAGATCGCGACGAGAACGATAGCAATGAAGATGGCCAGGCCGAAGACAGCCAGCCTGTCCTCGAAAAAGCCGCGTACGATGCGCCTGAGCGGGGTATCGATGGAGACGGGCTTGGCCGCTGCGATCGGCGCGAGACCGGAGATGAAAGCGTCGTCGCTCATGACTTAACCTGCGAGAGGCGGACCCGGGGATCGAGCGCGGAATAGAGCAGGTCGACAATGAGGTTGATGGTGACGATGATCACCACCGTCAGCATAAGGTACGCGACGATGACCGGTCGGTCGAGTAGGTTGATCGAATCGATCAGGAGCTTTCCCATGCCCGGCCAGGCAAATACGGTCTCCGTGACAATGGCGAAGGCAATCATCGAGCCGAGCTCCAGGCCGAGGATCGTTACGACCGGGATCATGATATTCTTGAGGATGTGAACGAGAACGATTCGAGTGGACGAAAGTCCCTTCGCCCGTGCGAACTTGATGTATTCCTGCAGGCAGACCTCGCGGGTATTGGCCCGAGTCAGCCGGATCACCAGCGACATTTTGAACAGCGCGAGGTTCAGCGCCGGCAGGATCATGTGTCGGAGGCCGTCCACGGTGAGGAAGCTGACGCGGATGCCGAGCAGCTCGACAGTCTCGCCGCGACCGCCGGCGGGTAGCCAGCCAAGCAACACGGCAAAGATCAGGATCATCAGCAGGCCCTGCCAGAAATTCGGCAGCGAGAAGCCGAGGATCGAAGCGGCCATTACCGAGCGTCCGCCGATGCTGTCGGGCTTCAGCCCGGCATAGACGCCGAGCGGGACGCCTATGACCAGCGACAGGACGAGCGCCGTCAGCGCCAGCTCCATCGTCGCCGGCAAACGCTGCAGAATGATTTCCGTCGCCGGCCGTCCATAGACGAAGGACGTGCCGAGATCGCCCTGAAACAGGTGAGCGACGAAGCGGGCGAACTGTTCCCACAGCGGCTTGTCGAGGCCGAGGCGCGCGGTCGTCGCGGCGATTTCGGCCTGGTTCGCTTCCGGGTTGATCAGAATATCGACCGGATTGCCGATAGCGTAAACGCCGATGAACACCAGGATCGCCATCGCCGCCAGGGCGACGAGGCTTTGCCCGATGCGCCGCAAAATATAGACGATCATGATCGCCTCCGCAGGGGATAGGCCGCGCGTTAAGGGATCCGGCGCGCGGCCCCGGCCAGGCGAACTGCTACTTCATCGCGTGCACGTCGGACGCGATCGTATACTGGTCGACGCGGGGCGCGTAACTCAAACCCTTCTTCAGCGCCCACAGCGTCTGCTCGTAGTGCAACGGGATGATGCCGTAGTCGTCGAGCACCATCTTTTCGGCCTTGCCGAGCATCGCCTCGCGCTTGCCGTCGTCGATGGTCGCCATCGCTGCCTTCAACAGCTTGTCCATCTCTGGGTTGGAGTAGCGTCCGGCATTGGTCGGACCGGTCCCGGCTTCCTTGTCGTAGGTCGCGACCAGCGACTTCAGCGGCGACGACATTTCGCCTGATGAAGCGCTCCACCCGGCGAGGTACATTGGGAATTCCAGCTTGTTGCGGCGGGAGAAGAACTGGCTCGCCGTTTGCGCATCGACCTTGGTCTTGATGCCGATGCGCACCAGCATCTGTGCGACCGCCTGGGCGATCTGGGAGTCGTTGATGTAGCGGTCGTTCGGCGTGCCGAGCGTGATCTCGAAGCCGTCGGGATAGCCGGCTTCGGCCAGAAGCTCCTTGGCCTTCTTCGGATCGTACTTGTCGACGGCGCGGTTATTTGTGCCGAACATCGGCGGCGGCAGCAGTTCGCCGGCGGCTTTCGCATAGCCGCCCATGATGCGGGCAACGATGGCGTCGCGGTTGATCGCCAGCGAGATCGCCTCGCGCACTCTCTTGTCGAGGAGCGGGTTCTTGCCGTTGGTGCCGTTGATGCTTGGGGCGGTCGCCTTGGCATCCTGGAACAGCGCCAGATAAACGACTCGATTGGAGAGGGCGTCGATGATCTTGAAGCCGGCGTCCTTCACGCGCTTGAGATCCTGGATCGGCGGCGATTCGATCATATCGACGTCGCCCGACAGCAGCGCCGCGATGCGCGGGCCGTCGCTGGTGATGGGCCGCATCGTCACCTTGTCCCAGTCCGGCTTGGTGCCCCAGTAGCCGTCATAGCGTGTCAGCACCATCTCGCTGCCGCGGACGAATCTGTCGAGCTTGTAGGGCCCGGTGCCGACCGCGAGAGCGGGAGAATTGAAGTCGACCGACTGCGGCACCTTGCCCATGCCTTCGCATTTGCCGCCCGGTTTGTAGGTGACCTTGGCTTCGGCGCCGGCAGCGTCGGCGGAGAGAATTGGGAGGTTAGATAGGTCCGTCGGCAGCAGCGGGTTGGCGCCATCCGTCTTGATCAGCACGGCGTTCTTGCCGTCGGCCGTGACGTCGAGGATCGCCGCCGTGAAGATTGTGAAGGAGGAGGGCGAGTTCACCACCAGCGGCACGCGGCAATAGCTGTAGATCACGTCGCGCGCTGAGAAGGTGCTGCCGTTCTGAAATTTGACGCCGTCGCGCAGCGTGAAGCGCCAAGTCGTGTCGTTGACGGCTTCCCATTTCGTCGCAAGGCCCGGCGTCACTTTCTGCAGCGGGTCCTGTTTGGTCAACGGCTCGAAGATATTGAGCAGCACCTGTGTGTTGGTCGAAAGCTGGTGGAATTGCGGGTCCATCGACGTCGCTTCTGACTTCAGACCGATCGCAAGGTCCGCAGCGGCGGCGGTTCCGGACACAGTGACGCCGGCGAGAAGGCAGGCAACAAGGGCGGATTTCTTCATCTTGTATCTCCTCGACGTTTCGACGGCTTCGGAGCGCAGCTTCGTCGGCTTTTTGACCGGGTGCCAAGCCGGCTATTGGCAGCAACGTTATTATGCAGTAAATGAATTTCAAAGCGAAAAAGATATACAAAAATTGCATAGAGATGCCCGGAAAGTCATCAAGCGGTGGACAGGAACAACGGCGCGCCGGCTTCACGCTTCGCGAGCTCGAGGTGCTTCGGGCGCTTGTTGAAACCGGCAAGACGACCGTTGCGGGCCAGCGTCTCGGTCTGTCGCAGCCGGCCGTCAGTCGCGCTCTGGCGGAGCTGGAAGCAACTCTCGGACGGCAGCTTTTCGACCGGGCCGGCGGCCGTCTGGTGCCCAACTCCGAGGCGCTCGCCGTCAACGACGAACTAGGACCGATCTTCTCCGCGCTGACGAGGATCGCCAATCGCTCGGTCGCCGGCACCGGCTCTCACGTCGGAACTCTCCGCATTGCCGCGCCGCCAACGATCGCGCATCGCTTCCTGCCGCCAATCGTCGCGGCCTTCACCAACGCCAATCCGCAGCTCGAAGTGGTGTTCGAGGTGCTCTCCGGTGATGTTCTCGTCACCAATATTGCGGAAGACCGGCACGACGTCGGCTTGACCGACACCGCCGTTTCGCATGACAGCGTGCGCAGCGACCTGCTGATCGCAACTGACGCGATTTGCGCGCTGCCGAGCCGTCACCCCTTGGCCAAGCGGGAGACAATTCGGCTGCACGATCTTGAAGGGCAGGCATTTGTCGCACTGACCCGCCGGCATTCCGGCCGGACGTTGACCGATCGGCTGTTCGACAAGGCAGGGGTCCGCCGTCGTATCGTCATTGAAACAGCGACCGCGGTTTCGGCGGCGGAATTCGTGCGCGAGGGGCTGGGCGTCGCGCTGCTCAATCCATTCCCGATCGTCCATCAGCTCGGCAACGGCATCGTCGTGCGGCCGTTCGCCACCGCCATTCCCTACCGCACGTGCTTTCTCACGCCTGCCAGCCGGCCGCCGTCGCTCGCCGCGGCGGATTTCATCGCGGCCGTACGCAAGAGGCTTTCGTGACCGCGCAAGAGGCGCGCCCTTTGGAGTTCATCGATGCATTCGCCGTCAAGCCCTGAGATCCTGCGCCGCCTGGTCAGTTTCGACACGACCAGCCGCAACTCCAACCTGGCGCTCATCGACTTCGTCGAAGGTTATCTCGGTGACCTGGGTGTGGTGAGTGAGCGGGTGTATGACGTCACCGGGCAGAAGGCCAATCTGTGGGCGACGATCGGGCCGGTGGACGTCCCCGGCATCGTTCTGTCGGGCCATACCGATGTCGTGCCCGTCGACGGCCAGGACTGGCAGAGCGATCCGTTCGAATTAACGGAGCTGGACGGCCGTCTCTACGGTCGCGGGGCGTGTGACATGAAAGGGTTTCTCGCCTGCGTTCTTGCCGCTGTGCCCGCGATGCTGGCGCGTGATCTCGCGCGACCTATTCATATCGCCTTTTCCTACGACGAAGAGGTGGGCTGCGTCGGCGTTATCCGGCTGCTCGAGACGTTGAAGGAGCGGCCGAACGGACCGCGGTACTGCATCGTCGGCGAACCGACGTCCATGGAGGTTGTGGTCGGGCACAAGGCCAAACGTTCCGTGCGGGTGACGGTGAGCGGCCGCGCCTGCCACTCCTCGCTGGCGCCGCAGGGCGTCAATGCCGTTGAATATGCAGCACTTTTGATCGCCAAACTGCGCAGCATCGGCGCGCGTCTGGCACGCCGGGGCGACCAGGACGCGGCTTACGACGTCCCGGTCAGCACCGCCCATACCGGCAAGATCGCCGGCGGAACGGCGCTGAACATCGTGCCGGACCAGTGCTGCTTCGAGTTCGAATTTCGCGTCATGCCGGACGAGGACCCGGACGCGCTGGTCGAGGAAATCGTCGCCTATGCGCGCGACACGCTCGAACCGGAAATGCGGGCCGTCGCGCCCGAGGCCGGGATCGCGTTCGAGGTCTTCGCTTCCGTGCCGGGCATCGAAACGGCGCCGGACGGCGAGCTCACGCATCTCGTGCAGCATTTTGCCGGCAGCAATGGCTACGCCAAGGTCGCCTATGGCACGGAGGCCGGGCGCTTCAAGGACATCCTCGGCATCGAAACCGTTATCTGCGGCCCCGGCCGCATCGCCGAGGCGCATCGTCCCGATGAGTATATCGAGGTTGCACAGCTCGAACGCTGTGACGCCTTTCTCGCCAAGGTAATCGACTGGGCGGCGCGCCGGAGCTGAGGCGGGCCAGACGCCCAAGTTCGATCACCGATCGCGGGCCTTGCATCTCAGCGAACGGCGTAACGGCGTTCAGCGCCTGGTCACCACGATCTTGCCGCGGCCATGACCGCGCTCGGACAGCCGGTGGGCTTCGGCAAAGTCGCCAAAAGCCAAAGTCTTGCCGACGATCGGCTTGACGATGCCGGCAGCGACCAGTTCGACAAGCCGGGTCAAGGCGTCCGGGTCGGGAAGCACCTGCGCAACTTTGACAGTCACGCCATGGGCCGCGCCTTCGTCTTCGAACGGGGCCGCGACGAGACAAACCATGGTGCCGCCCTTGCGCAGCACCCCGTAACTCTTGCGGTGCACGTCGCCGCCGAGCGTGTCGAACACGACGTCGACATCGGCAATGGCCTTCGAGAAGTCGTCCCGGTCGTAGGCGATCGGCAAATCGGCGCCGAGGGATTTGACGAAGTCGACATTGGCGGCGGAGCAGGTGGCGGCCACGTAAGCACCGCGGTGACGGGCGAGCTGGATGGCCATCGAGCCGACGCCGCCGGCACCGGCATGGATCAGCACTTTCATCCCCGCGGTCACCGGCGCCGCCGACACCAGCGCCGCCCAGGCGCTCAGGCCGCCGAGCGGTAGCGCCGCGGCCTCCGGCGTCGTAAGCGCATCGGGAATCGGAACGGCGAGTGCTGCCGGCAGCGCGATGCGCTCCGCGAAGGTGCCGACGCCGCGCGAGGCCAGGAAGCAGACGCGCTGGCCGATGCGGTCAGGCGATACGCCGTCGCCGGCCGCACTGATGATGCCTGCGCCATCGCGGCCGGTGGTCATCGGAAATGCCACGGGAATGATGTTGCGCAACAGACCCGCGCGCACCTTCCAGTCGATCGGATTGACGCTGGCGGCGTGCACCTCGACCACGACTTCGCCGGCGCGCGCCACCGGCGCTGCGATGCGATTCATTGAAAGAACATCCGGGCCGCCATAGGCGGAGAATTGGATGGCGGCGATGTCGCTCATGGCTCGGATTCCGGGAGTGGTTGTTCAGAGTGGATTTCCAGTCGCGGCGTCGCGGTCCGAAGCTTCCGTGCTCGGGCTCCACGCCGACGACGGATCATCGGGCGGTACGGCGGCGAGCAAAGCCTTTGTGTAAGCGTGCTGCGGATTGTCGAAGACCTCGGCGGTCGGGCCGCTTTCGACCACTTCGCCGCGGTACATCACCAACACCTTGTCGCAAAGATAGCGGACGACCGACAGATCGTGCGAGATGAACAGCATGGCGAAGCCGCGCTGGCGCCGCAGCCGCAGCAGGAGATTGAGCAGCTGCGCCTGCACGGACACATCGAGTCCCGACACGATTTCGTCGGCGATCAGGATGCGCGGCTCGGCGCACAGCGCGCGCGCGATATTGACCCGTTGGCGCTGGCCGCCGGAGAGCTGCGGCGGAAAGCGCAGCGCCGCTTCCGGCGGCAGGCCGATTTCCGAGAGCAGCGCTTGGGCGCGGGCCAGCCGCGCGGCGCGGTCGCCGGTGCCGGTCGCCTCCATCGATTGCGTCACGATGCTGCCGACGCGGCGGCGCGGATTGAGCGCCGATTGCGGGTCCTGGAACACCATCTGGGCATAAGCCCGCAGATGGCGGCGCGCTGCGGCATCGCCGGCGCTGACGTCGCGGCCGGCCAATGCCACCGTGCCGGATGTCGTGGTTTCCAGACCGCACAGCATGCGCGCCACGGTTGACTTGCCGCTGCCACTTTCACCGACGATACCAACGAACTCGTTGTCGGCGAGATCGAAGTTCACATTCTTGACCGCCTCGACGCTCTCATGGCGGAAGAAGCCCCGGCCGACGCGGAAGGTCTTGCCGAGATTGTTCACGGTCAGCAGTGGCGCGGCGGCGGACGGCTCGGCTTCAGCCGGCAGGTCGGGCGCGGCGATCGTGGCGGTCAATTCGCTGTGCAGACAGGCCGCGCGATGCGCCGGGCCGACTTCGACCGGCGGCGGCGCGACCGACCGGCAATCGTCCTTGACGACCGGGCAGCGTGACGCGAAGGCGCAGCCGGTCAGCCCGCTGAGCGCGGCGAGGCCCGGCATCCGCTCCGGCAAAGTGAAGAGCCCGCGGCGGGCGCCGCTCATCACGGGATTCGCGAGCTGCAGGCAGCGTGTGTAGGGATGCCGGGGGCGGGCGAAGATCTCGCGCGCCGGTCCGTATTCGGCGACGCGGCCGGCATAGAGCACCAGGATCTCGTCGCAGATCTGGGCGGCGAGCCGCAGATCGTGCGTGATGAAGACGACGCTGGTGCCGTCCTGGCGCTGCATCTCGGCAATCAGCTGGACGATACGCGCCTGGATCGTGACGTCGAGCGCGGTCGTCGGTTCGTCGGCGACGAGAAGCTTCGGTCGGCTGGCAAAAGCCATGGCGATCAGCACGCGTTGGCACATGCCGCCCGACAGCTGATGCGGATATTTGGAGAGCAGCTCCCGCGCGCGCGGCAAGTGCACCGCTTCCAGCATTTCGATGGCCCGATCGAAGCGAGCGCGGCGCCCGCCGACCTTCAGCCGCGCGAGGTGTTCGTCGATCTGCCGGCCGATGGTCAGCACCGGGTTCAAGCCGGACATCGGCTCCTGCGGCACGAAGGCGATGTCGCGCCCGAGCAGCTCGCGGCGATCCTCTGCGGCCATGGTCACCAGATCCTGACCGTCGAACATCAGCTCGCCCTGCGACACCGAAAACAGCGGCGGCAATAGCTGCGCGATGGTGCGGCCGATCATCGACTTGCCGGCCCCGGATTCGCCGACAATGCCGAGGATGCGTCCCGGCGCCAGCGTGAAATCGAGGTTGTCGATCACATTGACCGGACGCCCGGCAAGAGCGGCGCTGACGCTGAGTTTTCGGGCGGCTAGGGTATCCATGGCGTCAGGTCCGCTGCGCGGTGACGCGGACGTCGAGCGTGCGCCGCAGACCGTCGCCAAGTATGTTGAAGCCGAACACCGCGAGGAAAATCGCCAGGATGGGCAGGATCAGGCCCCACGGCGAATCGTAGATGTATTGCCGCGCATCGGCGATCATCTGGCCCCAGGCCGGCGTTTGCGGGCCGACGCTCATGCCGACAAAGGACAGCAGCGCCTCGACGATCACGGCAACGCCCATTTCGAGGCTGAGCAGCGTGATCAGCAGCGGCACCGTCGCCGGGACGATCTCGCTGGTGATGGTGCGGGCATGCGAAAACCCGAGCAGGCGGGCCGCCGCGACATAGTCCTTGCGCGCGATCACCAGGACTTCGCTGCGCATGACGCGGCAGAACCGCGTCCAGTCGACCAAGATGATGGCGAGAATGACGTTGCGCAGGCCGATGCCGAGACCGACCATCAGGATCAGCGACAGGATGACCGGCGGGAACGACATCCAGACATCGACCGCGCGCCCGATCAGCGCATCGACGCGGCCGCCGAAATAGCCGGCGATATAAGCCAATGTCGCGCCGACGATCATGGCGCCGAATGACGCAAACACGGCGACCATCATGGCGACGCGCGCGCCGTAGATCAGCCGCGACAGCACATCGCGGCCTAGGCTGTCGGTGCCGAGCAGGTAAGCTGGATCGCCGCCCTGCATCCAGGCCGGCGGCAGAAAAGTGGTCAACAGGTTCTGTTCGTTCGGATCGTGTGGTGCGATCTGCGGCGCGAGCAGCGCGCAGATGGCCAGCGCGGCGACGATGGTCAGGCCAATAAGGACGCGGCCCGACCGCAGCCACGGCGGCAGGGAGGTGAATGCGCGGGCGGCCATCACCGCAGCCTCAGCTTCGGATTGAGAATGACGTACAGGCTGTCGACGATCGTGTTGATGGACAGCACGACGATGCAATATGTGAGGCCGACCGCCTGGATGATCGGCAGGTCGGCATTGCGGACCGCATCGACCATCAGGTTGCCGAGGCCGGGATAGGAGAAGATCAGCTCGACCAATAGCGTGCCGCCGAACAGGAAGCCGAACTGCACGCCCATGAGGCTCAGCGTCGGCAGGATGGCGTTTTTCAGCGCATGGCGGATGAGGATGTGCTTCTCGCCGAGGCCGCGCAGGCGCGCGAGATGGATATAGTCTTCCTGATAGACATCGATGAGGCTGGAGCGCAGCACGCGCATGATCGCCGGCGAAAACGCGATGCCGAGCGCCAGCGATGGCAGGATGAGATGCTCGATGGCGCTGCGGAAGATATCGGGCCGCCCGGCAATCCATGAATCGATCAGCAGGAAACCGGTTGTGACCGGCAGACGCATATCGGGATCGATGCGGCCGGTGAAAGGCAGCCAGCGCAATGCGACGCCGACGACGAGAATGAAAAACAGCGCCCACAGGAATTCCGGCAGCGACAACAGGATGACGGTGCCGAGATCGAGCGCCGGCTCCTTGGCGGTGCCGCGGACGTGAAAAAGGGCGAGGCCGCCGGCCAGGCCGAGCAGCGAGGCAACCAGCATGGCCAGCACCGCGAGTTCGATCGTCGCCGGCAAGGTGCTGGCGACGAGACCGAGCACGCCGCGGCGGAACTGGATGGAATTGCCGAGATCGCCGCTGACGGCATGCGACAGCCAGATCAGGTATTGCTGGGGCAGGGAGAGATCGAGGCCCATCTCGTGGCGCTTGGCCTCGATCTCGGCGACGGTGGCGTTGGGCGGCAGGGACATGGCCGCCGGATCGACCGGCAGCGCCCGGAGCACGATGAACAGCAGCACCGAGACGATGAACAGGATCAGGAACGACAGCAGCACGCGCCTGCCAATGAGCGTCAGGACAGTGGCAAGCATGCATTGCTCCGGGTGCGGCGGGGAGTGGCTGGCGCCCCTCGCGCCGGCGGCGCGATAGCCGCCGAACCACTCAAGTCCGGCTTGTCGAGATCGTCGGCGCCGTTACGACCACGACATGGTGTTGGCGAGCACCCAGCCATTGCCGAATTTCTCGTAGTTCAGCTTCTTCTTGCGGACCACCGTCTGCACGCTCTGCAGCAGCGGGATCGTCGCGCCATAGTCGACGGCGAACTTCACCACGTCCTTGTAGCCCTGGATGCGAGCCTGATAGTCGGTGACGCCGAACAGCGGCGCGATCTTGTCGCCCACCACCGGATCCTTGAACGCCGAGAAGGGCATCTTGGTGTTGAGCAGGTAGCCGGCGAAAATTTCCGGATCGCCTGTGGCGTTGTCCCAGCTATAGAGCATCGCGTCGGGCAATTTGCCGCCGCGGTTGAGTTCGAAATATTTGGCGTATTCGATGGTCTCCAGCTCGGCGTCGATGCCGACCTTCTTCCACATCTGCTGGATGGCGCGAGCGATGTCGTAATCGCTCGGGAACTGGCCGTTGGTGGAGCCGAAGGTGATCTTCGCCGGCTTGTTCATGTCGAAGCCGGACTTGGCAAGCAGGGCCTTGGCCTTGTCCGGATCGTAGGCGAACTTGTAGTCGGCCGGGAAGCCGGGCGTGCCGGGCGTCACCGGCACCGACAGCGGCACCGCGGCGTTGTTGAAGAACGCCTTGGACAGCGCGGCCTTGTCGATGGCGTGATGCGCGGCGAGGCGAATGTTCTGGTCGGCGAAGCCCTGGTCGTTGCGGCATTGCAGCAGCATGACGCGGGTGATCGGGTTGATCTCGCCGGCCAGTGTCGGCTCGCGTTCGAGGCGCACGACCTCGCGCACCGGCACGTTGATGGTGAGGTCGATCTGGCCGGATTGCAGAGCCGCGACGCGGGCCGACGGATCCTTGATGATCTCGATGGTGACGCGCTTGAGCTTCGGCTTCGGCCCCCAATACTGCTCGTTGCGCTCCAGCACCATGCGCGTATTGAGCTGGTAATCGACCAGCTTGTAGGGGCCGCTGCCGATCGGCTTCTCGCGGAATTTCTCGACGCCGACGGATTCCATGTATTTCTTCGGCACGACGAAGCTGCCCATGAAGGCCAGCCACTGCGGCGCCGTGACGGCGGGGGCGGAGAACTTGACGATGCACTGGGTCGGCGACGAAATTTCGATATCGGAGACGTTGCGCCAGGAGTTCTTGGTGTCGACGGCGTGTCCCGCCTTGATCCGCTCGAAGAAGGTGTAGCGGAAGTCTTCCGTCGTCATCTTGGCGCCGTCGTGGAAGACGACGTCATCGCGCAGCTCGACCTTGAGCGACTTGCCGTCGGCTGCCATGTCCCAGGTCTTGATCAGGGCCGGAACCAGCGCGAGTTTGGGATCCTGATCGAGCGGCTGATCGAACACCAGCTTGTAGATATGCTGCGCCTCCGGCGTGAAACGCTGGTTGGGATCCCAGGAGGGCACGTCGCTCGGCCATCCGATGGTCACGGCATCGGCCTGCTGCGCCGCGGCCGGCCAGAGCAGGCCGAGCGTCGCGCCACCGGCAGCGCCGAGACCAAGCAATTGCATCAAGGTGCGACGGTCGATGGCCGCTGTCATTGGGATTCCTCCGGTTCACGGGTCATGCCGCACGCCTGGTCGCGGCCGTCATATGTCGAATGGGTGGAAATGCGCGCTGCGAAAGCCCGGGCGCCACGCATGTGGGGGCCAAGAGCGGCCGGCAGTCATCGGCGTTGTGGGATGGGCACCACACTGCAGGCTTTCTCACCGCAACGGAACGGAGCATCGAAGCCACTCGGCCGGACTGGGCAAAGGCACCAATTACTTGAAGCTTAAAATGTATGCCGGAGGGGTGCAATAGCGATTGGGGCGGCCAATGGGGATATTTGAGGCACAGGCCGCCTGCACAGTTCTGGTTTTGCATCGCAATGCGGCACTCTGGCCGTTCGCGGCGCTACGATTCGAACAGGCGCGTGCGCTGCATCGGATAATGCGTGTTGGCTCCCGTGAAGCGCGGAAACTCGCGATAGTGCGCACGCAGTTCCTCGCGCGCCGGGGAAGCCATGGCGGCGCCGAAGGCATCGGCATCGTCGAACACGACTTCGTTACCGACCATGTAATTGGCATCGGCCAGACGTCCGTTGGCGGCATTCGCCTCGATCGGCACGTAACAAAGGATGCTGCGGATCGCCGGAAGCCTGGCCTGGGTGTGCGGATGCGTGGCGAGATAGTTGCGGACGAACAGCACCTCGTCGTCGGCGGGCCGATGGTAGCGCACGACGTAAGAGAACGGCGCCTGCAACGGCGCGGGCGCACCGCCTTCGCTGACCGGATAAAGGAGACGTTCGCAACCTGCGCCGGTCGCGGCGATGGACGCAGGGAGCCGTTCAAACGCGGCCGCGATCGCGGAACGGGCTTCGTTCAACGCCGACCGCGTCCGAAAGACGAGCATCAACAGCATCAGGGGCCCGACGCCGTCGTGATTGTACGGGTCGCGTGAGGCGCCGCCGATCGGCAGATACTGGTCGAGGCTCTTGAGGCCGGGCAGGGGCGTCAGTGCCTGCAGCGGCCCGTCCACAAACCATGCCGCCAGCGCGCCCGGCTGGCTCTCTTCGCCGCGCAGCGCCACTTCGAAGGCAAAGTCGTGTGACATTCCATCTCCTGCCGGCCGTCCGCTCGCCGCCGGATGAGCCAGGTCTCCGGCGGCGGCCTGCCAAACTATGGATTCTTTGCCGGCGGAATGGAATACTTCATGCTTCAAATATTCGCCGCCCCGGTCCCTTTGCCGGGGATGGAAGCGATGAAGGAGTGCACCTTGGCCCAACCCCTGGCGAGCGGCGAGCCGCAACCTGACATCGAGGCGGTGATCGAGGCGCTGACGCAACGCTGGCCCGAGCGCGTCTCGCGCGCCGAAGCCGTGCGGCTGCATCACGCCAACACCATGACCTGGCATCGGCCGCAGATGGCCGATGCCGTCTTCTTTGCCGAAAGCACGGCCGAGGTTCAGGAGGCCGTTCGTCTCTGCGCGCAACATGGCGCGCCGATCATTGCCTTCGGCACTGGCACGTCACTGGAAGGGCAGGTCAATGCGCCGTTCGGCGGCCTGTGCATCGACCTGTCGCGCATGAACGCGATCGTTGCCGTCAATGAGGAAGACCTGACCTGCACCGTACAGGCCGGCGTGACGCGCAAACAACTAAATGATCACTTGCGCGACAAGGGGCTGTTTTTCCCCATCGATCCGGGCGCCGACGCCAGCCTTGGCGGCATGGCGGCGACGCGAGCGTCTGGCACCAACGCCGTGCGTTACGGCACCATGCGCGAGAACGTGATCGCGCTTCAGGCGGTGATGCCGGACACGCGCGTCATTCGCACCGCGCATCGCGCCAGGAAGTCGTCGGCGGGCTATGACCTGACGCGCCTTCTGGTCGGTTCGGAAGGTACGCTCGGCATCATCACCGAAGTGACGCTGCGCCTACACGGCATCCCCGAAACGGTGGCCGCTGCCGTCTGCCCCTTCGAAAGCCTAGACGGCGCCTGCCAGACGGCGATTGCCGCCATCCAGATGGGCCTGCCAATCGCGCGCATCGAGCTTATCGACGAGTTGCAGATCCGCGCCTGCAACACCTATTCCAAATTATCGCTGGCCGAGACGCCGACCTTGTTTGTCGAATTCCACGGCACGTCATCTTCTGTCGACGAGCAGGTCGAGATGTTCAAAGCGATCACCGCCGAGCATGGCGGCGGCGAATTCCATTGGTCGACACGGCCGGAGGAGCGCAGCAAGCTCTGGCAGGCGCGCCACGATGCGGCGTTTTCGTGCCTGACCTTGCGGCCCGGGGCCCAGGTGTCGCCAACCGATGTTTGCGTGCCGATTTCGCGGCTCGCCGATTGCGTGGCCGAAACCAAGAAGGATCTCACCGAGAGTGGGCTGTTCGGTCCGATCGTCGGCCATGTCGGCGACGGCAATTTCCATGTCGCCGTGCTTTTCGATCGCGATGACAAAAACGAGCTTGCCCGCGTCAAGGACTTCACCGCGCGGCTGGCGCGGCGCGCGATTGCGATGGACGGCACCTGCACCGGGGAGCACGGTGTCGGACAGGGAAAGATTGCTTATCTGGTCGATGAATTCGGCCCGGCGCTCGATTTCATGCGTCAGATCAAACGCAGCATCGATCCGCACAACATTATGAACCCGGGCAAGATTTTCACGCTCGACGCCTGAGGGCGTCAGCCGTGCGTGAGAAATTCCTGAAGGGCTTGCGGTGACGGCAGGGCGTAGCCGGAATGGACGACGCGGCTGCAACCGATGCCGCCGCGCATCTTCAGCTTCAGCGCCATCTCGGCGGCCTTCACCAGAATGGTGACGCCGTTGACGATCGGAGCGCCGTCGATGTTGGCGCCATTGTCATTGGCGAACAGCATCATCGGAATGCCGCCCGTCGGCACGATGACGTCGGCGCCATCGTCCATCAGGCGCCGCGCTTCGCGGTTGAACACCGCTGCGAGAGCCTCCTTCTTGGCGGGAGATTTGAAGGCTTCCATGTAGTCGCTGATATTGGCGTTGATGGCGCGAATGCCCACCACGCGGTTTTGCAGCCCGTACCGGGTCACTTGATCGGCATGGGCCGGGATGAAAGCCGGATTGATCGCCAGCAAGCCGAGCTTCCGCCCCAGCATGCAACTGTGGAGCAGGGTGGTTTCGCCGAGGCCGAGCACCGGGATCGAGACCGCTGAGCGTGCCTCGTACAGGCCGACATCCTGGAAATGGTTCATGAAGAAGATGTCGCAGCCCGTCTTTTCGGCTTCGATGGCGCCGCGAATAACCTCGCGCGAGAAGCGAAATTCGGTCAGGGCATGGACGGTCGTGACCGGTGGCTCGATCGTATGAAAGGTCAGCTCGAAATCCGGGTCCAGGCAGGACTGCATATGCGGCAGCAATTCCCCGAGATAGTTGCCGTGAGCGGTCTGATGCGTTGCCCCTTGCGCCCAGATGCGAAATTTCTTCCTGCTCTCGCTCATCGGCTTTCCCTTGAAAGGTGATGTGTGTCGTTGCCTTAAAGCGAGCCCGGCGAGTGCTCGCAGCCGCTTATTAGCGTTTCCAATCGATTGGCGCTACGGCTTGCCGCGCACGCCTAGTATTCCCACTCGACCCCGGCGCCGACGGCGGTACCGCCATTGGCATCGGCCTCGCCCTTGAGGCGCAGGTTGCGCGTGACATCGAGATCGACGCTGACGCCGCTGTCGCCGGCTTCCGCGCCGGTTTTGACGCCGACACTGAGCCGGCGGTTGATCGAACGCGAAATGCCGACGGTCGGGCTGCCGCTGCTGCCGACCGAAACGTCGAGGCTGTCGACGCCGAGCGACTTGCGCACGCGCTCGAACACATCCGGGCCGCCGCCGCCGGAGAACTGCGCCGCGACCTGCGCCAGCTGCAGCGCCTGGAGGGCGGAGAGGCCACCGCTCGCTTTCGAGAACAGGATGCGCGACAGTACCTCGTCCTGCGGCAGGTCGGGCTGCGAGCTGAAGGTGAATTGCGGCTCGCGCGCCGGGCCGCTGACGGCGATGATGGCGGTGACGTCGCTCGCTTGCGTCTGCGCCTTGAAGTCGAGATCGGGCGTCAGATCGCCGGTGAAGACGATATGGCCTTCGGTGAAGTCGAGTCGCGTGCCGGCGATCGACATACGGCCGCGCCGCAACTCGAAAGAGCCGACGGTCTGAGGGTCGGACAGCCGACCGCGCAACTTGAGGTCGCCGCCGAGCTCTGCATCGATGCCGCGGCCGCGTACAAAGACGCGGTTCGGCGCGGAAATGGTCAAATCGAGCGAGGCATCGAAAGGTGGCGCGCGATTGGCGCGCGCCCGGTCGCGGGCCTGAGCCGCGAGGCGGGCCGCCGCCTGCGGCGGCGCGCCGACATGCACCGTTCCCGGGATCGGGCTGAGCGTTGTCGGCAGGCGCTCCGGCACGGTGACGTCGAGCGACACGACATCGATCTTGCCTGCGATGGACGGATTGCGCGCCAGCGGTCCGCGCAGCGACACGGCCATGTTGGCGACCAGGCTGTAGATGTCGTTCTCGATCAGCTTGGCGCGCTGCGCCGAAATTTTGATGTCGCCGGGGAAGCCGGCGGCCGGGTCGATTGCCACCGAGCCTTGCGCGGAGATGGTGCCGCCATTCGGCGTCGTCGCGGAGAAGCGCTCGATCCTTACGTCGTCGCCGCGCGCAGCGACGCGGGCCGCGATGTTCGTGTAGCGGATGCCGAGCAGCAAATCGCTGTAGCTTGCGCCGTTGACGGTGGCGGCGCCGTCGATGCGCGGCTGCTGCAGGCTGCCGCCGATCTTGAGGTCGATGGCCGCGGAGCCGGCGACGCGGCGGCCGCTGGCCGCGAGGAAACGATCGGCAACGCCGATATTGACGTTGCCCTTGGCGGCGAGGTCGAGACCGTCGCCGCCGAGGGGTACCGTACCGGTGACGCGGATGGTGCCGGCGCTTTTGGCGCCGATTGTGCCATCGACGCTGGTCTTGCTATCGGCGAGCCCTCCTGTGGCTTTCACATCGATGGGCGGCAGACCAGCATCGCGCGTTTGCGGTGCGACGAGATTGTCGACGCGTAGCGACCATTGCCCGTTGGGCGCAGCCTTGGAGCCGGTGACCCGCGCGTCGGCGTCGAGCGTGCCGCCGAGACCGAGCTTGGGCGCGAACACGTCGGCAATCGACAGCGGCACGGCCTGCGCCTTGAGCGTCAGATCGTATGTGTCGCCGGCGCGGCCGTCGATGCTGAGCCGGCCGCGATCGAGCGACAGCATGAGGGCGCGGATATCGACACCGTGATCACGCAGAGTTAGCGTCGCCAATTGCGTCAGGGCAAGGCGATGTTTGTCGCGGGTGGCGGTGAACCGCGACAGTTCGAGACTGACATTGTCGGCGGCGATCAGGCGGCCGCGCGCGTCGAGGGCGAAACCGCGCGCCTGTGCGGTGAGGGCGAGGTCGCTCGCGCCCGACGCGCCGGTCGCGGTCAGCCGTACTTGCCTGATGTCTTCGCCGGCAAACTGGGCGCGATCGATCGAGATATGACCGTCGATCACCGGCTTGCGATAGACATCGGTGCCGCGCAGCGCGGCGTCGAGCTGGTCGAGCGATGAGGCGCCGAACTTGACGCCGCGCGCGGTGGCCTGCAGCGCGATTTCCTGGCCGCCATTGGCGGCAGCGAGCGTCGCGTCGGCGCGCAGTTGCCCGGCGAGCTTGGTCAATGCGAGTGGCGAGAGATCGTCCAGATTGCCGGCATCGATGGTCAGGCGGCCGCTGGCGAGTTGCTCGGGCGTCAGCGTTACGCCGCCCTGGGCGGTGACCGAGCCAATGCGAAGATCGACATCGTTGAGGAGCCATGCGCCGTCGTGCTGTTTGGCGACATGCAGCGCCCCATTCGCGGGCTTGTTATCGATGTTGCCCTCGAGCGTGGCGCGCGCGTCGATCAGGCCGGTGAGATCGGTTGCGGTGATGCCGACGGCGAGGCGCGAGATCGGCCGGCCCAGCGCGCGGGCGTCGGTCACGGTCAAGGTCGCGTTGGCGTTCGGCCGCTCGACCGTTCCGGTCAGCTTGCCGGCAAGTTCGGCGCGACCGGCGAGCCGGGCATCGGCATATCTGAGTTCGGGAATGACGACGCGTGCGTCGATATTGGCGGCGGTGACGGTGGCCTGGCCGTCGAGCCGTGCCGTGGCATGTGCGCCGTCGAGATTGAGATCGGCAAAGCCGTAACCGCCGGCCGGCAGTTTCAGGACCTTGCCCTTGAGCGTGATGCGCTCGCCCGCGAGTCCATCGATCGCCGCCATGCCGGTGCCGAAGCGATTGACGTCGCCGTTGAGCAGCGCCTCGATGCGGCCGTCCTTCGGAACGCCGGCGATATCGGCATCGACCTTGAGCGCGCCGCGTAAGGAAGTGCCGGCAATACCGGCAAAACGGGCAAGATCGGCAGCATCGAGCGACAGCCGGCCCTGCACCTGGGTTTCGCCGACCTTGCCGTTGAAAGCGGCGTTTGCGGTTTTGGTTTGCAGCCGGGCGGTGGCGACATCGGCAATGCCGCCGCGCCAGTTGCCGCGCACGGTGAGCGACAAGTTATGGCCGAGCGCGCGGGCCAGCGCCGCGTCGCGCGGGGCCAAACCGGCGGCCTGCGCATCGGCGCTGAAGGCGATGCGCGTTGCCTTGTCGGTGACATCCCCGCTCGGTGAGGCGTTCAGCTTTGCGGTGACCGAGCTGGCACGGCCCTGCGGCGTGGCAATATCGCGGGCGTCGAGTGTCGCGCTGATGGCCGGGCCCGCGAGTGGGCCCTTGATGGTGCCGTCGAAGGTGAGGCGGCCGATCTCGGCGCCGCCTGCGGCGGTCTTGTCGCCGGCATTGGGCAGCGCGCGCGCGGTGATGGCGACATCGGCGATCTGGTCCGCGGACAGGCCGCCGTTGATGTCGAGGCGTGCCGTCTGCGACGCGACGGTCAGCGGCGCGATCGCGATCGCACCGCCGTCGGCGAAACTCACATTGCCATTGAGCCGTGTCGTTCCGGCGAAGACCGGCGCGGCGAGCGACGGCAGCAGGCCTTCGATACGCGAAGCCATGTCGACGGTCAGCCGCCGCTCGGTATTGACGCGGTTGATCCGCGCCGTGCCGTTGGCGCCGATATCGTCGCCGGCCGAGAAGGCAAGCTGCGCGTTGAAGGCATCGAGCGTGCCGTCGCCGTCGAGGTTCAGCTTCACCGGTGGCCGGCCGGGGATATTCAGCGCGTTGGCGGCAATGCCGTTGGCCGGCTCGTCGACCGTCAGTTTGAGCGCCAGCCGTTGATGGTCGGGTATGAGCTGAACACGCGCCGCCAGCGTGCCGGGCGCATCGAGCCGTTTCGCGTCGAAGCGCAGGTTGAGGCCTTCCGCCGGATTGCCGAGCGAAGCGGCGCCGGTCGCGCCGATGCTGGCGGCGGTGCCGATGACCGGCGCGCCGAGCGCCAACTCCTTCAAGCTGAAATCCTTGACCTCGACCTTGAGCGGCAGTTCCGGCAGCAGCGGCTCTTTCGACACCGCCTCGGGCTGCTCGTTGGGAAGGGCGCGCCGCAGATAACGCACGGTGCCGATCTCGAGCTTGTCGATCTGCAATTTGCGGAACAGCAGCGCGGATCGCGTCCAGTTCAGATGCACCTTGTCGATCTCGAGCCAGACGCCGTTGCGATCGGCGATCTTGATGTCGCTGATGGTCGAGTCCGACAGCAGCGCGCCTTGCACCAACCCGATCGAGACGCGCGACTGCGGCGTCGACAGCGCGCGCGACAGGAAGCTCGACAGCAGGCCCTTGTCGTCATCGGCGCTGCGGCCCGCCAGCGTCGTGATCAGCAGCACCCCCACGGCCAGCAGACAGACCGCGAAGCCGATGCCGATGCTGGTGCGCCATTTCCGCATGTCAGAACGCCTGTCCGATGCCGACATAGAGCGCCCAGCGGTTGTCGCCTTCGCGCCGGTTGAGGGGCAGGGCGACGTCGACGCGGATCGGCCCGACGGCGGTGTAGTAACGCAGGCCGAGGCCGGCCGAATAACGCAGCGGCTGGCTGAAGTCCGGGTAAGCGGGCTCGAACGCGCCGCCGGCATCGAAGAACGGCACGAGGCCGATCGTGTCGGTGATCTTGATGCGCGCCTCAAGCGAGGCCTCGACCAGGCTGCGGCCGCCGATGACTTCGCCGGTCGGGCCGAGCGGGCTCAGACTGCGGAAGCGATAGCCGCGCACCGAGCCGCCGCCGCCGGCGTAGAAGCGGTGCGTCGAGGGAATATCGCCGAGCGAGGCACCCGTCACCGAGCCGAGGCCGATGCGGCCGGCCAGCACATAACGGGCCTCGTCGTCGATCGCGTAATAGGTCGAGGCCTGCGCTTTGCTTTCGACGATGCCGACCGAAGAGCCGAGGAATTCCGGATAGGCGGTGACAGTGCCGGTGGCGCGGATACCTTTGGTCGGGTCGAGCAGGCGATCGGTCGAGTCGTAGGTCACCGCGGCCTGCAGCCCAAACAGGCTGTAATCGACGGTGCCCAGCGAGTCGCTGGTGGTGCCGCGCTCGCCGGTGACGCCGAACTGCGTCGAGAACGTATCGGTGAAGCGGTGGCGGATCGCGGCTGCGGCGGTTGCGCGCTTGCTGCTGTAGCCGCCATAGATGTCGCCGCCGGTATTGTCGCGCTCGACCATGCCGTCGAGCAGGAGATCGTTGCGCGTGCCGTAAAGACCTGGCTTGACGAAACTCGCCTTGAACCGGCCGCCGAGATCGGCGAGCTCGAAGTCCTTCAGGTTGTCGAGCGCGCGCGAGTTGGTTCGCGGCGGTACGAACAGATCGCCCTCGAGCCGCAGGCTCTCGGCGCCGCCAAACAGGTTGCGATGCTGCCAGTAGGCGCGCAGCGCCGGGCCATCGAGCGTCGAATAGCGCGCGGACAAGCCGACGACATGCGGCTTGCGGTCAGTCACCTCGGCGTCGATCGGCAACTGGCCATTGGCGTCGAGATGATCGGGCTCGCGCATGCGCACCGAGCTGATCGCGGGCAGCTTGAGCACCGACTTGCGCGACGCCGCCACCGCCGCCGGCGAATAAGGATCGCCGGGCTCGATATAGATCATCGAGCGCACGACTTTCGGATCGACATTCGATTTGCCGGACACGGTGACCGGCCCGAACGGCGCGCGCGATCCGGTGTCGATGGCGATCTCGACGTCCATCACGTCGTCGCGGTGGAAGACGGTGGGACGCACCTTGATGACCTTCGCCAGCGGATAGGAGAGGCCGCGGAAGTGGTCGATCAGCGCAGCCTGCGCGGCGCGGATGTCGGCGGCGCGCGCCGGATCGCCGGGGCGCAGCTTGACGATCTTGGGCGGCAGTTGCTCGGGCGGGAACGGGCGACGCGTGCGCGCATCGACGATGCCGATGCTGCGCAGATGGAACAGCGGACCCGGCGTGACGACGATCTTGACCGGCACCGCTTCGCGCGCTCGGAAGCTCTCGGCGGCGCGTGCGACGTTCGGCGGCGTGGTACGGCCGAGCGCGAGCCTCTGACTGGCGACCTGGATGCTGAGCGCCGCATCGTAATAGCCGGCACCCCACAGCGCATCGAGTAGCGGCGCGAGATCGCCTTCGGCGCGACGCACCAGGGTCTCGCCATCGGGCGGGGGGTCCTGACGCGTTCTGTATAATGTCGAGGCTTGTTCCAGCGCCTCCTTGAGATCCTTGTCGAGGCTTTTGGAACTTTCGCCGCTCTGGAACTCGAGAAGATAGGGCAGCGCCTGTTGCGAGACGGCCGGCGGCTTGTCGTCGCCAAAAAGGCCGAAGAAGTCGAATGCGAGCGCCGGGCTCGGCCCTAAGAGAACCGCGCCGAGGCAGCAACCAATGGCAATTCGCCTGACATCGCGCCATTCGGCACTTTGCAACACTCGCACCCCACGCAACACGTCCAGACAACATCAAACAAAGGCAGCAGCGTGTCGCAACCCTGAAATTTCACAGCGGAGGAAGAGAAGAGAGTCGTTTCGTGGCCGAGGGAACTTTTGGTTGCTCGACTGTGCCCATGATCCGGCACTGACCACCTTCGTGCACCGCCGTCGTTTTCAGTACGATTGTTGAGCACGTGTGCTCATCAGGGTGTAGGCGGCTCAAAAGTCGGAAACGCGGCTAGCCTTGCCGGATGTGAAGCGGGTAAAGCCATAGTGCTTCGGATCGACGAGCGGCGTCCGGCCCGTTATCAAATCGGCGATGAGGTGTCCGGCCCCCGGACCGATGCCGAAGCCGTGGCCGCTGAAGCCGGCGGCGAGGATGAAGCCCGGCCGGTCCGCGATAGCGTCGATGACGGGGATGCCGTCCGGTGTGCTGTCGATATAGCCAGCCCATTGGGCAACGACCTGCGTTTGCCTGATGGCGGCGAAGAGCCGGCCGGCCCGGAGATAGGTCTCATCAATTTGCTTTTGATCCGGCACGGGATCGAGAATGCGGTTGGCTTCCATCGGCGTCGGCCGGTCGAGCCGCCAGGTCGCCAGGGTTTCGTGGCCGGCTCGCCAGCCGGTGAGGTTGCCCGGTGCGAGGCTGGCCCAGCGCTTGGCGAACATGGGCACGAACTCTCGCGCAAACCGCAATTGCTGCGGCGTCGGATCGACGCGCGCCTTGCCGCTGATGGCGAGCGTGTAGGAGCCGTCGAGGCGCCTGGTGATCGAAACCTCGGCGGTGTGCAGCGCGTCGGGCAGCGCTTGCGCCGGCGCGGTGACCGACAAGATCGAGGAGCGCACCGAGGCCTGCGGAAAGCGGATGCCGTATTGACGGCAGAATGACGAAGCCCAGGCGCCGCCGGCCATCACGACAGTCCTGGTGCGGATGGTGCCGGCCTCGGTGACGACACCGCAAATCCGGCCGGCTTCGAACTCCAGGCCGCGCGCCGCGCACATCTCGTGCACGGTGCCGCCGGTCTTCATGATCGCCCGCGCCACCGCCGGCACCGCGCGTGAGGGGTCGGCGGTGCCGTCGCTCGGCGAGAACACACCGCCTTTCCAGCGCTGCCCGGTGGCGCTGCCGCGCGCGCTGGCCTCATCGCCGCTAAGCATGTGCGTGGTGACGCCTTGTCCACGCGCGAAATCGCGCCAGGCGCTCCAGCGAGCCAACTCGGCATCGTCATTGCTGAGATAGAACAGGCCGCAGCGGCGAAAGCCGGTGTCCTCGGCGTTGTCCTCGCCGAACCGCTGCCACAGATCGAGGCTCGCCGTGGCAAGCGGCAATTCGCGCTCGTCTCGGTTCTGTTGCCGGCACCAGCCCCAGTTGCGGCTCGACTGTTCGGCGCCGACCAGACCTTTCTCAACCAGGGCGACGCTGACACCTCGCTTCGCCAGGTAATAGGCGGCGAAGCTGCCGACCACGCCGCCGCCGATGATCACGACGTCGGCGGCCGGCGGCAGGGTCGGGCTGGATTGAACGCGCTGAAGCGGTGCGGGCACGGAATATCTCCGGCGTCGGTTGTAGCCTCGCGCCGGGCGGCACTTCGGCTGGATCGCGCCTACGGGCAGTATTTTGTGCGGCAAACGTCGGCGCCGCCGAAATATCTGCCGGTAGCAAGCCCTTACACTCGGAATCCCGGGTGCCGGCCCTGACGGGCCGCCACCTATTAGAGATTGTAATGGTAGACCGGATGAGGTGGTATATTGGGATTATATGACGCTTTCGACAGCATATTATTTGGTTCAACGATGAAACTCGACCGCATCGATATCAAGATTCTCAACGAACTGCAGAAGAACGGTCGGATCACGAATGTCGAACTCGCCGAACTCGTCAACCTGTCGCCCAGCCCCTGCCTGATGCGGGTGAAGAAGCTGCAGGAAGAGGGCTATATTCTCGGCTACGCGGGCTTGATCAACGTCGCCAAGCTCGGCCAGACCTTGACCGTCTTCACCGAGATCACGCTGAAGAACCATCGCCAATCCGATTTCGCGCGCTTCCTCGTCGCCATCGAGAAGATCCACTCCGTGGTCGAGTGCCACCTGGTGTCGGGCGGCTATGATTACCTCGTCAAGTTCGTCACCTCAGGCATCGAGGACTATCAGCAGACCATGGAGCGGCTGATCGACCTGGACGTCGGCATCGACAAGTATTTCAGCTTCGTCGTCCTGAAGACGCCGATCGCCAAGGCGCAGTTACCGTTGACCAAGCTTTTCGCAGCGTCGTAACACCGCCCGGCTTCAGCGCACCGCATAAGCCTCGATCAGCGCTTCGTCCTGCTTGAGGCTGTCGAGCCAACCCTGATCGAGCTTGGGCACCGAGTCGAACAGCAGTCGCGAGTAGGGGTGGCCGCCGGCCTGGCCGATCTTGTCCGGCGAGGTCTGCTCGACCTTCTCACCGGCATACATCACGGCGACGTCGTTGCAGATGGCGCGCACAGTCGACAGATCGTGGCTGATGAAGATGTAGGACAGTCCCAGCTCGCGCTGCAGTTCCTTCAATAGATCGATAACCGCCGCGGCCACGACCGTGTCGAGCGCCGAGGTGATCTCGTCGCACAGGATCAGCTTCGGATCGGCGGCCAGCGCGCGCGCGAAATTCACGCGCTGCTTCTGTCCGCCCGACAGTTCCGATGGTCGCCGGTTGCCGAGCCCGCGCGGCAGTTTCACCATGTCGAGCAGTTCGCCAACGCGCTTCGCGCGGTCTCGCCGTGTCATGCCGTGATAGAACAGAAGCGGCCGCTCCAGAATCTCGCTCACCGACTTGGACGGATTGAGCGCCGTATCCGCGGACTGGAAGACGATCTGAATCTGCCGCAGCTGCTCGCGGCTGCGATGGCGGGCGTAGGGAGCCAGCGCCTTTCCTTCGAGCAGAATGTTGCCGGTCACCGCGGGCAGCAGTCCGGCGATGGCGCGCGCCAGGGTCGACTTGCCGCAACCGGACTCGCCGATGATGCCGAGATTATGTCCGGCGGGCACGCGCAAATCGACGTGTTTGACAGCCAGCAGCCGCGGCAAGCCCTTGTCCAGAAATCCACCATAACCGGCGTAGAGATTGCTGACCTCCATCAGCGGAGGTTTCGCCGCTTCTTCCTTCGCATTCACGCCGGCGAACAGGGCCGGCTCCACGGCGTTGATCAGCGCCTGGGTATAAGGGTGGCCCGGGCGCTTGATAATCTGTTCTGTCGCGCCGGCCTCCTGGATCGTACCCCCCTTGAGCACGATGATGCGGTCGGCCATCTGCGCGACGACCGCGAGATCGTGCGAGACATAGACGCCGGCGATCTTTTTGCCTTGCATGACCGACTTGAAGGCGCGCAGCACCTCGATTTGCGTCGTCACGTCGAGGGCGGTGGTCGGCTCGTCGAAGATGATCAGCTTGGGGTCGCCGATCAGCGCCATCGCCGCCGCGAGCCGCTGCAACTGCCCGCCGGACACCTGATGCGGATAGCGCTCGCCGATCGTTTCCGGATGAGGCAAGGCGAGGGCCTTGAACAGTTCGATGGCCTTGGCGCGCGCATCCCTGAGCGGCATCAAGCGGTGAATGCGAACCACCTCGATGACCTGGTCCATGATCGTGTGCGCGGGATTGAAGGCCGCCGCGGCGCTTTGCGGGATATAGGCGACCTCGATGCCGCGAACGCGTGCGCATTCGCTTTCACCGAGTCCGGCCATGTCGTGAGCGCCGAGTTTCACCGAGCCGCCGCTGATGCGGCAGCCCGGCCGGGCGTAGCCCATCAGCGTCAGGGCGATGGTGGTCTTGCCGGAGCCGCTTTCGCCGATCAGCGCGACGATTTCGCCGTCCGCAATATCGAACGACACGTCATCGATGATCGTCACGACGCGGCCGGCGTCGGTGACGGCCTCGACCTTCAGGTTGCGGACTTCGACAATATTGGCCATCAGGCGCCCTGGTCGCGAATTTTGCGGGGGAGGTTGTCGATCAGCAGGTTGACGCTGATCGTGAGCGTCGCAATGGCCAGCGACGGAAAGACCACGGCCGGCGCGCCAAGCGACAGACCGCCGAGATTCTCACGGACCAGCGCGCCCCAGTCGGCAAAGGGCGGCTGCACGCCGAGCCCGAGGAAGGACAGACCGGACAGCAGCAGCACGATGAAGACAAAGCGAAGTCCGAAGTCGGCCAGCACCGGCCCGGTGATGTTGGGCAGAATCTCCGAGCGGACGAGATAGCCGAGGCCTTCGCCGCGCGCACGCGCGACGACGACGTAATCCATCGCGTTGATGTTGACGGCGAGGGCCCGGGCGAAGCGATAGGATCCCGGCGTATAGATGACGGCCAGCGTCAGAATGAGCACCGGTATCGATGAACCCAGGCCGGCGACGACGACAAGGCCGAAGAGTTTGCTCGGAATGGAGATCAATGCATCCATCAACCGGCTCAGCACGGTATCGATCCAGCCGCCGAGCACCGCGGCCATCATGCCGAGAGCGACGCCCATGAAGCAGGCGAGCGCGACGGCGACGAGCGATATGCCGACGGTGTAGCGGGCCCCCATCAGAACGCGCGACAGCATGTCGCGTCCGAGATAGTCGGTCCCCATCCAGAATTTGGCCGACATCGGAGCATAGAACTCAAAGTTGACGATCTTGCCGACCGGGTAGGGGGCCAGCAGCGGTGCAAGGAACGCCACCAGTGCCCAGGCCAGGATGATGCAGAGTGACATCAAGCCGATCTTGTTGAAGCGATAGGAAACCCGCCGGCCTGGCGACACCGTATCCGTCGTCATGTTCTGAGCCTTGGATTCGACACGATGGCGATGATGTCCGCGATGGTGACGAGCACCAGATAGCCGACGCAGAAGATCATGGCGCAGGACTGGATGAGCGGCAGATCGCGCGTCGACACCGCATCGACCATGAGCTTGGCGATTCCCGGGTAGCTGAAGATCGTCTCGACGATGATCACGCCGCCGAGCAGATAGGACAGCGACAGGGCGATGGCGTTGACGATCGGGCCCAGCGCGTTGGGCAAAGCGTGCCACAGCACCTTGCGGCGGCGCGACGCGCCCTTGAGCATCGCCATTTCGACATAAGGTGTGTTCAGGGTTTCGATCACCGCCGCGCGCGTCATGCGGATCATCTGCGCCGAAACGCCGAAGGTCAGCGTAATGACCGGCAAGGCGTAAACGCGCAGCAGATCGGCGAAGGTTTTCGTCTCGTTGGCCAGCGACAGTGCCGGTAGCCAGCGCAGATAGACGGCGAAGACGAGGACGGCGAGGGTGGCCAGCAGAAACTCCGGAACGGAGATCACGGCGATGGTCAGGCCGGAGATGATGCGGTCGTAAAGCGAGTTGCGGTTGATTGCCGACGTAATGCCGAGCGTCAAAGCCAGCGGCACGGCGATGGCGGTGGTCGCCGCCGCCAGTTTGAGGCTGTTGGCGAGGCGGCCGCCGATCAGTGCGGCGATCGGCATGTTGTTGGCATAGGAACGGCCGAGGTCGCCGGACGCCAGTCCGCCGAGCCACTTGAGGAACTGGAAGATCGCCGGTTCATCGAGATGCATGGCCTTGCGCAGGCCGGCCACCGCCTCCGGTGTCGCCGCCTGGCCGAGCAGAATCTGCGCCACGTCGCCCGGCAACATCATCGTCGCCAGGAAGATCGTGAACGAGACGATGAGCAATGTGACGACGGCGGATGCCAAACGCCAGGAGACCAGTTCAATGATCTGGCGGTTCATCGGCATCCCTTAAAGCGCGACGTCCAGCCTCTACTGGACCTGCGGCCGCCGCTTTCGTCAAGCGGCGGCCGGATCGACGTGGTCCTCAGCTTTCCAGCCAGACATACTCGGCAAACGCATAGCCCATCGAGCCGCCGAGCGGGTTCGGCCTCAGGCCCTTGAGTTTCGACGTGGTCGCGTCGATGCCGCCCATGAACACCGGGATGACCGTGCCGGCATCTTCGGAAATCATGCGCTGCAGCTCGTGGTACATCTCGGTGCGCTTGGTCTCATCGAGCATGCCGCGGGCCTCGAGAACCATGGCGTCGAACTTCGGCGACTTGTACTGGCTTTCGTTCCACGGCGCGTCCGAGGTATAGAGCAGTGAGAACAGGATATCGGGCGTCGGCCGCGGATTGATATTGCCGAAGTGCACCGGCGCCTTGAGCCAGTATTTCGACCAATAGCCGTCCGACGGTACGCGCTGTACGTCGAAATCCATGCCGATGTCCTGGGCCGACTGCTGTAGCAGGACGGCCATTTCCACGCCCGCGGTCGGCGCTTCGGAGGTGACGAGCGGAATTTTCTTGCCGATCAGACCGGCCTTCTGGAAGTAGAACTTGGCCTTTTCCGGATCGTAAGGCTTGGCCTTGAGTTCCTTGTTGTAATAGACATTCGACGGCGGCACGGGTTGGTCGTTGGCGATATCTGCCACGCCGCGGAGTACCGACGTCTTGATGGCTTCGCGATTGATCAGATACTTCAGGCCGGTGGCGAAGCCTTCCTTGTTGCCGGGATCGAGATCGAGCCGGGCATTGAGGTCGGTGTAGTTGCCCTTCGCTTGGTTCACCAAAGTGATTTTCGGGTTGTTTTCCAAGAGCCGCGACGTCTGCGCGTTCATGTTCGAGGCGAACTGGATGTCGCCGGACAGAAGTGCATTGGCCCGCGCCGTGCCTTCTGTGATGGCGATGTACTCGAACGAGTCGAGGTAGGGCCCGCCATTGGTCTTGAAGTAGTTCTTGTTGCGCTCGGCAATCGAACGGGTGCCGGGTTCGAACACCTTGCAGACGAAGGCGCCGGTGCCGTTACCCTTCGAGAAGTCGGTGGTGCCGTCCGCGACGATCATGAACTGATGGATCGCCATGATGGTCGGGAAGTCGGCGTTCGGGTTCGCCAGCGTGACCTCGACGGTGAGGTCGTCCTTGGCGGCGAAGCCGGTCATCTGCTTGGCGATGGCGTTGACCTTGGAGCCGACGGCCGGATCGAGGTGACGCTTGAGCGAGAAGACCACATCCTTCGACGTGAGCGGCTTGCCGTCATGGAAGGTGACGCCTTTGCGCAGCTTGACGGTCCAAACCTTGGCATCCTTCGATTCGACACTTTCGGCGAGCTCCATTGAGATCTTGCCGTCTTCGCCGAGATAAGTGAGGCGGCTGTAGAAGGCCGAGCAGCGCACATAGTCGGTGGACAACGACGCTTTCGCCGGATCGAGCGTGTCGGACGTCGAGGACGACCAGCCGGCGGCGCGGATATGGCCGCCTTTGACCGGCGTCGCCGCGATGGCGGAGGTCGCGCGAGTCAGAACGCTGGCGCCGGCGGTCAGGGCAACGCCGCCCATCAGCAGCATATTGAGCAGTTCGCGCCGGGTGGCGCCGCGACGGATCGCGTTCTCCACCATTCGATCGTCGGCGGCAGTCCAGTTACTGATCCGGTCCGTCATGTTCTTCCCCTCACGTTGTTTCGAGTGGTGGCGCCGAAGGGCGTCAGCCCGCATTTACTCACGCGCAGTTACTTAATTATATCGCCGCGGTTACTCACTAAGAGCTCCGCAGTCATTCACTTGCTTGCAAGCCTCGGGCCATCGCCTGGTCGACGGCATCGGCCAATCCGGCCATCGAGGTGAAATGATAATCTGGTTGGGTGAAGCTCTCCGGAGCGATGGTGCCGCCGTAGCCCTTGACGGCATGCCGGCGCTCGATCCAGCAATTGGTGATGCCGAGCCGGCGTGAAATTCCGATGTCGTGATACTGGCTTTGTGCGACGTGCAAAACGTCGTCGCGCGATCCGCCGTCCTTGGCGATGAAGGCGAGGACCTGGTCGAAGAACGCGGGGTCTGGCTTTTCAGTGCCGGTATCGTCGGTCGTGAAGGCGGCGTAGAACGGATTGCCGAGTTCACGCGCAAAGTGATCGTAAGCCCAGCGCTGCGCATTGGTCATTGCGATCAGCCGGTAGCGTTTCGCCAGGCGGGCCAGCGCGGCGACGCTGTCGGGAAACGCGCGCCAGTTCGGAACGGAGGCTCGCAGGCGGTCGCCGAGGGCTTTGTCGGCCGGCAGCCCGAGCTGCGGTGCGATGACGACATAAACGCGGGAAAGATCGTCGGGAAAGCGCAAGGCTTCCGGCATGTAACGGGCTGCGCGATAAAACGAGAGCGCTTGCTCGCCGTCGAGCGTCGTGCCGTGTTCGGCGGCGATCGCCGACAGGCTATCGATGAGACCGCTTTCGAAGTCGATCAGCGTGCCGACGACGTCGAAGGTCAGGTAGCGGAAGCTGGTGAACGGCTTTGGCAATCGCGTATCCCTGTCATTGCAACAAACAGCGGCTCAAGGGCTACGGTTTCGTGGATGCCGGCATCATCCTCCAACCGGCCAATCTCAAACTCGACTGGCACGGTCAATTTTCATCATGGCCGCTATGCGAGTTTGCTGAATCGGTCGTTTGCCACGGCACAAAATACCTATAATCGACGAATTCCGGAATTTCGCAGCAGCCGTATCCAGCCCCAAGTCGATGGTATCAGGCGGCCATGCTCGCCCGGACGTCGCGATCCTCGAGCGTTTGATCGAGAGTCAGTCGCGTGCGCTCGATAATCAGGTCGATATCGTTGTCGGTGCAGCACAAAGGCGGCGCGAAGCCTATGACGCCATTGCCGAAGGCTCGGATAACCAGCCCATTGGCCCAGGCCCGGTCGAAGATGCGGCGGGACGGGTCGGCCGCCGCCGGCAATGGCGTCTTTTTCATCTTGTCGGTGACGAGTTCCACCGCGGCGAGCATGCCGCGACCGCGAACTTCGCCGACAAGTGGATGGTTGGATAGGGCAGAGAGGCCAGTCATCAGCCGCGCACCGGCCTTGCGGCCGTTATCGAGGAGTCCGCTCTCGTAAAGCTTCAGTACCTCGAGCGCCACCGCGGCGCTCACCGGGTGCGCCGAATAAGTGTAGCCGTGACCTACCGCCTTGGCGCCCGCGCCGTCGGCAATCGTCTGATAGACGTGATCGGCCATGAACACCGCGCCCATCGGGACATAGCCGGACGTCAGGCCCTTGGCCGTCGTCATGAAATCCGGATCGACGCCGTCATCCTGGCAGGCGAACAGCGGCCCGGTGCGGCCGAAACCGGTGATCACCTCGTCGGCGACGAAAAGAATGTCGAGTTCGCGACATAGCTCGCGCATGGCCTTGAGCCAGCCCGGCGGCGGCACGATGACGCCGCCCGAGCCCTGGATCGGCTCGGCGTAGAAAGCGGCGACGCGCTCAGGTCCGAGCTGTTCGACCTTGGCGCGCAGGGCGGCCAGCGAGGCCTTGATGATTGCCTCCGAGCTGCTGCCCACCGGATTGCGATATGGGTAAGGCGACGGAATCTTGTGCTGCCAGTCAAGCGGAATGCCGAAGCCGTCATGAAAGGCGGGCAGGGCCGTCAGACCGGCGCCGACGGTCGACGAGCCGTGATAGCCCTGTTCCAGCGAAATGAACTGGTCCTTGCGCGGCTTGCCCCGCGCGTTTTGATAATAGCGGATGAAGCGCACCGTGCTGTCGACGGCATCCGAGCCGCCTAGCGTGAAATAGATGTGCTTGAGGTCGCCCGGGGCGCGGTCGGCGAGCTCCGAGGCCAGGCGGATCGCCGGCTCCGAGGCGAGGTCGAAATAGCCCGTCGCATAAGGCAGCGTGCGCATCTGCTGCGCCGCTGCCTCGACGATGCTGTCATGGCCATAGCCCGCATTCACGCACCATAGTCCGGCAAAACCATCGACCAGTTCGTGACCGGAGGCATCGGTGACGCGGGCGCCCTTGGCGGACTTGAGGATGCGCGCGCCAACGCGTTCATGGCCGCGATAGGAGGACACCGGGTGGATCAGGTGGGCCCGATCCATCTCGATCAGGGAATTGCTCAGCATGGTGTTCTCCTGGTTCAACCGAGTGCCTGGCTGGCGAGCGCGTAAACGCGAACACCGGTGTCTTCTTGAGTGATGATGTCGGAGCGCCGCATGGCGATGCCGCCGCCGACCTCCTTCAATCCGAGACCGCTCAGCCAATCGCAGAGGCCGAGATCGCGCGGCGTATCGACCCGGACGAAAGCGCCGGCACGTCCCGACAACAGGAACGACACAAGGTGCCGCGCATCGGCGGTGTCGGGCGCGACCACGGGGCCGATGACGTCGCCGCGTCCGAAACGTCGGATGGCGCCATAACCTGCAACTTTTCCGTCGCGGCGGATGACGGCGAACAAGGCAACTTTCTGCAGCGCTTGCAGCAGCGCGCCGCGATCGAGGCCGGTGGCCGCGCGATCGAGCGCGGCAATCTCGGCAGCGCTATCGGCCGCAGCCCAGGACACATCGGTCGGCGCCTCGATCGGCAGCGCAATCCCCTGGTGCTGGCGGACGACGGCGACCTCGCGAAAGCCGAGCTTGCGGTAGAGCGGCAGGCCTTCCTCGGTGGCGATAAGCCGGCATTCGCGATCCGCTGCCGCTTCGATGGCGAGCTGCATCAGCCGGGCGCCGAGCCCCTGACCGCGCATGGCGGCGTCGACGATCACCATGTTGATCGTGGCCGCGTGTCCGAAGGGTGTCAGGTTGACGGTTCCGACGACGCGGGAGTCCGCCAGCGCGACGAAGCCGCGGCTAAGGCCGAGCAGCAGCGCCCAATCCTCCGGCCGATGCGGCCAACCGGCCTGGCGGGACAGGGCGACCGCGCCGTCGAGATGCTCGATGCCGAGGTCGGAAAATGTGACGTCGATGGTCTTCATGGCCCGCAGTCTTTCTCGAATGACTTCTTAGCGCTCGACGCGGAGAAGAAGCTCCCAACAAATCCGGAGCGGCGACATCTTTTGGCTGAGATCGGCGGCCGGTGCCGCATCTTATGCGGCCCGCCGGCCGCGCCCGGATGGCGCAACTCCATGCCAAACCGGCGGGCCGGCACGAAACATTCTGCGTCCCTGCGGCGCGATTGCGGTGCATTGGCTGTGGCGGACCCATCTATACTAGCAGCGTCAATGCCTCCCGCTTGCGAGCCCAGCCATGACCCGCTTCCGCCCGAAATACATCACCTTCGACTGCTACGGCACCTTGACCAATTTCCAGATGGCGGAAGGCGCCAGGGACGTTTTCGGCGCGCAACTCGACGCGGCGAAGATGGCAATGTTCATCAAGAATTTCGCGGCCTACCGGCTCGACGAAATTCTCGGCGACTGGAAGCCTTATAACGAGGTCATCCACAACTCCTTCGAGCGCACCTGCAAGAAAAACGGCCTGCCGTTCCGCGCCGAAGATGCCCGGATGATCTACGAGCGCGTGCCGACCTGGGGCCCGCATGCCGACGTGCCGGCGGGGCTCGCCAAGGTCGCCAAGGAAATTCCGCTGGTGATCCTGTCGAACGCCATGAACGATCAGATTATGTCGAATGTCGCCAAGCTCGGCGCGCCGTTCTACGCGGTGTACACCGCGCAGCAGGCCAATGCTTACAAGCCGCGTTTCCAGGCCTTCGAGTACATGTTCGACATGCTCAACTGCAATCCGGAAGACGTGATGCACTGCTCGTCGTCGTTCCGCTATGATCTGATGTCGGCTTACGACCTCGGCATCAAGAACAAGGTCTGGGTCAACCGTGGCCACGAACCGGCCAATCCGTTCTACGAATACACCGAAATCAAAGACATTTCCGAACTGCCGGCCGTGGTCGGTCTCTAAGGGCGGTCGCGAGCCATGCAATTCAAGCCGTACTGGCAGCATACCGCACCACGCTTCGGGCGCGCGGCGACGGGGCCTGTTGACGGCACTTACGACGTTGCCGTCATCGGTGGCGGCTTTACCGGGGTGTCGGCGGCGCGCCATCTGGCGAAGTCCGGCGCGCGTGTCGTCGTGCTCGAGGCCGATAAAGTCGGCTCCGGCGCTTCCGGCCGCAATGGCGGCCATCTCAACAATGGTGTAGCGCACGGTTTTTCTTCGGCCAAGGCCGCGCTCGGGGCGGAGCGGGCGACGGCGCTATACCGCGCCTTTGACGAGTCGGTCGCGACGATCGAACGGCTGGTGGCAGAGGAGGGGATCGATTGCGCGTTCCGCCGCTGCGGCAAGCTGAAGCTGGCGTCGAAGCCGGCGCACTTCGAGGCTTTGGCTCGCGACTTCGAGGTCGTTCAGCGTGAGGTTGATCCGGACACGGCGTTGCTCAGCGCCGAGCAGGTTCGCGGCGAGGTCGGCTCGACAGCGTTCCATGGCGCCATGCTGTTCGGCAAAAGCGCGATGATGCACATGGGCCGTTTCGCGACAGGCATGGCCGACGCCGCGGTCCGTCATGGCGCGACGATCTTCGAAAACGCCGCGGTCACCGGCCGTCGCCAGGCAGGCGACAAGCATGAAATCGTCACCGCGCGCGGCAAAGTGACGGCCAGGGAAGTCCTAGTCGCGACCGGCGCCTATACATCAGGGCCGTTCGACTATTTCCGCCGGCGCATCGTCCCGGTCGGCAGCTTCATCATCGCAACGCGGCCGTTGAGCGATTCCGAGATCGCGGCGACCATGCCCGGCAACCGCAATTGCGTCACGTCGATGAATATCGGCAACTACTTCCGCATGCTGCCGGACAAGCGGCTGCTGTTCGGCGGCCGCGCGCGCTTCTCGGCGACGGTCAACCAAAAGTCGGATGCCAAATCCGGCGCCATCCTGCGGGCGGGTCTGGCGCAGATCTTCCCGCATCTTGCCGATGTCGAGATCGATTATTGTTGGGGTGGCCTCGTCGACATGACGCAGGACCGCTTCCCGCGGGCCGGCCGCGCCGACGGCGTATGGTATGCGATGGGCTATTCGGGTCACGGCGCCCAGATGTCCACCTACATGGGCATCGTCATGGCCGATCTCATTCTCGGCAAGCCTGACCGCAATCCGGTTGGCGGTCTCGCATGGCCGGCCATCGCCGGTTATGCCGGCAAGCCGTGGTTCCTGCCGATGGTGGGGCTTTATTACAAAATGCTCGACCGCATCCGTTGAGCGGCGTGGGCTTCTCAGCCAAGGCCGCCGACGTGGAAGCTCTTGATCTCGAGATATTCTTCGATACCCATTTGCGCGCCTTCGCGGCCGATGCCGGACTGCTTGATGCCGCCGAACGGCGCGACTTCCATCGACACCGAGCCGGTGTTCAGGCCGACCATGCCGAACTCCAGCGCTTCGGCGACGCGCCATGAACGCTTGAGGTTCTCGGTATAGAAATAAGATGCGAGGCCGTAAGGCGTGCCGTTGGCAATCGCCAGCGCCTCGTCTTCGGTGTCGAAGCGGAACAGCGGCGCGACGGGGCCGAAAGTTTCCTCATTGGCGAGTTGCATGTCGGCTGTGGCGCCGCCGAGAACGGCGGGCGGCGCATACTGGCGTCCCGGCGCATCGGCGCGGCGCGACAGCATGCGGGCGCCCTTCGACAACGCGTCGTCGATGTGGCGCTCAATCTTCTCGATCGTGGCGGCGTTGATCATCGGCCCGATATCGACGCCGGGCTGGGTGCCGGGGCCGACCTTCATACCCGATACACGCTGCGAGAGGCGCGAGGCGAATTCGTCGTAGACGCGATCCTGCACCAGAATGCGGTTGGCACAGACGCAAGTCTGGCCGCCATTGCGGAATTTCGAGGCAATGACGCCTTCGACTGCGAGATCGAGATTGGCGTCGTCGAACACGATGAACGGCGCATTGCCGCCGAGTTCGAGGCTCAGTTTCTTGATGGTGTCGGCGGCACCGCGCATCAGCAGCGCACCGACCCGCGTCGAGCCGGTAAAGGACAGCTTGCGCACGATCGGACTCGTCGTCAGTTCCTGGCCGATCTCGGCCGGCAGGCCGGTGACGATGTTGACGACGCCGGCGGGAATGCCGGCGCGCTCGGCCAGCACGCCCAGAGCCAGTGCGGAATAGGGCGTCAGCTCTGACGGCTTGATGACGACGGTGCAGCCGGCGGCCAGCGCCGGGGCGACCTTGCGGGTGATCATCGCGTTCGGGAAATTCCACGGCGTGATGATGCCGCAGACGCCGACCGGCTCCTTCAGCACGAGGATGCGGCGGTCGGCGGTGGGCGCCGGAATGGTGGCGCCGCCAATGCGGCGCGCTTCCTCGGCGAACCATTTGACGAACGAGGCGCCGTAGCGAATTTCGCCCTGCGCCTCGCCGAGCGGCTTGCCCTGCTCGGTGGTGAGGATCAGCGCCAGGTCGTCGAGGTGCTTGAGCATGAGATCGTGCCAGGCTTCGATGAGCTTGGCGCGCTCGGCATTCGGCTTGGCCTTCCAGGCCGGATAGGCGGCGGCCGCGGCGGCAATCGCAGCGCGGGTGTCGGCGTTGCCGGCATTCGGCACCGTGCCGACCGGCGCTTGCGTGGCCGGATCGATGACGTCGAGCGTCGCGCCCGAGTCCGCATCCCGCCAAACGCCGCCGATCAGCATCTGCGTCTTGAGGAGGTCGATGTCCTTGAGTTGCATGTTGTGCCTTTCCTGGAGCGGCGAATGAAGTCGGATCGTTTAGTAGCCGCGCGAGCGGTCAATCAGGCCGATCATGTCGTGGCCAGCTTGATGCCGCTTGATGTTGTCGATCACTGCGCGCGCGACGCGGTCCGACGGCGTGATGCTGGCGATATGGGGTGTGAGGATGATCTTCGGATGGCGCCAGATGGGATGGTCGGCCGGCAACGGCTCGGGGATGGTGACGTCCATGAAGGCCGCCGACAGTTGCCCAGAGTCGAGCGCCTCGAGCAGAGCGGCCTGATCGAGATGCCCGCCACGCCCCATGTGCACGAGTGACGCGCCACGCGGCAGTCCGGCGAAAGTCGCGGCGTTGAGAATTGCCGTCGTCTCCGGCGTCAACGGCAGCATGCAGATCAGCAGGTCGGATTGCGCGAGAAAGGCGTTGAACTGCGCATCGCCGTGGAAACAGGTAACGTGAGGGATTGTCTTCGGCGTGCGGCTCCAGCCCGAGATCGGAAAACCGAACGGCACGAGGCGCTCGATGACGGCCTGGCCGAGCGCGCCGAGGCCGAGCACGCCGATACGCCGTTCGGCCGCTGCACGCACGGGCAACGGCTTCCATTGGCCTTTGGCCTTGAAGGCCAGATAGTCGGGCAGGTCGCGATGCAGGGCCAGTACCGCCAGGGTGGCGTATTCCTGCATCATGCGGCCGATGCTGTCGTCGACCATGCGAACGAGCTTGAGGTGGGCCGGTACGCGGGAGAGATCGATCTGATCGACGCCGGCGCCGGTCGAGAACACGACTTCGAGATTGGGATAGCGGGTCAGATCGTCCGGTGCGAGCCAGGTCAGGACATAGCGCACGTCCGCCGGATCGACCGCGGTCTTGTCGGTGACGAGACGGATGTCGGGCAACTCCCGGGCAAGAGCCTCGGCGAAGACCGGAGCGCGCTTCATATCGACATTGAACAGGATAGCCGCCACGGACCTTCTCCTTTAGGCCGCGCACCGCTCGCCGATCCGCGCGATCATGCGGCTGCAGGCGGCGAGTTCGTCGCGGCGGATATATTCATCGGCGCGGTGGGCGCGGGCGATGTCGCCGGGTCCGCAGATGATGGCGTCGATCCCGGCGGCCTGATAGAGCCCGGCTTCGGTGCCGAAGCTGACGGCGTCGATGGTCGCTTCGCCGGTGACGTCACGCATCAGGCCGGCGAGCGGCGTGTCGGCGCCGAGCGACAGCGCCGGATAGGTGCTCAGCACCTGCCAGTGAGCGTCGACGCCGCCGGCTTTGAGGGTGTCGACGGCCGCCTTGACCGGCGCCAGCGCATCTTGCGGCGACACGCCGGTGACCGCGCGGACTTCGATCTCGGCAACGCACAGATCGGGAATGATATTGACGGCCTGGCCGCCTCTGATCGTGCCGACCTGCAAGGTCGAATAGGGCGGCGCAAATTTGGTATCGAACGGCCCGGCCTTGAGCGTCTCGCTCGCCGCCAGGGCGGCGTCGAGCACCGCGGTCATCGTGTGGATGGCGTTGCGGCCGAGATCCGGCCGCGACGAATGGCCTGAGACGCCGCGCACGACGACCCGTGCCGCTGCCTTGCCTTTATGCGCCAGGATTGCGCGCATGCCAGAGGGCTCGCCGACGACGCAGCCGGAAGGCTTGGCGCAGAGCGAGGGCAGGGCAGCGATCAGATGCGGCACGCCGCAGCAGCCGATCTCTTCGTCATAGCTGAAGGCAAGATGGATCGGGCGCGCCAGTTGGCGCTGCGCCAGCGCCGGCAGCGCAGCAAGCGCGCAGGCCAGAAAGCCCTTCATGTCGGTGGCGCCGCGGCCGTACAAACGGTCGTCCGCTTGCCGCAAGGTGAACGGGTTCGACGTCCACTCGGCTTCGCCGGCCGGCACCACATCCATGTGACCCGACAGGATCATGCCGGGCACATCCTTCGGACCCACGGTGATCAGAAGATTGGCGCGATCGCCTTCCGGTCCCGTCACGGCGTTGACGGTCGCGCCATGGGCCTGCGCGTAATCGCGGATCCAGGCGACGATGTTGCCATTGGGCGAACCGGCAATACTGGGGAACGACACCAGCCGGGCCAGAATCTCTTCGGGTAACATCTCGGTTTCCAACCCCGCATGCGTCGTCCGCCGCGAACCGCCGCCTGATGTTCAACCATAGTGACAGGCGGGTGACTTGGCTGCCGAAATATGGACGCTCTTCAGCCGAAGTGAGCGACCGGGCACGGATTTGAAGCGTAAAATTCTGATGCCGCGCCGTATTCTGAGTGGCGCGGTCAAGAGCGAGGCCGGACGTCAATCCGGCTTTCGGGATGGCCCGGCACAAGCGGTGAGAGGCCCCATGTTTCCAATTACTCCGTTCGATCCGGCCGAACAGCGCGACGCGCGCTTTTTGCCATGGGTCGACGCCGGAACGCCCGATCTTGCGAAGAACGCCTTCTTCAAACGGGGCTTCTATTACACGCGCGTGGAAGAGCACGGCATGTTCGCCGGTGCCGCGGAACTGAAGGCGTTCGATGCGCCGATTGAGGCATTCCCGGTCGACAAGTACATGATCGTTACGGCAGGTGAAGTCATCATCGCAGACGCGAAAGGGCGCGTCACCAAAGTCGCGAAAGGCGGCAGTTGCGTCATCCCGCGCGGGCTGAGCTGCCGGTGGTCGCAGACGGCCGGCACGCGCATTTTCTTCATGCTGTATGCCGGTTCGTCGCCGGGGCCGGCCAACGCAGGGGACCTTTCCGTTCTCGTGCCGAACCCGAAGGACGAACTGTCGCCGCTACCGCCGCCGTCCGCCGAATTGCTGCTGAGTTCGCCGCCGCCGGTGACCGGGCGCAAGCTCGTTTACACCGATCCGAGCGGCCATTTCGTGGTCGGCATGTGGGATGCGACAGCCTATACACGCAAGCTCAACGCCATCGCCGATTACGAGCTGATGTACCTCACCGAAGGAAAGGTTACGCTCACCAATGCCGTCGGCGAATCCCGCATGTTCGGCCCGGGCGACACGCTGATCGTCGATCGCGGCATATCCAACATCTGGCAGTCGAACGGCTACGTCCGCAAGATCTACTGCAAGGTGCTGACCAAGCGCGGCTGACAGTCGTTCGCGGCCATCTCGAACGCCCCGTCTATAAGACGGGCTTATAGGGTCGCCCCACTTCGGTCTTGGACCGGCCGCCGCCGCCTATGTCACGGTTCTTCCAACCTGAGTTGGAAACACAGATCATGGACGGCGCGGTAATCTCCAAGGCCGACTGGAAGATCGGCGTCGATATCGGCGGCACATTCATCGACTTTTGTGCGCTTGAGCAGAAGTCGGGTCGTGTCGCCTCGCTGAAGGTGTTGACGACGCCGGGCAATCCGGGAGCCGAGTTGATGACCGGGCTCGAATTGCTGGCGGAACGCGAAGGGCTGGCGCCCGAAAAGGTGACGCGCTTCGTCCATGGTACGACCGTGGGCATCAACACGATCATCCAGCGCAAGGGCGTCAAGCTGGCCCTGATCACCAACAGGAATTTCGAGGACGTCATCGAGCTTGCGCGGCTACGTATGCCTGACATGTATTCGCTGTTCTGCGCGCGGCCCGAACAGCTCATTACCCGTGACATGATCTTCGGCATTCCGGCGCGTATGCGCGCCGACGGCAGCGAGACCGTGGCGCCGGATCTCGCGGCGGTCGCGGACGCGGTGCGGACCGCGAAGGCGGCCGGGGTGGAAGGCTTCATCATCTCCTTTCTGCATGCCTGGCGTGACGGCAGGCAGGAAGCGCAAGTTGCCGGCGAAGTCGCGCGGCTGGCGCCCGAACTGTTTGTCTTCTCCGGCTCGGAGGTCTGGCCGGTGATTCGCGAATACGAACGGACGACGACGGCGATCCTGAACGGCTACGTCCATCCGCGTGTCGCCGGTTATCTCTCGGCGCTGGAAACGACATTGGCGGACAAAGGCGTGCCGGCACGGCCCATGCTGACGAAGTCGAATGGCGGCCTGATGAACGCTGCCGAGGGCAAGCGCGCTTGCGTCAACATGCTGCTGTCGGGCACCGCATCGGGCGTGATCGGGGCGGCTTGGCTGGCGCGCCAGGCCGGCGAGTCGCAGGTGCTGACGCTCGATATCGGCGGCACCTCGGCTGACTTTGCCTTGATCATCGACGGCGAGCCGCAATTCGGTGTCGGCGAAACCATCGGCGAATTCCCGCTATATATCCCGTCCGTGTCGGTGTCCTCGATCGGGATCGGCGGCGGCTCGATCGCGTGTGTCGACGAGCAGGGCGTGCTGCGCGTCGGACCGCACAGCGCCGGTTCCACGCCGGGGCCGGCTTGTTACGGGCGCGGCGGCACGGAGGCGACGGTCACCGACGCCATGGCTGTCTGCGGCTGGCTCGGCCATACGGCCGTGGCCTATGGCCAATTGACCATCGACGTGGAACTCGCCCGTGCGGTGGTCGGCCAGCTTGCGGTCAAGCTCGGCAAGAGCGTCGAGGAAACGGCTGCGTCCATTCTCGATATCGCGGTGTCGGAAATGTTTGTCGAGGTCGAGAAGCTGATCTCGCGGGCCGGCGTCGACCTGCGTGATTTTGTGTTGATGCCGTTCGGCGGCGGCGGGCCGATGCTCGGCGCTTTCCTGGCGCGCGAAATCGGCATGCGCCGGGTGATGGCGCCGCGCCGTCCCGGAGTCGTGTCGGCGCTCGGTGGTCTCGTCGCGGACCTGCGCGGCGATTTCATCCGCACCGTGTTCGAGCGCCTCTCGGCCGACGCGCTCGGCCGGTTGCGCGAAACCACGGTGGCGCTGGAAGGCGAGGGCCGGGCCTGGCTTGCCCAGCAGGGCCATCGGGGCCCGCCGCGTCTCGGGCTTTCCGCCGACATGCGTTATGTCGGCCAAAGCTACGAAATCGAGGTCACGTTGAATTCTGCCTGGATCGAGAACGGTGAACTCGCGGCGATTGCAGCCGCCTTCCACGACGCGCATCGGCAGGTTTACGACTTCGATGACCCCAACGGCGCGATCGAAATCGTGAACTTGCGCCTGACCGCGATCGGTCCTGGGCCGGCGCTGGCCTTTCCGGAAGCCACCGAGATTGCAACGCCGGCTAAGCCGCTTCGCGACGTGCCGATCTATGTTGATGGCGCGATCCGCGCGGTTGGCCTCTATGCGCGCGAAGACCTTTCACCCGGCGCGACATTCGCAGGCCCGGCGGTCGTCGCGCAGGAGGACACGACATTGGCCATTCCGCCCGGCGCCAGCGTCCGTGTCGATCGACATGCAAATCTTCATCTGACGTTCGGGGACGACCTCGATGTTTGACCGCAGCAACCTCCAGGTTCTGGCCAACCATGCTCGGGCGGCGGCCGAGAATATGGCCCATACGCTGCATCGCACGGCGCACTCCGCTTTCGTAAAGGAGACTGAGGATTTCACGGTCATGCTGATCGACCGCGCCGGGCGGACGTTCGGCGTGCCGATGGAGCTTGGCGCGACCTGGTATCCGGGCCTGACCTATACGCGCGCCATCGACATGATCGGCGACTACCGGCCGGGGGACATTGCCTTCACCAACGATCCCTATTCGGGTCATGTCGCGACGCATGCGCCCGACACCCATCTCTGGAAGCCGGTCTTCGTCGACGGCGAGATCGTCGCCTTCAGCGGCGGTCACATCCACAACACCGACATGGGCGGCGCGGTGCCGGCCTCGCTGTCCCGCGCGCTCACCGAGATTCATCAGGAAGGCATTCGCTTTCCGCCGATGAAGCTTGTGAACGAAGGTGTGTTCGACGAGAAGATCCTCCGCATCATGACGACGAATGTGCGGAAGCCGGATCTGAACATCGGCGATATCAAGGCGCTGGTCGGAGCGCTGAACACCGGCGAGCGCAAGATCCTGCAGATGGTCAGGAAGTTCGGCAAGGACGCGTTCCTCGAAGGTGTCGATGCGCTGCTCGACCATGCCGAGGCGCAGGCGCGCGCCGTGCTTCGGTCGATCCCGGACGGCACCTACGATTTCGCTGATTACGCCGATGAGGACAGCGTCGAGGCCAATCCCTGCCGCCTGAAGCTCGCTTTGACGATCAGAGGCGATGAGGCGGTCCTCGATTTCACCGGGTCCGATCCGCAACTGGCGTCGTCGCTCAACGTCCCGTCGGGAGGCGATCCGCGGCATACGATCCTGTTGGTTGGCGTCTATTACGTTCTTTACACGCTGAATCCTCAGATCCTGCTCAACACCGGACTGACGCGGCCTTTCACCTGTATCGCGCCTGAAGGATCGGTGCTGAATCCAGTCTATCCGGCAGCGGTGGGTATGCGCTCGCTGACTTGTGCACGGCTCCGCTCGGTGATCTTCGGCGCCTTCAGCCAGGCAGCGCCGGAGCGGTTACCGGCGGCGCCGGCGGGCAACAACTGCATCGTCAATGTGATGACTACGGACGAGCGGACGCACCGCACCGTCATTGCCGCTGTGAATCCGGTCGTGGGCGGCGGCGGCGGCATGCCGCACCGCGACGGCACCAACGGTTCCGGCGCGGACGCCGCCTATCTGAAGAACACGCCGATCGAAATCACCGAGACCGAAACGCCGGTCGAGATCGTGCGCTACGGTCTGGCCAAGGACAGCGGCGGGCCGGGGCGCTGGCGCGGCGGTCTTGCGACCGAGATGGCGTTCCGCGTCTTCGCGCCCGACAGCCGGATCACGGCGCGCAACCGCGACCGCAGTTTCTTCCGCCCTTGGGGCGTGCTTGGTGGTAAGGCGGCCGGTCTGTCGGACATGGTTGTCAATCCCGGCACGGCGAACGAGCGCCGGCTCGGCAATATCGATACGGCCGTTCTGCAGCCCGGCGATGTGCTGATGGTGTGCTCGGCCGGTGGCGGCGGACGCGGCAGCCCGGCCGAGCGCGAACCATGGCGCGTGGCGCAGGACGTGGCGCGCGGTTATGTCTCTGAGGCATCGGCGCGCGCCGACTATGGCGTCGTCCTCCAGGATGGCACGGTGGATGAAGCCGCGACGCGCGCCGCACGCGCCGCGATGCCGGCGCCGTCAGGCCATTTCCATTTTGGCCCCGAGCGCTCCGGCTATGAAGCACAATGGACGGCGCAAGCTTACGACCGGTTGCACGAGATATTGAACAGTCTGCCGATTCACTGGCGCTTTTTCTGCAAGACCGAAATCTTTCGCCGCATGACTGGGACGGAACGCAGCGGGCGCGTTGGCGTCGATGCCGCTTTTGCCGAGGCCTGCGCCCGTTTCCCGGAACTGCCGCGCCCCGTTCTCGCGCTCGCCGCGGAGTAAGCTGTGATCCCGGGCGGACGCAAGACAATAGGGCCGCGGTCAGATGTTCAGTCGCGCGGCCGCCTCGCGAAGGTAAAGGCGCAATTGCTCGTGGGCCGGCGAGAACGCGCGGTCCGAGCGGGTGATCAACGCGACCGGCAGTTTGAAATCGATGGCGAGCGGTCGCGCTATCAGGCCTTTGAACTGGTCCCAAGGCAACAACGCATCGATCACAGCGACCCCGAGCCCTTGCTGTACGAAGGCGATGGCCGACAGCGACACGTCGATCTCGATATCGGGACGATAGGGCTGGCCGATCGCCGCGCACATGCGCGCCAATTCGCGCGCGGGCCTTGTGTCGTGACGATAGGAGATCAGGGGACGTCCCTTGAGATCGGCGAGGGTGAGGGGGCCGGCGCCGGCCAGTTCGTCATTCTCCGCGACGAGGCAAACCATTCCGACTTCGGCCAGCGTTTCGATGTCGAATCCTCGGCGCGGCGTGTCGTCCATCGCCAGGGCCATTTCGGCATCGCCCTGATCGACCATCGGCACCAGCAGGTCCAGTGGAGCAACAAGCGAGCGGATCGTAATGTCGGGATGGTTGGCCCGGAAGCGCGTCAGCGCGTCGGGAACGAGCTTCATGGCCGGCGGCGGCGAGGCGGCAAGGCGAACGACTCCGGCTCGGCCCTGACGCAAATCGTCGGTGCGGCGGCGCATGGCCTCGAGCCCGGCGAACAGACGCAGCGCCTCAGGGAGAAGCTCCTTGGCCGCTTCGGTCGGTATCAGACGTCCCTTGGCGCGTTCGAACAAGGCGAAACCGAGTTCGTCCTCCGTATGCAGCAGGATCTGGCTCAACGCCGGCTGAGAGATATTGAGCTCGCGCGCCGCGGCGGTGACGGTGCCCGCGCGCATGACTGCGCAAAAAACCTCCAACTGGCGAGCCCGCATCGTTCGGTCTCCATCATACCCGATGATCTACTCGACGACATTGCACCGGATGACCGGCGGACACCATCCCCGCCGCGGCGAGACGGCTGACCAAAGGCGCGGGGCACGCGTCGCACAGTGAGTTCGGACTTCAAAATGAAACAACGCTTGTTGACGATCGAGACCGGAACGCAGCTTCCCGACCGGGTCGACGTGGCGATGATCGGTGGCGGCGCCGCTGGCGTGGCAACGGCGTATGAATTGCACCGCCTCGGCAAGCGCGTTGCCGTGTTCGAGAAGGGCCGCGTCGCGGCGGAACAGAGCAGCCGCAATTGGGGCTGGTGCCGCACGCTGGGACGCGATCTGCGCGAACTCAGCATGGCCAAGCTCGGCGTCGATCGATGGTCCGCGATCGGGACGGAAATTGGTGCGGACGTCGGCTTTCGCCGCACCGGCGTGACCTTCGTCACCAAAAGCCCGGCCGAACTGCAAGGCTGGGAGAAATGGGTTGCAGTCGCGCAGCAGTCCGGCGTCAAGGCCGAAATGGTGTCGCGGCACGATGCCAACTCGCACTATGCACAACGCGGCGAGCCGTGGATCGGCGGCATGCGCTCGGTGAACGATGGCTACGCGGAGCCGTCGCGTGCGATCCCGCTGCTGGCGGCCTATGCCTCGGCGCAGGGTGTGCTGATCCTGCAGCAATGCGCGGTCAACGATCTTTACTTCGAGGCCGGGCGGCTTGCCGGCGTCGAGACGGAACGCGGTCTGGTTCGGTGCGATGCCGTCGTGATTGCCGGCGGCGCGTGGTCGTCGCTGTTCTGCCGGAAACAGAAGATCGCTTTGCCGGTGCTGAACATTTATTCCTCGGCGACCAAGTCGCATGACGTCGGGCCGCTCGGCTTCGACGGGCCGCTGAAGACGCCGCGATTTGCGCTGCGGCCGCGCGACGATGGCGGTTACACGCTGGCAAAGAGCGGGCGCGGGACTGTGCACATCGTGCCCGACAGCTTGCGGTATGGCGCCCGCTTCCTGGGGCTGTATCGAAGTCGCCGCGGTCAGGTGCGGATGCAACTCGGCGCCACATTCTTTCGCCGGTGCTGGGACGAGTTCGGCTACCTATATCTCGGCCGTTCGCCGTTCACACGTTGCCGCACCCTCGATCCGAACCCGGACATGGCGCTGATGCGCATGGCTTACGACGATGCGGCGCATATCTTTCCGACGTTCGATCAGGATCAGCTCGACTATGCCTGGGGCGGCGTGATCGACAATACGCCCGATGGCGTTCCGGTGGTGTCGGCTCATGGCGGGATCGCCGGCGTGTATTTCTGCACCGGTTTCAGCGGGCACGGCTTCGGCAGCTCGTTAGGCGCGGGCCGCCTGCTTGCGCGCCACATCGTGGAAAACAGGGAGATCGAAGAGCTGAAGCACGTCAGCTACAAGCGCTTCCTCACCGGCGAACAGCTCGCACCCAATCTTATCTATTGAGGTCGTGGGCGGACCTACGCCTATGGGTGCGGCGCACTAAAATCGTGGGCAATGAGCATCGATGACGTGCGCCGTGCTTAGGACGGCGCTGCGCTTCCAAATTTGCTGAGCGCGACGCTGGCGACTTCGAGATCCTGGTCGCCGGTGCCGGAGCCGACACCGATGCCGCCGATAATCTGCCCATCGGTCATGATCGGCAGGCCGCCCTTGATATTGACCATGTCGCCGTCAGTGGCGAGCGCCAGCTTGAGATCGATCGCCGGGTCGAGCGAGCCGGTTGGCTTGCCGGTTGAGGCGGCGGTCATGGCCTTGCGCTGCGCCGACTGAATGCTGAGCACGCGCGATCCGGCCATGCGGAAGAAGGCGACCAGATTGCAGCCCTCGTCGACGATGGCGATGCACTGCGGCACGCCCATTTTGGTGGCGTGCTCGATCGCCGCCTCGAGCAGGAGGCGCGCGCCTTCGTCGGTCAATTTGATCGCCGGCCGTGTCGTTTTCATGAGGTCATCCGGTTGGAAATGCCGCCTGTTGCGGGATATTGACAAATAAATTCCAATTTGGAAAGATTTTCCAAATTTGGAACCGTCGCCATGTCGGTCGTTGCCATCGAGCGTTGTCTGCAACTCATCGAAGTTCTGGCCGGAGAGGCCGAGCCGGTGGAACTGTCCGTGCTGGCCAACAAGCTTGGCATGCCGGGCAGCGCCGTCCACCGCATATTGGCGACCCTGGTAAAGGCGGGCTGGGTGGTGCAGGCCGAGGCCAGCCAAAACTATGCCCTGTCGCTGCGGCTGAGCGCGCTGGCTTTCCGCAATCTCGATGTCCGGGCTGTGCCCGATATCGTTCAGGAAATCCTCGACCGCCTGGCGCGCCGTACGCGGGAATATTGCCGTCTCGCCATTGTCGAGCACGAGGACCTGGTCTGGGTCGCGCGGGCCCAAGGCGCGACAATGGGGCTGCGTTACGATCCCAACATGGGCCAGGAAATCGTCCTGCATGCCACCGCCAACGGCAAAGCCTGGCTCTCAACCCTGCCGGAGAACGAAGCGCTGCGTATTGTCTGCGCCCGCGGTTTCGGCGCCCGGCGGGTGCTTGGCTCCCGCGCCATCAACGACGTCGACGACCTGCGCCGCCATCTCAACGAGACGCGCGCGCGCGGTTACGCCATCGCGGTGGACGAGGCGGAGCCCGGAACGGCGGCCATCGCCGTGCCGTTCCACGCCGACACCGCGCCCGGCTCGCCGGTGGTCGGCACCATCAGCGTTGCCGGTCCGCTGACGCGGATCACGCCCGATCGCTACGACGATCTCAGCCGGGAGCTGCGCATCACGGCGAACGAAGTCTCGGCCGTATGGCAGATACGAATCCGCCAGCGCGGCGCGACACTCATGGACAGCGCGCCCGACCGCCGCACGGTGCCCGCATGAGCGTGACCCGCGCCATGAGCGCCCCCATCCGCGTCGCCGCCCGCATTGCCGAGCCCGCTCTATGGTTCGCCGGCTTGCTGTTGCTGTGGCAGGTGCTGGTGCGCGCGCTCGACGTGCCGCTATTCGTGCTGCCGGCGCCGTCGGATTTTCTCTTGCGCATCGTCACCGATCACCAGCGCCTCCTGCACGAAGGCCTCATCACCGCGCAGCTCGTCGTCTACGGATTCATCGCGGGCGCCATTCCCGGCGTCGTGTTCGGCTACCTGATCGCCAATGTCCGCATCTTCGAGCAGCTGCTCTATCCGCTTTTCGTCTTCATCCAGGGCATGCCGAAGATCACGCTGGCGCCGCTGATGCTGGTCTGGTTCGGCTACACGACGTTTCCCAAAATTCTGCTGACCGCGCTGATCACCTTCTTCCCGGTGCTGGTCGACAGCGTCGCCGGCTTCAAGTCGATCGACCACCGTCTCTATTACCTGAGCCGCTCCACGGGTGCGTCGTGGTGGCAGACATTCTGGAAGATCCAGTTGCCGTCAGCGGCGCCCAGCATCTTCTCCGGCTTCAAGATCACCGTCGTCGTCGCCGTCACGGTGGTCATTGTCGTCGAATGGCTGAATTCCAATAACGGCCTCGGCTACATCGTGCTGCGCGCCATGGATGCGCACGACACCGCGCTGATCTTCGCGACGCTGATCGTCGCGTCGGCGATCGGCGTGTTGCTCAGCTACGCCGTCGCCCTCGTCGAGCGCATCGCCATTCCGTGGCGGCGGCACTGAACAGCTTCTTCAATCGTCGATCAAAAAAATCAAAGCAAAGGGAGGTAACAATGCAACATCGGAAGACAATACTGGCGATCGCGGTTTCGGCGTTCGCGTTGCTCGGAGCGTCGCAGGCCGGCGCCGCCGACAAGATCACCATGACCATGAACTGGCGCGCGGATTCCGCGCATCTCGGCTTCGCGCTCGCCAAGGCCAAGGGCTACTATGAGGCCGAAGGCCTCGACGTCACGCTGCAGGAAGGCCGTGGCTCGGGCGTCGCTGCGCAGCTCGTGGCGACCGGGCAGGCCGAACTCGGCTTCGCCGATGCCGGCGCCGCGCTCGGCGTTGCGGCGAAGGGCGCGCCGATCAAGATCATCTCGACGGTGTGGAAGGCCGGGCAGTTTGGCATCAATTTCCTCGAGAAGTCGGGCATCAAGCAACCGAAGGATCTCGCCGGCAAGAAACTGTCGGTGCCGCCGGGCAGCGCCATGGTGCCGCTGGTGCCGTTGTTCCTCAAGGCCAATGGCCTCAAGGACTCCGACGTCACGATCGTGTCCGCGGCGCAGAACGCCAGTATCGGCCTTCTGACATCGGGCAACGTCGATGCTGTGGCGGAGACCCCGGAGAACATCGCGGTGCCGCTCGCCGCGCAGAATATCAAGGCCGGCCACATTTATTTCTACGATCACGGCGTGCCGCTGATCAGCCTCAGCCTCATTGCGCGCGAGGACAAGATCAAGGCCAACCCCGATCTCTACAAGCGCTTCCTGCGCGCGACGCTCAAGGGCTGGCAAGAGGCGATGAAGGATCCGAAGGCGGCCGTCACGGCGATGAAGCAGGTCTTCCCGGAGTCGGACAAGACGCCGGAAGCGTTGATGACCAGTGCGCCCTATAGCTTTCAGTCGGTTTGCCCGGGCGGCAAAGGCGACAAGATTGGCGTGACCGACGCCAAGGGCTGGGAAGAGACTTACAAGGTCATGACAACCGCGATGAACTTCCCGACCACGCACCCGATCACGAACTACTACACAAACGAGCTTCTCCCGGAGAAGCCGGTTCTCTGCCCGTAACGCCGCTGCCGCCCCCGCGGGTCGCCGAGAGGCACCCTGCGGGGGCGGCGCCGTATTCGCCGCTGTCTGCAAGGCTTCCCATGACGGATCAGATCGCCACGGTCCCGACGCCGAACGCACTCGCCGCGAGGCTGGTGCGCGCCGGCTGGCTGTGGACCATCGTCAATTCTGTGCTGTCGATCGTCATCTTTCTTGCGCTGTGGGAAGCCCTGATCCGCCTGTTCGACGTGCCGGTCTGGCTGGTGCCGAAGCCGTCGGACTTCCTCGGCCGGTTCCTCGTCGATTATCCGGAGATCCTGCGCAATGCGCTGGCGACATCGGTGACGCTCGCCGTCGGCTTCGCGCTCGGCATCGTGATCGCGGTGCCGCTGGCGCTGTTGATGGTATCGGTCGCCGCCTTCGAGCGCGGGCTCTATCCGATCATCGTCTTCCTCAACATCATGCCGAAGACGGTGATCGGACCAATTCTCATCATCTGGTTCGGCGTCAGCCCGATGGTGTCGGTGCTGGTCGTCTTTCTGATGTGCTTCTTCCCGATCCTCGTCGACAGCATGCTCGGCTTCCGCGCCGTCGATCCGCGGCTGCAATACATCACCCGCTCGATGGGCGCGACGCCGTGGCAGGCGTTCCGCTACGTGCGCCTGCCGGCATCGATGGGTCATATTTTCGCTGGCCTGCGCATCGGCATCGTCAAGGCGGTCGAAGGCGTGATCATCGCCGAGTTCATCGGCTCGAGCCAGGGCCTCGGCTTCATGATCATGCGGGCGTCGAGCTTCATGAACATGGAGCTCTTGTTCTGCGGCCTGGTCGCGGTCGCCGTCGTTGCTCTGATCTTCAACGCGCTGCTCGCCACCTCCGAGCGCATCATGATGCCATGGGTACGTCCACGATGAGTATCGGTGCTTCCATCAACGCCCGCGAACTGACCAAGTCCTATGGCGGCGGCGCCGGGGCCTTTCATGCGCTCGGCCCGATCGATCTCGACATCAAGCCGGGCGAGTTCGTCAGCCTGATCGGCCCCTCGGGCTGCGGCAAGAGCACGACCATGCTTCTGGTCGCCGGCCTTGAGCCGCCAAGTACCGGCTCGATCGCCATCGACGGCAAAGCGTTGACGCAGCCGATCACCGAAGTCGGCATCGTGTTCCAGGATCATCTGCTGCTCGAGTTCCGCACGGCTATGAAGAACGTGCTGCTGCAGCAGGAAATCCGGGGCCTCGACCGCGCCGAGAGCCTTGAGCGCGCCGAGCATCTGTTCGCCCGTCTCGGCCTCGTCGGCGCGGAGAACCGCTATCCGTGGCAGCTGTCCGGCGGCATGCGCCAGCGTGTCTCGATCGCACGAGCGCTGGTGCATAATCCGTCGATGCTGCTGATGGACGAGCCGTTCGGCGCGCTCGATGCCATCAGCCGCACGCAGATCCGTCACGATCTCGAAATGCTCTGGCTGGAAACGCGCAAGACCGTGCTCTTCATCACGCACAGCATCGATGAGGCCATCGGCCTCAGCGACCGCGTCTTCGTGATGTCGCGCAGCCCGGGCCGCATCGTCGACGAGATCAGGATCGACCTGCCGCGGCCGCGCCCTGCGCATCTCGGCGAATATCCCGATTTTGCCGCCTACACCAAGCGCATCTATTCGGTGTTCGAGAAGCTCGGCGTCTACAAGTTCGATTAACCGGTCAGGCACGACAAGAGAATGCAAAGCGCAGCGACATACGACCTGTCCGGCAGGATTGCCGTTCTCACCGGCGCTGCCGGCGGATTTGGCCAGGCGATCCGCGAGCGTCTGGCGGCCTCGGGCGCGACGGTTGTTCTGTGGGATCTGCCGGCCGCCCTCGCTCGGGCCGATCTTGCGGCCTTTCCGACCCACGCCGCCGACGTGACCGACCCGGACAGCGTCGCGACGGCGGCAGCCGATGTGCGCCGCCGCTATGGCCGGCTCGACATCCTCATCAACAACGCCGGCATCGTCGGCGAGGTGCGGCCGACTTGGGAGGTTCCGCTCGATGAGTTCAATCGCATCATCGATGTGAATCTCAAGGGCGTCTTCCACGTCTGCCGTGCGCTGGTCCCGCTGATGCTGGAGAGCGCTGCGGCGAGCGGGTTCGGCCACATCGTCAACGTGGCGTCGATCCAGGCCAAGGAAGGCATGGCGCAGGCGGCGGCTTACAGCGCCGCCAAGGCGGGCGTCGTGGCCCTGACCAAGAGCCTCGGCAAGGAACTGGCCACGGCGAACATCATGGTCAACGCGATCACGCCGGCGGCGTCGCTCACGGCGATGAGCGTCGATGCGCCGAAGGAGCGGCTCGCCGACATTCTGTCGCGCATTCCGATGCGGCGCTTTCTTGAGCCTGCCGAGGTCGCCGCGATGGTGGCGTGGCTGTGCTCGTCCGAATGCACCTTCTCGACCGGCGCGGTCTTCGACCTGTCCGGCGGACGCGCGACTTACTGAGGGGCTTGGCAATGGCTTTGCGTGGTAGTGCCGTGGTGGCGATCTGGAACGACATCACGCCGGCAGGCCGGGACAATTTCATCGAATGGCACAATCGCCAGCACATCCCGGAGCGCGTCGGCATTCCGGGGTTCCTGCGCGGCCGCCGCTATGTCGCCGAGTACGGCACGCCGGCCTATTACACGTTGTATGAGGCCGCCGATCAGGCGGTGCTTACCGGCGCCGCCTATCTGGAGCGGCTCAACAATCCGACACCATGGACGAAAGAGGCGACCGCTGAGTTCCGCAACACCGTGCGCGGGGTGTGCACCACACGCTATTCGCGCGGCAGCGGCGACGGTGGCGTTATTTTCACGCTGCGGTTCGATCCGGAGGCGGGCAAGGCCGGCGCGCTGGAGCAGGGCGTCATCGCCGAGCTCGAGAAGGCGTCAGCGATGAAAGGCATCAGCGGCGCACATCTTTGCATCGCCGACAGCGCGGCGAGCGGCATCGAAACCGCCGAGCGCAAGGGCCGCCAGGTCGGCGTGCCGAACTGGATCGTCATGGTCGAGGGTTCGTCCGTGGACGCGGTCGATGCCGCGGGGCAGGCGCTCTCCGCGGCGCTGGCCCGGCTCGGTGGCACAGGCGCGATCGAAGAGGGGCTTTACCGACTCGAGTTCTCGCTCGCCGACTTTGGCGAATGATCAGCGCGTAACGTCGATGGTGGCGTAATCGGCGGGCAGGTTGATCTCGATCAGTTCGAGATCGTCGGATTGGCCGACCACGTTGTGCGGCACGCCGGCCGGCTGGCTGAGGCAGGTGCCGGCCTTCACCGTCACTTCCCCGTCGACGCCCTCGAAGCGAAATTTGATCCAGCCCTTCAGGATGTAGATGAAGTGGCCGGACATGTCGTGCCAGTGCCAGCCGGTTTCTTTCTCGAACGGGCGGATGGCACGGATGTGCTTGGCGCCGATCCTGCCGCCGGTCGCTTCCGACAAACCGAGGTCGCGATACTCGACGAAGGCGCGCGGCCCGTCGCGGTCGAAGGACGCATCCTCGAGCGGCTTGGACAGCTTGAGCTTGGTCTTCGCGTCGGAGAGCGGCAGCGGTCCGTCGTAATGCGTGGTCGGCATGCGTCGCTTCCCGGTGGCGGTCAGCTTACTCTGTCATAGGGGCGGCCATCGCGTCCACCCGTTGGACGGACTGCAGTGTCGCGAACCGTTTCCGGACAGGTGCCGAAACGCCGACTCGCGCGTTACTTCGTGGAAGAGATTTAGCCGGCCGCCGCCGTTGATCCTCAGAACCTGGCCTGAGACGAATGCCCCGTGGGCCGCCGGGCCGGGCTCACTTGGCTGTTTTAATGAAACATAACTTGTATAACTAAGTCAACTATAGTTTATAGGTATTTGGCTGGAAGCGCGGCTGTTCGAAAGCGTCTCCGAGCTACCGACGGTCGATTGCACGGCATCTTCAAACTCACCCGGTCACGTTAGGCATCTCGAAATGACACCGACCAATATGGGCGTCCGCGATATCGAATCGCTTGTTCATCCCTTCACGAACCTCAAGCGCCATCGCGAGGCCGGCCCGACCATCCTCGACCGGGGACAGGGGATACACCTCTTCGACGACCGCGGGCAGAAATACATCGACGGCCTCGCCGGCCTGTGGTGCACGTCGCTCGGCTTCGGCAACGAGGAGCTGATCGAGGCCGCCGCCAGCCAGATGCGCAAGCTGCCGTTTTCCTCGATGTTCACCGGCAAATCGCATGAACCGGCCATCGAACTGGCCGAGAAGCTGAAGGAAATCGCGCCGGGGTCGCCCTCCAAGGTGCTGTTCTCCAGCGGCGGCTCGGACGCCAACGACATGCAGGTGAAGCTCACCTGGTACTACAACAATGCGCGCGGCATGCCGCAGAAGAAGAAGATCATCAGCCGCATGCGCGCCTATCACGGCATCACGGTCGCGTCCGGCTCGCTGACCGGGCTGCCGGCGATCCATACCGATTTCGATCTGCCGATCAAAAACGTCGTCTACACCTCGTGTCCGGACTTCTATCGCGGCGCCGCCGAGGGCGAGACCGAAGATCAGTTCACCGATCGCATGGCGCGGGACCTCGAAGAACTGATCCAGAAGGAAGGCCCGGACACCGTTGCCGCCTTCATCGCCGAGCCGGTCATGGGGGCGGGCGGTGTCGTCATCCCGCCGAAGTCCTACTTCCCGAAGATCAACAAGGTGCTGGCGGCCTACGACGTCCGCATCATCTCCGATGAGGTGATCTGCGGCTTCGGCCGCACCGGCGAGTGGTTCGGCGCTCAGTCGCTCGGCTTTCAGCCGAGCTCGATCTCGGTCGCCAAGGCCATCACGTCGGGCTACTTCCCGCTCGGCGCCATCACGATCGAAGAACCGCTCTACCAGGCGATGCTGAGCGAAAGCGAGAAGATCGGCGTCTTCGGCCACGGCTTCACTTACACGGGCCATCCGGTCGGCTGCGCCATCGCGCTCAAGACCATCGAGATCTATCAGCGCGAGCGCATCCTCGATCGCATCCGCGCGCTGGCGCCGTTGTTCGCTGAGCGCATGAGCCGCCTGGCGAAGCATGAGCTGGTCGGCAATACACGCTCGATCGGCCTGATCGGCGGCGTCGAACTGGTCGCCGATCGCAAGGCGCGGCGTATGTTCGACCCGAAGCAGGGCGTCGGCGCCTACTGCCTCAACGAGTGCCAGAAGCTCGGCCTGATCACGCGCGCGATCGGCGATACCATCGCCGTCTGCCCGCCGCTCATCATCACCGAGGCGCAGCTCAACGAGCTGTTCGACATGCTCGAACAGGCGGTCAAGAACACCGAGGTCTGGGTCGGCAGCAAGTCGCTGCGCAAGCCTGCATAAGGGGTGGCGGCCATGGACACCTCCGTTGCGCGCGAGCAGCCCGATAACGTCGCCACTAATCGCGAGATGAAGTGGAACAGCGATCTTGCGGCGGAAATGCTGCGGATCCTGGACGTGCCCTACATCGCCATCAATCCGGGGGCGAGCTACCGCGGCTTCGAGGACAGTCTCGTCAATTACCTCGGCAATCGCGGCCCGCAGATGCTGGTCTGCCTGCACGAGGACCACGTCGTTTCCATCGCCCACGGCTATGCCAAGGTGACCGGCAAGCCGATGGCCTGCGCCCTGCACAGTAATGTCGGGCTGATGCACGGCCTGATGGGCATCTTCAACGCCTGGTGCGATCGCGTGCCGATGATCGTTGTCGGCGCCACCGGCCCGGTGGAGTTCGAGAAGCGCCGGCCGTGGATCGACTGGATCCACACCTGCAAGGATCAGGGCGCGATGCTGCGCCACTTCACCAAGTGGGACGACGAGCCGCGCTCCAGCCAAGGGATCGTCCAGGCCTTCCTCAAGGCGTCGCAGATGACGCGCGACCTGCCGCAGGCGCCGGTCTATGTCTGCCTCGACGCCGGTCTGCAGGAGCAGGCCATCGGCGCCAACGTCGCCTTGCCCGATCCGCGCCGCTATGCGCCGGCATCGCCGCCGGCCGGCGCCGACGACGATATCGCCGCCGCGGTGCAGGCGGTGGCCAAGGCGAAGCACCCGGTCATCCTGTTCGGACGCGGTTCGCGCGCGCAGGACGACTGGGACCGCCGCGTCGCACTGGCTGAACTGAGCGGCGCTGCCGTCATTACCTCGCTGCGCGAGCGCGCGCTGTTCCCGACCGCGCACCGGCTACATGCCGGCCCGCCGATCGACGGTCTGACCGCGGCCGCCACCGACACGCTCGCGGCCGCGGATGTCATCGTCAGCCTCGACTGGGTGGATCTCAACGGCCTGTTCCAGGAGATGGCGGGGCGCGGCAAGCCGCTCAAGGCGACCATCATTCACGTCTCGCTCGACGTGGCGCTGCATAACGGCTGGAGCCTCGATCACTTTGGCATTCCGCCGGTTGATATCCAGATCAAGGCCGACGCCGATGCCGTGGTCGGCCAGATACTGAAGGGCCTGCGCGACCTGCGTCGCGAAGCGCCAAAGGCCGAAATCAAGGTGGTCGCCGCCGATCGTCCGGCTACCGGTGGCGAACTGACCTATTTCGACATCGAAGTGGCGCTGGCCGAGGAGCGTGGGGCGCAGCAATTCACCATCGCGCATCTGCCGCTGGTGTGGAGCGGCAGCGTCTATGATTATCGCGAGCCACTGGATTTCCTCGGCCATGACGGCGGCGCCGGGCTGGCGGCGGGGCCGGGTATCACCATCGGCGCCGCGCTGGCGCTGAAGGACAGCGGCCGGCCGGTGATCTCGGTGATCGGCGACGGCGACTTCATGCAAGGCGCCACCGCGCTATGGACGGCGGCGCATTATCGCATTCCGGCGCTGTTCATCATCGCCAACAACGCCTCCAACTTCAACGACGAGATCCACCAGAACGTGATGGCGAGCTTGCGCGACCGGCCGCGCGAGAACCGCTGGATCGGCCAGCGGCTGTCCGATCCGGAACTCGACATGGTCAAGATTTCGGAAGGCCAGGGCGTCGAGGCGACCGGGCCGCTGACGTCGCGCGATGCATTGCGTGCCGCCATCAAGCAGGGGCTGGCGGCGGTTCGCGACGGGCGGCCCTTCCTGATCGACGTACGCATCGCGCGGCCGGAGCTGCCGAAGGCGTCGGCGCAAGGCCGCATCGGCCGCTAGCGGCGCGGCATTCCTGTCAGTGTTCGGCAGCGGACGCGCGCAGCTTTTCCATGCGCCGGCGCAGCAGGCCGACCAGACCGAGGATTGCGATCGAGACCACGACCAGCACGGTGGCGACCGCGGTGATGGTCGGGCTCAGGTAATATTTGATGCCGTTGAACATCTGCCGCGGGATGGTGTTCTGCTCGGGTCCTGCCAGGAACAGGATCATTACCACCTCGTCCAGCGAGGTGGCGAAGGCGATGACCGCGCCGGAGATGACGCCGGGCAGCACCAGCGGCAGGATGACCTTGAAGAACACGCGCACCGGGTGGGCGCCGAGGCTGAAGGCAGCGCGCACGAGATTCTCGTCGAGGCCGGTCAGCGTCGCGCCGACGGTGATGACGACGAAGGGGATGGCCATCGTCGTATGGGCGAGGATGATGCCGGTGTAGGTTCCGGTCAGCCGCAGCGGCGCGAAGAAGAAGTAAGTGCCGACGGCCAGGATGATGACCGGCACCACCAGCGGCGAAATAAAGAAGCCGGTGATAACCCTTTTGAACGGGAAATCGGCGCGGTTGAGGCCGAGCGCCGCCAGCGTGCCGAGCGAAGTCGCCAGTAGCGCGGTGATCGAGCCGACCACCAGCGAGTTCCAGATCGCCAGCCGCCATTCCGGCGAGGAGAAGAAGTCCTCGTACCAGTGCAGCGAGAACGACGGGATCGGGTAGTTCAGAAAGGCGCTGGAGCTGAACGACAGCGGGATGATGGCGAGCAGCGGCGCGATCAGGTAGGTCAGCACCAGGATGGTGATGACCCATAACGCCAGCCGCGTCATTCGCTGCGACAGCGGGCGGTGTTCATGACCGAATGTCATGTCTTTGGCCCCGCCACGCCGCCCGCCAATTTCGCATACACAACATATAGAATGAATGTTGCGCCCAGAAGCCACACACTGAGTGCGCAGGCGAGGCCCCAATTCGCGGCGGTGTTGGTGTAGAACGCGATGTAGTAGCTGATCATCTGGTCCGCCGCGCCGCCAACGAGAGCGGGCGTGATGTAGAAGCCGATTGCCACGGTGAAGACCAGCAGACAGCCTGCGGTGATGCCGGAAGCGCATTGCGGCAGATAGACCTTGACGAAGGCGCGGATTGGCCGGGCGCCCAGACTGGCAGCGGCGCGCATGTAATTCGGCGAAATCCCCTTCATCACGCTGTACAGCGGTAGGATGAAGTAGGGCAGCAGGATATGCGTCATGGCGACGTACACGCCGAGTCGGTTATAGATCAGCGCGGTGGGCTCGTTCAGAATATGCAGATCGATCAGCGCGTGGTTGACGATACCACGGTTCTGCAGCAACACGACCCACGCTGCGGTGCGGACCAGGAGCGACGTCCAGAACGGCACCAGAACCAGAACGAGCAATGGATAAGCTAGGCGCGCCGGCAGGCTGGCCAGCAGATAGGCGACCGGAAATCCCAACACGACGCAGATTAGCGTGACGATCAACGACATTTCAAACGTGCGAAAGAAGATGTCGATGAAGATTGCCGAGTCGTTCGGTTTTGCGACGATCGATCCGGCCGGATCACTTCGCAGGTCGATCGCCGAAAGCAGATAATACAATGACGCCGGTCCTGCCGCATTCCTGATGGCGCCCCAGTAGGCGAGATCGCTCCAGGCGGGGTCGAGTTTAGTTAGGTAATCCTTCGCCGATGCCGTGTCGGCAGGCGGCAGGCGCCGCGCGGTACGAAATAGGACCTCGCGAAAGCCGCTGACGTCGTAGTTCAACCGACGCGCCGCAGGCGCCAATGTCTCATCGGCGCGCGCCTTCTTGATATCGGCAGCAAGTGCACGGAATGCCATTTCATCGGGAAGCGTTTTGCCGTCCCATGATGCAAGTGCGACCACGGTTTGCGGCAGTGCCGCACCGACTTCCTTGTCGCTGACCGATTGCCACAGCATGGTCCCGATGGGGAAGCCATATGAGAAGATGAGGAAGACCAGCAGCGGCAGCACCAACGCGAACGAAGCCAGGCGGCGGTGGCGGTTCGAAGAATAGAGCTGGCGACTGAGAATATGAACTTCGGTCATGAATCCGGACCGTGAAAGGAAGGCGAGGGCCGCGTGACGTCGCGGCCCCTGCCGATTTGCCATCAGGCGGGTCGACGCCCGCGCGAGGACCTGTTACTGAGCGACCCACTTGGTGAAGCGGTCGCTGAGCTTGTCGAAGTTGTCGAGCCAGAACTGCGCGCTGACTTCCATGGCGTGCGCGGCGTTCTCCGGCGCCGACGGCAGATCGGCAGCGACCTTGGCGTCCACCTTGCCGATGCTTGCCTTGTTGGAGGTGCCGTTCGCCAGCATGGTCATCTGCTTGGCCTGGCGGCTGGCGTCTTCCATGTAGGCCAACAGCTTGTAGGCGGCGTCGATATTCGGTGAACCCTTGAGGATGACCCAGCTGTCCCAGGTGAACATGCTCTGGTTCCAGACCATGTTGAACACCTTGCCTGCATTCTTGGCGGCGGTGATGCGGCCGTTGAACACGCCGGTCATCGCCACTTCGCCGGAGGCGAGTAGTTCGACCGGTTTCTGGCCGGTCTGCCACCAGATGATGCTGGACTTGATGGTGTCAAGCTTCTTGAAGGCACGATTGACGCCTTCATCGGTGCTGAGAACCTTGTAAACATCCGCCGGGGCGACGCCGTCGGCCATCAGCGCCGTCTCCAGCGTCAGCTTCGGGCCCGAACGCAAAGCGCGCTTGCCGGGAAATTTGTTGAGATCGTAGAAGTCCGCCCAGCTCTTCGGCGCGTCTTTCACCTTGGCGGGGTCGTAGGCCAGGACGAAGCTGTAAAGCAGCGCGCCGACACCGCACGGATGAACGGCTTCCGGGAAGTAGACGTCCTTGCCGCCGATCTTGCTCCAGTCGAGCTTCTCGTAGAGGTTTTCCTCGCAGCCGATCGCCAGTTCGTCGGATTCGACCTCGACGACGTCCCAGTCGGCATTGCCGCTCTGCACCTTGGCGCGAAGAATGCCGATTCCGCCTTCCCACGAAGCCTGGCGCAAAGGCGCCTTGGATTCCGCGGCAAAGGGCTCGAGGAAGGCCGTGCTCTGGGCCTTTTGCACAGCGCCGCCCCACGAAACGACGGTCAGATCACGAGCTGCAGCCGCGGTTGTGACAAAGGCGCCGACGGTGGCAAGAGCGATACAACGCATAAATCTGGACATCATGGTCGTCTCCCCTGGATCAAAGCACGAAGTGGACATTGCAGGTCGCGAGGCCGGTCGCCCGGCATCGGTCAGTGGTGCGCTCCGAACGCGCGGCAATCGACCGCGCGCCATCCGATCTTGACGGACTGGCCAATCGCCAGCGCGGCAAGGCTGGTGTTGTTGGTCATCTTCAGGACGAATGTGCAGTTCTGGTCGATGGCGACGCAGACGCGGATCTGGTCGCCGAGATAGATGAAATCCCTGACGACGCCGTCATAGACATTGTCGAGGCCGTCATGGCCCGGATCGAGCTCGATGCGCTCCGGCCGGACCGACCAGGCGGCGTCCGCTCCGGCGCTGCCGGCGCCGACGGCGACGGCGCGAACCTCGCCCCACGGCATCTCGATGGCGCAGCGCCCGCCATCGACCCGGCCGATGCGGCCCTTCAGGCAATTGTTCTCGCCGACAAAGCCGGCGACGAACGCGGTCGCCGGCGCCTCGTAGAGCTCCTTCGGCGTGCCGACCTGTTCGATCTTGCCCTTTTCCAGGACGACGATGCGGTTGGACATCGCCAGCGCCTCGTCCTGGTCGTGCGTGACATAGATGACGCTGATGCCGAGACTGTCGTGAATGCGCTTGATCTCGTACTGCATCGCCTCGCGCAGTTGGCGGTCGAGCGCGCCGAGCGGTTCGTCCATCAGGACGAGCGCCGGATCGAAGATGAGGGCGCGCGCCAGCGCGACGCGCTGCTGCTGGCCGCCGGACAACTGCGGGGCCTTGCGATCCTCGTAGCCGGTCAGGCGGACGATCTCGAGAACGCGCGAGACCTTCCTGGCGATGTCGCCCTTGGCGACCTTGCGCGCCTGCAGCGGGAAGGCGAGGTTTTCCGCCACGGTCATGTGCGGGAACAGCGCGTAGTTCTGGAAGACGACGCCGATGTTGCGCCGGTAGGCGGGCAGCCGGGTGATCGACTTGCCGTCGAGTAATATGTCGCCCGACGTCGGTGTCTCGAAGCCGGCGACCATCATCAGCGAGGACGTCTTGCCCGAGCCGGACGAGCCGAGCAGCGTCAGGAATTCACCGCGCTGGACGGAAAGATTGAGGTCGTCGACGACCAGAGCTTTGCCGTCATAAGTTTTGTTGACGTTGACAAAACTGACAACAGGCTCGTTCACACGCGATCTCTTCCCAAAGTTCGCTTGAAGGACAACGGCCTGGGCCATCGCTGGGTTTCCGCCCAGGGTTCCTGAACGATACATATTGAAAATAGCAAAGTAAAGTATGTAAACTAGCAAAGCTAAATTGCCGCTGGCGGCCGCCCGAGCTGGGTGAGAGGCCGCGGCTGGGCGCGATGCGTCTCGGAGGCGGGACTGTCGCCGCCCCAGATCCCGCGCGGCTCGTCGCTTGACATGAACCGGAGCGCGATAATGAAAGTCGTCGATTTCTGCCTGAAGCGCCTTTGGATTTGCTCGCTTGCGGTCCTCGGCGTTTTACCCGGCTCAACCCATGCGCCGGCCGTGGCTGCGGAATTTCCCGATCACCCGATCTCGCTCGTCGTGCCATTCGCCCCTGGCGGCCCCGTCGATGTGATTGCCCGCGCCGTGGCCGACGGCATGTCGAAGGAGATCGACGGCACGGTCGTCATCGAGAACAAGCCCGGCGCCGGCGGCGCCATTGCCTTCAGCTATGTCGGCAGGGCCAAGCCGGATGGCTACACGCTGGTCGCGGTTGACATGTCTTTCGTCGTCCTGTCGCACTTCCACGACAATGTCGGCTACGATCCGGTGAAGGATTTCAAGATGGTCGGGCAAACCACGCTCTCGACCCTCGTTCTGGTCGTTCCCGCCGACAGCACTACGCCGGACCTCCAGAGCTTCGTGGAGCATGCGCGTCAGGCGGGTGAGGGCGTGTCGATCGGCAATGCCGGCCTCGGCAGCACGCCGCACCTCGCCGGCCTGTCCTTTGCCAAGGTGGCCAAGATCAAGCCGCTGATGGTGCCGTACCGCGGCATGACGCCGGCGATCACGGATCTGCTGGCCGGGCGTATTTCAAGCGCCTTCGTCGCTCCGCCCGGCGCTGTCGGACTGGTCAAGGAAGGCAAGCTGAAGATGCTGGCGACGATCGGCCGCGAGCGGCTGAAGGAGGCACCCGACGTTCCCACCTTCGCCGAGAAGGGCCTGGACCTGCCGGGCTTCGGGCGCGGCACCTGGTATGGCCTGGCCGCGCCGGCCGGTACGCCGGCCGCGATCGTCGACAAACTCAATGCTGCGCTCAATCGCGCGCTCGACAGGCCGGATTTGCAGAAGCGACTCGAATCGATCGGCGTCTACGTTCAGAAAACGTCGCCTTCGGAGTTCGACGGCTTCATTCGCGATCAGGTCGCGCAGTGGAACGGAATCGCCGCGGCGGTGAAGGCCGACGCCAAGCCGTAGTGTCGCCGCCGGCTCGGCGAGGGCCTGCGGCCGGCTCAGCCGTGCCGCGACACGATGATGTTGGCGTAGCCGGGCTTGACGCGGGCGTCGATGAAGAACGGCTGGCCGTTCTTGACGGCGCCGAGGCCGGTCTTCACTGCGGCGCGCAACTCGCCGAGCGTCTGCACCGGCCCGATGGCGTCGACGCCTTGCGCCCGTGCGATGGCCGCAAGATCGACCGCCGGATCGTCGATGCGCTGGCCGACCCAGCGGTTTTCGACCGGCCGGCCGCGGGTCTTGGCGACGGTTTCCTGATGCACCTCGTCGTTGAAGTTCGAGCGGTTGTTCGAGACAATGAAGAGGCAGGGAATGCTGTAATGCGCCGCGGTCCACAGCGCCGTCGCGCCTTGTAGGAAGTCGCCGTCGCCGAGCACGCCGACCACGATGCGACCCGTATCACGCAGCGCCAGCGCCGCGCCGATGGTCAGGCCCGGGCCGGCGGCCAGACCGGCGCCGCCGTCATGGCCGAGATAATCGAGCGGCCCTTGCATCGGATAGTCGGTCGAAGCCCAGCCGATGGTCGTATGCGCCAGCGTGATCGCGTGCTCTTTGGCCAGCTCGGCGAGCAGGGCCTCGATATCGTGCGGCACCAGTTCGCTTTCGGCACCGTCGCTGAAGCCGCGCGGCGCCGCCGGGCCGCCCTCGAGCCAGGGCGCGCGCGGCTTGCCGAGACGCGATCTGATGGCGGGCAGGAGCTGCTCGATGAAGGCATCGGCGTCGGCCATGACGTGGCGATCGGCGGCAATGGGCGCGAAGTGATCCATGCTCCAGCCATTGTGCAGGATGCTGTCGAGCGATACGTGCACGACGCGGGCGCCGAGCCGGTGCGTCTTGCGGTCGAACTGCTGCAGATAGCCGTTGAGATCGACCCAATCGAAACTGACGATCAGGTCGGCGTCCTTGATCGCCGCTTTGGCGCCGGCGGTCATCCAGCCACTCGGCGGCGAAATATGCTGCGCATGGCGGGTCGGGAACACGGCGCGTTCGCGCAGCGAGGTGATGACGGCGGCGCCGGCAATCTCGGCGAGTTCGATGCGGCGGTCCCAGTGCAGTTGCTGACGCGAGCCTCGGCCGATCAGGAAGACCGGACGCTTGGCGGTGGCGATCATGCCAGCCACTTCGGCGATATCGGCCGGCGTACCGCAGGGCGCGTCCGGCGCGGCGAAACGATCGAAATCGGGGAGGTCGATCGCGTCGGCCAGCGGTTCTTCCTGCAGGCCGGCGTCGAGACAGACATAGACCGGCGCCTTCGGCGCGCTGGTCGTCATCTGCAGCGCGCGCGTCATGCTTTCGACGACGCCGTGGGCCGAGCGCGGCTCGTCATCCCACTTCACATAATGCCGGAGCAGGGCGCCCTGATCCTTGGCGGTGTGGATCCAGTCGATCCACGGCCGGCGCTTTTCCGGCTGCACCGGGCCGGTGGCGCCGAGGATCAGCATCGGCACGCGATCGGCCCAGGCGTTGAAGATGCCCATCAGGCCGTGCATGAGGCCGACATTGCTGTGCAGGACGCTGGCGAGCGGCCGGTCGGTCGCCTTGGCATAGCCGTGCGCGATCGACACGACGTGGTCCTCATTCAGGCACAGCAGCATCTGCGGCGCCGTGTTGCCGAGATAGTTGACCAGGCTGTCGTGCAGGCCGCGATAGCTGGCGCCGGGATTGAGGACGACGAAGGGAATTTTCGACCGGCGCAGGAGTTCGGCCACCACATCGCTCTTCCAGGCGAGATCGTTGGATTTCACCGGGACGGTGGGGCGGTCGATATCTTGCACGGCAGTGTCTCCCGAGACGCTGATCGATGGCGCGTGTGCTGGACCGGCGGCGAGAAACGCCCGGCAAAAAACAATAACATATAGCTTAGTTATGTATAGTTGTTTGTCCGCGCGTTCCGGCGCTGCGGCCATGCGCGCACAGCCGATCGGGCCTCAGGCGTCGAGCGATGCGGCGACGTGTTCGGCGAGCGACAGCGAACTGGTCAGGCCGGGCGACTCGATGCCGAACATCTGCACCAGGCCGGGCAGGCCATGCGCGGCCGGCGGGTCGATCAGGAAATCCGCCGCCGGCTCGCCGGGGCCGGTGAGCTTGGGCCGGATGCCGGAATAATCCGGCGCCAGCGTGCCGTCCTTGAGCGCGGGCCAATAGGTGCGAATGCGGTCGTAGAAGGCATCGGCCCGTTTGGGATCGACCGGGTAATACTCCTTGTCGATCCACTCGACGTCGGGCCCAAAGCGCATGCGGCCGGCGAGATCGAGCGTGACATGAACGCCCAGGCCGCCGGTGACCGGCGTCGGATAGATCAGCCGGGTGAAGGCGGGCTTGCCGGCATAAGTGAAATAGTTGCCCTTGGCGAGCACCTGCTTCGGCACGCGCGCCGCCGGATAGTCCGGCATCGTCAGCGCGATCTTCTGCGCCGACAGGCCGCCGCAGTTGACGACGGCATCGAATTCCATGTCGCCGGCGTCGCTGCCGCCGAACGACACCTGCCACTGTCCGTCCTGGCGCACGGCGCCGGTGACCGGCGTGTTGAAGGCGATGGCGCCGCCGGCGTCCTCGATGTCGCCGCGCAGCGCCAGCATATAGTCGTGCGCGCTGACGATGCCGGTTTCCGGCGACAGCAGCGCCGCGGTGCAGGCGAGCGCCGGCTCGAGCGCCTTGGCCTCGGCGGCGCTGAGCATGGTCAGGCCTTCGACGTCATTGATCTTGCCCTGCGCGGCGATCTGCTCAAGCTTTGCGGTTTCGGCGTCATCGGTGGCGACGATCAGCTTGCCGACCTTTTTGTGGGCGACGCCATGCGAGGCGCAGAAGGCGTAGAGCAGGCGGCGGCCTGCGACACAGTGCTTCGCCCGCAGCGATCCCGTCGGATAATACATGCCGCCGTGGATGACTTCGGAGTTGCGGGACGAGACGCCGGTGCCGATGGCGTTCGCCGCCTCGGCGACGATCACGTCGTGGCCTTTTTGCGCGACCGCACGGGCTGCGGCGAGACCGACCACGCCGGCACCGATGACGAGGACTTGCATTATTGACGGCTTTCCTTGGCGGCGGTTTTCCGTCGCCGCTCTTCCCGGATGGGCGTACGGGGGTGGAAACTCTTCGCCAGATGGATCGAGTTCGGCGTCTCATCGGCGATGTGACGAAGGAAGTTGGCCACGGCATCCATATCCCGCGCCCGGTTGCCGGAGAACAGGCGGTCGTTGATCCGCCGCAGCAAGGGCGTCAGTTCGTGCAGGATCGCGGTGCCATCGGCGGTGAGGCGAATGAGGACGGCGCGGCTGTCCGTCGGATGCGGCTGCTTGTCGAGAATGCCTTTCTTGACCAGCTTGCCGACCTCCGCCGTGACATTGGCGGCGGCGACGTGCAACTGGCCGGCCAGCGTGTTGATGCCGACCGGGCCCTTCTTCTGCAGATGCCACGTGGCGAGCAGGATGGCGTATTCCGCGGCGCTGAGGCCGACCGAGGTCGCCAGGGCGCGGCGCAGCGCCAGCATGCCGGCGGCGGCGGCAAACAGGTCGGCGACCAGTTCGCGGAACTTGAGGTCGGAGCCATCGACCAGCAGTTCGGGCAGGCTGACGGTGAGGTTCTTTGCCGAACCCCGGGACCCGGAGTCGGGCGGGCTCTTCACCGCAGGAGACCGTTTTTTGGGCATCGATGCCTCATTGCCGCTGACCGCAGACATGCATCAAATACACGAAGGGGCGGTGCTGCGGAACATCGACGCGCCTGTCACCAGCCGTGGAGCCACAGATTATCGTTAGGCGCCCGCTCGCCATCCTCGTGCGCCAGGCGGCGATAGCGTCCGGAGAAGAACAGCAAGGGCAGGGCCCCGGGATGATGGATGGTGTAGCCCGTCACTTCACAGACGAAGATCTCATGGTCGCCGCCGTCATAGGTGGCATAAGGCCGGCATTCGAGATGCATGAGAATGTCCGGCGGCAGCGGACTGCCGTTGGCGGCGCGGCGCTCGCTGAGACCATCCCATTTGCTGCCGGCGGCGCGGGCAAAGCGGTTCGACAGTTCGACCTGGTGTTCGCCGAGCACGGAGATGGCCAGCGCCTTGGCCGCCTTCCACAAGGGCAGGCCGTAGGCGTTGCGTGCGATGCTGAACAGCACCAGCGGCGGCTCGAGCGACACCGAGTTGAACGAACTGACCGTCGCGCCGATCTTGTTGCCATCGATCTCGGCCGAAATGATGACGACGCCGGTCGCGAACAGTCCGAGCGCATTGCGGAATGCGCGGGTGTCCAGTTTGCTGACGGCGTTGTCGCTCACGCTTTCGACCATAATGCGCTGAACTGCGTCGCCACCACGTCCTCGTAACGCGGATGTCCCTTGAGGATGCCGATGTTGCGGGCAAAGGCGTTCATGCCCTCGACGAAGGACGGCGTGATCGCGGCATCGTAATAGGGCAGGTCGCGGCGGATCAGTTCGGCGATCAGTTCGGCTTCCGTCGGCGGGAACAGCTTGCGGCCGACGGCGGTGGCCTTGCCCGGATCGGCCTTCAACGCAGCCTGCGTCTTGACGATGGCGCGCACCGCGGCGGCCGCCTTGTCCGGCGACTGCTCGATGAAGCGGTCGGAGGTCGCGATCGAGGCCATGGTGTAGTCGAAGCACCCCTTGGGCCCGTCGCCGCGGCGGATGTCGAGCACGACGCTGCCGACGCCGCGCGTCACCGCGACTTCGGTGCCCATGCCGTTGGCCCAGAAGCCGTCGATCTTGCCGTCCTCCAGCGCCTTGGCGGCGGTGAGGCCGAAATTGACGGTGGCGCCGACGGCGCCCGGCACCGGCGCGATCGACACCTGATCGCGTTCGAGATCGATGCCGCCGGCCTTCAGCAGTTGCCGCAGGCCCATCTCGACCCAGGGCGCGGCGCCGATGCGCTTGCCTTTGACGATGTTCAGATCGTTGCGCTTGGCTTTGAGATCGGCGCGCATGACCAGGAACCAGTACATGCCCTGCGCCTGCGCGCAGAGCAGCTTGACGCCTTTCCACTCGGGAAAGGCGGCCAGCGCCGAATGCGCCGAGCCGCCGACGAAGTCGATCGTGCCGTCGCGCAGGGCGGCATAGCACTTGTCGACCGGGAAGATCAGTTCGAGTGAAACGTCGAGACCTTCTTCCTTGAAGTAGCCGAGTTCGACCGCGGCCGCCGCCGGAAAATACGAGTTGGATATCAGGTCGGGGACCGCGATCTTCATCGGTTGCTACTTCTTGTTCTGGGTTTCGTCGTAATAGTGAATCTCGAAGAGCATGCAGCCCTTCTCCGACTTGAACGGGCCGTGATAGGCGCCGGGCGGGCGGCAGGCATAGGTCAGCGGGTTGAACGGTTCGCCGCCGTTACCGTTCTTGTCATTGCCGACGGTGAGATCTCCGGAAAAGAGGAACACTTCTTCCCAGTGATCGTGCACGAAGGGATCGGTGGTGAAGACGCCGGGATCGAAGCGCAGGATGCGCGAGCGGCTGCCGGTCTTGGCCTTTTCGTTGAGGTCGCTGGCCAGGATCTTCTGCTTGATGCCGGACGGATAGCCGGGCGGTGTCTCCCAGCCGGAATTCATGTCGAGGGCGAAGAATTCGAGATGCGGCTTGTTGAAGGGCATGGGACCTCGCGTTTTAGCCGGCGATCGGCAGGGTGAGAGTGGTGTAGCGGTGGGTGATCTTGCGCTTGGCGACCGGATCTTCGAGTTCGAGTTCGAACAGGTCGGCGCCGGCGATTTCGCCATGAACGGCGAGCGTGCCGCAGAACATCGCGGTGCCGACCGGCAGCTTGGCGCCGGCGCCGAGATAGCGCGCGGTCAAGTCGTCGGGATGGCGCATCTTGGCGAGCGGGCCTTCCTGATAGAGGCTGCGCTTGCCGCCCCGGGTGGCGAAGGAGCGCACCAGCAACTGGTCCCAGCGCCCGGAGACGTCGGCAAAACGCCACAGCCGCTTCGACACCGGCTTGGCGCACATCTGCTTGGAGATGGTGATGCCGACGGTCTCGACCTGGCGGTCGGTGTGGTCGGAGCCGACGCCGAGCCACAAGCCGTCGGGCAGGCTGAAGATCACCGGTTCGACTTCGCCGCTCGAATGCGTGCCGACAACCTCGATCTCCGGCGCCTGGGTAAGCAGGGACGTCGCGCCGCGATAGAAGATCGGCGTCGAGGCCGGCCGTTTCACGCCGAGCTTCTCCAGTTCGACGATGTGCGCCTCCATCGCCGCCGGGTCGCGTCCGGTCCAGCCGGCGATGACGAGCGAAGATACGGTGACGTTCATGTCGCCGCTGGCGTCGTCGGAGGAGAAGGTGAGCTTGATCTCGGGCATGGAGTGATCCTTTGCGCGTTCAGTAACGCTTGATGAGCGGCAGCATGAAGAGTGAGCCAAGCACGCCGGCGCCGACCAGCACCAGCAGCCCGGCGTCGAAATTGCCCGACGTGCCGATGATCCAGCCCATCAAAAGGGGCGAGCAGGCGCCGATCAGATTGCCGGCGCCGTTATAGACGCCGACACCCGAGGCCGTGACCTGCGGCGGGATGATCTGCGCCGCCATGGCGAACAAAGGCGGCAGCGCCGAGCCCCAGAAACCGGCGCTCAGCGCCATCACCACCGCGGCAGCGTAGGGGTTCGACACGTACGAGACCACGTAAATCAGCGCACCGGCCATGAACAGGCCGACGAAGCAGACGATGGCGCGGCGGCCGATGCGGTCGGAGATGTAACCGCCGAGCAGTTCGCCGAAGAACATCAGGATGAACGGCAGCGAGGCGAAGAAACCGAGCGACTTCAGATCGAAGTGCTGCACCTTCTGCAGGTAGCTCGGCAGCCAGGCATTGAGGCCCCAGAGATAGACCAGACAGGCCGAATTGAAGACCAGGATCATCCAGAAGCGCCAATCCTTCAGGAAGATGCCGATGCTGCCGGTCATCGTTGTGGTCGAGACTTCCTCGGCGCGCGCCTCGGCTTCCCGATGCGGCGGCCAGTCGCGCACCAGCATCAGCACCAGCGGCACGATGATGACGATGTTGAGGATCGCCAAAGCATAGAACGACGAGCGCCAGCCGAACGCCGCCACCAGCGCGATAGTCAGCGGAAAACCGATGGCCGAGCCGAGCGGGCTGCCGACCATCCACACCGAGTTTGCGCGGGCCTGCTCATGCTTGGGAAACCAGCGCTTGACGACCTTGTTGACCAAAGCGAACTGCGGCCCCTCGGCGAGGCCGAGCAGGACGCGGTAGACGATCATCGACGTGAAGGAACTGGCGGCGCCGATCAGCACCATGAACACGCCCCACAGCGTGGCGCCGACCGCGAGGCTGCGCCGCGGCCCGTAAATGTCGCCGATGAAACTCAGGAGCACGCCGGAGACGCCATAGGCAAAGAGGAACGACGTCATCAGCAGGCCCAGCATCGGCGGATTGAAGCCGATGCCGATCGCCTGATTGAACTCGCTGTTGGTGAACAGCACCGCGATGCTGATGCGGTCGAAGAAGCCGGCGATCACCACCAGCAGCAGCACGCCGGCGACCAGCCAGCGGCGTTTGGCGGCCGGGTTTGCGGCGGAGGCGACCTCGGACATCGAACTCGTTGTCATCTCGTTTTCCTCGTTGCCCCGGCCGCGTGTGGAATTTGATTGCTAATCTAACATACCTATGTTTTATAGCATAATGCAAGAGCCGGATAGGGGCCGTTTTCCCCATCCTGGCGATGAATTCATCGGATCGCGGAGGTTGAAGGAACACCATGAACGTCGTTGAAAACGTGACGAAAGGGAGTTCTCGCAAGAGCGCCGGCAGCGGGTTGCGCACGGGCGCCGACTATCTCGAATCCCTGCGCGACGGCCGTCAGGTCTACGTCGATGGCGAGAAGGTGAAGGACGTCACGACCCATCCGGCGTTCTCGGGCGGCGCCCGGTCGCTGGCGCGCCTGTTCGACATCGCCGCCGCGCCCGAGATGCGCGAGCGCATGACCTTCACGTCGCCGAAAACCGGCAACCCGGTCTGGCGCGCCTACCAGATCCCGAAGACCCATGCCGATCTCAAGGCCAAGCGTCTGGCCGCCGAGACCTGGGCGGAAGCGACCTACGGCCTGATGGGGCGGACCCCCGACCACGTCGCCGGCTTTTTCGCCGGTTATGCGGCGGTGCCGAGCGTTTTCGCGGCTGGTGGCCAGAAATTCGCCGACAACGTTGTCAATTTCTACGAGAAGATCCGAGATACCCATCAGTATCTGAGCTACGCGATCGTTCCGCCGCAAATCGACCGCAGCAAGCCGGCGCATCAGCAGAGCGACCCGACGCTCTATGCCGGCGTCGTCAAGGAAACCGATGCCGGCATCTATCTGTCGGGCGCCCAGCAGCTCGCCACCGCCGGCCTGTTCTCGGACTACATCTATCTGAGCTGCATTCATCCGCTGCAAGCGGGCGACGAGAACTACGCCAACGGCGTCGCCATCCCGGCCAATGCGCCGGGGCTCAAACTCTACCCGCGCCGGGCCTATGCCAACGTCGCCGACAACTCCTACGACTATCCGCTGTCGTCGCGGTTCGATGAGGTCGACTGTTTCGTCGTGCTCGATAACGTCTTCGTGCCGTGGGAGAACGTCTTCATCTATCGCAACACGGCGGTGTGCCGCGATCAATGGTGGCGCACGCCGTCGCATCTCTACGGCAACTATCAGGCGCAGGCGCGCTATTCGACCAAGCTGCGCTTCATGATCGGTCTGGCCAAGCGCATGAACGAGATGACCGGCAACGATTCCAATCCGGCCGTTCAGGTGCAGATGGGCGAGCTCGCCTCGCTGGTTTCGATCGTCGAGAACATGCTGCTGTCGCAGGAAACCACGGCGACCATCGACAAGGACGGCGTGCTCTGGCCGTCGAAGACCGGGCTCTATTCGGTCATGGCGCTGCAGTCCGAATTGAATTCGCGCATGCTGGAAATCATCCGTGAACTGAGCGGCGCCGGCATGATCACGGTGCCGTCGGCCTATGCCGACTTCCAGAACCCCGACATGCGTTCCGACATCGACCGCTTCATGCAGTCCGGCGTCGCCGATGCCCGTAGCCGCGTCGCCGTCATGCGCATGGCCTGGGATTTCATCGGCTCGGAGTTCGGCAGCCGCCACCAGCAGTACGAGAAGTTCTACGGCGGCGCGTCGTTCCTGGTGAAGATGAACGTCTATCGCAACTTCGATTTCGCCCGCGCCACCGGCATGGTCGAAAGCGCGCTGGCGCTGCCGCCGATCGGCGATGTGAAGTAAGCGAACGTCCTACCGCTTCGACCGCTTGGCGCTTTCAGCCAAAGCGGTCGGCGGGAAGGGCCGCTCGACGACGTTGCGGATGGCGAAGCTCGAATGAATCCGCGCCACTTTCGGCAGACGCGACAATTGCGTCTTATGGATCTGCTCGAAGTCTTCGATGCCGCGCGCGAGAATGGTCACGAGATAATCGTCCGAGCCGGACATCAGCAGGCAGCGGACGACCGACGGGCACTTCGCCACGGCGGCCTCGAAGGCTTGCAGCGCGTCTTCGCTCTGGCTTTCCAGCGTGATGCGCACGATCACCGTGGTGCCGAGCCCCAGCGCATGCAGGCCCAAAGCAGCATGATAGCCGGCGATGAAACCTTCTTCTTCGAGCGTGGCGAGGCGGCGCGAACAGGCGGTGCTCGACAGGCCGACGCGATCGGCAAGCTCGACATGGGAGACGCGCGCATTGCCGGCGACCTCGCGGAGCAGAGCGATATCGATCCTGTCGAGGTCGTGCATGAAACGAGCCACATATCGACTGCACGCGCGGGAATGCTGCGTGGAACGACAGGATAACGCAGGAAAAGCCGGAAAGACAACTTCGTCCTGGTCTAGCTTGCGGCCATCAGAGGAGGGGATCCCATGCTCGTCGGCGTTCCAAGCGAAATCAAAACTCACGAATATCGCGTCGGGCTGACCCCGGCGTCGGTTCGCGAATACGTCCAGCGCGGCCATAAGGTTCTCGTGCAGACCGGTGCCGGCGGCGGCATCGGCGCCAGTGACGACGTCTACCGTCAGGCCGGTGCCGAGATCGCCAAGTCCGCAGCCGAAGTGTTCAAGGCGGCGGACATGATCGTCAAGGTCAAGGAGCCGCAACTTGACGAGTGCGCCCAGCTTCGCGAGGGCCAGATCCTGTTCACCTACCTCCACCTGGCGCCCGACCCGAAACAGACGGCGGCGCTGATCAAGTCGGGATGCACGGCGGTCGCTTACGAGACCGTGACGGACGAGCGCGGCGGCCTGCCGCTGCTGGCGCCGATGAGCGAAGTCGCCGGCCGTCTGGCGATCGAGGCGGCGGGCGTTGCCCTGAAGCGGCCGGCCGGCGGCCGCGGCCTGCTGATCGGCGGCGTGCCGGGTGTGCCGGCCGGCCGTGTCGTCGTCATCGGCGGCGGCGTCGTCGGCGTCCATGCGGCGCGCATGGCCGTCGGCCTCGGCGCGGAAGTCACCATCCTCGACCGTTCACTGCCGCGCCTGCGCGAACTCGATGAGTTGTTCGCCGGCCGGGTGCGCACGCTGTATTCGACCTCCGAGGCGCTCGACAACGAAGTCGCGGCCGCCGATGTCGTGATCGGTGCCGTGCTGGTGCCGGGCGCCAGCGCGCCGAAGCTGGTCAGCCGTGACAAGCTGAAGACCATGAAGACGGGCGCCGTGATTGTCGATGTCGCCATCGACCAGGGCGGCTGCTTCGAGACATCGCATGCGACGACCCATGCCGAGCCGACCTATGTGGTGGACGGCGTCATCCATTACTGCGTAGCCAACATGCCGGGCGCGGTGCCGGTCACGTCGAGCCACGCGCTCAACAATGCGACTCTGCCGTTCGGTCTGGCGTTGGCCTCATCGGGCCTGAAGGCGGTGCTCAGCAATCCGCACCTGCGCAACGGTCTCAACGTTCACAAGGGCAAGGTGACCTACAAGGCGGTCGCCGACAGCCTAAACCTGCCTTATGTGTCGGCCGAAAACGCCATCGCGGCGTAGGGCCGAACCCCACCGGACCCCCTCCCGGTGACACTGGGCCGCCCGCGCTGGGCGGCCCTTTTCTTTTCGGCGCTCAGGGCTTCGACAGATCGACGCCGCCGAAGCGCTTCTTCCATAGCGCGATGGCGTCCCTGTTATAGACATTGTCGGGCACGCGTCCGCTGAGCGCTTCATGCACCGAGCGGCCCGCCCACTCGGCGCCGGCGCGCAATTCGATGGTGTCGGTCTTGGCGGTGGCGTGCGGCGACAGGATCAGCGTGTCGCCGATGGCGCGCAGCGGCGAGTTCGTCGGCAGCGGCTCTTCCTCGAAGGCGTCGATCGCCGCGCCGCCGAGGCGGCCGGCCTGCAGCGCGGCGGCGACGGCGGCCTCATCGATCATCTGGCCGCGCGCCGTGTTGATGACGATGGCGCCCGGCTTTGTCAGGCCGATCTCGCGCGCGCCAAACATCATGCGGGTTTCCTCGCTGAGCGTCGCATGAAACGAGATGACATCGGAGCGCCGCAGCAAGGTGTCGTAATCGACGCGCTCGACGCCGGCGAGCATGAAGCTGGTCGGCGGCACGTAAGGGTCATAGGCAATGATGCGCAGCCGCCACGGCGCCAGCAATTGCGCGACGCGCGTGCCGATGCGGCCGAGGCCGACCAGGCCAACCGTGATCCCAGGATAGCCATCGGAGACGCGGGCGCCGAGGAAGGTCGCGGCGTGCCGCTCCTCGCGCCACTTGCCGGCGCGCACATCGGCGTCGCGGCGGGCGATTTTCTTCAGCAGCGCCAGCATCAGCGCGATGGTGTTCTCGGCGACGGCGAAACAATTGTCCTCGGTCGGGCCGTGGCAGACGAGGATGCCGTGCTCGGTGGCGGCGGCGACGTCGACGTCGTCGACGCCGACCGAATATTTGGTCACGGTGCGCAGGTTGGGCGAGGCCTCGATCACCTCGCGGGTGATCGGCGTGGCGCGGATCGAAGTGCCCATCAGCGCCACGGCGTCGCGCGCGGCGGCGGCGATTTCCGAGGCCGTGGCTTTGCCCGGCTGCTGCCAGCGCGGCTCGCCGAGCACGAGGTCGTAGCCATGCGCAGCCAGTTCACTCATCATCCGTTCGGTGCCGGCCAGCGGCGCGAAGACGAGGATCTTGGGCTTGCCCATAACGCGCTTTTCTCAGGTGCGGACGGCGGGCCTCAGGCTCGCCATCCATTTGTCCTCGATGACGCGGGTTTCGGCGATCGAGAGCGCCGAGGTCTTGGCATATTTGCTGCGCCAGCCGAACGGGCGGCAGGCGTCGATGATCATCTTGGAGTTCTGCGTCAGGCCCTGGTCGCGCGCTTCCGGCGTCAGCCGCGGGTCGAGGCCCGAGCTCCAGCCGCCGCGGACGATGTCGACCGATTCCGACGGCTCCGACCGCGTCGTCACCGCCCACATCACATCGGCGAGATTCGACGGGTCGACGTCTTCGTCGACGACGACGACGAGGCGGCCCATATAGCTGTTGGCCGCGGCGATCAACCCGGCGCGCTTGGCGTGACCCGGATAGCGCTGTTCGAGCGCAATCACGGTCATGAGCTGGGAGACGTGCTGCCAGACGCCGACGACATCGGTGACGCCGCAGGCGATCAGGTTCTGCCAGATGCCGGCGCCGCGGAACGGCAGGCCGAAATGGAAGCGTGGCGGCTTCATCGGCGGCGAGCCGAGCAGAATGGGATTGTTGCGGTGGTGGATCGCCGTGACCTTCATCACCGGCGCCGGCCGCTTGTCGGCGGCATAGTAGCCGGTGAATTCGCCGAACGGGCCTTCGAGCAGGCTCGTCTCCGACATCGGCAGCAGCTCGCCTTCGAGCACGCTTTCCGCATAGGCCGGGATCGGCAGGCGGGTGACGGGGCCGGGATGCACCTCGATCGGTGCGCCCTTGATGGCGCCGGCGAAGGCGTATTCCGACTGGCCGGCCGGCAGGTATTCGAAGCCGGCGATGAACAGGGCCGGATCCTCGCCGTTGACGACGACGACAGGGCAGGGCTTGCCGCGTTCCCAGTATTTCTTCGAGATCATGGCGCCGTGGCGTCCCTGATGATCGAACTGGATCGTCACCTGGTTGCGGCCGTGCACCTGCACGCGATAGATCGAGGCGTTGACCCAGCCGTCGTCGGCATCGCCCATGATCACCAGACTGCCGGAGCCGATATAGGCGCCGCCGTCTTCCGGGTGCCAATGCGGCGATGGCAAGCGCGCCAGATCGACATCGTCGCCGGTCATCGAATTCTCGAGATAAGCGGCGTCCTTGACCTCGACGGGATCGAAGGTCTTCAGCGTCTGCCGCTTGGCCATCCAGGCCTTGAGCGCGTCGAGCGGGCGCAGGTGCGGATCGAGCCCGAGCGCCAGCGCGGCGCGCTGCGCGCTCACGGTGGCGTTGCTGAAGATGCGGTAGCCCTGCGGATAGCCCTTGATGTTGTCGAACAGCAGCGCCGGACATTCCGGCATGCCGGCGGCGACTTCAGTGATGCCGCCGATCTCGAGCATGAGGTCGGCGTTGTCGATCCGCCGCAAAGCGCCCAGTCCGTCGACGAGGTCGATGAAGTCACGCAGGTCGCGATACATTTTCCGGCATTCCCTTGATCGTTATGTGTCGCCAATGGCCGGGACCTGCTCGCCCCAGCGCTTGACGGCTCCCGTATCGATATCGAACTGGTCGAGCACGCGGCCAACCGTGTGGTTGACGATGTCGTCGATGCTCTGCGGCCGGGTGTAGAGCGCCGGCATGAACGGCGCGATCACGGCGCCGATCTCGGCGGCGCGCGTCATGGTCTTGAGGTGGCCGAGGTGCAGCGGGGTCTCGCGCAGCACGAGGACGAGCTTGCGGCGCTCCTTGAGGATGACGTCGGCGGCGCGCGTCAGCAGGGTCGTCGTGTTGCCGTAGGCGATCTCGGAAAGGGACCGGATGGAGCAGGGGATGACGATCATCCCCATGGTGCGGAACGAGCCGCTGGCGATGGCGGCACCGACATTGTCGACCTTGTAGTTGACGTCGGCGAGCTCGCGCACCTGCGCGAGCGTGACATCGGTTTCGCTCGATATCGTCAGCGCCGCCGACTTGCTGACCACGAGATGGCTCTCGACGCCCGCGGCGCGCAGGGCCTCCAATGTCCGGATGCCCAGGATCGCTCCGGAGGCGCCGCTGATGCCGACGATGATACGCTGGGTCACGTGAAGGTCCTGTTCGCCGCCGCGGATTCCGGGTCCGTTCGGGCCAAAGCCCTGCATATATTATAGAACTAAGGTTGTAAACATACATAAATCGCCGAGCAGATGGCCGGCGCGGAGCAGGCGTGCCGCTCGATACCGCCGCCGGTTCGCGTCGCGCAACCTGCCGCGAAATAGCGCTGGCATTTCCAGAAAGATATGTTAACTAACTAATTCGAATCAACAACGCAATGCTGTCGCCGGCGTTACGGTAGCGGGATCGCGCTGCAAATACCGGGAAATAATCGATGACCGTGGTCCTCAACTTCGCGAAGATTGAAAAGCGATCGGCTGCCGCCGCGCGCTCGCGCAACGGTGCCGACAAGCACGAGTATTTCGCCGCGGTGGCGCATGTGCGCTACATCCTGCGCAAGGTTTTCCGCATCATCGAAGAGAAGGCGAAGGAAGTCGGGCTGGAGTCCCTGGCGCATCAGGCGCTGCTCCAGGTGTACGGCAGTCCGAATCAGGAGCTGCGTGTGAGCGAGCTCGCCGAACGGCTCGATATCGCGCCGGCCTTCGCGTCGAACCTGATCAAGGGGCTGGTCAAGTCCAAGTATCTCAAGCGCGATTCCGACGTTTCGGACGGGCGTGTCACGATCCTGAAGATCACGCCGGCGGGCCGGGCGATCTGCGATCGCATCGACAACGAAGTGAAACCCCACGTCGACTACTTCACCAGCCAACTGACCAATGACGAACGCGAGACCGCGCTGTCGACGCTGATGTTCTATGTCGGCCCGGGCGCCGGCCCGGCGAAGTAACGACGGTCGCAGGCGGTGGAAGGAAGCTCAGGCGTGCGTAACAAGTCAGGCGAACAGAGAAGCAATTCCGGCATTCCCGAGGTGCCGGCGCTACCCAATGCGGCCGAGGACGGATGGGGCAGCGATCGTATCGCCCGCATCATCCGCGAACTCGACCTGCCGTTCATCTGCCTGAACCCCGGCGCGAGCTTCCGGGGCCTGCATGACAGCCTCGTCAATCTGCTCGGCAACGAGCGGCCGCAGATGCTGCTGTGCCTGCATGAGGAAGCGGCCGTTGCCATCGCGCATGGCTATGCCAAGGTTGCCGGCAAGCCGCTGGCGGTGGTGCTGCACAGCAATGTCGGCCTGATGCACGGCACCATGGCGATCTTCAACGCCTGGTGCGACCGTGTGCCGATGATGATCCTCGGCGCCACCGGTCCGGTCGATGCCAACAAGCGCCGGCCGTTCATCGACTGGATCCACACGTCGCGCGACCAGGCGTCGATGACGCGGCATTACACGAAATGGGACGACCAGCCGGCCTCCGTCGAAGCGACGGAAGAAGCGCTGCTGCGTGGCATGCAGATCTCCACCACCGCGCCGTGCGGGCCGGTTTACATCGTGCTCGACTCGGCAATGCAGGAAGCCAAACATGCCGGCGGCGCGCCGATGCCGGACATGGCGCGCTACAAGGCTATCCCGTCGCCGAGCCCCGATCCGGTCAGTCTCGAGGCCGCGGTTCGCCTGCTCTCGGGTGCGAAATCGCCGGTGATCCTGTCGGGCCGCGTATCGCGCGATCCCAAGGCCTGGGCCGACCGGGTGCGCCTTGCCGAACAGCTCGGTGCCACGGTGTTCACCGACCTGAAGGTCGGCGCCAGCTTCCCGAGCGAGCACGAATTGCACGCCATGCCGCGCGGCATGTTCATCAGCAAGGAATCGCTCGGCAAACTGAAGAGCAGCGATGTCGTGCTGAGCCTCGATTGGGTCGATCTCGCCGGCACGCTGAAACAGGCTTGGCCCGAAGGCTGTCCCGCGAAAATCATTCACGTTTCGGTCGACCACCATGTCCATAACGGATGGGACATGGGCTACATGGCGCTGCCGCCGGTCGACGTGCGGCTCGCCGTCACGCCGGAAGCGGCGGTCCCGGCGCTCATCAAGGCGCTGCCGGCGCCAAAGCGCGCCTACGGCAAGACGCCGGCCAAGGTGGCGAAGGGAACGGGCGAAGGCCCGATCACGCTCAAGGATATCGCGCTGACCTTGCGCGACGCGGTCAAGAACGAAGCCGTCTGCCTGTCGCGGCTGCCGCTCGGTTGGGATGGTTCGTACTGGCCGTTCGAGCATCCGCTCGATCAGATCGGTCATTCCGGCGGCGGCGGCGTCGGCTCCGGCCCCGGCATGGCCGTTGGCGCCGCGCTGGCGCTCAAGGGCACGGACCGCATGCCGGTCGCGATTCTCGGCGATGGCGACTACCTGATGGGCGTCACCGCGCTGTGGAGCGCCGTGCACTACAAGGTGCCGATGCTCACCGTCGTCGCCAACAATCACTCGTACTTCAACGACGAAGTGCATCAGGAGCGCGTCGCCGTGATGCGCGGCCGCCCGGTCGAGAACCGCTGGATCGGCCAGCGCATCGCCGACCCGGAGCCCGATATCGTGATGTTCGCGCGCGCCCAGGGCGCGACGGCCTTCGGCCCGGTCAAAAGCCATGCCGACCTGGCGAAGACGTTGGCCGAAGCCGTTACCGCCGTTAAGGCCGGCGAAACGGTGGTCGTCGATGTGCACGTCGCGCCCGGCTATGCGCCGAGCACCGTCGCGGCGCTCACCGAAACCAAGGAAGTCGGCTCGCCCTGACGGCGAGCCTTGTTGTGTCGTTACCGTACCGAGGCCCGCCATGGCGACTGCGTTGAAGAAGCCTGCTGCATTCGTTCTGCCCACCGTGAAGCGCGAGCTGTATTACGGCGGCGCCTGGCACAAGGCGCGCTCCGGCGCGACGCAGGAAACCTTCAACCCGGCAACCGGCGAGAGCCTCGGCTCGGTCTCTCTGGCCGGCGCCGACGATGTCGACGCTGCCGTCAAGGCTGCCTATCAGGGTTTCAAGGTTTGGCGGCGCATGAAGCCGCTGGAGCGGGCGACCGTGCTGCGCAAGGCCGCCGACGTCATCCGCCAGCATGCCGACGAACTGGCGATGCTCGACGCGGCCGATTGCGGCGGGCCGTTCAAGCGCATGATCAAGGACAGCGAAGGCGGCGCGCAGGCATTTGAACAGTTCGCCGGTCTGATCACCGAGATCAAGGGCGACACGATTCCCGGCGGCGACGATGTGCTGAGCTTCACGGTGCGTGAACCGCTCGGGGTCGTCGTGCGCATCAACGCCTACAATCATCCGATGTTGTTCGCGGCGACGCACGCGGCGCCGGCGCTGGCCGCCGGCAATGCCGTGATCATGAAGCCGCCGGAACAGGCGCCGCTGTCCACCTTGCGGCTGGCGGAGTTGATCGGCCCGCTATTTCCACCGGGTGTCGTCAGCGTGCTGGCCGGCGGCCGCGCCTGCGGTGAAGCGATGGTGGCGCATCCGCTGGTCGCCAAGGTCGGCCTGATCGGCGCCATTCCGACCGGCAAGGCCATTCTCAAGGGCGCCGCGGATTCGCTGAAAAAGGTGTCGCTCGAACTGGGCGGCAAGAATGCGCTGATCGGCTATCCGGACGCCGATCCGGACAAGCTCGCCGCCGGCGTGATCCAGGGCATGAACTTCGTCTGGCTCGGCCAATCCTGCGGCTCGACGTCGCGCGCTTTCCTCCACGAGAGCATTCACGATGCCGTGCTCGATCGCGTGGTCGAGAAGCTGAAAGCGCTGCGCTTCGGTATTCCGACCGATCCCGACACAGAGATGGGTTGCCTCGTCAGCCAGGCGCAGCTCGACAAGGTCATTCACTATGTCGAAGCCGGCAAGCAGGATGGTGCGCGGCTTGTCACCGGCGGCCGCCGGCCGGACGATGCGGCCTTCGCCAAGGGCTTCTATTACGAGCCGACCATTTTTGCCGACGTCACGCCGAACATGCGCATCGCCCGCGAGGAAATCTTCGGGCCCGTGCTGAGCGTGTTCAAATGGCGCGACGAGGAGGCGATGTTCACGGCGGTGAACGAACTCAGCTACGGCCTCACGGCGTCGATCTGGACCAGGAACCTGTCGGTGGCGCACCGGGCCGCGGCCCACGTCGAAGCCGGCTATGTCTGGGTCAATGGCGCCAGCACGCATTATTACGGCGTGCCGTTCGGCGGCTACAAGCAGTCGGGGCTTGGCCGCGAAGAATCCATCGAGGAACTGCTGGACAACACGCAACTCAAGAGCATCAATGTCGTGCTGGACGGCGCCGGGACCTGAGCCAGACATAGCCCGAAGGATCAAGACCATGTCGCACGGTCACGCACTGCAGATCAAAAATGTCACCAAGAGATTCGGCGGTCACGGCGGCATTGTCGCCGTGCGCGACATGTCGTTCGACGTGAAACCGGGCGAATTCATTTCGATCATCGGTCCGAGTGGCTGCGGCAAATCGACCTTGTTCAACATCATCGGCGGCTTCCTCAAGGACTACGAGGGCGAGGTGGTGCTGGACGGGCAGGGCAAGCCGGGCGACCGCACCATCGGTACCGTGTTCCAGGAAGAGTCGACCTTTCCCTGGCGGACGACGCTGCAGAACGTGATGTTTCCGCTGGAAGCGGCCGGCATGCCGAAGAACGAGCGCGTCGAGCGCGCCCGCCATTTCATCAAGCTGGTCGGTCTCGAGGGTTTTGAGAACAATTATCCGAGCGAATTGTCGGGCGGTATGCGCCAGCGCACCGCCATCGCCCGGACGCTCGCCTTCGATCCCAAGATTCTGCTGATGGACGAGCCGTTCGCCGCGCTCGACGAACAGACGCGCCTGCTGCTCGGCGACAAGGTGCTGCAGATCCAGCAGGAACTGGAGCAGACGACGCTGCTGATCACGCACAACATCACCGAGGCGGTGCAGTTGTCCGACCGCGTGGTGGTAATGAGCTATCGCCCGGGCACGGTGAAGCGCATCATCCCGATCGATCTGCCGCGGCCGCGCTCGTCGGAGATCATGAGCAGCGAGCGTTTCGGCCAGCTCGTCGGCATGATCTGGGCGGATTTGCGCGAAGAGGCTTCGCGCGGCATGCAGGAAGCCGAGCGCAAGCGCGCCTCCTGATCAAGAAGTGCCGCGCGCCTTGCGGGCCCGCGGCGCCTTGCCGGCGTGGGTCGGGGAGGCTTTGCGCGATGCGCCGCGCCCCTGCGCCTCCAGATTGCCGGCGATCACCGCCATGATGCGGAAGAACGCCGCGATGTCGGCCTTGCTCAGGCCCTCGCGGGCAATGGCGTTGATCCCGGCCGCGCAGTCCAGCAATTTGGCTTCGATCTCGGCGCCGGCGGGCTCGAGAAACACCCGGACATTGCGCCGGTCGCGCATATCGCGCTCGCGGCGGATGAAACCGCGCTTTTCCAGAGCATCGAGCACCGTCGTGGACGATGCCGTCTCGATGCCGACGCGGCGCGACAGCTCAGTTTGATTGAGGCCATCGTCGTACCACAACCGCTCGAGATGGACGAATTCGCTGAAGCTGACGCCGTGATCCTTCAGGCGATCGCGCAAGATCTTGCTGAAGGCGAGGTGCGAGCGGCGTAGCAGCTTACCAATGCCGATCGGCGGCGGTTGTGTAGCATCTTCGCCGGGCCGGCGGGTTATGGCGGTCAACGCGGTCTCCATGGGAAAAATGACAAAAGAAACTTAGTTGACTTATGTTATTGCTAAGGTATCTTACTAATAGGAACCTTACCAATGATCCTCCGCTGCGCGCAAGGAGTACGGCAAAGATGAGCGAGCAAGTCCTGGTTTGCCGGAGCGATGAGCTCAAGGAAGGCGCCGTCCGGTTGTGCACCATCGGCGAAGTCGAGATCGGCGTCCTTCGGCACAAGGGCAGCTGCGTCGCCTATCGCAACGTCTGCCCGCATCAGGGCGGTCCGGTCTGCGAAGGCGTCCGCATGCCGCAGGTCGAGGACGTCATCGACGAGAACGGTCTCTTCGTCTGTCAGAGGTTCAACGAAGACGACGTGCACATCGTCTGCCCGTGGCACGGCTACGAATTCCACATCGACTCGGGTGAGCACGTCATCGATCCGAAGGTGAAGCTCAAGAAGTACGACGTGGTCGAACGGGAGGGGCAAATCTATGTCGCGATCTAACGCCGCGCGCGATTTCTCGGACCTGGCGAGCGATCTTTCTGCTCGCTGTCTCGAAGCCATCGAACACAACCGCCTCGAGGACATTCCGGCCGATGCGCTGGGTCAGGCTTTCGCCTCGGTCCTGCAGGTCTACGCCGCCAAAGCGCAGGCGGGAGAGAGCCTGCTGCCCTTCGGCCGCAACAGCGGCGTGACCGCGACCGATGTCGCGATCGGCTGCACGGCGATGCTGGAAGCGGTCAACCTGGCTCTCTTTGAACTCGGCGCCTGGCAGAACATGTCGAGCGTCGGCCGTATCAAATACGAAGATTCCGCGACGGAGCGTTTCTGATGTTGAAGGTGACCAGCAACCGCGATGTCGCGAACGAGGGCTTCAACAGCTCCGTGCATCTGAAGAACGCGGCGGCGCAAGGCGAATCGCGCAACTACGACGACTTCATGATCGTCGACGTCGACGCGCATCACTACGAGACCGAGGCTTTCAGCGAGATCGCCGAATACATCGACGATCCGGTGCTCCGCCGCGAGGCGAAGTTTCAGGGCATGGCGCGCGGCGGCATCGCCTCGATGGACGGCTCCTACCAGGAAATGACCGGGCGCATCACCCGCTATCCCGAACGCCGCGGCGAGAAAGTGCCGCCGCAGCCGCACCGCGACATCACGTTGATGTACCGCTGGATGGATGCGCTGCGCGTCGACGTCGCCTGCATGTTCCCGACGCCGATGCTCAACATCGTTACCTGTCCGCGCATCGAGGTCGAGGTGGCCCTGGCGCGCGCCTATAACCGCTGGCTGTGCGACAACATTCTCGAGAGCGAGAACGGCCGCCTCAAGTCGATGCTCTATCTGCCGTTCAACGATCCGGCGGCCTGCATCGACATCGTGGAAAAGTTCGGCAGCCGCAAGGGCGTCATCGGCTTCATGGTGGTGGCGACGCATTATCGCTCGGTCCACGACAACGCCTACATGAAGCTCTATGCGATGCTGCAGGAGCGCAACCTGCCGCTCGCCTTCCACGCCGCCTATACCTGGAGCGACAAGCAGCTGTCGCTGACCAACCGCTTCATGGCGGTGCATGCGCTGGGCTTCACCTGGCACAACATGCTCCACATGACCAATTGGCTGGTCAACGGCATGCCGGAGCGCTTCCCGAAGCTCAAGATCATCTGGATCGAATCGGGGCTCGCCTGGGTGCCGTTCCTGATGCAGCGCCTCGACAACGAGTTCATGATGCGCTCTTCGGACGCGCCGCTGCTCAAGCGCATCCCCAGCGACTACATGCGCGAGATGTACTACACTTCGCAGCCGATGGAGATGGTCAACAATCCGAAGGCGCTGGAAGTCACGTTCGAGATGATCAACGCCAAGACCCAGCTCCTGTACTCGTCGGACTATCCGCACTGGGACATGGACCTGCCGTCGACCATCTACGATCTGCCGTTCCTCGACGAGCAAGCCAAGCGCGACATCCTCGGCGGCAATGCCCAGCGCCTGTTCAATCTCGAGACCACGCTGGCGCCGGGCAAGCACGAGCGCCGCGCCCAGCGCGGCGTGAAAGCGGCGGCCGGATGATCCCGCCGCCTCATCTGCCGATCCGAACGACTGCGTCTGAACCCGAACATTCTGTCCGAGGCGTCTCCATGATTTCCGAGCAGGAACTGGCCAAGCTGTCTTACGCGGAGATGCCGAAGATCGTCTCCAACGAGTTGCCGGGGCCGAAGTCTCGGCAGGTCATCGACGATGCCCTCAAGGTGCAGACACCGACGCGGCCGTCGGTGCGCGGCACGCTGGTGATCGAGGAGGGCTTCGGCGCCGGCATCAAGGACCCCGACGACAACATCTATATCGACCTGTCCGCCGGCGTGGCGGTGTCGAGCGTCGGCCGCAACCATCCCAAGGTGGTCGAGGCGGTGCGCGAGCAGGCGACCAAGCTGATGCATTCGGCTGGCCTCGTGTCGTCGAGCACGGTGAAGCTTGCGCAGAAGCTGTCGGACCTCATGCCCGAAGGCCTGCGCGGCGAATGTTTCACGGTGTTTGGCATGAGCGGCTCGGCCGCGGTCGAGACCGCGATCAAGTTCGCCAAGGCGATCACCGGCAAGCACCAGATCGTCGCCTTCGAGGGCGCCTATCACGGCGTCTTTCATGGCTCGCTGGCGCTGACGACGCGCGAGAATTTCCGTGTGCCGTTCATGCCGCTGATGCCCGGCGCGATCCATATGCCTTACGCTTACTGCTATCGCTGCTTCGCCGGCTTCGACAGCAAGACCTGCGCGCAGGCCTGCGGCAAATATCTCGATTTCAAGCTCAACACGCCGAACACCGGCGCCGACGACGTCGCCGCCGTCATCGTCGAGTCGATGCAGGCCGATGGCGGCTACATCGATCCGCCGATCGAGTTCATGAAGGCGCTGCGCGAAGCCTGCGACAAGCGCGGCATCATCCTGATCATCGACGAAGTCCAGGCCGGCGCCGGCCGCACCGGCAAGATGTGGGCGGTCGAGCATTACGGCATCAAGCCGGACATGCTGGTCTGGGCCAAGGCGGTCGGCGGCGACATGCCGCTGTCCGGCGTCACCGCGCACAAGCGGTTCTATGAGAAGCTGCCGCAGAGCTCGCAGGTCATCACCAGCGCCGAGAACGCCGTGGTCAATGCCGTCGGTCTCGCCAATCTCGAGATCCTCAGCGATCCGAAGGACGACCTGATCGGCCGCGCCGCCAAGCTCGGCGGCGAGCTCAAGCAGCGGCTGCTCGACTTCCAGAAGACCTGCCGGCTGGTCGGCGAGGTGCGCGGCCGCGGCCTGTTCATCGGCGTCGAACTGGTCAGCGACAAGGACAAGCGCACGCCGCTCGAGGCCAAATACATGGGGCAGATTGCCAAGACCTGCGAGCAGCGCGGCGTTCGCGTCATGGCCTGCGGCCGCAATGGTAACACGTTCCGCCTGATGCCGCCGCTGGTCATTACCGAGGCGCATCTGCGCAAGGGTATCGATATCTTCCTTGAGGCGATCAAGGACGTGGAAGCCGCGACGGCGAACTGAACGACACGCATAGGGTAACGGAGAGCTCTGGGATGGCCGCGGACTTTACCTGCAACCAGGAAATCATCGAGGTTGCCCGCAAGAATCTGACCCAGGATGTGTGGGACTATCTGACCGGCGCCGCCGAGTCCGAAACGACCTTGCGGCGCAACCGCTATGCGCTCGACAAGCTGGCCTTCCTGCCGCGCGTCTGCCGCGACGTCTCCAAGGTCGATCCGTCCACCACCTTCCTCGGCCACAAGCTCCGCATCCCGGTGATGCTGGCGCCGATCGGTTCGCTGCAGGCGATCCACGAAGGCGGCGGCGCGTCGTCCTGCGCCGCGGCCGCGAAATTCGGCACCATTCCGATGATTTCGTCGATCACCCAGCCGAGCCTGGAGGATTGCGCCAAGTCCGCCAACGGGCCGAAGATCTTCCAGCTCTACGTGCGCGGCGACAAGGCCTGGCTCAAGGACATCATCGGCCGCGTCAAGGCGGCCGGCTACGCCGCGCTGGCGCTGACGGTGGACTCTGCGGTGTACGGCATCCGCGAACGGCAATTGATGAATCAATATCAGCCGCCGAGCGTGAAGGCGCAGACCAACCGCCACCTGCAATCCGCCATCACCTGGGAGTTGATGGACTGGATCAAGGCGGAGTGGGGCGGGCCGTTCATTCTCAAGGGCGTGGCCACGGCTGCCGACACCAAGCTGGCCATCGAGCGCGGCGTCGACATCATCTATGTGTCGAACCACGGCGGCCGTCAGCTCGATCATTGTCTCGGCGCCATGGAAACGCTGCCGACGGTCGTCGCCGCGGCGGCGGGCAAGGCGCGTATTCTGGTCGATGGCGGCTTCCTGCGCGGCTCCGACGTCATCAAGGCGGTGGCCCTCGGCGCCGACGCGGTGCTGATCGGCCGCATGCAGGGTTGGGCGCTGGCTGCCGGCGGCGCCGAAGGACTGGTGCGCTCGCTAGAACTGATCGAGCGCGAGATCACCAACACGCTGGCGCTGCTCGGCCTTGTCTCCTTCAAGGAGCTGACGAAGGACTATATCTGCGCGGTCGATCCGCTCGGGCCCAGCCACGAGATGAGCACCTTCGCGCATTTGCCGAACGGCAGATTGGTCTGATCATGCACGACCGCCTGGCGTTCTTCATCGACGGCGCGTGGAGCACGGGTGACGGCCAGCGCAGCGGCGCCGTGCTCAACCCGGCGACCGGCGAGGAGATCGGCCGGGTGCCCTACGCGTCGCTTGACGATATCGATCGGGCGCTGGCGGCCGCCGAGCGCGGCTTCGAGGTTTGGAAAAAGGTGCTGCCGCAGGAGCGCGCCAAGGTCATCCGCAAGATCGCGGCCTTGCTGCGTGAGCAGACCGACGCCATCGCCAACATCATGACGCTGGAGCAGGGCAAGCCGATCGCCGAGGCGCGCACCGAGGTCGGCGCGACCGCCGAGCTGTTCGAGTGGCTGGCTGAGGAATCGCGCCGTATTTACGGTCGTCTGGTACCGAGCCGCGTCGCCAATACCCGCACCATGGTGGTGCATGAGCCGATCGGTCCGGTGGCGGCGTTCTCGCCGTGGAATTTCCCCTGCATGATGCCGGGCCGCAAGATCGCCCACGCGCTCGCTGCCGGCTGCTCCATCGTGCTCAAGCCGGCGGAAGAGACGCCGGGCACCGCCGTGGCGCTCGGCAAGGTGTGCGAGCAGGCCGGCGTGCCCAAGGGCGTCGTCAACATCCTGTTCGGCGAACCGGCGCAGGTATCCGAGCGCCTCATCAAGTCGCCGATCATCCGCAAGATTTCGCTGACCGGCTCGACCAATGTTGGCAGGCATATTGCATCCCTCGCCAGCCATGATTTCAAGAAGGTCACGCTGGAACTGGGCGGGCACGCGCCGGTCATCGTCTTCGAGGACGCCGATCTCGATCGCGCGATTTCGCTGTCGGTCGGCAGCCGGTTTCGCAATGCCGGACAGGTGTGCACCGCCGGTTCGCGTTTCTTCATCCACGAGTCATTGTTCGACAAATTCGCTGCCGGCTTCACCGCGGCGGCGTCGGCCTTGCAGGTCGGCAGCGGCCTCGACCCGAAATCGCAGATGGGTCCGCTGGCCAATGGCCGCCGTATCGACGCCATGGAAAAGCTGGTGGCCGATGCCGAGGCGCGGGGCGGGCGAGTCGCCACCGGCGGCCGCCGCAAGGGCAACACCGGCTTCTTCTTCGAACCGACCGTCATCACCGGGCTGTCGAACGAGGCCAGCCTGATGAACACCGAGCCGTTCGGCCCGCTGGCGCCGCTGGTGCCGTTCAAGGATTTCGATGGCGTCGTCAAGGAGGCCAACCGCCTGCCATTCGGGCTTGCGGCTTATGCCTTCACGCGCTCGCAGTCCCACGCGGCGCGCATCGGTGAAGCGCTGCAGGCCGGCGTCGTTGCCATCAACGGCGTCACCGTGACCGCGCCGGAAGGGCCGTTCGGCGGCATGAAGGACAGCGGCGTCGGCCGCGAGTCCGGCATCGAAGGCCTGCTCGAGCACATGAACGTCAAGACCATCACCGAAACCTGGCAGTAGCAGCCAATGAAACCGGACCATACCGAGAAGGATGCCAAGCCGGTTCTGGGCTGGGGCAGCGACATCGTCGCCGAGCTGCTGCGCCGTCTCGGCATCAAATTTGTCTGCGTCAATCCGGGCTCGAGCTTCCGCGGCCTGCATGACAGCCTGATCAACTATCTCGGCAACGAGAAGCCTCAGATGCTGCTGTCGCTGCATGAGCAATCGGTCGTCGCCATTGCGCACGGCTACTACAAGGCTTGCGGCGAGCCGATGGCCGTGGTGGTGCACAGCAATGTCGGTTTGATGGCCGGCACGATGTCGATCTTCAACGCCTGGTGCGACCGCGTGCCCATGCTGATCCTCGGCGCCACTGGCGCGGTGGACTCGGCTGTACGGCGCAACTGGATCGACTGGAATCACACGTTCCGCGACCAGGGCGCGCTGGTCCGGCACTATGTCAAATGGGACGAGCAGCCGACGACGCCGCGCGCCCAGATCGACAGCATCCTGCGCGCCTATCAGGCGGCGAATACCGCGCCGTGCGGCCCGTCCTACGTGATCCTCGATCGCCGTCTGCAGGAAGATGCGCTGGACGGCGAGATCGCGCTTCCGGATATCGCCCGCTACAAGCCCAAGGCGCCGGCCGCGCCATCCGCCGAGATGCTCGACCGCGCCGTCACGATGCTGACGGAAGCGAAGAACATCGTCATGCTCATCGGCCGCGTTTCGCTCGACCGCCGACAGTGGGACCAGCGGGTCGCGCTCGCCGAGCGTCTGAACGCGCGTGTCGTCACCGATTTGCGCCTCGGCGCCTCGTTCCCGACCGAGCACCCGCTGCATGGCGGACCGCAGGACCTGTTCCTGTCGCCAAACGACAAGGCGGCGATCGGCAAGGCCGATCTGGTGCTCAGCCTCGACTGGTACGATCTCGCCGACACCTTGTTGCAGGCCGGCGGCAAGGCCAAGGTCATCAGCGTGACGGTCGATCATCACGCGCACAATTCCTACAGCGGCGATCATCAGCGCCTGGCGCCGGTCGATCTCGATATGGCGGTGGAGCCGCACATGGCGGTCGCGGCGCTGCTCGAGCGTCTCAAGCCGGCGGCCAAGCCGATGGCGATCGAGCAGAAGAGGGCGCCGGTTTTCGCCGGCGACCCGAGCCTGACGCCGACGCTGACCGACCTCGGCCAGGCCATGGCCAGGTTACGCGAAGGGCGGCAGATCACGCTGGCCCGCGCGCCGCTGAACTGGCCGTCCGCCAGCTATCCGTTCCGCGAGCCGCTCGATTATCTCGGCTATGACGGCGGCGGCGGCGTCGGCTCCGGCCCCGGCATGACGGTGGGTGCGGCGCTGGCGCTGGCCGGCTCGGGGCGTGTCGTCGTCGGCATCATGGGCGACGGCGAATTCCTTGGCGCCGCATCTGCCTTGTGGACGGCGGCGCATTACAACATCCCGTTGCTCATGGTGGTGGCGAACAATCGCTCGTATTTCACCGACGAAATCCAGCAGGAGACCGTGGCGCGCGAGCGCAAGCGCCCGGTCGCCAATCGCTGGATCGGCCAACGCATCGACGACCCGGCGGTCGACCTCGCCGGCCTGGCGCGCGATTATGGCGTAGCCGCCGAAGGGCCCGTTACGAAAGCCGGCGATCTCTTCGCCGCCCTCGAACGCGGCATCAAGGCGGTCGAAGCCGGCAAGCCTTATGTCATCGATGTCCTGATCGATCCCTCGCGCGGCGCCAGCTTCGACTGGCTGAGCGATGCCTGACATGTCAAACCAGCCCGCAACCTCACGGCCGTTCCTGATCCGGCTCTTCAGTTCGCCGGGGTTCTGCTCGTTGCTGGTGCTGGTTGCGTTCCTGCTGCTGCTCGAGGGGCTGGTGCGCAGCGGGCTGGTGTCGAGGGCCATCGTCGCCGAGCCGAGTGCGACGATTCTCGGTATCGCCGACCTGCAGGCCAAGGTCGATATTCTCGGCGCGTTGCGCTCGACCCTGACTTCGACACTGATTGCGGTCGGGCTGGAACTCCTCGTCGCCGTGCCGTTCGGCCATCTGATGTACAAACGCCGCGCCGTCGGCATCGCCTATACGAGCTGGCTGGCGTCGCTGTCGGCGGCGCCGATATTCCTGCTGTATCCGCTGTTTCTCGTCGTTTTCGGCCGCAACCAGGTGACGCTCATCGTCATGGGCTTTCTGCCGGGCGTCATCCCGCTGATCTTGCACGTGCAGGAGGGCTTCCTCGGCGTCAAACAGACCTTCATCAATGTCGGCCACAGCTACGCGCTGAGCAGGCGGGCGATCTTCTGGCGCATCATGGTGCCGGCGGCGGCGCCGACCATCGCCACCGGCGTGCGTCTGGCGTTGATGTACACGCTGATCAACATCGTCGCCGTCGAATATCTCGTCGATGTCGGCGGCCTCGGCCGCATCGTCGCCGACCGCTATTTCCGCTTCGATATTCCGGGCACCTACTCGGCGATCGTCGCGGTCGCGGCGGTCAGCGTGCTGCTCAACTGGCTGATCGGCCGCGGCGAACAGTGGGTCCGGTCGCGATGAGGATATTCAATCCCCGCCAGCACGCGCTGCATCTCCAGGTCCTCTGGATCCGGGTGTGCACCATTCTTGCGATGGTGGCGCTCTGGGAGTTCGCCGCCCGTTCGGGCATGTTTTACGAGGGCGTCATTCCGCCGACCTGGTCCGTCATCGTTGCGCTGGTGCAGGAACTGATTTCGCCGGACTTCTACGTCGACCTCGGACTGACGGTCTTCGGCGCGACCGCCGGCTTCATCGCCGGCTCGCTGATCGCTCTCGTGATCGGCATCGTCCTCGGCCTGCAGCCCTTTGCCAGGCGCGTGTTCGAGCCGTTCATCACCGCCATCGGCGGTACGCCGAAGGTCATTTTCCTGCCGATCATCTTTCTCGTGTTCGGTCTCGGCATCGAGTCCAAAATCGCCAAGGCGTCGCTGTCGGCGTTCTTCCCGGTGGTGCTGAGCACGACCAGCGCCTTCGTGCAGATTCCGAAGATACTGCTGCTCACCGGCCGCAGCTTCAATCTGTCGACCTGGCAGATGGCCAGCAAGGTCTATCTGCCGGCCATGGCCAACCCGGTGCTCACCAGCCTGCGTCTCGCCATGTCGATGTCGATCATCGGCGTCTTGTCCGCCGAAATCGCCAATTCGCAAGGCGGCCTCGGCTTCCGGCTGATCCGCTATGCCGATCAGTTCCGCATCGCCTCGGTCTATGCAGACGCCATTCTGATCTTCGCCACCGCGGCCTTCATGAACTACGCTTTGAGCTTGCTGCAGGGCTTGCTCGGCAATCGCGGCCGCAAGCCGACCGCGGCCGAACGCGCCGCCGACAAGGCCGCGCTCGCCGCGACCTCCGGCGCATGAGGCATTTGTCGCGGCATGCGTGAGCTTGATTGGGGTATCGGCAAGGCTGTCGCGCGGAGCGAGGACGCCCGGCTGACCGGCGGGCTCGGCCGCTACACCGACGACATCGATCTTGGCGGAGCCGCCGCGCTCTATCTGGTGCGCTCGCCGCACGCTGCGGCGCGGATCCTTAGCATCGACACCGAAGCGGCGAGGGCGGCCGAAGGCGTCCTCGCTGTGTTGACCGGCGTCGACGTCGTCGCCGCCAATATCGGCACACTGCCGTCGCGGGTGCAGCGCCACAAGGCCAATGGCGAGCCGAATTTCGTGCCGCCGTATTATCCGCTGGCGGTTGACGTCGCGCCGCACAGCGGCGTTGCCGTCGTTGCCGTCGTCGCCGAGACCCTGGCGCAGGCCAAGGACGCCGCCGAACTGGTCGTGGTCGATTACGAGGTGCTGCCGGAGGTCACCGACACCGCGCGCTGCCTCGACGAAGGCGCGCCGGTGGTGTGGGACGGGCAGGGCGACAACCGCTGCTTCGTCTTCCGGCTCGGCGACGCCGCCGCCGCCGACGACGCCTTCGAGCGCGCCGAACACGTCGTCCGCGACCGCCTCCTCATCACCCGCATGACGACCAATTCGATCGAACCGCGCAACGCGCTCGGTCACTACACCGCGAAAGACGGCCGCTACGCGCTTTATTCCAGCCTGCAGTCGCCGCACACCATCCAACGCGAGATCGCCGCGATCTTCCGCGAGCCGGCCAACCGCTTCCGCGTCGTCGCGCACGATGTCGGCGGCTCGTTCGGCATGAAGGGCAGCGTCTATCCCGAGCAGGTGCTGGTGCTGTGGGCTTCGCGTCTCACCGGCCGCCCGGTGAAATGGGTGGCGGAGCGCAGCGAAGGCTTCCTGTCGGACCATCAGGCGCGCGACAACATTTCCGACGTGGCGCTGGCGCTCGACAAGGACGGCCGCTTTCTCGCGCTACGCGTCGAAACCGTCGCCAATATCGGCGCCTATATCGCGCTCAACGGCCTGCACTCGTCGACCAATAATCTTGGCGGTCTTGCCGGTGTTTACAGGATTCCCGCATTCGACGTCGCCGTCACCGGCGCTTTCAGCCATACGCCGCCGACCTGTCCGTTCCGCGGCGCGGGGCGGCCCGAAGCGTCTTATTGCATCGAGCGCATCATCGATCTTGCCGCCCGCGAACTGAAGCTCGACCCGGCCGAACTGCGCCGCCGTAATCTCATCCCGGCGAGCGCGATGCCGTACAAGACCGGGCTGGTCTACACCTACGACTGCGGCGAGTTCGAAACGGTGATGAACCGTTGTCTCGAGGCGGCCGACTGGGCGGGCTTCGACGCCCGCCGCCGCGACAGCGAGAAGCGCGGCCTGCTGCGCGGCATCGGCATCGCCTGCGTCATCGAGATCGCCGGCGGCCCGCAGGGCATGCCAATGGAGGAGGCGGTCGAGATCCGCTTCGATTCCGGCGGCAGTTGCACCATCGTCTCCGGCAGCCACTCGCACGGTCAGGGCCATGAGACGGTGCTCAAGCAGTTCGCCGCGCAATATCTCGGCCTGCCGCCCGATCAGGTGCGCATCGTTGCCGGTGACACCGACGAAGTCGCCCATGGCCGCGGCTCGTTCGGCTCGCGCACCATGATGGCGGCCGGCACCGCTTTCGCGACGGCGGCGCAACGCGTCATCGACCGCGGCAAGAAGGTCGCATCGCACCTTCTCGAAGTCGGTGAGGGCGATGTCGAATTCGCCGGCGGCGCCTTTGCCGTGCCGGGCACCGATCTGAAGATCGCCTTGCCCGAGGTGGCGCGCGCCTCCTATCTGCCGGCGCGGATCCCGCGCGACATGGATTTCGGCCTCGACGCCAAAGCGGTGGTGACGCCGCGCGACGCCACTTTTCCGAATGGCTGTCACATCTGCGAGGTCGAAATCGATCCCGACACCGGCGTGACAAAGCTGGTCGCCTACACCGTGGTGGACGATGTCGGCCAGGTCATGAACCCGTTGCTGCTCAAGGGCCAGCTGCACGGCGGCATCGCCCAGGGCGTCGGCCAGGCGCTGATGGAGCACATCGCCTATGCCGACGGCCAGCTCTTGACCGGCTCCTTCATGGATTACGGCATGCCACGCGCCAGCCACTTGCCGTTCTTCGACGTCGTCAGCCACGCCGTGCCGACCGCGACCAATCCCCTCGGCGCCAAGGGAGCCGGCGAGGCCGGCACCGTCGGCGCCTTGCCCGCGGTGATGAACGCGGTCGCCGATGCGCTCTACCGCGAGGGTGTTCCCCGAATAGACATGCCGGCCACCGCCCAGAACGTCTGGGCGGCACTTCGAAAAGCGAGGCGGGCATGACTGAGGCTCTGATAGCGGGAGGATGCCGAAAGGCCGCGGAATTCTTCGGACTTCGTTACCGCAGCCGGACTGCTCAAACAAACACCACATCCCGCTTGACGGTAAGGTGCCGCCGCGACGCAACCCGGAACGGCGCAATTGACTGCCCCTTCAGACCGGGTACTATATAAAAAAACATAACCTAGATAAACTATAGGATATTGGTATGAAGGCTTGGCTCTCCTACGGCTTCAACGACATGCGCCTTGAAGAGGTGCCGATGCCGCATGCCGAGCCCGGCTGGGTGGTGTGCAAGGTTCGCAACGCCGAACTGTCGGTGACGGAAATCGCCGAATTCCGCGGGCTGCCCGTTCCCTCGCATGACAACATCAAGAAAATGCTCGCCGAGCGCGCGCCGATGCAGCTTTGGGGCCATGAATTCTGCGGCGAGGTGGTTGAGGTCGGCGCCGGCGTGACCAATGTGAAACTCGGCGACCGCGTGTTCTATCATCGCGGCGTGCCTTGCGGCACTTGCAAGTACTGCAGCGCCGGGATGTCGCATCTTTGCCGTTCGGTTATCAACGTTTCGGAGGATACGCCCGGTTGTTTGGCCGAATATTTTCCGATTCCGGCGAGCACGATCGCTGCCATACCTGACTCGATCACCGACAAGGAAGCCTGCGGCATGCAGCCGCTGGTATCGGTGATGGGCCGCATCGAAGGCGTCGGCATCGCCATGGGCGACACAGTGGTCGTCATCGGCCAGGGTCCGATGGGCCTTTTCTGTACGCAGATCGCCGCCGTGGCCGGCGCCGCCAAGGTTGTCGCCATCGCGCGCCGCGATCCGGTACTGGCTTTGTCGAAGCAGCTCGGCGCCACCCACATCATCAATGCGACAAAGACCGACCCCGTCGAGGCGGTCATGGAGATCACCAAGGGCCTCGGCTGCGACGTCGTGCTCGAATGCGCCGGCGGCAGCAAGGAGCAGGGCCACGCCGGCGTCGATACTTTCATCCAGGGTCTGGCGATGCTGCGCAACGAGGGGCGCATCTCGGAATTCGGCCATCTGCCGGTCGGCTCGACGGTTCCGATCGGGCCGATCGACAAGAAGGGCCTCCACGTCATCGGCACGCGCAGCCCGTCGCCGCGCATCATCAATTACGCCATCGATCTCGTCGCCTCCAAGCGCGTGCAGATCGAACCGACCGTGACGCATGTGCTCAAGGGCATCGAGAAGGTGCCGGAGGCCATCGAGATTACGGGCAACAAGGCAAAGTACGGAGCAATCGGGCCGGCTCAGGTCGTGATTTCCTGAGCTGGTTGAATGGGAAGTCCGGGATCAACAACATAGAGCAGAAGAGGATCGGACTATGCGCATAGTGTTCAAGGCAGCTTTGGCGGTGGCGGGAATCGGCATTCTCACGCAGCCGACGATGGCTCAGGAAAAAGTGAAAGTGGCAACGACTTTCCTCGGTTTGTGGGATACGTCGCAGCCGACCTTGTGCAAGAACCGCGGCGAGTTCGCCAAGGCGGGGCTCGATGTCGACGTCACTTCGACGCGCGGCGGTTCGGAGAACATCCAGGCGGTCATCGCCGGCGGCATGGATATCGGCTATTCGCCGGGCCTAAACGCCGTTCTCGCGGCCTACGCGCAGGGCAACAAGTTGAAGATCGTGAGCGCCGAATTCCTCGGGCAGAACGACACGTTCTTCTACGTGCCCAAGGACAGCCCGATCAAATCGACCAAGGATCTAAATGGCAAATCGGTGGCGTTCCCGCGCCCCGGCGGCGCCTCCGAAGCGCTGCTGCTCGCCTTCAAGAGCGACAGCAAGCTGGACATCAAGCCGGTCGCGACCGGTGGCATGGATGCGACCATGACCATGACGATGACCAAGCAGGTCGACGTCGGTTATTCGATCCCGCCGGCCGGACTCGCCGCAGTCGACGAAGGCAAGATCCGCGTGCTGTTCGCCGGCGACGACGTCAAGTCGCAGGCTGATATTACCGGCCGCGTCATCGTCGTGAAGGCGGATTACCTCGCCAAGAACCGGGCGACCGTCGCCAAATTCCTCGAGACCCTCGATAAGTGCATCGACTGGGCGTACGCGAACAAGGGCGAATCCTCGAAGTTCTACGGCGAGCTCAACAAGGTCGATGCCAAGATCGCGGAGAAGGGTATCGCCTTCTATAACCGCAAGACGCTGGCCTTCGGCCCGATCAAGGGCATGGACCAGACTATGAAGCAGGCTGTCGAGGGCAAGTTCATCAGCAAGCCGCTGACCGCCGACGAGCTCAAGGATCTCGTCGACATCGTCTACACCACCAAGAAGTAAAGGCCGCGCGTGTACGTAGCGATTCTGACCAGCAAGCCGAATACCGAGGTGCTCCGCACCGAGACGAAGCCTCGTCACGATGCCTATTGGGAGGAGCACCTCGGTCGGATTCGCTTCGGCGGACCGATCCTGTCCGATGACGGAAAGACCCGCATGGGGCAGATCCTGCTGCTCGACGTGGACGACCGCGCAACCGCCGAAAGGATCGTCACCGGCGATCCTTTCGTCGAGGTCGGCTGTTTCGAGAAATGGTCCATCCACCGTTATCGTTTGTCGGTGGAAGCGGGCCATCTGACCTGAGCACGGTCTGGCGATGATGTCGTTCCGCGACTTCTCCTTCACGGTTTATACCGCGCCGGGGGTCGAGGAAGAGTGCCTGAGCCTGCAGGACGGCTACGGCGTCGACGTCAATATGCTCTTGTTCTGCGCCTACGCCGCCGTCGTCGCCGGGGTCGTACTGAGTGTGCAGGACCTTGCGGAGATCGATCAGGAAGTGACGGCCCTGCGCGACGGCGTCATCGCGCCGCTGCGCACCTGCCGGCGGGCCTTGAAGCAGGGCATTGCCAGGCTTCCGCCCGAACAGGCGGGTGCGGCGCAACAGCTTCGCACCCGCGTCAAGGATATCGAGCTTGCGGCCGAGTATCTCGAGCAGGATCGCCTCGTCGCGTGGCTGGCGGCGTCGGTACGTGGTGCCCCCGACAAGCCTTCCACGGCGCTTGGCGCGAATATCGGTCTGTTGCTGCGTGGGCACGCCCGTGGCGACCGGAATCCGCCATACCCGGCCAATCTCGCCCGCGTGGCCTTGTGTCTCGCCTGAAATCTATCATCGAACCTCTGTGAGCTGCCATGGCCTCCGCAACCGACCGACTGCAAACCGCGCTGGCGACCATCGAGGCTCAAAGTGGGCAGGGGCGTTTGGCCTTTACCGAGGTGTTCAGCGAGAGCGCGAAGATCGAGGCCTTCGCCGCCGACCGCCGCGCCGCCAGCGGCATGTCGAAGGGCGCGCTCGACGGTCGCATCGTCTCGGTGAAGGCGCTGTTCGACGTTGCCGGCACGGTCACGCATTCCGGATCGGCTGTGCTGCGCAAGCTGGCGCCGGCGGAACGCGACGCCGAAATCATCGAACGGCTGCGCGCAGCCGGCGCCATCATCATCGGCAAGACGCAGATGACGGAGTTTGCCTTCTCGGCGCTAGGCACCAATCCACATGACGGCATGCCGGGCAATCCGCGCGATCGCGCGCGGGTGCCGGGCGGCTCGTCGTCTGGTGCGGTAGTGTCGGTGATCGATGCCATGGCGGATATCGCCATCGGCAGCGACACCGGCGGCTCGCTGCGGATTCCGGCGGCGCTGTCGGGCGCGGTTGGCTTCAAGCCCACTGGCGGCCGCGTACCGACGGCCGGCGCCTTCTCGCTGTCCTCGAGCCTCGACACTGTCGGCCCGATCGCGACAAGCGTGGCCGACTGTGCGGCGGCCGATCAAATCTTGTCGGGGGGATGCGGGACTGCGGCATTGACCGCCGCGGACCCTGGTACGTTCCGCCTGACGATCGGGCGTGGCCGCCTGTTCGCGCGCTGCGACGATGAGGTGGCTGAAGCATTCAGCCGCGCTATCGCGAGATGCCGCGCGGCCGGCATAGCGGTCGGTGAGCGATCACTCGATCCGATCCTCGAATACACCGACCGCATCGACAAGCTCGGTACGTTCCCATCGGTCGAGGTGGCGGCGACTCTGGCGGAGTTCGGCATTACGTCGCTCGACGGCATCGATCCGAAGACGCGGGCTCGCATCGAGGCGGGTAGGACTGTCTCGGCCACTGACTACGTGCTGATGACGCGGCACCGCCAGGCAGCGATCGCGGCGTTCGACCAGTCGCTCGCCGAGGACGAGATCGTAGTTGTTCCGACGACGCCAATCGTGGCGCCGCTGATCGCCGCAGTTGAGGACCCGGTCGCGTTCCACGAGGCCAACGGCCTGGTGCTGCGCAACCCGAGGATCGCGAATCTGCTCGACTGCCCCTCGATCTCGCTGCCGATCCCGAGGCCCGGCCTGCCGGTCGGCTTGATGCTCATCGGATGCCGCAACGGCGACCGGCGGCTGCTGGCGGCGACGGCCTGCGTCGAAGCGGCGCTCAATAGCGACCGTAGCGGAGAGTGCTGAAGCAGCAAGGTGGCCGAAATTGCCCTCGGGACAGATTTCGATCCGCGTTACGGAGAAATCGTTGGCAGTTCTATCGAAAGGTTCTGAGAAAAAAGCATACATTCTAGCCGCTTTTCGATCGCAGCCATGATGGAGAGAACGGGATTTGGCGAATTGCGTCTTCGTACTGCTTCAGCCGCGCCCTGCGCCGCGCCAGCGCCTTCGAACTCTGCGAACACGCCCGCAAGAGCCGCACGGCCAAAGTGCAGATCGGCTCTGGCAGCAAAGAATGGCTGAAGCGGGGCGGCAACGCCGATTGGCTCTACGGTTACTCCGCAAGTGATGATCCGCCCGAGGCGGCATAGTTGCAATCGGAAGGTGTGCGAAATTACGTTCATCACGCACCGCGGCCTGCACCGACAGCGCGTGTCCCGCTCGGCATCGGCGGCGCGATAGACGGCTTGCTTGACCGAGGTGCCGACGATCGTTGCCCCGTGGTCGCGTCATAACACGATGTCATGCTTGTATAATTTTCGTGCGAGCACGCGCCGGGTCATCGTTGCTGACCAAAGGTCGGCCGTGTCGCGGTCGCTTCAAGCGGCCTGGCACCGCATTAATTAGGCAATTGATCGGCGCTGTCAGAGATTCGGAAGAATGTTCGAGCCAATATCCAAATAGCCTACGGCATTGTATCTGGCCGTCCGCTTATCTAAGCTGCGTCCGCTTTCTAAACGTGGGACGGAGCGCGTTGATCGAATGGCCGGGCAAGCACAACCACAAACATTGTTCGACAAAGTCTGGGCCGCGCACGTGGTGGCCGAGCTCAGCGGTGGCGTCTCGCTGCTGGCAATCGACCGTCATCTGATGCACGACCTCGAGGCCGGCGCGATCATCAAGAGGATCGCCGACCGCGGGCTCAAGCCCCACAATCCGGAACTGACCTTCGGCGTGCCGGACCATGCCGTCGCAACCGATCCTCGCCGCCGTGCGGATTCGACGCCGAACAGCGGCCGCCTCCTGCGCGAGATGAAGGAGGGATCCGAGGCCTTCGGCATCACCTATTTCGATCTCGATACCGAAGGGCAAGGCATCGTCCATGTGATCGGCCCTGAACTTGGCCTGAGCCAGCCCGGCATGACCATCGTCTGCGGCGACAGTCACACCTGCACGCATGGCGGGCTCGGCGCGCTGTCCTTCGGCATCGGCGCGACGGAGGTGTCGCACGTTCTGGCGACGCAGACGCTGCGTCAAACCAAGCCGAGAACGATGCGCATCAATCTTTCCGGCAAGGCCGCGCCCGGCGTGACCTCAAAGGACATCATCCTGGCGACGATCGGCCAGATCGGCACCGGCGCGGGCCGTGGCCATGCCGTCGAATATGCAGGCGAAGCCGTTCGGGCGATGACGATCGACGAGCGGCTGACCGTCTGCAACCTGTCGATCGAACTCGGCGCCAAGATCGGCATGATCGCGCCGGACGACACGACGTTCCGGTACCTGGCGGGCCGCCGTTACGCGCCGAAGGGCGAGATGTTCGACCGCGCGGTCGAATACTGGCGGGGCCTGCCGACCGAGGAGGGCGCCCGGTTCGACGTCGAACACAGCGTCGACGTCAACAGGGTTGCGCCGCAGGTCACGTGGGGCACCAGTCCGCAGGACGTGATCGCCGTCGATGGCCGCATCCCCGATCCGTCACGCGAGGGCGATCCGCAGCGCCGCAAGGCGATGGAAGCGGCGCTGACCTATATGGACCTGACGCCGGGCGCGGCGATCGAAGGAACGCCGATCGACTGGGTGTTCATCGGCTCGTGCACCAATGGGCGGCTCTCCGACATCCGCGAGGCGGCGAAGGTCGTCGCCGGCCGCAAGGTGGCGCCGAATGTCCGCGCCTGGGTCGTGCCTGGATCGGAGGCGACGCAGCGTGCCGCCGAGCACGAAGGGCTCGACAAGGTGTTCCTCAACGCCGGCTTCGAATGGCGCAAGTCGGGCTGCTCCATGTGCGCCGGCGTCAACGGCGACATCATCGCGCCAGGGCAGCGCTCGGTGTCGACCACCAACCGTAACTTCGTCGGGCGCCAGGGCCCCAACGCGCGCACGCATCTCGCCAGTCCGGCGATGGCGGCCGCGGCGGCGCTCTCCGGTTGCATCGCCGACGCGCGCAAGATCGGGTGACCGCGATGCAGAAATTCACTTCAGTGACCGGAACGGCGGCGCCACTGATGCGCGCCAATATCGATACCGACGTCATCATCCCCGTGAAGCGGTTGATCGGCTATCAGCGCCACGAACTCGGGGCCTTCGCTCTCGAGGGTTACCGCTTCCGGCTCGACGGCTCGGAGAATCCCGATTTCGTACTGAACCAGCCGCGCTTCCGCGATGCCAAGGTGTTGGTCACGGCCGAGAATTTTGGCTGCGGCTCGTCGCGCGAGGCGGCGGTCTGGGCGCTGATGGCCTATGGCTTTCGCTGCATCATTGCGCCCGGCTTCGGCGACATCTTCACCAACAACGCGTTCCAGAACGGGTTGTTGCTGATCCGTCTGCCACGCGAAGCGGTGGACCCGATCGCCGAGGAACTAGCGAGCGCGCCTTCGCCGGCAATGACGGTCGACTTGGAGTCCTGCACGATCACAACGCCGGCCGGCAGGACCATCGCCTTCGAGATCGACGGCGAGCGGCGTCAGGCCTTGCTCGAAGGGCGCGACGAGATCGCCATGACGCTGTTGCGCGACGCCGATATCGCGGCGTTCCAGAACCGCGACCGTGCGGTGCGTCCCTGGATCTACCAGACGACGCCCGGCTGAATCTCCACGCAAGAACAGCATCCTGACCGGGTCCGTCGCGCGTGCGGCGGCCGCCGGCGGGCGGTTGCCGCCAGTTCCGCCACAACCGGCCGCCTCAGATAACCGTTGACCGATCGCATTTGTCCGTACAAATTTTGTGGGGCGGATCAGCGAGCGAGCAGGGGACGGTCATTGAGCGGCGATCTTCAGGCGAATTACAGCGGCGTCTATGAAAACCGCCTCGGCTTCGGGAAGCGGCCGGCGCTGATCCTTGTGGACTTCGTGCAGGCCTACTTCGATCCGGCGTGCGACCTCTACGCCGGAGTCGACGCCGCACTGGCTTCGGCGATCCGCGTGCGCGACGCCGCGCGCGCCAACGGCGTGCCGGTGATCTATACCAACGTCGTCTATCACAAGAACGCGCTGAACGGCGGTCGTTTCTATCAGAAGGCGAAGCCGCTGCGGCATTTCCTCGAAGGCAGCCCGATGGGTGCCTGGCCGGAGGGGCTGGATGTGAGCGACGACGAACTCGTCGTCTCCAAACAGTATCCGAGCGCGTTCTTCGGCACATCACTGGCGCCGACGCTGACCGTTTGGGGCATCGACACGCTGCTCATCACCGGCCTGACCACCAGCGGCTGCGTGCGCGCGACCTGCCTCGACGCCTGCTGCCATGGCTTCATCCCGATCGTGGTCCGCGAGGCCTGCGGCGACCGGCACCAGGCGCCGCATCTGGCGAACCTGTTCGACATGAATGCGAAATATGCGGACGTCGTCGGCGAGAACGAAGCCATAAGCTACATCGCCAGCGACAAGGTTGTGTGAGCATAGCCGTACGTGGGGCGCACACCGCGAGTGCAGAGCACCGCAATAAGAGGGGAAGTCGTCATGATCAGCAGAAGAATGGTTCTTGCAGCGCTCGCGGCCGCGACACTGTGTGCGGCGTCGGCGCAGGCCGCGACTGACTGGCCGAAGCGACAGGTGACGATTGTCGTTCCGCTCGGCGCGGGCGGCAACACCGACATGATGGCGCGACTGGCCGCGCAGCATCTCGCAGAGAAGTTCGGCCAACCTTTCGTGGTCGAAAACAAGCCTGGCGCCGGTGGCGCGGTGGCCAGCGGCTTGGTCGCGCATGCAGCGCCGGACGGCTACACAATCATGTTCACCCCGAACTCGATGATCTTGCTGACGCCGCTCGTGCAGAAAATGAACATCGATCCGGACAAGGAGTTGAAGCCGGTTACCAATGTCGGCACCGGCACGCAGATGATCGCGGTCAGGCGCAGTCTGGGCGTCAACACGATCGGCGAATTCATTGCCTACGCTAAGGCGCGTCCCGGCAAGCTCAACTTCGCCGCTGCCGGAACGAACAACATCAGTGACCTTGCGCCGAAACTGCTGTTCAAGCAGACGGGGGTCGATCTTGTGATGGTGCCGTCGCGCAGCGAGCCGCAGGCGATCACCGATCTCAGATCCGGCAATGTCGATTTTTATTTCGGTAACACCTCGGTGCTGCTGGCGCAGAAGGACGATCCGACGTTCAAGCTGATCGCGGTGGGCACGGCCAAGCGCGTGCCGGCAGCGCCGGATATCCCGACCGTGGCCGAAAGCGTGCCCGGCTTCTCGTTCGCGTCGTGGAACGGCTTCATGGTTCCAGCCAAGACGCCCGACGATGTCGTCGACAAACTGCGCGGCGAAATCACGGCCTTCGTCAAGTCGCCGGAGATGCAGGATCGCCTCATCAAGCTCGGCATCAACCCCGGCGGCGAGAGCAAGGAAGAGGTCGCAGCAACCTTCGTGCACGACCGGAAGGCGTTCGCCGACGCTGTCAAAGCCGCGGGTCTCAGCCCGCAATAGGAAGGGCGGGGCATAGCTTTTGGGCCTGACCGGGGCGCGGAGGCGCTTCGGTCGGGCCAATTGCATTCTAGAAAATGTATACATGAAGGTTGCATGGCGCGGCAGTCTCGGGCGAGGTCTCTAGTGCCTTTCGTCGCGCGGGCGCTTCATGAACACGCACTTTCTGTGTGGACTCCGGCCAACGCGGGTCGTGGAATATGCGCAGCCTCGCTCGAAAAGTGTATACAAATATCTGGCGCCGTTCCCGTGAATGGCTATAATCCTCCTGCGTTGAGGCAGCCCAGGAGAGCGGTTGATGAACGTGATGACTACGATTGCCGAGCCGCAGGAAACTTGGATCGGCGCGCGCGGGCGGATCGGGGTGGTGATCCCCTCGACCAACACCGCCGTTGAGTATGACTGCCAGCAAATCCGCATCCCCGGCGTCACGTGGCATTTCTCGCGGTTCATCGTCGAGTTGCCGAACCTGTCCGACGACGATCGCTTCGTAAAATTCCTTGAAGCCATTCGCCCGCACGTCGGCAGAGCCGCCGACGACCTCATGACCGCGGAAATGACGCACATCATGATGGGCATGTCCGCCGAAACCTTCTGGGGAGGAATCAAGGGCAATGCGGATTTCCTCGACAGCCTCATGAAGCGGATCGGCGGCCTCGGCCTGACCACGGGGGCCAACGCGATGGTCGACGCGCTCAACCGCTTCGGTGCCAAGCGGCTGGCCGTCCTGACGCCCTACCAGCCCATCGGCGATCAGCAAGTGCGCAATTTTTTTGGGCAGTCGGGATTTGAGGTTGTACGTCTCAAGGGGCTGCGCTGCGCTACCGCCACTTCAATCGCCCATACGCCTCGAGGCCGCGTCGCTAGCATCGTGCTCGACGAACTCGAAGGCGATGACGTAGACGCGATTATTCAGGTCGGCACCAATCTCTCGACCGCCGAACAATTCCCGACTCTCGAGCAGATGCTGGGCAAGCCCTGTATCCCGATCAACGTGGCGACGGCCTGGCACGCATTGCGGAGTATCGGCGTTAACGACCGCGTCTGCGGACGCGGCCGCCTGTTCGACGAATTCTGAGCAGATCATGTTCAAGTCATCGTCTGACAGCGTGCTCATTGTCGGTGCCGGACCGGTTGGATGCACCGCCGCGCTGGCGCTGGCTCAAGCGGGAATCCCGGTTGTCCTGCTGGAGCAGGAGGCGACACTGCCGCAGGACATGCGCGCGTCGACCTTTCACCCGCCGAGCCTCGACATGCTGGCGCGCTACGGCCTGACCCAGCGTCTGCTGCCGCAGGGGCTGGTCGCCGATCGCTACCAGTATCGCGACAGGCAATCCGGAGCCTACGCTGAGTTCGACTTGGACGTCCTCAAGGACGTCGTTGGGCACCCGTTCCGGCTACAATGCGAGCAGTACAAGCTGACGCAGACGGCTGCGGAGATGCTGAAGGACTATCCGCATGTCGAGATGCGGATGTCGACGCGCGCGGTGTCGCTGACGCAATCGGACAGCGGAGTATCACTCGACGTCGAAGGGCCGGACGGCTGCGAAACGCTGAACGGGCGCTATCTGATTGGCGCGGACAGCACGCGCAGTATCGTGCGTAAGGCGGTCGGCGTCGAGTTCGAAGGTTTCACCTATCCCGAACTTTTTCTCGTCGTCTCGACCGATTATCCGCTCGAGAATCATTTCGACAATCTGTCATTCGTTAACTACATGTCCGGCGGCGAGGACTGGTGCACCATCCTGCGCGTGCCGACCCACTGGCGCGTCCTGTTCCCGACGCCGCAGGATGCCTCCGTCGAGGACCTCGGCCGTCCGGAAGCGATCCAAGCGCGCATGCAGGCGCTCGCCAGGAAGCAGGGCGCTTATGACATTGCGCACATTTCGTTCTATCGAATCCACCAACGCGTGGCGAAGAAGTACCGCGCCGGCAATGTCTTGCTGGCCGGCGACGCCGCCCATGCCAATAATCCGCTGGGTGGCATGGGAATGAACGGCGGTCTACATGATGCGGTCAATCTCTGCGACAAGCTCATCGCGATCATGCAGGAAGGGGCCAGCGAGGATCTGCTCGATCTCTACGAGCGCCAGCGTCGCACCGTAACCGTCGACTTCATCCAGGCCCAGACGATCCAGAACAAGAAGAACGTCGAGGAGAGCAACGCCGCCGCGCGGCTCAAGCGTATCGAGGAACTGCGCCGGATCGTCGATGACAAGGCGCAGGCGGTCGCGTTTCTCCGCCGCAACAACATGGTTGACGCGGTAGAGCGGTCCTACGTAATCACGTGACAGGACGCGACGGGGTTTCGGGGATCATGGTGTTTTGTTTTGTCCGCGGCGGCCTCGTCGAATTGATGTGCGCCGTCATCAGCGGTCCGGCCCAGAACGGGTTGCGCGCCCTGAGCGCCGCAAGAATCTGGCGATGCTGCTCGTTCGATCGTGTGAGGTTGACTTGAGCCGCCCACACGTAGTGCTTGAGCAGAGCGAGCGGGATGGCAGCCGCCGAAGACAGGGCGATCGAAAGCTGGCGCGAGCCCGCGGCCTCGAGGATGATCTGATGGAAAGCCGCGTTGAGTTCGAGGAATTGCGGCACGCTTTTGGCGGAAGCCTCCGGCCCGAGCTTGTCGATCTCGTCTGCGATCTTTGCGAGCCGATTGAGGTCCTGCTCGGTGATGCGCTCGCAGGCGAGTTCGGCGGCGTAGCTTTCCAGCCGCGCGCGAATTTCGAAGACTGCCTCGACCTCGACCGGATCGAATTCGGTGACATAGCTGCGCCCGTTGCTGCCGATGATGACAAGGCCCTCGCCGGCGAGGCGCCGCAGCGCTTCGCGAACTGGCGTTCGGCTGGTGCCCGTGAATTCGGCGAGTTGTTCTTCGCCCAAATGGTCGCCGGGACGCAGCGCGCCCTCCAGGATGCGCCGGCGGATGCCCTCATAAGCGCGGTCGACCGGGCGGGCGTCTCCCGTATCGATGACAGTTCGTTTGTTCATGCCGTCAGGTCCAGGGCTTGGTGGGACGCTAACATCCGCACCGCGAAGGAAATTGCAAGTGGACGCTAGGCGCTTCGAGGGTCGGTTGGCACTCATCACCGGCGCCGCGTCCGGGATCGGGCTCGCCTGCGCCCGGCGGGTGATCGCAGAGGGCGGTCATGTCCTGATGGCGGATCGCGACGCCGGCGGCGCCGGCAAGGCACAGGCGCTGGGCGGCGGGGCTGAGTTCATTCGGCTCGACGTGACGGTCGAAGAGCACTGGCAAGCGGCAGCGGTGCGCGTCGACGCGCGCGGTGGACGTCTCGATCTCCTGGTCAATTGCGCCGCAGTGACCCAGTCGGGCCGGGACGTCGATGTCGCCCATGCGAATGCCGACCATGTCCGGCGCATCCTGGAAGTCAATTTCGAGGGCGCATGGAAAGGCATACGCTTGATGCTGCCGCGGCTCGCGGCCGGGCAGGGCGCGATCGTCAACGTGGCTTCGCGCGCCGCCGAGGTGGCCATGCCGGGCGCGCCGGCTTATGCCGCGAGCAAAGCAGCGCTCGTCAGCCTGACGCGCAGCGTCGCCTTGCAATGCGCGCGCGATCGGACAGGGGTGCGCTGCAACGCCGTGCTGCCTGGTGCGGTCGATACGCCGATGTGGCGCCCTCTGTCCGGCGACGGCACGGCAATGACGCGCGAACAAGGGCTTGCCGCCGGACTGCCGCACATTCCCATGGCGCGTCTCGGGCAACCCGACGAGGTTGCCGCCGCCGTGTTTTTCCTTGGCAGCGCCGATGCGTCCTACATCACCGGCACGACCTTGCAGGTGGACGGGGGACAGTCGTGCCTGTGAACGCGATGTGCTCATGACGAGGGCAGCAAAAATGCGATGGCCGCCTGTATACAGTCGTCAGCCCCAACTCAGCAAATTTAACCGTTAACCGGTCGTCAGCAATGCTGACAGGGCAAAATCGTATACAGAAATTACTGACTTTGTTAATGTTTTCCAGCAACAGCCGGGCCCAAAGCCCGACACGGGAGAATCTCTGATGCGCTATCCGTTCGTGCCCATGCCTCTCCGCAAGCCGCTTCGTTGGCCGAATGGCAAGCGCCTGGCGCTGATGATCACGACAAACTTCGAATACTGGGATCCGGTCAAGGAAACCAACAAGCCGTATTATCCGGGCGGTCCCGGCATCGTCGGCGGCGACCTGCCCGGCAATGTCTACGACAACCCGAACTTTACGTGGCGGGAGTACGGCCAGCGCGTCGGCGTCTGGCGTATGTTCGACATTTTCGATGAGTTCAAGATCCGCTCAACCTCCACCATGAACGCCAAGATGGCGCTCGAGCGCCGCGAGGTGATCGATGCCGCGCTCGAGCGCGGCTGGGAGATCGTTGCCCACAACTACGTGCAGACGGAATTGCTCACCGACTACATGTTCGACGAGGCCGGCGAGCGCGAGGTCATCCGCAAGTCGCTCAAGGTCTACAAGGATGTCTGCGGCAAGGCGGCGAAGGGCTGGCTGTCCTGCTCGCTGCGCTCGACGCTGAACACGATCGACATTATTGCCGAAGAGGGGCTGGTCTTCGTCACCGATTTATTGAATGACGATCAGCCTTATATGGTCGAAACGAAGTCCGGCAAGCCGATGGTGTCGATACCTTACACCTCGGAAGTGAACGATTTTACGGTATTCATGCGCCAGGGTCTGACCGTCGACGATGCTTTCAAGGTGTTCAAGGAGCAGTTCGATTGGCTCTATCGTGAAGGCGAGAAGAGCGGCCGTATGATGAACATCGGTCTGCATCCGCACGTCATTGGACAGCCGTTCCGAATCCGCGCGCTGCGCGACTTCATCGCCTACGCCAAACAGTTCGACGACGTGTGGTTTGCCACCCGCGAGGAGATTGCGGACTGGTATATGCAGCACCACAAGGACCACATCGGCTGACGGAGGATGGAGCCGCTGGAATGAGCAGTGCGTCACAGCCACTCCAAGGGCAAGTTGCGCTGGTCACCGGCGGTGCTTCCGGGTTGGGCGCTGCGATCGCCGCCGAACTGGCAGCGCGGGGCGCCCAGGTGGCCCTCACCGACGTGAACGAGGCCGCGTTGGCCGCAGCGGACGGCGGCTTCATCCCGCTGCGTGCCGATAATCGTAACGTCGCCGATGTGAAGGCCGCGGTCGCGGACTTGCTGGCGCGCACGGGCCGTATCGATATTCTGGTCAACAATGCCGGCATCAGCGGCTATTCACGCCCCATCGAAGCGATCGATGAGGCCGACTTCGATGCCATGTTCGGCACACACGTGAAGGGCGCGTTCTTCTTCGCGCAGGCGGTCGTGCCCGGCATGAAGGCTCGTCGTTCTGGCCGTATCGTCAACATCTCGTCGAACTTTGCAATGACAGGCTTCGATGGCATGAGCCACTACGTGGCGGCGAAGAGCGCCTTGCTCGGTCTCACAAAGGCGTGGGCGCGCGAGCTCGCGCCATGCGATATCACCGTGAACGCCGTCGCACCTGGCCTCGTCGCGACGCCACTGACCAGAGACAGCATCGGCACCGACGAACTGGCGAAGCGTGCCCGAACCGTGCCGCTCGGCCGGCTCGCCGAGCCGCGCGAGATCGCCTACGCGGTCGCGTGGCTCGTCGGCCCCGAGGCGGCGATGATGACCGGGCAGACGGTCAGCCCCAACGGCGGGGCTTCCGTCGTCGGGATCTGAGGCCTATTCGGCGCGGTAGGCCTGTTCGCGCGCATAATAGTCATCGAAACCGACCAGGGTCTTCAACTCATCGAATGTAACTTGCGGCACCTTCTCCGCGCTGCTGGTCTTGAGCGCCTCCAAGGCGGCCCGCGTCGCTGCGATCGCGGCGCTGAAGGCGACGAGCGGATAAGCGGCGATCCGGTACCCGATCTTCTCGAGTTCCTCTGCGGGCAGGATCGGCGTCTTGCCGCCGCCGACCATGTTGGCCATCGCCGGCTTGTCGAAAGCGGCGCAGAAAGAGCGCATTTCCTCGATCGACTCCGGCGCTTCTAGGAACAGAATATCGGCGCCTTCCTCGGCGAAGATGCGGCATCGCTCCATGGCGTCGTCAAAGCCATGAACCGCTCGCGCGTCTGTGCGGGCCATGATCAGGATGTCGGTGTCGCCTTCGTGCGCGGCGTCGACCGCAGCGCGAATGCGCATGCGCGCCTCGCCTGTCGAGACGACCTGCTTGCCTTTGGTATGGCCGCAGCGCTTGGGCGAAACCTGATCTTCGATCATTATGGCAGCGGCGCCGGCGCGCGCATATTCGCTCACCGTGCGCTGCGCGTTCAGTGCGTTGCCGTAGCCCGTGTCGCCGTCGCCGATGACCAGCAGGTCGGGCGCGGCCTGGCACATCAGGCGCAACTGGTCGACCATCTCGGCGAACGAGATCAAGCCTGTATCCGGCATGGCGAGCTTGGCGCCGGACACTGCAAAGCCGCTCATCAAGGTCAGCGGGAAGCCCGCCTGCGAAATCAACCGCGCGGAAAGAGAGTCCCAGGCGCAGGGCATGCGGATGATCGAATTGGTATCAAGAAGTGAACGCAACTTTTGCGCTTGTTTGCTCATGTGTGTTCTCTCTTTTGTTGTATCGCGCGGTTCTTGTGCGCTCAACCGAGCGGCGTCCCGCTACGCAGAGACGTAGTTTTGTCCTGCGCGGGCGAGCATTTCCCGATGGACACCGGGAGAAACTGTATTCATTATGATTGCGCGGCTTGCCTGAAATACAAAAGAAAATCGTATCGCGGCCGCGAAAAAGGGAGGACTCGGATGTCTATTGTGTACAGAATTCTTCTGCTTGTCATCGCTCTGTGGGCTCCGGCCGCGGGTGCTGAGCAGGTCACCGTCACGCATTGGGGCGTGCTGTTATACGGCGCGCCGTATGCGGTTGCGATCGACAAAGGCTTCTACAAGGAAGCCGGTCTCGACATTGACGGCGTGATCACCTCGGCCGGCGGCGGGACGACCATGCGCAACGTCATGGCCTCGAGCCTGCCTTACGGTGAGGTGGCCCTTTCGGCCGCAATCGCGGCGATGAAGCAGGGCATCGACCTGAAGATTATCCACGCCGGTGTGCGCACCGCGGGGGAGCAGCTGTGGGTGACGACCGCCGACAGTGAGATCAAATCCATCAAGGACCTCGATGGCAAGAAGGTCGCCTTCACCTCGCCGAAGTCTGTCACTGACATGCTGCTGACGATGATCGCCGACAAGCATCATATCAAGATGCAGACCGTGGCGGCGGGCGGCATCGGCGCCGGCCTCACCATGGTCGAGCAGAAGGCGGTGGTCGCGGCGCCCGTGATGGACCCGATCTGGCCGAAGGTGCAGGGCAAGATGAAGCCCGTCTTCTTCATTAAGGACGAACTGCCGAACATGATGCAGTCGGTGGGTGTCACAACCGCCGAATACGCCAAGGCCAATGGCGACAAGCTGCGCAAGCTGGTGCAGGCGCGCAAGAAGGCGGTCGAGTTCGTATATGCCAATCCGGAAGAGACCGCAAAGATCGTCGCCAAGCGCTACAACGCTGACGAAAAGATCATCCTCGCTTCGATCAAGAACCTGATCGCCATCAAATACTGGAGTGACGGCGAGTTCGAGTTCGACGCCATGGATAACATGGTGAAGGGACTTCAGATCGTCGGAGAGGTCGACGGCAAGGTCGACTGGAGCAAGATCGTCGACACGAGCTACCTGAAGTGACCATGGCCGTGCACGAACAGGCCGTCGCCGCACGCGGCGACGGCGTCCAGCCGGTGCACGTCTCCGTGCGTGGGGTGACCCGCGTCTACGGCGACCCAGTCACCGGGATCCGCGCGCTCGCGCCCACTGACCTGTCGCTGCGGCGCGGCGAGTTCTATTCCGTGATCGGGCCTTCGGGCTGCGGCAAGTCGACCTTGCTCGACGTGCTCGCCGGCCTGTCGCGGCCGACGACTGGCACCATCGAGTTCGAGGGCAGGGTGCTCGACGGCGTGCCGGACGGCATCGGGGTCGTGTTCCAGGAGGATGCCTGCTTCGCCTGGCTCACCGTATCCGACAACATCACATTCGGTCTGAGGCGCGCTGGCGTCGATCCGGCCGAAATCGCGCGGCGCCTCGATTACGCGTTGCGGCTGATGGGTCTTGTCGACTTCGCGACATCCTACCCGGCGCAACTCTCCGGCGGCATGCGCCAGCGGGTCTGCATCGCGCGGACCCTGGTAATGCAGCCGCGCATGATTCTGCTCGACGAGCCATTCGGTGCGCTCGACGCACAGACGCGGCTGATCATGGGGGATGAACTGCTCAAGGTCTGGCGGGAGACCGGCGCGACCGTGCTCCTGATCACGCACGCACTCGATGAGGCCGCGATGCTGTCCGACCGAATTGGCATCATGTCGGCGCGTCCCGGCCGGATCATTGAGGAAGTGGAGACCGGGTGGCCGCGCGAGCGCGATTCGCGCATCGCAGCGGAGCATTCCTTCGGTGACATAACCACAAGGCTGTGGTCCGTGCTGCGTGACGAGTCGCTCAAATCAGTCCAACTTGGCGGCGGCCGATGAGCCGCATCGGCATGCTGCGGCTGCTCGTGGTCGGCGGCTTTGTCGTCGCCCTCGAGGTGTTGTGCCGGACGGGCGTGATTAGCAAGCTGGTGCTGATTGCGCCATCCGAGATGGCGATCCACCTTTTCGGCATCCTGAGCTCGCGCAAGGCCGACGCCGACATTCTGGAGTCGCTGACCAACGTGATGCTGGCCGTGCTGCTGTCGGTCGTCGGCGGCTTCGCCATTGGCGCGTTCATCCATTCGTTTCCACGTCTGCGCCGCGCCATCGATCCGTTTCTGGCAAGCTACTACGCGCTGCCGTTCTTCGCCTTCTATCCGCTGTTCATCGTCCTGTTCGGGCTCGGCCGCGGCGCCATCGTAGCGATCGGTGTCCTGTTCGGCATCGTCGCCATGATCATCTCCACGCTGACGGCGTTCGACCGTATCCCGCGCGCGCTCGTGCGCACCGCCTCGGCTTACCGCATGGGTCCGGTGGAGGCGGCGCTCCGCGTCAAGTTGCCGAGCGCGATCCCTTTTCTCTTCACTGGCTTCAAGCTCGCCATCGCCTATGCCTTCATTGGCGTCATCGCCGCCGAGTTCATCATGGCGACGTCCGGGCTCGGCTACTCGATCTCGTACGCCTTCAACAATTTCGACAATGGCACGATGTATGGACTGATGCTGTTCGTGATCGTGCTGGTGACCGCGGTCAACGCCGTGTTCCATACGATCGAGCGGCGCCTGCTGCGCCGGTGGGGACGCTGAGATGAAACGCGCGCTCGATTTCGTTCTGCTGATCGTGGTGGGATTCGTTTTCTGGGAGGCGATGCATCTCGCGGCGCCGTTTGCGCTGACGTCCCCGGTGGAGAGCGTGGCCAAGGCCTGGAGCATGGCGTTGAGCCCGGTCTACTGGCCGCACGTCGCCGAGACCGCCAAGGCCTTCGCCTACGCGTTGCTGCTGGCGGTGGGCGGCGGCCTGGCGCTTGGCCTTTCTTTAGGCCTCAATCGCACGAGCGCCGAGGTGGCCGAACCGATCATGATCTCGGTTTACAGTCTGCCGAAGGTTACGCTCTATCCGGTCATTCTGCTGGTCTTCGGGCTCGGGCTGCCGGCCAAGGTCGCCTTCGGCACGATCCACGGCATCATTCCTGTCGCGATCTTCGCCATGAACGCGGTGCGCAATCTGCCGAACGTCCACCTCAAGACCGGGCGCGTTCTGCGCCTGTCCCGGTGGCAGACGCTGACAACGATCGTCGTCCCGGGCGCGCTGCCGGAGATCGTCTCGGGCCTGCGCATCGGATTCTCGGTCACGCTGCTCGGCGTGCTGATCGGCGAGATGTTCGCCTCGCAGCGCGGCGTCGGTTACGTGCTCATGTCGGCGATCGGCGTCCACGATGTCGCCACCATCATGGCGTCGATCGTGCTGCTTGCCATTGTCGCCGTGTCGGCGAGCGCCTTCCTGCTCTGGCTCGACCATCGCCTGCATCACCGAGCGTCCTAAGCGAGGCGTGGACGGTCACGGCATATAGGCGCCGCCGTTCACCCACAAGGTCTGGCCGGTCATGAAACGGCTGTCGTCGCCGAGCAGAAACATCACCGGCCCGACGATGTCGTCCGGGACGGCGATGCGCTTGAGCGGTATGACCGCGCCGAAGGCATCGATATCGATTGTCGGCGCGGCATTCTCGTCGGAGCGGCCGGTGCCGCCGCGGAGGAAGGCGGTGTCGACAGGGCCGGGGCCGACCGCGTTGACGCGCACGCGCGGCGCATGCTCCAGCGCTAGCGTCTTTGTCAGCGCGATCATCGCCGCCTTCGACGCCGCGTAGGCGCCGTAGTGCGGGCGTATATAGGCCCCGAGCCCCGAGGTTATGTTCACGAGACTCGGCGCTTCACCCTTTTCCAACAGGGCGATAGCTGCCTTGCAGGCGAGGAAGGTCGAGCGCACGTTGCCGGTGATCGTGACGTCGAATTCCTGGGTCGATGTGTCGGCCAGCGAGTGCTTCTCGATCAGAAAGCCGGCGGCGTTGACAAAGCCGTCGAGCGCGCCGAAGCGCGACGCGACCGCCGAGAAGGCACGAGCGACCGAGGCGTCGTCGCCCGCATCGACCTCGATTGCGACGGTGGATGGCGGCGCCGGATGCTTCTCCAGCGCCGCCTTCAGGTCCATCACCGCGACGTCGTAGCCGCGGACGAGCGCCCCGGTGACCAGACTGCGGCCGATGCCGCCGCAGCCCCCGAGAATGCAGAGCCGGCGCTTGCTCATGCCGATCTCACTGACACGGATCGGCCGGCCAGGAGTCGAACAGGTTCCACTTCAGATCCTTGATCTCGACGACGAAGCCCGGAAGGCTCGCGTCGTGATTGGAGTTGAAGCAGGTGTTCTCGCCGGTCACGCCGGTGAAGCGGATGTCCTGGAGAACATCGCGGATCGCGGTGCGCTCGGCTGCGAGCTTCGACGGATCGCCGGTGACATGGGCCTTCTCCATCGCCGCCTTGAGGAGGTAGACGATGTCGTAAGCCTGCGCGTCGGTGTGGTGCGGGATCTTCTTGGAAGTCAGCCCGCGCTTCATGTTCTCGTCGTGAAATTTCTTGGTGAAGGCGCGGGTGGCGTCGTTACGGTCCCACCAAAAGCCGGCGGCGATGATCATGCCGTCGGCGTCTCGGCCGAACAGGTCGACGGAGTTCGGGTCAGCGAAGATCTGCGAGCCGATGACGCGGCCCTGGAAGCCCTGGCGGCGCAGCTCCTTTATGACCTTGCCGGCGGCGTCCGGCGTCGCGGCAAGCGCGATCACGTCCGGCTTGCGCTCGAGCGCCTGCGTCACCTGCGGCGCGACGTCGAAGGCTTTGAGCTGGAAGCCGATCGGTTCGCCGAACGCCACGTTGTTGGCCTTGAACACCGCCGGATAGAACTGCGTGCCTGAGATATTCGAGACGCGCTCGTCAGAGGCGTACATGATCTCCGCCTTGGAGTGCTTGATGCCCTTCTTCTCCAGCGACTTGATGACGCGCGTGAACTGCTTGCCTTCGTCGGCGGTCAACCGCCAGGCATAGGTGAAGCCCTTTGTCAGCCCCGGCGTCGACGCGGCGTTCGGCATCTGCACGATGCCGAGCCGCTCGCCGATCGGGAAGGTGACCGCGGCTTCGCCCGACGAGAACGGGCCGATGATGGCGAGCGCCTTGTCGTCCTGCGCGAATTTTTGCACGGACGTCGCCGCCTGCTTGGGATCGGTTCCGGTGTCGAACTTGATCAGTTTGATTTGCTTGCCGCCGATACCGCCCTTGGCGTTGATCTCGCTGACGGCGATGTCGACCGAGGTCTCGGTCGCTTCGCCGACCGACTTGAGTACGCCTGACTTGATCATGCTCAATCCGATAACGACTTCGGCCGCGCCGGCCGGCGCCGCGAGGATGGCGAAGGCCGCGGCCGCCGCCAGCACTGCTGTCTTTCTCATTTTCATTCTCCCCTCTGTAAATCCGTTCAGTGACCGCCAAGATAAGCAGCCGCCAATCGTTCGTCGTCGCGGAGCAAGTCCGCCGCGCCTTCGAGCACGACGCCGCCAAGTTCCATGACCAGCCCGCGCGAGGCGACCTCGAGCGCCATGTGTGTGTTCTGCTCCACGAGCAGGATGGCGAGACCTTCGTTACGCAGGCCGGCGATCAATTCGAACAGCCGCTCGACCAGCAGCGGCGACAGGCCAAGCGACGGCTCGTCGAGCATCATCAGCTTCGGCCTCGCCAGAAGCGCGCGTCCGATCGCCAGCATTTGCTGCTCGCCGCCGGATAGCACCGAGGCCGGCATCTTGCGGCGCGCCGCGAGGTTCGGAAACCGGTCGTAGATCGCATCGACGTCCTGCTGCACGGCGGCATCGGCGCGGCAATAGGCGCCCATCTGCAGATTTTCGTGCACCGTGAGACCGATGACGATCTGCCGGCCCTCCGGAACGAGCACCAGATTGCGGCGCAACCGCTCGGGCGGAGACAGTCGCGTAATGTCCTCGCCGGCGAACCGGATCGTGCCGCTGGCGCACGGTGTCAGACCCTGGATCGCACGGAGGAGGGACGTCTTGCCGGCGCCGTTCGAGCCGAGCACGGTGACGAGTTCGTCGGCGGCGACCGACAAGTTCAGTCCTTTGACCGCATGGTTGCGGCCGTAGCGTACGTCGAGATTGGCGACCTCAAGCAACATGGCCGGCTCCCTGCGCAGCGACGCGCCGGCTGCCGAGATAGGCCTCGCGCACTTGCGAGTCGTCCTGCACGCCATGCGTCGGGCCGTCATAGATCAGGCGGCCGAAGTTCAGCACTACGGTGCGGTCGCACAGGTCGTGCACGAAGGACATGTCGTGCTCGACGACGAGCAAAGTGAGTCCCTCCCACGCGACGGATTTGAGGAAGGCGGAGAGCTCCGCGGTCTCGCGCGGATTGAGGCCCGCCGCCGGCTCGTCGAGCATCAGTAGGCGCGGCCGGCTCATCAGGGCGCGCACGACCTCGATCTTCTTGCGCAGTCCGTAGGGCAATCCGCTCACCGGTGCATCCGGATCCACGTCGATGCCGGCGCGGCGCATGCTGTCCTCGGCCTGGGTGCGCCATTTGCTGCGGCGCTGCCAGGCGAGCGGGCTGAGCAGCGAGCCGATGTCGGAAGCCAGCGTGTGCTGACCGAGCATGATGTTCTCGACCACGGACAGGTGCGGCATAAGCCGGATGTTCTGGAAGGAGCGCGACAAGCCCGCGCGGACGCGCTTGCGCGGCGGCAGAGCCTGGATCGGCCGGCCATCGAGCAAGATGCGGCCGCCGTCGATCTTGTAGACGCCGGAAATGAGGTTGAAGAGGGTGGTCTTGCCGGCGCCGTTCGGGCCGATCAGCGCCGTCCGAGCGCCGACCGGCACCTCGAAGCGGATGTCTTGCGTCACGGCGAGGCCGCCGAAGCGCTTGGTCACGCCCTCGAGGGTGAGCGCCGGCTCAATTGCCACGGGCGCCTCCAGTAGCAAACAGGCGGCGAGGCGACAGACGGCTGATCAGAGCGCGCGTGACGATGCCTTCCGGACGCAGCGCCATCATGAGGACGATGACGATGCCGAAAATCAGGTAACGCGCCGATCCGCCAACGCGGAACAGCTCGGGCAGCATGGTGAAGAACACGGTGCCGGCGAGCGGCCCCCACGCCGTCTGCGTGCCCCCGATCAGGACATAGAGGAGGACATAAATCGACAACAGCGCGTTGAAGTATTGCGCCTCGACGAAACCGAAGTTGAGCGCATAAAGCGCGCCGGAGAGACCGGTGAGCGCGCCGCCGATGGTGAAGGCGGCGACCTGCACGGCGCGGACGTTGACGCCCATGACGACCGAAGCGTCTTCGTCGTCATTGATCGCGCGCATCGCAAGACCGAGGCGGGTCGCCATCAGGAAGAACATGAGCAATGTGACAAATGTGGCCGCCAGGACTAGAACCCACAGGTCAACATGCAGCGGCACGACCATTCCCATCGCGCCGCCGAATACGTCCGTGTGCAGCAGGAAGCCGGCGACGACCTCGCCAAAGGCGAAGGTTGCCAGTACCATATAGACACCGCGTGTCCGCAGCGCCGGAAACGAGATGAGGAGGCCGACCAGCGCGGTAATTAGCGCGGCCGTCATGATCGACGCGGCGATCGGCAACCCCGCCTGGCCGGCCAACCAGCCAGCCGCATAGGCGCCGATGGCCTGGAAGCCGGCGCCGCCGAGATTGATCTGGCCCGCCGCGGCGGTGACGAAGATGCCATAGGCGAATATCAGATTGATGCAGAAGATGGCGAGAACGCCGGCGAGATAGCCACTCATGGCGCTTCGTCTCCGTCCCGAAGCGGCAGTGCGTGCGCGGCCGTCATCACATTTTCCCCTTGCCGATGGCCGCCACGCCGAACAGTCCCTTCGGCCGCAGGACGATGATGACGAGGACGAGCCCCCACACGGTCATGGCGACCGAGTCGCCGCCGAAAAACTGGATCGACAGTGTTTCAGCGAGCCCGACGACGAGCCCGCCGGCGATTGCGCCCCAGATCGAACCGACGCCGCCGAGCACCATGGCGGCGATGGCCTTGGTGCCGACATTGTCGCCCATGAACGGCGAGACGTCGCCGTAGTTCACCGTGAACAGTGCGCCCGCGACGCCGGAGAGGAGTCCGGTCAGGATGAAAACGACCGGCACGACGCGACCGACATCGACGCCGAGCAGTGATGCCGTATCCGGATTTTCGGCGATCGTGCGCAGCGCGCGTCCGATCTTTGTGCGCTTCAAAACGAAGCTGAGCGCCGCGACCACGGCCACCGCCATCGCGCAGCTCACGAGCTGCGGCACGCCGACGACGATGCCGGCGACATGCAAATCGGCGCGGAACGGCACCGCGAAGCGCTGCGAGTCCGAACCCATCGCGATGAGAACGAGGTTCTCGAAGATGATGAGGAAGCCGAGCGAGGAGACGAGCGGGATCGCGTGTTCGGTCGCGTCGCCGTGCTTCATCTTGAGGTAACGGAAGGTGAAGCGTTCGACCAGCAGCGAGGCGGCCACCGCAGCGACGACGCCGACGGCGAGGGCGACGAGCCAGGCGCCGCGGCCGGCAAGGGTCAGATAGCCGCCCGACAAAAGCCCCCACGCCGCCATGCCGGTGAGCATAAAGAGGGTCGGGATAGTGAAGTTGAGGAAATTGAGGACGCCGATTGTCAACGTGAACGCGACCGCGACCGTCATGTAGATTGAGCCGAGCAGAAGCCCCGACACAACCTGGTGCGCGATGACCTTGCCGCCGAGGGCAATGCCGAGCGCGATCATGACCAGCGTCACGACGACGGCGATCACTGGAGCCCGCAGCCTCATCCGCGCGACGGCGATATCGGTTGAATCGCTCATGCCACGCACCGCCCGGTTGCTGCCGCGCGTTCGTGTGCATTGCGCGTGGCCGTTTCAGACGCCGCGAATGCCGCTGTGCCGCAGAGGCGGCGACGCGAAGACCGGCATGCATTTTCGCGCAGTATCATTCGCATTCCGGACTGGAGCGTCGAATGGAAGCTCTTGTCCCGCGCGACAAAGCCAGTCATCTTTGTCCGGACAACATCGTCATCATGACTGAGCCCCGTGGCCTGTCAAGGAACTCAAGGACGTTTCATGTCGAATGATGCTAGGCCGCCCGTGATCATCGTCGGCGCGGGTCCGGTCGGTCTCGTGGCCGCGAGTCTTCTGGTCGAGGAGGGCGTGCCGGTTACGCTCGTCGAGACATGCTCCGAACTTCCGCACGATCTGCGCGCGTCGACCTTCCATCCGCCGACGCTCGACATGCTCGAACGGTTCGGCGTTGTGCAGTCCATGATCGATCAGGGCCTCATCTGCCCGACCTGGCAATTCCGCGACCGCAATGAGGGCGTTGTGGCGACGTTTGAATTGTCGCGGCTATTGCCGGACACCAGGCACCCGTACCGCCTGCAATGTGAACAATGGAGGTTGGGCGAACTGCTTCACGCGCGCTTGCAGAAGGAACCGTTGGCGACCATCCGCTTCGGCGCGAAGGCAGTGGCGGCGCGGCAGAGCGCCGCCGGCGTTGAGATCGACGTCGCCACGGCAGACGGCAAGCAGGAGACGCTCAAGGGCGCCTTCCTCGTCGGCGCCGACGGGATAGGTAGCATCGTGCGCCAGGCGGTGGGCGCGGCCTTCGACGGTATCACCATTCCGGAATTGTTTCTGACACTCTCGACGACCTTCGATTTCCGCGAGGCAATGCCTGACCTCGCCAACATCTGTTATCTGTCCGATCCGAAGGAATGGTACGTGCTGATCCGCACCAAGCGAGTGTGGCGTGCGTTGTTTCCCGTCGATGCAGCGCTCGAGGATAAGGACGTGACCTCACCCGAGCGCGGGGAGCGGCTGTTGCAGGGCGCCTGGCGCCGCAGCGTACCTTATGAAGTGACACACCGCACCGCCTACCGCGTGCACGAGCGCGTCGCCTCGACCTATGTGAAGGGTCGTATCCTGATTGCCGGCGACGCCGCCCATGTGAACAATCCGCTCGGCGGCATGGGATTGAATGGCGGGATTCACGATGCCTTCAATCTCGCCGAGAAGCTCACCGCGGTTATCCGCGGCGCGCCGCTCGAGACGCTCGAGCGCTACAGCAGGCAGCGGCGGCAGGTCGCGCTCGATGTGGTGCAACAGACGACCTTGCGCAACCGCGCCATCCTCAACACGCGAGAACCGGAGGCGCGCAAAGCCTACTACGACGATCTGCGCCGCATCGCCGACGATCCGGAAAAACACCGCGCCTATGTCATGCGGACGTCGATGATCCAGTCGTTGCGCGACGTCGAGGCGGTCGCTTGAGCCTTAAGGCTCGATGACGGGTGAGAAGCCGTTGCCGCCTGCGCGCACGCGCATGACGCTGCCGCGCAAATGCGCGGGGATCAGACGCAGGTCTTCGCCGGCGGCGCGCTCGAGGAGCGCGCGGCGCGTCGCCACGGCCTGCGCCTTGTCGTCGCAGAAAGCGCTCGACCATTCGGGGCGGAAGACCTGCGCCGGACTATGGATCGCGTCGCCGCAGAACACGCTGGTGGCGTTGCCCCGGCTCTGCAGTTCAAGCCCGATCTGACCGGGCGCGTGGCCGGGCAGGGCCAGGATCTTGCCGCCGTCGGCGATCTCTTCGCCGGTCTCGACAAAGTGGGCGGCGCCGCGCTCCAGAAGCGGCAGCACACTATCCTGGTAACTCCCGTGATTGGCCTGCGGTTTTGCGGCGGCTTCGCCGGCGCGCTCGTCGACCTCGCGCGCGCTCATCATGTAGCGCGCGTTCTTGAAGGTGGGCACCCATTGGCCGTTGTCGAGCCGCGTATTCCACCCGACGTGGTCGGCGTGCAGATGTGTGCACATGACGATGTCGATGTCGTCCGGCGTACAGCCGCAGGCCTTCAGATTGGCGAGGTAGCGTGTCGAGGCGCGGTCGTGCCATTCCGGCCGTACCGGCCGCTGCTTGTGCTCGCCGACACAGGTGTCGATCAAGATCGTCTTGCCACCGGCGCGCACGAGATGGCTCTGCACAGCAAGCAGAATCGTGCCATTTGCCCAGTCCACATGCGCGCCGTCGAGTGTGGTTCGGTGCTCGCCGAGGGCCTCCAGCGAGGCGCCGGGAAACAGAAGCCCGAGCGGCAGCGGGAACGGGTCAATGTCGACGATGCGCTCGATCGTGACTTTGCCGCGCCCAGGCATCGCATCAAAACTCGGCCAGCAGGCGGCCGAAGCCGTCCATTCGGTCCTGTATGCCGTTGGTCCGCAACGCATGCCAGTAGGTGGCGGTGTTGATGGCGATAATCGGCTTGCCGAGCCACATTTCAGCGGCTGCGGCGAGCTTTACCATGGAAAGGTTGGTGCCGACCTGAACGATGGCATCGACGTCGTCGCCGTCGAGCTCACGCAGGGCGAGCCGCAAGGTGTCTGTCGTCTGCTCGGCGATCCCGATCCAGGAGCGGCATTGCAGGCATTTATCGCGCACGACGGTGAAGCCCTTGTCGCCGAAATAGCGGGCCACCTCGGTATTCATGGCCGGCCAGTAGGGGGACAGGATGGCGATGCGCTTGACGCCGCCGTAGGTATTCATCGCCGCGGTGCAGGCGTCGCTGCCGATGCTAATTTTGACGCCGGATACCTCCTCGACCTCGCGGGTGAAGCGGTTGGCGCCTTTTTCTCCGTCGAAGAACGTCACCGCTGACATGCCCATCACCAGGTAGTCGGGCGAGCAGGTCATGACGCTGCGGACGGCGTCGAGCACGTTTCCCGCAATCACCTCGGCGCCGGCGCGGAAGCTCTCGTTGCTCACCGCGTTCGCGTTCGGCGTGAAGATGCGGCTGTAATGGTTGGTCACGCCGAATGGACGCATGGCGTCGAAATCCGGTTGCACGATGGTGTTGGTCGAAGGTCCCAAGACGCCGAATTTGCGTCGCCAGCCTTGCACGTCGGTCATGTTGTCGTTCTTCCGCCGATCGGAGTAGATGGTGAAGATTTCTTGCGGATCCGGGCGGACCGCTTGAATCCGGAGAGCATGCTGGCATAGAAATGCTGTCCGGACAAATTTCATCCAAACAGGAACACGGGCAAATGGCCAATCCCGCGCTGCGGCAGGAAATAGACAAGGGCACCTTCATCACTGCGCCAGGGGTCTATGACCTCATTTCGGCACTCATCGCCGACCGCATGGGCTTCAAGGCCCTGTACGTGACCGGCTACGGCACTGTCGCCTCCGCGCTTGGCCTGCCGGACGCTGGGCTCGCCAGCTACACTGAGATGATCGAACGGATTGGCCGTATCGCGGAAATGACCAAGACGCCCGTCATTGCGGATGCCGATACGGGCTATGGCGGCCTGCTCAATGTCCGCCACACGGTGCGGGGCTACGAGAAGGCGGGCGTGACGGCGATCCAGATCGAAGACCAGGAATTTCCGAAGAAATGCGGTCATACGCCGTTCCGGCGCGTCATCCCGATGGCGGACATGGTGCGCAAGGTTCAGGTCGCCAGTGACGCCCGCTCCAGCGCCGACTTCCTGATCGTGGCGCGTACCGACGCGCGCACCGGCAACGGCCTCGACGACGCGATCCGCCGCGGCATCGCCTATGGTGAGGCGGGCGCCGACATCATCTTTATCGAGTCCCCGGAAAGTGTCGAGGAACTGGCCGAAATCGGCCGCCGCGTCGACAAGCCACTCCTGGCCAACATGGTTCATGGCGGGCGGACGCCCATGCTCCCGTCCGACAAGCTTCAGGAACTGGGATTTTCGGTCGCCATCCACCCGGCGCTCGGCTTCCTTTCGGCCGGCCAGGCGCTGCGGAGCGCCTATACCGACCTCCAGCGCAATGGCACCACCTCGGCCGACGTCCCGATGTACTCCTTCACGGAGTTCAACGACTTGATCGGGTTCCCGGATGTGTGGGAGTTTGAGCGCCGCTACAAAGAGTAGCCGCGATTCCTGCACGCCAGCCGGAACGCGTCGAAAGACGAAGGTTGCCGCTGCCATGAGTTCGGACGCGCCACGCTACGTGCAGATTTTCAACACGCTCAGCCGGCGCATGGAGTCGGGCCGGTACTCGGTCGATACGAGGCTGCCGACTGAAAGTGAGCTCTGCGACGAGTTCAATGCCAGCCGCTTCACCGTGCGCGAGGCGCTGCGCCGCCTTGTCGAGCAGGGTATGGTGCAGCGCCGGCAGGGCGCCGGCAGCATCGTGATCTCGGCGACGCCGCAAGCCCGCTATGTTCATTCGCTGTCGTCTCTGTCTGACCTCTTCCAGTTCGCACTCGAGACCGATTACGAATTGCTGGCGATCGAGCGCGTGACGCTCGATGCGAAAACGGCCGCCGGCGTCGGCGGCTCCGCCGGAGAGAAATGGCATCGCCTCAAGGGTCTGCGGCGTCACGAGAAGGGCGGCAAGATTGTCTGCTATCTACATTCCTACGTCGCGCCGCGCGCGGGCAAGTTCGTACGTGAGCTCAAGCGCTGCGTCGGCCCCTTCTACGCACATCTCTCCGAACGCAGCGGTGAGGAGATCATCGATGTCGAGCAGGACATCTTCGGCGTGCCGATGGACGGCGAGATGGCAAGGCACCTCGACAACAAGGCCGGAGCGGTCGCGACCTGTGCCCTGCGGCGCTATATCACGCGCAAAGGCACGCTCATCGCCAGTTACAACTGGCACGACGCGGAGAATTTCTACTACCGCATGAAGATGTCGCGCACGATCTGACTGCGTCTGGTTCGAATGTACGCAGCGCCCTGGCGGCCTGATATTACGATAAAAGCCACATCGGCTAAGAACCAGGTACGGCGTTTCCCTAAACGCCGCTCCTAGGTCGCGAGAGCCTTGTCGATGAAATCGTTAGTGTAAAGGGCGCGTACGTCGGCGGTCGAGGCAATCCCGGCTTTGTTGATCTCGTCGCTGGCCTTGGCCCAGAGCTCAGGCACATTGCGCAGGAAGTTCTTTTCGCCCTCCGAGATCCAGGGTCCGTTGATGGCGAACTTCACGAGTGCGACTTGTTCGTCGGTCTTCTTGATGCCTGGAATATCGAAATCCTTGCCGGCGCGTGTGAGAATGGCGGCGATATCGCCGTGCATCATATCCTTCGTCGAGCCGATCAGAGCTTTGAGAAAACGCACAGTTTTCTCGGGGTTTTTATCGGCGAACTCGCGGGTGGTGACGTAGATTTGCGACGGCATCGGGGCGTAGCGGTCGGTAGGCCAGTTGGCGATCGGTTCCTTGGCTTCTTGCAAGGCGACAACCACGGCGAGCGAATTGATCACGCAATCGACGCGGCCCTGTTTGATGAATTCCAATACGCCCGGATTGTTGCCGACGACCTGAACCTTGACGTCGTTCTTGGTCAGGCCGACGGAGCGCAGCATGATATCGAGAAGCTGCTCGGTTGAGCCGTTGATCGACACGACGCCGACGGTCTTGCCCTTCATCTCGGCCACCGAATTGATCGGCTTGTCCTTGAGCGAAATCACATGGAAGTTCGACCCTTGATAGAGGGTCGAAATTGCCAGCAGTTTCGCGCCCTTGGCGTTGGCGGTGAACACGTCGATGGCGGTCATACGGGCAAAGGCGACGGACCCGCTCATCATCTGCTGGATCGCGGTCGCGGTTCCGTGGCCGGCGCGCAAGGTGGCGTCGAAGCCCTGGCGCGCCAGAAATCCACCGGAGATCATGTTCATCATTTCGAGAAAGTCAGGCACGAAGCCGAACGGCGTCATCACCGTCAGCGGTTCACCCGCGGCGCGCGCCGCCAACGGTGCGCCCAGCGCGCCGCCCAAGGCGAGGCCGGCCGCTCCCCGAATCAGGTCTCGACGCGTCGGAAGATGCCGGGTTTCGGCGGTCCGGGTTGCCATGCGCTGACGGGCCATCTGATGCTCCACCTGTGTTGACGTCCTTTTGTCGCCCTGGGCTTTGTCTTACGAAACATACAAAGTAGGATAAGGCGGGCCGAAAGACCGATGCAAGAGGAAAGCCTCGGATGACACTGAAATTGGATGCCGAAGTCGCCGTCGTCGGCGGCGGTCCTGTAGGTCTGGTCGCCGGTCTGTTGCTGGCGCGCGAGGGCGTTTCGGTCGTCGTCGTCGAAAAATCGGCGGAGGTCGAGACCGATCTTCGCGCCTCGACCTTCCACCCGCCGACGCTCGACATGCTGGATACGCTCGGTCTTGGACAGACTCTCATCTCTCAAGGGCTTGTTTGTCCGCGATGGCAGGTGCGTCTGCATCCCGGCGGGGATCGCGTCGTCTTCGATCTCGGTGTCCTTGCAGCCGTGACGCGGCACCCTTATCGCGTGCAATGTGAGCAATGGAAACTCGCCCGTGCGGCGCACGAAGCGCTCCTCAGAGAGCCGGCAGCGCATGTCCGGTTCGGGCAGGAGGTCGCCAATGTTGCCGAGGACGACGATGGCGTGACGCTGACGCTGAACTCGGACGCGGGGCAAACGGCCCTTCGCGCGCGGTACGTCATAGGCGCCGACGGCGCGCGGTCGACGGTTCGCCACGGCCTTGGATTTCCCTTCGAGGGCGAGACCTATCCGGAAACGACATTGCTGGTGACGACGACTTTCCCCTTCGAGGAGCATCTCGAGGGACTGACCAACATTGCTTATTGTTGGAAAGAAGGTGGCAACTTCTCATTGCTGCGCGTTCCCGGCCGCTGGCGTGTATCGATCTATCCGCGCGAGGACCAGTCGATTGACGAGCAATTGACCGAGGCCGCCATCGAAGCCCAGTTGCAGACCATCGTATCCCGGCCGCAGACATACGAGGTGCTAGAGAAGCGGCCTTATCGGGTTCACAAGAGGATCGTTCCGAACTATTACCGCGGCCGGATCGCGTTGGCGGGCGATGCTGCGCATGTCAACAGCCCGTCGGGCGGCATGGGGCTCAACGGCGGTCTGCATGACGCCTTTGAACTCGTGGCAGCCTTGCGGGACATCCGTCGCGGCGCGCCGCACGCCGAGCGCTTCGAGCTCTACGAACGGCGCCGCCGGCCGGTAGCGCTCGAACAGATCATTTCGCAGGCCGATGCCAACCGTGCGCGCATGCGCGAGAAAGACCCGGCGCGCCGGCGTGAAATCCTCGAAGGGCTCAAGGCGATCGCCGCGGACCGCAGCCGTCTCGAAGCGCATCTGTTGCGGACGTCGATGATCGCCGGATTGCGTCAGGCCGCGGCCGTGAATTGACGGTCGTCAGCGTGCCGAGTCGTGCCATGGCGTCAGCCAGCGCCGCAGCGCCGAGATGCCGAAGTAGAAAATGAAGCCGAGAACCGCCATGTGGATCATCACGGCGAACAAACCGTCGGTTTCGAACGCGTTCATCCGGCTGATCAGCAGGTGGCCCAGGCCGTAATCGCCGCCGATATACTCGCTGACGATCGCGCCGATCAGCGCCAGAACGATGCCGATTTCCATGCCGGTGATGATGTACGGGAGGGCGGATTTCAGCTCGAGACGGCTAAAGACTTGCCAGCGCGTCGCGTTGAGACTGATCATGACATCGCGATGTCCTTGGTCGATCGATTTCACGCCGAGGACGGTGTTGGTCAGAATCGGAAAGAACGCGAGGATCGCCGCGATCAGGACTTTGGAGGTTATGCCGAAGCCGAACCAGACAATGAACAACGGCGCCAGCGCGACCTTCGGCAAGACCTGGCTGGCGATGATGAAGGGGTTGAGGGTCTGTTCCAGCCAGCGGACCCGCGCGATCGGAACGCCCAGGCCTATGCCGGCCAAGACGGCCCAAAAGAATCCTGCCAGGGTCGCGTAGACTGTCGCGAGGACGTCGTTCCAGGCGCGGCCCGATTGCAGCATGTCGATCCAGGCTCGCAGCACCGCCCCGGGCGCCGGCAGCACAAAGGCGGAGATGCCACTCTTGGCGACGTAGATTGACCAGACCGCGATCAGGACCGCGCACAGAAGCGGCGTCGTGATCCATGACATGTAGGCCGCGGCTCTCACTCGGCCGGTCGGCAGTTCGGTTGGCTTGTCCTGGTCCTTGACGTTGGTCACGGCGGGTCCGATCAGGAAATCTCTTCGAGGCGATGCCGGAGGTCGCGGACGATGTCCTGGAATTCGGGGCTCGTTTGCACGTCGAGCGCCCGCGGACGCGGCAGTTTCACATCGACGATCCTGTCGATGCGTCCCGGCCGGGGTGACAACAGCACGATCCGGTCGGCGAGGAATACCGCCTCGGCGATGGAATGAGTGACCAAGACGATGGTTCGTTCGGTCTCCAGCCAGAGCCGCTGCAATTCGATGTTCATCTGATCGCGCGTGATGGCATCAAGCGCGCCAAACGGTTCGTCCATCAACAGGATGGCAGGATCGTAGGAGAGGGCCCGCGCGATTGCCGCCCGTTGGCGCATGCCGCCCGACAATTCGCGCGGCCAGCGTTTCTCGAAGCCGGAAATGCCGACGAGGCCCGTTAATCTGCGGGCCTGCTCGAGCCGGGCCTGCCTCGGCATGTTTTTCAGTTCCAGGGGCAGGGCGATGTTGTCTTCGATGGTCAACCACGGAAACAGATTGGCGTCCTGGAACACCATGCCGAGATCGGAGACCGCGCTCGATTGTCGAACATCGCCGTTCCAAAGGTCGCGGCCCATGATTCTGAGCCGGCCGTGCGACGGCGTGATCAGGCCACCGATCATGCGCAGCAACGTGGTTTTGCCGCAGCCGGACGGGCCCAGCAGGACAACGAACTCGCCCTGTCGCACCACGAGATCGGTGGTCTCGAGCGCGTGAACCGGCTTGTCGCGCGTTCCGTACCATTTATCGACGGCCTCGAGGCTGATCGCAGCCGTCATTCAGGTTGACCTTTGAAGCAGATGGAACACGGACTTTTTACGCTGCCGTCCTTTGTATAGAGTATAATACCAAATTGCATCGTCAAGGCGCGTGCGCCGGATGCGGAAGGTCGAAGCAGTCGAGGCGAAATTGGTCGAATACGCACGCAAGGGACTGATCGGGCTGCTGACCCCGCAGGCCAACACGACCGTGGAGCCCGAATTTACGATTTTGATGCCGCCCGGATACGCGTTTCTCAATGCGCGACTGGTCAGCGACCGAACGACCATCGAGGGGCGCCTCGACGATTATTTTGCCGGCATGGCCGACACCGTGAACCAGTTCGCTAATGCGCCGATCGGCGCATATGCATTTGCCTGCACCGGGGCATCGTATCTGCAAGGCATCGCGCGCGAGGCCGAGGCTGTTAAGTCGATCGAAGACGCGAAGGGCCGACCGTTCATCACTGCAGGGCGTGCCGTGGCGGATGCCTTGCGATTGCTGTCGCTTGCGCGGATCGGTCTCATATCGCCGTATCCCCCGGGATTGACTGAGGCGAGTGTCGGCTACTGGCGCGCGCATGGATTTGATGTTGTGACTGTGGCGAGTGCTTACAGGGCGGACGACAGCTTCCATCCGATCTACAGCCTCAGCGCCGCGAGCGCCCAGTCTGCGCTTGGTGAAGCCTTCAGCGCCGATGTCGATGCATTCGTCTTGCTCGGCACCGGGATGCCGACGCTCGGTCCGATCTTGTCGCAGGCTGGCAGTGACGGGCCGTTCGCGCTGTCGTGCATGTCGGCCTTGGCCTGGCGGTCACTCGCCGTTTTCGAGCCGCGCCTCATGGAAGCCGACGGCGCCCGAGGCTATCTTCGCGGAGGGGGCTGGCGCTCGCGTTACGAAGCCACGCAAATCAAGGAGTAGCGGCGAACTCATTTCTTTCAGGACAAGCCTGAGGCAAGTGAGCCATCTCTGTCCCTGCACTGGAAATTTGTGCCAATTGCTTTTAACTAGGCGAACGCGTCACACCGCGCGCCGAGATGATTTCCCTATTGCGCGCGTGCCCGCACGACGATATTGGCCTTAACCTCGGCAGCCTTCCGAGCTTTGGAAAGACCGATGGCAGCCAGTGATCGTAAAGGTGAGGATATGGCCAAGCTCAATCTGTCCGTCGCCGTCGGTCCTTATGATCGCACGCGCCCGCTCATGGACGGCACGGTGCAGATCGACGGCGTCGATCCGACTTTCATGGCCTTATCGCCAGAGGAGATCTTCTTCCGCGCGCTGCGCCACGCCGAATTCGACATCTGCGAGCTGTCGCTGTCGAGCTTCACCGTGAAGACCGCGCAAGGTGGCGGCCCCTATGTGGGAATCCCGTGCTTCCTGTCGCGCGCCTTCCGCCACAACGCCATCTGGGTGCGCACCGACCGCATCAGGAAGCCGGAAGACCTGAAGGGCAAAAGGGTCGGGGTGCCAGAGTATCAACTGACCGCCAATGTCTGGGCGCGCGCCATCCTCGAGGACGATTACGGCGTGAGGCCGTCGAATATCCATTGGGTGCGCGGCGGTATTACCGATGCCGATCGTCCGGAGAAGATCAAAATCACGCTGCCGAACGATGTCCATCTGGAGGATGCCCCGGCGGGCAAATCGATCTCGGCGCTGCTGGCCGAAGGGGCCATTGACGGCTTCATCGCACCGCGGCCGCCGGCGTTGCCGCGCAACGCGCCGAATGTCGGCTGGTTGTTTCCTGATCCGGTGGCGGCGGCGCAGGATTACTTCAGGCGCACCGGGATCTTTCCGATCATGCACATTCTCGGCCTGCGTCGCAGCATTGCCGAGCAGCATCCCTGGCTGCCGGCGGCCTTGTTCAAGGCGTTTTCGGAGTCGAAAGACGTCAGCCTTGAGTTGTTGACCGACCCGTCCGCCAGCAAGGTCACGTTGCCGTTCATGGAGGAGCGTGTCGCCGAGGCGCGCGCCACCATGGGCGACGATTTCTGGTCGTATGGATTGGCCGCCAATCGTAAGACGCTCGAGATTTTCCTCAAGCATCATCACTCCCAGGGATTGTCGTCGCGGCTGGTGAGCCCCGATGAGCTGTTCCATCCCGGCACGCACGAGCAGTTCGGTATCTGACGGGGCGGAATAATTTGGCTGCGGCCTGCGACGCGTCGGCAGTCTGCGCGTTTATGCCGTCGAGCGGGCTTGGGTGGGCGGGGCGGTGCGGGTGGGCCGCCGCGGCTGCGAACCGCTCTGGACCGTCGGCGCCGGACGCACAGCGATGCCGGGCTTGTGGTGGCGTGACGGCTGCCGGCCGACGTCGCGGGTGGCCATCCACTTGCTCAGGAAATCGATAAAGGTCTGCACTTTCTTCGGCACTTCCCTGGCGCGCGGATAGATCGCCAGCAGCGGCCGCGACGGTACGCGAAAACGCGGCAGCACGTTCACGAGCATGCCGCTGGCGAGATCCTCGGCGACGCTGTAGCGCGGCACCAGCGTGATGCCGAGTCCGGCGAGGGCTGCCTTGCGCAGCGCCAGCGCGCTATTCGAATAGAACGATCCGGTGATGCGCGCGGCCACATTGCCGCCCGGCCCCTCGAAACGCCAGACGTGATCGTCCGGCGCGGCATGGATGTGCACGAGGCACGAATGATGGGCGAGGTCGGAGGGCCGCGTGAGCCGTTCTGAACGCGCGAGATAATGCGGCGACGCGCACAGCACCCACTCCATGTCGGCGATGTGTTGCGCCACGAGAGTACGATTGGCGATCGGCGAAAACCGTAGAGCCACATCGATGCCGCGTTCGTTGAACTCGCTGGCGCGGAACGAGATGTTCTCAAGGATGTGCGAGATCGTGAGCCGTGGCTGGGCGCGGGCGAAATCGATGATCGCGTCGGCGAGATGCAACTGGCCGAAGGATTTCGGCGTGATCAGCTTCAGCGTGCCGGCGGGTTCCGTCCGCGTCATCACTATGGAGCGTTCCTTTTCCTCTATGTCGCGGAACAAGGTCTCGCAATAATCGAGATAGGCGCGGCCTTCTTCGGTGAGCTGGAGCGTGCGGGTGGACCGCGTCAGCAGGCGCACGCCGAGGCGTTGCTCTAGATCGCTGACATGGCGCGAGATCAGCGCACGCGACAGTCCGAGCTGGTCGGCGGCGGCAGTGAAGCTGCCGGTTCGCACGACGCGCACGAAACTCTCCATAGTGCGAAAGCGGTCCAGGGGGCGCCGTCCTTATTGTTGAGGAATTTGCAACAAAGCGGCGAAAATTTAGTGGCTTCTCATGGCCAATGTCAAAGCCTATCGTGCTTGCAACGATAACGGCCATGCCAAGCGGTCGATGAATTGGAGAGGATACGCCGTGACGCGCCGCGCCAGCGAACCATTGCCGATGCCTGAAGCCGGAGGCGGGATCGAGCGTCCGGTTCGCTCGGGAGGAAATGCGGCGAGCTTCGGCAGTGACGCCGTCGCCGAGACGCTGCGCGCGCTCGATATTCCCTACATTGCCGTCAATCCGGGCGCCAGCTATCGCGGCCTGCACGACTCCCTGGTCAATCACCTCGGCAATGCACAACCGCAGATGCTGCTCTGCCTGCACGAGGAAACCGCCGTCGCCATCGCTCACGGCTGGGCGAAGGTGACGGGGCGTGCCATGGCGGCGGCCGTGCATTCGAACGTCGGATTGTTTCATGCGACTATGGCGATCTTCAACGCCTGGTGCGACCGCATGCCGGTGCTGGTGATCGGCGCGACCGGCCCGGTCGACGCGATGAAGCGGAGGCCATGGATCGACTGGATTCATACCGCGCGCGACCAGGGCGCCATCGTACGCCATTATACGAAGTGGGATGACCAGCCCGCTTCGGCGGGCGCGGCCTGCGAGTCCATCGTGCGAGCCACCTGGCTTGCCAACACGGTGCCGCAGGGACCGACCTACGTCGTGCTCGATGCCGAGATGCAGGAAGGCAAGCTGCCGGCACCGATCGACATCCCGGATGTTGCGCGGCTGGCGCCGCCGGTGGCCAGCGGCATCTCGTCAGCGGCGCTCGATGAGGCGTTGCGTCTCGTCAGGGCGGCGAAGTCGCCCGTCATTCTGGCCGGGCGCGCTTCGCGTCGCATCGAGGCGTGGAATGCGCGCGTTGGCCTAGCGGAAGCGATCAATGCCCGCGTGGTCACCGACATCAAGGTCGGCGCCTCATTCCCGACCGACCATCCGCTGCATGCCGGCGACCCGGTGATGCTGGTGCCGGGCGGTGAGGCGGCGGCCGCGCTCGCGAACGCCGATCTGGTGATCAGCTTGGACTGGGTCGATCTCGCCGGCGCGCTGCGCGCGGCCGGCGTGAAGCCGCCGGCCAAGGTCATCCAGATCACGGCCGATCAGCAGATCCACAACGGGTGGAGCATGGATTATCAGGCGCTGGCGCCGGCCGATCTCTTCATCGGCAGCGATCCTGATGAAGCTGTGCTAGCTCTGGCGAAAATCCTCGGCCCGGCGCCGGCCCCGCGCTTGCAGCCGCGTAGGCCTCCGGTCGTGCCCGCGGAGGCAAAGGCGCTCAGCGTGGAGCATCTGGCGATGGGATTGCGCCGCTCGCTCGGCGAACGCGACGTCTCGCTGACGCATCTTCCGCTGTCGTGGAACGGCGGCTGGTGGCCGCTGCGGCATCCGCTCGATTTCCTCGGCAGCGACGGCGGCGGCGGCATCGGCGGCGGCCCCGGAATTTCGGTCGGCGCGGCGCTGGCGCTCAAGGGCAGCGGCCGCATGCCGGTCGCGGTTTGCGGCGACGGCGATTTCCTGATGGGCAATACCGCGATCTGGACCGCGGTCCATTATCGCATTCCGATCCTTTTCGTCATCGCCAACAACCGCTCGTTCTTCAACGACGAATTGCATCAGGAGCGCGTCGCGCGTATGCGCGACCGACCGGTCGAAAACCGCTGGATCGGCCAGCGCATGGCCGATCCGGAAATTGATCTCGCCGAGATGGCGCGCTCGCAAGGCGCCAGGGGTTTCGGTCCGGTGCGAACGCTCGCCGAGATGGAGCGCGCCTTTGCCGAAGCGATCGCCGCCGTCGAGGCCGGCGAGGTCGCCGTCGTCGATGTACGGGTCGAGCCGGGTTACGCGGCGGCGACGACCAATGTGATGCTGCGAAAGGGGGCCGAATGAGCCAGGCCTCCGGTAGCGGCACGCCGATGTCCGACCGCAAGCATGTCCTGTCGGCCGACAACGTCTCGAAGAAGTTCGACACCGCCGAAGGGCCGGTGGTCGCCGTCGACAACATTTCTTTCGACGTCCGGCCGGGCGAATTCCTCAGCGTCATTGGTCCGTCGGGCTGCGGCAAGTCGACCTTGTTCAACATCATCGGCGGCCTGACGCCGGATCACGACGGCACCGTCACGGTGGGCAACGAGGTCGTGCGCGGCCCGCATCCATCGATCGGCATGGTGTTCCAGGAAGAGTCGACGTTTCCGTGGCGAACCGTCATCGACAATGTCTGCTTTCCGCTCGAGATCGCGCATGTGCCGAAGGCAGAGCGTCTCGACAAGGCGCGGCATTTCATCAATCTCGTCGGGCTCAACGGCTTCGAGAACCGTCACCCGTCCGAACTGTCGGGCGGCATGCGCCAGCGCGTCGCCATCGCACGCACGCTGGTGTCGCAGCCGAAAATCCTGCTGATGGACGAGCCTTTCGCCGCACTCGACGAGCAGACGCGCCTGCTGCTGGGCGACAAGGTGCTTCAGATTCAGCAGGAGCTCAAGCAGACCACGCTGCTCATCACACACAACATTACCGAAGCCGTTCAATTGTCGGACCGCATACTGGTGATGACCTACCGGCCCGGCAAGCTCAAGCGCATGGTCGATATCGACCTGCCGCGGCCGCGCACGTCGGATGTCGTCAGCAGTCCCGCCTTCGGCGCCTACGTCGCCAGGATCTGGGGCGACCTGCGCGAGGAAGCCAGCCGCGGCATGCAGGACTCGGAGCGGGCGCGATGAGGGCAGCGGCCATCAGTCCCGCGCGCTTTTTGCCGGCGTTGTTTGGCCTGTTCTGCCTGTTCTGCGCCGTAGCAGTAGTCGAAGGCCTGTTGCGTGCCGGCTTGCTCAATCGCTTCATTGTCCCGCTGCCGACCGAGGTCGCCGGGAGTTTCGGCCGGCTGTTCGGCGAAGAGCACCTGTTGGCCCGGTTCCTGACGACCGTGCAGGAAACCTTTTATGCGATGGCGATCCTGGCCTTGATCGGCGTACCGGTTGGTACTTTGCTGTACCAGGTGCCGGTGCTGCGCAAGGCGACGGAGACCTGGATCTCGGCGCTGGCGTCGGCGCCGATCGTTCTGATGTATCCTTTGTTCCTGGTGATTTTCGGCCGTTCCGCCGCGACCATCATCGTCATGGGCGTAATTGCCGGGCTGCCGCCACTCATTCTCAAGACCATCGAGGGACTGTCCGGCACGCGGCAGTCGTTGATCAATGTGGGACGCAGCTTCCGCCTGACCCGGGCGCAGATGCTGACCAAGATCATGCTGCCGGCGGCGCTGCCGACGATCTTCGTCGGTCTCCGACTCGGGCTGATCTTCGCGCTGATCAACATCGTCGGAGTGGAGTTTCTCATCAACTTCGGCGGCCTCGGCCAGCTCATCAACGATCTGGCCGAGCGTTACGACATGCCCGGAATGTACGCGACCATCGTGTTCGTCATTCTGGTGAGCGTCCTGTTCTTCTTTGTCACCGAGAGGCTGGAACGATGGCTTCGGCGGATGGCATGAAGGGCAGGGCGCGCGCCGCGGGGGCCGGCATCGGCGTGATGCAGGTGCGCATCGTGCTGCTGGTTTCGCTGCTGGCGGCCTGGGAGATCATGGCCCGCTCCGGGCTCCTGTATCGCGATGTCGTGCCGCCGCTCGAGACGATCGGCTGGGCGCTCGTTGTGCTGCTGTCCAGCCAGGCGTTTTACTGGAACCTGGGGGTCACCATCGCCGAAGTGCTGGCGGCGCTGGCGATCGGCGGCTCCGTCGGCTTCATGACCGGAGTTCTGCTTGGCGGCTCGCGCTTCTTCGGTCGCGCCCTCGAACCCTACATCTATTATCTCGGCCCGACACCGAAGATCATCTTCTTTCCGATCATGATCATGTGGTTCGGCGTGGGGCCGGGATCGAAGATCGCGATGGGTGCGGTCTCGTGTTTCTTTCCGATTGCGCTGAGCGCTGCGGCGAGCATGCGGCAGATTGATACTGTGCTCATTCGCGTCGGCCGCAGCTTCAGGGCCAATGGCTGGCAGATGGCCATGAAAATCTACCTGCCGGCCATGCGCCCCTCGGTCATGAACGGTATCCGCCTCGGCCTCGGCATCGCCATTATCGGCACGCTGCTCGCCGAGACCAAGCTGTCGAACCGCGGCATCGGCTACCTGATCATGCAGGCCTACAGCATCTTCGACATGCCGCGGATGTATGCGCTCCTCATCACCTTGTTTGCCTTCGCGATCGGCGCGAATGCAATCGTCGGCCGCTTCGGTGGCCATACAACCGGAAAATAAGACGAAAACGTCAACCAAGGAGGAAACGATGCATTTTGGACGATGGGGGCGGCACGCGCTCGCCCTGGCTATGGTGGCGGCGACCGCAACCGGCGCGCTGGCCGACGATAACCTAAAGCTGGCCATCGGCCAGCGCGGCAACTGGGAAACAGCGGTCGCCGAACTCGGCAATCGCGCCGGCATCTTCAAGAAGCATAATCTGAGCCTTGAGTTGCTCTACACCGCCGGCGCCGGCGAAACGCTGCAGACCATCATCTCCGGCGCTGCCGACATTGGTATCGGCGTCGGCACCGGCGGCGCCATGGGCGCCTTCGCCAAGGGCGCACCGGTCCGGGCCATCGGCAACGCCACGGTCGGGTCGAACGACCTGTACTGGTACGTGAAGGCGGATTCGTCGCTCAAGAACATCAAGGACGCGACCGAAAAGACGACGATCGCCTATTCGACCGCGGGCTCTTCGACCAACATGATCGTGCTTGGCTTCGTCAAGACGTTCGACCTGAAGTCCAAGCCGACCAAGACCGGCAGCCCGCCGGCGACATTGACAGCGGTGATGTCCGATCAGGTCGATGTCGGCTGGGCGGCGCCGCCCTTCGGCCTCAAGGAGATCGAGGAGGGCAAAATCCGCATCATCGGCCGCGGCGGCGACGTGCCGTCGATGCGAAATCAGACGGTGCGTCTCCTCATCGCCAACGCCGACCGCCTGAAAAAGGAACCGGCCGTCTTTGCGCGCTTCATGGACGCCTATCGCGAAACGCTCGACTGGATGTACAGCGATCCCAAGGCGCTCGACTACTACAAGGACTTCTCCGGTATCTCGGAGAACCTGACCAAGAAGACGATGTCTGAATTCTATCCGAAGGACGTTCTCGACCCCGATCGGATCCAGGACATCGACAGCGTGATGGCCGATGCCGTGTCGTCGAAATTCCTGCCGGCTCCGCTTTCCAAAGAGCAGGTGGCCGAATTCTTTCAAGTTCCGCCGAAGAAGAAATAGGAACCAAGCCGTGACCCAAGCCCGCGGCGGCAGCGCCGCGGGCACCTCAATGCAAGGACAGACGATGACCGCCCCTGTGGCTGCGCCGATCCCGATCCCGTCCACCCTGCGTCTGCCCGAGCATCGGGATGCCTATTACGACGGCGCCTGGCACAAGCCTCTCAGCAATGCCTATGCAGACACGATCAATCCCGGCACCGGTGATAGCCTTGGCAAGGTCGCGGTCTGCGATGGAGCCGACGTCGACCGCGCGGTGACGGCGGCAGAGGCCGGTTTTCGCGAATGGCGTGACGTTCTGCCTCTGGAGCGCGCGAAGATCCTCAAGCGGATAGCAGCGATTCTGCGCGAGAATGCAGCGGAGCTGGCGCTGATCGACGCCGCGGACTGCGGCAATCCGGTCAGCGAAATGATCGGCGACGCCATGATCGCGGCGGCGCAAACCGAATTCTTCGCTGGCCTGGTCACCGAGATGAAGGGCAATTCGATCCCGATGGGACCGAACGTCATGAATTTCTCGGTGCGCGAGCCGCTCGGCGTCATTGGCCGCATTATCCCGTTCAATCATCCATTTATGTTCTGCGCCGGCAAATCGGCGGCGCCACTGGCGGCCGGCAATGTCGTCATCGTCAAACCGCCGGAGCAATCGCCGCTGTCGTCGTTGCGCCTCGCCGAGTTGCTGGACGGCGTGCTTCCGAGGGGTGTGTTCAACGTGCTGCCGGGCGGCCGGGAAGTCGGTAGCGCGCTGGCGGCGCATCCCGGGATTGCCAAGGTGGCCCTGATCGGCAGCCTGCCGACAGGCAAGGCGGTGATGCGCGCCGCGGCGGAGACCGTCAAACCGCTGCTGCTTGAACTTGGCGGCAAGAATGCGCTGATTGCCTACCCGGACGCCGACCCAGAGGAGGTCGCGGCCGCCGCCGTCGCCGGCATGAACTTCACGTGGTGTGGGCAGTCCTGCGGCTCGACCAGCCGGCTATTTCTACACGACAAGATCTATGACAGGGTTCTGGAGCTGATGAAGCAGCGCATTGCGCGTTTCAAACCCGGAATCCCCACGGATCCGACGACGACGATGGGCGCCATCGTGTCGAAAGCCCAGTATGAGCGCGTGCTGAGCTACATTGCCTCGGCCAAGGAAGAGGGCGCTCGTCTGCTCACCGGCGGCAAGCGACCGGACGATGCGGCGCTCAAAGACGGTCTCTTCATCGAGCCGACCGTGTTCGCGGACGTGACACCGACCATGCGCATCGCGCGCGAGGAGATTTTCGGACCGGTACAATCGGTGCTGAAGTGGTCCGACGAAGCCGCCATGATCGACGAGGTCAACTCGCCGGAATACGGCTTGACCTGCTCGATCTGGACCAACGACATCAACATTGCGATGCGCACCGCTGCGCGCGTGGAGGCGGGCTTTGTCTGGATCAACGAGGTGAGTAAGCACTTCCTCGGCGCGCCGTTCGGCGGCTTCAAGCAATCCGGCATCGGCCGCGAAGAATGTTTTGAGGAGATGTTCGGCTATACCCAGGAGAAGAACGTTCACATTAGGTTTAAGAACGCCGGGTCAAATGGCTTCACGTAATAGAGGTTAGATCTGGCGAAAAAGGAAAGAAGGCAACCGTTCCGACGTCGTAAAATGTGGTTTAAGTCACTTCCGACCAGCGCAAAGCCAAATTGAGATGGATCGCCGTTTTTCAATCGCTCCCATGATGGAGGGAGCGGTTGGGCCGGTTTCTCGTATTTCCGTCAGTGGGCTAGTTATGGCCCTGCCGAACGTGTCGTACCGAGCGCTGTGCTTTTCCTGCATTCTAGGCCCGTTCGCTCTCAAAAACCGGAACAGATAATGCGTTGCTGTTCTCGATTTCGCAGATTGGCGACATGCAACGGCCTCCGAGATCGGCCGACCCGAGGCTGCGATGCCCGCGGCGCCTATTGAATCTTGATGTTTCGCTTCTGGATGATGTCCGCCCATTGCGCGGTTTCGCGGGCAATCCGCGCGGCGAACACATCGGGCGGCTCGATGGCAACCGACAGGCCCTGCGCCAGAAGCTTGTCCATCATCGCCGGCTCGTTGAGCGCGTCCTTGGTGACGGCGAAGACGGCATCGATGGTCGCCTTCGGCACCGCTTTCGGCGCCAGCAGGCCGTACCATGAGGTGACGTCGATGCCGGGCACGCCCACTTCCGCGAGCGTCGGCACATCGGGCAGCAGCGGGCTGCGCTCGGCCGTGGTCATGGCCAGGGCCACCACCGTCTTCTCCTTGATGTTGCCGAGCACGGCCGGGAGGTTGGTCGACAACAGGTCGATATGACCGCCGAGCAGGTCGGTCAGCGCCTGCGACGAGCCGCGATAGGGCACGTGCGTAAGATTGGTCGCGCCGGTCTTTTCCTTGAACAACTCCATGGCGAGATGGAGCTGGCTGCCGACGCCGGGGCTGCCATAGGTCAGCTTGGTGGTCTTGGCCTTGTCGATCAGCTCCTTGATGGAGGTGATGCCGATCTGTTTCGACGCCAGGAACACGTTCGGCGCGCTGGCGAGCAGCGCCACCGGTGCGAAGTCGGCCAGGATGTCGAGATGCGCGCTCGGCATCAGGGTCGGGTTGATGGTCAGGTTGCCGGCAGGAATGACGAGCAGGGTGGCGCCGTCCGGCGGCGCCTTGCGTACGTAATCGATGCCGATATTGCCGGCGCCGCCGGTCTTGTTCTCGACGATCGCGGTGACGCCGGAGCGCGTCTGGAACTCTTGGGCGAGCAGGCGGGCCAGCACGTCGATCGGTCCGCCGGCGCTGAACGGCGCTACCAGCGTCATCTGGCTTTTCGGAAAACCTGCCGGCACACCGGCCGCAAAAGCAAAGCGCGGCGCCATGGCAGCCGAAGCGAGCAGCGTCAAGGCGGTGCGGCGGGTCAATCCCGCCGCCGAGGTTGTCACGGTCATTGCGTTACATCTTTCCTGCGGCCTGGAGGTCGGCCAGTTGCTTGCGCGCCTGCTGCGCCAGATAGCGGCGCAGGCGGATGACGCCGGCGTCGTGCTGGTACAGCATCTCGAACTTTTCGAGGCCGGGCTTCAGACCGTCCAGCATCTCGCGATCCTGCTCAAGAACGTGCCAGTGGCGCTTCTCGAGATTGGTCTTGTAGAGGAAGCGCCAGGCATCGCGCTGCCAGCCCGAGACCTTGCGGGTGCGCCAGAAGAACACGCACATGCGGTCTTCGTCGATCGGCGTGCCGAAGCCGGTGATGCCAAAATTGCCGCCCGGGCCGCCCGACGGCGGATAGGGGATTTCGAGGCGGACGTAGAGGGCGCCGTTATCGACCAGTTCGCTCCAGTCGAAATTGACATCGCGCTGGCCGCTCTTCTCGAAGAAGAAGCCATGGTCGGTGTCGCGCGTGACGAAATGCGCCTGGGTGTCGCCCTGATACATCGTGTGCGAGTTGGCGTGCAGGAACGTGCCGTGCATCGGATCCATCAGGTTGTCGAAGGCGTAGCGCCACGGCATTTCCCAGTCGGCGTAGCAAAGGAAGCTCGAATATTCCGGCGCGGTGATTTCCGGCGGCGGCTCGAAAGCCGCCGGCTCCTCATGCAGTGCATCGCCGAACCAGACGAAGATCGCGCCGGAGATCTCGCGGCTTGGATAGGTCTTGACCGCCTTCTTGCCTTCAAGCGGGCAACCCGGCTGGCCGGGCACGCTCAGCACCTTGCCGTCGGGGCCGACTTCGACGCCGTGATAATTGCAGCGCAACCGGTCGCCTTCGTTGATGCCGCGCGACAGCGGCACGGCGCGGTGCGGGCAGCGGTCGGCCTGGACGTGGATGGTGCCGTTGGAGGAGCGCCACAGCACCAGGGCTTCGCCCAAGCGCATGATGCCGAGCGGCTTGCCGCCGGCTTCGACAAAGCGCGACGGCAAGATCGGCCACCAGCGATTGCGCAGGCCCGTGCGCAGATATTGCTGGACCTGCTGGTCGGTCGGACCGGCCGGCGGCGTGGTGGAAGCGGGCTTGCGAGTATCAAGAGCGGTGACTGACATGGTTCAGGCTCCCAGTTCGCGCATCAGCGTGGTGAATTTGTCGGCGGTCCAGTCGCCGCCGTCGAGCGGGCGAACCCGCGTCTTGTTCATGCCGGCCACGACCTCGTCGAGCTCACGCGCGCCCTTGGCGAACACGCTCTCGATGGCGTTGGCGAGCTCCTGCTGCCAGGCCGTCGGCTCGGCCGTGCGGCTCTGGTGCGGATCGAGATAAGGATAACGATAGTCGGGCATCGCATACCTCCTTCAGATATCGAGCACGAGCCGCGCGCCCTTGGCACGCGACACGCAGGTCATCATGGTCTGGTTGGCGGCGCGCTCGGACGACGACAGGATGCTGTCGCGGTGGTCGGCTTCGCCTTCGATGATGCGGCACTCGCAGGTGCCGCAAATGCCCTGTTCGCAGGAGCGCGGCACGTCGATGCCGGCTTCGGTCATGACTTCGAGGATCGATTTTTCCGGCGGCACGCTCAGCGTCATGCCGGAGGCGGCGCACACGACCTCGAAAGCGCCGCTGACTTCATCGCTGGGCCGGGAGCGCGGCGCGAACCATTCGAAATGCACCGTGCCTTCCGGCCAGCCGGAGGTGGCTTCCTCGACCGCCAGCATCAGCTTCTCCGGGCCGCAGCAATAGACCACGGTGCCTTCCTGAGGCGTGGTCAGGCGCTGCGCCACGTCGAGCCTTGTGCCGGCTTCGCTGGCATGCAGCGACACGGTGCCGCCCAGCGCCTCGATCTCCTTGAGGAATGGCGCGTGTTCGTTGCGCTTGTTGCAGTAGAGCAAGGTCCAGTGCTGGTGACGGGCGGCGAGCGCCCGCATCATCGGGATGAAGGGCGTGACGCCTATCCCCCCGGCGACAAAGATGTATTCCTTCGAGGCGACCAGCGGGAAGTTGTTGCGCGGCGTCGAGACGGTCAGGACGTCACCCGGACGCAGCTTGCGATGCACGAAGCCCGACGACTGGCCGCCGGTGACGGCGCGGATGCCGAGCCGGTAGTGCGACAGGTCGTTGGGATCGCCGCACAGCGAATACTGCCGCAAGGTGCCGTCCGGCAGCTTGAGGTCGATATGCGCGCCCGGCTCGAAGGCGGGCAGCGGCTGGCCGTCGAGCGAAGAAAGTTCGAGCGACAGGACGCCCGGCGCCTCCCAGATCAGGGCGCGCAGGCGCACGTCGAAGGTCTGCTCGCCGGGACGCGGCGCAGCGACCGTCTGCGGCTTGGTCATTTCAGCGGCTTCGCCCATGACTCATTCCTTCACAGGGCACTCTTGGCCCAGGGATGCGGTGCCTGGGACAGGTCGCAATAGAGCGACTTCTGCGCCATCCAGGCGCGGATGCCGTCGCGGCCCTTTTCGCGGCCGAGGCCAGAATCCTTGGTGCCGCCGAACGGTGTCGAAATCGAGAACTGCTTGTAGGTGTTGATCCACACCGTGCCGGTATCGAGTGCGCGCGCGATGCGCCACGCCTTCGGGAAATCGCGGGTGTAGATGCCGGAGGCAAGGCCATAGTCGTTGTCGTTCGACTGGCGGATCAGGTCGTCCTCGTTGTCGAAGGGCAGCACGGCGAGCACAGGACCGAACACTTCGTCCCGGCACAGCCGCGAGTCGTTGTCGAGGCCGGCGATGATGGTCGGGCGATAGTAAGTGCCGTCATTGTAGTCGTTGCCGGACGGGCGTTCGCCGCCGGTCAAGACCTTGCCGCCGTCGGCGCGCGCCTTGGCGACGTGGTCCTCGACCTCGTCGCGATGCTTCGGCCGGATCAGCGGCGCGACCTGCGTCGTTGCCTCGAACGGATGGCCGACCTTGAGCCGCTCGGTCGCGGCAACCAGCCTGGCAACGAAGGCGTCGTAGATGCCGCGCTCGACGAACAGCCGCGAGCCGGCGATACAGGATTGCCCGGTCGAAGAGAAGATGCCGAACATCACGCCGGCGACGGCGAGGTCCAGATCAGCGTCGGCGAAGACGATGGTCGGCGACTTGCCGCCAAGTTCGAGCGATACCGGCATCAGCTTGTCGGCGGCCTTGCGCGCGATGTCGCGGCCGGTGGCGGTGCCGCCGGTGAACGACACCTTGCGGATGGCCTTGTGCGTGACAATGCGCTCGCCGACGATCGAGCCCGCGCCGGGCAGGGTCGAGAACAGGCCCTTGGGCAGGCCGGCTTCCTCGATCACGCGGGCGAGTTCGAGGCAGACCAGCGGGCTCCACGACGACGGCTTGAGCAGGATGGCGTTGCCGGCGGCCAGCGCCGGCGCGACCTTCTGCGCGTCGGACGCGATCGGCGAATTCCACGGCGTGATGCCGGCGGTGACGCCGAGCGGCTCGTACACCGACATGGTGAGATAATTGCCGCGCGCCGGCGTCAGCGCGTCTTCCATGGTCTCCAGCGCCGCCGCCATGTAGCGGAACGTGCCGGATGCGCTCATGGCGAGCGCGCGCGTTTCGCTCAAGGTCTTGCCGGTGTCGCGCGACTGCACATGCGAGATGCGGTCGGCGGCGCGGGCGATGCCCTCGGAGATCTTGTAGAGATAGGTCGCGCGCTCGTGCGGCAGCAGCTTGCGCCAGGCCGGATCGTTGACGGCATCCTGCGCGCGCTCGATGGCGAGGTCGACGTCTTCCAGCGACGCACCGGGCAGGGTGGCGTTGAGCGAGCCGTCGGCCGGGAAATTCGAGGTGATATCGGCGCCGCGGCCGCGCCGCCACTCGCCGCCGATATAGAGTTTGTCCTGGAAGGTGACGGTCTGGTCCATGGTTTCCTCTCAGATCGCCACCGCGCTGACGCGGTTGATCAGCTCGCGCGCCATGCTGTAGCCGGCGAGCTGCGAGGTCTTCGGATTGGAGGCGGATGGGCGGCCTTCGAGCCGCACCGAGAAGTCGCCGCAGCCGGAGCGCACCGCGAATTCATGCACGTTGCGGGAAACGCCCGGATCGGCGACCAGGCGCACTTTGGTGTCGTCGAGCCCGATGCCGGCGATCGCCAGCGTGGCCGCGACATTGGCGTTGAACGGGTAGGTCTGTGCCGCGTCGCGCGCGCTGCCTTCAAAAAAGGTCGCGGCTTCGCTCAGCGTGTCGAGATCGAGCAGCTTCTGCGCCGGCGTGCCTTTCCAGGCGCCGGGCGGCTTGCGCCCGGTATAGATGACTTCCTCGAGGCCGGAGAGTTTCGCCGCGGCGAGCGCGTCGATGCCGCCGACCGCGCCGGCCGGCAGCACCAGACGGCTGGCGCCGGTTTTTGCGGCACTTATCAGCTTTCGGTGCAGGCCGTCATCGGCGAGCGCGCCAATGGAAATGACGATAAGATCGCAGCCGGCGCTGAGGATCGCCGGGCCGTGATCGCGCACCGCGACATGCCCGGCGCATTCGGCGACGGTGTCCGGTCTGTCGGCGAGCAGCGCCGCGATGCCGGAATGAATGGCGGCCGAGCGCGTCAGCGCCGGACCGCAGCGATCGAGTAGGGCCTCGGCGCGATCGGTGGCGCGCTCGGGGACGAGAATGGCGACGTGATCGAGCGGCGCGTCGAGCGCCTTGACGAGCGCCGTCAGCGCCAGCTCGGCAATGCCGCCGGCGCCGATCACGCCCAATCGCGTCATCTTCCTCGTCATTATGCTGTCTTCCCGGCGGCGCCGGCCGGCGGACCGGCAAAGCTCTGGCCAAACGGGCCGATGGCGACCATGTCGACTTCGATGAGGCATGGGCCGGGCGCGACAAGGGCGCGGTCGAGCGCCGCCTCGAAGGCCACGGTATCGGACACGCGCTTGTGCGGCAGTCCGACCGCGGCGCAGAGCAGGGCAAAGTCCGGCGTCAGGATGTTTGAGTAGACATGGCGGCCGCCATATTGCGCATCCTGGATGTTGCGGATGACGCCGTAGCCTTTGTCGTTCATCAGCACGAACACCATGTTCGCCTGCATCTCGACGGCCGTGGCCAGTTCGCCGATCATCAGTTGCGCGCCGCCGTCTCCGACCAAAGTGATGGTCTTGGCCTTGATGCCGGCATGCGCGGCGCCGATGCCCATGGCGATGCCCTGGCCGATGCCGCCGCCCAGCGCATGAACGCCGAGATGCGGCGCGGCAAGTTTGACGTAACGGTTGCCGAAGGTGCTGTTGGAGATCGTGACGTCGCGCACCCAGGGATGGCCGTCCTTCGACACGCGGGCGCTGAGCGCATTGGCGAGCGGCACGTAAGGCCCGAGCGCCTTGCACAGCGCCGCCTCCGAACGCTGGCGCGCCGCGCCGATGTCTTTGAGGAAGCTGCCGTCGGTGCCGAGCTCGCCGGGCAGGCGGCTGAGCAGGCCTTCGAGCGCGAGACGGGCATCGCCGGCGATGAACTGTTCGACCGGGTAATTGCGGCCGCCCTGGCCGACATCGGCGTCGATCTGCACCAGCGGCGGCAGCGGCATGCGGTTGTTCTGCGTTTCGTTGCCGCGCAGACGCGAGCCGATCACGATCATCAGATCGCACTTGGCGTAGATGCCGACCGCATCCGGCGTCATGTTGAAGGCGCCGAGGCTATAAGCGTGATCTTCCGGCACCACGGCGCGGCCATTGGTCGAGGTGACGACGCCGAAGCCGCGATCGGCCAGCGCCGTGGCCGCCGCGGCGGCGCCGCGCGCGCCGCCGCCGAGCCACAGCATCGGACGTTTGGCGTTGCGGATGCGCTCGGCCAGCGCATCGAGCGCGTCGTCGTCCGGCTTTTTCAAATCGATCGCCGGCCAGCCGGCGACCTTACGCTTTGCCGTCGGCAGACGCTGCACGTCGACCGGAATTTCCAGCGACACCGGGCCGGTCGGCGCGGTGAGCGCATCGCGGGTCGCCGCCAGCAGCGTCTCGATCGCCGCGCCCGGCTCCCAGATGCGGTGATAGGCCTTGCTGACCGCCTTCAACATGTCGGGCTGGCGCGGCACGTCGTGAATGGCGGCGCGGTCGCGGTCGGCGAATTCGCGGTCGATCTGCGTGGTGATGTGCAGCACCGGCGAACCGGCGGTCAGCGCTTCGACCTGCGAGCCGGCGGCATTGCCGGCGGCGGTGCCCGTCGAGGTGATGGCGACGCCGAGCGAACGCGAGACGCGCGCATAGGCATCGGCCATGTTCATGGCGCCGGCTTCGCCGCGCGCCGGCACGAAGGTGATGCGGCCCTGGCGCGCGATGGCGTCGAGGATCGGCATGTTGTGGATTGAGATGACGCCGAACACCACGGTGACGCCCATGTCGGCGAGCGCGCGGGCGATGGCATCGCCGACCGGTTCGGTCGATGCGGCGCTTTGTGAACTTTGTCGCTCGGCGACGACGATGGGAGCGTTCATGACTCTTGACCCGGGCCTTAGATGAAACGTGAGACGCCGCCGGACACTTCCAGGCTGGCGCCGGTGATGTAACTGGCGGCTGGCGATCCGAGGAACACGATGGCGCGGGCCGGCTCGTCCGGCGCGCCGAGGCGTTGCAGCGGGATGTGCTTGTCGCGCGCCAGCGCCGTGAACCATTGCTCGCGTGAGAGGCTCTTGTCGGCGCGCGCCTCGAAGCGGCGCTGCCACTGGCCGGAGTCGACCAGGCCCAGGAGGATGGTGTTGACGCGAATGCGCGGCGCGAATTCGCTGGCGAGCGATTTGAGCAGGTTCTGCACGCCGGCGCGCGCCGCCGAGGTGCACACCATGTGCGGCTCGGGCTGCAGCGACAACAGCGAGTTGACGGCGACGATCGCCGGCGACGGCGCGGCGTCGAGCAGCGGCTTGAAGGCCCGCAGCGGCAGGATCTGGCTGAAGAACTTCAGATCGAGCTCTTCCCGCCATTGCGCGTCGGTGGTGTCGGCGAAGGTCGAGACGCGGCCCTGGCCGGCATTGTTGACCAGCAGATCGAGCTTGCCGCCGCTCCAGGCCTTCACCTTGTCGGCGAAGGCAGCGACGTCGCCGCTGTTCAAGACGTCGCAGCGCTCGGCCAGCACGGCGCCGGGCTTGACGGCATCGAGTTTGGCCTTGGCGGCGGCGAGCCGTTCCGCATCGCGCCCGCAGATGGCGACGCGCGCGCCTTCCTCGATGAGAATGCGCGCGGCGGCAAGTCCGATGCCGGACGTGCCGCCCGTCACCACCGCATAAGTATTGGCCAGACCGAGATCCATCGCTGCCTCTTACCCGCCGTTGCCCGCCGCGCGCGGTGCGGCGTTGGCGTGCCAGCCGAGACGTTGCGAAATCTCGCGCGCCGCCGCCGCAACTTCGACGGCGAGCTGGTTGTGCCGCGCCTCGCCGGCGAAGTCGGCGGCATGACCGATGACATTGAGGGCGGCGATCGGCATGCCGGTGGCGTCGAAGATCGCCGCCGCCACCGAACTGATGCCGGCCTCGAAATTGCCCTCGCTCCAGGCGAGCCCCGCCTTGCGATCGGCGTCGAGCTGGGCGTGAAGCTGCGTCAGCGTCGTCGGCGTCCGCGCGGTCACCGCCTTGAGCACGGTGCCGGCATAAAGCCGATCGACCTTGTCCGGCGGCAGATGCGCGAGAATGATGCGTCCCATATTGGCGGCATGCGCCGGCAGGCGGCTGCCGACCCGGATATTGCTGGCGAAAGTGTGGTTCGGCACGCGGCGGGCGAGATAGACGATCTCCTGGCCGTCGAGCGCGCCGAGATGCGACGACAGATTCAGGTTCTCGGTGAGCCGCGTCAGCACTGGCACGGCGGTCTGCACCAGATCTTCGGAGAAGAAGGCCTGCGCCGTCAGCCCGATCAGGCCGATGCCGATGCGCCAGCCTTGACCCTCAGGGAGCGGCTCGATGAAGCGTTCGACCTCGAGCGTGTGCAGGAGCCGCAGCAGCGTCGTGCGGTTGATACCGAGCTCGCGCGCGGTCTGCGACATATTGGTGACGCGATCGCCCTCCGCGATATGGCGGAGCAGGCGGGCGGCGCGCTGCACCGGCGGCGAGACGTAAGGATCGCTGCCGGCATCCGCTTCGGGGCTGTCGGCGCGTTCAAGCATCGGACGCCTCGATCAGGTTGACCAGCAGACGGGCGACGGCCGCCGGGTTCTCCTGCGGCAGGGCGTGACCGGCATCGGGAATTTCGTGGTAGCCGGCCGGGCGCGGCAGCGCGTCGTACAGCTTGCGGGCATTGGCCGGCGGCGTGACGACGTCCTGGGCGCCGACCGCGACGAGGGTGGCCATCGACAGCGCAGGCGCGTCGGCCATGAGGTCGCCGGCGCCCAGCGCGCGCGCGGCCTGCATGTAGCCGACCGGATCGACGGCGGCCATCGCCTCGCGCACCGCCGCGAGCACCGCCGGCTTGCCGTCCGGTTGATAGACCAGTCGCGCGGCGCGCTTGGCGGCGAAATCGCGCGGGCCGAGCGCGCGCAGTTCGTCGATGCGGCCCTGCACCGTCTCCGGCATCGTCTCGCCGGCTTTGACGCGATAGCCGAGCGCCGGCGACAGCAGCGCGAGCGCGCCGACGCGCTCGGCATGGCGGGCGGCGAAGCTGCCGGCGAACAGGCAGCCCAGCGAATGGCCGAGCAAGGTGATGCGCTCGAGCCCGAGCACGTCGATGAAGCTCAGCAAGGCTTCGGCATAATCCTGCGGTTGCGGGAACGAGCTCACCAGCGAGCGCGAGCCGCCATAGCCCGGCGCGTGCCAGGCGATGACGTCGAACGCTTCGGGCAGGGCGTCGATCAGCGGCGTAAAGCTGCCGCCGTTGCTGCCGATGCCGTGCAGCAGCACGATCGTCTTGCCTTTCGTCTTGCCTTGCGCCGTCCCAGCACGGCGCAGGAAGGCGATGCCGGCTTCGCGGCCCGCCGTCACGCGCGTGATGTCGGCGCAGATGCTCATGGCTTGGCCGGCGGTGCGCCCGCCGCCTTCGGCAGATAGTGCAGGACGCGGCTCTCGACCGCCGTCACCGCCCAGTACATGACGATGCCGATCACGGTGAGCAGGCCGATGGCATCGAACACCATGGCGGTGTTGGCCTGGCCCTGACCGAAGCTGATGAGATAACCGAGGCCGATTTCGCCGCCGACCAGTTCGCCGACGGTGATGCCGATGACGGCGAGCGTCGCGCCGATGCGCAGGCCGGCGAGCAGGTTGGGCATCGAGAACGGCAGCATGACCTTGATGAATATCTTGGTCTTGCTCATGTTGTAGGCGCGCGCCAGGTTGACCAGGTCGCGGTCCATGATGCGCATGGCTTGCAGCACGTTCACCAGGATCGGGAAGAACACCACGAGAATGGTGACGATCAGCTTCGGCCAGGCGTTATAGCCGAACCACAGGATGAACAGCGGCGCGAAAGCCACCTTCGGCGCAATCTGCAGCGCCAGGATGTAAGGCGACAGCACCTTCTCCCAGGTCGGCAGCAGGCCGAGCGCGTAGCCGAACACGGCCCCGAGCAGGCCGCCGAGCACGAAGCCGAGGACCGACATCGACGCCGTGGAGATGAAGTGCCTGAGCAGGTTCTCGTGATTCCAGAGCCGCACCATCTCCAGACACAGATCGCTGACGCGGGGGATGATGTATTTCGGCACCCCCAGCATCGGCGGCAGATACTGCCAGGCGATGAGAACGACGACCGCGACAGCGATACTGGCCAGCGGCGCGCCGTAGCTGCGACGCCACAGCCCGCCCCCCGAGGGGGCGAGTGCGGGACGCTGCAGGGCGGCGGTCCGGTCGGCCGGTTTGCTCATCGCCGTATCCACCGTCGTCATGACACGAACTGGTTGGTGTAGAGCTCGTCCACCGGCACGGCCGACTGGATGATGTTGTTCTTGACGTAGAAGTCCTGCACCTGCTTCAGCCGCTTGGGATCGAAGGTGCCGAGCGCCGACGCTGGCGTGGTGGCGTAAACCTCCTTCACGTAGCGGTTCAGGATGCTTTCGATCTCCTTTTCCTTGCCGGTGTGCTGCGGCACCTGGGCGACATAGTCCTTCGCCGCGGCGACCGGGTCGGCCATGCTGTCGCGCACCGCCTGCATCACGGCCTTGACGAAGCCGCCGACGGCCGCCGGGCGTTCCTTGACCATCTTGTCGGAGGTGAGGATGGCCTGCGCCATCGCCGGGAAGGTCTTCTCGATCGGGAAATAATCGAGCGGCACGCCGCCGGCTTCGATCGCCACCGCCCATTCCGGCACCGCCATGATGCCGTCGAGCGACTTGGCGATCATGAGCTGGGTTACGCCGGCCGGACCGACCGCCTGGATCTGCAGATCCTCGCGCTTGAGGCCGTTAGCCGCGAGAACCGCGAGCAGGGCGTAGTAGCCGGTGTCCTGATAGCCGATGACTCCGAGTTTCTTGCCCTTGAGATCGGCAAAGCCCTTGAGGCCGACATCCTTGCGGGTCACGAGCGTGAACAGCGGGTGCGAGCCGAGCTGCGCCACGGCGCGCACCGGCAGGCCGTTCGGCCGCACGATCATCGAGGTCTCGCCGAGGCCGCCGCCGATGTCGGCATTGCCGGCGCCCACCTGCTGCGCGACGTCGGCGCCGCCCTTGCCGGTCTGGAAGGTCACCTCGACGTTGTTCTTGGCGTAGTAGCCGCGCTTCAGCGCCAGCTGAAACGGCAGGAACGCCGGCAGGAAGCTCGGGGCCGGAAACAGATAGGTGATCTTTTCCGGCGCGGCGAAGGCCGGGCGGAAGGCGGCGGTGGCAACGAGGCCGCCAAGAGCGGCGCGACGCGTGATTTTCATGGCAGTGAACTCCCCTTGCGTTGACTGGATGACGGTCAATGGTGTGAAGCCGGTGGCCGGCGGTGGCGCTTACGCATCCGCCCGCTCGCCGAGATGCAATGCGTCGAACAGGTGCTTGACGATTTCGCTGGCGCGCGGCCGGCTGACGCGGGCAATCGGATTGTCGCGGTCGGGCAGGCCGACATCGATCTCCTCGACGATGCGGCCGGGGCCGTCGCTCATGACCAGGATGCGGTCCGACATCGCCACGGCTTCCGAGAGGTCGTGGGTGATGAGCAGGGTGGTGAGGTTCGATCCGGCGATGGTCTCCGCGAAGCTCTTCTGCAGCACCAGCTTGGTCTGCGCATCGAGCGCCGAGAACGGCTCGTCGAGCAGGACGACGTCGGGAGAGATGGCGAGCGTCCGGGCCAGCGCGGCGCGCTGCCGCTGGCCGCCGGAGATCTGGTAGGGATAGCGGTCGGCGAATTCGGTCAGGCGGCAGCGCTTGAGTTCGGCCAGAGCCCGCTCGCGGCGCTCGGCCGCCGGCATGTCGCGCGCTTCCAGGCCGAATTCGACATTGTGCAGAACCGTGCGCCAGGGCAGCAGCAGGTCCTTCTGCAGCATGAAGCCTACGCTCGAGTTCGGTCCCGTCACCTCCGCACCATGCAGGTAGACGGTGCCTTCGCTGGGTCGGTCGAGACCCGCGATCAGGTTGAGAAGGGTGCTCTTGCCGCAGCCCGACGGGCCGACGACCGAAACGAATTCACCTTCGCCGACATGGAAAGAGAGATTGCGGACTGCGGTGAAAGGCGGCGCGCCGGCGCTCCGCCCCGGGAAGCGGCGGGCCACGTCACGCAGTTCGAGAACGGTGGAGGTCCCAAGCACCTGGCGCTATCTCCGCATGTTCATATATGAACTTATTGTTCGTAGTTTAAACAACCACACACCTTAACGCCGCACGAGTCAATCCACCCGATGCGCGAATTTTCATCGTGCGCTGCACCATTTGTTTGCAACGCAGCGCGATTGCATATGGCGTTTTGGATCTCACATCGAGGTCGCCGCCCCAAGTTTGAGGCCCGCGAAAGCGTGTTTGAAATTTTCGCTTCCCAGAAAATAGTTTTATCTGGTATATGAAGTTTAATTAGCGCAACAAACCGAACGAAGCGTCATGACCGCAGACGAGACTTCGCCCGACAAATCAGCGGCTTCGGAAGCGCCGGTGGATGAGCGCTATCTCGTGCCGGCGCTCATTCGCGGTCTGACGATTCTTCAGCGCCTGTCGGGGGAGAGCCGCGGTCTCACGCTGTCGGAAGTTGCCGCGGCGCTCGGCGTGACACGGTCCTCGGCCTACCGTTTGCTGTTCACGCTCGGCCATATGGGCTTCGTCGTCTCCAACACCGACACCAAGACGTACGCCCTGGGGCCCGAAGTCCTGCGTCTCGGTTACGGTTATCTCGCTTCGCGCGACCTGGTCGAAGTGGCGACGCCGCATCTGGTGCGGTTGCGCGACCGCACCGGCTGGTCGGCGCATCTCGGCGAATTGCAGGGCCGCGACGTCGTCTATCTCGCGCGCGTCGCCACGCGGCGTTCCATCGCCAGCACCGTTCATGTCGGCACGCGGCTGCCGGCGCGCGCGACCACGATGGGCCGCATTCTGCTGTCGGGCCTGACACCGGATGAAGTGCGCGATCTTTATCGCGACCAGCCATATTCCAGAGAGGCCGGGCAGGGCAGCCTCTCCGATCTTGAAGCCCAGCTCGCCGCCGATCGCGCCAACGGCGTCGTGGTGCAGAACTCCGGTTACGAGCCCGGCGTCGCCAGCGTTGCTGCGCCCGTGCGCGACACCAGCGGCAAGATCATCGCCGCCATCAACATCTCGGCCGTCGCCCTGCTGACCACCGAAACGGACCTGCAAGGTCCGCTCACGGCGGAAGTGGTGACGACGGCGCAAGCGATTTCACGTGACCTCGGCTTCAAGGCCGCGGCCGAAGTGGATGGTGCCGGGGGGACGCAGGCGCGTCACTCGGCACGTTGACGACCAGTGAACAATTCAACCGCCGTACCAAGGAGTTCAGACATGGATGATGTGACCCGCCGGTCCTGGGACCGCCCTGAAGGCGCTACCTTTGAAGAGTGGATGAAGAGCCGCGTCGCCCGCGTCTCGGAGCGTCCCTATGACTGGAATGCGCTCAAGTTCCAGGCCGATTTCGATCCGAAGTATCGCCGCGCGCAGAAGCGCTTCATCGGCACCGGCGGCACCGGCGTCGCCAAGGATACCAACGTGATCCCGGCCGAGCACTTCACGCTGTCGAACATGATCATTCCGGCCGGCGGCGAAGGCCCGATGCATCTGCACACCGATGCCGAAGAGGTGTTCTTCGTGCTGCGCGGCAAGATCAAGGTGATGGTCGAGAAGGACGGCGAATACTTCGAGACCATTCTCAACGAGCGCGACTGCGTCTCGGTGCCGCCGGGCGTGTATCGCGGCGAGATCAACATCGGCGAGGAAGACGCCATCATGATGGTGATGATCGGCTCGCCGAAGCCGGTCACGCCGACCTATCCGCCGGATCATCCGCTGGCCAAGGTCAAGCGCGGCTAAGGCCGCTACCGCTTCAGCGGCCGCCGCTTCCTGCGGCGGCGGCCGTTCGAACTTGTTGTCACATCCGGACCGGCCGGGACGAGGGAGTTTGAAGATGTCGCTGATGGGTATCGATGCCGTCGTTTTCGGCGTTGAGGATATGGCGGAAGCCAAGCGTTTCCTCGCCGACTGGGGCCTGACCGAGGTCAGCGCCGATGCCGACAAGCTTGTCTATCGCACCCGGGACGGCGCCGAGGCCATCGCCCGTCCCATCGATGCGCCCGACCTGCCGCCGGCGATCGAAGGCGGCAAGACAGTGCGCGAGGTGATCTGGGGCGCCGCCAATCAGGCGGAGCTCGATGAGACCTTGTCGCGGCTCAAGTCGCTGCCGAGCTACAAGGTCGGCGCCGACGGCCTGCCGCGCGTCACCGATCCGAACGGCATGAGCCTGGCTTTCCGGGTGTCCAAGCGAAAACCCTTCAAGGTCGAGCCGACTTTGCCGAACGCGCCGGGCTCGCATAACCGCGTCAACAAGCGCTCGCCGATCCACGACCAGGCGCACCCGATCAACATCGGACATGTCGTCCTGTTCGCCAACGATTTCGCGGCGATGCGCGCCTTCTATACCGAGAAAATGGGCTTTTCGATCAGCGACGAATATCCCGGACACGGCGTCTTCATGCGCTGCCAGAAGGTCGGCGACCACCACAATACATTCGTGCTGAATCGCCCCGGCAAACCGGGCATCAATCACGTCGCCTTCACCGTCACCGATATCCACGAACTGATCGGCGGCGGCATCGCCATGGCCAAGAAGGGCTGGAAGACGGAGATCGGTCCCGGCCGCCATCCGATCTCGTCGGCTTACTTCTGGTACTTCGAGAACCCGCTCGCGGCGCCGCTTGAATATTACGCCGACGAAGATTTCTGCGACGAAGGCTGGAAGCCGAGCACGTTCGAGCGCAAGCCGGAATTGTTCGCAGAATGGGCGATCGTCGGCGGCATTGACGGCAATACACGGCGGCAGGCTTCCGGCGTCGATAAAAGCGGCCGCGGGCACGCGTGAGGCAGACATGCGTCCCGACCTGCGGCGCATCGTGGCGGTGGAAGCGCATCGGCGGCGGTCCGGGCGCATCCCGTCGCGCGTGCACTCCCTCGGCACCGGTGAAACCTTTGCCATCGAGCCGGCGGCCGATGGCTTTATCGATGTCGAAACCGGCATGACGATCCGCAGCCGCGGCAGCGCCATCGTGCTCCCGGACGGTTCGGAGCCGATCGAACTGCGGCTGATCGGCGACATTCTGTTCGAAGGCATCGAACAGCCCGGCGGCGAGCCTTTCTTCGGCCGCGCCGGCGGCGGCTCGTCGGTCACGCTCTACGACCGGACGCAGAACGATTACTTTCAATACGCACTCGGCACCGAAGAAGACCGCATTTGAGTGAACCCATGACGCAGCGCTTTGCCGGCAAACGGATCGTGGTGACGGGAGCGGGGCGGGGCCTCGGGTTTACCTTTGCCGAGCGGCTGGCGCGCGAAGGCGCCAGCGTCATCATCGCCGAGATCGATCCGGCGACCGGTGCCGAAGCCGAGAAAAAGCTCCGTGACGCGGGGCTTGTCGCGCGCTTCGTGCAGACCGATATCGCCTCCGAGGCGTCGGTCGCGGCGATGGCGCAGGAAGCGGCGCGCGACAGCGACGGCATCCATGGCCTCGTCGCCAATGCTGCTTTGGCCAACAATGTCGGCGGCAAGACGTTCGACGACATTTCGGTCGAGGCCTGGGACCGCATCATGACGGTCAATGTCCGCGGCACCTGGCTGACCGTGCGGGCCATTGCGCCGCTGATGAAGAACGGCGGCTCGATCGTCACCGTGTCGTCGGACACGATCTACTGGGGCCCGCCGCGTCTCTTGCATTACGTCACCAGCAAGTCGGCGATCGTCGGCATGACGCGCTCGCTGGCGCGCGAACTCGGCGAGCGGATGATCCGCGTCAATTGCCTGCTGCCCGGGTTGACGACGGGCGAGGCAACCAAGGACATCCCTCAGGCGCGCTGGAACGACTATGCCGAGCGCACCATCCTCAAGCGCACGCAGCAGCCGGACGATCTCGACGGCGCGGTGGCGTTTTTGTTGTCGGATGATTCCAAGTTTATCACCGCCCAGACCCTCGCGGTCGACGGTGGTTTCTCGATGCATTGAGGGGTGCGTATCATGAAGATCGGCATTAACGGCGGCGGCATCGGCGGACTGGCGGCGGCGATCGCCTTGCGCCAGGCCGGCCATGAGGTCGAAGTCTACGAGCAGGCCGCGGACTACAAGCGTGTCGGCGCCGATATCAATCTCACGCCGAACGCCGTGGCGGCGCTCAAGAGCCTCGGCGTGTACGAAGACCTGCAAGAGACCGCGGCGCGGCCGACACATCGCATCAGCCGGACTTGGGACACGGGCGAGGAGACCTCGCGGCTCGAGATGGCGAAGGCCGCCGAAGAAAAATACGGCGCGCCGCAACTGACCATCCACCGTGCCGATCTGTTGCAGGCGCTGCGCCGGCAATTGCCGGAAGATGTGATCAAGCTCGGCTTTCGTATCGAAGCGATCGATCTCACGGGCGACAAACCATCGGTTCGCTTTGCCAATGGCGAGACGCGCACGGTCGATGCGCTGATCGGCGCCGACGGCATTCATTCGCCAACGCGCACGGCGATGTTCGGACCGGAACATCCGCAGTTCACCGGGCTGGTGTCGTACCGGGCCGTGGTCGATCGCAGCAAGCTGAACGTGCCGAACCTCGACGCCTTCACCAAATGGTGGGGCCCGACGCCCGACCTGCAGATCGTGACCTTTCCGCTCAACCGCGGCCGCGAGACGTTCATCTTCGCCACCACGGCGCAGGATGACTGGCGGCACGAGTCCTGGACCATGGAAGGCGATGTCGCGGAATTGCGCCGCGCCTATGCAGGCTTCCACCCCGAGGCGCGGGCCTTGCTCGATGCCTGCGACAGCGTCACCAAGTCGGCGCTCTATATTCGCGAGCCGCTGCCGCAATGGTCGGTTGGCCGAGCCACTTTGCTCGGCGACGCCTGCCACCCGATGGTGCCGTTCATGGCGCAGGGCGCCTGCATGGCGATCGAGGATGCGGTGGTGCTCGGCCGCGCGCTGCGGGGCGTCGACGACGACGGCGCCGCCGCCGCCTTCGAGCGCTACGAGCACGCCCGCAAGGAGCGCACCGCCAAGGTGCAGATCGGCTCGCGCGGCAATGAGTGGCTGAAGCAGGGCGGCAACGCCGACTGGGTCTACGGCTATTCAGCCAGTGAAGCGCCGTTCGAGGCGGCACGGTCTGGGAGCCCCGGCTAAGGCCGCTGTCCGGAGATAACCTGACCTCGGAGCCAAGTGGCCTTCATCGGCCTCGCAAACATGTAGGCTTACGTTCGCTTCTAACTGTCGGCGGACACGGGGCGGTGCGCAGCAAATGTCCGCTTTCGGGGGAGAGGGCGAGCATTTTGCGGGGTTTGATGATTGGACCGCCCCTCGCGGCGATGCCTATTTTGCAAGGTCATGGCGACGCAGGCCATGCAGCCATCGCACCGAGGGCGTGTCGACATGCTGCCTCTCGGCGCTTCCGGAGGAAATGATGCTAGCTTCTGATCACCTCTGGGCCAGCGACGGACGCGGCCCTGGCGGGGCGAGCCGTCGACCGCTCGGGCGTTGGGAGATGCGAGCAGCACTTGAGGCGCCTTACGTCCCTCATGAGATCTCAGCGGAGTAGTGTTATTTTTCGCTCCGAGGGCTAATGCGCGAACACTCGCAAGATGGGCCGCGAGTTGTTCGATGCCGCACTGAACCGTCTCCGTGCCGAGCAACGAGCGATGGCCGTGCATGAACTGCATGAGGTCCTTCGAAAGCAGTTCGGACCGTAAACTCGAATCAAAAAAACCTTCGATCACGATGGCCCTCATCAATTTGATGACGCCGTGCTCGAAAAGCGCGCCGACCCGCCGGAGGCATGGGGGAGGTGATAGTTCGCCCGCAGCCGGCGTGATGGCCGCGCGGTCAGTCTCGCTCTCTCGCAATTAGATCGATGAGCGCCGGCGTGATGGGCGACGTCCGAATTCCAGGCACTTGACAGGCCCGGTAACCGCATGGGAGCAATAAGCGCAAATAACGAATAAATGTTCGGATACCGATCAAGCGGAGGAAACCAATGGCGATGGGAAGCTGTGCCCATATCCCGCGCGGCGAGGCCACCTCATGACGCTGGCACTTAGAGCCGTGCCGAGCGCATCGGCGGCGACGCAAAACGCCGTTATCCGGGCCCAGGGTCTCAGCAAGACCTACACCGCCAAATCCGGTCCCCACGTTCACGCGCTGGATCCGATCGACCTCGATATCAACGACGGCGAGTTCGTCTCGGTGGTCGGCCCGTCGGGCTGCGGCAAGAGCACATTGTTGCGCCTCATCGCCGGCCTCGACCCGCAAACCGGCGGTACCCTCGCGCTGGGCGGCCGGGCGGTCGAAGGCCCGTCGAATGAAGTCGGCGTGGTGTTCCAGGCAGCCAATCTGCTGCCGTGGCTGACGGTGCGCGAGAACGTGCGGTTGCCGCTGCGTGTCGGCGGGCGCGAATGGAAGGTCGGCAACCGCGTCGACGACCTCATCGCCATGACCGGCCTCTCCGACTTCGCCGAGCGATATCCTTATGAACTGTCGGGCGGCATGCAGCAGCGCGCCGGCATCTGCCGCGCGCTGGCGCGCGATCCGAAGATTCTCCTGATGGACGAGCCGTTCGGCGCGCTCGATGCGCTCACCCGCGAACGCATGAACCTGGAATTGCAGCGGATCTGGCAAACCAATGCGAAGACGATCCTGCTGATCACGCATTCGATCTCCGAGGCCATTTTCCTCGGCAGCCGCGTCATCGTCATGTCGGCGCGGCCTGGCCGCATCATCGCCGATCTGCCGGTCGACATCCCGCGACCGCGCAGCCTCGACGCGATCCTCGCGCATCCGAGCTACCAGTCGCTGTCCCGCCAGATCCGCGCCCTCCTCAATGCGCAGGGAGAAGTCGAATGAGCGCCGTTGCCGACTCCACGGCCGTTGCCGCCGTCAATAAAGCCGACGTCCGCCCGCAGCGCGACAATGCACTGTTGCTCGTTGTCGCGGTCTTTCTCGTCATCCTCGGCTGCTGGATGCTGGCGGTCTATCGCTTCGACGTGCCAAGCTACATCCTGCCGAAACCGGACGCCGTTCTGTGGGCGCTATGGTCGGGACTGGCCGTCAGTCCGACAAGCCCGATCGGTTATTACTTGCCGCTTTGGGGATCGCTGAAGAACGCGGCCGGGGGCTTTCTGATCGGCTCGGTGCTCGGCGTATCGCTCGGCTCGCTGATGGCGGAGTTCCGGACTGTCGAGAAGTCGGTGATGCCCTATGCGTTCGCCTTGCAGAGCCTGCCCAAGGTCGCGATCGCGCCGCTGATCGTGATCTGGTTCGGCTTTGGCGACGGCTCGAAGATCGCGATCTCGGCCTTGCTTGCGTTCTTTCCGATGCTGATCAATTCGTTCACTGGCCTGCGTTCCGTGGAGCCGGAGAAGATCGATCTGATGCGGTCGCTGTCCGCCAGCCGCTTCGAGACCTACCGTATCGTCAAGCTGCCACATGCGGCGCCGTATATCTTCGCCGGCCTCGATATGGCCGTGGTCTATGCGCTGCTCGGCACCATCGTCGCCGAGTTTCTCGGCGCCCAGCAGGGCATGGGGGTGGTGATCACGCAGGCGCAGGCCATCACCGACGTCGCCGGCGTCTTTGCCGCGCTCATCATACTCGGCGCGCTCGGTATCGCGCTACACGGCCTCGTTCGGCGCGCCGAACTGCGCGTCGTACATTGGGCGCATCGCAATCAAAAATGACAACTAAAAACCGAGGGAGGATTACTATGTTGCACTCACGGCGAAATGTTCTGGGCTATGGCGCCGCGGTTCTGGGATCTGTGATCTTTGAGCCGCGGTTCGCGGCGGCGCAAGGCCTGCGCACGCTGAAGTTCGGCGTCGGCCTCAAGGCGCTGGGGCCGGCGGTCATCAATGCCGTCATCGGCGAGGCGCTCGGCTACAACAAGGAAGAAGGTTTCACGCTCAAGCCACAAGCGCTCGGCACCAACGCGAACGTCCAGGTCGCCATCGACAAGGGCGATGTCGACATCGGCATCGGCGTGCCTTCATTCGGGCTGCCGCTGCTGGCCAAGGGCGAGTGGCAGGGGGCGCTGAATTTCTACGAATACACCTATCCCTATAAATGGGATATCGCAGTGAAGCCGGATTCCAAAGTCAAGTCGTACACCGATCTCAAGGGCATGAAGATCGGCGTTTCCGATTTCGGCGGCACCGAGTATCCGGTCACCCGAAACGTGCTGAAGACGCTGGGCATCGACCCCGACGCCGACGTCAAATGGATTGCCGTGGGCAACGGCGTTCAGGCCGGCGTTGCCCTGCAGCGCGACGTGATCGACGCGCTTGCCTATTACGACACCGGTTTTGGCCAGATCGAAGCCGGCAATATTCCGCTTCGCTTCGTACCGCGGCCGGAGAAGCTGCCGATGGTCGGCGGCCAGTTCCTGACCGCGCGCAAGCCGTTCATCGAGAAGGACCGCGCACTCGCGGTCGGCCTCGGGCGCTCGGTGGCCAAGGCCTCGATCTTTCTGCAGACCAATCCCGAAGCCGGCGCCGACGTCTTCCTGTCGATGTATCCGGAGACGGCGCCGCGCGGTTCCTCGAAGGAGCAGGCGGTCAAGGCGATCGTGCAAAGTATCGGCCGCCGCATCAAGCTGTACACGCCACCCTATTCGGGCGCGAAGATCGGCAGTATCAATGCCGACGAGTTTCGCACCGAAGCCGAAATGAACGGCCTCAAGATCGGCGATCTGAAGAACTTCTACACAAACGAGCTCATCGACGACATCAACAAGTTCGACGTGGCCAAGATCGTGACGTCGGCCAGGGAGCATAAGGGCTAGGACGGGGCTGCTAAAGTCCTTGCCGATTACCGCGGCGCCGGACGATTGCGGGTGCAGTCGTCCGGCCAGCGGTCCGATATGAGACGGCCGTCGCGCCGGAATTGAGCGCAGCTTTTCGAGGCACTTGGTGCAATCCGATCCGAAGAACTTCGTCAACTCCATTGCCAAGGCCTTCGCGGTCCTCAAGGCATTCGATGCGACATTGCCCGAATTGACGATTACCGAGATCGCCAATCGGGCCGAGCTCGACCGTGGCACCTCATTCCGCCTGGTCCACACTTTGTGCCAGCTCGGCTACCTGGCCGCTGTGCCGCGCAGCCGGCGTTTTCGGCTGACGTTGAAATGCCTGGAAATCGGCTACACGCCGCTGGCCCAGGCTGACCTCAAGATGCTGGCGCGCCCGCTCCTTCGCGAGCTTGTGCCCGACGTGGCGGATGCGGCATCGCTCGGCATGCTCGACGACACCGATGTGGTCTATATCGAGCGTGTCGAGGGCAAGCTGGACCGGCACAATCTCAATCGCCGCGTCGGCAGTCGCACGGGCGCTTACGGCGCGGCGCTCGGCCAGGCAATTCTCGCCTTTCTCCCCGAAGAGCAATATTCCGCGATCCTGTCGCGAAGCAATCGCGTCAAGCTGTCGGAGAAGACGCTGACCGATCTGGATCTGCTGCTGCAGCGCATGGAATCCGTGCGCTCGCGCGGCTATGCCATCTCCGACGGAGAGAACGCATACGGTCTGCGAACGGTAGCGGCGCCGATCCTCGGCATCGACAGTCTGCCAATCGCCGGCGTCAGCCTGACGGTCTTGGCGGAACGGATCAATCTCGACAGCTTTAAGGAGATCGCCGTGCCGCGTCTGCTGGCGGTAACCGGCGAATTGACTCGCGCCGTCCAGCTCAGCTTCGGCTCCGTCGTCGAGGCGGGCCGTTAATTCATCCCTTATTGGAAAGTAGCCATGAGCGTCACCGTCAACCAGTTCAAACGCAACCTCGGCGTCAAGCAGCAACTCGGCACGTTCTCGACGTTGGCGAGCCCGGCGGTCGCTGAAATGCTGGCGCAATGCGGCTTCGACTGGATTCTCGTCGATACCGAGCATTCACCGAACGAGTTGCCGGTCGTCGTCGATCATCTGCGCGCCATCGCTGGATGCGGAATTTCGCCGCTGGTCAGGCCGGCTTGGGCGGACATGGTGCTGGTCAAGCGGCTGCTCGACGCCGGCGCGCAGACATTGCTGTTTCCTTATGTCCAGAATGCCGAGGAGGCCAGGCGCGCGGTGTCCTACACGCGGTTTCCGCCCGATGGAGTGCGCGGCGTGTCCGGAAGTTCGCGGGCGGCCGGCTACGGCCTGGTGCCGGATTATTTCAAGAACGTCGCGAAGGAGATCTGCGTTCTCGTCCAGATCGAGACCGCCGATGCGCTGGAACAACTGGAGGACATCGCCTCGGTCGACGGCGTCGATGCAGTCTTCATCGGGCCGGCGGATCTCGCAGCATCGTTCGGCCATCTCGGCAACCCGCAGCATCCCGATGTCCAGCAGGCGATCGATAAGGCGTTCGAGCGTCTGCGCGCCATCGGCAAGCCTTCCGGCTACCTGACCGGAAACTGGGACGAAGCGCAGCGCCGCATCAGGCAGGGCGTTGATTTCGTCTCGCTGGGGACCGATACGGTGATCGCCTCGCGCGCGGCCAAGGAACTCGTCGCGACGATCCGGAAAGCCTGTTCTCTATGAACGCGATGCCGCCCAAGCCGTGGCATGACGTTGCTTTGGGCGGAGCCTCGAAAGGCGCTTGTCACTTGCGCCTGCTGGCCGACGATCTGACCGGCGCTCTCGACACGGCGGCGCAGTTCTCGCGACATTGTGGAGCGATCCAGACCTTCTGGCGCCATGATGACATGACCGAGTTGCCAAGCGATGCCGCCTTCGATTGCGGAACCCGGGAGATGGAGGCGGCTGGTGCTGCAGCGCGGCTCGATCGCATGGCCGCGGTTCTCGGCTCGGCGCCGTCCCGGCTTTGCTTTCTGAAAATAGATAGCCTGCTGCGCGGCAATTTCGCCGTCGAATTGCAGCGCTGCCTGCGGCTTGAACCGGAGCGGCGCGTGGTTATCGCGCCTGCGTTTCCGTTTCAGAACCGAGTGACGCGCGACGCTCAGCAATTCGTTGCCGATGGCGATCGTCTGTCGCCGGCGGGCCGCAGCATCCGCGAGCTGCTCGACGAATGCGGGATCAAGTCGGTAACGGCGCGGCCGGGCATGGCGGTGCCGTCCGGCGTCAGCATATGGGACGCGGCGACCGACGAAGACTTGAGCCTCATTGCCAAGGCGGGCCTCGCGACCGGCGAGCCCGTGCTGTGGTGCGGCAGCGCCGGCCTCGCCGGCGCCCTGGCCCGTCATCTGGGCGGCAACAGCGCTGCGATGCCTTCCCTCACGGCACCGCTGTACGGCTTCTTCGGCTCCGATCACCCCGTGATGCAGGCGCAGATCGAGGCTTGCCCGCGTTTCATCGTCAGGGTCGCCGGCACGAACATTCCCTCATACGCTGAACTCGACGAGCGCTCGCCAGACAGGTTGTTCTTCGTGCCGGATTTGCCGCACGGGTTGGCGCGCACCGAGGCCCAGCGGCACGTCGGACATATTTTCAGCGCGCTGATAAGAAAGTTGCCGCAGCCCGCGACCGTCGTCGTCAGCGGAGGCGAGACGTTGCGCCAGTTGTGCGACATTCTCGCCGCGTCCTGTCTCAAGGTCATCGGCCAGTGGGAACCCGGTATCCCTTGTTCAGTTTTGGTGGGCGGCAGATGGCCGAACACCACGGTCATTTCGAAGTCGGGCGCATTCGGTGACCGGCAGTTGCTGGTACGGCTCATGACGCAATTGCAGACGGACACGACATGTCATTGACACCGCACCTTGCCATCACGATGGGCGATCCCGCGGGGATCGGGCCGGAGATCATTGCCAAAGCCTGTGCCAAGCTGAAGGACCGGATCGAGGCGGGGCGGCTCAAGCTTCTCGTGATCGGGCATGTTCCGGCTTTGCACGCCGCGGCGCGTTTCGTCGGCAATGCCGTCGAAATTCCGGAAACAACGCTCGATGGCGAGTGGCCAGCGCTGGCATGCCTTGCCGCCGCCGAACCCCGCGAAGCGGTGGCTGTGGGCCGGGTTTCGGCCGAATGCGGCCGCTTCGCCTACCTGGCCATCGAGCGCGCCGTGGATCTGGCAAAGGCCGGCCGCGTCGACGCGCTGGTTACGGCTCCGCTCAACAAGGAAGCCCTCAATCTCGCCGGCTATCATTACGCCGGTCACACCGAATTGCTCGCGGCCCTGACGGGCATGTCAGGTTCGGTCATGATGCTGGCGCATGACAAGATGCACGTCAGCCATTTGACGACGCATATTCCGTTGCACGACGTTCCGGGCCGACTGACGCCGAAGCGATTGCGCTATGTCATCGAAGTGACGCACGAGGCGCTCAAGAACCTCGGCGCCACGCGGGCGCGCATCGCCGTGGCGGCGCTCAATCCGCATGCGGGCGAGGGCGGCCTGTTCGGTCGCCAGGACATCGACGTTTCCGCGCCGACCATTGCGCAGTGCGTTGCCGATGGTTTCGACGTGGTTGGACCGGTGCCGGGCGACACGGTCTTCGTGAAACTCCGCGCCGGGCAATACGACGCGGTCGTCGCGATGTATCACGATCAGGGGCACATCCCGGTGAAGCTTCTCGGCTTTCAGGTCGATCCCGCAACGGGCGCGTGGAATGCGCTCAGCGGCGTCAACATCACGCTGGGGCTGCCGATCATCCGCACGTCGGTCGACCACGGCACCGCTTTCGATATCGCGGGGCAGGGCGTCGCCAGTGAGACCAGCCTCATCGAGGCCATCGACTATGCCGTTCGCCTGTCGGCAGGCCGCGAGCGGCCCGGTCGTGCGGGCTCCGGTCAGCAATAGGACGCGCACTTCATGTCGGATCGTTTTGCTTCCATCGCCATCGAGCGGCCGACGCGGCTGGAGTTCGGTCATGGCCGCGCGGCGGAGGTCGGCGCCTGGGCCCGGGCCCGCGGATTCGAGCGAATCCTGGTGGTGACGAGCCCGTTTAATGGCCGTCGCTGCGATGTATTGCAGCTCAAAGGCAAGGTTTCGATTTTCGACAATGTTCGCGCCGAGCCCGATATTTCGAATCTGACGGCAACGGTTGCGGCCGCGGCGGAAGCGCAGCCTGACCTGATCGTCGGCTTCGGCGGCGGCAGCGCGATGGATGTCGCGAAGCTGACCGCGGTTCTGCATGACAGCGGTCAATCACTCGCTGATATTGCCGGTGTCGAGCGCGCAAAGCGCCGAAAGGTCGCGCTGGCGCAGGTTCCGACCACGGCGGGCACCGGCAGCGAGGCGGCGACGCGTGCGCTCGTGACCGATCCGGCGACACGTAACAAGACCGCCGTCCAGAGCCACTTCATGCTGGCGGACCTCTCGGTGATCGACCCCGATCTTGCGGTTTCATTGCCGCCGCGATTGACCGCGGAGACAGGTGTCGACGCGATGGCGCATTGCGTCGAGGCTTTCACCAATCGCAAGGCGCATCCGCTGGTCGATCTCTATGCGCTTGAAGGCGTGCGGCTGATCGGGCGCTATCTGGCGCGCGCGGTCAAAGATGGAGCGGACCGCGAGGCTCGCGCGGGTTTGGCTCTGGCATCGCTCTATGGCGGCTATTGTCTCGGGCCGGTCAACACGGCCGGCGGCCATGCGGTCGCCTATCCGCTCGGGACGCGCCACAATATTCCGCATGGCGGGGCCAATGCGCTCATCTTTCCGCACATGCTGGCCTATAACGCGCCTCTGGCCGAAGAACGTACGGCCTCGATCATGGAGGCCTTGGGACTTGGGCCGGCAGGCGGCGTTCGCGAAACCTTCGATCGGGCCTATGCCTATTGTCGGGGGCTGGACATTCCGATGCGCCTTTCCGAGCGCGGCGTGCCGCTCGACGACGTAGGGGCCATGGCGGATGAGGCTTTCGCGATCAAACGGCTGATCGATAACAACCCGCGGCCGCTGACGCGCGAAGCCATCGTTCAAATGTACGAAAGCGCATACTGAGGTTCACTATGACCACCCAACCCGCGGCGCGCGCCCATTCCGAGTCCAACGAATTGCTGCTCGATGGCCGCCTTCGTTCGTCCTCGCGCAATCCCGATTGGCTCGAGGCGCATCTGCCGTCGCCCTGCATTCAGAACCATGCCGCCAACCTGATGCCATTGCCCAATGGCGACCTGGGCTGTGTCTGGTTCGGCGGCACGCAGGAAGGCATGGCCGATATTTCCGTTCATTTCTCGCGGCTGCCGGCGGGAGGCGATGTCTGGACGCCTGCGATCAAAATCGCCGACGATTCGGCCCGGTCGGAGCAAAACCCGATCTTGTTTATCGCGCCCGGCAATGTGCTGTGGCTGCTCTACACCTCGCAGCGGTCCGGCAATCAGGAAACCGCGGTGGTGCGATTTCGCCAGTCGCGCGACAACGGAATGAGCTGGAGCGAACCGGCGACATTGTTCGAGACGCAGGGCACGTTCGTGCGTCAGCCGATGTGCGTCACCGCGGACGGCAGATGGCTGATGCCGATTTTCGAGTGCCGGACCGCGGCCGGCCAGCGTTGGACCGGCAACCTGGACACAAGCGCCGTGATGCGCTCATCCGATGGCGGACGCACCTGGACGCGGCATGCGGTGCCACGGAGCCAAGGCCTTGTTCACATGAACATTCTCGACCTCGGGTCCAACGGCCTGATCGGGCTTTATCGCAGCCGGTGGGCGGACCATGTCTACCTGAGCCGTTCCTTCGATCAGGGTGACACCTGGTCGCCGCCGGAGGCGACGACGCTGCCGAACAACAACTCTTCCATCCAGGCGGCCGTCCTGAACGATGGGCGGATTGCACTCGTGTACAATGCCAGCAGCGCCGCGAACGCGTCGCAGCGCCGCCTCTCGCTCTATGACGAAATCGAAGACGATGACGGCAAGGAGCTTACACCGGACGCGGCAACCCATGACGCCGTCTCGCGAGAGGCCTTCTGGGGCGCACCACGCGCGCCGCTATGTTTGACGGTGTCCGGCGATTCGGGAAGGAGCTGGCTGCAACCGCTCACGCTCGACGAAAGCGACGGCTATTGCATCACCAACAATTCGCGCGAGCGCCTCAACCGCGAGATTTCGTACCCCTCAATCAAGCAGACGGCCGATGGCCGCATTCATGTCGCCTATACGTATTTCCGTCAGGCTATCAAGCACCTCGTTCTGCCGCCGCAATCGATCTGATCGTGGCGGCGCGGATTGACAGGCCCGCGTGAAATTGGCGCTGCCGGCGTCAGAAAAGTCTTTAAGAAATGGGGTGCAGGCTGCGCGCCGGCGAGCGCAACGTCGGATCGAACGGATTGATGCGCCGGCCGAGATCGGCGGCTTCCTTTTTCAGGATCTCGACGACGATCGGCAGCCGCTCGCCCTGGAGCCGTTCGGCAAGCGTGCCGATGCTGATCGCGGCGACGGCATAGCCGCGTGCGTCGAAGATCGGCACGGCGACGCCGCCCATGTCGGGAATGAGGCCGCTGTTGAAGGTGACGAAGCCTTCCTCGCGAACCTTGCCGAGCACGGCGCGGAATGCGGCTTCGTCGACATAGCCGCGGTCGAGCAGCCGGGGCATATTGTAGCGAATGACGGCTTCGCGTTCCTCCTCCGGCAGATGCGCCAGCAGTGCCAGGCTGCCTTGGCCGAGGCCGAGCGGCACCTTGCCGCCGACGTCGCCGGTGAAGGAGCGGATCGGGAAGGGGCCTTCGATCCGGTCGATGCAGATCGCGTCATAGACGCTGCGCACCAGCAGGAAGACCGTGTCCGACAGGGTCGACGACACGCGCAGCAGCGCCGGCCGCGCCAGATCGCGCAGCCCCTGCTTGCAGTTCGCATTGGCGGCGGCGGCGAAGAAGCCGAGGCCGAGCTGATAGCGCTTGCCGCCGGCGACCTGCTCGACGAAGCCCTCGGCGGCCAGTTCACGCAGTGCGCGATGTGCGGTGGGTTGGTTGCAGCCGACCGCCCGCGCCAGGTCGGTCAGGCGCATGGCGCCGTCCTTCTGCTCGGCCAACGCCTTCAGCACGCGGATGGCCCGCCGGAGGCTCGAGACCTCTTCGGTACTATTTTCGCTCATGGAAGACGCCATCTCGTTTGGAACAGAAAATTCCATATAGCATAATTATGAAACGAAAAATTCCGTTGAGCTGAAATCTGAATTGATCCGTCCGCCGGTATTGTCATTCTTGATGGGCGCCCGTCCGGCAAGAAGCCAGTTTGAGGGGTCCCATGAGTTTCCTGACGCTCGCGTCGCTGACCAAGGCTTACGGCTCGTTCGTCGCCGTTGACGGGATCAGCCTCGCCATCGAACGCGGCGAGTTTGTCTCGTTTCTCGGGCCCTCCGGCTGCGGCAAGACGACGACCCTGCAGATGATCGCCGGGTTGACGCCGCCGACCGCGGGCACCGTGGTCCTCGGCGGCCGCGACATCACGCAGGACGCGCCGAACAAGCGCGGCCTCGGCGTCGTCTTCCAGAGCTATGCGCTGTTTCCGCACATGACCGTCGCGGAGAACGTCAGCTTCGGCCTCGAAATGCGCAAGATCGCGCGGGCCGAGCGCGACCGGCAGGTCGCCGACACATTGAGCCTCGTGCGGCTGTCGGAAATGGCGGACCGCTATCCGCGCCAGTTATCCGGCGGCCAGCGCCAGCGCGTTGCCGTCGCGCGCGCGCTCGTCATCAAGCCGCCGGTGCTGCTGCTCGACGAGCCGTTGTCCAACCTCGACGCCAAGCTGCGCGAGGAGATGCAGTTCGAACTGCGCCGCATCCAGCAGAGCGTCGGCACGACGACGATCATGGTCACGCACGACCAGGCTGAGGCGCTGTCGATCAGCGACCGTGTCGTGGTGATGGAGAAGGGGCGTATCACGCAGGTCGATGCGCCGTATCGTCTCTACGAGCAGCCGGCGACGCCGTTCATCTCCGACTTCGTCGGCAAGATGACGCGGCTGCATGGCATCCGCCGCGCCGGCGGTGTCGAGGTCGCCGGCCGCCTGCTGCCCGCCGGCGGCGATGCCGGGGAAGGCGGCGCCGTCGATTTGCTGCTTCGCCCGGAGAAGATCGAGTTTGCCGCGGCCGGGCAGGGCATGGTCGATGGCCGTGTCGTCAGCCGCTTCTTCTTCGGCAGCTACTGGCTTTTCGCCATCGAGACCGCCGCCGGTCTCGCCACCGTCTCGTTGCCCAATCAGGATGAAGACGTTCCCCGGGAGGGCGAGAATGTCGCGTTGCGCTGGGCACCGGCGAGCGCCCGCGTGGTCAGCCCGGAGGGCGCCGAGCCATGAGCGTCACGGCGCGGTCGAGCCCTTGGCTTCTGGCGGGACCGGGCACGGTCCTGTTCACCGCCTTCGTGATCCTTCCGCTGGCGCTCACGCTCGTCATCTCGTTTCAGCACTTCGAGCCGAATGCCGCGACCGGATCCGGGTTCACCTTCACGAATTTCGTCTCGATCCTGACCGACGAATATTTCCTCGGCATCTTCTGGCGGACGCTCAAGCTGTCGCTGCTCACGACCTTGGCCTGCGCGCTGATCGGCGTCCCCGAGGCCTACATCCTGTCGCGCATGCGCGATCCATGGCGCTCGGTCTTTCTCCTCGTCATCATCGGCCCGCTATTGGTGTCGGTCGTGGTGCGGGCCTTCGGCTGGAGCATCCTGCTCGGTTCGTCCGGCCTCGTCGTGCAACTGGGCGAGATGCTCGGACTCGGCTTCGGCCGCCTGCTGTACACCGAGACCGCGATCGTCATCGCGCTCGTCCACGTCATGCTGCCGTTCATGGTGATCCCGGTGTGGACCGCCCTGCAGCGGCTCGATCCGTCCGTCGAGGCGGCGTCGCTGACACTCGGTGCCTCCGCGCTCACGACCCTGCGGCGCGTTGTGCTGCCGCAGGTCTCGCTCGGCATGCTGTCGGGCAGCCTGCTGGTGTTCGGTCTGTCGACCAGCGCCTTCGCGATCCCGGGTCTGCTCGGCGGGCGGCGCCTGAAGATGGTCGCGACGCTGGTCTACGACCAGTTTCTTCAGGAGCTGAACTGGCCGCTCGGCGCGGCGCTCGCCATCACGCTGCTCGTGTTCAACCTCGCGATCATGCTGGCCTTCAACCGTTTCGTTGAAGCCCGCGCGCGCAAGGTGCTGGGCTAGGGGCAGGGCATGCAGCGCAACGGTCCGATTGCCATCGCCTTCCACTGCCTCGTCATCGCCTTCGTGCTGGCGCCGCTGGTCGTGATCTGCCTCGTCGCCTTCACGCCGGCGAATACCCTGTCGCTGCCGACGACGTCCTTCTCGCTGCGCTGGTTTTACGCCATCTTCGCCCATGGCGATTTCCTGACGTCGTTCAACAACAGCCTGTGGCTGGCGACACTGTCGGCGACCTTATCGGTCGCGATCGCCGTGCCGGCCGGCATCGCCATCACGCGCTACAGCTTTCTCGGCCGTGATGCGCTGAACGCGCTGTTTCTTTCGCCGCTGATCATTCCGCATCTCGTCCTCGGCGTCGCCTTTCTGCGGCTCTTCGTGCTGATTGGCGCGACCGGCAGCTTCGCTTGGCTGGTGGTCAGCCACACCATCATCGTCACGCCCTATGTGCTCAGGCTCGTCATGGCGGCGCTGTCGGGCGTCGAGGTCAATATCGAGCAGGCGGCGCAGACGCTTGGCGCCTCGCGGTTCACCGTGTTCCGCCGCGTGCTGGCGCCGATGATCTTGCCCGGGGTAGCGGGCGGCTGGCTGCTCGCCTTCATCAACAGTTTCGATGAATTGACGATGTCGATCTTCGTCACGTCGCCGCAGACCGTCACGCTGCCGGTGCGCATGTACATGTACGCGACGGAGTCGATCGATCCGATGATGGCGGCGGTGTCGGCGCTGATGATCGCGCTAACGGCGGTCGCCATGCTGCTGCTCGACCGGGCCTTCGGGCTCGACAAGGTCCTCGTCGGGCAAAGGTGAGCATCGCCATGAAACATATCTCCATCCTTGAACGCATCAACCACAGGAGAACTGCGGCTATGATCAATGCGAAGTCTCTCATGATCGCGATGGGCGTTGCGCTGGCCTTTTCCGGCTCTTCAGCCTCGGCGCAGACCAAGACGCTCTATGTCGGCCTCAATGGCGGCACGCTCGAGCGCGCCTATTCGCAGTTCGTTTTCCCGGAATTCGAGAAGGCCAACAACGTCAAGATCGTCGTCGTACCCGGCACGTCCTCGGAAATCCTCGCCAAGGCGATCGCGACCAAGGACAAGCCGCAAATGCAGCTCATGTTTCTTGACGACGGCATCATGTACCGCGCCATCGAGCTCGGACTTTGCGCCAAGCTGCAGCCGAGCCCTGAGCTGGCGCAGGTGGACAAGCTGGCGCGCTTCAAGGACGACATGGCGGTCGGCACCGGCATGGGCATGACGGGCCTCGCCTACAACACCAAGATGTTCAAGGAGAAGGGCTGGGCGCCGCCGACGTCCTGGATGGATCTCGCCGATCCGAAATACAAGGACAAGGTCGTGTTCCAGTCGGTCTCGGCCTCGACCTTCGGCCTCCATGCCTTCCTGATGTTCAATCGCATTCTCGGCGGCAACGAGGGCAACGTCGAGCCTGCCTTCACCAAGTTCCGCGATAGCATCGGCAAGAACGTCATCGAATTCATCCCGAACTCGTCCAAGGTGTCCGAGATGGTTCAAACCGGCGACGCCGGCATCTTCCCGCTCACGCCGACGCTCGTCGATACCTTCAAGGGCCAGGGCCTGCCGGTTGAATACGTGCAGCCGAAGGAAGGTTCGGTCGTGCTGATGTACGCGGCCTGCGTCATCGCCAACAGCGGCGAAGATGCGCTGGCGCAGAAGCTCGCCGCCTTCATTCTGTCGGCGGACAGCCAGTCGAAGATGCTGGCCGAAGCCAACAGCATTCCGGCCAATCCCACCGCGAAGGCGAACTCGCCCGAAGCGCAGGCCAAGCTCGACGCCTTCAAGACCTACATGAAGACCGCGCTGGTCGTGGACTGGAATGCGATCAACGCCAAGCGGCCCGATTGGAACAACCGCTGGAACCGGATGATCGAGCGCTGACGCCAGGCTCCACGAGAACTTCCACCACGACAATGACGGACTTGACGAAAGACATACCGTTCGCGCTCGCCGCCGTGGCGAGCGATGACGAACTCCCGGCCGAGGCCGATGTGGTGATCATCGGCGGCGGGATCGCCGGCGTCGCCGCCGCCTATTATCTGGCCAAGAAGCGCCATCGCGTTGCTGTGGTGGAGAAGGGCCGGATTGGCGCCGAGCAATCCGGCCGCAACTGGGGCTGGGTGCGCCAGCAGAACCGCGACGAGCGCGAACTGCCGCTCGCCAAATGGGCGCTGGGAGCGTGGGCCGAACTGGCAGGCGAGATCGGCGCCGATCTCGGCTTTCGCCGTGACGGGCTGGTCTACGTCAGCGACGACGCCGAAGAACTCGCCGGCTGGGAGAAGTGGGTCAGCATGGCCCGCGGCTACGACGTGCACAGCCGCATGCTGAGCCGCGCCGAAACGGCGGCGCTGATGCCGGCGGGCTCCGATCGCTGGATCGGCGGCGTGCATTCGCCATCCGACGGCCATGCCGAGCCGGCGCTGGCGAGTCCGGCGCTGGCGGAGGCTGCTCGTGTGCGCGGCGCCACCATTCACCAGAACTGCGCGGCGCGCGGCGTCGAGATGCAAGGCGGCGCCATAGGCGCCGTCGTCACCGAGAAGGGGCGGATCAGAACGTCGCGCGTGCTTTGCGCCGGCGGTGCCTGGACGTCGCTGTTCTGCCGCTGGCACGGCATCGACTTCCCGCAAAGCGGCGTGCACGCTTCGGCCTTCGCGACCATGCCGGGGCCGGCGGTGATCAACGGCGGACTATCGACGCCGGGTTTCACGTTCCGGCGGCGGACGGATGGCGGCTACACCGTCTCGATCCGCAACCGCGGCCGCATCGAGATCACGCCGCAGGGTTTGCGCTATGCGCGGCAATTCTGGCCGATGTTTCGCGAGCGCTGGTCGAGCTCGGTGTCGCTGGGCGTCGGCCGCTCGTTCTTCAGCGGGCCGGAAGCACTGGCGCGCTGGGACCTGGACACCATCTCACCGTTCGAGACCATGCGCGTGCTCAATCCGGCTGCCGACGAACCGACGATCCAGGCCGCGCTTGATGCTCTGGCGCATAACTATCCGATGTTGAAAGGCATCGGCGTGGCGCAGAAATGGGGCGCCTGGATCGATTCGACGCCCGACGCGGTCGCGGCCATCGGCGAGGCGCCTGGCGTGCCCGGTTTCTTTGTCTCGTCCGGCTTCAGCGGCCACGGATTCGGTGTCGGCCCGGCGGCGGGGCGGCTTGCCGCCGACCTGATCGCCGGCGACAAGCCGATCGTCGATCCGCATCCGCTGCGTTTCGCCCGCTTTTCCGAAGACGATGTTGGACGGCCTGCCGCGATGTAACGGCGCGATATGGACGGGGCGCCGATTAGCATCGCGGTCCGTCTACCTTGGTTTGCGAGGGCAGGCGGCTCGTGCCACGTGCCTTCGCACAGGGAGCTGACGGTTGAACCTGACGCCGCTGACTTAACGGCTTGCGAAGGTCCCTTCGGGTAGCCTAGGCCATTCGATCTGCCGCACTGGAATTCGGGGCCATTAAGCCCTAATGAGGGCCAATCAGGCGGTCAGGGCCGCCCAGCCGGCGTGAAGGCCAGTTCAAAAACCTCGAAATATGCTGCAAAGACGCTTCTCGATCGCTCCCATGATGGAGGGGGCAGGCAGCGTAAGTGTCTCTGGCAGATGAAATACCTAACACTTTACCGTTGCGCGGTGTCGTGCCGCGATCAGTGCCCATACTCCTTTATCGCCCAACGAGTTTGAGCGGCTCTGCCGACTGTGGCCATCTTGTCCAGAATATGCGATCCGTCGCCTGCGGATCGGTCGCGCGTGCGGCGCGGTGTTCTCGATCTGAGATCCCAGTATGCCCGCGAACCTAGAGCCGGTGAATCGATTTAGTCCCGCCTGGTGGCGCGCGGATCGCGACATTTGAACCGCTCAGGCTCTTCGGCAAACGGCGAATGTCCGCTATTTTCGAAAACACTCAACGTCGCATTCGAAATAGTCGAAGCGCAGAATTGGCCGACGACTAAGGGTACGATGCAGTCCTTGTGGCCGTGGATGATGAGGGTCGGTACTTCGATGCGCGAAAGCATTCCTGCGTAATCGCGCTCGCGGAGCGGATTGAAGGTGACGATCGACACGCCGCGCATCACAGCTTCCACCTGCCAGCCCTGCTTTCCGGCATGGAGACGGCAGACGCGGAGTTGGTCGGTGATTGAGGCATCCCGCCGATCGTCGGACGACTAACGGGCGTAATTCGCAACCTTCACCGCGCTGCCTCCTGCCATGTCAGGAGCTCGTCGTGGGGCGTTTCTTCCTCTGTCCCTCGAACACCTCTAGCGCGGCACGACGGGCGAGCAGGCGAGCCAACTTGACCAGCCGCGGATGGGTGGGGACCACCGCCACGCCGCACGAGGGTCAGTTCGGGCTCAACGAGCCGGAGCGGAGTCCTCTGCTTTGGGCGTTTGTCGTAACAGGCCGGCTGCGAATAGAGCTGATGATAGCGTATTGCGTTTGGCGCTACAAATCGCTATATTCTGCTCAAGGAGAATGACCATGCCCGCCACCGTCGAACGCAAGGAATACCCGATCTCGATGCGCCTGCCGGAGGCGGATGTCGCGATGATCGATCGCGCGGCCAACCTGCGTGGCCGTTCTCGGACGGATTTCGTTCGCGAAGCCGCCGTCCGGGCCGCCGAGGAAGTCGTCATGGAGCAGGGGCTGATCCGCATGAGCCCCGAAGGCTTCGCCGACTTCATGGCAATCCTGTCCCGTCCGCCTACGATCGTTCCCGAGATGATGGAAGTGCTCAAGCGGCCCGCCCCATGGGAGCCTGGCTACGTCGCGAAGCGGTGAGCCGTGGCGCTATCGGCTCCCGAACCGCTCACCGCTGAGCATGATGTTTCCCAATTCTCCTGCGGCAAGCCGACCCTCGACCACTGGCTGAAATTGCGCGCCCTTTCCAATCAGGAAAAGGGCTTCACAGCGGTCATGGTCATCCATGATGCGGGGCGCGTCGTCGGTTATTACGGGCTTGCGCCGACCGGGGCTGTCCCTTCGATCCTGCCGCGCGCGATCCGTACCGGACAGCCGCCCAATCCTGTTCCTTGTCTGCTTCTCGGACAGCTCGCCACAGATACGGCCTGGGCCGGACAGGGCATCGGCACTGGCTTGATGAAGCATGCCCTTGAGCGTTGCGTTCAGGCGGCGCGCCTGATCGGTGGGCGGGCGCTCATCGTCAACGCCGTCGATGAAGAGGCTGCCCGGTTCTGGCAGCGACGAGGCTTTATCCCGTCGAGGGACGATCCGTTGGTTCTGCTCCGGTCGATCGCCGACGTCACCGCGATGCTGGCGCAGATCTAATCCTAGCGGAGAAGGCGTGAGTTTCGGTGAAGCAGAAGCAGGTAGTCGTACCGGAATTTCGTACTTTGGCGGGAAAATGGGCGGAAATGGCCTGAAATGAGCGGAAATCGGCAGGTTGGCGAAGTCCGCGAAATGTGCCTTAAGATCATGATAAAAAAAGCAAAAGCAGCAAAATAGATGAACCGCCGCTTCTCGATCGCACCCATGATGGATGAGGTTGGGAGGCGGAAAAACTAGCTTTGCGTCAATGACTTGCGGCGGCGCGGTGTGGACGTGTCGTACGCCGGCGGTCCTGGGGTGCGCTGCTTTATGGCCTCCGCTGCGGAGCGCTCCCGTCAGAATGAGATCGCGTGCATCAGGCGAGCGCAGTCGTCTTTGTCTGATGCATCGCCGGTTCCTATGATGCGCCCGCGCTCGATGGCGATGAACGTGTCGCAAGCGGTCAGGGCCTGCTGGACATTCTGCTCCACGAGCAGAATCGTGCAGCCGCGCTGTTTCATCTCGCCGATGATGGCGAAGAGATCGGCGACGATCATCGGGGCGAGGCCCTCGCTCGGCTCGTCGATGAGGAGTAGCCGCGGCTCGCCGATCATGACGCGGGCCATCGCCAGCATCTGCTGCTCTCCGCCGGACAAAGTCGTTCCGTTCTGGTTGCGCCGTTCGGCGAGGCGCGGGAAGCGCTCATAAATCCGGCGAAGGGCGGCCGCGTTGCCGGCGCTCGACCGCCGCGGCACCTGCAGATAGCCGAGGGTGAGGTTCTCCTCGACGGTAAGACCGGGGAAGATGCGCCGGTCTTCCGGCACGAAGCCGATGCCTCTGCGGGCGATGCGGTCGGCGGTCTGGCCGTCGATGCGCACGCCGTTGAAGACGATCGCGCCCGCCCTGGGCTTGATCCAGCCGGCGATGGTTTTCAGCAGGGTCGATTTGCCGACGCCGTTGCGGCCGAAGACGCCGATGACCGCGCCCTGATCGGCCTTCAGGTCGATCCCCTGAATGACGTGGCTGCTGCCGTAATAGGTGTTGAGGTTTTCGATGGCGAGCATGGGTCACGCGTGCCCGAAATAGGCCGATTGAACGTCGGGATTGCCGCGGACGGCCTCGGGCGTCCCTTCGGCGAGCTTGCGGCCCTGATGCATGACGATCACCGTGTCGGACAGGCTCATGACGAGGCCGATATCGTGCTCGATCAGCAGCACGGTGACGTCGCTGGCCAGCGATTTGATCAGATGCGCGGTGTCGGCCGTGTCGCCGTGGCTCATGCCCTGGGTGGGCTCGTCGAGCAGGAGGATTTTCGGCTTGCCGGCCAGCGCGACCGCGACCTCGAGGCGCCGCTGTTCGCCATGCGACAGTTTGGAGACCGGCATCGCGCGCTTTTCGGTGAGGTCGAAGCGTTCGAGCAGTTCATCGACGCGCGCTAGCGCCACGCGGCTGGCGGTGACCGGCCGCAGCGCCATGCGCATCGGCTCCAGGATCTGCGCGGCGAGCCGCAGGTTCTCGGCGACGGTGAGTTCGAAGAACAGGTTGGTGATCTGGAACGAGCGGGCGAGCCCGGCAGCCTGAAGGTGATTCGGTGTGTGTCCTGTGTGGTCTGTGCCGTCGATCAGCACCTTTCCCCCTGCTGCGGGCACGGCGCCGGAGATCAGGTTGAACAGGGTTGACTTGCCTGCACCATTGGGACCGATGACCGTGGTGACGCGATTTCGCGCCACGGCAAAGCTGACATTGTCGATGGCGCGCAGGCCGCCGAAACTGACGGACAGACCGCGCACTTCGAGAACGGGCGCCGTCATGATTTCATCCTCCGCGCCAGCATGCGCTCGATGGCCGGGCGCACGATGCCCATCAAGCCGCGCGGCAGGAAGATCACCGCGCCCATGAACAGCACCCCGATGACGACGAGGTGGTGCTCGGTGTAGCTGCCGACCACCGATTTCAGCAGCGTCAGAAGGATGCCGCCATAGAGCGCGCCGACCAGCGTGCCGACGCCGCCCGTTACGACGGTGATGACGGCGTTGCCGGAGGTCGAGAAGAACAGCAGCTCCGGCGAAACGAAACCGCGCAGCATTGGATAAAGCGCGCCTGACAATGCGGCGATCACGGCGGCGATCATGTAGGCCAGCAGCCGCGGCGTCACGGTGTCGTAGCCGAGGAACGGCACCCGACGCTCATTGGCCTTGAGCGCAATGAGCAGGCGTCCGAACGGCGTATCGAGCAGATAGGCGGCGAAGGCGTAGAGGATGACGATGAAGGCGAGCGTGAACAGGAAGAAGCCGGCGGGCGAGGCGCTGGAGATCGCCGCGAAGCCGAAGTTGATCTGGATGATCGGCACGCCGATCAACCCGTCGGAGGCGCCAAGCGCGCGCGTGTTGTACACGACCTTGGCGGCGACCTGCGCCATGCCGAAGGTGATAAGGGCAAAATATACGCCGCGCACCCGGTTGGCGATGAAGCCGCCGACGGCGCCGACGACCATGGCGACGCCGAGGGCGGCGCCCGTGGCAGCCCAGAAGGAAGGCGTCACCATCAGCACAAGCGCGGAGACGTAGGCGCCCAATCCGAAATAGAGCGCCTGGCCGAGCGACAACAAGCCGGTGTAGCCGAGCAGGATGTCGACGGACAAAGCAAGCCCGGCAAAGATCAGCGCCTCGGTGCCGAGCCGCAGATAGAACGTGTCGCCATTCGCGACGCCGATAACGGCGAAAATCAACGAAGCTACGACGAGGATCGCCACGAGAATGTGGCTCGCGCGCATGGATCTGGTGAGTGCGTCAACCATGGCCGAGCCGTCCGAACAGGCCCTGCGGCCGCACCATCAGCATGATCACCATGATCCCGAACACGATCGGGTCGGACCACACCGGCGAGATGTAGAGCGAAGAAATGGCCTGAACTTGCGTGAGCAGGAGGCCGGCGACTACCACGCCGGCTATCGAGCCCATGCCACCGACAATGACGACGGTGAAGGCCATCAAAATGAAGTCGCGGCCCATGGTCGGAAACACGGAATAGATCGGCGCCAGCAGAACACCCGCCAATCCCGCGAGGGCGACGCCGAACGCAAAGGCGCCGGCATAGACGTGCTGCACCGGAACGCCAAGCGAAGCAGCCATATCCCGGTCGAACGCGGCGGCACGCACCATGGCGCCCAGCCGCGTGCGATAGACGACGAGGGCCACCAGCGCGACGATCACCGCGCCTCCGACGATCAGAAACAGGCGATAGAGCGGCAGGAACACGCCGAAGACGTCGATGGCGCCGGCGATCGGAGTTTCCGGCTTAAGGGGATTGGGGCCGAAGACGAGGCGGAACGCGTCTTCCATCACGAGCCCAAGCCCGAATGTCAGCAGCAGCGTGGTGACGTGTCGCTCGCTGCTGTGAAAAACCCGCTGGATCAAACCGCGCTCGACGATGTAGCCGACCGGCAGCATCAGAAGCGGCACGAGAATGACGAGCAGCCAGAACGGCAGCCCGATCGAGCCTAGCGCCAACGCGATGAATGCGCCGAGCGCATAGAACTCGCCATGCGACATGTTGATGACGTCGAGCAGACCGAAAATGATGGTCAAACCCAACGCCACTAGAATGACAGCCACGCCGAGCACGAGGCCGATGAGCATCTGCGGCGCCAGTACGAACTGAAAGTATTCGATCGCCGTTGACATCACCGAACCTCGTGCGCGTGGATCATGCTTGCTTAGAAGCGGGAGCAGGCGTCGGGGCCGATGGCGTCGTCGCCGGAAACCTGCCCCACGGTCATGAACTTGCCGCCGCTGACGCGGACGACGTACATGGTCTGGATCGCCTGATGGTCGCCGGCGCGCAGGGTCTTTTCGCCCTGCGGCGTCTGCCACTTGAGGTCCTCCAGCGCCTTGCGCACCTTATCGGTGTCGGTCGAGCCGGCTTTCTCCACCGCCGCCTTGTAGGCGTAGATCAGGCCGTAGGAATCGGCGCCGTAGAGATCGGGGTCGGCCTTGTTGGCCGCCTGGAAGGCGGCGACGAACTTCTTGTTCTCGGGCGTATCGATCTGCGCCGAATAGCCGACGCCGGTGACGAAGCCTTCCGCCGCCTTGCCGATGGCCGGCAGGTTCTGCGCCGTCACGGTGCCGGAAGCGCCGACTACGGTGAGGTTGTTCAGGAGGCCGAACTCCTGCAACTGCGTGAGCAGGCGGACGGTGTCGTTGCCGGCGACCGAGGTGTAGAGCACCTGCGGCCGCGACGAGCGGAGCTGGCCGAAATACTGGGTGTAGTCCTTGCTGTCGAGCGGCGCGAACACCTCGCCGGACGATGTGGCGCCGACCTTTTCGGCGGCCGACTTGAAGGCCGCCACGGTCGAGCGGCCCATTTCGTAGTCCGGTCCGAGATAGAACACGTTGGCCTTCGGCTTGTCCTTCGACAGCCACACCGCCAGCGCCGCGGACTGCTGCCCGGCGCGCGCATTGACGCGGAACACATTGGGCGAGCACTTGTCGGTGGTGATGGAGTCGGCGAAGGACACCGTGGTGGCGATCAGCTTGCCGGCGCGCTCGGCGACCTGGCCGACGGCCAAAGTCGAGCCGGAGTTCACCGTTCCGGTGAGGAAGTCGACCTTGTTCACCTGGAACAGCTTGTCGGCCTTCTGCACGGCGACAGAGGGGTTGGCTTCCTCGTCTTCGTAGATCAGTTCGACCTGACGACCCATGATGCCGCCGGCCGCGTTCACTTCCTTGGTGGCGAGGTCGAGGCCCCAACGCACCTGCTGGCCGATGCCGGCATAGGTGCCGGACAGTGGCGTCACCACGCCGATCTTGATCGGATCGGCAGCCTGCGCGCCGCTCAGCGCGGTGGCGGCGAGCAGCGCCGCCAGCATCGTCGTCTTGTAAGTCATCGTCATCCTCCCTTGGGTTTATTGCTTGCGGCGGGCTGCCGCGTTGTCGTTCCGGTCAGGTGCCGGTGAACCTGGCCGGCCGCTTGGCGTGGAAGGCTTCGACGCCTTCCTTGAAGTCGTGCGATTGCCGCAGGCGGCTGTAGCAATGGCCTTCCAGCTCGATGGCGATGGCGAGCGTGGAGTCTTCGGTGTCGTTGAGCAGCTTCTTGGCGGTGCGCTGCGCGATCGGCGAGAAGGTGAGCAACTCATCGACCAGCGCGTCGGTCGCGGCCTCGAGCTTGTCGTCCGCGACGCATTCGGTGGCGACGCCCCAGTCATAAGCCTGCTTGCCGGGGATGCGCTTGCTGCGCATCACGATGTCCTTGGTGCGGGTGATGCCGACCATCTTCTGCAGCCGCGCCGAGCCGCCGGAGCCGGGGATCTGGCCGAGCTTCTGTTCGGGCAGGGCGTACCGGCAGGTCTCCGAGACGATGCGGAAATCGCAGGCGAGCGAGATTTCGAAGCCGACGCCGAAGCAGTAGCCGCGGTTGGCGGCGATCACCGGCTTCGAGCAACGCGCCGGCGCCGCCATGTTCCAGGCGAGTTTCGACACGTGCTCGGGCGAGGCTTCCATGAAGCCCTTGATGTTGCCGCCGGAGGAGAAGTGCTCGCCGACCGCGCGCAACACGATGACGCGCACGCGCTCGTCCTCATCGAGGGCCTCGAACACCAAGCGAAGCTGGTCGCGCTGCGGCATCTCGATGACGTTGAGCGGCGGCCGCTGCAGCACGATGTCCGCGCGCTGCTTGGCCTCGTTGAGTTCGACCGTGAAGCCGTTGAGCTTGGCCAGACGCGGATCGGGGAAGGATATAACGCTCATGCTGCAGTTCCTTGTTGACCTTCGGGCGCGAACTCACCTGCCACCAGCTTGCGGCGCAGGAGCTTTCCGACCGGCGATTTCGGGATTTCGTTGACGAAAACGTATTGTCGCGGGCGTTTGAAATTGGCTAGGCCGGAGGTGCGGCAGAACTCGTCGAGCTCCTCGCCGGTGACCGGGCTCTGCCGCTTGATGAAGGCGGCGATGATCTTGCCCCAGCGCTCGTGCGGCAGGCCGACCACGGCCACTTCCGACACGGCCGGATGCAGCGACAGGCAGCTTTCGATCTCGACCGGCGAGACGTTCTCGCCGCCGGTGATGATCATGTCGTCGGCGCGTCCGGTGACGAACAGATCGCCGTCCTTGTCGACGTAACCGGTGTCGCCGGTGAAGTACCAGCCCTTGCGCAGCGCCTTGGCGTCGGATTCAGGGCGGCGCCAGTAGCCTTCGAAGGCTTCGTCACTGGCCAGATGTGCGATGATCTCACCTTCCTCGCCGACAGCGGCCGCGTCCTCGGGGCCGACGGCGTCGAGCTTGACCACGCGGATGCGCTGGTTGATGCCGGCACGCCCGGCCGAGCCGGGTTTTCTCGGCGCGTTCTGGTCGATGGTGAAGGTGTAGATCTCCGACGATCCGTAGTGATTGACGAACAGCTCCGGCTTGAAGGCGGCGTTGAGTTCCTTCAGCAGCCCGTCGGTCATCGACGCGCCGGCAAAGCCGAGCTTGCGCACCGAGGAAATATCGGTCCCGGCGAAGACGTCGTTGTGAATGAGGTCGTGGTAGAGCGTCGGAACCAGATAGAGATTGGTGATCTTCTCGGCTTCGATCAGCTTCAGCGCTTGGGCGACGTCGAAGCGCGGCAGGCAGATGAACGCGCCGCCGATCAGCGACATGGCGAGCAACGAGCGGACGCCCATGGTGTGATAGAGCGGCATCACGCCGAGGGTACGTTCGCCGGCGGCATACTGGTTCTGTGCGACATGGGCGATGGCCGCGGCACGCTCGGCGCGCTGGCGGCGCGGCACGCCCTTCGGTTTCGCCGTCGTGCCCGAGGTATAGAGCATGACCGACCAGGCGTCGGCGCCGACGCGCGGTTGCGCCGACGTGGCCTGACGCGCCAGCATCGCCGCGAACTTGATCTCGTTCTCCTGCGCGTCGTCGATGGCAATACGGATGCGCGTTTTGGCTTCGGCGGAGAGGCGAGTGGCCTCGGCCGACACCGCCTCGAACACGACGGCCTTGGCTTCGGAGTTATCGAGGGCAAAATCGATTTCGTCGGCCTTCGATCGCCAGTTGACCGGCGTGATGACGATGCCGGCGAATTGGCTCGCCCAATGGAGCGTCGCGGCTTCCCAGCGGTTCTGCAGCACCGTGACCACATGGTCGCCCGGCATCAGGCCGAGCTCATCGAACGCCGCGACGATCGACGAGATGCGCGCGTACCATTCGGCGTAGGTCAAGCGCACATCGCCATCGACGATGGCGAGCGCGCCGGGGTCGCGCTCGACGCTGCCGAGAAAGCTGGTGCCGAGATCAAACATCGGAAGAGGGCTCCCGCAGTCTTCTTGCCGCATCCATGGCCGCAGCCACGATGGGGACGTAACCGGTGCAGCGGCAGATGTGGCCGCCGAGAAATTCGCGCAGCGCGTCTTCGCTCGGGTCGGGCTGCCGCTTGAGATAGTTGTCGAGCGACATCAGGATGCCGGCGGTGCAGAAGCCGCACTGCAAGGCGTGATGTCGGCGGAACGCTTCCTGCAAGATCGACAGTCGGCCGGGCTCCGGCGCGAGGCCTTCGACGGTGCGGATGGTGGCGCCGTCGGCCTGCACCGCGAGCGTCAGACAAGCACGCGCCGGAACGCCGTCGATCTCGACGGTGCAGGCGCCGCAGACGCCGTGCTCGCAGCCGACATGGGTGCCAGTGACGCCGAGTTCGTGACGCAGGAAGTCGGTGAGCAGCATGCGCGGTTCGGCCTGCGCCTCGACGGCGCGGCCGTTGAGGGTGAAGCGCACCATGTGCCGCTCGGCGGCGCTCAGGCGTGCCATCGGCGCGCCTCCTCGATGGTTTCGCGGCCCATCTGGCGCACCAGTTCGCGGCGATAGCGGGCGGTGGCATGCAGGTCGTCGCGCGCGTCGAGGGTCCAAGCGAAGACGTCGAGTGCGTCGTCGAGTGCTTTGCCGTCCAGCGCGCCGAAGTCGCGCAAGGCCGGCCGGTCGGCGACACCGCCGACTGCGAGGCGGACATTGGCCGCAGTGACGATCGCGGCGCAGGCGACAATCGCGAAATCGCCGTGCCGGCGCCCGAATTCGTTGAAGGCGTAACCAGTGCCGGTCTGCCTGGCCGGGATGTGGACGGCTTCAATCAATTCATTCTCGGCGCGCGCCGTCGTCATCATGCCGGTGAAGAACTCGGCGGCTGCAACGCGGCGGCGGCCGCGGCGCGACGACAATTCGATGGTGGCATCGAGCGCCAGGAGGCACAGCGGAATTTCGGCGCTGGGATCGGCATGCGCGGCCGAACCGCAAACGGTGCCGCGGCTGCGGGTCTGCGCATGACCGACCCAGGGTAGGGCGGCCTTGAGCAACGGCAACTGTTCGGCAAGCTTTGGCCAGGCCAGCAATTCGGCCTGACGCACGCCGGCACCGATGCGGATGGCGTTGCCGGTCGTCTCGATGCCGCGCAAAGCGGGCAGATGCATGATATCGACGACGACCTGTGGCCGCACCAGCCGCATCGACAGCATCGGCATCAACGTCTGGCCGCCGGCGATGAGGCGCGCGTCGTTGCCGAATTCGGCAAGCGCGTGATGCGCCTCGGCAAGGTCGCCCGCGCGGATGTAATCGAAGCGGGCGGGCTTCATGCGCCGCTCCCGAACAGGCGGGCGAAGAAGCCGCGCTTGGCCGGCTTGCCGCCGGTGTGACGCACCAGCGCGGCGAAGAACTGCCGGATCACGACCCTGGCGGCGCCGTCAAGCAGGCGTCCGCCGATCGACGCGACCTTGCCGCCGATCGCGGCATCGTAATCGTAGGCGACCTGCGTGCCGCTCGAATCCGGCGCCAGCGTAATGCGGCCGGTGCCGCGGGCATCGCCGAGTGCGCCGGTGACGACGCCGGTGAGCGTGACAGCGCGCGGGGCATCGAGATCGGAGAGCCGGATATCAGCCTTGTAGCGGCCGGTGACCGGGCCGACGCCGAGCGTGACGTCGGCGCGGAAATGAGTATCGGTGACTTTCTCGACGCCGTGAGCGCCGGGAATGATGGAGGCGAGCGTGTTGGGATCGAGCAACATGCGCCAGACGGCATCGGGCGCGGCATCGACATACGCTTGCCCGGCGCCGTGCAAGGCACGGCCTTTGCCGGGGGGCGGCGCGGCGCGCTCTTGTTGCGGCGGCGTGCTCTCGGCGCCATGGATATGCGCGGCGAGCTTGGCCGGCGTCAGCGGCAGATCGATCGCATCGAGGCCGAGCGCGTCGGCCACCGCATTGGCGAGGCACACCGGCGTCGACATGCAGTTGCCTTCGCCGACGCCCTTGGCGCCCAGCGGCGTGAAGGGCGAGGGCGTCTCGTAATGCAGGATGACCGGCGCCGGAATTTCCATCGCCGTCGGCACGAGATAGTCGGCGAAGGTGCCGGTGAGGAAGCTGCCGTCCTCGCCATAGGCGTATTCTTCATAGAGCGCGGCGCCGACGGCGTGGGCAAAGCCGCCCGTCACCTGACCGGCGACCATGCCGGGATGCAGGATGGTGCCGCAGTCATGCATCGTGACGTATTTGTCGATGCGCGGCTCGCCGGTGACGCGGTCGATCTCGACGCCGCAGAAGTCGAAGATGAAGCCGTGGCACAGCGACGAATTGATCTCGTCGTGTTCGGTCGGCGGCGTCAGCTCCGGCGGCGACCAGAACGCGGTCTCGCGCAGCGCCTGGTTCTCTTCCGGCACGAGGCCCGGCGACCAGTGGCTGGCGGCGGCAAGCCGCGAGAACAGCAGCGCATTGTCGGGATTGCCGCGCGCCCGCACCTTGCCGGCGGCGAATTCGATGTCATCGGCGGGGACATTGAGCTGCGCCGCGGCCATGCGCGCGAGCTTCGCCTTGATCCTGCCGCTGGCGAGCTTGGCGGCGCCGCCGACCGCGGCAGCAAAGCGGCTGGAATAGTTGCCCGAGGCGATCGACCACGCATCGCGGCCGGAATCGAAATCGGTGACGACGCGGATGTCGGAAGGCTTGAGGCCGAGATCGTCGGCGACGATCTGCGCCAGCACGGTGCGATGGCCTTGGCCTTGCGGCACCGAGGCGACATTGACGGTGACGCCGCCGAGCGGATCGAGCGAGACGGTGGCGGTCGCCTGCGCGCCGTTCTTCGGGCCGGCCTTGCGGCGCTCGTCCGGCGTCAGCACCGTGGTGATGTAGCCCATGTTGGAGACCGAGGGCTCGACCGCGGCGGTGAGGCCGATGCCGTAGAGGCGGCCCTGCGCGCGCGCTTGGGCCTGGCGTTCGCGCAGCGCGGCGAAGCTGCCGTCTTCAAGCGCGATCTCGAAGGCTTTGACGTAGTCGCCGCTGTCGAGCAGCGCGCCGGTCGCGGTGCGATAGGGGAAGGCGCCCGAGGGGATGAGATTGCGGCGGATGACGTCGATGGGGTCGAGCTTGAGCTGTACGGCGACGCGCTGCATCAGGCGCTCGAGCGCGTAATAGACCTGCGGCCCGCCGAAGCCGCGGTTGAGGCCGGTCGGCGTCTTGTTGGTGAGCGCGACGCGGTTGCGCACCGAGACGTGGCGGATGTCGTAGGCGCCGGTGAGGTTGCCGTGCATGCGGTAGAGCGTGGCCGGCTCGGGCGCGCGGATATGGGCGCCGACGTCTTCGAGTTGATCGAAGGCGAGCGCGCGGACGCGGCCGTCGGCATCGACGGCGGCTTCGAGTGTCGTGACGCGGTTGGTGGCGGACACCGAGGCGGCGAGGTGCTCGAGGCGGTCCTCGATCCACTTCACCGGTTGACCGGTGACTCGCGCGGCCACGCCCATCAGCACGACGTAAGGGAACACGCCTTGCTTGACGCCGAAGCTGCCGCCGGAGTCGGGCGGCGTGCGCAGGCGGAAGCGGTTGCCGGGCACCTTGAGCGCGCGTGCCATGACGGCATGCAGGCTGAACGGGCCCATGAAGTTGGCGAGCACGTCATAGGCGTCTTCGCCGGCGTCGTATTCGGCGACGAGGCCGTAGGTCTCCATCGGCGTGCAGGAATTGCGCGGATAGCGGATGGTTACGGCGACGCGGTGCGCGGCGTCGGCGAAGGCCTGCTCGGGTTCGCCGTAGCGGAAGGTGCGCTCGCTGGCGAGGTTGGATGTAAGGCCCTCATGCAGCACGGGCGCGGCGGGATCGAGCGCGGCGACCGGATCGACGATGGCGGGCAGGGGCTCGTAATCGACCTCGATGAGGTCGATGGCGTCCTCGGCGAGGTAGCGGCTCGCGGCGACGACGACGGCGACCGGCTCGCCGACATAGCGCACGCGGTCGGTGGCGATCGGCCAACATTCGACCTTCGCCTTGACGCCGACGACGAGGCTGGACGAGAGCTTCTGGATATCGGCGCCGGCCAGCACCGCAGCGACGCCGGGCAGCGCGCGCGCCGCATCGGTCCGAACGGCGGTGAGCCGGGCATGGGCGTGCGGCGAGCGCAGGATGGCGGCATGCAGCGTGCCGGGCCGCGTGGGGAGATCGTCGATGAAGCGCCCGCGGCCGGTCAGCAGCGCGGCGTCCTCGACGCGCTCGACCGATTGGCCGCACCAGGGGGGGCTGTTGGCAACTGACGACATTCCTCGACGTCCCTCGGACGCGCTCTTGGCTGGCGCGTGCAGCGGGAAGCTTTCACGGCCGCCGAGGGCAGGCGATGCCGAGCCGTCTCACGGCTTACCGAGGAATCTCATTTGCGAAGGGTCAGGCGCCGACCGGGGAGCCCATCCGCGCGACCTGGCGGAACTCGCTGGGCGTCACGCCCGCATGGTCGCGGAAGAACCGGGTGAAATGCCCCGGCGCGCTGAAGCCGAGCTTGTCGCTCACGATGGCGAAGCTGTGGTTGCTGTGGACGACAGATTCCACCGCCAGTTCCATGCGGAGCAGATTGAGATAGACATGCGGCGTCATGCGGGTGGAGCGCTCGAACAACCGGTAGAAATGCGCGCGCGACAGCCCGGCCTCCTTGGCCAGCGCCTCGATGTCGCAGGCGACCGCGGGCTCGGCGCGCATCAGCGTCACCGCCCGGCGGATACGCCAGTCGAAGCGGTCGCGGTTGCGGTCGATGTCGGCGAGGCTGCGCGACAATGTGCGCCACGGCGTGAAACGCTCGATCACCGAGATCATCAGGTCCGACAGCAGGTTTTCCTGCTGGGCGCCGGCGCCGGGATCGGCCAGCATCATCGCCGCCAGATCCATCGACAGCCGCCGGATGCGCGGCGACACCTCGCCGGCCGGCGATGCAAAGAAGCCGGGGGCGCCGCTCGCCGCCCAGTTCGGCCGGAAGACCTTGAGCCAGTCGGGCTCAATATAGAGAGCGAGAATGATGGTCCGCGGGCGCTCCGGATAATGAACGTAAGCGTGCGGCTCCCAGGTATTGATAAGCACCGCCTGGGTGTCGGTGAGTTGCACGAGATGATCGCCGACGGCGAATTGCGTATCGGCGCCTTCGGCCTTGATCAGAACATGGCAATGCGGATGAGCGTGGCGCACGAGGGATCGGTCCATGTCGAGCAAGGCGACACGGCCGAAAGTCCCGTGAATGATGCGCAGCGCTGACGACATTACGGCCTGTGCGATGGCGGCGAAAAGCTATTGATGTTACTTAAGAAAATCTGGTCGGAACAGTCAAGACGGTCTCATTTCGAGTGAATTCGGTAAAGGCGGGCGGCACGACGCTGATTGGGAGCTTCTAAGCCGGCGCGCTGGGAAAGCAGCCGTTTGCGCCGCGTTTGCGTCATACCTTGGCGCTTTTTGCGGCTTTGCGGAGCGCGGAGATCATCATGCGCAGCTCGCGAAGGATCCGCTAGCGCGCAAGCGTTCAATCAGCATGCAGGAGGCGGTCGCGCATCCCGCCGCCCTGCAAAGCCGAGCGCTGATGATCCGCCGCAATCTGGAAACCCGGCACGGCTGGCTGTTCACCGAAGGGCAAAAGGTGGTCGAGACCAACTCGTTGCAACTCGTGAAGTCGCTGGCGTGCAGCGGCGATTACATCGCCTTCACGTCCGAGCTCGACGCCGCGCCTGAGCTGATCGAGGGGGCGCTGGTCTTTTTGCCGGTTCGCGACAAGGGCGCAGAGCCGCAGACGGTTAGCATCGCTATCGACGGCCGCAAGCCGATCAGCCGGATCGGCCGCATTGTGGCACAGACGTTGACGGATAAGATCGAGGCCGCACTTGGCCAACTCCGTTCCGGACGCAATGTCTAGCCTTCGCGATCAGTCCCAGCAACCTCGGGTTCGCGGGTGTAGTTTCGCGAGGAACATTGCGATCGCAGCTTGATGTTTCAAATGTAGGCGCGGCGCAACTGATGATGGGACCGACAAAGGCGGCAGGGTGCTCGCACCCCGGGCCGCACTGGAAATCGGCGCCAATAAGCCGTAATGAGAGCCAAACGAGCGGTCGGCGCCGCTAGAGCGGCGCCGACCAGCTTCAAAAGCCCCGGATTATGCTGCAAAGACGTTTTTCAATCGCTCCCATGATGGAGGGAGGCGAGCGTTGTTAATAACATATATATATCAGCTACCTTAACTGTTTCACGCTGGACGGTGTCGTACCATTCTCGGTGCTCATCCGTTGCTACCCGGTTTGTGCCGCTTCATTGCCGTCGGGTTAACGATAATCTGCAGCACTGCTGCAAGGTGGCTCTTCGTGATCTACTGAGACGCGGCGGGAGCGTGCGGATCCCGGTGACACAGTGTTCGCCATCGGGCTACGGCCGCTAGAACCGGGTCTGAGGAAACCGACGGCCGTTCATCGGACGGCAGGTGCGAAAGAGACCTGGCGAAGCAGCTGCCGCTTCTTGTGAACGGTGGCGTGCGTTCGGGAGCGGGGTACTGAGCGGTCTGGCACTTCCAATTGTTACTTTCGAAGGAAGCAAAGTCGAGTTTTGATTATCGGACGCGACGCGGTTCACTGTATGAGGATTTTTACGAGGGCATTGGGAAAGTTGCGCTCGCGGGTGACGGCGTAGAACGTTTCGGCGATGCCAGGCAGTCGGTTGGCCTCGCGAAGCAGGCCGGTTGTCAATTCGTCCTTTACGACAATGGGCGGTAACACCGCTAGGCCGATACCTTCTCGCGCCAGAAGTCGCATCATCGCCATGTCGTCGACTTCGGCGACAATGTGCGGCGTGATGCCCATACGATCGATCAGCGCATCGAAGCCCATGCGAATGCCGCTGTCGGCAGTCGGAAGAATGATAGGATGCTGTTTCAGGAGATCCGCGAGCTTCGGCCGCTTGCCGACGCGGGCCGGCGTGCCGACGAGGCTGACGCGCTGCTCGGATATCCGGTGCGATATGAACGTCGCCGCGGCGTCGCGCACGCGCGGCTGATTGAGAAGGACAACGTCGTGGCCGAGATTATCGAGGTCGCGCAGCAGCTCCGCCGTTGTCCCAGACCGCAGAATGACGTTCACGTCGGCGCGCTTCAAAAGCGGGCGCAGAAATCCAATCAAGAAATTGCGCGACAGGGTCGCGAGCGCGCCGATGCGGATGGTCTGGCGCGGGCGTTCGACACCCTTGAGCGTGCTGAGAAGCTCGTCGCCTGTCGAAAAGATGGAGTTCGCGTAGTCGAGCGTAATTCGGCCGGCCTCGGTGAGGCGCAGCTGGCGGTTACGACGCTCGAAAAGCGCATGGCCTAGGCGGTCTTCAAGATTTCTGATCTGGGTCGAGAGCGCGGATTGCGACAGGTTGAGGTGGCGTGCGGCCTGGGTGAGGTTGCCTTCGCGCGCCACGGTCCGGAAGTAGCGCAGATGATGATAATTCAGGGTGGCCATCCGTTCTATTAAATAGAACGATGTGTAAAAAACAATGTATTTTTCTCACATCGGACGGTCCGCTAGCTCTGGGGCATCGGTCATCTGCCGCCGGAGAACCCCGTCGTGATCTTTACCTTGCCCGCGATCGCCCCTTGTGCCCTCGCTTTGGCGGCGTTTGCAGCCTTCTCCGGACCGGGGCAGCGTCCGCGGGCGACGTCAGTCATTGCGCATGGGGCGGGCATCCTCGCCCTGCTGTCCTCGATCGCCGCGGTTCTGCTGCTGGTCACACGCGGTGCCGGAGAAAGCCGGTGCATCGGGATCGATCCGGTCTGTCTCGCGCTGCGTCTCGATGCGGTCGGCGCGACGATGCTCCTGCTCGTGTCTTTCGTCGGTCTTGTGGTGGTGCGCTATGCGGCGACCTATCTCGACGGCGAGCCGCGGCAGGGTGCCTTCATGGGGTGGCTGTGTCTGACGTTGGCATGTGTCCTCATCCTGGTGCAGTCGGGTTCACTGTTCCAGTTCGCGGCCGCGTGGATCGCGACCAGCCTCTGCCTGAATCAGCTTCTTCTCTTCTATTGGGACCGCGTCCAGGCAAGGCGCGCCGCCCGCAAGAAATTCATCACGGCGCGGATCGGTGATGCCGCGCTCATCCTGGCCTTCGTCCTCTTGTTCCTGAGCTATCGAACCGGTCAGATCGGCGTAATACTGTCTGACGCGGGGCAAGGTCATGCGTCCTTGGGGACGGTCATTGCCGCCACGTTGCTCGGCATCGCCGCGCTTTTGAAATCCGCGCAATTTCCGACGCATGGTTGGCTGACCGAAGTAATGGAAACGCCCACGCCGGTTTCGGCGCTGCTGCATGCGGGCGTCATCAATGCGGGTGGCTTCCTGCTGATCCGGTTTGCCGACGTCATCCTGCTGGCGCCGGGCGTTCTTGCCGCGCTCGCTTTGGTGGGCGGGTTCACCGCGCTGTTTGCGGCCCTGGTGATGCTGACGCAGCCGGCGGTTAAGACGTCGCTCGCCTGGTCGACGGTCGCCCAGATGGGCTTCATGGTTCTCGAATGCGGACTCGGATTGTTTGCGCTGGCTCTCCTGCACATCGTAGCGCATTCGCTTTACAAGGCGCATGCATTCCTTTCGTCTGGCGACGCGGTGCAGCGCGTGGCCTCGATCGCACGGCCGGGCCCGGTGGCCATTCCCCATGCAGCGGCGGTCGGCCGGGCCATGCTGCTTGCACTTCTGATCTACGGGGCCATCGGCGCAGTAGCCGGCTTTTCGCATAAATCGGCGCAGGCAATCGCGCTGGGCGCAATCCTTGTCTTTGGGGTGGCTTATCTGCTGGCGCAAGGTCTTGCCGATCAAGCGCCGCGCGCTCTCGCCTGGCGTACGGCGGCGGCTTCGACGGCGGCCGCTTTCGGTTATTTCGTACTTCAAACGCTAGCGGAAATGGCAATGCGGGGCGCGTTGCCTGCGGCGCCCGTGCCCGGGCCGCTCGAATGGGCCGTCATCGTTTTAGCCATCATCAGCTTCGGCGTGGTGGCGCTGGCGCAAGCGCTGTTGCCGCTCTGGGCCGATCATCCCGCAGCTGCAGGTTTGCGGGTGCATTTGGCGAACGGCCTCTACGCTAACGCAGCATTTGATCGATTGATTGACGGTTGGGCATGGCCTCGCATGCCCCACCGGCGCGGTATGCAGGAGGTTGGCAAATGACCGTTTCTTCCGAGCAGACGATCATCGACAGCGCCAGCCGCGCGGCCCGAGCCATCCCCCCTTTGTGGCCGTTGGGGTCGAGCGTCGCGGTCAATCCTTTTCTCGGTCAGGCCCATTGCAACCTCGCCGAAGCGTCGGCGCAGCTCGAGCGCATAGCCGAGGCGCGGCTGACGATGCCAAGGGCGTGGTATAGACAAAAGATCGACGATGGATCGATCGCCGATGATGATCTGCGCCAGGCGCTCGAATCAGCCCGCTATTGCGATCCGGCCATCGATGTTGCCGCAGTGAAGGCGGTGGCGCGGCGATCCGCGCCTGCGGTCCGCGCGCTGCCGACGGTCGCCGATCACGCGGCGGAGGTCTCCCGGATCGACTGGCCCGGCATCATCGACGACCGGATTGGAGCCTGGGCTGCAGGTTACTTCGACGAAGGCCAGGCCCTTTGGGCAGCGCCAAAGAACAAGACGGCCTATGCTGCGTGGCGCGCCTACGCCACGCACGACCTGACGCCCGAGATTGCGGGGCTCTCGGGCTTTGCCGCCTTCGTCGCCGATGCGCCGGAATCCGCAGCCGAGGCGATCCGCAAGTCGGTTGCCGCACTCGGTGTGACGGATCAGGCGCTCGTTCCGTATTTCCATCGCCTGCTGATGACGCTCGGCGGCTGGAGCCAACTCGCCCGCTTCAGGCACTGGCAGGCCGATCTTGAAGGACGCGGCGATACCTCGGTTGAGAATCTCCTGGCAGTGCGGCTGATTTGGGAAGAGGCGTTGCTGACCCGCTATAGCGACCATCTGGGCGCGAAGTGGACGCATGCCAGCGCTCTCTATGAAGCGGCGCTTGCGCCATCGCAGGACCATGTCATCGAAGCCGTGCTGCAGGAGGCGACCGAGCGGGCGTCGCAGCGTCGATTGGCGAGGGCGCTGAGACAGCCATCGGCCCCGTCGGCGGATGGGATGCAACGGCCCGCCTTGCAGGCGGCTTTCTGTATCGACGTCCGGTCCGAAGTGTTTCGCCGCTCCCTGGAAAGCATCGACGGATCGATCGCGACGCTGGGCTTTGCCGGCTTCTTCGGCCTCGCCACGTCCTATCGGGGCTTCGCTTCTGACGTCGAGGAGTTGCATTTGCCGGTTCTGCTACTGCCCGCGCTCTCCAGTCGTTCGTCGGAAACGGGCACGAACAAAGAGGCGAGGGCGCGCTTCGCCGCGCGTGCCTCGCGCGCCTGGACGCGCTTTAAGCTAGCGGCCGTCTCTTCCTTCGCTTTTGTCGAAGCGATGGGACCGGTTTATTTCGCCAAGCTTGCGCGGGACGCGATCGGCCTTGCGGCCCATGGGCTAAGACGCGAGCCCGCGCCGGCCATCGTCGCCGGGCTCGAAGGGCCTGCACGGGTGGACGCCGCCGAAAGGATCCTGCGCGCGATGTCGCTTATCGGCGGATTTGCGCGACTGGTCGTGATCGCCGGCCATGGCGCCAATGTGACGAATAATCCGCATGCGAGCGCGTTGCATTGCGGAGCCTGCGGCGGTCATACCGGTGATGTCAACGCAAGGCTGCTCGCACAGTTGCTCAACGACAAGGCGATACGCCTTGGATTGGCCGGGCGAGGCATCGTCATTCCCGAGGACACGCTCTTCGTCGCTGCGTTGCACGATACGACGACGGACCGGATCACGATGTTCAACCAGGACTGCGCTTCGGCCTCCCACACCGCCGATTTGGCGCGGGCGCGGCGGTGGTTTGGCGCCGCCGGCAAGCTGGCGCGAGCCGAGCGCGCGCTGCAGCTGCCGCGCGCTGCCGGCGGGCACGACGTCGTCAGACGCAGCCGTGACTGGTCGGAGACCCGCCCGGAATGGGGGCTCGCCGGATGCAGCGCCTTCATTGCCGCGCCGCGTCACGTCACCAAAGGCAGGTCCTTGCAAGGCCGCGCCTTCCTGCACGATTACGACTGGAAGAAAGACACGGATTGCAGCGTGCTCGAGCTGATCATGACAGCGCCGGTCGTCGTCGCGAGCTGGATAAGTCTGCAATATTACGGCTCAACGGTTGCCCCCCACGTTTTCGGTGGTGGCAATAAGCTATTGCATAATGTCGTCGGCGGGGTCGGCGTAGTGGAGGGCAATGGTGGCGTTCTGCGCGGAGGTCTGCCGTGGCAGTCGGTCCATGACGGGGAAACCTATCGCCATGAGCCGCTCAGATTGAGCGTTTGCATCGCCGCGCCACGGCAGGCAATGAGCGACATTCTCAAACGCCACGAGCATGTGCGCTCGCTTTTCGACAACAAGTGGCTGCACCTCTTTGCGCTCGATGAAACCGGACGCATGGCCTGGCGTTATGCCGGCGGGCTGTCCTGGACCGCGGAGCACACAGAAACGGCGATGGCGCCGGCGCTTGAGGCGGCGGTATGAGCGCGCTCTACGCCGGACGAACGGCGGTGCTCGCAACCATGCACGGCAAGCAGAAGGCGATCGCTCCGGCCTTCTCATCGCGCCTGCAAGTCTCCGTCGTCGTGCCGGAGATGTTGGATACCGATCTGCTCGGCACCTTTACCGGAGAAATCCCGCGGTTCGGCACCATTGAAGATGCCGCGATGGCCAAGGCGCGTGCGGCCATGAAGCTTGCCGGGCTGTCGCTCGGTATTGCCAGCGAGGGCAGCTACGGGCCGCACCCGCAGATTCCCTTTCTCGCCGCCGGCATCGAGCTCATGGTGTTCGTTGACAATGAGCGCCGCATCGTCGTCAAGGAGACGCTGATCGACGATGCGCCGAAATTCGCTCACGTCGTTGCCGGTCGCGACGACGATCTGAGCGCCTTCCTCGGCCAGGTTGATTTTCCTCGCCACGGTCTCGTGGTCTCGCCGAACAAGCCGGTCGGGCGTGCACAGACATTCTTCAAGGGAGTCCTGACGAGACAGACACTCGCCTTGGCGATCGCCAATAGCTGCTCGGTGTCCGAGGACGCTCGTGCTCTCGTTCAAACCGACATGCGGGCCCATATGAACCCGACCCGAATGCGGGCGCTCGAAACCCTGGCCGGGCGATTGGCCGCGCGGATTGCATCGCAATGTCCAAGCTGCGGGGCGCCCGGCTTCGGCATCGTCGGCTTGGAGAAGGGCTTGCCCTGCGATTATTGCGGCGGCCCCAGCGTGCTGGTCCGGCGAGAACTCCTGGGCTGCGCAAGCTGCGGTCACAAGGAAGCGCGACCGCGGCAGGACGGCTTGGTCATGGCGGAGCAGCGCTACTGCACGGCATGCAACCCATGATGCCCGGGCGAGGTGGCCAAAATGTCAGGCCCCTCAATGATTTATCCCCGCCGCTACCCCCTCTTGAAATCGCTTCGGCCTTTCCCAATTCCTTTAGTCGCCGGGCGCCCCACGCGGGCCCGGTGCGGACGCCAGGGTGTCCGGGCGTCCCGCTCATATTTCATGTTGCTCAACGGAGGATATGACTATGAGAGACCTGAACCTCGATCCGTTCTTTCGCACCAGCATCGGCTTCGACCGGCTGTTCGATCTGGTAAACCAGAGCCTGCGCGTCGAGACCGACGACCATTACCCGCCCTGCAACATCCTGCGCACCGGCGATAACGCTTACCGTATCCTGCTGGCGGTGGCCGGCTTCAAGCCCGAGCAGATCACAGTCACGGTTAACCAGAACGTGCTGATCGTCGCCGGCGAGGCCGACAAGAAGGCCGACGACGGCCAGTATCTGTATCGCGGCATCGCCGGGCGCTCTTTCGAACGCCGCTTCAACCTCGCCGAATATGTCGAGGTGAAGAGCGCCTCGCTCGACAAGGGCATGCTCGAGATCGAGCTGCAGCGCGAACTGCCCGATGCCATGAAGCCGCGCCGCATCGAGATCAAGAGCGGCAATGCGGTCGGCGGCGACAACGTTCGCACCATCGAGCATTCGAAGGCGGCGTAGCCCACAAACCCTGAAGCAGCCCGGGTGGCCCGCATGGCCGCGGGCCACCCTTCGGGATTTGGAGGAAGACCATGGCTAACCCTGCACACACGTCACAGGAAACGATCTCTTCCGGTTCGCCCAATCAACCGTTTGACCTCGATATGTTGTTGCACCCCGCCAATGCGTTCGCGCATCCGGCGGACGTGGTGCGCGACGGCGACATGAGCCTCAACGAGAAGCGCGCGATCCTCGCCGCCTGGGCCTCGGATGCCTGCGCCGTCGAGGCGGCGCCGGAGCTGCGCGTCAATGGCGGGGGTCACGCCGTGCGCTTCGACGACATCATGGACGCCTTGCGTGAACTCGATCGCCAGGCGGCTGACGCGCATGTCGATGTCGAAGCATTGCGGCGCGCCAGCCGCCGTCGGCGCCGGCGCCACGGGAGTCGCGGCGGCAACAGCGGTCCGGTCCACCTCATCTGAGTAGGGGATAGCGATGCGGGTTAACTCACGGCACGGGCATCTGCTCGATTGGAGCGGACTGCCCGTGAGCTCTGTGTTCATCCTGGCGCTGACGTTTGGGCTCATCCGGTGAATTGGCAGGCGAGAGCTCGGCGGTTTCGCCCAGCTTCTTAAATGTGTCGGTTAGACGGCTTGTCGCGAAGCGCCGCCGGCGTTGCGCTTGCGGGTAGAGGAGGTTCAACGATGATCCTTTCTAAAGTTCGCAAGCGGATAGCCGAATTCTGGCCCGGCTCTTTTATTCAGAGCGCCGTATTGAGCGCGCGCTGCGATTCCGACCGTGCCGGGTCAGCTGATTTCACTTGAAGAAGTCACCTGATGGCAGGGTGCGATGGCTGGGAACTGACTCTTGGAAGAAATGAGGCGGCAGGAGTGATGCCCCTCTCTGTCGCGACGCTCGCGCCGTTTTAATCAAGCGCTCCTTTCTGTTGAAACAGTGTAAGCCTATCTGCCGCAGTTCTGCCAATGGCAAACTCTTCGGAATGTCCATCGAATCTGAGTAGTGATTGGCCGCGGCCAACACGTTCGACCTGTTTGAGCCTGTTGATATTGATGATAAGCGAGCGATTCAATTTCAAGAACGGCGGATAAGACAGTCGAATTGCGAGTTGGCCGAGCGATTGACTGGCGAGAAGAGGCGACCCGCCGTCCCAAAAGATGGCGGTATAGTCTTTGTCAGCGCGTAACAAGACCAGGGATGTTGTGTTAATGGCAATCGTGCGGCCCCCTGCCTTTATGCGAAGGAGACTGGGTGCTGCGGAGACTGTTGGCGCAGTAATATGCCGGGTGTTAAGTCGTTCGATGGTCTCCGCAAGTCGTTGCGGACGCACGGGTTTAAGCAGATAATCGACTGCAGCAACATCGTATGCCTGGATCGCATATTGACTGTGTGCCGTCACGAATACGATGGCCGGCGGATCGGGCAACTGTTCGAGTATATCGAAGCCGCTCGCACTGTGCATTTCGATATCGAGGAAGACCGCGTCAGGACGATGGTTGCGGATCAATGTGACTGCCTGCTGCGGCGTCGACGCCTCGCCGACCACCTCCACGGTAGTGTGCTCGGAGAGCAGTTGTCGCATGCCTTGGCGTGCCGGCAGCTCATCATCGACCACGATCACACGGAGCAAGGCGGACCTCGCAGTTCAAGGTCGGCCGTCACGGTGGCGCCGGTCTGGTTCATATCGAAACGGTGCCGGCCCGGATAATGGAGGGCGAGACGCCGGCGTAAAACCTCGTGACCGACGCCGGGGTCGCCTACAGACGTCCAATCACGCTTGAGAAGGCCTGTGTTGGCGACCTGAATTTGCAGACGGTCGCCATCGCTTGACGCGGACACGCTGATGCCAATGGGTTTCTGGCCCGATCTGAGGCCGTGTTTGACAGCATTCTCAACCAAGGGCTGGAGCAGGAAAGCGAGGGTCCGGTGGTGCCGCGCCTGTTTGTCGGCGATGACCTCATAAACGAGATCATCGCCAAACCGCGCCTTCTGCAAATCGAGATAGGCGCGGACGGCTTCAATTTCGCTGGCGAATATCGTGGCGACCACGTCGCGGTGATCGAGGGAATAGCGAAGATAGTCGGCCAGGTTCCGGACCATCTCGACAGCTGCGCTGGGCCGGATCGTGATCTCCGAAGCGATGCCGCCGAGCGCGTTGAACAGGAAATGTGGATCCAGTTGATTGCGCAGATGCTGGAGCTCGGCTTTCAACGCTTCGTTCTTGGCCGCCGCTGCTTGTGCGGCTTCATCCGACGCCTTGTTCTCCGCTGCGGCCCAAAGTTGCGCCAAATTCCAGCTCGCAAAGACGAAGACATAATACACCCAAGGGACCAGCCATGTCTGGTAGGCGTCCCAGCTTGGAACGATCCAGCCGGTGGCGTTGGTAATCAACTTGGCCCATGCAGTTGCGAGAATGGCCGCGAGCGCGCAGGTGACGATAGCTATCGCGACCGCTGATGCTCGTCCGCGGCGGCTTAGCCCATTGGCAATGATCGGCCGGCACACGATGGCCAGCAGGGCAGTGATGGGCTCCTGCATCGCGCTGACCGTGAGAGCGCCGAAAGCGCTCTGATACAGCACCGTGCGAATGTAAAATCCGAGCGCGAGAACGATCATAAAGCAGACAGCTTCGAGTCGAAAGTTCCACTGGAACTCGCGCTCCGTCGTTTCCTGCGTGAGAATCACGATCCACCGATGACCGACTGAATGTTCCGACGATATCCGCATACGCCACAGTTGTCGCAGACGCCCGGCGAAATTCATCGCTGATTTTGCCAGTTTCGTCGAATATCGCTGGCGTCGATTGACGTCTTGCCATGTTCTTCCCCCGCAATTGTGACGGGGGGTTAAATGAACTGTGGTCGTCTGAAGCTTTGGTTACTGGCGTCCACGGCGCTCGTCGTGTCGTCGCCCGCATGGGCCGATTGTGCGGTGACTAGCGCGCCCAATGTGGTGAATTGTTCCACGAGCACGGTGACCACCGACACGTCGAACACTGACGCCGCCAGGGGAACGTCTTCGGACCGCGTTCAGTTGTTCAACAGCGGCGGGGACGTCAGCGCCACCATCACAGGCGGCGCGACGATCGGTGGCTACGGGCTGCGGGTGGCAACCGGTCAATTGGGAGCGGGCATCACCTTCAACAATAACGGCTCTGTCAATCAGGCGACCGCTGCCGTCGCTACCGGTGCAGTACAGTTGACGGCCGACACTGGCCCCCTGATCTATAACAGCGCGAGCGGCGCCACTGTTACCGGCGTTGGAAATTCTGCTTTGCAGCTAAAGACGGCAGGCGATATCACGGCGCACGTCAACGGCGATATCGTCAACACCAATAGCAGCGGATCGTCGAGTGGCGTTCAAATCGAAGTGTCCGGAAATACATTGCTTGACGGAGCCGGAAACATATCCGGAGCCCAGGGTGTCAATGCCGCGATTACCGGCAGCGGCGACTTCACCTTAGGCGGCAGCGGCAATATCACCTTCACCTCGGACTATGGGATTGGAGTCAATAAGTACTCCAACCCAGGCACGGTGACCATCAACCGCACCGGCACCATTACCGGTCCGGGCGCTGGGGGCGGCAATAATAAGGGCATCTCCGTACAGGGTGCCGTCGGTGACGTGTTCGTCACGGGCGTCGGCGCCATCAGCGGCGTCGGGGTCGGCATCGACATCGCGAGTGAGGGCAACCTAATGGTCACGCCGGGCGGTGCGATCACGGCGGCCGATAGCGGCATCAGTGCCGCCACCGCCAACAACGGCGCCGGCTCGGTTACCACGACTTCGGCATATGACGTCACCGCCGGGAACAGAGGCATCACCGCCGCGACGGTGAGCGGCGCTGCCACGATCAACCTGACGGGCGGGACCGTGACCACGACCAACAATGGTGGCATAGGTCTCTATGCTTTCTCGACCGTCGGCGGCACCACGCGCATCAACATGTCTGGCGGTCTCGTACAAGTGGGCGGCGCCGGCATCGGGCTATTCGCCCGGGCGGAAGGCGGCGGCAATGCCATTGTCGACCAAACCGGCGGATCAATCGGCGTCGCCGGCACGCCGGTCGTCGGCAACGGTATTATCGCGGGCGTGGACGCCAATGGAGGGAATGCTAGCGTAACGGCCGGTCCGGTCTATGCGACCGCGGATGCGATCATTGTAAATAACGCTGGCCCCGGAACCATCGATGTCACAACCAATGCCACAGTCCATTCCACGACAGGCTCCGCGGTGGTCGCGCAGACGTCAGCGGGCGGCGCGACGACGATCACTAACAACGGAACGCTTAGTGGCGCAGCAGCCGTAGGCGTCGTGAGCGCAACCTCCGGCGGCGGATCGATCGGGATCACCAATAATGCTGGCGGCGCGATCGGCAGCAACCAATCGGCGCCCGAGACGAGAGTTGCCATTGCCACCAGTGGCGGAGCGACGACGCTGGTGAACAACGGCACCCTGACAGGAAGGTTGTCGCTGGCCAACGCGGCCAATTCGATTTCCAACTCCGGGACATGGACCAGCAACGGGGCGAACACGCTGGGCACGGTTTCCACGACGCTGACCAACACCGGCGCCATGACGCTTGGCAGCGGCGGCACCATCACCGGCACCAACGTCAGCATCGTCAACAGCGCCGGTACTCTGCGTAACGACGGCACCATCAATGCCGATGTGACGGTCAACGGTGGCACGCTGACGGGCGGTGGTACGGTCGTCGGCGCGACGACCATAGGCAATGGCAGCACCCTGGCTCCGCTCACGTCGGCGAGCACCTTCAATGTCGGCGGCAACCTGACGTTCGCGGCCGGATCCACCTATGCGATCCGGGTGTCACCTGGATCGGCCGGCAGAACGGTAGCGACCGGCACGGCGAACTTGACCGGCGGCAGGGTGAGCGCGACCTATCAGCCCGGCACTTACCTTAACCGTAGCTACACGATCCTGACATCGACGGGCCTGGGCGGCACGTCGTTCGCTGGACTCACGAACAACAGTCTGCCGGCCGGCGTGACCGCCTCCCTCGGCTACACCGCCAACGACGTTCTGTTGAACCTTGTCGCGACGCTCGGGACTTTGCCGGGTAGCGGGCTGTCCAACAATCAGCAGAATATCGCCAACACGCTGAACAACTATTTCAATGCGGGAGGCGCTCTGCCACCCGGCTTTGTCAATCTGTTTGGCTTGACCGGTTCGGCTCTGAATAGCGGCCTTGACCAGATCTCCGGCGAGCAGGCCACCGGTGCGCCGACGGCAGCTTTCCAGTCGATGAATCAGTTTCTCGGCGCCATGCTGAACCCGTTCAGCACCGGCGATCGCGCTCCCGCGAATGTCGGGATCGCGCGTGGCTTTGCCTCGGAGGCGGTTGTCAACAAAAAGGCGGCGCGCGCCTACGCGGCCATGACGCCGAAAGATGCTCGCGCTGATGAGGTCGATCGACGCTGGGGTGTGTGGGGCGGGGCTTACGGCGCAAGCGGGCAGATCAACGGGGATCCCGCGCGCGGTGCGCATGACCTTAGCGCACGAACTTACGGCGTGATTGCCGGTGCCGACTATCGTGCCACACCGGACACTGTGTTTGGGTTTGCGATGTCGGGCGGCGGTGCGAATTGGGGCCTGTCGGACGGACTTGGGAGCGGGCGGAGCGATGTCTTCCAGATCGGCGCCTATGCCACTCATAAATTTGGGGCGGCCTATGTGTCGGCGGCGCTCGGCTACGCCTGGCACAGCACGACCACCGAGCGCACGGTAACAGTGAGCGGGCGCGATCAGCTTAATGCTGATTTCAACGCGCACAGCATCGGCGCGCGCTTCGAGGGCGGCTATCGCTTGTCGATGAACCCATTCAACGTCACGCCGTACGCGGCGTATCAGGCGCAGGCGTTTTACTCGCCGTCCTATGGCGAGACGGCCACGTCCGGATCGAGTCAGTTCGCCCTGTCTTACGGTTCGAAGACGATCTCGTCCAACCGAGTCGAGCTCGGTGCGTGGGTCGACCGCAGCATCGCGCTGACGCCCGATAAAGACCTCCAACTGCGGGCGCGTGCCGCTTGGGCTCACGACTGGAATGGCGATCGCACGATTAACGCGGCCTTCCAGTCGTTACCCGGGGCAGGCTTTGCTGTTTCCGGCGCGATGCCGGGAGCCGATGCGCTGCTGGTGTCCTTCGGCGGCGGCCTCAACTTCGCAAATGGCTGGTCCATTCTCGCTAGCTATGAGGGAGAGTTTGCGCAGGGCGCTTCTACGAGCGCCGGCCGGGGAACGCTCAGATATCAGTGGTAGGTCCTGCGATCGCTGAAGCGATTTGAATGAGGTCGAGGCTGCGTTTGCGCTGGATAATCGGTCAATCTGATCGCCGGCCCTCAGCGGCGCATACCGAGCGCCAGTCCGGAGGGGCGACCGCGATTAGTACCGCTATCTAGGGCCTCAACCACAACGGGGTCATGGCAGCTGGGCTTATAACCAGGACTGTTCAAAAGTTCCTCGTTGCCATCCATTAACCCGTTCGAAAGCGAAATTTGGTCGGCTTCGAGTTGGTAGCGGTAGTATCGAAGTACTGATGACTAAAGTCATCGAAGTAGGATGACTTCGATGCAGAGCCTTTATTGTGCCTTACTACTCAGCATGATTGGCGCCTTGCGGGGCTCGCCGTTGCCGTCTGTGTGTTGGCAAGCTTCACCGCCATGGCCATCTATCGCAGGGCTTGCGCCGATAAGAGCGGCGCGCGCTGGCTGTGGCTCGGCGTGGGAGCCGTGTCTGCAGGGTTTGGAATCTGGTCAACCCACTTTATCGCGATGCTGGCTTATCTGCCCGGCGTGGCAACGGGGTTCGACATCGGCCCGACAATCGGTTCTCTGGCTATTTCGATTGCGTTTTGTTTGGCTGGACAAGGCACAGCCGTGGCCGGGAGAAGCAGCGTTGCGTCGGTGATCGGCGGTGGCCTGTCCGGCGTCGGTATTGTCGCGATGCACTACACCGGAATGACGGCCTTACAGGTTCCCGGCCGCCTGGAATGGTCCGCAGATTTTATCGCGGCCTCTTTGCTGCTCGGTATCCTACTCGCGGCTTTGGCGCTCTGGGTCGCAAACGCCTGGCGGAAGGTCGAAGGGTTCATTGCGGCGAGCTTTGTCTTCGCGAGCGCCGTCGTAGCGACACACTTCCTTGGCATGATCGCTACCACCTTTATTCCGGACCCGGCCTTGAGTGTGGACAACCGCGGACTTTCAGCGTCGGCGCTCTCGCTAGTGATTGCAGCCGGAGTTGCCGTCGTCATGGCTGCATGCCTGATCCTTTCAGTCATCGACTGGAAAACGCGTGAGCGACTACGATTGCATAAATTCCGACTAGATACCGCGCTCGGAAGCATCACGCAGGGGATCTGCATGTACGATGTCGACGGTCGGATAACGCTATTTAACGAGCGTTATTCAGAAATTACCGGATATGCCCCGCACGAGCTGAGGGGGGCATTGCTTCTCGATATCGTGCGGCATCCCGAAGTCGGGATAAAAATGGATGATCCGGTGAGCTTCGCTGCACATGTGATCGAAGCGGCAAAGCAAGGCCGTTCGTTGAACGACGTCCTTCACCGCCGCGATGGACGCATTGTTCGAGCGATCACGCACCCGATCAAGGATGGCGGCTGGGTTGTCACGCTTGACGACATTACCGACCGACAGCGGGCGCAGGCCGAAATCGCGCACATGGCGCGGCACGACGGGTTGACCGGCTTGCCGAACCGCACGCTCTTCAATGAGAGGCTGGCGACGGCGCTCCTCCGCCTGTCACGAGGCGATAGGGTCGGCGTGTTTCTCATTGATCTTGATCGGTTTAAACCCGTCAATGACACGATGGGCCATTCGGCTGGCGACCTGTTACTCCAGGAAGTGGCAAAGCGGCTGTCCGGTTGCGTGCGCGATGGCGACACCGTCGCCCGACTCGGCGGAGATGAATTCGCGGTGATCCAGGCTGGACTGGGGCTCTCTGCAGCCGATGCGACCACTTTGGCTGAGAGACTTATCGAAGCTGCCGCAATGCCCTACCAAATAAATGGGCAGGACGTGGTGATTGGAGCGAGCATTGGCATCTCATTCGCTCCGGAAGACGGAGATGATGCAGAGGGGCTGCTACGCAAAGCGGACATTGCGATGTACCGCGCCAAAGCCGATGAAAAGGGCGCCTATCGCTTTTTCGAGGCCGGCATGGACGCGCAGGCGCATGCCCGCAGGGTTATCGAGACGGAGCTTCGCGGTGCTATCACGAAAGGTGAGCTGGACCTCTATTACCAGCCGATCCACGATCTAATGAGCCGTACGGTTGTTGCCTTCGAAGCCTTGCTCAGATGGCAGCACCCTCTGCGCGGCATCATCATGCCGGATCAGTTCATCGCGATCGCCGAACAGACGGGAATCATTCGCGAAATTGGCGACTGGGCGCTTAAAAAAGCCTGCCGGGAGGCGGCCTCATGGTCACAGCCCGCGCACGTGGCGGTAAATATGTCTCCGGTACAGTTCAGGTCGAGAAGCCTCGTCGCGTCTGTGAAGTCCGCATTGGCAGAAAGCGGCCTTGCGCCGTCGCGGTTGGAGCTTGAGATCACCGAAGCCGTCCTGCTGCAGGACAATGCTGCAACGATCGGGATATTGCATGAGTTGCGCGGCCTTGGCGTGCTGATCTCAATGGACGATTTCGGTACCGGGTATTCATCCCTAGGTTATCTGCGCAGCTTCCCCTTCGACAAGATCAAGATCGACCGTTCGTTTGTTCGCGATATCGCAAACCGCGCGGACGCCATTGCGATTGTGCGAGCGGTCACAGGTCTAGGTCGGAGTCTCGGCATCCCCACAACAGCTGAAGGAGTAGAGACGTCGGAACAGGCGAGCATGCTTCGAAATGAGGGGTGCACTCAGGTTCAGGGCTTTTACTTTAGCGAGGCGCGTCCGGCGCACGAAGTTGAAGCCATCTTGGCGATGTCGCGGGGGGAGGCGCCACCTCAGAAATTATCCGCCTAGCGGCTTGAGTCGAGTATGTGAGGCTGGTGACCGGTAGAAAGAAAGCCCGACATCGCTGCCGGCCTTTCTCACGAAGGGGACGACGAAGGGGGGCGCGTCCTCCGTTGCGCCGCCGCAGGAGTCTGCCAAAGGGAACCGCTGTGTACTAATCGGCGTTTAGTGCCGCCGTTCCTCTGCTTTATTTGCTTGTCTAATTCGCCGTTCCTCTTCAATGTAATAATTGGTAAAAATTGCATGTATGAAGCGTGCGTGGTGCAACTTCGTTGGTCAAAGCGGCTCCGAGGCGTCCATTGCACACCGAGGGCGCGTCGCTATTATACCCCGGGGTTGCCAAATCAGCGAAAGATTGCTGCGGGCGATCCAATTCGCGTTATGTGCCGCACTGGAAATCGGCGGCCATAGGCCGTAATGAGAGCCGCTCCGATCGGTGCTGCTTGGGCGGCGTCGAATATGCCTCGCTTGACTCGAAAAATGCAGCAAAGACGCTTCAGTATTGCGCCGATGATGGAGGGGGCCTGAGCGCGATTTTTCCGATTGAATCCGGGCACTTAGCGAATGCCGGAGAAGCGTGGTCGTACCGAGCGCGCGCGAGGCGCCGCGCCAAGGTTTTAGCTTCTTGACTAGCAGTTATGCCTCCTCGCCGCCTGCTAGATAATAGTCCTGAAGAGCCACCGCGCGGTTGCTGTCAGCAATCATCCGCCGGAGCAGGTCGTTCAGCATGATGAATTCCTGGCGGCTCAGGGCGGCGAACTCGATATCGTTGAGCCGGCTTTGCACAGGCGCCAACGATTCAAGAGCGGCGCGGCCTTTGCTCGAAACCGCTAGCGTGACGCGCCGACGGTCGGCCGTGTCGACGGTCTTATGGATGTAGCCCATCTTCAGCAGCCGGTTCGTTGTTGCCGTGATGAAGGCGCCGGACAAGTGGAGATGATCCGCAACGGTCTTTACGTTGACGTCGCCGTCGCGCGCTAGATGTCCGATCGAGATCAGAACGGTGTACTCAACGCCGCCAAGGCCGATGTACTTGCCGTGGCCGCTGCGCAGGCGCTCGTGCAGGGCCAGGAAGCCGAAAAGGTTATGGACGAGTTCGCGGAAGTCGCGGTCGCTGCCGTTGATGATCAGTTCCGGTCGCGACACCGTCAGCGGCATCTCGCCCCGCTTGGCTTTGCGGGCGGAAGGGGCGGTGGCGCTGGCCGAGCGTTTGCGGGCGGGTGCGGTCATCGAGAGGCTTTTCTATCGGAAAGGTGGTAAGGTGCGCGCGTGACATGGCTATCGGAGGCTGCGAGCCGCCTTGTCATGGGGTCGTCGCTCCTCCCAGGAATGCTTGCGACATCAGCGAATCGTTTGCAAGGTTTTGCGCCTGACCGGACATTACCACGCGGCCGGTTTCCAGGAGATAGGCGCGGTCGGCGATTTTGAGGGTCTGCCGCGCCTTCTGTTCGACCAGCAGAACCGTCAGACCGTCGCGGCGCAGCGACGAAATCAGTTCGAACACGGCGGTCGTCGTCTTGGGCGCAAGACCCAGCGAGGGCTCGTCGAGCAGGAGGAGGCGCGGCCGGCTCAGTAGCGCGCGGGCGATCGCCAGCATCTGCTGTTCGCCTCCGCTCAGCAGATTGGCGAGCGAATGGCGGCGTGCGCTGAGAATAGGGAAGCGTTCGTACATTTCGACGACGTCCTTCGCAGCCTGAGCGCGGTCTTTGCGGCAGTAGGTGCCCATGCTCAAGTTGTCTTCGACCGTCATGCGGCCGAGGATGCCGCGGCCTTCCGGCACCATGGCCAGGCCGGCGCGAAGGTTGAACTCGGCGCTGTTCGGCGTCAGCGTCGTGCCGTCGTAGCTGATGGATCCCTTGTAGGTGGCAAGGCCGGCGATGGCGCGCACGGTCGTGGTCTTGCCGGCGCCGTTGGCGCCTATCAGCGCGATGATCTCGCCGGCTTCGATATCGAGGTCAACACCCCGCACCGCCCGGATCGGGCCGTAGAAGACTTCGAGGCCACGGACTTTCAGCATCACGCCGCCTCCGTGCCGAGATACGCGTCGAGCACGACCGGATCGTTGCGCACCACCTCCGGCGTTCCTTCCCCGATGAGGACACCGAAATTGAGCACGTAGAGGTGATGGCAAAGACTCATGACGAAGGGCATGTCGTGCTCGATGAGCAGGATCGACAGCCCGCGCTCGTTGAGCCTATGAAACAGCGCGCGCAGGTCGTCCGCTTCCTCGGCATTCATGCCGGCGACCGGCTCGTCGAGCAGGAGAAGCTTCGGCTGCGCGGTGAGCGCCCGCGCCATTTCGACCTTACGCTGGATGCCATAGGGCAGGGTACGGGCTATGACGTTGCGATAGCGTTCGAGACCGAAGAAGACCAGGGCGTCTTCGGCGCGTTTGCGAGCTTCGGCGTCGGTCCAGCCGATCGGCAAGACGCTGCGCCAAAGCCCGCCGGTGCGCGGCTGCGCGACGAGCAAGTGCTCCCACACTGTCATGCTGGCGAACAGGCGGATGTTCTGGAACGTTCGCGCGATGCCCGACCGCATGATTCGGTGCGACGGCCATTGCGTGATGTCGCTGCCCGCCAGCAGTACATCGCCGGTGCTGGCGCGGTAGGCGCCGGTGATGACGTTGAACAAGGTCGTCTTGCCCGCGCCGTTGGGGCCGATGACGCCGACAATGCGGCCCTCGGGCACCGCGAGCGACACATCGGTGAGGGCCTGAATGCCCCCGAACCTCTTGCCGACGCCGTTGAGCGCGAGCACGGTCATGCGCGCATCCCCCTGAACGTGAGCCGGTTCAACAGCGGCTTGTCGAGAATGCCTTGGCGCCGCGTGAGCAGCACCAGCACCAGGAGGACGCCGAACGCCGCCAACCGCCAGTCGGCGAGAACGCGCAGCCATTCGGGCAAGAGCACCAGGAGGCCGGCCCCAATCAGCGCGCCCGGCCCGACCGTCGAGCCGCCAAGAATGACGGCGAGCACGAAGTCGATCGACCGCTCGAAACCGAAGTTCGCCGGCTCGATGTAAACATAGTGATGGGCGAACAGGCCGCCGCTGACCGCCGCCACCGCCGCCCCGAACCCGAAGGCGCCGACCTTGGTCGCGGTCGTATTGAGGCCCACCAGATTGGCGGCAATCTCGTCGTCGTGGACCGCGCGCATCTCGAGCCACAGCCGCGAGCGTTCCAGCAGCACGATCAACACGAAAATGCCGCCGGCCCACAGCCAGATGGTCTCCAGCGATACGTGCTTCATACCGTGAAAACCGCCCGAGCCGCCCATCCGATCGAAATTCAATAGGAAGCTGCGGACCATCTCGCCGAAGCCCAGCGTGGCAATTGCCAGATAGATGCCCTTGAGGCGCAGTGCCGGGAAACCGACGATGACGCCGATTAGCGCGGCCGCCAGCGCGGCAACGATTAGCGCTGCGGTTAAGGGCCAATGCCATTCAACCGTCAGGTAGGAGGCGAGATAGGCGCCGATGCCCATGAAGCCGGCATTGCCGAGAGAAAGCTGTCCGGTCGCCAGGATGATGTAGACGCTCATGGCGCCGAGGAAGAGGATGCCGATATCGGCGAACAGGCCGGCGTAATAGGTCGACATCACACGCGCTGTCCGACGTCGGAACGCGCGCCGCCGAGCAAGCCCTGCGGACGCAAAAGGAGGATGAGGATCATCAGGCCGTAGACGACGAGATCCCGAATCTGCGAGCCGCCGTAAGCGATGGTGAGGACCTCGGCGATGCCGATGAGCGGTCCGGCGAGTAGTGCGCCCCAGACGCGGGTCGCGCCGCCGATCACCATGACGGCGATGGCCTTGAGCCCAATATCGACACCAATATAGGGCGTGATCGCCGCGTAGTGCAGGCTGATCAGCACGCCCGCGGCGCCGGCCAGCAGGCCGGAAATGGCAAAGGCCAGAAATGTCGTCTTGCTGACCGAAACACCGAGGAGGCGGGCAACGTCGCGGTTCTCAGCGATGGCGCGCAGAGCGCGGCCGGCGGGCGTGCGTTGCACGAGATAGGCAACGGCTCCGACGAGGGCGACGGTGACGCCGATGACCACAATCTGCATGACGCCGATACGCACCGGGCCAACCATGAAATCGGCATCGAACATTTCGGAAGGTAATTGCAGCGGATCGGAGCCCCAGACATTAGTGACGATGTTCTGCAGGATGATCGAGAAGCCGAGCGTCGACAACATTGGCGTGATGAGCGGTGCATCGCGAAGCGGCTCATAGGCGATCTTTTGGATAACGACCGATACGGCACAGGCGCCAATCATGGCGACGGCCATGGCCAGCGGCAGAGGCAATTCGCGGGCGATGACGGCGAAGCCAAGATAGCCGCCGAGCATGAACAGTTCGCCGATGGCGATATTCAGCACCGACAGGATGCCCATGACCAGGGAAAAAGACAACGCGACGAGCGTGTAGACTGCGCCCAAAGTCAGGCCATTCACCAGTTGCTGCAACAACATGACTGCCTACCGATCCTGTGCCGCTACCCGAGGAGGCTAATGCTCGTGGCCTGTTCAAAGGCAAAAGGCGCGTCCGGGCGAGGTGGCCCGGACGCGCCATTGTTCATCTGGCGTCAGCAGGCGCCGCCGGCAGCGGCGGAGCAGCCGGTAACCTTGGTTTGCCAGGCGCCATTTTGGCCCTGCACGATGAAGAAGTTCTTGATGGCGTCGCCGTCCTCGCCGAAGTGGATCGGACCGCTGAAGCCGTCGTAGCCCTTCAGGTTGGCCATGTAGTCTCGGATCTTGGTGCGGTCCGCCTCGAGGCCGTCCGCCTTGCCGGTAACGCCGGTCTTCTTGACCGCATCGATGTACATGCTCACGGTCTCATAGATGTTGGCGTCATACATGCTGGGCTCGATGTCCTTCGGCAGGCCGGACGTTGCGCGCATCAAGGGTTGCACGTCGGCGACGAACTTCTTGGCCTTCGGTGTGTCCATCGTGGCGTAAAATGTCGCCGGCGCGACGACCGGGATTTCCGGCGCGGCCTTGAGGATCGCAGGCGAAATGAGCGGCGTGCCGCCGATCACCGGTTTGTTCAGCCCTTGGCGCTTCATCTCACGCAGAACCGTGATGGCCTGGCTGTAGTCGGCGCCAATGACGATTCCGTCTGGGTTCATGCCCTTGAGCTTGGTGATCTGGGCGCTGACGTCCAAGTCACCAGTGTTGAAGGAGATCGGCGAATCGGCGTTGAGCACCTTGATGCCGGCGTTGGTGAACACTTGCGGCATGATCTTGGTCGCGATCGACGTCGATACCGCGTCCTTGGCGTCGTAGATGATTGCGACCGACTGGGCGCTGAACGTCTTCTTGAAGTAAGGCACCGAGGTCTTGGCGAGAATGCCTTCGTCGATGGTGTTGCGGAATGCCCACGGGCGATTGGCCTTGGCGACGCCCGGCTTCGAGGAGGCCTGCGAGGTCGAGACCGTCTTCATTTCATTGGCGACGGGGAAGGTGACTTCGCAAGCACTGCTGGTCAAAGGGCCGGCAACGGCCAGGACCTTGTCGTCGCCCGCAAGCTTGCGCATGTTGTTGGCCGCTTGGGCCGGCTTTGCCGCATCGTCGAGGATGACGATATTGAGTTTGGCGCCATTGATGCCGCCCGCGTCGTTGACCTGCTTTTCCAGCATCTTCAACGTCACCGTGTTGGCACGGCCCCATTCGGCGAACGGACCGCTGCTTGGTACGATAGCGCCGATGTTGATCGTGTTCTGCGCCTGGGCGACCTGCATGCCCGACATCAACGCGGCGGTCATAAGACCCCCGATCATCAATTTCCGCATTTCCAACATGTCCTCTCCTCCGATGTGAGGGCTTTCGCCCGCAAGGGTCGGCGCGGTGCTTCGCTTCAGTTCTGCATCCGGCGTTGCTGGGATGATGCGATTGTCTTGCCGCGCTGGAAAAAATGCTAGCACTGGAAAGCGAACTTGAAAAGCTTAGTTAGTTAGGCAATTATCAGATCAGGTTGCTCGATAATTATTCAGTTGGCGCCGGAAGGGCGGACCATGAAGATCAAGAGAATCCTCACTTTTTTCGATGAAATCCGCGAAGCGAACGGCCGGGCGGCGGAGCCCGTGCTGCGTAAATCGGCCGCGGTCGCGATCGTGCAGAACCCGTTTGCCGGCCAATATGTCGACGACTTGTCTCTGCTGACGAATGAGAGCGAGGCTGTCGGCCGCGAGATCTGCGCCATCGCTGTTTCTTTGCTCGCACCGCACAAACCGGTCAGCTACGGCAAGGCGGCGATCGTCGGGATCGCCGGTGAACAGGAGCACGGCAATGCGATGCTCACGACCGTTTTCGGCAACGTCATGCGCGAGGCCGCCGGCGGCGGCGTCGCGTGGATCTCGTCCTTCACTAAGCGCGCGGCGCCCGGCGCCAGCATCGATATTCCGCTGGCGCACAAGGATGCATTGTATGTTCGCTCTCATTACGACGGCATCAGCATCACTTTGCCGGACGGTCCGGCGCCCGACGAGATCGCGGTGATCTGTGCCTACGCCACGCGTGGCCGCGTCGACGCCCGGGTGGGCGGGCTGTCGGCCGCCGACATCAAGGGAATCGATGGTCTCACCTGAGGGCGCCGCACGAACGACGCGCGCCGCACCAACAGATTAACGGAGCAGGTCATGAGCGATAGCAAGACCGGAGCGGATCACATCAAATCTTTGAAGGACGGCCGCACCGTCTATATCGATGGCAAGCTGGCGGGCGATGTGACGGAGCACCCGGCTTTCCGAAACGCGGTGAGGGCGGCAGCCAATCTGTACGACTTCCAGTCGAAGCCGGAAAATCTCGAGCTGATGACTTTCAAGCAGGAGGGCTCGAATCGCCGCGTCAACCGCGGCTGGCAGATGCCGCGCAATTACGAGGAGATGGTACAACGGCGCAAGGCTTTGCAGGCCTGGTCGGCATTGTCCGGCGGCTTCCTCGGTCGCTCGCCCGATCATTTGGCTTCCGCGCTGATCGGCCAGCGCATGGGCATCGAGGTGTTTCGCAAGCACAGCGAGGAACGCGCCAAGGCGTTTGAAGCCTATGTCGATTACGCCACGCAGAACGATCTATTTCTGACCTATGTGATCATCAACCCGCAGGCCGAGCGCGCCAAGGGCTGGGGTGAACAGGCCGAAGATCTGGTGGCCCGCATTGTCGACGAGGATTCGACCGGCATCACCATCCGGGGCGCCAAGATGCTGGGTACATCCTCGATCATGGCCAACGAAGTGTTTGTCGCCAATCTGCAGCCGCTCAAGCCGGGCGAGGAGGATCTTGCCTTCTGCTGCGCATTACCGATGAACACCAAGGGCATTCGCGTGCTGTCACGCAAGTCCTACGAAGCTCACGCCGTATCGATGTTCGACAACCCGATCTCGTCGCGCTTCGACGAAAACGACGCCCTGATGTATTTCGAGGACGTCAAGGTGCCGTGGGATCGCGTTTTCATTCACCGCGACACCGACGCCTGCCGGGCCCAGTTTCACGATACGCCGGGCCACGCCTACCAAAACTATCAGGCGCAGATCCGCCTGTCGGTGAAGATCGCATTTCTCGTCGGACTTGCGCGCTCGATCACCGAGGCAATCGGGACGACCAAGATCCCGGGCGTGTCGGAGCAGCTCGGCCTGCTGGCGGCGCAAGCCGGCATGGTCAATGCCATGCTGTCCGGGATGGAAGCGTCCGGGGAAATGCGCGGCGGTTACTGGGTGCCCAACCGGCACTTCATGTATTCCGCCCAGGTCATCACCCAGGACCTCTATCCGAAGGTCATCAACACCATCCGCGACCTCGCTGGTGGCGCGCTGATCATGCTGCCGTCGTCGATCGCGGACTTCGGCAACCCGGAGATGCTGAAGATAATCGAAAAGACGCAGCGCTCGGCCACCATGGACCCGGAGCATAAGGTCAAGTTCATGAAGGCGGCGTGGGACGCCATCGGCTCCGAATTTGGCTCACGCCATACGCAATATGAAATGTTTTACGCTGGCGCGCGGTTCGTCACCTGCGGTCACAGCATGCGGACCTATGATTGGAACGGAGCGACCAGCCTGGTCGAGAAACTTCTGTCTTCCTACGAGCTCGGCGACGAATTGAATCGCGTCAAGGCAGCAAGCTGACAGGCGAGGGACCGATGAAAGTCGCGATCGTCAATCTCGGCCAGATCATTTCCGGCGAATGGCGGTCGCCGTTCGTCGGCGGGGACACCATCATCACCGATGGAGAGAAGATCGTCAGCGTCGGGACGGCTTCGGCGGCCGCGGTAGAGACGGCGGACGTCGTTATCGATGCCGACGGTATGACCGCCATTCCGGGGCTGATCGATTCCCACGTGCATATCACCTTCGGCGACTACACGCCGCGGCAGCGCACGGTCGGCTATCTCGAAAGTTACCTGCACGGTGGCACGACGACCTGCATTACGGCGTCCGAGGTGCATGTGCCCGGTCGGCCTCGCGATCCGGAAGGCGTTAAAGCGCTGGCACTGGCGGCGCAGCGCTGCTTCGAAACCTACCGGCCGGGCGGCATGCGTGTCGTCGCCGGCTCCGTTATCCTCGAGCCGGGTCTCGTCCCCAGCGACTTCACGGAGCTCGTCAGCAAGGGTGTCAAGCTCGCCAAAGCCGGCTTCGGCGCGGTGAAGACAGCGTACGACTACGGCCCGCTGGTGAAAGCCGCAAAGGATGCCGGTATGATCACGACCTGTCACACCGGCGGTTCGTCGATCCCGGGGTCGGGCGCGATCACAGGCGACCACATCCTCACCTTTCATCCGCATGTGTCGTTCCATATCAATGGCGGCCCCACGGCGATGCCGGACTCGCATTTCGAGCGCGTGATCAGGGAAAGCGAGATCGCTCTGCAGGTCTGTACGGCCGGCAATCTGCGCACCACGCTGCTGTGCGCCAGGCTTGCCGATCAGTTGGGCGCCTTTGATCGGTTCATTATCGCCACCGATACACCGACCGGCTCTGGCATTATGCCGCTCGGCATGCTCTACACCATCGCGCATTGCGCGAGCCTTACCGATATGGAGCCGGAGCGTTTTGTCTGCGCCGCTTCGGGTAGCAACGCCCGAATCTACAGCCTCGACTCGGGTTACCTTGCCGCCGGCAAGGCTGCCGATGTCGTGTTGCTCGATGCTCCCGATGGCGGCACGCAGCAAAACGCGCTCGCAGCCATCAAGCATGGCGACATCGCCGCCATCGGCGGCGTGGTCACGGCGGGCGTGCCGCGCTTCGTCGGTCGCAGCCGCAACACGCCGGCGACCACCCGCAAGGCGCGGGTGGTACGGTCATCGGTGATGCAGGACTTCGCTGCGCCAGCCCACTAATTCCTTCGGGCTCAGGTCGGATCGTAGTAGTGCAGTTCGAACAGCAGGCACCCGCCGTTCGACTTGAACGGCCCGTGGTATGCGCCCGGCGGACGACAGGCATAAGTGTTGGGCACGAAGGCTTCGCCTCCTTTGCCTTGAGCGTCATTGCCGACCGTGAGGTCGCCGGAGACGAGGTATACCTCTTCCCAGTAATCATGGACAAACGGTGCGGTGGTGTAGACGCCCGGCGCGAAGCGCAGCAGCCGCGAGCGCGTGCCGCGCTTATTCGGCTCGTCGAGCGCGCCGGACAGGATCTTCTGCTGGATGCCAGCCGGATAGCCCGGTGGCGGTTCCCAGCCGGCTACCATGTCGACGGCGTGGAACTCCTTATGCTCCTTGTTGACGGCCATGCCGGTCTCCTTTGCGTAAGCGGGAAAGGGCTACCAGCCCTCGAAAATGTGGGCATCGCGCGGCGGCTCGTCCTGGAAACCGGCGTCTAGCCGGCGATAGCGGCCGCCATAGAAGATCAGCGGTTGGGCTCGTCTGAGCGGCGTCGTGCGCAGCGCCACGACCCGGCCGAGGAAGATGACGTGGTCGCCGCCGTCGACGTGGGCGTGAGGCTCGCATTCGAAGCTGGCCAGCGCGTTCGGCAGCAGCGGTACGCTGGTCTCGCCGTCGATAACGATCAGTCCGTTCCATTTATCAGCGAGCGGCCGCGCGAACCGATTGGAGATATCCTCCTGATCCTGCGACAGGATATTGACGGCGTAGCGGGTGACCTGCATCCAGGCCGCAAAACTATGGGCGCGGCGGACGACACTGAAGAGCACCAAAGGCGGGGTAATCGAGACCGAGTTGAAAGAGCTGACCGTCATGCCGAGCCGCTCGCCATCGGCCGTGACCGCGGTGATGACGGCGACGCCGGTCGGGAAAGCCCCCAGCGCATCGCGGAATTGTCGGTCGTCGAAGCTCATCGGAAGTCCAATCCGGCTTGCCTTGGCCGATTATTACCTTCTAAAGTTAGCTATGTCACGGAGCAAATATTCAGCCTGAAGGAGATGTCCTGCGTGCCCATTCTCACTTTCAAGCGCCTCGGCAGCACACCCGCCACCGTTGCATTTGACACGCTGATTGTCGCCGGTTGGACTGGCCGCGACACGAAGGCTCTGGAACACCATGTCGAAGAGTTGGCCGCACTTGGCGTGCCGCGGCCTTCGTCAATGCCAGTCTTTTATCGCACCAGCGTTGACGGTCTGACCCAGACGAGACGGCTCGAAGTGCTGGGCGGCGACACGTCTGGCGAGGTCGAGCCCGTTCTTCTGTCGTTCGACGGAGCGATGTGGCTCAGCGTCGGTTCCGATCACACCGATCGCAAGCTCGAAACGCTTGGCATCGCCCTGTCCAAACAAATCTGCGGCAAAGTGATTGCGGAGGATGTCTGGCCGCTCGCCGACGTCATGCCGCATTGGGACAAACTCATCATCCGCGCCCATGCGACCTTCGGCGGCGAGCGCGTTCTTTACCAGGAGGGTCCCCTGGCAAACATGCGCACGCCGGCAGATCTCTTGCGGCGTTATGATGGCTCGGCCGCGCTCAAGGACGGCGTGGCGATGTTCTGCGGCACGGTCGGCGCGATCGGCGGCATTCGTCCGGCGTCGCGCTTCGAGTTGGAAATCGAGGATCCGGTGCTTGGCCGCCGCATCGATCACTCCTATGATATCGTTGCCCTACCGATCGTGAGTTAATTCACGAGCTGCATCGGTGTGGGTGACGGCGCGAACCACGCCCTAAGAGTGATAAACCACGACAAACTCGAAAATTTCAAATGAACCGCCGCTTCTCGATCGCACCCATGATGGAGGGGCAGGCGGGTCGTGAAAATGTCTTCGGTTCAATTACTTGCGGACTACAATCGTGATGATGTCGTGCCGTATTTGATTTGAGGCCCTATTGACCCGTTAGGATCGCCCGGGCGGCGCCCGCTACCGAATGTCGAGGTGCGTCATCGCCATCACGGCGATGCTCCCGGTCGACGCGAGAACTGTCCGATCGAGCACGCGCTGTTTGTCGACATGGGAGGCGAGGCTCCTCCCGCAGGTGCCATATCCTTTCGCTATAGACCACCGCAGAACCTATAACCGCGTTTCATACGCCCGTGGTTATGCTTCTCGAACGGCAATACCCAGTTCGAGACGGAAGGCATGGATCTGAAGCGGTCGATTGAACGGGTTGGGGCTCTGGTCTCACCGCGGAACATTGTGGTCGTCGGCGCAAGCGATCGTCCCGGCAGTTGGCCGGCGACGGTGTGGAAGACGGTGCACGAGCACGGCTTCAAGTCGCCGATCTACGCCGTCAATCCCAACCGCGACGTGATCGGCGACCGGCCCTGCTACCGCAGCTTCGATGCTCTCCCGGAAAGACCTGACCACGTCGTAATGCTGACGCCGGCGCCTGCGATACCGGACGCGCTGGCCGACGCCGCCAAGGCCGGCGCCCGCAGCGCCACGGTGTTCGCCGCCGGGTATGGCGAGGACGGCGGCGCGGAGGGTAAGGCCCTGGCGGCGCGGCTGCGCAAGGTGATCGCCGACACCGGCATCGCCGTGCAGGGTCCGAACTGCACTGGGAACATCATCGGTTTCAACGGCCTTTGCACCCTGGTCGATCACCGCAAGCTGGTGGTCGGGCCCGGCCCGGTGGCCCTGATCGGCCAGAGCGGCGGCGTGCTGCTCTACGCCAACCACATTCTCCAGGACCGCGGCATTCAGCCGGGCGCGCTGATCTCGAGCGGCAACGAGATCGACATGAGCTGCGCCGACTACATCGCCTACATGGCCGATGAGCCCCGCATCCAGGTTATCTTTTGTTACCTGGAGTCGGTGAAGGACGTCGGCGCCTTCAAGGCGGCCTGCGCGCGCGCGCGCGACGCCGGCAAGCCGGTGATCCTGTTCAAGATCGGCAGCAGCGAGGAGGGCCGCGAGGCCGCCTCGACCCATACCGGCGCGCTCGCCGGCAGCGCCGAGGCTTTCGATGCGGTGATGCAGGATTATGGCGTCATCCGCGTCGACTCGCTCGACGATGCCATCGAGGCGATCGAGATCGCCGTTCATCTCGGCGTGCCGATCGGCCCCCGCATTGGCGCGCTCAGCCTGTCCGGCGCCTATCGCGGCATTCTCGTCGACGGCGCCGCCGGCAGCGGCCTCACCTTTCCCAAGCTCGCCCCGGACGTGGAAGGCCGCCTCGCGGCGCTGCTCTCGACCGGTTCCTCCGCCGGCAACCCGGCCGATGGCGGCTTCACCGTGCTGACCAGCGTCGACAAGTATGTCGAGTGCGTCGATATCCTGTGCGACGACCCGAACCTCGACGTGTTGATCCTGCAGGCCGAGTTGCCGCGCGAAACCGGCATGGCGGCGCACTGGGAAGAGCGCTTCCAGCGCATTCACGATCTCGTCGCGCGGCGCGGCAAGAAGCTCGCCTTCATCTCGATGTTCTCGCGCATGTTCACGGACTACAGCCGCGAGGTGCGCGCCGCGCTGCCGAAGGTTGCCTTCGTGCAGGAGACGCGCAAATCGGTGGCGGCCTTCGCCGCTCTCGCCAAATGGTCGGAGCGGGCCAAGGCGGCCAAGGCGGTTGCGGCTGCGTCTTCAGGCAAGCCATCGGCCAAGCCGCCGGCCATCGTCGCCGACCTCAAGGCGCAGCTCGCCAAAGGCGGCACGCTGACCCTCAACGAGAACGACGCCAAGGAGGTGATCGCCGCCTATGGCATCGGCGTGCCGCGCGAAACAGTGGCCGAGGACGCCGACAGCGCGGCGGCGGCGGCGGACAAGATCGGCTATCCGGTAGTGGTCAAGGCGCTGTCCGACAAGCTCACGCACAAGTCGGACGCCGGCGGCGTGCTGATCGGCCTTGCCGACGCGGCTGCCGTGCGCGCCGGCGTCGAGACCATCAAGGCCAACGTCAAACGCTACGGCTTTGCCGAGCCGCTCGACGGCTTCCTGGTCTGCGAGCAGGTCTCCGGCGGCACTGAACTCGTGTTCGGCGCGCAACGCGATCCCGAAGTCGGGCCGGTGGTCATGGCCGGGGCCGGTGGCGTTCTGCTGGAATTGATGAAGGATGTCGCCTTCGCGCCCGTGCCGCTCAGCGCCACTGAGGCAGGTGCGAAGATCGAAGGCCTGCGCACCGCGAAGCTGCTGAAGGGCTATCGCGGCGCCGCAGCGCATGACATTGATGCGCTGGCCGACGCCCTGTCGGCGACCGCGCGCCTCGCTCAGGATCTCGGCGACGCGCTGGAATCGATCGACATCAACCCGATCGTCAGCCGCCCCGGCAAGAAGCCAGTTGCGCTCGACGCCGTGGTGGTGCTGCGCGGGAAGGATGCAACGCCATGAGCACGCCAGGCGAAGTGGCGACGCTGCCGCTAAACTTCACCTACGCCACGCTCGCGATCGGCCAGCGCGCCCGCACCGCCGGACGCACGGTGACCGAGTCGGATCATTCGCTGTTCATGATGCTGACCGGCGCCTTTCATCCGATCCACAGCGACGAGGTCTTCGCCCGCAGCGCCGGGGTCAAAGGCCGGCTGGTGCAGGGCTCGTTCGGCATCGCGCTCGCCGTTGGCGGCCATTTGGAAAGCGAAGTGCTCAAGTCCGCAGACCCGCTGGTCGCGGCCCTGGGGATCGTCGACTGGCGCTACAAGGGGCCGATCTATATCGGCGACACGCTGCATCTCGAAATCGAGATCGCCGACATCAAGCTGACGGCGGACGAGAAGCGCTACACGGTGGATCGGCGCATCCGCGTCGTCAATCAGGACGGCGCCACGGTGCAGGAAGGCATCGCCCGGTCGATGTGGCGGCGGGCGGCCTGAATTCACGGCAGGCGAATTTCAGCGACGACAAAAAGCCCCGGTCTGGACCGGGGCTTTTTCATGTGCGGGCCGCAGCGGGGTCAGCTACTTCTTGATCTGCGCGCTTTCGTGCCACGGGATCAGGAAGCGGCGCAGGCCGACGACGATGGCGTAGAACACGAAGCCCAGCGCCGACAAGTGCATGATCACGGCGAACAGCGCCGTGGTGTTGTAGGAGTTCATCTCCTTGACCGCGAGATTGCCGAGGCCCTCGCTGCCGCCGAGATATTCGCCGACCACCGCGCCGATGATGGACAGCACGACGCCCATTTCCATGCCCGTGAGGATATAGGGCAGGGCGCTGGGGAATTCGAGCTGGGTGATCTTCTGCAGGCGCGACGCGTTGAGGCTCGCCAGCACTTCGCGATAGCCGCGCTCGACCGACTTCACGCCGAGCGCGGTGTTGAGCATGATCGGGAAGAAGGCGAGCACCGCGGCGATGACCACCTTCGAGGTGATGCCGAAGCCGAACCAGACGACGAACAGCGGCACCAGCGCCACTTTCGGCACGACCTGCGTGGCGACGATGAAAGGGTTCAGCATCTTCTCAAGGCGCGGGCTCTTGCCGAGCATGGCGCCGAGCGCCACGCCGAACACCATGGCGAAGAAGAAGCCGAGCATGGTTTCCAGCGCCGTGATCCAGGTGTGGTACCAGGTCGATGGTAGCCACAGGCTGGCGTACCAGGCCTCGATAACCAGCGACGGCGCCGGCAGGATCAGCTTGCTGACGTTGAATTCGCGAACGTAGAACTCCCACCCGCCGAGGAACAGAACAAGGAGCGCGACGCTGCCGATCCAGGTCGGGATCTCCTTCTTCCGCTTCTTGGCCGGCTGCTGCGGTGCGACGGTGCTAACGATGGGCGTGTCCAGACTCATTGATTAATGCTCGAGGCGATCGCGCAAGTGATTTGCGATGTGTTGAAATTGCGGGTCTTCGTTGACGGAGACCGCGCGCGGCCGCGCGAAGGGCACTTCGACGATTTCCTGGATGCGACCCGGCCGCGGCGAGAGCAGGGCGATGCGGTCGGCGAGGAACACCGCTTCCGAAATCGAATGCGTCACAAGCACGATGGTCTTGTTGGTCTCCATCCAGATGCGCTGCAGCTCGATGTTCATGGCGTCGCGCGTGATCGCGTCGAGCGCGCCGAACGGCTCGTCCATCAGCAGGATTTTCGGGTCGTAGCTCAGCGCCCGCGCAATCGAGGCGCGCTGGCGCATGCCGCCCGACAATTCCTTCGGGTAGCGCTTCTCGAAGCCTGTGATGCCGACAAGCTTGCAGAGCTCCCGCGCGCGCTGGCGTCGCTCCGACTTGCCGACGCCCCGCAGCTTGAGCGGCAACGCAATGTTGTCTTCTATCGACAGCCAGGGAAACAGGTTGGCTTCCTGGAACACCATACCCATCTCGGCGAGCGCGACATTGTCGCGCTTGTCGGCGGTCCAGAGATTGCGCCCCTCGACTTCGATGGTGCCGCTGGTCGGCGCCTCGAGGCCCGCGATCATGCGCAGCATGGTGGTTTTGCCGCAGCCGGACGGGCCGAGCAGGACGGTGAACTCGCCCTCTCGCACGCTGAAATTGGTAGGCGTGAGGGCCCTGACCAGGCCCTCCGCCGTTTCAAAATCCTTGCCAGCTTCGTTTAGGGCGATGGCAACGCCACCGCCCTGAACGCCCGCCGGCGCAGTCTGCAAACTCATGATTTCGCGGCCTCATCGACGAACTTGTTGGTGTAGAGCGCCTTGACGTCGGCGACCTTGGCGATGTTCGCCTCGCCCACCAGCTTGGCGCCGTTTTCCCACACCGCCGGCACGTTGCGCATGACGTTTTCCTTGCCGGCGCTGACGGTCGAGGCATTGTAGGCCTTGATGGCCTCGATACGGAAGTCGCGATCGGCATTGGCCGAAATCTCGAACTTCTTGGTGATGCGATCTAGGATCATGGCGGGGTCGGCGCTGAGGCATTCCAGCGCAGAGTTACGCATGGCCTTGACGAATTTCGCCGCCGTCTCCGGGCTCTTCTCGGTGAAGGCCTTGGTCATCAGGATGACGCCGCCGGGCATCGACGAGTTGTCGGTGGCGCTCCACACGTCGATCGGTTCACCCGCGCGCTTTAGCAGGATGGTGTTCTCGACCGTGGCGAAGAAGCCGGCGACGCGGCCCTGCTT
>JAFEFL010000006.1 GCA_018240595.1 Pseudomonadota bacterium | reverse complement strand
GATGACAGCCCACTGATGCCAAATTTTTCATTGCCGCAATGAGCGGTCCTGGGTTATAACTACCTTGTCTTGCCTGATTCCGTTGGCCGGTTTTGAGGTGTCCCTCATTGGCCGCTTTTCAGGTGTCCCCCGAGGCTGGAGCACCTTCGGCGGCGTCTGCTCTTCCATGCCGTAGTAGAACGCCGCCCGGAGATAGCTGAACTCCCGGTTGATAGTGACGTTTGCCGCTTTCGTCGCTTCGATGAGTTCGTCATCGTCTTCGGGATTCCGGCGTGCCAACCGGGGAAATGTCGCAATGAGGCTCCCGGTCAAGGATTCCGCCGTGGGACTCCGATCAGATTCACGGCATGTGACTCCCGTTATGGACTGGCGACCAAATAAATGGACTTCATCTTGTGCAGTGAGGATGTCCCTCTCGTAGTTGAAGGTGGGCAGGAGCGGCAGTTTCATCTTATGCTACTTTCTCCTTCGATGGATGGGTCGATTTTGTCTCGCGGCCGAGGATCGCGGCCAGCGCCCAGAGATCGGCATGACCATCGATTCGGCGGAAGTGCTTCTCGGTGAGCAGCCAGGCCGATGCCACCCAGCGCTCCGTCATGTCTGCATCCCGCCAGCGGGTGACGTTGTGCGTGCGGTGCCTGACGCCGCTATGCGGGCTCTCGATGATGTTCGTGGTCGCCAGGCACTTGTTCAGCGACGGCGGAATCTGCAGACGCTGCAGCGTGAACATCTCCTTCATGCCCTCGCGTACGCTGCGCGCCGCCGACTCGTGGTCTCGCTCCAGAAACCGCGCCAACTGCTCCAGACGCTTCTCACCTTCCTCGGCAGTCTTCACCTTCCAGGCCGCGCGCATCAGGTTCAGCGCCTGCCCGTGCTGCTCCTTGGGCAGTTCACCGAGCACGTTTTGCACCTTGTGGTTGCGGCACCGCTGCACCGGTTGGTCGCCGCCAAATACTTCCTCGATGGCTGCCCGTAGAGCCTTGGCGCCGTCGATCACGAACAGATATTTGCGATCCGTCGGCAGGCCGTGATCGCGCAGTCGAGTGAGCAAGCACTTCACGCTGGCGGCGTTCTCCGTGGCCCCCGACTCCAATCCGAGGATGTGCTTCTTGCCCTCCGTGTCCACCCCCACAGCGCTGAGGATGTGATGCTCCCCGAAGCGCTGCCCGTCGATGTAGATCACCAGGATCTCGATGTTCTCCCAGCGGCGCTCTTGCAACTGCTGGAGTTGTTCGCTGCTGGCCTCGACCGCCTTGCGGCTGATAGCACTGCGCGACACGCCCACGGTCTGGGCCATCTGCGGCAGCACCTCCTGATAGTCGCGGGTGGAGACGCCGCGCAGCAGAGCCCCCAGCATGTGCTGGCCTAGGCCCCGGTCCTGGCGCAGCATCTCGTAGGCGGGCACCTTCACTTCCCCTTCCGTCTTGTGGCGCAGGCGCGGCCGCTTTACCTTCACTTTGCGATCGGCCAACTGAACGCAGCCCGGCTGCGAGCCGTGGTGGCGGACATCTCCGCCGACCTTGCCCGGCGTCCGAGGGCCGGCCACCTGCTCGGCGCTCAGCAGCAAGATCTGCTCCAGCATCTGGTGGCCGATCTCATGGATCACGGTTTCCACCACCTGGCTGGCGTTCTGGATCAGGCCCAGGATGGGGAGCAGGATCTGGCCGTTGGCCTGGCAGAACTGCTCGATAATGGCGGCGCTCTCGCGTGCCGCCCGGGTCACGATATGGTATGGTTTCTTCACGGCGGTAGGCTCCTTTCGGATCTGCGTTTGGCAACCGGATTCTATCGAATCGGCGCCAACCGCCGCCTACCAACCTTCAACTAAACTCGGGACGCCCTCCGTGCCTTCTATGCATACGGATGCTGGGCCCTTGGAAAATCCATTTGCGTCGGTTCCAGCCTTCGTAACCGTGACTGCTCTCCCATCAAGGCGAGGGAGCGTTGGCTCCGAATCGGATTGCGCGACCACGGTGGCGCAATTGAGCAACGCGTAAACGTGAATGAGCCTGAGCCTCATGACAACTCGACCGGACTAACCACACCGAATATATCAGCTTGCGGCTCACGGCCTAACAGAGAGCGGTGGAAGAAGTCGACCGTCCGCCGACCAAGCGGTACGCAGATCATCGAAAAGTAGGCCTTGCGGAGAGTATGCGTACCGGACACGACGGACACTCTATAGGCCCGACTGTTCGTCGTGCTACCGCGGCCGATGTACTCGATCGGGGGGTAGCGGCGGCGGAGCTACGCCGGCTGGTAGTACGACGAAGCGCCTTTCTATAATAACTGTCAACCGGCATGAGGTTGGCCGGCAAGTCCCGCCGAGGTTGATGATCATGCGTCAGTTCGACCGCCGCGATTTATTCCGGCGCGGAAGCCTCACCCTGATCGGCGCCGGCGCGCTTTCGCCGGCCGGCCTGCTGCAGGCGCAGAAGGCGCCGCCGCGCAAAACACCCCCAGCCCCCGCCGCGGACGCGGATGCGTGCGGTTGCACGACGGCCGCCGACGGAACCGCCCTCGACACGGGCACGAGCGAGCTGCGTCCGGTGATCGAGCGGTACCTGGTGGAGCTGCGCGATTACGAGCGCATCTATCCGCTGGCCGGGTCCGCGGCGCGGCATGCTGCGCTCGAGAAGTTCTACGCGCAGCAGTTGCGTTTGCTGGACGGGATCCGCTTTGACAAACTCAGCCAGCCGGGGAAGGTCGATTACCTGCTGCTGCGCGGCCGGCTGCTGCGCGAGCAGAAGGCGCTGGAGGAGGATCTGGCGGGCGAAGCCGAAGTCGCGAAGCTGATTCCGTTCCAGCAGACGATCATCGGGTTCGAAGAAGCGCGGCGGCGCATGGAGAAGGTAAACGGCCAAAAGTCGGCGCTG
>JAFEFL010000069.1 GCA_018240595.1 Pseudomonadota bacterium | reverse complement strand
TGGCGGCGACGCGGATCGCCCACCATGCGTGCGCGCCCAGGAAGGCCGTCTCAAAGCCGTCCCTCTGTGCCGGCACGACGATGGTATCTTTCACCGCGGCAGCCCCGGCTACCACGGCGGCAGCCATCGGCTTGATCACCTTCGCCGGTTCGAAAATGTGCACATTCATCGACGGCATCATGCGCAGCATTTCTTGCAGGAAAGCGCGCGTATCGGCTTTCTCGCTCTCGATCAGCTGCGGCTCGGAAGGGCTGATAACGTTCTGGAACTTGCAGCGCCCTGCCGCCGCGCCCTGTGCCAACAGCGCCCATTCGAGCCAGGTCGTGTGCGCGCGGTTCAAGCCACCGGCAGTCGACAGGAACAACACTGCGGTCGACCAGAAATCCTTGTTGCTTTCATGGTTGTCGATGCGATTACGCAGATTATCCGTCTGACCGACATAGCCCACCGGCTGTTCGGCACCCACTTCATCCTCTTCATAACCGATCAGCACATAGATGCCGCCGGCCTGCAGCTCCGGGCGCAGGCGGATTTCCGGCCAGTGATCGCGCGACACGAAATAGCCCCGCGCGGTCCAGTTCATTCTGTCCACGATGCGCGCGCCCTCAGGGTCGCCAGAGGGGACGAAGACGCGCAGGGTGAAGGGGTCACGATTCACAACAGATCACCTTGAACGTTGGTTAGTTGTCGGTCGCCGAATTGGTTGCCGATTTGCGCGCAATGCGGCGATTGGCCTTTACGCCCTTCGTTTCGAGCGGATTTACGAGAGCTTCGTAGCGACCGAACAGATGTTCGACGCGATCACGATCTGAGGCGAACGGTGCGGCGCGATATAGTTTGTCTACCGCGACATCGAGCGCGTGATGCGCTTCGCGCAGGCCGCCGGGCATTGTGTCGGGATCATAGAGATCCGCGAGACAGGAGGTCGAATGTTCTTGGCGCGATTCTAGTACTGCTCGGGCAAGTTGTTCAATTCTCGCACGCTGTGCAGCGGAGGCTTCAGGCCATGGAAAAGTGTTGTAATTGAGTCCGATGCCGTATTGAAAGTCGCTCTTTAGGCGTCCTCCAATATGTCGACTCCAAGATACATGGGCATGACTAGTCAGTATGGCAAATTGCCAGAGAGAAGCGTTCGGTAAAATTCGCAGCTTATTGCTAGGAATAGTCGGAGGACTAAGCCAGGCTATCGGAATGTATTCTCGCCGTTCTGAACTAACCTCAGGGATAGCCAGAAAGGGATCGGTCGGCACGATTTCAACATTAAATTTCGTAGGTTGGTCCGCTATGGCTAACGTGCTAACTCGCTGACTTTTCATGCGGAAGTTCCGCACTTGTCGTAGCCGCTCTATCACGAGTGGCATCGATTTAAGTTCGGATGGTTCCGCGTCTTGAAGAGCGAGAATCCATCGCCCCCCGCCATTCAGGAAATCTTGTCCGCTAAGATAGGGCTGCAAGAATTTTGCCGAACCTGGCTCACTTTCAACAAATTGTTGGCGTTCGTTCGAATCAAAAATCAGATAACCGCCATCGATCGGTTGGCTTCCGCTAATGATCCTGGGTGCGCCATTGATCGGACGAGGCTCCTCCTTCACGACCAAATGTCGATTTACTACGCCCCTTGCGTCAAAGAGATACGCGGTCAGAGCGTCGTGTTGGCTTTCGACTGGGTCGTTCCTAATATCTGGATAGCTGAATAGGCGCTTTTGAGCAGGTTCGTTGTCTCGGTGAGTAAGACCGATGATGACGACATGTACCTGCGCCTTGCCGCGCGCCTCGCTACCCCAACTGAAGGTGCGATGCGCGAACGCGATTTCGAGGTGGAACCGATCAAACAGGATGGGCCAAAGCTGTGCCACCTGTTCGCCTTGGCAAATGGAATTGGTCGCGACGAAGGCGATGCGGATACGGTGATTGGCGGCGACGAACTGGCCCGCCTTGATGAACCACGCCGCGACAAAGTCGAGCGTGCCGCCGCTGCCACCCAATCCGGCGATGGCGCGAACCTGCGCACGCTGTTCGGGCGTCTGGAACTTGGCGCCGACGAACGGCGGGTTGCCCATAATGTAGTGAAGCTTCTCCGGCGCGATCAGCGTCGCCCAGTCGGTATCGAGCGCGTCGGCATGACGAATGTGCGCCGATTCCTTCAACGGGATGCGCGCGTAGTTGGTCGAAAAGGCGTCGCCGAGCGCATTGTTGGCAAGATGGTCGGCCATCCACATCGCCACCTCGGCGATGCGCGCCGGGAATTCCTCGATTTCGATGCCGTAAAACTGGCTGACCTGAATGCGGCTGAGCAGGCCGAGGTCCATAAATCCCTGACGCCGTTCCTCGCCGGTATCGGTCATCATCTTCGGCCAGCGGGCTTCCAGCGCCGCAAGTTCGAGCCGGCGCAATTCCCGATACGCAATGACGAGGAAGTTGCCGCAGCCACATGCCGGGTCGAGGAAGGTCAGGCGCGAAAGCTTGGCCAGGAACTCGTCGAGCAGCGCATCCCGGCCCGTCTTACGCGCAACGATCCGGTCGAGCTCCGCCTTCAGGTCGTCGAGGAAGAGAGGCCCGATCACCTTCATGATGTTCGCTTCGGACGTGTAATGCGCGCCCTTTGCGCGCCGTTCCTTGGCGTCCATCACCGATTGAAACAGCGAGCCGAAAATGGCGGGGCTGACCCCGCTCCAATTGTGTCGTGCCGCGTCCAGCAACAGCGTGCGCATCTTCTTGTCGAATACCGGCGTGCGCAGTCGCCCCTTGAACAAGTCGCCGTTGATATACGGAAACTGGTTCAGCTCACCGGACAGGTTCGACTGCCGATCGTCCTCATGCGTGTCGAGGACGTCGAATAGCTCCATCAGCTTGGGGCCGGTATCGCTTCCATCCTCCCGCGTGTCGCCTTGCAGCAATTCCAGGAAGATGTCCTTGGGCTGGAAGATGCCGGTGTCGTCGTCGAACAGGCAAAAGAGCAGCCGGACCAGCAATTGCTCCAGGTCGTGGCCTTTATAGTTCGACTCCTCCAGCGCATCGTGGAGGCTCCCCATCAATTCGGCCGCTTTGATGGTGACCGTTGCCTGTGTCTCGAATGTCCGCTGGCGGCCGAGGATGAAGGCGAACGCCTCGACATGCTTGTGCAAGTTGGCCAGTTTGAACCGAAGCGCATCGCCGCCTGTTTCCAAATCGAGCAGGCGCCAGGTCTGGAAATCGCAGGTCAGAACGTAACGCGGCTGTTCTGGCGCCGGGAGGCCGTCGATATAGTCGAGCGCCTGGATTCCCGCCTTGTCGAGATCAAGTCGCGCGCTCTTCTGCTCGATCAGCAACATGCGCGGCCAGAACAGATCCATGAAGCCATGCTTGTTGTTGAGCAGCTTCACCCGCTGCTCGTAGGTCGCCACGGTGCGGCGCTTGACGCCGAAAATCTCGAAGAAGTCGTTATAGAAGGATTGCGTCTCGCCCTT
>JAFEFL010000068.1 GCA_018240595.1 Pseudomonadota bacterium | reverse complement strand
GAGCGGTGAGCTCGATGTCGCGATGCGACGCGCGTGGCTGGCGGAGATGCAGAAGGCGATCAGCGGCCGGGCTTCGCGCGTTTGAACGGGCGGGCCTTGCCGCCGCTCATTTGCTCCGCGCGGCGCCCGAAGACTGAGATTGGAAGTATTCCTTCAGAGCGTCCAGGACTTGGGGCCAGGCGCTGCTGAAGTACTGATGAACCTGGGGCCATTGCCCGCCGGTGCCGAAGCCGGACTGAGTCAGTTCAACGTGGGTTTTGTCGTGGTCGACGGGACTGAACAGGAGCGTGACGCACGATCGGCGGGCGCGCTCAGCCGCGAACTTGGGAGGGGCGTTCCAGGAGAACGAGAGCATGCGTCCGGGAATGAAGCACAGGACCTGGCAGCCTTCGGAACCGCGCTGGCCTTCGGGCGCGGTCGTGTCGCCGAAGTAGAGTTCAAAGGGTCCGCCGACTCGAAGCTCTACCTTGCTGTCGATGTCCAGAAAGCTCCGGATGCCTTCGGCGGTTGTCCACGCCTGGAAGACCTTGTCGGTTGGCGCGTCGATGACGGCATCGGTTTTCACGATGAGATCGGAACGTCCGTCGGCCTCAAAAAGGTTGGTGTCAATCATGGAGGTTGGCTTCCCGGGTGTCGGTGTGGCGGGTTCGGCGGAGCTGCCGGGCGCCGATGGCGCCGGACCGGGATGGCGGTATGTGACTTCAATCCACGGTTTATTCGCGGCAAGGTCGGCGGCGGAACCGTAGTTTCGCTGGATGTACGCCTCGGGCGCGGTGATCTGGAGCGTCACAAACTGATGAAACTTGGCGCCGTCGGCGTGCTCCGAGTTCCAGTCCATGGTCACGGTGTCATCGGTTGTGAGCGTGACATGGCCGCTCATGATGTTGCCGCCGTCGTCGACGGCGGTGTAGACGATGGCTCCAGTGGCGGGCTCGGGCGAGATGACCTGGTGGATGTGGGGCGACTTGGTGGACGCCTCGTTGAGCCAGATCGAAAAGATCAAAGACTTCTCGCGAGGGCCGTAGGTCCAGAGCGTGGTGGCGCACACCTTCTGGCCGTCCTCCAGGGTCGAGCAGCCTTTCCAGGAATCGCCCACCAGGCCGGTCAGGAGCTTCCAGGCCTTCTCCGACTTGCTGCGGGCTTCGTCGGAGCCGAGCTTCTGACGAAGGGACTGCATGGTCTTGGCGTTGCCTACTTCGAAGAACTTGTGCATCTTCTGCGACTCTTCGTCCTTGCCGAAACCCAGCATCGCCAGGCGCAATCGGGTGCGATCAGGACCGACGGGCTCGAGCGTCACGACGGACCACGTGCTTTTCCACGCGTTTGGATACGGGAACGTCGCCGGGGGCTTGTGGATGCGGAAGGAGATCATGCGCTCGGGGTCGAAAGCGATGATCTCGTTTTCGATGTGGTTGTTGTCGTCGAGAGAACCGTTGGGGTCATAGGTTGATTTGATGAGCCCGCCGACACGAAAGTCCACGTTTGCCTTCGCGGGGCCGAGGCTGGTGAAGCCCTCGGAAGTGGTGAAGACCTCCCACACGCGCTTCACCGGCGCGTCGATGACGGTCTCAACGATCGCGCTGGAACTGTCGCCGGAGGTGATGACGCCGATGATCGACATCTTCGGATCCCGATCGCTCTGGCTCTTAGGTGAGTCCGCTTTGGGAGACGGGGGGGCCGCGACGGGTTCGAGCGGTGCGAGCAACAACGCGGCGGTGAGCGCAAGCAGCGGCAGCATCTTCGGGTCTCCAGCGGTGAACGAGGTCGTGGGTATGGGTTGGTCGGGAAGGGTCGAACCAGACTTGGTGCGGGCGGTTTGCGGGCGTCAATGCCAGGCGCCGAGCATCGCGCCCATCACGGGCAGAAATACGAGCGCGAAGCCGACATCGATGAGGTAGAGCTTCAACGGGCGAGGACTCGAAAGGTGACCGGTCATCGCGAATGCGCCGACGATGATGAACACAACCAATCCCGTGACGGCGCCCGGGATCGCCTCGCGAACCGCGAGTTGCCTCAAGAGAAGGGCGAGGGCCAACGCGGCGATGATGTAGCAAACGGTGAGAAGCCCGAAAAAGACGGGCATCGGCCGCTTGGCCTGCATCGACTTCATTTGCTCGTCGGAGTATCCGGACAGCTGACGCCAGGCCTTGCCGAAGAGCGCCGTGTACCACAGGCCGCCGAGCATGAACGCGACCAGGCCGGCGCAGAAGATGGCGAGGTAGTTGAGCGATCGCAGGTGTTCCAGGAACATGGTGTCTCCTTGAGCGCTGGTGGGAGAAGTCCGGCGAAGCTAACGGCCGCGAGTGGGCGCGGCTGAGTCGGACGGTGAGCAAGAGTGGCTGGGGGAGGTGGTCTGGGATCCGGCGGCCTCGGCCTGGAGCGCGTCGAAATAGGCCCGGAGCTGCGCGACCGAAGCATCGAAGGGGTCCAGGGATCGGGCGGCTCGCGACTGCATGATGCCCCCCTCCATGGTCGTGAGAATGAACGAGGCGAGCTGGCGGCGGTCGACACGCGCCGGCAGGCGGTCGCCCGCGGCCGCGAGCCAATCCCGCACGGCGTCGATCCAGTTGCTGAAGTTCTGGTTGATCAGGCGCCGGGCCTCGGCGTGGTCGTCGGCGACTTCGAGTGCCAGGTTGCCGATCGGGCAGCCCAGGCGGAAGTCGAAGGCAACTAGCCCTTCGCGATAGCGCTCCAGGAGTTTGAAGACGCGGCCGATCGGGTCCTCGACCACGGCTTCGACGGGCTCCATAAGGATGGGACGCATGATCCGGATGTAGTGCTCGAGCACGCCGACCAGCAGCTCGTCCTTGCCGGGGAAGTAGTGGTAGAGGCTGCCGCTGTTGACTCCGGCTTCGCGGAGGATGGTCGAGACGCCGGTGGCATGGAACCCCTGCTCGAAGAACAGCCGCGCGGCTGTCTCGAGTATGCGGGCTTTAGTAGGATGGAGTTCGGTATTTTCCATGCGAAAGTTGATTGATCGTTCAATCTACTTTTCGAATTTGGCTCTGTCAAGTCAGTCGGGTGAGGCACTCGCTCAATTTTCGATGGCCCGTAGCTGGCGAGGAGGCGAAGTAGTTGGCGATGCGAGGGCTCACCGAGGCGCAAGTTCCTATTTTGCTGAGAGTTAGAGCGTGCGTCAGAAGCTCGTGGGAGCGCGGCGAGGTAGAGCACTCGACAGACCCAATGAGGATGTCTTCGTCAGCAGGTACAAACGAAACCCTCAAAACTGAAACCGCTTGGGTGAGTTTCCCTACCATTAAGTCCCACAGCGGAGCGGGCAGCCGGCTCTGAGGCGGGAAGGTCAGGGGGCGGCAGCTTGGGAGCCGCGCGTGTGGAAGTGGATTGCCGGTGTATTCCTGGTGTGCGTCCTGATCTGCGGCGTTGGCGGCTATTTCGTGGCCACCAACAAGGAGATCCGGAAGCAGATTGACCAGATCCTGCCCCAGGCCAAGCCGACGG
>JAFEFL010000067.1 GCA_018240595.1 Pseudomonadota bacterium | reverse complement strand
GCGGCCCAAGCCGTCGCCACCGACTGGGAAAGCGAACGTCCGGTTCCACCGGCCGTCATCTGGGGGCGCACCCTCGATGATGCCCGCGTGCTGGCAGGCCGCGCCCTCATCTATGGCGACGATGCACTGCCCGGCGCGCGCGCTTATGGCGAGGTGCCCTTCGGCGGCTCGGAGCCGAAGACCAACGCTGACGTACCCTGGGATGTGAGCCTGCCGGTCACGATTCCTGACACCGGCTTCAACATCGCCGGCTATATCGACCGACTCGACATCTCGGGCGACGGCAAGCGCGCCCTCGTCCGTGATTACAAGACGGGCCGGCCGCCGCGCGGCGACATCCGCCTGAACGGCGGACGCGAGCTTCAGCGCTGCCTCTACGCGTTCGCGGTGAAGGCGCTCCTCGGTGACGACGTCGCCATCAGCGCCTCACTGCTCTATCCGCGCGAGCCGGTCGATCTCCAGCTCGACGATCCCGAGGCTGTGCTCACCGAGATCACCGGCTATCTGCGCGCCGCGAGAACCAGTCTCGCCGGCGGCGCAGCCCTGCCTGGTCCCGATACGGGCGGCGACTACGACGATCTCGCCTTCGCCCTGCCGGCCAATGCCGGCGCCACCTATTGCAAACGCAAGATGCCGGCCGCGACGGAGCGGCTGGGCGAAGTCGCTCAGGTCTGGGAGGCGGAATGATGAGCAACGTATCCAACATGCTGAAGGATGACGGTGCCCGCCGCGATGCCATCAGCCTGCACGACCGCTCGATCCTGGTCGAGGCCGGCGCCGGTTCGGGCAAAACCGCTGTCATGGCCGGCCGCATCGCCGCCATGCTGGCGCAAGGCGTCGCGCCGCGTTCCATCGCCGCCGTCACCTTCACCGAGCTTGCCGCGAGCGAGCTGTTGTCCCGTGTCCGCGAGTTCGTCGCCGACCTCTCGGCCGGCAAGATCGCGACCGAACTGCGGGTGGCGCTGCCCGATGGGCTGTCGGAGACTCATTTGACCAATCTCGCCGCCGCCAGCGCCGCGATTGACGAAATCACCTGCTCGACCATCCACGGCTTTTGCCAACGCCTGATCAAGCCCTATCCGGCGGAGGCCGACATTGACCCCGGCGCGGGCGTCATGGATCGCAACCAGGCCGACCTCACCTTCCTCGAGATCGTCGATGGCTGGCTGCGCGAGCGTCTGTCCGGCGGCCAGGGCGGCCTCCTGGCCGAAATGGTGCTGCACAGCCCCGGAGAGACCGTGGCGCTCATCCACAAGATTGCCGAGAATCTGCGCCGCCGCCGCACGCTCCAAGCCCCGCCAATCTCTCCCCTTGACGGCCACATGACAGCGTTCCGGCAAGCGACGGCCGATTTTGCGGACTTCATGAACGGCACGGCGGCGGCTGAACCGGAAACGGTGACGATCGTGAAGCGTCTGGCCGAAATGGCGACGGCCCTTGCGAAGGCGCCTGATTCCGCGACGCCCGCCGGCCTCGTCCGGCTCCTGACCTCGCGGCCCCATCCTGACCTTTGCACCAAGGCTGGCGCGTTCGCTTCCTACCGCAAGAAGGGCAAATGGGCGACAGCAGCCAAACAAGCGGGCCTCTCCAAGGCCGACGGCGATCGGCTGAACGACGCGGCCGAAGCGCATTACACCACCTCCTGCAATGCCTGGGGGGCGCTCATGCAGGCCACCGCCGGCCACGCTCTGGCGGCGCTGATCGAAGAGGCTCGCCCGATCCTGCAACGCTACCGTGATCACAAACGGGCCAGCGCCCAACTGGACTTCGACGACCTCATCTTCGCCGCCCGCGATCTGCTGCGCGACCATGATGCTGTTCGTCGCGCACTCGGGCAGCGTTTCGCCCATGTCCTCGTCGACGAGTTCCAGGACACCGATCCCTTGCAGACCGAGATCTTCTGGCGTCTGTGCGGTGAGCCCGTCGACGACGCCAATGACTGGACGGGCTTTCACATCCGGCCTGGCGCGCTGTTCCTGGTCGGCGATCCCAAGCAGGCGATCTATCGCTTTCGCGGCGCCGACGTCGGCGCCTATGTCCAGGCGCGCGATGCCTTTCGCGCCCAGGCCCCCGACAGCCTGCTGTCGATCTCGACCAATTTCCGCTCCTGCGGCTCGATCCTGACTTTCGTCAACGAGCGCTTCGAGGCCGTGCTCTCGGCCGATGGACAGCCGGGTTTCACCGCACTGGACCCATTCCATGACGATCGCGGCGGAGTCTGCGTGGCGGCCCTCGACATCGCCGTAGCTGATGAAAACGGCAAGGCCAGCGCCGAGCAACAGCGGGACGCCGAAGCCGACGCCATCGCCGAGCTGTGCGCCCGGCTGATCGAAAGCCATCCGATCGTTGACCGTCGCAGCGGCGCCAAGCGGCCTTGTCTGCCAGGCGACATCGCCCTGCTGGCGCCCACCGGCGCGGAACTGTGGCGCTACGAGGAAGCCCTGGAGCGCCGCGGCATCCCCGTGGCGACCCAGGCCGGCAAAGGTCTGTTCCGCCGCCAGGAAATCCAGGATCTGATCGCGTTGACCCGCGTCCTAGCCGATCGCCG
>JAFEFL010000066.1 GCA_018240595.1 Pseudomonadota bacterium | reverse complement strand
TCCCCGGGCCCGCGGGCACCGCATCCTGCCCCCACTGTAACGACGCCTCATGACAGCGCCCTCGGCTGGAGCCGGACGCGTGAAGGCTATCCTATGATAGGAATAAGAGTCAAGGACTATTTTCTGGCCGCCGCGAAGCCCGCGGCCCGGCCCGCTCGCGGCGCCCTTGCCATGACCGGCCGCAGCCGATAGGCAGCCAAGAGCCCTTTTCCCGAGCTGCGCGTCGCAAATGCCCTTCGTCTATTCCGTCGTCACTTTCGCCGAAATTCTCGCCCTGTTTGCCTCGTTCGCCGCCCTCGTCTTCTTTGTGGTGCGCGCGATCGTGCGGGCGATCGTGGCGCCGAAGCAACCGCCGCCGAAGCCGGAAGACCTGCGGCACCTCAAGCGCGCCGGACAGTCCGGGCTTTACTAGAATTCCATCGTCAACCCGTCCTCGGCGATCAGCACGCCGCCTGCCCTCACCTCGTCGAGGCGCGACAGCATGGTCGGGTTCATGTGCGTGACCATCATCTGTTTGGCGCCGAGGTCGCCGATGCGCGGCCGGAGCACGTCCCAGCTCAGGTGACCGCTGAACTTGCCCTCGAAGCCGTAGCATTCGCAGATGAACAGGTCGGCGCCGCGCGCAACCGGCAACAGCGCGTCAGTCCACTCGGTGTCCCCGGAATAGGCGAAGGTCTTGTCGCCGTCGGTGATGCGCAGCGCCGTCGACGGCGCGCCCGATTGATGGATGACTTCGGCGGTGACGACCTGATGGCCGAGCACATCGGTCGGCACGCCGACCGGAATTTCCTGCACGGTCCAGTCGAACTTCCATTTCATCGTGTTCGATTTCGGGAAGAACACTTCCAGCGCCGCGTCGATGCGCGCCTTCGATCCCGGCGGCCCGGCGATGAGCAGCGGCCGGGTGCGCCGCGACAGGAACTGGGCATCGAGAATGAAGAACGGCAGGCCGCCGAAGTGATCGCCATGCAGGTGCGACAGCACGATGGCGTCGATCATATTGCAGTCGATCTTCTGCGCGTTCAGCGCCGGCATGGCCGAGGCGCCGCAATCGACGAGCAAGGTCGCCTTCGCGGTCTTGAGCATGAAGCAGGTGTTGTAGCGCCCGCCGGAGCCGAAGGCGTCGCCGCAGCCAATGATGGTGAGGTGCATATTATGATTGCCTTATTACCGAAGTGTCCGCCTCATTCTCCGCTCATGCCCAAGGAAGCGGGCATCCAGACTAAGCCAAGGGCTGGCCCCCCGCTTTCGCGGGGGTGAGCGGAGCTAATATCAAGCCTTGGCGCTGGGCCGCGCCGACACGGCGGCGTGCCAGCGTTTCACGTTGGTGAGTTGCTCGGGCACCACCAGCTTCGGCACCTTCATGAAGTCGATCGTGACCAAGGCGGTGATGTCGGCGACCGAGTAGCGCTCGCCGGCGATGAACTCGTGCTCGGCGAGCTGGCGGTCGAGGATCTCGAGGAAATTGAAGACGCGCGGCCGGTTGGCCTCGGCCCATTCCGGCACCTGCGGCACCTCGAACTCCTTCATGGCCGGGTGCAGATGGCGGAACACCTGCGCCACCGGCGCGAACAGGTTGTTCTCGACCCGCCGGCTCCACATCTCGGTCAGGCCGATGTCGAGCGGCCCCCGGCCGAACAGCGGCGGCTCCGGCCGCAGCGCCTCGAAATAGCGGCAGATGGCCAGCGATTCACAAATCACGGTGCCGTCGTCGAGAACCAGCGCCGGGATGCGCTGCAGCGGATTGATGGCGCTGAACTCCGGCGACTTGTGCTGCTTGGCATTGATATCGACCTGCTCGGTCGGTATCTCGATGCCCTTTTCGGCCAGAAATATGCGGGTGCGGCGCGGATTTGGCGCGCCCTTGGCGTCATAGAGCTTCATGGGGGACAGTTTCCGCCTTCAGGACTTTTCTTGACCGCGAAACCCGAACACAGGGCAGCAGCGCTGTCAAAGCCGGGTTAACGCGCGTTAACGGTTGGTTCTCTGATCGCCTTAAGCATGGCTTTAAGGATTATAGGCGACGTTGGCCGTCAAAGTACCGGGTAGCGTAGCGTCACCATTCATGATTCCGGGCGAGCAACCAGACCTGACCGCGCTGCCGACGGAGTCTTCCCCGGTGCGGCGCCGCCTCGCCGCGCAATATGTGCGCGACGCGCGCGACCGGCTGACCTCGACGTCCGGTACCCGCCCGGCCTTCGACTTCGAGCTGCTGCGCCAGTACGCGCAGAACCGCCTCTCCGCCTCGCTCGTCATCCTGCTGCTGGTCGCCACCATCGGCTTCCTCTCGAGCCTGTGGACCGGCGCGATCGCGGCCGGCGCCTGGACGGCGTCGGTGCTGGTGATCCACGCCGTCATCGTCACCAAGTGCCGGCAATTCCTCGAACTGCCGATGGCGGCGGTCGATGCGCGCTCCTGGCGCTTCCGTTTCATCCTGCTCGACCTGTTCTACGGCCTGGCCTGGATGTTCATCCTGATCCACCCGCTCGGCGCCGACGAGTCGTCCGGCACCTTCATGCTGTTCGTGATGCTGCTGGTGGTCGCGGTGTCGAGCATGCTGGCCTCGAGCCTGCCGATCGCCGCCTTCGCCGCGACCTTCCCGGTCACCGCGGCGATCGCGCTGAACTTCGTGCTGCTCGGCACGCTGCGCAACTACATCCTGGCGCTGATGGCGGTGACCGCGCAGGGCTATTTCGCCATGCTCGCCTACCGGCTCTATTCGACGACGCTCGCCACCATCGAGGCGCGCGCCGAGAAGGACGCGCTGATCGGCGAACTCGAACAGGCGAAAGCCATCTCCGACGAAGCGCGTCAGCGCGCCGAGGCCGCCAACATCTCCAAGTCGCGCTTCCTCGCGCAAATGAGTCACGAGCTGCGCACGCCGCTCAACGCCATTCTCGGCTTCTCGGAAGTGATGAAGTCGGAAGTGTTCGGCGAGCACGCCGTGGCGGCCTACAAGGAATATTCTTCCGACATCCACGCCTCCGGCGTGCATCTGCTCGGGCTGATCAACGAGATCCTCGATCTGTCGCGTATCGAGGCGGGCCGCTACGAACTCAACGAAGAGTCGGTGTCGCTGACCGCGATCGTCGAGGACTGCCATCATTTGTTGAAGCTGCGCGCCACCAACCGCGGCATCAATCTGCACGAGGTCTACGAGCAGGATTTGCCGCGGCTGTGGGCCGACGAGCGCGCCATCCGCCAGATCTGCCTCAACCTGTTGTCCAACGCCATCAAGTTCACGCCGCAAGGCGGCGACATCTGGCTCAAGGTCGGCTGGACCGCGTCGGGCGGCCAGTACATGAGCTGCAAGGACACCGGCGCCGGCATTCCCGAAGAGGAAATCCCGGTGGTGCTGGCGTCGTTCGGTCAGGGCTCGAACTCGATCAAATCGGCGGAACAGGGCGCCGGCCTCGGCCTGCCGATCGCCAAGAGCCTCGTCGATCTGCACGGCGGCACGTTCTCGCTGAAATCCAAGCTGCGCATCGGCACCGAGGTGATCGTCACTTTCCCACCGGAGCGCGTGGTTGCGGCGATGGCACCGATGGCCGACGAAGCGCCGCTGGCGCCGCAGGCGCAGCCGCCGGGCGAGCCGATCCTGAACGACGAAGAGCGGCGGCGCCTGCGCCGCCGGCCTTTGTTCCGCGCCGGTACATGACGGCCGCGTCAATTGTTATAGGCAGAGGCCAAATCGGCGGTTGCGTTCGCGAAAGGGCCATCTATGTTCGGCCGACGCGCCGCCCGAGCTTTTCATGAGCGACATCCCCGTGATTGAAACCCCTTGCGTGAAAATCTGCACGCTCGATGCCGGGCGCGGCCTGTGCCTCGGCTGCGGGCGCACGGTCGAGGAAATCGCGGCCTGGGCTCGCCTCACGCCGGCCGAGCGCCGCCGCGTCATGGACTCACTTTCCGAACGGCTGACTGCATTCAATGCCTCGCAAAAACTCGCCGGATAATCACGCCGTGAGCCGCCGCATCACCTGGGCCTTCGTTTTCGGCGTGGCGCTGTCGCTCGCGATCCTGATCGCGACGCAAGATGCCGACCCGATCGCGACGCTGCTGCGTCACGATGTGAGTTCGTTGACCGTGAAGATCGCGCTCCTGGTGTTCACCGGCGGGCTGGTGCTGGTGACGTTCCGCGACAAGCTCGGCAAGGCGCTCGAGGCCTTGGCGTTCTGGGGCGTGATCGGCCTCGTTCTGGTGATCGGTTACACCTATCGTTTCGAACTGCGCGACGTCGTCGATCGGGTGGTCGCCGAACTGATCCCGGGTCACGTCGCGCGGCACGGCCAGGACGCCGAGGTGGTGCGCGACCGCGACGGCGACTTCTCGCTCAACGCCCATATCAACGGCGCGCGCGTCGCCATGGTGCTCGACACCGGCGCGAGTTCGGTGGTGCTGACGCAGGAAGCCGCCAAGGCCGCCGGGCTGCCGCTCGAGGTGCTCAATTATTCGGTGAACGTCGACACCGCCAATGGCCGCACCCGCGCGGCGCCGGTGACGCTGGAACGCATCGTCATCGGCGGCCTGATCGAGCGCGCGGTGCCGGCGCTGGTGGCGCAGGAAGGCCAGCTCAAGCATTCGCTGCTCGGCATGAGCTTTCTCAACCGGCTGGAAAGCTGGGAAGTGCGCGGCAACAAGCTGCGCATGCGCGGGCAGCCGTAAGGCGAGCAATTCGAGGAAAAGTGGAAGCCGGTTTTCCGTCCGGAATTGCGAGCAAACTAAAAGAGACTGATCAGAAACCGCGTGCCGACCAAAATCAGGAAGCAGGCGAAGGCCACTTCCAGCGCGCGGCGCGGCAGCCAGTGTGCCAGGCGCACGCCATAGGTCGTCATGAAGCTGGCCACCGGCGCCATCAGCACGAAGCCCGGGATCGACACGAAGCCGAGCGACAATGGCGGCAGTTCGGCCATGTGCGGCCAGCCGGCGACGATGTAGCCGATGGTGCCGGCGACGGTGATCGGCACGCCGAGCCCGGCCGAGGTCGCCACCGCGCGGTGGATCGGCTGGCCGTAGAGCGTGAGGATCGCGGTGGAGAAGCCGCCGCCGGAGACGCCGACCAGCGACGACAGCGCGCCCATGGCAAAGCCGTAGATCGACAGAACGGCGCGGCCGGGCAGCTCGGTGCCGATATTCCAGCGGCCGCTGCCGGCCAGCATTTTCGCCGCCATCAGCGCGCAGAAGGTGACGAAGGCGATCTTGAACACCTGGGCCGGCGCGAACGAGGCCGCCGCGGCGCCGATCAGGATGCCGGCCAGCGCCGCCGGCGTCCACAGCCGCAGCACGCCGGGAATGACCGCGCCCTTGCTCTTGTGCACGGCGTAGGACCGCAGCGTCGTCGGCACGATGATGGCGAGCGAGGTGCCGACGCAGACCTGCATGCGCAGATCCTCGGGCACGTGCATGAAGCGGAAGACTTCGTACAGGATCGGCACGATGACGCCGCCGCCGCCGACGCCGAACAGGCCGGCGAGAAAGCCGGTGACGACGCCGCCGGCGATGATGAGCAGCGCCAGCCAGGCCAATTCGTTGACGGGATAGCCGAGGAGCATGGGTGCGGGGCAGGACGAAGAAGGCTACGCCGCGATGTGCGCCATATCCGGGCCCAAGTCCACCACCTGCGCCAGCGCATCAGCCATGACGGAAGCCGAGGCGCCGGGCTTGACGGCCTCGACGGCCAGATGGCGGCGGAAGGCCCGCGCGCCGGGCACGGCGCGGAACAGGCCGAGGACATGCCGGGTGATGGAATTGAGCCGCACGCCCTTGGCCAGCTCGCGCTCGATATACGGGATCAGCGCCTCGGCGGCGGCTTTGGCCGAGGCAAAGGGCGCCGCCTCGCCAAAGAACACCGGATCGACATTCAGCAGCCGCCACGGCTCCTGATAGGCGGTGCGGCCCAGCATCACACCGTCGAGGTTGCCGAGATTGTCGCGCGCCTGCTCGAGGCTGGCGAGGCCGCCATTGAGGACGATCGGCCAATCCGGATGCGCTTCTTTCAGACGATGGACGATCGCGTAATCGAGCGGCGGCACTTCGCGGTTCTCTTTCGGCGACAGGCCCTTCAGCCAGGCCTTGCGCGCATGGACGATGAGCGCGTCGGCGCCGGCCGCCTTCACCTGCTGCGCAAATGAGAACAGCACTTCTTCCGGATCCTGATCGTCGACGCCGATGCGGCACTTGACCGTCACCGGCACGCGCACCGCGGCCTTCATCGCCGCGACGCTGGCGGCGACCAGCGCCGGCTCCAGCATCAGGCAGGCGCCGAAGCGGCCTTCCTGCACGCGATCCGACGGACAGCCGACATTGAGATTGATTTCGTCATAGCCGAAGCCCTCGCCGATCCGCGCGCTTTCGGCGAGCGCCACCGGATCGCTGCCGCCAAGCTGCAGCGCGATCGGGTGTTCCGCCGCATCGAAGCCGAGCAGCCGCTGCCGGTCGCCATGGATCACGGCGCCGGTGGTCACCATCTCGGTATAGAGCAGCGCCCGGCGCGTCATGAGGCGATGGAAGAACCGGCAGTGCCGGTCCGTCCAGTCCATCATGGGAGCGATTGAAAAACGGCGATCCATCTATTTTGCTGCTTTTACGTTGTTTCTCATCGACTTAATGCACATTGTGGGGCCTTCGCCAAGCCGCGGATTTCCGCTCATTTCCGGCCATTTCCGCTCATTTTCCCGCCAAAGTACGAGATTCCGGTACGACTTATCTCAAATGTCGTACCACAAAAAGCTTCAAGTCGTACCGCATTTCGGGTCATCTTACCGCTTGGACAGACCCCAAGGACCGACCTTTGAGGCAGTGAGGACCAACCACATATGGCGACAATTGTAGAGCGTAAACGCGCGGACGGCTCGACTTCCCATACCGCCCAGATCGTCATCAAGCAGAATGGCGTCATCGTGCGCCGCGAGGCCCAGACCTTCGACCGGCGGCAAGCCGCCAGCGCCTGGGCGGAGCGGCGCGAAAAGGAACTGAAAAGTCCGGGCGGGCTCACCAAGCGCGACGACCCGCTGTTCGTTGCGGTCATCGACCGCTACCGCGCCGAGCTCAACGGCCACATCGGCAGCACCAAGGACAGTTGCCTGCGCAAGGTGGCCGACAGCAAGTTGGCCAAGCTCAAGTGCTCTGAAGTCACGAGCGACCGGTTGGTCGAATTCGCCAAGACCCTCGACGTCCTGCCGCAGACGCGCAGCAACTACCTGTCACATCTGTCGCCGATATTCGATGTCGCGGAGATTGCCTGGAAATATCCGCTGGCAAAGACCGAGTTCGACAACGCCGTGAAGGCGCTTCGAATTCTCAAGCTCACAGGCAAGAGCAAGAACCGCGATAACCGCCCCAGTCTGGATGATCTCGACCGGCTGATGGAATACTTCAGAGGAATGCGCACCGGGACCTGCCCGATGCACAAGATCGTTCCCTTCGCCATCGTCTCGACCCGCCGCCAGGAAGAGATCACGCTCCTGCGCTGGAGCGATCTCGACGGCGATCGCATCATCGTGCGGAAGATGAAGGATCCGAAAAACAAGGATCGAAACGACGTCCGATGCGAACTCACGCCGGAGGCGGCGGCGATCATCGCGTCGATGCCGAGAGTCGATGAGCGGATTTTTCCGTTCAACTCGGACACCATCAGCGCGAATTTCACGCGGGCCTGCCAGTTCCTGGGGATCGATGACCTGCACTTCCACGATCTTCGCCACGACGGGATTTCGTGGTTGTTCGAGATGGGCCGAACGATCCCGCAGGTCGCATCCGTGTCGGGCCACCGAAGCTGGTCGAGCCTGCAGCGCTACACGCACATCCGCCAAACCGGCAACAAATACGCCAACTGGAAATGGCTGGAGGTGGCGACGGCGCCGTAGATCAGGCAACGCCGCGATCCGAACGACGGTCTTGAGGGCAAGGATTTCTGGTTCGTGCGTTTCGTTCTTCAGCCTCGCCCCGGACAAGAGCTCTTGCCTTTCTTGTATACAAGTGTACCAATGCCCGCATGGGAGGAGACGCCAAGAAAAGCGCGGCCATGCCGCCCTTCGAATCCGCGCGCGAGCGTGGCGGCCGGCTTTATGACCGCCTGCGCGACGACATCCTGTGCGGCCGGCTGCGTCCCGGGGAAGGCCTGTCTGAAACCAAGCTCGCCGAGCAGCACGGCATCAGTCGCACCCCCGTCCGGGAGGTGATTCAGCGGCTCGCCAAGGAGAACCTGCTCGCCATCGTGCCGCAGGTCGGCACCTTCGTCGCGCCGATCAAGCTGTCCTCCGTCACCAGCAGCCAGTTCATCCGCGAGGCGCTCGAATGCCGCGCCGTCCGCTTCGCCACCGAGCGGGCGACGCGGCCCCAGGTCGAGGCACTACGCCAGCAGATGTCGCGTCAGGAACAGGCCATCGCAAATGGCGACAGCGCCGCCTTCTTCCAGCTCGACGAGCAGATGCATGCGCTGATCCTGCATATCGCCGGGCATCCGCATGCCTGGGACCTCATTGCTTCGGTGAAGGCGCAGCTCGATCGCGTGCGCTACTTGTCGCTCGAAGATGAGCGCTGGCTGAAGATGATCTATCGCCAGCACCGCGAGATCGTCGGCGCCATCCGCGGCAAAGATCCGGCCGGCGCCGAACAGGCGATGCAGGACCACCTGCGCTCCGTGTTCGATGCCGTCGCCCGCATCGCCGAGGAGCACGCCCAGTTCTTCGAGCAGGAGCCCGCCGCGCTCGATCGGGGGATCGCCTGATGGAGCAGACCTGGCGCTGGTTCGGCCCCGATGACAAGATTTCGCTCTCGGAAATCCGCCAGACCGGCGCGACCGGTATCGTCACGGCGCTGCATCACATCCCCTACGGCGTCGTCTGGAGCCGCGACGAGATCGCCGCGCGCAAGCGGATGATCGAGGCCGCGGGCGGCCTGCGCTGGAGCGTGGTCGAAAGCCTGCCGATCGCCGAGGCGATCAAGCTCGGCGACGGTGACCTCACGCCGCTGTTCGACAATTACCGCCAGTCGCTGCGCAATCTCGCGGCCGAAGGCGTCACCACCGTCTGTTACAATTTCATGCCGGTGCTCGACTGGACCCGCACGCAGCTCGCCACGCCATTGCCCAATGGCGGCGCCGGCTTGCGCTTCAACGCCCACGAATACGCGGCCTTCGATTGCTACATCCTGCAGCGGCCCGGCGCCGAGGCCGAGCAGAAGCCCGACGTGCTCGCCAAGGCCAAAAACTGGATCAAGGCGGCGAGCGAGGCCGACAAGGAGCGCCTGCTCGCCACCATCATGGCCGGCCTGCCCGGCGCCTATGATCGCTACGATGTGCCGGGCCTGCGCAAGATGCTCGACCGCTACGCCGGCATCGACCACGCCGCCTTGCGTCATAACCTCAAGCGATTTCTGGAAGAGGTCGTGCCGACGGCAGCGGAAGCCGGCGTCCGGCTCTGCATCCATCCCGACGATCCGCCGCGACCGCTGTTCGGCCTGCCGCGCATCGTCTCGTCGAGCGACGATCTCGATTTCATCTTCGGCGCGGTGAACGACACGGCGAACGGCATCACCTTGTGCACCGGCTCGCTCGGCGCCGGCGCCGGCAACGATCTGCCGGCCATCGTCCGCCGCTTCGCGCCGCGCATTCACTTCGTCCATTTGCGCAACGTCACCAAGGAGCCGGACGGCTCGTTCTTCGAGGCCGAGCATCTCGGCGGCGACGTCGATATGGTCGAAGTCATCCAGCCGCTGCTGCACGAACAGGCGCGGCGGCGCAGCGCCGGCGATCCGAACTGGCGGCTACCGTTCCGCCCCGATCATGGCCACCAATTGCTGGAAGACGCCAGGCGCGCGACGCATCCCGGCTATCCACTCTATGGCCGCATGCGCGGGCTCGCCGAACTGCGCGGCGTCATGACTGCCATTGCGTCGATCGAGAGGTTGCCGCTATGAGCGCCCCTCGCCTGTCGTCGCACACACTGGCGTCGTTGCCGCACACCATAGCCCAGCCGGACTTCGACCGTGACCGCCTGACGGCTGGGATCGGCCATCTCGGCCTCGGCGCTTTCGCCCGCGCGCATCTCGCAGCCTACACCGAGCCGCTGCTCGGCGACGATCCGGACTGGGGCATTTGCGGCGTCAGCCTGCGCAGTCCCGCCGTGCGCGACGCGCTGGCGCCGCAGGACTACCTCTACATCAAGGCCGAACGCGACGGCGCCGGCGAAAAGCTCCGCGTCATGGGTGCGCTGACCGACGCGCTGGTGGCGCCTGGCGATCCGGCCGCCGTGATCGCACGCTTTGCGCAACCCTCCATCCGCATCGCGACGATCAGCGTCAGCGAGAAGGGTTATCACCGCCGCGCCGCCGATGGCGCGCTCGACGAGGACGACGCTGCCATTCGCGCCGACCTCGCCCAGCCCGAGCGGCCGCTGACGGTGCCCGGCATCATCGTCGCGGCGCTGCGCGCCCGGCGCACCGCCGGCATCCCTCCCTTTACTGTCCTGTGCTGCGACAACCTGCCGGACAACGGCGCCTCGACGCGCGGCATCGTCCTGCGTTTTGCGGAGATGCTCTCGCCGGAGCTGGCACGCTTCATCGCCGACAATGTCGCGTTTCCGAATTCGATGGTCGACCGCATCGTGCCGGCAACGACCGACGACGACAGGCAACGCATCACTGCGGCGGCCGGCGTCAGCGACGCTGCGTCCGTGGTGTGCGAGCCGTTCTCGCAATGGGTCATCGAAGACCATTTCCCGCTCGGCCGGCCGACCTGGGAAAGCACCGGCGCGACAATGGTCGCCGACGTGAAGCCCTACGAGATCATGAAGCTGCGCCTGCTCAATGGCAGCCATTCGGCGATCGCCTATCTCGGCCAACTCGCCGGCCTGCCGACCGTCGCCGACGCGATCGCCGAGCCGGAGTTGGCGCTGTTCGTCTCTCACCTCATGACCGAAGCCGCGGCCACCTTGCGCATGCCCGCGGGCGTCGATCTCGCCGGCTATCGCGCCGCGCTGATCGAGCGGTTCCGCAATCCGGCGCTGCGGCACCGCACTGCGCAGATCGCGATGGACGGCTCGCAGAAGCTGCCGATGCGTATCTTCGCGCCGGCGCTCGACCTCATCGCCGGCGGCCGGCCGGCGCCGTGCATGGCGCTGGTGACCGCCGCCTGGCTCCGCTTTCTCCAGCAACGTGACGATAACGGATCGCCGCTCACCGTGGACGATCCCAACAAGGACAAGCTGCTCCAAGCAGCACGCAACGCCGACACGCCGCGCTCGCTCATCCGGCAGATCTTCGCCTTTAGCGACGTGGTGCCAACTGCTCTTGCGGCGTCGGAGGTCTTCGAAAGCCAGGTTCTCGGCGCACTGACTTCGCTTTCGACGTCCGGGGCCCGCGCAACCTTACAAAAGTTCAACCATCGGGAGGAATATCGTGAAAAACACAATGAAACTGCTGCTCACCGCTTGCCTGCTGACCGTATCCCTGCCGGCTCTCGCGCAGGAAGCGCCGGCGCCCGGTAAGAGCCCGCGCGTCGACGCCATCAAAAAAGCCGGCGCGCTGCGCGTCGGCGTCCTCGCCAATGCGCCATGGCTGGTCGAGAATACCACCGGCTCCGGCGAACACTGGTCTGGCCCGGCCTGGGTACTAGCGCAGGAATACGCCAAACGTCTCGGTGTGAAGGTCGAGCCCGTTCTCGTCTCGCATGAGACCAAGGTGCCGGTGCTCGCCGCCAACCAAGTCGACATCTCGATCACGCCGCTCGCCGAGACCCCGGAGCGCAAGGCAGTCGTCGACTTTGTGCTCTATTCGAACACCAGCGTCTGTATGTTCGGCAAGGCCGACAATCCGAAATTCGCCAAGGCGAAATCGGTCGATGACCTTAACAGCCCCGACTACACCATCGCCTACTTCATCGGCGGCGGCGAAGAAGGCTGGGTGAAGCAGCGCTTCGCCAAGGCCAAGCTGCTCGGCGTAGCCAATTCCGGCGCGACCGCGCCGCTCGAAGACGTGATGGCCGGCCGCGCCGACGCCGCGCCGATCAACCGCATCCCCTACGTGCCAATGAGCCACAAGGTGAAGGGTCTTGCCGTGCTTCCCGCCGCGAACAACTGCCAGGGCAGCCTCGAGAAGGCTCAGCCGGTCGGCATGGCGATCGACAAGAACCAGCCAGCGCTGCTCGAGTGGATGATCGCGGTCGAGAAGTCGGTGCATCCGAAGCTCGAAGCGGCCGAGGAAGCCGTCGTCGCCAACATGAAGTAACTCCGCAATCCGCGTTGCCGCCCTCTTTGGGGGTCGGCAACGCGGCCCGGACGGGTCAGCCATGTCGCTCGATTTCACGCCCCTGTTCGATAGCTGGCGCTTCCTACTCGGCGGCCTTGGCCTGACCCTTGGCCTGTCGGCGCTGACGATCGTGCTCAGCATCGCGTTCGGCGGTGCGCTGGGCCTGGCCCGCTGCTACGGACCGGCCTGGCTGCGCTGGCCGCTGGTCTTCTACATCGACTCGATGCGGTCGATCCCGGTTCTCGTCGTTCTAATCTGGACCTATTTCGCGCTGCCGGTGGTCACCGGCATTACGCTGCCGCCCTTCTGGGCCGCAACCCTGGCACTGACCGCCCACATTTCCGCTTACGTCGCCGAGATCATCCGCGCCGGCATCAATTCCGTGCACGCCGGCCAGGAGCGTGCCGCCTTCGCGCTGGGCATGTCGCGGTACCGCGCCATCCGCGACATCATCCTGCCGCAGGCCATGGTGCGCATGCTGCCGGCGTTCGGCTCGATCCTCTCGATCACGATCAAGGACACGGCCATCGCCGCGGTCATCGCCGTGCCGGAATACATGAACCGCTCGCAGACCGTCGCCGGCCAGAGTTTCCACCCGATCGAGGTCTTTATCGTGGCGATGGTCGTGTACTTCGCCATCCTGTTTCCCGTGACCCGTGCCGTGGACATGATCTACGCCCGCTACGCTTACCTCGGTCGATCATGAGCTACGATTGGTCCGTCGTCTGGCGAAATGCCGACCTGCTGTGGGAGGGCACCAAGGTCACCATCTTCCTCGCGGTGACGACGATGATCATTGCCGTTCCGGGTGGCATCATCCTGGCGCTGATGCGATTGTCGGGAATTCGCATCCTCGCCGCGGCGAGCGCCACCTTCGTCGAGTTTTTCCGCAACCTGCCGCTCATTCTCGTCATCTACACCGCCTATTACATTCTGCCGGTCGCGACGGGCTTGCGCTTCTCGCCCATCGCCACGGCCATTGTCGCCCTGAGCCTCAACGTATCGGCCTATAACGGCGAGACCTTCCGCGCCGGCATCGCCTCGATCCGCAAGGGCCAAAGCGAAGCCGGTTACGCGCTCGGCATGAGCCGCACCCGCGTCATGTTCGAGATCGTGCTGCCGCAAGCAGTACGCCGCGTGCTGCCGGTGCTCGCCAGCACTTGGGTGTCACTCTTCAAGGACACCTCGCTGGTGTCCGTCATCTCGGTCGGCGATCTCGCTTTTGAATCGATGCGCGTACGCTCGCAGACTTTTCGCGTCCTCGAAATGCTAACCGCGATGGCCGTCGTCTACTGGCTACTCGGTTACCCGCAGGCCAAGCTCGTCGACTGGATCAACAAACGCTATCGGGTGAGTGAATGATCGAAGCGCAAGCCAGGCCCGGCCGCGGTGAGAGCGGCAGCGTCGCGACCGTCTCCTATCACGACATCCGCAAGCGCTTCGGCACCTTCGACGCGCTGGCCGGCGTGTCGATGGAGATCTATCACGGCGAAGTCGTCTGCCTGATCGGCCCGTCCGGCTCCGGCAAATCCACCCTGCTCCGCTGCACCAACGGTCTGGAGATCATGGACAGCGGCGACATCAAGCTCGATGGCAAGAGCATGCCGAAGGACTGGGACGGCAT
>JAFEFL010000065.1 GCA_018240595.1 Pseudomonadota bacterium | reverse complement strand
TGGGCCGCGACTTTGCCTGGCTCGACACCGGCACACCCGACAGCCTCATCGAGGCCGCCGAGTTCGTGCGCACCATGGAGAAGCGTCAGGGCTTCAAGATCGCCTGTCCGGAGGAGGTCGCCTTTCGGATGGGCTATATCGGGGCCGATGAACTCGTGGCGCTGGCCGACAAAGTGGGCCACGGCCCGTACGGCGATTATCTTCGCCGCCTGCCGCTCGGTTGACTTTCGCCGCGCCCCCGCAAAACACTGCCGGCAACAAACCCGTCGCGGCAGTTCAGGGAGAAGCGCGCGTGTCACGGCTTCAGGGTAAGGTCGCCATCGTCACCGGCGGCGCCAAAGGCATCGGCCGGCATTATTCGCTGGCGCTGGCGGAGCAGGGCGCGCAAGTGATGATCGCCGACATCGCCGACGGCAAGGATCTCGCCGCGGAAATCGAACGGGCCGGCGGTAGCGCCGCGGCGGTGACCTGCGATGTCGCCAATGAGGCCTCGGTCGAGGCGATGGTGGCGGCGGCCATCGAAGCCTTCGGCCGGATCGACATCCTGGTCAACAATGCCGCGCTCTATTCGACGCTGACGCCGCGCGGCTATGACGGCTGGGACACCGAGCTGTGGGACAAGGTCATGGCGGTGAACGTCAAGGGCAGCTATCTGACCGTGCGTCACGCCGCGCCGCACATGATCGCGCGCAAGAGCGGCAAGATCATCAACATCGCCTCCGGTACTCCCTACAAGGGTCTGCCGCGCATGCTGCCTTACGTGACGTCGAAGGGCGCGATCATCGCCTTCACCCGGGCGCTGTCGCGCGAACTGGGCGAGCACAATATTTGCGTCAACACCCTGTCGCCGGGGCTTATCCTGTCCGACACCGGGCTGACCAATACCGCGCATATTGAGGAAGAGCAGGTCAAGGTCCGCAACACCCGTGCCTTCAAGCGCGATGCCTATCCGGAGGATCTGCTGGGCGCGCTGATCTTTCTCGCCTCGGACGACAGCAATTTCGTCACCGGCCAGTCGCTGGTGGTGGATGGCGGCTCGGTCAACAATTGACTGCGCCCGGAACTATCGTTCCGGTGCATGGCCGCCCGCGGGCGCGGCATGTTCCGCGTCCGCTCTAAATGCGTTATAAGCCTCGTCAAAATGAGCAATCCGGCGGCGCGACCGCCGCCAAGGGAGTGAAGCCATGTCGATGACGACCGAGACCCAGCCGGGTGCGAAGCACAACATCCAGGCGTCGCGGCAGGCCTATTATGAGAAGATCAGGGGCCACAATCTGGCGCCGCTCTGGGAAGTGCTCAAAGGCCTGGTGACGCCGGAGCCGAAAACCCAGATGCAGGCGGCGCTGTGGAAGTTTCCGGACGTCGAGAAATACATGCTCGAGGCCGGCGACGTCATCACTGCCGAGGAAGCCGAGCGTCGTGTGCTGGTGCTCGAAAACCCCGGCGATCCCGGCAAGTCGCGCATTACCAATTCGCTGTTCGCCGGCATCCAGCTCATCATGCCGGGCGAGATTGCCGAGGCGCATCAGCACACCGCGTCCGCTATCCGCTTCGTGCTCAAGGGCAAGGGCGCCTACACCGCGGTGGAGGGCGAGAAGTCATCGATGGAGCACGGCGACTTCATCATCACCGCCAACTGGGCGCCGCATGACCACGGCAATCCCGGCGAGGAGCCGGTAATGTGGCTCGACGTGCTCGACATGCATATCGTCAATCATTTCCAGGCATCGTTCGCCAATCACTTCGACGAGAAGATGCAGAACGTGAACCACGAGGATGGCGACTCGTTCGAGCGCTTTGCCACCGGCGTGTTGCCGGACGGCATGCCGGCGGTCACCAACCGCTCTCCGGTCATCAACTATCCGTATCGCAAGATGAAGCCGATTCTCGAGCGCATGAAGAAGACCGGCGACGTCGACAAGCGCCATGGCGCCCGCGTGCGCTACGCCAACCCGATCAATGGCGGCCCGGTGCTGCCGACCATGGGCGCGCATCTGGCGCTGCTGCCCAAGGGCTTTTCGGGCGAGCCCTATCGTTCGACCGACGGCACCGTGTTCTGCGTTGCCGAAGGCGAGGGCGTCACGACGATCGACGGCAAGCCGTTCGCCTGGGGCGTCAACGACGTCTTTGTGGTGCCGCCGTGGAAGCGCTACAGCCACGAGGTCAAGGGCTCAGGCGACGCCGTGCTGTTCTCGATCTCGGACCGCCCGGCGCAGGAGTCGCTCGGCATCTGGCGCGAGGGCAATTGACGCCGAAAACGGCTGGGCGTGCTGCTGCATCTCCTTACCGCACGCGGCGGACGTTACCGGAGTCTAGGGCCGGCCGCGCATCGTCTTGAAAGATTTACGAGATCGCTGCACGCTTGGGTCCGGGCGTGCGGTCGGGCGCGCCCGACCGACGTCATATGATAGCAAACCTGTTTAATACAACGCTCAATTGTCCAGTAATTCATTGTCGTTAACCTCATTGTCGGGCGACGCAAAAGTGATCGGTTGAAGGCCTGCGGCGCCCGATCTTTTCCCTTGGCAATGTCGCGGATGCCGGCGTGAGCGACATTGGCTCCGTGCGCCTGCTCGTCGCGTTCAAATGCACCCCCACGCCTGCCGTCTTGCTGCTTCGACGAATTCGCTGCCGCACCTTCGAGGACAATGACATGTCGTTTCTCGCCAACTTCCGCGTTCTCACCAAGCTGCTGGCCATCATCGTGGCGCTGTCGGCGGCGACGGCGGTGGTCACGGTTCTCGCGACTCTGTCGCTCAAGTCGCTGAGCGACGCCACCGACACGATGGAGGTGGCAGCGGCGCATGCGCTCGAAGCCGCCCATCTCGGGCAGATCATCACCGCCATCAATCGCGCCGAATATCGGCTCGGCGTCGATCCACGACCGGAGAATCGCGAAGCGACGAAGAAAGCCATCGACGCGCACAGCAAGGAGCTTGGCGAGCGCATGGCGCGGCTCGAGAAGGCGGAGGACAGCAAGACCAGGCAGAACCTGGCGGCCGTACGCGAGTTGTGGAAGGCCTACGCGCCGGAGCTGGAGGACACGTTCAAGACTGCCGAGGCGATGAAGGACACGGCGATGACATCGGAGCGCGAGCGCCTGCGCGACTCGATCGCTTCCAGCGAAGCGGTGGCCGAGAAGCTGCAGGCCGCAACCAAGATGACGGCGGAGGAACTTTACCGCCAGGTCCAGGCCGATTCCGACCGGGCCAATGACGAGTACAAGCAGGTCTCACGGCTGCTGATCGCCGTCGCCGTAATTGCCATCCTGGCCGGTCTCGGCACCGGCATCTTCATCGGCCAGGCCGGCATCGCCAGGCCGCTGAATGCGGTTGTCGGTCCGATCAACACCATCGCCAGCGGCAATTTCTCCGTCACCATCCCGGGCATCGAGCGCAAGGACGAGGTCGGCCAGATTGCTTCGGCGGTTGCGCAAATGGCCGACAAGGTCAGTAGGACCATTGCCGAAATCAAGCAGTCCGGCCGCGAAGTCACCAACGCCTCGGCGGAGATTTCGACCTCGACGACCGACCTGTCTCAGCGCACCGAGGAGCAGGCCGCGAGCCTGGAGCAGACCTCGGCTGCGATGGAGGAGCTGTCCTCCACTGTGAAGAAGAACGCCGACAACGCCCAGCAGGCCAGCACGTCCGCGCGGACGACCCGCGATATCGCCGACCGCGGCGGTCAGGTCGCCGCCCGCGCCGTCGAGGCCATGGCGAAAATCGAGGAGTCCTCACGCAAGATCGGGGACATCATTGGCGTGATCGACGAGATAGCGCGCCAGACCAACCTGCTGGCGCTCAACGCGGCGGTCGAGGCGGCGCGCGCCGGCGAAGCCGGCCGAGGCTTCGCGGTCGTGGCGTCGGAGGTCCGCAGCCTCGCGCAGCGCTCGTCGCAGGCCGCCAAGGACATCAAGGAGCTGATCACCAACTCCACCGGGCAAGTCAAGGACGGCGTCGGGCTGGTCAATCAGGCCGGCGAAGCGCTCCACGGCATCGCGGCGTCGATCAAGCAGGTGGCGGACTCCATCGGCGACATCGCCAGCGCCAGCGTTGAGCAATCGACCGGCCTCGATCAGATCAACCGCGCGCTGGCGCAGATGGACGAGGTGACGCAGAAGAACTCGGCGCTCGTCGAGGAGAACGCCGCGACCGCCAAGACCCTGGAGTATCAGGCCAAGGCGATGGACGAGCAGGTCTCGTACTTCAAACTGGCCGCCGGCGACGATTCGAAGGCTGGCGCCTTGTCGGCGCAGCCGGTTTCGCCGGTGAGGGCGCAGCCGGTGCGTCGCGAGGCCAAGGCGTCGGCCGTTACCACCGTCAAAGCCGGACCGGCGCGCCACATGCAGACGGCGCTCGCCGTCGCCGTCAACGCCGAGAACGACTGGAAGGAATTCTGAGGCGGCGCCTGACGTCGCCCGGCCGAGCGAGTGCGGCGCCGCCATGTGCGGCGCCGTTTGTTTTTGGCCCAGCTCAATGTTTCGGGGCCATGGCCTTTTGTGAGACGCTATCGAAGCAAACTCAATGCGGATTATGTTTGCTCTCAACCATCCGGTAACTGATTACGTTCATAAAGCACAGTGGGGCGGCGCAGAATGCATTCGAGGATGCCGATGCGACGCATAATCATCACCATCACTTCGACGATCCGCAGAGTATGTGATCCCGGCACGACGTTGCCGCGGCGGAGGTCCCGCTTGCGGTTATCGCGTCCGAAGTAACGGTCTCCCTACCAACCGCTATCCCCCCGACATCGATGTCATACGTGCCGCCGCGCCTTGTTGCGTGCGCGACCGTTGTTGCTTTGCCGCGTGCGGCCCGCTTCCGCTTTCAGCCAGAACCTTCCTGTTCGAACCTTTGAGGAAAATGACAATGTCATTTCTCGCCAACTTTCGCGTACTGACCAAGCTTCTCGCCATCATCATCCTGCTGTCGGCCGCCACCGCGGTGGTCACCGTTCTTGCCACCTCGTCGCTGAAGTCGTTGAGCGAGGCCACCGTCACAATGGAAGCGGCCTCGGCGCAGGCGCTCGAGGCCGCGCATCTTGGCCAGATCGTCACCGCCATCAACCGCGCCGAATATCGCGTTGGCGTGGACCCGCGCCCGGAAAATCGCGCCGCCGCGAAGCAGGCTGTCGACGCGCGAATCAAGGAACTTGGCGAGCGCATGGCGCGCCTGGAGAAGGCGGAAGACGCCAAGACCAAACAAAATCTGTCCGCCGTGCGCGAGTTGTGGAAGGCCTATGCGCCCGCGGTTGAAGGGACCTTCAAGATCGCCGAGGGCATCAAGGAGACGAGCATGACCGGAGAGCGCGAGCATTTGCGCGATTCGATCGTGGCGAGCGAAGCCGTCGCGGAGAAGCTGCAGGCCGCGGCGAAGTTGACCGCCGAACAGCTCCATCAGCGCGTCCGTGCGGACTCTGCACGGGCGACGGACGAGTACAAGCACACATCGTTCCTGCTGATCACGGCCGCGGTCATTGCTGTCCTCGTCGGTCTGGGCGCCGGGATCGCCATCGGCCAGGCCGGCATCGCCAAGCCGCTGAATGCCGTGGTCGGTCCGATCAACGCCATCGCCGGCGGCAATTTCTCCGTCACCATCCCGGGCGTCGAACGTAAGGACGAGGTCGGCCAGATCGCGTCGGCGGTCGCGCAAATGGCCGGCAAGGTCAGCAGCACGATCGCCGAGATCAAGGCATCGGGCCGCGAGGTGACCAACGCCTCGGCGGAGATCTCGACCTCGACCACCGACCTGTCGCAGCGCACCGAGGAGCAGGCCGCAAGCCTCGAAGAAACCTCGGCGGCGATGGAAGAACTTGCCTCGACAGTGAAGAAGAACGCGGACAACGCCCAGCAGGCCAGCGCTTCGGCGGGTGCGACCCGCGAGATCGCCGATCGCGGCGGCCAGGTCGCTTCGCGGGCAGTCGAGGCCATGGCGAAGATCGAGGAATCGTCGCGCAAGATCTCCGACATCATAGGAGTCATCGATGAAATCGCCCGGCAGACCAACCTGCTGGCGCTCAACGCTGCGGTCGAAGCGGCGCGCGCCGGCGAGGCCGGCCGTGGCTTCGCGGTCGTGGCGTCGGAAGTGCGCAGCCTCGCGCAGCGCTCGTCGCAGGCGGCGAAGGACATCAAGGAACTGATCACCAATTCGACCGATCAGGTCAGGGACGGTGTCGAGCTGGTCAACAAGGCCGGCGAAGCGCTGGGCGATATTGCGACCTCGATCAAGCAGGTGGCCGAGTTGATCGGTGACATCGCGCACGCCAGCATCGAGCAGTCGACCGGCCTCGAACAGATCAACAAGGCGCTGGTGCAGATGGACGAGGTGACGCAGAAAAACTCGGCGCTGGTCGAGGAAAATGCAGCGACCGCCAAGACACTCGAGCATCAGGCCCGTTCGATGGGCGAGCAGGTCGCATTCTTCAAGCTCGCCGTCGGCGGCGATGCGTCGCGCGGACCGGCGATGGCCAAGCGGTTGCGGTCCGCGGCGGTCGTGCGGCCGCCGTTGCCGCGCACCGAAACCGTCGCGGCATCCGCCGGCGTCGTTAAAGCCGGCTCGGCCCGGAACATGCAGACCGCGCTCGCCGTCGCCGTCAACGCCGAGAACGACTGGAAGGAGTTCTGAGGCAGCGCCTGACGCAGCCCGGCCGAACTAGCGCGGCGCCGCCACCTGCGGCGCCGTTTGCCTGTCGGCCCGGCTCTGTATCCAGTTGAACGCCAGCAGCGCCACCGCGCCGCCGAGGCCGGCCCAGTCGAGCCAGTCGGCGCCGGGAAAGACATGCGGCGGAATAAGGATGGCGACGCCGGCGGCGGCGAAGGCGAGCCGGATCGCTGCGGGTAATGGCGCGAACATGAAGCCGACGATGCCGGCGGTGCCGACGACGATGCCGAGCACGTTGCGGGCGAGGTTCCAGGCGATCACCGGCCAGGTGCCGTTCATCAGCATCGACGGCTCGGTGACGAACAGGAACGGGATGAAAAACGTGCTCCAGCCGACCACGACCGCCATCCAGCCGGCGTTCCAGCCGGGCACGCGGGCGATGTTGGCCGCCGCATAGGCGGCGATCGCCACCGGCGGCGTGATCATCGACAGCATGCCGAAATACATCACGTACATGTGCGCCGCCATCGGCGACACGCCGAGCTTGATGATCGACGGCGCCAGCAGCGAGGCGGTGAGCACATAGACGCTGACCGTCGGCATGCCCATGCCGAGAATGATGGAGATGATCGCGGTCAGGACCAGCAGCACGAACAGGTTTTCGCCGGCCAGCGAAATGAGCTGCAGCGTCAGTCCGAACGAGATGCCGGAAATGTTGAGCGCGCCGACCACCATGCCCGCGGCGGCGCCGATCAGGATGATGTCGAGCGCGGCGCGGCCGGTGTCGAGGATGGCGCGCAGCATTTCGGCGAGCGTCACGCGCTTGCCGCGATAGCCGAAGGCCAGCGACAGCACGATCAGGATGCCGGTCGCATAGATCGCGGCGCGCTCGATCGGGATCTGGAAGAACTCCGGCCACGCCAAGGTCGTGACCAGGAAGATCAGCGGGATCGGGAAGTGCCAGCCCGACTTCAGCACCTCGCCGAACGACGGCATGTCGGCGACCTGTGCCGCGCCGATCTTGTTCTTGGCGGCTTCCAGATCGACGTGCACGAACAGCGCGATGTAATAGAGCAGGGCGGGAATGGCGGCGGCGATGCAAACGGCGCCGTAGGGCACCTGGAGGAATTCGGCCATGATGAAGGCGGCGGCGCCCATCACCGGCGGCATGAGCTGGCCGCCGGTCGAGCCGACGGCTTCGATCGCGGCGGCGCGCGTGCGCGAGAATCCGGAGCGCGACATCAGCGGAATGGTGACGATGCCGACCGCCATGACGTTCGATACCGCGGCGCCGGAGATCAGGCCGAACAGGCCGGAGCCGACCACGGCGATCTTGGCGGCGCCGCCGCGATAGTTGCCCATCGCCGACATGGCGAGATCGGCGAAATAATTGGCGCCGCCGGTGCGACCGAGCACCTGACCCATCAGCGTGAACGGCACCACGATCAGTACCGCGACCGACAGGATGCTGCCGATCATGCCGTTGGTGTCGAGGCCGAAATAGACGAGCAGCCGCTCGAACGACACGCTGCGGGTGGCGAAATCGCCCGGCATGTGCGGGCCGATGAAAACATAGGCCGAGATGACGAGGATGATGGCGACCAGAACGCCGCCGGCCGAGCGCCGCGTCGCCTCCAGCACCAGCAACACGAGAATGGCGCTGCCGATGACGCCTTCGGCCGGCAGCATGGAGATCGACAAGGTCAGCGTCTCATAGCGCACGGCGATATAGCCGCAAATTGCGACGGCGAGCGCCGCGCCGACCCAGCCGAAGATCGCCGGCTTGAAACTCGCATTGATGAAGGACAGCGCCAGCGCCAGGCCGAGACACACCGCCAGCAATTGCTCGGTGTAAAGCGAGACGCCGAACAGGCGGCGCGGCAGGTCGAGCACCCAGCCGACGACGCAGATCAACAGCAGCGCCTGCAGGATATCGGTCGCCAGCGCGGCGGCGGGTGAAGCGGCCGGTTTTGGACCGGCCGCTTCGTCGATGGCGTGGACGTCGCTCACGGGGATGGTCTCGCTCTCGATCGGCTTACTGGATTTTCATCGCCGTGATGTTGTGATCCTTGAAGTACTTCAAGGCGCCCGGGTGATATTTGAGGTCGTAGGACTTGTAGAGCGCCTTGTCGTCGAAGTCGCGCAAAGCCGGCTGCACCGCGATCAGGTCGGCCTTGTTGGCCTGCAGCGTCTCGATCATCTTGATGACGACCTCGTCCTTCACCTTGGCGTTGGTGACCAGCATGTTGTCCCAGGTGTAGACGCCCATCGGCTGCTCGACGCCGACGAAGAACGGCGACGGCACGGCCGGCGACAGGTAGCCTTCCGGCACGATCTTCTGCGCCGCGGCCATGCCTTCCTTCGGAATTTCCAGGGCGCGGACGCCGCCGACGGTGGCATCGACCTCGCGCACTTTGGCGCCGCCGAACGCAAAGAAGAACATGTCGGCCGCGCCGTTGGCGAAGTCGTCGGCGCCGCGCACGACATTGGGCACCAGCACCGGCTTGACGTCGGCTTCGGTCAGTCCGCCGGTGGCGAGGATCGCCTTGACCAGCGGGTCGATGGTGCGCATCGCCGAGAAGCCGAGCACCACGCGCTTGCCCTTGAGGTCGGCGATGGTCTTCATCGGCGTGTCCTTGCGCACCCAGAAGGCGCCGCGCAGCGAATGCAGCGAGCCGACGAGGCGCAGATCCGGATTGGCCTTCATCGCCGCCTCGACCTCGAAGATGTTGGCAATGCCGAGATCGGCTTCGCCGCGGGCGACCAGCGGCAGCAAAGTGGTCTCGCCGGCGGTCGGCTGCACGAGTACGTTGAGGCCGCCTTTTTCTTTCAGGACCTTGGCGAGCGCCGAAGCGGTGGTGTGGCTCAGCGTCCCCGGCGGCATGGTGGCGATGCCGTAGGTCTGGGCCGAAGCGGCGGTCGCGGTGATCGCCAGCGCGGCGACGGCGCCGAGCGCGATCCGGGCATAACGGCTGACGCCGAAGCGTGTCTCGTTGGACATGGTCATCTTCCTCCCCTGCCGACCCGGTCGATTGCTCGGATTCATCCGCCGCCGGATCGTGCTGTCTGGCAGGCAGCGTAGGCGGTGGCTGGGGTGAATGCAAAAGCAAACCCCGTGAAAACTTCGGATGCCGGAAAATGATGTGCCGCAACGCGGGCAGCGGCCCAACCAACGTTCGGTCCGCGCGCAGTGGGTTCACGGTAGGCTCGGCGCGCGTTTTCTCCGCCAGGACATCGATCCGCACGCGGACCCGCGCCGGCATGGTGCCGCCGATGAAGATGCCGCCGATGAAGATGGCATTGACGTCGGCGGAAGCCCTTGGTCGCGGCGCCGACTTGCTGAAGCACTCGCGCCGATTCAACTTTTGCAACGCTGGTTATAAATAACAACCCGTGAGATGATCCGATGGGGGCATCTTTTGGGGGGATTGTCATGCCAGGTGGTTTGAAATCGGTAAGGTCCGTTGTCTTCTTCGGTTTTGCCGGCCTGATGGCCGTTGGCTTGAGCGCGCCGTCGCGCGCCGAAACCATCCGCATCGTTGCACTCGGCGCCAGCAATACCTATGCGCAGGCCGTCGCCACTTCCGAAGCCTGGCCCGCCAAGCTCGAAGCCTTGCTCAAGGCCAAGGGCTACGACGTCAACGTGTCGGTCAAAGGCGTGACCCGAGGCGACGCCTCGCAGATCCTCGCCGCCGCGCAATCGATTCCCGACGGCACCCGGGTCGTTGTCTATGACGCCGGCGGCGGCAACAGCCGCGACCGCGGCGTCAATCCGGCGGCGGTGCGGCCGCAAATCGAAGCGGCGATCAGAGCGCACGGCGCCAAGGCCGTTTTCGTCAGCTACAAGCAGATCGTTGGGCCCGAGGGTACGTCGGCGTGGATCGCAGGCGACACGCACCACCACTTCACCGCTGCATCGCACACCAAGGTCGCGCACGCGATTCTGCCGCGTGTCATCGCCGCGATCGGCAAGAAGTAGCGGCGCTCGGTCCAAACTCTGTCATCGGCGTCTTCGCGATCGTGGCGATGCCGCCTATGCCGGGCCGCGCGCCTTTTCCTTGGCCGCGCGCGACAGATAGCGGTAGGTGCCGTCGAACACCGTGTTGGTCGACGACGTCCAGGTGCTGTCGGCGCCCAGCGTTTTCCGGCTGGCATGGATGCGCCGCGACCGCACTTCGCGGTCGGCCGCTTCCTCGGGCGTCATGGCTTGCAGCGCGATCTCGGGATCGGCCGGCACGACGATGAACTGCATCATCGGCTCGCCGGGGCGAAAGATGTGCGTTACTCCTTCGGGCGGCGCCTTGAACACGACGAACGAGATCATCGGCCACCATTCGGTGCGCAGCAGCGCCGGCACGGCGACCGGCACCGTATTCGTCGCATCCGTGTAGAACCGCGGATGCGGCTCGGCGCGCAGCGCCCAGCCGGCAGGCACCTGGAGATCGAGCAGCAACTGATAGGTATAGAAGTTCTCGCCAAAGGAGCGGAACGGCGGCCACTCGAGGCCACCCTCGGGCGGCGGCCCGAAATCGCCGGCGAAATCGAGCCGACCGTCCTTCCTGGTGACGCGCAGTTCGTTGTCATGCGGGTAGAAGACTTCGATGCCGTATTGCGCGCCTTCGGAAAACAACAGGCAGTGCCAGGGCTGTTCGTGGGCGCCGTCCTTGCGCGGCTGCGGCTCGCCGCCCCATCCCGGCATTTCCATCTTCGTCGGCCGCGGCTGCAGCCCCGGGTTGAATAGGCGATACTTTATAACCGGCATCGTGCACTCCGATCGCGTTCCCGTGCATCGTTCCTCAATGCAACTGAACAACCGCTAAACGGTTTACACCGTCCGGGTTCAGGCGTTCGAGGTAAGAATGGCTTGATCGGATGGGGAGCGATCTGCTCTTCGGTCTTTGGGTGGCGACGCAAATGGAGAAACTCATGAAGTCTCATATGGCCTTTCTGCTCGGCACCGCCGCGATCCTGGCGGTCGCCGTTCCGGCCCAGGCGGCGCCGGCCTCAAAGCTACCGGCGGCGCAATCCTATGCGGACCTGCTGGAACCCGTTCAGAATGCGAATGAGGTTCTGCTGGCCGACGACCTCGCGCAGGCCAACCAGCCGCAGCCCCTTTTGCAGCTGGCGCAATGGCACCATCACCACCACCATCATCGCTACTACCACCATCACCACCATCACGGGTTTTTCCCTGGATTTGGCATAACGGTGGCGCCGCCGGCCTATTATGGCCCGGATTGCTATTATCGCCGGCAGGTGTTCATCAACCGCTGGGGCGAACGCGTCGTCCGCCGCGTTCGTGTCTGCAACTGAACATAAGCGTTGACGGTCGGGAGCCGCGCGCTGCGGCTCCCGCGCCGATGCGGATGACTTGCGCGGAGGATTATCCGAGCGCCGTCATTACCGCCTTGGCAATCGCCGCGGTGCCGTCGCCGCCGCCGAATTCCATCGGCTTGAGGCCGGTCCTGTAGGCCTCGTCCACCGCGCGCTCGATGCGGATCGCGGCATCCGCCGCCGGCGGGTGGTCGTGCTTGTCGGCCAGCCAGTCGAGCATCATTGCCGCCGATAAGATCATCGCCGTCGGATTGGCCTTGCCCTGGCCCATGATGTCCGGCGCCGTGCCGTGGCACGGCTGGAACACCGCATGGGTGTCGCCGATATCCGCCGACGGCGCCATGCCGAGGCCGCCGATCAGGCCGGCGGCGAGGTCGGAGAGAATGTCGCCGAACATGTTCTCCATCACCATGACGTCGAAGTCCCACGGCTTCTTCACCATCATGGCGGCGCAGGCATCGACATAGAGCTTGTCGGTGGCGACGCCGGGAAACTTGGCCTTGCGTTCGTCGAAGATCGTGCGCTGCCAGTTGAACGCCTTGAACACATTGGCCTTGTCCACCAAGGTCAGGCGCCCCGGCTTGCCCCGCGTCTTGCGGCGCTGGGCGAGACGCAGGCAGAAGTCGAACAGCCGCTCGGTGGTCTTGCGCGTCACGACGAGCGTCTCGCGTGCGTCGTCGTGCGTGGTGACGCCCTTGCCCATCGAGGCAAACAGGCCCTCGGTCGATTCGCGCACCAGCACGAAATCGATGCCATGCTCATGCGCGCCGACGATCGGCGACGGCACGCCGGGCACCAGACGCGCCGGCCGCACGCCGGCATAGAGATCGTAGATGAAGCGCAATTCGACCTGCGGCATGATCTCGGTGCCGTCGGGATAGCGGATGCTCGGCATGCCGCAGGCCCCGAGCAGGATGGCGTCGGCTTCGCCGGCGAGCTTCACCGTTTGGTCCGACATCGACTTGCCGGTCGCCTTGTATTCCTCGGCGCCGGCGGGCGCTTCCGAGAAGCGGAATTTCAGGCTCGGCGTCGTTTCTTCGATGCGGCGCAGCACGTCGAGCGCCGGCTTCGTCACCTCGTGGCCGATGCCGTCACCCGGCAGCACGGCGATGTGGAAGGCGGAATTGGCTGACATGCTGAGCGTTTCCTGACTGCGGGATGGCCTTTGCGGCTTTCGCCCGCTAATGAATACGCCAAGAACAATGAGTGCAAGGGGACAAGGAAGGGGACAGCCATGCCGCGTTTTTCGGCCCATCTCGGCTACCTGTTCAAGGAGCGGCCGCTTCTCGAGCGCATCGACGCGGCGGCGGCGGCCGGCTTCACCGCGATCGAGGGCCGCTTTCCCGACGGCGTGCCGGCGGCCGACTACAAGCGCGCGGCCGAGCGCAACAAGCTCCAGGTGCTCGGCATCAACACGCCGCAGGGCGGCGACACCGAGTTCGGCCTCGGCGCGCTGCCGGGCCGGCAGGACGAGTGGCGCGCCGGCTTTGCGCAGACGCTCGATTATGTCGACACGGTGGGTGGGCTCGCCATCCACTGTCTCGCCGGCAAGGCCGAGCCGGCGCAGCGCCGCGAGGCGGAAGCCGTCTTCGTCGAAAACCTGAAGCGTGCCGCCGACGAGGCCGCCGCCAGGGACATCAAGCTCTATATCGAGCCGATCTGCGGCCGCGGCATTCCCGGCTATTTCCTCTCCGAACTGGAGCACGCCGCCGACATCATCGCCAAGGTCGGCAGCGACAATGTTTTCATCCAGTACGACCTGTTCCACATGCAGATCGTCGGCGGCGATCTCATCGAGCGCTTCAAGAAGTACCAGAAGCTGATCGCCCACGTGCAGTGCTCGCAGGTGCCGGTGCGCCACGAGCCCAACGAGGACGGCGAGATCAACTACCCCTACGTCTTCGCCGAGCTCGACCGGCTCGGCTACGCGCACTGGATCGGCTGCGAATACATTCCCTCGACGCCGCGGACCGAGGACAGTTTCGGCTGGCTGCGGCGTTACGGGGTGGTCCCGCGCGCCTGATCCCGGCAAGAGAACCGGCGTTCCGGCCGGAGCAAACGCCGGGAAGCCGCAATTAACCTTTGATTCACCATCAATGGTGTTGAAAAACCACGGAAAATCACCTTTTCCGCGGCGTTGAGCCCTGCTAGAAATAGGCCATGTTTGGACGTGGCAAGAAAGCCGAGCCCGAGACCCCGCCGCCGCCGACGCCTCTGAAAGAGGCGATGCGCGAGGCCCGCATCGAGGCGGCCGAGCGCTCGGCCGTGATCGTCGATCTGCGCGACGCCGAGGTGGCGCGGCTGGAGTTGCTCAACGAGGCGCTCGAGCCGCTGTTCGCCGAGATCCCGAAAGACGTCGAACTGTTCGACCGCGGCATCAGCCGGGGCGAGACGCCGCGCTTGTGGCTCGACGTCGTCGCCCATGTCGAAATGGGCCGCGACAAGCGGCAGTACCGTTTCGTGCAGGACACCCGCTACGGCCGCGCCGTGCTGGCGGAAAGCTACGACGTGCCGGAGATGACCAGCGCGATTACGCGCTATGTGGCGCGCCGCATGCTCGAGCGCGAGCGCGCGCTGGCCGATGACGTGCCGTTCGGTCAGGCGGCGACGCTGAAGACCGTCGAATACGAACAGCGGCGCGGCCGCCTGCGCGCACTGCGCGCCTTCATCTACGGCGCCGTCGTCGCCGTCGCCGTGCTGCTGACCTGGGCGCTGCTCACCGCGCCGATGCCTTAGGGCGGCTCAGGGCGTCAGTGCGACGCGTCTGACTTCTTTGATGCCGCCATCTTCATCCATCCCGCGCGCCACCATCTCGCAGCGCCACGCGCCGGCGTCGCCGTCGATGCGATAGAGGTGATAGCCGGCGTTGTTCTTGTCGGTGCCGGGCGCGGCCGAAGCCGACGGCACGCCGACCGCCGGCACGCGCCGGCCATCCGGACCGTCGACGGCATTGAGCATGTCGAGATGGTCGTGGCCGTGCAGAATCAATTCGGCGCCATGCTGCGCGATGACGCGCATAAAGGCATCGGCGTCGGTCAGCCGCTTGTGGTGCGGCGATGCGCTGACCGGCGGATGATGGATCAGCACCACGCGGAAGAGCTTATCGTCACGTGCTCGGTCGAGCAGGGGGCCGAGCGCCGCGAGCTGCGCCGCGCCGAGCGTACCGGTCGCCTGGAACGGCGCCGTCGGCACGCCAGTGTTGAGGCCGATGATCGCCAGCGGCCGGCGCGTCTTCAGATAGGGAAAGCTCTCGCCGTTATCGCCGCGCATGAAGCCGCCGAAGGCGCGCTCGGCAAAGCCGATCGACTCCGCGACATAGATGTCGTGATTGCCCGGCACGAAGCTCACCGTCGCCGGCGCGCCGAGACCCTCGAGAAAGGTGCGGCCCGGCGTGTACTCCGCTTCCAGCCCGATATTGGCGATGTCGCCGGTCACCGCGATGTGGTCGGGCGCCTGCGCCTTGAGATCGGCGGTGATCGCCTCGAGCACCGCGCGGTCATGCACGAAGCGCCGCTTGCGCTGCCAGTTGAGATAGCCGGTGATGCGCTTGGAGCAGAGGTCGAGCACGTGCGCCGCCGGCAGCGGTGCGAGGTGAATGTCGGAGAGATGGGCGAGGGTGAACACGGCTTCTCCGTCATGGCCGGACTTGATCCGGCCATCCCGCTTGGGATCGCTCCGTGCCTACCTAAGCGGGGTCACCGGGACAAGCCCGGTGACGACAGGCCGCAATCACGAACTCCCGATCAGAATGCCGGAGAGGAACACCAGCACGCCGCCGACTACGATCTGGAAGGCCGCCTTCAGGAACGGCGTGTCCATGTATTTGTAGCGAATCCAGGAGATCACCCCGAGCTCGATGGCGACGACGATCACCGACACGACCGTCGCGACATAGAAGTCGGGAATGAGATAAGGTAGCGCGTGGCCGATGCCGCCGATGGCGGTCATCAGGCCGGACACCAGGCCGCGCAGCCACGGCGCGCCGCGGCCGGTGAGCGAGCCGTCGTCGGACAAGGCCTCGGCGAAGCCCATGGAAATGCCGGCGCCGACGGACGCCGCCATGCCGACCAGAAATGTCTCCCAGGTGTTGTGCGTGGCGAAGGCCGCGGCGAACAGCGGCGCCAAAGTCGAGACCGAGCCGTCCATCAGCCCGACCAGTCCCGGCTGCACATATTGCAGGAGGAACATTCGCCGCGCCGTTTCGTGTTCTTCGGCGCGGGCGTCTTCGGTGAGAATTTTCGCACTCAGCTTGTGCGCCAGCGACTCGTGCCCGGCCTCGGCCTCCGCGAGCTTGATCAGCAATTCGCGAACCGAGGCGTCGCGCGCGCTCGCTGCCGCCTTGCGGTAATAGCGCTCGGCCTCGAATTCCATGTTCTCGGCGAACTTGCGCACCTCGTCGAGGCCGAGCGGCCGCATCAGCCACAGCGGCTTCTTGGGATGCAGGAAGCCCTGGACGTCCTGGCGGCGGATCAGCGGCAGGTACTCGCCGAATTTCTGGCGGTACAGGTCGTAGAGCATGGCCCGGTGGTGCACTTCCTCCTCGGCCATCTCATCGAACACCTTGGCGGAAGAGGGGAACTGCTCGCGCAGGCCCTCGGCGAAGCCGCGGTAGATGCGGCTGTCCTCCTCTTCATTGGTGATGGCGAGCGCCAGCACTTCCTGCTCGGTCAGGTCGGAAAATCGCTTCACGGGAGGCAGCCTTTCGGGACAACGAGATACCAGTCCCAGATATTAGAACTATTCTAAAGAGTAAAGGGCCGTGGACGCATGGCCGGCCTCACTTTCAACCAGTTCACTGCTAGGACTGTGCGCCCGACGAAAGGAATCGCCCTTGTCCGCGCTGCGCCGCAGGTTCGAGCCGCTGTTGCGGCGCGTGTTCCACTTCTACTGGCGCTTTGCGCGCGGGGCGACGCTCGGCGCCTTCGCGCTGGTGATCGACGGCCAGCGCCGCGTGTTCCTGATCCAGCACTCCTACGTCAGCGGTTGGCATTTGCCGGGCGGCGGCGTCGAGACCGGCGAGACCATCAAGACCGCGCTGGCGCGCGAACTCCTCGAAGAGGGCAATATCAAGCTGACCGGCGAGCCGGTGCTGCACGGCGTATTCCACAACAGGCGCATCTCGCGGCGCGATCACGTCGCGCTGTTCGTCGTGCGCGATTTCGTGCAGGAGACGCCGCCGGTGCCGGATCATGAGATCGTCGCGCACGGCTTTTTCGCCATCGACGAATTGCCCGCCGACACCGGCCGCGCCGCCCGCGCCCGCATCGCCGAGGTGTTCAACGGCCAGGCCGTGAGCGAACTGTGGTGAGCGATCGCGACCGGCCGTGGCTGACGCCGGCCGTGCGCGCCGCTGCGGCCGATCGCAACCTGAAAGCCGGCGAAGCGCTGTTCCATCGCGGCGACAAGGTCGCGCGTCTGTTCGAGGTGCTCGCGGGTCACGTGCGGCTCTCCCGCGTCGACCGGTCCGGCCACGAGATCCTGCTTTATGCCGCCGGCCCCGGCGACACCCTTGCTGAGGCCTCGCTGTTCTCCCCGGTGTATCATTGCGACGCCGTTGCTTCGTCGGCCGCCACGGTGCGTGCCTATCCGAAGGCGGCCGTGCTCGCGGCCTTCGACAGAGACCCGAAAGCGGCGCAGGCTTTCACCGCGACATTGGCGCGTCAGGTGATGAGCCTGCGCACCCGCATCGAGCAGCGCAATATCCGTTCGGCGCGCGAGCGCCTGCGCCACTGGCTGCGCGTCAATGCCGGCGCCGACGGCCGCGCCGTCGTCATTACCGGCACACTGAAGGACGTCGCCGCCGAACTCGGCCTGACGCACGAGGCGCTGTATCGCACGCTGGCGGCGCTGGAACGGCAGGGCGAGATCAAGCGCGGCAGGGGCAAGGTCACGCTTCTGCGGCCGAAGCGCCCCTGATTGCATATGATCCAGATCATATCGCGAAGTGCGGCGCGGGCCTAAGCTGTGCCCGTCATCTTGGCGAGGGCGCGATGCGGCATGTCGGAGTGATAGCAGGTGTCGTCGGCGTCGTGGCGGCCTGGTCCATGGCCGCCGCGCAGCAGCAGCACCACCACATGCACGGTTCCGGCCCCGGTGCCGGCGCGCCGCCAGCCGCAACCGCCGATGCGCAGGAATTCGTGCAGCTGCCGGCGCCGATGCAGGAGCACATGCTCGCCAACATGCGCGATCACCTGGCAACGTTGAGCGAGATCACCGGCGATCTGGCCGACGGCAAGCTCGACGCCGCGGCGAAACTGGCGGAGCAGCGCCTGGGCATGAGTTCGCTGTCGCTGCACGACGCTGCGCATATGGCGCCGTTCATGCCGCAGCCGATGCAGGATATCGGCACCAGCATGCACCGGGCAGCCAGCCGGCTCGCCCTCACGATCCAGGACGCGGATGTGGCCCCGTCGGTGGAGGCGATGGCGAAGGTCAATCGCGGCCTGCACGAACTGACCTCGGCCTGCGTCGCCTGTCACGCCGGCTACCGGGTCCGATAGGTCACGGCGGCACTTGACAGTATTCCCAGAAAAGGACTATATACAAATCGTCCGGCTCCAGCCGAGGGCGCTGTCATGAGGCGTCGTTACAGTGGGGGCAGGATGCGGTGCCCGCGGGCCCGGGGATTACGCATCCCGGGCGCTCGGGCGGCGCCGGGGCTCCGCCCGGAGGCACTATGACCTCCCGCGAGGAGCTCGCTGATGGTGCGCGCTACCCACTCTCCGGTTGAGAGTGGATCAGCCGCCAGAAGCGCGGCCCGGCTGCCGTAATGACACCGCGATGGAGCGCCGCGGGGCGCAGGCCTTCTCCGATCGCAAGGAGGGGCCGTGCACCGCAAGGTGCACATTTTGGGCGCTTCGCGGCGCTCCATTCCCTCGGCA
>JAFEFL010000064.1 GCA_018240595.1 Pseudomonadota bacterium | reverse complement strand
CACAAGGCGCCGGGGAACACGCCCCCTCGTCCCGCGAACTCCATTGCCGGTTCCGGCCATTTGGTCTAATCAGGGGCGGCTACGCGCCCGTAGCTCAGCTGGATAGAGCGTTGCCCTCCGAAGGCAAAGGTCGTGCGTTCGAATCGCGCCGGGCGCGCCATTCTTCACCATCCGTCACCGGTGCGTGAACTTCCCTCCGATCTCACCCCAGATTTTGACGTCGACTGCCCTGGCGAGAGCTGCCGTCCGGACGCCGCGCGCTCCGCGTCCATCGCCGTCCTGAGAACCGCCAAGACGCGCTTGTCAGCCATCTGCGCGACGTTGAAGCGCATGAAGGCGCCGGCCGATTGCGACACGCTGAACACGTTGCCCGGCGCCAGCACCACGCCTTCGGCCATCGAGCGGCGCGCCAGCGCCGCGGAGTCGACGCCGTCCGGCAGCCGGCACCACAGATAATAACCGCCGCGCGGCATCAGCCACGGCACGATGCCGAGCGGCGCGAGGCGCTGCGCGACGTCCTTGCGCGCGCGCACCAGGCGGCGGCGCACTTCCTCCATGTGCTTGCGATAGCTGCCGCCGGCGAGCACGCCGGCGATCAGCTCGGTTGCCACCGGGCTCGGACCGGCAAAGCCGGTGGCGATCTGCAGATCGGTGAGGCCCTCGATCCAGTCGGCGCGTGCCGCGATGTAACCGCAGCGCACAGAGGCCGACAATGTCTTGGAGAAACTGCCGATGCGGATGACGCGGCTCAACCCATCCGGCACGGCGAGGCGCGCCGACGGCGACGGATCGAAATCGGCGAAGATCTCGTCCTCGACGATGGTCAGTTCGTGCGCCGCGGCAGCGCTGAGCACGCGATGCGCGGTTTGCGCGGTCAGGCTGGCGCCGGTCGGATTGTGCAAGCCGGCATTGGTGACGTAGAGCCGCGGCCGCTCGCTTGCGACAATGCTTTCGAAAGCGCCGACGTCCGGCCCGGTTGGCGTATAGGGTACGCCGATAACCTTGACCTGATGCGCGCGCAGCAGCGCCAGGAAATTGAAGTAGCACGGATCGTCGACCAGCACGGTGTCGCCGGGCCGCAGCAGCATGCGGCAGACGAGATCGATCGCCTGCGTGCCGGAGCCGGTGAGCATCACCTGACCGGGCGCGACATCGAGACCTTCGTCGGCGAAGCGCGCGATCAGCAGGCGGCGCAAGGCCGGGGCGCCGCGCGTGCTGCCGTAATCGCACAGCAGGGCGTCGCTGGCGTGCGACAGCTTGCGCAAGCCCTTGCGTAGCGCCACGTGCGGCATCCAGTCGGCCGGCAGCCAGCCGCAGCCGGGCTTCGGCACGCTGGTCTCGGCATCGAGCGACTGCCGCGACACCCAGAACGGGTCGACGTCGCGGGCGCGCGGCGCGCCGACTTCGGCGAGCACCAAAGGCGGCTGGTGCAGCGCGGTGACGTAGAAGCCGGAGCCCGGCCGCGCGCGGATGACGCCCTCGGCCGCAAGACGGTCGTACGCCTCGACCACCGTCGACGGCGACACGTCCATCGCCGCGGCGAAGCGGCGGATCGACGGCAGCCGGTCGCCCGGCGCCAGCGTGCGGGCGGCGATGCGGCCGCGCACCTCCTGCATCAAGGCCTCGGTCCGCGTCGGCACGCGCTGGTCCATGGCAGTCTCCGCTCATCTGTATGGGTCATGTCAGCCATACAGTTTGACGCAATTGTACTGCACTGTGCGTTCCGGCGACAGCCACCGCCGGCTACAGAAGCCGCATGGAACGAAGCACCGCGGGCTGGGGCAGCGGCCTCCTCGGCGTCATCATCTTCAGCGGCTCGCTGCCGGCGACGCGCGTCGCGGTGCGCGATCTGTCGCCGCTGTTCCTGACCTCGGCGCGCGCGGTGATCGCGGCCCTGCTCGGCGCGGCGCTGCTGGCCATGTTCCGCCAGACGCGGCCGGCGAAAGGCGACGTCGTGGCGCTCGTGGTCGTCGCCGTCGGCGTCGTCGTCGGCTTTCCGCTGCTGACCGCGCTGGCCCTGCAGCACATCAGCGCCGCGCATTCGATCGTCTTCATCGGCCTGCTGCCGCTCGCCACCGCCTTTTTCGGCGTGCTGCGCGGCGGCGAACGGCCGCGGCCTGCGCTATGGCTGTTCTCGGCGATCGGTGCCGCCACCGTCGCCGGCTTCGCGCTGTCGCAGAGCGGCGCCGGCTCGCTGACCGGCGATCTCCTGATGATCGGCGCGGTGCTGCTGTGCGGCCTCGGCTATGCCGAAGGCGCGACCTTGTCGCGGCGGCTCGGCGGCTGGCAGGTGATCTCCTGGGCGCTGCTGCTGTCGCTGCCGTTCATGGGCGCGATCATGCTGGCGACGCTGCCGGTCGAGTGGCGCGTGATCGGCGTGCCGGCCTGGCTCGGGCTGGCTTACGTGTCGCTGTTCAGCATGCTGATCGGCTTCGTGTTCTGGTATCGCGGCCTGGCGCTCGGCGGCATCGCCGGCGTCAGCCAGCTGCAACTGCTGCAGCCGTTCTTCGGCCTCACGCTCGCCGGCCTTCTGCTGCACGAGCCGATCGCCTGGACCATGATCGCGTCGACGATCGTGGTGGTGGCCTGCGTCGCCGGCGCCAAACGCTTCGCCTAGGGGCGCGCCGATCGCCCGGCGCCAAGCCTGACGCGCTCGCCGCTTTCGGCGGCGCGTTCGATCGCGGCGATGACCCGGTGCACGGCGACGGCGTCGTCGAAGCTCGGCGCCGTGCGGGTGCCTTCGCGCAGGTCGCGCGCCACTCGCGCATAGACGCGGGCGACGTTGCCGGCCTCGGCATCTTCCGGCCAGCCGGCGCGATAGGCCGACGGCACTTCCAGCCGCCGGAACGACGTCTCGGCGCCGCGCGCGCCGGACAGCGCCAGCGGCACCATTTGAGTTTGGCCGGATGGAGCCGACAGCCGCAGCTCGCCGTCGGTGCCGTGAATTTCCCAGAACAGCCCATCGCCGTCGCGCGCCGCACCGCCGCGATAATGGATCGACAGCGGCACACCGGATGCAAATGATCCGCAGACCAGCACCTGATCGGGCGCCGTGACCGGGAGCAACTCGCCGGTATCGACGACAACAGCCGTCGGCTGACGAACCGCCAGCACCGAGGACACCGCAGTGATGTCGCCGAACAGATCGGTGAGCGCCGCCAAGGTGTGACCGACCGGGATCGTCAGGAGTGTGGCGCCGTTGGCGCGATCCAGCAGATAGCCCCACGTCTTCTTGTCGGGGATGCTGCCGCCGCCCTGCAAGGCGCCGCCGCGTCCGATCAGCGTCGTGGACAATACGTCACCGACGAAGCCGTCCGCGATCAATTGCCTCACGTATTCGATCTCCGGAGCGAAGCGCGCTTGCGTTCCGACGACGCCGAGCACGCCTTTGGCCCGCGCGAGCGCCGCCATCTCCTCGGCCTCGCCGAGGCTCTTGCCCAACGGCCATTCACAGTAGACGTGCTTGCCGGCGGCAATCGCAGCTTTGACGATGTCGAGATGCGGCGGCACCTTGACCGCGACGGTGACGATGTCGACTTCGGGCGCGGCGAGCATCTCGGCGAGATGAGCGAAGGCGCGCGGCAGTCCCGTCGCGGCGGCCGCCGCTTCGGCGCTCGCCTTGCTCGTGTTGGCGATGCCGACGATTTCGAAGGTGTCCGACAGGGCGCGCAGCGCCGGAATGTGGCCGCGCGCGGCCCAGCTCCGCCCGGGTTCCACACCGACAATGCCGACACCCAGACGCTTTTGCTTTGGCATGGCGTTCATTCTCCATTGTGCTGCCCGCACAGATGAGGCGCGGCGCTCTGCGCGAAAATGCCTATAATCGCCGACCATCCTGGAGATTTCGCACCGATGACCGACTGGGAAGACATTCGCCACTTCATCGCGGTCGGCCGCAGCGGCACGCTTTCGGGTGCGGCACGCGCGCTGAAGGTCGATCACGCCACGGTCAGCCGACGGCTCGCGGCACTGGAAGCCGCCCTTGGCGTCCGGCTGGTCGACCGCCTGCCGCGCGCCTGCCGGCTGACGCCCATCGGGCAACAGGTGTTCGACCGCGCCAGCGCCATGGAAGCCGGCGCCGACGGCATCGGCCGTCTCGCCAAGGCAGGGCAGGCGCCGCTCAGCGGCCGGGTCACGCTCAGCGCGTCGCCGGTGCTGGTGACGAATCTGTTCGCCGCGCGCCTTGCCCGCTTCCGCGCCGATTATCCGGACATCCGCCTGTCACTGCCGGCGGAGGGCCGCCAGGTGTCGCTGAGCCGGCGCGAGGCCGACGTCGCCGTGCGCCTGGTGCGGCCGAAGGAGGCGAGCAGTGTCGCGCGCCGGATCGGCATCATGCATTTCGCACTTTATGCGCATCGCGCCTACGCGCAGTTGGACACGCCGGGCCGATGGGAATTCATCGCCTTCGATCAAAGCTATGCCGACATGCCGCAGCAGCGCTGGCTGATGGACATTGCCGGCAAACGGCCCGTGGCCTGCGAACTCAATCATATCAGCGAACATCTGATTGCCGTGCGCGCCGGCGCGGGCGTCGCCGGTCTGCCGTGCTTCCTCGGCGATCGCGAGCCCGATCTCGTGCGCGTCGCCAGGGACTCGGCGCCATTCCGGCGCGAGATCTGGCTGGCCGTGCACCGCGATTTGCGCAAGAGCCCGGCGGTGCGCGTTGTCATGGACTTCGCCGCCGCGACCGTCGCCGCCGACACCTATCTGTCGGCGCGTTAGGGCGATCTATTGCGCCGCCGCCTGCGCCAGCTTGATGACGCCTTTAGCGATCGTGTCGAGGACGCTCGCGCTTGCATCGCTCAGGTGATGCCGCGCGATCAGCTCTTGCGGATCGCCCCACGTCAGCCAGACTTTCGCAACTTCATCCTGCCAGACCAGGATCCGCAGCGGCAGATCCAGCCCCGCCGTCTGGCGGTCCTGCATCAGCGGCGTGCCGCCCTTCGGATTGCCGAAAATGACGAGCGTCGTCGGGCGCAGCGTCATGCCGACTTCGGTGGCATTGGCCGCGTGATCGATGCGGGCAAACACGCGCAGGCCATTCGCCTCGATCAGCGCGACGAGCTTGTCCAGCGTCGCGGCAAAGCCGCTGTTGCTGGCGACCGAAATCACGCTGCCATCCGTTCGATCGGCCGTCGTCATGAGCGACCTCTTGTCAGATCAGCTTCGCCGCCGCCAGATCGCGCATCAGCGCCCGCGCGCCGTAGGTCCAGGGCGGACAATCCGGCGCATACTTCACGCGGTTGACCAGCGCGCCGAGCTTCGAAGACGAGATCGTCACCATGTCGCCGATCTTGTGGGTGAAGCCCTTGCCGGCTTCGCCGCGATCCTTCGACGGCACGAACATGGTGCCGAGATAAAGCACGATGCCGTCGGGATACTGGTGATGCGGGCCCATCGCCGCCGCTACCAGCTCTTCCGGCGAGCGGCTGATCTCGGCCATCGAGCTCGAGCCTTCGAGGAAGAAACCGTCCGGCCCTTCGACCGTCAGATGCACCATCGCCTTCTTCACGTCGGCGATCGAGAAGGTGTCGTCGAACAGGCGGATGAACGGCCCGAGCGAAGCCGAGGCGTTGTTGTCCTTGGTCTTGCCGAGCAGCAGCGCCGAGCGGCCTTCCATGTCGCGCAGATTGACGTCGTTGCCGAGCGTCGCGCCGACGATGCGGCCGGTGCTGGCGGCAACCACCGCGACTTCCGGCTCCGGATTGTTCCAGGTCGAAGCCTCGAGCAGGCCGACATCGGCGCCGAAACCGACCGACGACATCGGCTGGCACTTGGTGAACACCTCCGCGTCCGGCCCGATGCCGACCTCGAGATATTGCGACCAGGCGCCGCGGGCGATCAATTTTGCCTTGATCGCCATGGCTTCGGGCGAACCCGGCTTGAGCTTCGACAGGTCCTCGCCGATCAGGCCGTGGATGTCGGCGCGGATCGCCTCGGCCTTGTCGGCGGAGCCGCGCGCCTGTTCCTCGATGACGCGTTCGAGCAGGCTGACGACGAAAGTGACTCCGGCGGCCTTCACCGCGTGCAGGTCGACCGGCGACAGCATGCGCACCGCCAGTTCGGATGCGCGGGCCAGGCTCGCCGCCGTGATCGCATCGACGGCGCCGAGCGGCTTGCCCCTGGCGGCGCGGACATAGCCGGCCGGATCCTCCATCTCGCAGATGTCGCGCACCGTCGGCGCATGCGCCGAGGTGATGTCGACGATGGTGCCGTCGCGCACGGTGACGACCAGCGGATGCGCGGTGCCGGGCGAATGGGCACGGCCGATAAATGTGCCGTGCTCCGGCAATCGCATCGTGTGGTTGGGCATGATCGCTCCCTGTCTCTTAGACTGTCTTGCGGCGCTTTGTTGGCCGCGACTTTAGGTGGAACCGGCGCGGCGCGCCAGCGCCGCTATTCATCGCGCGCATGGACCACATACCGAATATGGATTTTGTCGCGGGCCGCGGCCTCCGTAAGGTCCGCTTCGCCCGGACAACAGCCGACGGCAGCAGGAGCAAGCGATGAGCCAGAGCATCACCGAGTCGACCGAAACGCTGACCGCCGCCGACGGCTTCAAGCTGCAGGGCTTTCGCGCCAAGCCGGCTGGCGCCGTGCGCGGCGGCCTGATCATCCTGCAGGAAATCTTCGGCCTGACCGACCAGCTCAAAGGAGTGGTGCGCGCCTATGCGCAGGACGGCTACGACACGATCTGCCCCTGCCTCTATGACCGCATCGCGCCGGGCACCGTGGTGCCGTTCAACGAACCGGATCGCGGCCGCGACATGGCCTACAATCTCGCGCTCGACAAGGTGATCCTCGACATCGCCGCCGCCGCGGCCTGCGTGAACAATCCGCACGGCGTCTCGGTGCTCGGTTTCTGCTGGGGCGGCGGCGTCATCGTCCGCGCCGCGGCCGAGGTGAACCTGCGCGGCGCCATCGCCTTCTACGGCACGCGGCTGCCGACCTATCTCGACGCCAAACCGAAGTGCCCGCTGCTGTTCCACTTCGCGCGGACCGACCCCAACGCGACGCCGGAAATCATCGACCAGGTGCTGAAGGCTTTCCCGACGGCGGAAAGCCACATCTACGAAGCGGGCCATGCCTTCGCCAACGAAGTGCGTCCGGCTTATGTCGCCGACGCCGCCACGCTGGCGCGCCGCCGCACGCTCGATTTCCTCGCCAAGGTGCACGCCGCCTGAAGCAGCGTCACAGCGCGCCGTACACCGTCTTGACCTGCTCGCGCAGCCAGATGTGCTTGCGGTCGCGGTCGTTGCGGTTTTGCCAGACCATGGTGGTGGCGATGCCGCCGACATCGATCGGCACCGGCCGCTTGGCCAGGCCGTCGCTCTTCTGAAACACGTCGGCCGCCAGCTTGGTGAAAACGCCGATCATGTCGGTCGACTTGAGCAGTTGCGGCACGGCGGTGAAATTGTTCACCGTCACCAGCGCGCGGCGATCGAGACCGCGATCGCGCAGCAGGTCGTCGAAGATCGCGGTGCGCTGGCCGGTCGCGCTGACGATGAGGTGCGGATAGGACAGCACGGCGTCGATATCGAAGCGGGCGCCGCGCCGGGCGATCGGATGATCGCGGCGGAACACGCAGAACAGATGATCCTCGAGCAGGAATTCGGTGCGCAAATGCTGCGGCATTTCGTCGAAGGTGCCGAGCGCCAGATCGGCGCGGTCGTCTTCGAGCAGGTCGAGCGCGGTATTGCGGTCGGCGGTCTGCACCTGCAGCGGCATGTTCGGCGCGACGCGCTGAATGCGGGCGAACAGCCTGGGCAGCACGGCGATGCTCAGGCGGTCCGGCATGGTGAGGCGAAAGACCGTGACCGCCGTCGAGGGATCGAACTGCGGTTCCTGCGCCAGACAGCTTTCGATCAGGGACATCGACTCGCGCAAAGGAACCCGGATCGCCTCGGCGCGCGGCGTCAGCACGAACCCGTTCGGGCCGCGCACCAAAAGATCGTCGCCGAGCAGAACCCGCAAGCGCTGCAAGGCGTTGCTCACCGCCGGCTGGGAGCGGCCGAGACGGCGGCCGGCGCGCGTGACATTGCGCTCGGTGACAAGGGCATCGAGCACCTTGAGCAGGTTGAAGTCGAGATTGCTGAGGTTCATGGCCGGCGGCCTCGGCATTTGCCCGGTGAATGCCGCAAATTATTATTATCAATTAGGACAATAGGGAAGGCTTCCGTAAGCTGACGCGAGCTGCCCGGTTCCGGGCGAGAATCGGCAACGAATGCCGGCCTCAAAGCAAGAAACAACATCGAGGGAGGAAGACACCATGGCCATCAATCGCCGCGCACTCATCACCGCGCTGGGCGCGACACCGCTCATCGGCCTGCTGCCGCGTTCGGCCTTCGCCGCTTATCCCGACCGCGCCATCCACCTCATCGTACCATTCGCCGCCGGCGGTAATGCCGACATCGTCGGCCGTCTGGTCGGCGATCTCATGGGCAAGAACCTCAAGCAGACCGTGGTGGTCGAAAACCGCGGCGGCGCCGGCGGCGGCGTCGGCGCACAGGCCGTCGCCAAGGCCGACCCCGACGGCTACACGCTGCTGGTCGCCTCGAACGGGCCGATGACCATCAATCCGCTGATGCACACCAATCTCGGCTACGATCCGCAGAAGGATTTCGCGCCGGTGGCGCTGACCAGCTACGTGCCGCACGCGCTGATCCTGACCAACAGCATCGCAGCCAAGAACATCCAGGATTTCGTCGCGGCGTCGAAGAAGACGCCGATGACCATCGGCACCAGCGGCGTCGGCTCGGCCACGCACATGACGCTGGAACGCCTGAAGGCGGCGACCGGCGCCAACATCACGCATGTGCCATATCGCGGCGGCGGCGCGCTGATGCCCGACCTGATGGCCGGCACGATCAGCGGCGCGATGACGGAATTCTCCACCGCGCTGCAGATGCACAAGGGCGGCAAGGCGCACATCGTCGGCGTCGCGCTCACTCATCGCTCCAAGCTGGCGCCGGACATCCCGACCTTCATCGACGGTGGCGTCAAGGATTTCACCGCCGGCAGCTATATCGGGATCGTCGCGCCGGCGAAGACGCCGCCCGCGGTGCTCGCGCAACTGCAGAAGGCGATCGCCGACGGCCTCAAGCCCGGCAGCCCGGCGGTGACGCGGCTCGAGGAACTCGGCGCCGAGATCGCGACGCCCGAGCAGATGACCGCGGCGGGCTTCACCGCCTTCCTCAAGACCGATGCCGCCAACATGAAGAAGGCGGCGGACCTCGCCGGCATCAAGCCGCAATGAGCGGCGTCCTGCCGGCAGGCGCCTGCGATTGCCATTGTCACGTTTTCGGCCCGGCGGCGCGGTTCCCCTATGCGGAACCGCGCAGCTACACGCCGGACGACGCGCCACTCGAAGCTTATCTGGCGATGCTCGACCGTCTCGGCTTCGACCGCGGCGTATTGGTGCAGCCCTCGGCCTATGGCCGCGACAATGCGGCGATGCTCGACGCGCTGACGCGCGAGCCGCAGCGCTTGCGCGGCGTCGCCGTCGGCGGCGCCGAACTGAACGCGAACATCCTCAAGGAATGGCACACCGCCGGCGTGCGCGGCTTGCGCGCCAATGAATTCCGCCGCGACGGCAAGCCCTATTACCAGAACGGCGTCGGCCTGAAAGACATCGAGCCGTTCTACAAGACCATGGCCGATCTCGGCTGGCATGTGCAGCTCTGGATCGACACCCGCGATCTGCCGGACATGATGCCGGCGCTCGAACGCATCCCGATGCCGGTGGTGGTCGATCACATGGGCCGACTCGAGCATCGTCACGGCACGCACAATCCCGGCTTCCAGGCGCTGGTGCGCGGCGTCGGTGAAGGCCGGCTGTGGTCGAAGCTGTCGGGCACCTACCGGCTCGGCGCCACGCCGCCGGATTATCTGCAAGCCAAGCCGTTTCACGACGCGCTGGTCGCGGCCAATCCGGCCAACCTGGTCTGGGGCACCGATTGGCCGCATCCGCGGCCGGAAGGCCCGGTGCCGGACGCCGCGCGCTTGCGCGACGTGTTCCTGGACTGGACGCGCGACACTGCGAAACGCCAGGCCATCCTGGTCGACAACCCGGCGCGGCTCTACGATTTCCCGGCGGTCTAGTTAGCGCTTCACGCTGCCGATCACCCGATCGACCATCTGCGGCGCCAGACCGCTGTAATTGGCCGGATCGGTCATGCGCGTGATCGCCGCCTTGTCGAAGTGCCTGGTCACTTCCGGATCGGCGGCGAGCACCGCAGCGAGCGTGCCGCCCTGCTCGTTGACGACGCGGCAGGCGGCATAGACGATGTCATGCGCCTGCTGGCGGCCGATATGCGGCGCCATCTGCATCATCACCGCTTCGGCGACAATGAGGCCGTTCGACATGGCGAGGTTCTGCGTCATGCGCTTGTCGTCGACGATCAGGCCGCCGAGCGCGAACCGCGCCTGATGCAGCGCGCCGGCGGTGAGCACGAAGCTCTCCGGAATCGCGATCCATTCGGCGTGCCACGGCCCGGTGGCGCGTTCGAAGTCCTGCACCATGGCGTCAAGCATCAGGCCGGCGTGCTGGCGCACTGCCTTCGACGCGGCGAGCATCAATTCCGACGAGATCGGATTGCGCTTCTGCGGCATGGTCGAGGACGCGCCGCGGCCCTTGACAAAAGGTTCGTATACTTCGGCGAATTCGGTCGAGGCCATGATCATGATGTCGAGCGCGATCTTGCCGAGCGAGCCGGTGACCAGCGCCAGGAAGTTGATCGCCTCGGCGAAGCCGTCGCGCGCCACGTGCCAGGTCGAGACCGGCACGCCGAGCTTCAATTCCGCGCACAGCGCCTCCTGCACGGCGAAGCCCTTGTCGCCGAGCGAGGCGAGCGTGCCGGCGGCGCCGGCGAATTGCCCGACCAGGACGCGGGGCTTCAGCTCCTCGAGACGCGCGGCATGGCGGTCGAACATGGCGAGCCAGATCGCGACCTTGTAGCCGAAGGTCACCGGCAGCGCCTGCTGCAGATGGGTGCGGCCGGCCATCGCGGTGTCGCGGTGCTTTTTCGCGAGATCGGCGAGGATGCCGCGCAGCGCAGCGATGTCGGCGCCGATGAGATCGAGGGCGGCGCGGATCTGCAGCACCACCGCCGTGTCCATGATGTCCTGCGTGGTCGCGCCCCAGTGCACGTAGCGCCCGGCCTCGCCGCACTGCTTCACCAGCTGATGCACCACCGGCAGGATCGGATAGCCGACGAGATCGGTCTCCTCGCGCAGCTTGTCGAAATCGAACTTCGAGGCGTCGGCCTTGGCGGCGATCGCGGCGGCGGCGTCCGGCGGAATGACGCCGACCCTGGCCTCGGCCCTGGCGAGCGCGACCTCGACCTCGACATAGCGGTCGATCAGCGCGCGGTCGCAAAACACCTCGCGCATCGCCGCCGTGCCGAAGGCGTCGCGAAACAGAATGGAATCGATGACGGTGGACGATGAAGCGCTGCCGAGCATGACGGGGAATCTCCTGTTGCGACGGGTTATGTCACAACAGAGAGCGGCCGTCAGCGTGCGGCGGGATCAGACGCGCCAGGGCTCCGAGGGCGGGTCGAGCTCGAGCCCGGTCGCCATCTTGCGCGGCTGCGGCACATAGGCGTCGCCGAGCTGCACCATCGGCCGCGGATTGGCGACGATCGAACTCAGGCGATCGTGCAGCGCCTTGGCCGAGGTCGGCTTGACCAGAAATTCGTTGACGCCGGCGTGCAGCGCCTGCACCACCGCCGAACGATGGCCCTGGTTGGTCAGCATGATGATGGGCAAATTGGGCCGCGGAAACACGCCGGGCGAGCGGACGATGCGCACGACTTCCATGCCGTTGAGCAGCGGCATGTCCCAGTCGAGCAGCATGACGTCGGGATCGCAGTTGCGGATCTGCTCGAGCGCCGCCAGACCGTCGGCGGCTTCCATGACCGACTTGGCGCCGAGATTGATCAGCATCATGCGCGTAACCTTGCGCATGTAGGCATTGCCATCCACGACCAGGATGTTCAGCCCCTGGATCATCGACTCGAGCGGACTTTTGTTCATGGACGCGCCTGACCCTTCCCAATGGGGGCGACGCTACCGGCAAAACTCTGTCATTTCGCTAAGGCTTATCGTTCAATTTGTCGTAATTCGCCTGACGCGGGACTGGCAACACATCGTTTAGCTTACCAAATCGATAGCTTGCCGATCGAGCCATCCGAACGACAGGAATTGACGTTATGAAACAGCCCGGACCGGACCATCCGATCACCATCTCGCGCGAAGGAAAGCGCGTGCGCGTGCAATTCGCCGGCAAGACCGTCGCCGACACGACGCGGGCCCTGGCGCTTAAAGAAGCCAGTTATCCCGTTGTTTACTATGTCCCGCGCGCCGACGCCGACATGGCCCTGCTGACGCGCACCGCTCATGGCACGCATTGCCCCTACAAGGGCGACGCCAGCTACTTCACGATTTCAGGCGGCGGCCGCACCGCCGACAACGCGGTGTGGAGCTACGAGACGCCGTTCCCGGCGGTTGCCGAGATCAAGGATCATCTCGCGTTTTATCCGAACAAGGTGGATGAGATAAAGGTGGGGTGAGTCACGGACTCCGCTCATCCCCGCGAAAGCGGGAATCCAGAAAGCCGGAAAGTCGATGTGACCGAACTGGGTCCCCGCTTTCGCGGGGACGAACGGGCAACGCAAACGCGCTCACCCATGTCAATGCATCTGCGGGCCTTTGAGAAACTTGCTGCGGTCCGAAGAGTTGACGCGCACGTCGAAGGTGACGCCGTCGCGATGCAAGGTCAGCGGCACTTCGACACCGGCGGTGCCGAGTGCCCAGATGGCGCGGTAGAGATCGGCCAAGGTCGCGACCTTCTGTCCGGCGACGGCGACGATCATGTCGCCGGTTTTGATCTCGGCGCGCGCCGCCGGTCCCTTGCTGGCGACGCCGACCGCAATCAGGCGATCCTCGATCTCGGTGGTGAAGATGCCGAGCCACGGCCGCACCGGCCGGTTGACGCGGCCGAATTTGGTGAGGTCGTCGAGGATCGGCTTCAGCAGATCGGTCGGGATCATCATGTTGAGATGTTCGCTGCGCGAATCTTCGCCGTCGGCGGCGCGCTCGATCTGCAGCGAGCCGAGGCCAACCAGTTCGCCGCGCGACGAAATCAGTCCGGTGCCGCCCCAGTGCGGGTGCGCCGGATAAGTGAAGATGGCGTTGTCGAGCAGGTATTCCCAATAGCCGGCGAATTCCTGCCGGGCGGCGACACGGCCCGCCACTGAATGCGTGCGGCCGCCGGCGCCGCCGATGACGACACCGTCGCCGATGTCGACATCACGCGACGAGCCAAGTTCGAGCGCCGGCAGGCCCGGCCGCCCGAGCACCTGGACCAAACCGAAGCCGGTTTCCTGATCGGCGCCGAGGGCATGACCCTGCATGACGCGGCCGTCCGACAGATGCAGCCAGATCGATTCCGCTTCGGTGATCAGATAGCCGACCGTCAGCACCAGCCCGTCGCCGATCAGCACGCCGTTGCCGGCGCGTTCGATGCCGAGGGTATCGGCGGTGAAGGCGTCGCTGGGCACGATCGAATGCAGGCCGACGATCGACGTCAAAGCCCGGTCGAGATCGTAAGAATAGTCCTCCGGCCGCGGTTGCGCGGTTGCAGGTACTTTCCATTCAGCCAGCGAAGCCATCGGCAAATTCCCTCTGTCTTCGTGCAATATAGGCATCATGATAGCGAGCGGAATGGCGGAGTGAAGCGCAAATGACAGGGGGCCATGCAAACGCCGAAGGGGCATGGTCAAGCGCCGCCGGAGCGACTAACTAGCAGCCATGACCGCACTTTCCGTCCTTGATCTGTCTCCGGTTTCGGCCGGCTCCAGCGGCGCCCAGGCGCTGCGCAACTCGCTGGATCTGGCAAAGCTTGCCGACCGGCTCGGCTACACGCGCTACTGGGTGGCCGAGCATCACAACATGGCGATGATCGCCTCGTCGGCGCCGGACATCATGATCGGGCAAATCGCCGCGGTGACGCCGCGCATCCGCGTCGGTTCCGGCGGCGTCATGCTGCCCAATCACGCGCCACTGACCGTGGCCGAGCGCTTCAAGGTTCTCGAGGCGCTGTTTCCGGACCGCATCGACCTCGGCCTTGGCCGCGCGCCCGGCACCGACCAGGTGACGTCCTATATGCTGCGGCGGCGCCAGAACATCAGCGAGGAAGACGATTTCCTCGACCGTTTCTCCGAACTGATGGCGCTGGAGACGCGGCAGTTTCCGCAAGACCACCCGTTCAGCAAGGTCCATGCCATGCCGGCGGAGGTGAAGCTGCCGCCGATCTTCCTGCTCGGCTCGTCCGATTACAGCGCCCAGCTCGCCGGCCAGATCGGCGCGGCGTTCGCCTTCGCGCATCACTTCGCCACCTTCCCGGCCGAGGAAGCGATGCGCATCTATCGGGAGAACTTCAAACCGTCGGTCTCGCACGACAAGCCTTACGCCATTCTCGGCACTCACGTCGTTTGCGCCGACACCGACGCGGAGGCCGATCGTCTCGCCTCGACCGTCGATCTCAATCTCACCCGCCGCAACAAGGGCGAGTTCCTGCCGCTGGCATCGCCGGAAGAGGCCTTGGCCTATCCGTATTCGCCGGCCGAGCGCGCCCGCGTCGCGCAGAACCGCGTCAAGCTGTCGGTGGGCTCGCCCACGACGGTGAAGGCCAGGCTCGACGCGCTGATCGCGGCGACGCAGGCCGACGAAGTCATGGTCACGACCATGATTTACGACCACGAGGCACGCAAACATTCATACGAGTTGCTGGCCGGTTTGTTTATCTGATCGTTACGCTGTGCAGACGTGACCCGGAATGACGCGGCACAAGCCGCGTGCTAGAAAGCCGCAACGACATCGGCATAATTCGGTTCGGAGGAACGCTGCCATGGGCACGAAGGTGACACTGACGACCAGCGACAAGCATACCCTCGGAGCCTATCGCGCCGATGCCGCGGACAAGCCGAAAGGCGGCGTCGTCGTCATTCAGGAAATCTTCGGCGTCAATCATCACATCCGCGAGGTCTGCGACCGTCTCGCCGCCAATGGCTACACCGCCATCGCGCCGGCGGTGTTCGACCGCTTCGTGCGCGACTTCGAATGCGGCTACACGCCCGACGAGGTCGCGCATGCGCGCAGCTATCTCGGCAACATCAACTGGGACCACATGGTCCTCGACATGGCGGCGGCGCAGGCCAATATCCGCAGCGTCGGGTCGCTCGGCGTCATCGGCTTCTGCATGGGCGGCACCGCTTCGTTCCTCGCCGCCTGCCGCATTCCCGGCTTCGCCGCCGGCGTGTCGTTCTACGGCGGCGCCATCGCCAAGTTTGCCGACGAGAAGCCGAAATGCCCGATGCAGATGCATTTCGGCGAAGACGACCAGGGCATCCCGATGACCGTGGTCGAGGAGATCAAGCAGAAGCAGCGGCCGGCCGAGATCTACACCTATCCCGGCGCGCCGCACGGCTTTGCCTGCGACGAACGGGCCTCGTTCCGCAAGGAAGCGTCCGACCTCGCCTGGAAGCGCACCTACGAATTCTTCGCCAAGCATCTGGCGTAATGGCGCGCCTGATTCCTACCGCGCAATATCGGCCCGATGTCGCGGCGGAATGCTCATCGCCGCGACGCCGACGATGACGCAGATAAGGCCGATCCACGCCGTCGAGGTCGGCTGTTCGCCGAGGAAGACGACGCCGATCACAACGCCGATCGGCACGCGCAGATAAGCCTGCGCCGTGGTGCCGACCGAGCCCAAAGTTTCCAGAAGACGGAAATAGATGGTGAAGGCGAGCGCCGTCGAGATCACCGACAGGCCGAGCAGCGCCTGCAGCGATGCCGCCGAGGGCGCCAGCGTCCACGGCCGGTCGATGAGCAGGCTCGCCGGCACCAGAATGACGGCGCCGCAGATCAGCGACCCGGCCGCCGGCATGATCGGATCGAGCCCCTTGAAGCGGCGGCCGAAGATGGCCGCGCCGGCGTAACACACCGTCGCGGCGATGACCGCGAGTTGCGCAATGAGGTCGCGGCCGAGACCACCGAGCGCTTCGACACCGACGATCAGGCAGGTGCCGGTGAGGCCCGCGGCGATGCCGATCAGCTTGCGCCCGGTCAGCGATTCATGGCGCGTGACCGCGGCGGTGATGAGGAAGGTGAAGATCGGCGACGTCGAATTGAGAATGACGGCGAGCCCGGCGTCGATGCTGCGCTCCGCCCAGGCGATCAAGGTGAACGGGATGGCGCTGTTGAGGCAGGCCTGAACCATGAACCGCCGCCAGGTCCGCGCATCGCGCGGCAGGACGAGGCCGCGCCAGCGGATCACCGCCAGGAGAATGAGCCCGGCGATCAAGGTGCGCGCCGCGATCAACGTGACCGGCGGGATGGAGGCGACGCCGACTTTGATGAAAGTGTAGGAGGCGCCCCACACGGTGGCGAGCGCGACGAGCAGCGCGAGTTCGACGGGAAGATGCGGCTTGGCAGCGCTCGTGGCGTCGGTCATGGCGCCATTCTAGCGCATGCGCGCATCGCATGGTTCGGCCGCCGCCGAAGCGTCGGCCTAGAACCAGCGTTCCTTGACGACGATGGTGTCGCCCGGCTGCAGCGGATAGCTCAGCGGCACGTCGCCGCGCATGCGCTGCGTCGTCGAATTGCGCGTCAGCTCGACGGTCTTCTTCGAGGCGCGGGCGCTAAAGCCGCCGGCAATCGCGACCGCGGTCTCGACCGTCATGTTGGCGACGTAAGGATACTGCCCGGGCGTCGTGACCTCGCCGAGAATGAAGAACGGCCGGTAGGTCTCGACCTCGACCGTGACATGCGGCTCGCGCACATAGCCCTGGCGCAGGCGGTCCGCGATCGACTTGGCAAGTTGCTGCGTAGTGGTGCCGCGCGCCGGCACGGTGCCGATCAGCGGCAGATTGACGTTGCCGCCGGCGTCTACGGTGTAGCTGTTGGTGATGCCGTCCTGGCCGAACACGACGACGCGCAGCTTGTCGCCGGAGTCGAGTGTATAGGCGGGCGCCGTGGGTGACACCGCGGCATACCCGTAATTCGGCGCCGGCACGTAGGGCCCGCCGCGCGGCGCGGAAGCCTGCGCCGCCGCTGCTGCGGGCGGCACATATTGCGCGACGTAGGGCTGCTGCACCGCGGGCTGCGGCGGTGCATAAGCTTGAGCGCGGCCGCGGCCGCGCGAACTGAACAACCCGCGACCGGTCGAAGCGCTGCGCGACGGCGCGGCCTGCGGGACCGGCGCCGCATATGCCTGTGCGGCCTGCGGCTGGGCGTAGGGCGCGGGCGCATAGACCGGCTGCTGGGCGGCGTAAGCCTGCTGCGCATAGGCCGGCGAACTCGAATACAGCGTGCGCGACGGCAGCGGCGCCTGCGCCATTGGCGCTCCGTAAGGCTGCGGATAGGCCGGCTGGCCGTAGCCTTGCGGCGCCTGAGCCTGCGCCATCTGCTGGTGCTGGGTGATCACCGGCACCGGCTGCCCGGTCTGCGGATCGATGATGTAATATGTCTGGGCGGTCTTGCGCGCGCAGCCGGCGGCCGCGAGCGCGAGCATCAGCACCAGTAAAAATCGGGAATTCCGCATCAAAGCGAATCCGGGCCACAGACCGAAATTGGAGCCCGATTAACGCTTTATATGGTTAAGAAAGTCTGACTGCTTCGTCATTCCGGGGCGCGAGCCAGCATCAGCGCGTTCACGCGCGTCTTCGACGCGCTTTGGCGAGCGAGCCCGGAATCCATGACCCCAGCGCCGGGGGTATGGATTCCGGGCCCGTCCGGCCTGCCCTTCGGGCCTGCCGGACGTCCCGGAATGACGCTGGTTTACGCGGTCGCGCCAGCCGCGGCCTTGACCCCGGTGCCGATCGGACAGGACACGCCGGTGCCGCCGAGACCGCAGTAGCCATAGGGGTTTTTGGCCAGATACTGCTGGTGATAGTCCTCGGCGAAGTAGAACGGCGGGGCATCGACGATCTCGGTCGTGATCGGCCGGTAGCCCTGCTTCTTCAACGCCTGCTCGTATATCGCCTTGGACGTTTCGGCGGCCGCCTTCTGCTCCGGCGAGAAAGTGTAAATGCCGGAGCGATACTGCGTACCGATATCGTTGCCCTGACGCATGCCCTGCGTCGGGTCATGGCTTTCCCAGAAGGTCTTGAGCAGCGTGTCGTAGCTCACCTTCTTGGGGTCATAGACCACCAGCACGACCTCGTTATGCCCGGTGCGGCCGCAACAGACCTCTTCATAAGTCGGGTTCGGCGTCACGCCGCCGGCATAGCCGACCGCGGTGACATAGACGCCGTCGCCGAGCTGCCAGAACTTGCGCTCCGCGCCCCAGAAGCAGCCGAGCCCGAACAAGGCTTTCTCGCTGCCCGCCGGATACGGCCCTTTCAGCGCGTGGTGATTGACGAAATGCTCATCCGCCGTGGGGATCTCGCTGGCGCGGCCCGGCAGCGCCTCATCCCTGGTCGGCATGGAAACTTTCTTGAATCCGAACATGGCTTGGTTCTCCCGCAATTTCTTGCGCCCAATATAAGCACTCGCGGGGAGTTCCGGTACGGCAGTCCGATCACGACTGAGCCAGGACGCCGTGATGCGCGGGCGCGAGACCCGTCAGCGCGCGTAGCCGATCAGCGGCCGCCGCGGACGGCCGAGCAGCAAGAAGATGATGGCGACGACGCCAAGCACGGCCCAGGCCGGCCAGGACAGGAACGTCACCGTCACGGGGTCCCACAGCATGCCGCTGGCATAAGGCGACACCAGCGGTTTGATCGCCGCCAGGCTCTTGGGATTGAGCAGGGTCCAGAGGTCGCCGACGCTGGTCAGGAACAGCTTGTTCCCGGCGATCGACTTGGTGCCGTCGTAAATGACCAGAACGAAGGCGGCGGCCAGGCCGAACAAACCGAGCGCACGCAGCAAAAAGCGGATCATGGGTCCAACGTCGGGGGCAAAAGCGGCGGATTTCCGCTCAGTAGCCTGCGGCGGGCCGTCCTTCAACCCTGCCCAAAGGCGCCAATCGGCTACCGGCGGGCCCCCACAACTCGGGATAGGCGCCTTGCCTTGAGTTCCGCCCACGCCTTCCGGTAGAGGTTGAAGGAACAGCTTGGCCGCGGACGTCTCCGGGGAAAGAAAAGCTGACCGTCCCATGGAGTGAAAATGGCCAAACGCCCGCGCCCGACCTTCACCGACCAGGAAGCCCTGAATTTCCACTCGACCGGCCGGCCCGGCAAACTGGAGGTCATCGCCACCAAGCCGATGGCGACCCAGCGCGATTTGTCGCTGGCCTATTCGCCCGGCGTCGCGGTGCCCGTGCTGGCGATCGCGGACGATCCGGCCAAAGCCTACGAACTCACCACCAAGGGCAATTTCGTTGCCGTCATCACCAACGGCACAGCCATTCTCGGCCTCGGCAACCGCGGCGCGCTGGCGGCGAAGCCCGTGATGGAAGGCAAGGCGGTGCTGTTCAAGCGGTTCGCCGACATCGACTCCATCGATCTGGAAGTCTCGACCGAGGATCCGGAAGCCTTCATCAACTGCGTCAAATATCTCGGCGCCGGCTGGGGCGGTATCAATCTCGAGGACATCAAGGCGCCCGAGTGCTTCATCATCGAGCAGAAGCTGCGCGAGGTCATGGACATCCCGGTGTTCCATGACGACCAGCACGGCACCGCGATCATCTCCGCCGCCGGTCTCATCAACGCGCTGGAAATGACCGGCCGCGATATCAAGAACACCAAGCTCGTCTGCAACGGCGCCGGCGCCGCCGGCATCGCCTGCCTCGAGCTCCTGCGCGCCATGGGCTTCCCGCCCAACAACCTCATCCTCTGCGACACCAAGGGCGTGATCTACAAAGGCCGTACCGACGGCATGAACCAGTGGAAGTCGGGTTACGCCGTCGAGACCAAGGCGCGCTCGCTCGAGGACGCGCTGAAGGGCGCCGACGTGTTCTTCGGCCTGTCGGCCAAGGGCGCGGTGACCAAGGAGATGGTCAAGTCGATGGCGGCCAAGCCGATCATCTTCGCCATGGCCAATCCGGACCCGGAAATCACCGCCGAGGAAGTCGCCGAGGTGCGTGACGATGCCATCATGGCGACCGGCCGCTCGGACTATCCGAACCAGATCAACAACGTGCTCGGCTTCCCCTTCATCTTCCGCGGCGCGCTCGACGTGCGCGCCTCGACCATCAACATGGAAATGAAGATCGCCGCGGCGAAGGCGCTCGCCCAGCTCGCGCGCGAGGACGTGCCGGACGAAGTCGCGGCCACCTATGGCGGCCGCCTCAAGTTTGGCCCGGAATACATCATCCCGACGCCGTTCGATCCGCGCCTGATGTCCTATGTACCGCCGGCGGTGGCCAAGGCGGCGATGGAGACCGGCGTCGCGCGCAAGCCGATCGAGGACATGGAGGCCTACAAGCACCAGCTCAGCGCCCGCCGCGATCCGATCGCCGGCACGCTGCAGCAAATCTACGCGCGCCTGCGCCGTTCGCCGCAGCGCGTCGTCTTCGCCGAGGGCGAGGAAGAGCAGGTCATCCGCGCCGCCGCGTCTTTCGTCACACAGGGGCTCGGCACCGCGCTGCTGGTCGGCCGCGAGGACCGCGTCAAGGAAACCGCGAAGGAAGCCGGCATCGAACTCGGTAACGGTATTGAGGTGATCAACGCCGCGCTGTCGAAGCGCAACGGCGTCTATCTCAACTATCTCTACGAGCGCCTGCAGCGCCGCGGCTACCTGCTGCGCGACTGCCAGCGCCTGGTGAACACCGACCGCAACCACTTCGCCGCGCTGATGGTGGCGAATGGCGACGCCGACGCCATGGTTGCCGGCGTCACCCGCAATTTTTCGGTGGCGCTGGAAGACGTGCGCCGTGTCATCGATCCCAAACCCGGGCACCGCGTCATCGGCCTGTCGCTGGTGGTGGCGCGCGGCCGCACCGTGCTGGTCGCCGACACCGCAATCACCGAACTGCCGAGCGGCGAGGAACTCGCCGACATCGCCATCGAGGCCGCCGGTGTCGCCAAGCGTCTGGGTTACGTGCCGCGCGTCGGCATGCTGGCGTTCTCGACCTTCGGCCATCCGGCCGGCGAGCGCTCCGAAAAAGTCATCGATGCGGTGCGGATCCTCGATCAGCGCCGCGTCGATTTCGAGTATGAAGGCGACATGGCCGCCGACGTCGCGCTCAATCCGGAACTCGCCGTGGCCTATCCGTTCAACCGCCTGTCGGGCCCGGCCAATGTGCTGGTGATGCCGGCGTTCCACTCGGCGTCGATCTCGACCAAGATGCTGCAGGAACTCGGCGGCGCCACCGTGATCGGTCCGCTGCTGGTCGGCCTCGACCGTTCGGTGCAACTGGTGCCGCTCGGCGCCAAGGACACCCAGATCGTCAACATGGCGGCCATCGCCGCCTTCAATATCAGCGGCTAAGGATCAATATCGATGTCCGAGAAAACTTTGGCCGGCGTCATCGCCGCCATCGCCACGCCGATCGACGACAAGTTGGCGCCGGATATACCGCGCGCCATGAAGCTGGCACGCTGGCTGCTCGACAATGGCTGCGACGGCCTCAACGTGCTTGGCTCGACCGGCGAAGCCACGTCGTTCTCGGTCGATGAGCGCAAGGCGGTGATGAGCGCCTACAAGACCAACGGCCTGCCGATGTCGCGGCTGATGGTCGGTACCGGCGCGGCGTCCGTGGCGGACGCGATTGCGCTGACGCGGCATGCCGCCGAACTCGGCTTCGCCGGTGCGCTGGTGCTGCCGCCGTTTTACTACAAGGGTGTGCCGGATGACGGCCTTGTCGCCTATATCGGAGCTCTCGCCGAAGCGACGGCCGCCGAGAAGCTGCCTATCTATCTCTATCATTACCCGCAGCTCTCCGGCATTCCGTGGCATGTCGAGCTGATCAAGCGGCTGCGCCAGACCTTCCCCGGCCGCATTGTCGGCCTCAAGGATTCCTCGGGCGACATGGCTTACGCCCGTTCGGTCGCAGCCATCGCCAAGGACTTCGCGACCTTCCCCTCGACCGAGGCCTGCCTCATCGAGGCGCGCAGCGGCCAGTTCGCGGGCTGTATCTCGGCCACCGCCAACGTCAACGCCGACCTCTGCCAGCGCGCCTGGAAGGTCGGCGACACGGCCGCCCATGACGCCGCCGTGGCGATCCGCAAGCTGTTCGAGGGGCGGCCGCTGGTGCCCGGCGTGAAGATGCTGCTCGGCCACATCCATAACGACCCGGCGATCGCCCGCGTCCGGCCGCCTTTCGCCGCGGTATCTGCAGCCGATCGGACCGCGATTATTGGCGGCTACGACGCCATTCGGGGCCAAAAAGTCGCCTGAGCGGGCGGAAACGCCCCGACTCTTCGGGCGTTGACGCCCGGGCGCGGGCCAACTATAAGCCACGCCCAATTGGGGCCGGTTTTCCGGCCCCCTTAATTCTTAGACAGACCGGTTGCTGCCCGCGGATCAAGATGGCCGCATGCGACCAGTCGCCTGTCAGACCGAACGAGACCTAGATGGCCAATACCAAATCCGCCCGCAAGGCGACCCGCAAGATCGCGCGCCGTACCGCGATCAACAAGTCGCGCCGCACCACGCTGCGCAACTCGGTGCGCAAGGTCGAAGAAGCGATCGCCTCCGGCGACCGCGCCGCGGCCGCCGAAGCTTTCAAGGCTGCAGAGCCGGCGATCATGCGCGCGGCGCAGCGCGGCACCGTTCACAAGAACACCGCCAGCCGCAAAGTGTCGCGCCTGTCGCACAGCATCGCCAAGCTCGGCAAGTAAGACCCGCGACTTCAATTGACAATCCGCCGAGCATGCTCGGCGGATTTGCATTTTGACGCCGCACCCAAGCGGCCGCCCTGCACCAGACACCTCCGCTGTTCGCGTAGGCAAAATTGTTTGGCGCCTTTTCTAAAATTCAATGACAATCCCGCACGCGGCGCCCACGCAGGTGCGCTGCGAAGGCGCGCCGTCGTCAAACCGTCACTGGCTTGTCAGGCAGTTATGGGCGCCCAGCATTTTCGCGATCCGAACGCAAGTCATTCTCTTTCAATCCAACAGTCACGCGCCCTTTCTTGAAGGGGGCTACCTTCAATTTTGCCCAGAAAACTTTTCGCTTCCTGAATGACTTACAGGAACGACTCGCGAAGCACCCCGGAAATGCCTGCGGCCCAATCGTTTCCGTCGCGGCGGCGATTAATTTTTTTAAATCACCGGCGCGTGATCCTTAGACTGCGGCGCCGCTCAATTCCTGACGACTCATCAACGTGTTGCCGTTGAGGCGGTAAAAAATTTGCGTTGCATGAAAAGCACGCTCCCGCCGCAGGTCCTACCCAAACGTTAAATCGAAATTGCCCGGCGGAAATCGTTGTGTATCTTGAATTGGCGCACGGACATTCCGCTGTGTGCGATCAGACATAAGGACCGTCGCTGCGCTCATTGGCAGATGAGAACGGCTTTCTATTGCCCGAAACGGACTTCACCCGAAGCGGACAATGACGATCCTGGCCTTGGCGCCGCCGAGAGGCGGCACGAAGCCGACAACTGATCGACATAGAAGACTGACCGGGCGCGAAGCGGACAAGAGAGAGCGAGGACGAGCGAACGAGTTGGCATCGCACTGCAAAGTGAAAGCCGCCTTGCATTCGCCCGATTGAATTCGAACTCGATACTCGAACGTTACTCGACTTGCTCTCGAACTTGGCGCGCTTCTGAACTGGACTCTGATTTTGAAGTTGGACTAGGTTGGGCTCGCCGGGATCAACGGCGGCTGTAGCCGAGCCGACAAGTGAACCCGGGCGTCAGCCCGTAAGTAGGGGGGATATCGAAATGGCGAACACTGGTCCGGAGCACTGTTCACGCGCCCGCATCGCGGTGCCGTTCCAGTCCGGTCCGTGCGACGCCTCTCGCGATATCGACGCCATCCCCCGTGGCAATGCGCCGCCCTTTCGGTAAAGGCGCGCACCTTCCAAGCTGAAATCCGCCTCGCACTGCCGTTCTTCGTTTCGGCAGATTCATTCGCGAAAAGTTGTTGCGTTCCGTTCCGGCGCGTCGGCGGCCTTTCCGCCTGGCCGAGCAACTGCTGTCCGTTCAACCAATCAAGACGAACCAAAGAGAACAAGAAAATGCCGAACGATGATCAGGAGAGCTGGCTCAGGGTGAAAACGCGGCTGCGCTCGGAAGTCGGTGACGACGTTTTCTCGAGCTGGTTTGCGCGCATGGACCTCGAAGGCCTCGATGACGGCGGCGTCCGCCTGTCGGTGCCGACGCGTTTTCTCAAGAGCTGGATTCAGTCGCACTACGCCGAAAAGGTGCTGACCTGCTGGCAGGCCGAACGCAATGAAGTCGGCCGCATCGAGCTGATCGTGCGCTCCGCCGTGCTGAAGAATACGGTGCAGCCGAAGGCCAAGGTGGAACCGGCGGCCATGAACGGCCACGGCGATGGCCGTCACATGAACGGCACCGTCGCGGGCCGTCCGATCGCCGCGGGCGACGCCGCGGTGCATGAAGCGCTCGGCGGTTCGCCGCTCGACGCGCGTCTCACCTTCGACTCCTTCGTCGTCGGCCGTTCCAATACGCTGGCGCAGGCGGCCGCCAAGCAGGTGGCCGCCGGCCGCCGCAACGATCCGGTGCTGTTCAACCCCCTCTACATCCATGCCGGCGTCGGCCTCGGCAAGACGCATCTGCTGCAGGCCATCACCTGGGCCGGCAACGCCTCGGGCGAGCGCAAGGTGCTCTACCTCACCGCCGAGAAATTCATGTACGGCTTCGTCGCCGCGCTGCGGGCGCAGAACGCGCTCGCCTTCAAGGAAGCACTGCGCGGCATCGGCGTACTGGTGATCGACGACCTGCAGTTCCTGCAGGGCAAGTCGACGCAGGCCGAGTTCTGCCACACGCTCAATGCGCTGATCGATGCCGGCCGCCAGGTCGTGATCGCGTCGGATCGTCCGCCGTCGGAACTGGAAAGCCTCGACGAGCGCGTGCGCTCGCGGCTGGCCGGCGGTCTCGTCGTCGAGATGGGCGGCCTCGGTGAGGAACTGCGCCTCGAAATCCTCAAAGCCCGCGTGCAGGCCGCGCGCGCGCATCATCCGACCTTCGACGTCCCGTTGCCGGTACTGGCCTATATCGCCAAGACCGTCACCCATAACGGCCGCGACCTCGAAGGCGCGCTCAACCGCCTGCTCGCGCACTCCAAGCTCACCGGCCAGTCGGTGACGCTGGAAATGGCCGAGCGCGAGGTCAAGGACCTGATCCGGCCGCAGGAGCCCAAGCGCGTCAAGATCGAGGATATCCAGCGCGTCGTCGCCCGGCAGTACAATGTCAGCCGCTCCGACCTGCTGTCCTCGCGCCGCACGGCAAATGTCGTGCGCCCGCGTCAGGTGGCGATGTATCTCGCCAAGACGTTGACGCTGCGCTCGCTGCCGGAGATCGGACGGCGCTTCGGCGGCCGCGACCACACGACCGTCCTGCACGCGGTCCGCAAGATCGAGGGCCTGGTGGGCAGCGACATGACGCTGTCGGAGGAAATCGAGATCCTGAAGCGGCAGCTGCAGGAGTAGGCCGTTCTTTCTTCCCTCTCCCCGCTTGCGGCGAGAGGGTGGTGAGCCGCGTGAGCGGCGAACCGGGTGAGGGGCTCGTCGGACGCTTGCGCTGCCCCTCACCCGGCTCGGACCTGAAGGTCCTCGCCACCCTGTTCCCGTGAAGAACGGGCAGAGGGAAGAAGCCCTGTGGACGCCCTGGGGATAGGAACGGGGGTTGCGCCCTCCCGCTTCGCCGGGTCTTGCGCAATTGCCCCGCTCTTGCCACCTTTGCCCCCCGGCTTCCGCCGGCTGGCGCCACAGGTGGGGTTTTCGGCGCCGAAGCGGGATTTTCCATGAAAGTAACTGTCGAACGCGCCGAACTCCTCAAGTCGCTGAGCCACGTTTACCGCGTGGTCGAACGGCGCAACACGATTCCGATCCTGTCCAACGTGCTGATCCGCGCCGACAAGGGCAAACTCAGCATGAAGGCGACCGATCTCGACCTCGAGGTCACGGACTCGATCGCCGCCGAGGTGTCGCCGGGCGGCGCCACCACCGTGCCGGCGCACATGTTCTACGACATCGTGCGCAAGCTGCCGGACGGCTCGCAGATCGTCATCGAAGGTTCCGGCGACCGCGCCGTACTGTCGATCCGCGCCGGGCGCTCGCGCTTCACGCTGCAGACCCTGCCCGAGAGCGACTTCCCCGATCTCGCCGCCGGCGAGATGAGCCATTCGTTCAGTGTGCCGGCCGCCGATCTCAAGCGCCTCATCGACAAGACGCAGTTCGCGATCTCGACCGAAGAGACGCGCTACTACCTCAACGGCATATACCTGCACGCCGCCGGCAAGATGCTGCGCGCGGTCGCCACCGACGGCCACCGTCTGGCGCAGGTCGAGCTGACGCTGCCGGAAGGCGCCGCCGGCATGCCGGGCATCATCATCCCGCGCAAGACGGTCGCCGAAGTGCAGCGCCTGATCGAAAGCGGCGAAGGCGACGTCGCCGTCGAACTGTCGGCCGGTAAGATCCGCTTCTCGATCGGCAATGTGGTCCTGATCTCCAAGCTCATCGACGGCACCTTCCCCGATTACGGCCGGGTCATCCCGGCGAACAACGACAAGAGTCTGGTCGTCGACAAGAAGGACTTCGAGGCCGCGGTCGATCGCGTCTCCACCGTGTCGAGCGAACGCGGCCGCGCCGTGAAGCTGTCGATCACCGGCGGACGCCTCGTTCTATCGGTGACCAATCCGGATTCCGGCAGCGCGACCGAAGAGCTCGAGGTCGATTACGAGGCCGACGCGCTCGATATCGGCTTCAATTCGCGCTACCTGCTCGACATCGCCGCCCAGATCGAGGGCGAGGTCGCGGTGCTCAAGCTCGCCGATCCGGGCTCGCCGACGCTGATCCAGGACAAGGACGCCAAGGGCGCGCTCTACGTCCTGATGCCGATGCGCGTTTAAGGGCGCGCTCGCCTCGACCTTTGCCGGAGTAGACCCATGCAGATCGCCATGATCGGGCTTGGCCGCATGGGCGCCAACCTGTCGCGCCGCCTGATCCGGCACGGCCATCAGGTCGTGGTCAGCGATCATTCTGCCGCCGCGGTCGATGCGCTGGCCAAGGACGGCGGTACGGCGGCCGTATCGCTTGAAGACGTCGTCAAGAAGCTCGCGGCGCCGCGCGCGGTCTGGGTCATGCTGCCGGCAGGCGAAGCCACCGAAACAACGATCAGCCGGCTCGCCGACCTGCTGTCGCCCGGCGACACCATCATCGACGGCGGCAACACCAACTGGCGCGACGATTTGCGCCGTGCCGCGGCGCTCAAGGCGCGCGGCCTGCACCACATCGACGTCGGCACCTCGGGCGGCGTGCTCGGCGCGACCTCCGGCTATTGTCTGATGATCGGCGGCGAGAAAGCCGCGGTCGCGCGTCTGGCGCCGATTTTCGCCGCGCTCGCGCCCGGCGACGGCAAGATCTCGCAAGGGTCGACGGCGCCGGACGGCTGGCTGCATGTCGGGCCCAACGGCGCCGGTCACTTCGTCAAGATGGTGCACAACGGCATCGAATACGGTCTGATGCAGGCTTATGCCGAAGGCTTCCAGATTCTTTCCGAAGCCAACGACGCCAGCGTGCCGGAGGCCGAGCGCATGCCGCTCGACATTGCCGCCATCGCCGAAGTCTGGCGCCACGGCAGCATCGTCGAGTCGAAGCTGCTCGACGTCACCGCCAAGGCGCTCGAAGGCAATGCCGACCTCGCGGAGTTCTCCGGCGTGGTCGACGACACCGGCGAAGGCCGCTGGACCATCCAGACCGCGATCGAGCGCGCCATCCCGGTGATGACCTTGTCGGCCGCGCTCTATGCCCGCTTCCGCTCGCGTAAGCAGCCGAACTTCGCCGACAAGGTGATCTCGGCGATGCGCCGCGGCTTCGGCGGCCATGGTGAAGGCAAGGTCGCGGGCAAGGACGGCAAGTGACCATGCCCGAGCCTCACGCCAGCGACTGGACCGCCGCCATCGTCGTGATGGGCGTGTCGGGCGCCGGCAAGAGCACGATCGGCGAATTGCTGTCGCAACGCCTGCATCGTCCGCTGATCGAGGGCGACAGCCTGCATCCCGCTGCGAACATCGCCAAGATGTCGCAAGGTATCCCGCTCAATGACGACGACCGGCGGCCCTGGCTTCAGGCAATCGCCGCCCGCATCGACGAGGCGCGGCGAAGCCGCAAGCCCGTGATCGTCATCTGCTCGGCGCTCAAGCGCAGTTATCGTGACATCCTCACCGGCGGCCACGACGATGTCGGTTTCGTTTACCTGCGCGGCGCCAAGGACCTGATCGCCGGCCGGCTGAAGGCCCGCACCAACCATTTCATGCCGCCCGGCCTGCTCGACAGCCAGTTCGCCGCGTTGCAGGAGCCGGGCGAGGACGAACCAACCCTCGCCATCGCCATCGACGCCACGCCGGGCGAAATTGCGGACCGGATCGTGCGCCAGTTCGCGCGTTAGCGGTTGCGGCTATATATAGGGCCGATGACCGCCGCTTTCCTCCAACGCCTGTCGCTCAGCAACTTCCGCAGCTACCACGCCGCGACGCTCAATCTTGACCGCGCCGGACCCGTGGTGCTGACCGGGCAGAACGGCGCCGGCAAGACCAATCTGATCGAAGCCATTTCGCTGCTGACGTCGGGCCGCGGCCTGCGCCGCGCCACGCTCGATGAACTGAGCTTCAGCGAGGGCGACGGCGCCTGGGCCGTGTCGGCAGAAATCGAGGGCATGCTCGGCCTCGCCACGCTCGGCACCGGCATCGAGCCGCCCGCCGCCGACGACACAACGAACTCGCGCAAATGCCGCATCGACCGCGAGCCGGTATCGTCGGCCGCGGCCTTCGCCGACCATCTGCGCGTGATCTGGCTGACGCCGTCGATGGACCCGCTGTTCACCGGCCCGGCCGCCGACCGCCGTCGCTACCTCGATCGTCTGGTGCTGGCGGTCGATGCGCAGCATTCGAGCCGGGTCTCGGCGCTGGAGCGCTCGCTACGTTCGCGCAATCGCCTGCTGGAGGATGCGCGGAGCGACGCGCACTGGCTGGACGCCATCGAGCACGAAACCGCGGAGGTCGCGGTCGCGGTGTCGGCGGCGCGCTACGAGACCGTCAATCGCCTCAGCGCGGCGCTCGACGCGGCGCGCGACGAAGCGCCCGCCTTCGCCATGCCGCGCATCGCGCTCGAAGGCTGGATGGAGAACCAGTGGCCGCTCAGCAGCGCGCGCGAAATCGAGGACCGCTATCGCGAATTGCTGCGCGACAGCCGCGGCCAAGATGCCGCGGCCGGCCGCACGCTAGAAGGGCCGCATCGCGCCGATCTGAAGGTCGTGCACGCCGGCAAGGGCATCGCCGCTTCGGATGCTTCAACCGGCGAGCAGAAGGCGATGCTCATCCGCCTGTCGCTCGCGCACGCACATCTGATCAAGGACATGACCGGCTATGCGCCGGTGATGCTGCTCGACGAAGTGGTGGCGCATCTCGATCCGGTGCGCCGCGCCGCGCTGTACGACGCGCTGACGTCGATCGGCGCGCAGGTGTGGATGACCGGAGCGGATCCGGCGGCTTTCGCGGACATCGCCGATCGCGCGCAGTGGTTCGACGTGAAACCCGGCGGCGTCACCAAAAGGGCGTGAAAACACCGGTTTTCGCCGCGGTAAGGTTCCGTTCATCGAGATGTTTTGAAGTCGTCGAAAACCGGAACAATCATCGCATCCCGGCTTTTACCTTGCGTCATCGACAGACCATTGGAAACACTTCGGTAATGGACCTGACAACATGTCGCAAGAACACGCTTTTCATTCAGGTTCCGGGCCCGCCGAGGGCTTGAGGCACGAGATGCATCGTGCGGTCGAGCGCATCGGACACGAACTCGAGAAGCTGGAAATTCTGGCAGCCGCCATGGCCGCCTTCAGCCGGCCGGTTCCCGAATACGACCACAACTTCCGGCACCAGCGGCACCTGACCGCAAGCGCCACCGTTCTGCGTGGCCGCGGCAGCTAGAGTTCGCCGATCAGCGCGCGGCGCTGGCGCTCGGACGCATCCGAGAACCGCCGCAGCGCATGCGACTCGGTCAGCATCCCGACCACCTGACCACGCTCGGCGCTGTCCACGACCGGCAGCGCTTCGGCCTCGAACTTCTCGAACGACTTGATGGCCTCCTGCGCCGTCATCTGCTGCAACAGCACCTCGCCTTTGTGGCGCAGCAGGTCGGTCAGCGGCGTCACCGGCGGCACCTCGGTGGAATGCGCTTCCGCGACCATCACCATGCCGGCGTAACGGCCGTCCTCGTCGATGGCGATGACCTGGTTGGTCGATCCCAGCGGAAAGTTCTGACGAAACGCGGGCAGCGGGGTCTCTGTCGATGTCGTTCGCACGTCGGAGCGCATCATCTGTGCGACCGTGAGATCGCGAATCCAGCCGATGTCGGCGCCGCCGCGAATGGTTTCGCCGCGCAGATGGAAGCGCCACGTGGCGAAGGAGTAGCCGAAGAATTCGCGCGTCACCTGCATCGACACGATCACCGCGATCAGCACGGTGCCGGTCAGCCACAGGTCGCCGGTGGTCTCGAGCGCAATGAAGCACATGGTCAGCGGGCCGCCGATCACCGAGGCGGCCAGCGCGCTCATGCCGATGACCGCGTAGGCGTCGGCATTGACGTGGAGCGCCGGCCACACGGTATTCATGCCGATCGCGAAGAGTTGCCCGCCCAGCGCGCCCAGCAGCAGCGAGGCAAAGAACAAACCGCCGCGAAAGCCGGTGCCGAGCGAAACGATCGAGGCAAAAGACTTGAACAGCAGCAGAGTCGCCAGCGTCGCCACCGGCATCTGGAACAGCGTCGTCAGGTGCAACGCGCCGTGGCCCGACGACATCACGCGCGGGGTGATGATCGCCATGAGGCCGACAATGGCGCCGCCGAGCACGGGCCGCAGCCACGGGCGAATGCCGAGCCGGCCGAGCAGCACTTCGCAGGCGGCGACGCTGCGCATGATCAGGATGCCGAAGCCGGCGGCGAGCAGGCCGAAGCCGCCGGCCATGGCGAGGTCGCGGAACGAGATCGCCGTGACCTGGGCGGCCTCGATGCCGAGCCGGTCGGGGGAGAAGGCGGCCGCGGTGAAATAGCCGAACAGGGCCGCCACCCCGACCGGGGCGAGGCTCGACACCGCATAGCTGCCGATGATCAGCTCGAAGCCGTAGAAGGCGCCGCCCAGCGGCGCGCCAAAGGCGCCGGCAATGGCGCCCGCCGCGCCGCAGCCGACCAGCAGGCGCATGTCGCTGCGGCGCAGGCGGAAGGCCTGGCCGATTTTCGAGGCTAGACCGCTGGAGAGCTGGGTGTAGCCGGCTTCGAGACCCACCGAGGCGCCGACACCGCTCGACCAGATGGTCTGAGCGGCGACGATGAGGCTGCCGCGCATCGACATGCGGCCGCCATGCAGGGCGTTGGCTTCGATCGGGTCGACCTCGGTGCCACGCCAGCGCGAAATCCACCAGGTCGCCACGCCGAGCGCCAGGCCGCCCAAAGTGGGTACCAGGAAAGCGAAAATCGGATCGATCGAGGTCCGCCCAGATAGCCGCTCGCCAGGGTCGAGGCCGAAGAAATGCAGGTGCATGAAGGCCACGATCGCCCCCATGACAGCGACCACCACCCCGGCCAGCCCGCCAACGACCGCCGCGAGCAAAATGATGCTCGACTCGCGTGCGCGGATGAATGCGCGCAGGCGATGGGGAACTTCGAATCCGTGGAAGGGGCGCATACGGCGGGCCGAACGAACGCAGCGGATGGGCTCTGCTTAGAAGGCAGGTCGTCTCGCAGCGCAAGCCCCTAATGACGTGCGCATAGCATTCAATCGCGGCGCAATTAGGAAGGCCCCGCCGCGGCCCGATAAAACAACGCCCTCGGGCTCCCCAGCGGCGCGGAAAGGCGCCTCAAAACGCCCCGTTTTCGGGCGCAAAAATCGGTCGATTTTTACCGCGCCGCCCCTTTAAAAATTGCTGTCAGATCAACATATTAGACCCAATGACTTTGCGCTGTACGCGGGTCATTTTTCGTGTCACACAAACTCACCTTGCTGATTCATTTTCAGCTTCGCTTGAAGGCTCGTCCATGGCTGAACCGGCCCGCGACATCCGACCCGACTCGTCCGACTATGGCGCCGACTCCATCAAGGTCCTCAAAGGCCTCGATGCCGTGCGCAAGCGTCCGGGCATGTACATCGGCGACACCGATGACGGCTCCGGCCTGCATCACATGGTCTATGAGGCGGTCGACAACGGCATCGACGAAGCGCTGGCCGGCCATGCGACAGAAGTGTCGGTGACGCTCAATCCCGACGGCTCGTGCACCGTGCGCGACAACGGCCGCGGCATCCCGACCGCGATGCATGCCGAAGGCGTCTCGACGCCCGAGGTCGTGATGACGCAGCTTCATGCCGGCGGCAAGTTCGACCAGAACTCCTATAAGGTGTCGGGCGGCCTGCACGGCGTCGGCATTTCCGTGGTCAACGCGCTGTCGACTTGGCTCAAGCTGCGCATCTGGCGCGACGGCAAGGAGCACTTCATCGAGTTCCGTAACGGCGAGACGGTGGCGCCGCTCGCCGTCGTCGGCGATGCCGATGGCCAGAAGGGCACCGAAGTCACCTTCCTGCCCTCGCCCGAGACGTTCACGATGGTGGAGTTCGACTTCGCCACGCTCGAGCATCGCCTGCGCGAACTCGCCTTCCTCAATTCCGGCGTCTCGGTGGTGCTGACCGACGCGCGGCACGCGGTCGAGAAACGCGAGGAAATGCGCTACGAAGGCGGAGTCGAAGCCTTCGTTCAGTTCCTCGATCGCAACAAGTCGCCGCTTATTCCCAAGCCGGTGATGATCCGCGCCGAAAAAGACGGCATCACCGTCGATTGCGCATTGTGGTGGAACGACGCCTACCACGAGAACGTGCTCTGCTTCACCAACAACATCCCGCAGCGCGACGGCGGCACGCATCTCGCCGGTTTCCGCGGCGCGCTGACGCGCCAGGTCACGCAATATGCCGAGACACTCGGCACCTCGAAGAAGGAAAAGGTCGCGCTGACCGGCGACGACTGCCGCGAAGGCCTGACCGCGGTGCTGTCGGTGAAGGTGCCGGACCCTAAGTTCTCTTCGCAGACCAAGGACAAGCTGGTTTCATCCGAAGTCCGCCCCGTTGTCGAGAACGTCGTCAATCAGGCGCTGCAGGACTGGTTCGAAATCCATCCGTCGGAAGCCAAGGTCATCGTCGGCAAGGTGGTGGAAGCCGCCGCCGCGCGCGAAGCGGCGCGCAAGGCGCGCGACCTCACCCGCCGCAAGGGCGCGCTCGACATCTCCTCGCTGCCCGGCAAGCTCGCCGACTGCCAGGAGCGCGATCCGGCCAAGTCCGAACTGTTCATCGTCGAGGGCGACTCGGCCGGCGGCTCCGCCAAGCAGGGCCGCAACCGCGAATTCCAGGCCGTGCTGCCGCTGCGCGGCAAGATCCTCAATGTCGAGCGCGCACGCTTCGACAAGATGCTGTCGAGCCAGGAAATCGGCACGCTGATCACGGCGCTCGGCACCGGCATCGGCCGCGACGAATTCAATCCGGAAAAGCTGCGCTACCACAAGATCGTCATCATGACGGACGCCGACGTCGACGGCGCGCATATCCGCACGCTGCTGCTGACGTTCTTCTTCCGGCAGATGCCGGAGCTGATCGAGCGTGGCCACATCTACATCGCGCAGCCGCCGCTCTATAAGGTCAACCGCGCCAAGTCCGAGCAGTATCTCAAGGACGAGCGCGCGCTGGAAGACTACCTGATCGGCACCGGCGTCGAGGAAGCCGTGTTGAAGCTCGCAAGCGGCGAGGAGCGCGCCGGCGAGGACCTGCGCAAGCTGGTCGAGGAAGCACGCGTCATCCGCAACCTGCTGAACGGCCTGCACTCGCGTTATAACCGCCAGGTGGTCGAGCAGGCCGCCATTCTCGGCGTACTGCGTCAGGAAATCTTCGGCAATGCGGAGACCGCGAAGGCGGCGGCGCCGTTCATCGCCAAGCGCCTCAACGTGCTGGCGGAGGAGACCGAACGCGGCTGGGAAGGCGAATTCAACGAGCAGGACGGCTTCGTGTTTTCGCGCACCGTGCGCGGCGTCAAGAGCGTCGCCATCCTCGACCACGCGCTGCTCGGTTCAGCCGACGCGCGCAAGCTCGACGAGCATGCCGCCTCGCTGCAGAAGGTCTACGAGAAGCCGGGCACCTTGCGCCGCAAGGACGAGAGCTGGCCGATCTACGGGCCGGTCGGCCTGTTCGAGGCCATCACCGGCGCCGGCCGCAAGGGCGTGTCGATGCAGCGCTACAAAGGTCTCGGCGAGATGAACCCGGAGCAGCTCTGGGAAACGACGCTCGACGTCAATGCTCGCTCGCTGCTGCAGGTGCGCATCAAGGAAGTCGACGAGGCCAATGTGCTGTTCGACCAGCTCATGGGCGATGTCGTCGAGCCGCGCCGCCAGTTCATCCAGGACAACGCGCTGTCGGCCAGCGTGGACGTGTAAGGCGGCATCCGCCGTTCACTTTCCGCCTGTCCACGCCTTGTCGAGAAAGCTGAATATCCGGCGTCGGGTGTCGGCGGTGAGATCGCCGTCAAAGCGATACTCGACCCTGGTGCCGCGGAAATCGACCTTCGCGTAACCGTCGAGATGCGCGCAATCCCAGCAATGGGTGGCGTGCGGAAAAACGTGCCACTCCACCGGAGCGCCCTGCCAGGCGGCGGCCTGGAGACTCGACACGCACAGGTTCGGCGGCGCCTCCAGATCGTCACTGCCCATGAGGACAAGCCCCGGTCGATCGATGTCGCGATTGACGATCTCGTAAGGCCGCCCTTGCGGCAGGACGAATGCGGCACACAGCGGATAGACCGAGACAACGGCTGCGAAGGCCGTGTCGATCTTCAAGGCCAACTGGTTGAACCTGCTGGCCGCCAGCAAACCGGCCATCGCGCCCCACGAGAAGCCGACGACCGCGATGCGGCGCTTGTCGACATAGCCGAGCGTGCGAAGATGCGCCGCGGCCTGCAGCACGTCGAGCGCACCACGTATGTGATAGACCGCGCCCTTCGGCTCGATGCAGGTGGAGTCGATCCCGCGAGCGCCCTGCGAATCGATCAGCAGGACGACGTAGCCGCGGTCGAGCATCTCCCTGCCCCAGCGCCCGATCGAGAGATTCGGATAACCGTTGAGCGAGCCGAGCCCGTTGCAATGCGGTGCCAGCACAATGGCCGGAAACGGCCCGCGCCCGGACGGCTTGTAAAGACCCATGCGCGGATTGGTCACCGAGAATGGCACCGGTTCGGTCGGAAACGTCAGGTCGTCGGCGCGCGTTGCAGCAACCAGAATATCGGCCGCCAGCGAGTCAGCGCGGCCGTGTCCCGCAATCATCGACGACTGCAGCAGAAAAAGAAGGCAAAGCCATCCGAGTCTCGGCGCCATCACTGACGCTCCAGGCATCCAGCGGAATCCGCGCTGATTGTAGCCTCGCGCGCGGGCGGGTCGGCCGTTGCTATGTACCGCCGCGGTCGCGGTATAGGCGTAGCGCGAACGCTACGACGCGATGTCGCGTGCCGCCAGGGCGGCGCGGGCGCGTCTGGCGCCCACGAGCAATACGACGCCGCCGGCGAGGCTGGTGACGGCGAAAATGCCGATCACCGTCAGGTTGCCGCCGGCCTTGCCCATGCTGATGCCGGACGAGATCACGGCGCCTATGCCGAGCTGGATGAAACCGAGCAACGCCGCGGCGCTGCCGGCATTGCGGGAGAAGGGCGACAGGGCGAGGGACGAGCCGTTCGGATTGATAATGCCAAGGCAGGAGAGGCAGACGAAGAACAGCGCAACGGTACCGTAAAGTCCGATGGCACCGCTCCACGTGCCGAGCGCGAACACAAGGCTGGCCGCTACCTGCACGGCCAACAACGCGCCGAACAAAGCGCGGCTGGAAAAGCGCCTGAGCAGCAGCACATTGAGCTGACTGGCGCCGATCAGTCCCGTGGCCAGCGCGGCGAACAGGCCGCTATAGGCTCCGGCGCTCAGACGGAAATTATCCATGAAGACGATTGGCGAACCTGCCACGTAGGCGAACAGGCCCGAAAACGACAGCGCGCCGGCGAAGGCGTAGGTCGCGAAGGCCGGATGCCGCGCGATCCGGCCGTATTCGAGCACGATCGGCAGGGGCTTCAGCGAAACACCGCGGTCGGGTTGATGGCCTTCCGGCAGCAGGAACCAGACCAGCGCCAGGATCAGCGCGACGACGACAAACAGCACTGCGAAGACCGCGCGCCAGCCCCAATAAGCGACCACAATGCCGCCAACCGTCGGCGCCGCCAGCGGCGACACCGCGATGAACAGAAACAGCGACGACAGGATCCGCGCGCTCTGCCGCGGCGGGAAAAAGTCGCGCACCATCGCCAGCGACGCGACCTGCGCGCCGCAGCCACCCAGCCCCTGAAGGAACCGTAACGCCACCAGCATTTCCAAGCTGGTCGACAAAGCGCAGCCGATCGACGCGGCGAGGAAGATCAGCAGCCCGGCGGCCAGCGGCGCCTTGCGTCCGAAACGGTCGAGCAGAGGACCGTAGAACAACTGACCGCTGGCCAGCCCGATGAAATAGGCCGACAAAGTCAGCGAGACGGCGCTCGTCGGCACGCCGAAATCGCTGGCGACCCGGAGATAAGCCGTCAGATACATATCGATGCTGAAGGGGCTGACGACGCTCAGGCTGCCGAGCAGGCAGAGAATGAACAGCGACGATCGTTGCGGACGGGAATCGGCTTGCATCGACGCACGTGTAGCCGAAAACTCAGGCTGCTGCGATCACGGCGCGCGCAGAGCTGACACGAGCCGTCACGCGACGGTCATAAAAGACAGTAAATGTCCGAAGCCGTGCGTGCTCCGAACTTTTGCAGCGGGTTCAGGATGTCAGCTTCGACCCGATGGCGAGGCCGATGACAATGGCACCAACGAACAGCACCATGAAAATGCCGAACAGCCACTTGGCAATGGTGGCGGAAGCCTCCTCGATGCCGGTGAAGCCGAAGATGCCGGCGACGATGGCGATCAGCAGAAAGACAAAAGCCCATTTCAGCATGGCGACGACTCCGCTTGCCCGATCCCGCAATAACCGAACCGAGCCTGCCAAGTTCCCCCGCGTCAGTCGAGCGCCGGCTTGAACGGCCTTGCGCCCCGGGTGCGCGGATCGCGCGCGGTCCAGCGGCCTGCTTCGACGCGGGCGAGAAAGTCGCCGACCACGGCGTTGAACAGATCCGGCTCCTCCAGATTCACGACGTGGCCGGTCTTCGGCATCACCACGAGGCCCGATGCCGGCAGCGTATCCTTGAGAAACAGGCTGGGCTCGACGCAGCGATCGTCCTCGTCGCCGACCACGATCAGTGCCGGCGTCGGCAGCTTGCGGATATCGCTCTCGAAATCGTAGAGCGACGGCCGCGCCCCCTGGAAGCCGCGCGAGGTGTTGGCCGACCCCTTGGCATCGTGCGCGGCGAGCCGCGCCACGAACTCGGCATAACCGCGCGGATCCTTTACCTCGAACGGTATGCGCGCCGCGGTCTTGCTGTAGGTCGCAGCGACGGCGGCCGAGCCGTTGGCTTCGAAGTCATCGCCGAGCGCGCGTGACAGCGCATGAAAGTCCCTGGTGTACCAGCGCTCCGAACCCGAGCCGGTGCCGGCCAGCACCAGCGAGCGCACGCGCGAGGGATGGTTGAGCGCGACCTGCAGCGAGGTGTAACCGCCCATCGACAGGCCGATGAGATGCGCTTTGTCGATGCCGAGTCCATCGAGCATGGCAACACAGTCGCGCATCACGTGGTTGTAGCTGTAGTTCTCGGCGCCGTCCGGCACGTCCGACGGCGTATAGCCACGCGCCGAATAGGCGATGCAGCGGTGCCGCTTGCCGAATTCGCGCATCTGCGGCTCCCAGCCGCTGTGATCGGAGGCGAATTCGTGCACGAAGACGATCGGCGTCCCAAAGCCCGTTCTTTGCCCGGTTTCTTCGTAGTAGAGCTTCACGTTGTCGGGCGTGGTGATGAAGGGCATTTCCACTTTCCTTTTTTATCGTTGGTAGTTTTTCAGAACAGGTCGAGATACTCGCGCTGCTCCCACGGCGTCACGGCCATCGGATCCTTGGCGTGGGCCGGCTCTTCCTTCTCGAAACGCTCGCGCTCGGCATCCTTGATGTGGGCGTAATAGTCGATGAAACCGGCGCCGAACGTCGTCTTGAACGTTTCGTCGGCGCGCAGCGCAGCAACGGCTTCGCCCAGCGATTTAGGCAGCAGGGCAGCGGCCGTCTCATAGGGCGTGTCGGCGGATGCGCCGGGATCCAGCTTCTGGGCAATGCCGTCGAGGCCGGAATAGATCTGCGAAGCCATATAGAGATAGGGATTCGCCGCCGGCTCGCCGACGCGATTCTCCAGATGCGTCGATAATGCCCCGGCCTCGCCGAGCAGGCGCATCATCACGCCGCGATTGTCGCGCGCCCAGATCGCCCGGTCGGGCGCCAGCGAATAAGGCCGGTAGCGCTTGTAGCCGTTGACCGTCGGCGTGGTGAAGGCCGCGGCGGCGCGCGCATGGGCGAGAAGGCCACCGAGATAATACTGGCCGAGCGTCGACAGCCCATCCGGATCGGTGAAGGCGTTGCGCTTCGATCGCGTCTCGATCAGCGACTGGTGCAGGTGCCAGCCGCTCGACATCACATGCGGCAGTCCGGGCCGGCACATGAAGCTCACGAGATAGCCGTTGCGCCGCGCGATCTGCTTCACCGCGGCGCGGAACAGGATCATGGTGTCGGCGGCCTCAAGCCCGGTCTGCGGCCGGAAGGTGAATTCAACCTGGCTCGGGCCAAGCTCCAGTTCGACCGAACGCAGCGGCAGGCCGAGCGCCTCGACGCCCTTGCGCAGGATCTCGACCGCCGGATCGACCATGTCGAAACGCGTTTCGGTGAGGTACTGATAGCCCTGCGTCAGCAGGCTGACCTCCGGCGCCTGCGGCGGCCAGGTCGCCGCTTCCGGCGTCAACTTCGCGTCCTCGAGGCGGAACAGGTGGAATTCGACTTCCAGGCCGGCGAGGAAGTCGTAGCCGGCCTTGCCCAGCATCGACAGTGCGTCGCGATAGATCGCCCGCGTCGAAAACGGCACCGGCTTGCCGTTGGCGAAATAGATGTCGCAGAGCAGCCAGCCGGTCTTGTTTGCCCAGGGCAGGATGCGGAAGGTCGCCGGGTCGGCGATCATCGTGAAGTCGGCGCCGCCCTGCATCTCGGCCATGCCGAAGCCGCCACCGGCGGTGAACACCGGGAACACGCTCTTGTGCGAGGTGTCCTTGGCGAGCAGTGTCGAGGTCATGTTGACGCCGTTGCGCAAGGCGCTCGCGACTTCCGATGCGAGCAAGGTCTTGCCGCGCAACACGCCGTGCTGATCGGCGAACGAGAAACGCACGACTTCGAGCTTGTTGGCCTTGATGGCGCGCTCGACCTCGACCGCGGCCTTGACCTGCGCGGCGGACCACAGGTCGTGGCGGGAGACGAAGGATGTTGACGATTTAGCGGACTTACGCGGCGGCATCGAACGGCTTCACGCCCCCGCCTTCCAGCTCATTGCTTCACGTCGTTCAGTCTCGGAACGCTGATAGTAACCCTTCCAGTCATGAACGGGACCGATGCCGTCGATCGCCAGCGGGCCGGTGATGCCGGCGGCTTGCTGCTCGTCGACGACGAGGATCGGCTTCTCGCCCTTGCCGGACTGCTCCAGCGACTGCCGCAACAGGCGGCGGTAGGCGATGATCGCCTTGTCCGACGTGCCGAGATGCTCCTGCGTGCGATCCTGGATCGCGCCCATCGACTCGCAGGCCCACTGGTCGTGCACGTTGATGTCGGCACCCATGCCGGTATAGGTCTCGTGCTCCTGCTCGTGAGGATCGAAGCCGTAATCGTTGCTCTTGTTGCGGTTCGGGATGTAGTCCGGCAACTGATAGAGCTCGAGGCGCTGGTTGCGCATCGTGTCCTTGTCGACCGGCTTATCGAACGACGTGAAGATCGCGTACCAGTAGTGCCTGGTGTCGTCGATCGGCACGTGCCATTGCGAGATCGTCATCTCGCGGCTCATTGGAATCATGAAGGCGTTGGGAAAGACGAGATTGGTGACGCGCACATGGGTCGAGGCGTCGCTGATTTGCCGCAGCGTCACAATGCGGAAGCCGTAGTCGGTCTCGTCCACCTCGATGCGCGGCCGCGTCACCTCGCGCATGATTTGCGTCATCGGCATGTCCGCGTCCTTTGTATTGTCGCGGAACATCTTGCCGTAGCCCTTGTTCGGGTCCTCGTCGTGGAAGAAGCGGTGCAGGAACGAGGTGTGCACGGGATCGATGCCGACCTCGAGCGACTGCAGCCAGTTGCAGTCGATCATGCCCTTGAACGCGAACGTGTGGCTGTCCGGCGCGACGAAGCAGTCGAAATGCGGGAAGGCCGGCGGCTCACCGCCGCCCAGATAAGCGAACAGGATGCCGCTCTTCTCGACGACCGGATAAGCCTTCTGCCTGATATTGGCGCAGAGATTGCTGTCGTCCGGTTCGGCCGGCGTCTCGATACACTTGCCGTCGACGTCGAACAGCCAGCCATGGAAGGCGCAGCGCAGGCCGCCATTCTCGAGCCGGCCGAACGCGAGATCGGTGCCGCGGTGCGGACAATGGCGACCGACCAGGCCGTAGCGGCCCTTGTCGTCCTTGAAGATCACCAGGTCCTCGCCGAACAGGCGGATCGGCTTGATCGGCCGGTTTCCCTTGAGTTCATCGACCAGCGCGGCGGGCTGCCAATACTGCCGCATCAGGCGGCCGGCCGGCGTGCCCGGCCCGGTGCGGGTGATGAGATCGTTCTGCTCGGCGCTCAGCATGGCGAATTCCCCTCGTGCTCTTGTGGCGCGATGGGGAGCTTCGCTTTCGCGTGGTCCCCATACCCGCGCGGCATGGGCGTATTCGACCACAGGCGCGTCAAAATGCAAAAGGCCGGCACGACGGCCGGCCTTCGTCAGTTTGGTGCGGTATCGGTCAGCCGAGGTTGCGCGCGCTCAGGCCTTGGTCGAGCCGGCGCCGCCAGGCGCTCTGGCGCAGGCCTTGAAAGCGGCTTGCCGCCGTCTTGGCTTCGGCGCGACTCGCCGTGGCATAGGTGCGGTATTCGAGATCGTTGACTTCCGACACCAGCGGCTGCTTTCCGAACAGGCGCGCCAGCGGGCTCGCGCCGCCATTGACCTTGAGTTCTGAGATCGCGTTGGCGACGTTGCGCGCCGAGCCGAAGGCGACGACGCGACCGCTCATCGTGTGGCGCACTTCATAGACGCCAGGACCGATCGGCGCCTCGACAACGCCACCACTGTGCGCATCGGGAAAGCGCTTCCACGAACTCCAAGTCTGTACCATAGCGAGAAATCCTTACGCGCCACCCGGCAGGCGACCCACGCGAGAACTTGTCACCTAAGCATTAGTTCCCTTAGGTCAAGCCAAGCGGTTGATAAATATCATTTCCGATAAAATTTAACCGGAGGGGGCTTTGTTGCTGTGATGCGGATCACAAAGCCCCCATCACGGTGCCGGGCCGGGATACCTCTAATGACCCGGCAGCACAAGAATTTTCGGCTTCGCCGGCAAGGTCGCCTTGGACAAGACGACTGAGGGAACATCGAGCGTTTCGATGTCCCATTCCCCTCGCATCCGCTGCAGGAAGCGGTCGAGCGAATATTGATTGAAGTAGTGCATGGGAATAAGCAGCGGCGCCTTCAGCGCGTGCAGCACTTCGATCATGCCGTCGAGATCGAGTGTATAGCTGCCGTCGACCGGCACCATCACGACATCGACGCGGCCCATCTCGTCGAGCTGCTGTTGCGTCAGCGTGCCATGCAGATGGCCGAGATGCGCGATGCACAGGCTGGCGATCTCGAAGATGAAGATCGAATTGCCGTGGCGCTCGACCGATCCGCCCCAGGTGCGGATGTTGGTCGGCACGTTGCGGACGCGGACGTCCTTGTAGGTCAGGTCGATACGCGCGGGCTTCTCGTCCTCGGCCCAGCCACGCAGCACATGGGCGATGCCGGGATCGGGACGGTTGGTGTAGTGCGTGGAATGCGCGTGGTTCATCGTCACGATGTCCGGCAGCACCGGTGGACGGACATAGTCGTTGTAGTCGGTGGCGATGCGCACGAGCTGCGGGCTTTCGAGAAGAAAGGTCGCGTGACCCACGTAAGTCAGCCGCATCTGATCGGCGGCGAGCGCGGCGAGCCGCAGCGACGCCCGTTGCAACAAAGGCGAGCGCGATGCGATCAGGCCCGGACAGCCTTCGCGCATCTCGGGTTTGGCATCCGGTTTGGCGGGGGCGGCGCCTTGCGCGGCCGCCCGATGCAGCGGAACCGGCGCCAGGCTCAGCGCAGCTGCCGCGGCCAGCAGCGTCATTCTCAGCATCGGGCCGACCATGTCACACCACCCGCTCTCATCCGGCGGGCAGCAATCTGACATGGAATGAAATGACCGGCTATGCCCTCACGCCAAAATGAAAGCGGCGCCGCAAGGGCGCCGCTCGTCGAGATCCGATGGGCCCGGCGCCTATTCGAAATGGGCGCGATCACGCATCGAGACGATGATACCCTTCGGCGTCTTGACGACCCAGCGGCCGTCCATGCGCCGGATCGACTCGACCGGCCCGAGGCCCGGCAACGGCGCGCCGGGCACGATCTGATAGATGTCGCCGAAGCGGCCCTGCACGTAGATGTAGCCGTTCGATGCGCCGCGGATCGACCAGTCGCGAATGACCATGGGCCGCACCGGCTGCACCGACGCCGGAATCGCCGGCGGCACGACATTGGCGGTGGCGACGCGCGACGGCGCCGGACGCGGCGTCGGCACGTCGACCGAGGTTACCGCGGCCTGAACGGTGGCGGCCGCCGTGGTCTGCGGCGCCGAGATCGAGCCGGTGACGTCGGCAGCTTCCTTCTTCAGCCGCTCGTTCTGCTCATGCAGCTTCTTCTCGAGGCTCGCGGTCTGGATTTGCGCACGCTTGTTGGCCGCATCGAGATTGGCCTTCAGCGTTGTCACTTCCTTGGCGAGCTTGGCCACGGATTGCTGCATGGCCTTGTTTTCTTCCTGCGCCGCAACGTCGATCTGCGGCTTTCCGGCGAAGCCGCCGGTCGCATAAGAACCGACGATGGCGCCGAAGACCGCGCCGATCGCCACCGAGGCGGCGATGCGGAGATTGCGCCAGTGCCGCGGCTTCATGGCGAAGTGGCGCGGCTTCTCTTCGACATTGAGCGGTTCGAACGGCGGCTCGCCGGCGAAATCCGTCTTCGCCATCGGCACCAGCGCGCGAAGCGGCGCGCGCGTTGTCGTGCTGTTGGCGGCTTCAACTTCGGGCTCCGGCTTCGGCTCGACCGCCTCTTCCTCGATCGCCACCGGCTCGGAGATCGCCGGCGATACTGACGGCGAGTCGATGTCCGGCAAATCGCGGGGCGCGCTTGCCTTGGCCGTCGCGCTCTCCGGAGTCGCATCCGCAGGCATCGGCGGCCCTACGCTGTGATCGTCAGCTTTGGGCGCAAATTTGGGGTCGGAATCGTCGCGGTCGGCCATGGCCCTGCTCCCGGCATATGTTCACCAATCGGTAACCACGTTCGGTTACCAATTGGTTACCGGGCTGGCGGCAAGGGCCGGTGGGCTCGGCCAGCGGCCTACAGCGCGAGGCCCTGCTCGGCCGCCAGGGCCTTCAGCGATACCGCCGGACGGGCGCCAATGTGCTGGATGACCTCGGCGGCGGCGAGACCGCCGAGCCGGGCCGCGGTGCGGTGATCCTTGCCGCGGGCAAGGCCGACCAGGAAGCCGGCCGCGAACAGGTCACCGGCGCCGGTGACATCCGCCACCTGCTGAACCGGCGCTGCGGGCACCGCTTCGATCCGGTCCGGGGTCACCACCACGCACCCCTTCTCGCTGCGGGTCACGACCGCGAGCTTGGCTTCCTTCTGCAGCGCCAGGCTGGCGACCGCAAAGTCTGAGGTCTCATAAAGGCTGTGCAGCTCGTGCTCGTTGGCGAAGACGATATCGACCGTGCCCTTGCGGATCAGATCGAGGAATTCGCCGCGATAGCGATCGACACAAAACGAATCCGACAAGGTCAGCGCGACGCGGCGGCCGTTCTTGTGGGCGATGTCGGCGGCCTTGACGAAGGCCTCCTTGGCCTGCGGCGGATCCCACAGATAGCCTTCGAGATACACGACTTCCGCCGCGGCGATCTGCGACTCGTCGATGTCGCTGGGCTTGAGGTCCTGCGCGGCGCCGAGAAAGGTGTTCATGGTGCGCTCGCCGTCCGGCGTGACCATGATGTAACAGCGTGCGGTCGAGGGACCGTCATTGGCCGCCTTGGTGTCGAAGGCGACGCGCAGCGAGCGGATGTCGTGCGCGAAGGCCTTGCCGAGCACATCGTCCTTGACCTTGCCGACGAAGGCGGCGCGGGCGCCGAAGCTCGCCACGCCGGCAATGGTGTTGGCCGCCGAGCCGCCGGAGGATTCGGTCGCCGGCCCCATGGCATCATAGATCGCCTGGGCGCGGGCCTCGTCGATCAGCGTCATGGACCCTTTCCGCATGCCCTGCGCGACCAGGAAATCATCGTCGGCGCGGGCGATCACATCGACAATGGCGTTGCCAATGCCGAGCACGTCGTAGCGGGAAGCGGTCATGCGATACCTCGTGGTGTCAAAGCGGGCGCACTATAGCGGCAGAGCTTCGCGAGGCAACGTGCGGGCGCGGTGGGCCGCGGGTCATCTGGGCCGGCCCATCGGCCGGATCAGTGCGGCGGCGGCAGCCGGTGCAGCACTTCCAGGCTCCACCACAGAAAGTACCCACCGATCAGGATGCCCAGGGCCACCTTGATCAGCTGGATGATCAGTTCGTCTTTGGTCATTGCAAATCCCTGTCGGTCGCTCGTGCCTCAGGCGCCCCGGCCGGGACGAAGCGGCGGCCCTTGATAACCGCAAGTGCCCGTCCGGAAAACCCGGCCGGGGTTGCGCCACAATCGCCGTTATGCGATGTGGCCCGCCACAATCCGCCCGGAGTGAGGTCATGTCGTTCAAGGAACTGGTGTTTTCCGGCGTTCAGCCGACCGGCAATCTGCACCTCGGCAACTACCTCGGCGCCATTACGAAATTCGTCGCCCTGCAGAACACCCACGACTGCATTTACTGCGTCGTCGACATGCACGCGATCACCGTGTGGCAGGACCCGGCGGAACTGACCCGCAACACGCGCGAAGTGACCGCGGCCTTCATCGCCTCCGGCATCGATCCGAAGAAACACATCGTCTTCAACCAGAGCCAGGTGACGGCGCATGCCGAGCTTGCCTGGATCTTCAACTGCGTCGCCCGCATCGGCTGGCTCAATCGCATGACGCAATTCAAGGAGAAGGCCGGCAAGGACCGAGAGAACGCGTCGGTCGGTCTTTATGTCTACCCGAACCTGATGGCCGCCGACATCCTCGCCTACCGCGCCACGCATGTCCCGGTCGGCGAAGACCAGAAGCAGCATCTCGAACTGGCGCGCGACATAGCGCAAAAATTCAACAACGACTTCGGCGACAACATCCGTGCGCGCGGCTACAGCGCCGGCTTCTTCCCGCTGCCGGAGCCGATCATCCAGGGCCCGGCGACGCGCGTCATGAGCTTGCGCGACGGCTCGAAGAAGATGTCGAAGTCGGAGCCGTCGGATTATTCGCGCATCAACCTGACCGATGACGCCGACGCCATCGCGCAAAAGATTCGCAAGGCCAAGACCGATCCGGAACCGCTGCCGAGCGAAGAGAAGGGTCTCGCGCCGCGTCCCGAAGCCGACAACCTCGTCGGCATCTACGCCGCGCTCGACAACAAGACCAAAGCCGATGTGCTGCGCGATTTCGGCGGCGCGCAATTCTCCGGCTTCAAGTCGGCGCTGGTCGATCTCGCCGTCGCCAAGCTCGGTCCGATCGGCGCGGAGATGAAGAAGTTGGTGCAGGATCCGGCCTATATCGATTCCGTCCTGGCCGACGGCTCGGAACGCGCGGCCGCCATCGCCGAGCCGAATATGAATGCCGTGAAGGACATCGTCGGCTTCGTCCGCCGGAAATAAAGCGAAAGCACGCGGTTTGCCGTGTGCACTGCGCAAAATGCAGGCAAAGCGCATGACAAGGCAGGCTTGTCGCGCACCGCCGCGTCGTGCCACCATTCCCGTCCGCGCGTCCGTTGTTCTGCCGACATTGAACCCTGCCGACATCCCGGCGTAAGGAGCCCCGATGCCGAAGAAGCGCCGCAGCAACGAAGCCGGCCATAAGCGCAAATATCTCGTCGTCATCGACGACACCGAGGAATGCGACCGCGCCATCTTCTGGGCGGCGACGCGCGCCGCGCGCACCAAGTCGCATATCGTGATGCTGCGCGTGATCGACACCAGCGAGCGCAGCCAGCAATGGCTCGGCGTCGCCGACATCATGAAGGCCGAGGCGATGGAGGCGGCCAATGCCGCGCTCGACAAATACGCCGCGCGCGCCAAGAAGATCACGCATCAGGCGCCGGACCGCGTCATCCGCGAAGGCGCGATCGCCGACGAGATCCTCAAGCTGATCGAGGAGGACGATGACATCGGCATCCTGGTGCTCGCCGCCGCGACCGGCAAGGAAGGGCCCGGCCCGCTGATTTCCAATCTGCCGAAAACCGCCGGCACGTTTCCCATTCCGGTTGCCATCGTGCCGGGCTCGCTCAACGACGAGGAACTGGAGGCGATGGCGTAAGCGCCATCGATCGCGGCCTTTGTCGCGCGCCGTTCGTCTGCTCGATCTCGTGCAGTTACTGCGCCGTCGCCGCCACCCGGTGCGCGGCGAGGATCTGGCGCGCGAACTCGATATCAGCCTGCGCACGCTCTATCGCGACATCGCCAGCTTGCAGGCGCAAGGCGCGCCGATCGACGGCGAGCCGGGGCTGGGTTACGTGCTGCGTCCCGGCTTCACGTTGCCGCCGCTGATGTTCACCGAGGATGAAGTCGAGGCCCTGATGCTCGGTTCGCACTGGGTGGCCGAAAACGGCGATCCGCGACTGGCGCAAGCAGCGATGGATGTCATGGCCAAGATCGCGGCGGTGTCGCCGCCCGACCGGCGCGCGCAGTTCGACAATCCGAGCCTGCTGGTCGTGACGCGCAGCAACAACCTCACCGCAATGGCGCCGATCCGCGACGCCATCCGCCGCGAACGGAAATTGGCGATCGATTATCGCGATGCCGGCAGCGCCGCGACCCAACGCACGATCTGGCCCTTCGCCGTTGGCTTCTTCGATGAAGCGCGTATCGTCGTCGCCTGGTGCGAGCTGCGTCAGGACTATCGCCACTTCCGCATCGACCGCATCGCCAGTCTGCTGGAGACCGATGCGCGCTATCCCAAACGCCGCGCCGTGATGCTGAAGGACTGGCAGAAGCTGATGGGGATCGGGCCGCGCTAACTCCTTCGTCGTCCTCCGCGAAGGCGGAGGACCCAGCCCTTTCGGTCCAAATCAGAAAAGAGCTGGATCCCCGCTTTCGCGGGGATGACGGGTAAAAACCGCTGCTGACAGGAACTGACAGCGGGGCCGTTTAAGCCTTCCTCACCATCGAGGAGGACAATCATGCTGCCTTTCGGACTCGTCGTGCTCTACGTCAGCGACATCGCCGCCAGCACGCATTTCTATCGCGGCCTGCTCGGCACCGAGCCGGTCGAATCGTCGGCCAATTTCGCCATGTTTCCGATGCCGCCGGTCATGCTCGGCCTGTGGAAGCGCGACGAGGTGAAACCGGCGCCCAACGGCGCGCCCGGCGCCCTGGAACTCGACTTCACCATGGACAGCGCCAAGGCCGTGCTCGACTACCACAGCGAATGGGTCAAACGCGGCCTGAAGATCGCCCAGGAACCGGTCGAAATGGACTTCGGTCACACTTTCGTGGCGCTCGATCCGGACGGCCACCGCCTGCGGGTGCTGGCGCCGAACCCGGCCTGAAGGGGATTCCGGTCCGGTTGACCGGTTTCGCCAAAACTCCCATGTATGAGGTGTCCGCCGGGCCTTGAACCCGGGCGGGATGGGAGATTTGAGCCATGTTCATCCAGACCGAGGCGACGCCCAATCCGGCGACGCTGAAATTCCTGCCCGGCAAGCCGGTACTAGACGCCGGCACCCTCGACATGCCGACCCGCGAAGCGGCGGCACAGTCGCCGCTCGCCGAGAGGCTGTTCGACATTCCGAATGTCGGCGGCGTGTTCTTCGGCGCCGATTTCATATCCGTCACCAAGAGCGACGGCGATTGGCAGCAGATGAAGCCGGCGATCCTCGGCGCCATCATGGAACACTACATGTCCGGGGCGCCAATCGTGAACGTCGGCAGCGAAGCGGCCGGCGAAGACGAATTCTTCGATGAGGCCGACAGCGACACCGTCGCTACCATCAAGGATCTGATCGAGACGCGCGTACGCCCGGCGGTGGCCGGCGACGGCGGCGACATCACATTCAAGGGCTTCAAGGAAGGCGTCGTTTTCCTGCAGATGAAGGGCGCCTGCTCGGGCTGCCCCTCCTCCACCGCGACCTTGCAGCACGGCATCCAGAACCTGCTCAAGCACTTCGTGCCCGAGGTCACCGAGGTGCGGCCGATTTAGGCCGGGCTTGTCATTCCGGGGCGCGGCTGTAAGCCGTGAGCCCGGAATCCATAATCACGGACGGGGGCTATGGATTCCGGGCCCGCGCTGCGCGCGTCCCGGTATGACTTCATTGCTTTTGGCCGCGCCTTGGTAAAAGTAGGACCATGCGCATCCTCGCCATCGATACCGCGCTCGAAGCGTGCTCCGTTGCCCTGCTCGATGCTGACACTGTCGTCGCCGAGGAGTCGCAGGTGATGGCTCGCGGCCATGCCGAGGCGCTGATGCCGATGCTCGCGCGGCTCCGCGAGAGGGCCGCGTTCTACTTCAACGTCATTGACCGCATTGCCGTAACCGTCGGGCCGGGCAGCTTCACCGGATTGCGCGTCGGCATCGCAGCCGCGCGTGGGATCGGACTGGCCACTGGCAAGCCGGTCGTCGGCATCACCACGCTGGAGGCACTGGCCGCACCGCTGATCGCGGACGATGCCTCCTCGCCGGTCGTGTCGGTGATCGATGCCCGGCATGGCCATGTCTATCTTCAGGCGTTCGGCACCGACGGCGACGACATCGTCAGCCCGCGCGTCGCCTCGATCGCGCAAGCGCTGGAATTGATCGTCTCGCTGCGGCCCCGCCTGGTCGGCAACGCCACCTCACCGCTCGCCGCCGCCTGGCCGGCAGGCGAGGCCGCGCCAGCCGCCATCCACCAGCAGGCGGCGCCGGTGATCGAATGGGTCGGCCGCCTCGGCCAGCTCGCCGAGGCCGATACCGCGCCGCCGAAGCCGTTTTATCTGAAGGCTGCCGACGCGCAGCCCGCCGCGGCCGCGCCGCTTGTCGCGCAGACATGATCGGTCTGCTGCGCCGGCTTTTTGGAGGCGGAGCGCCGCACATCGCGGCGGCGCATCCGCGCGACGCCGCCGCCATCGCCGCGTTGCATGCGCAATCCTTTCATCGCGGCTGGAGCGACGACGAAGTCGAGAGCCTGCTCACCGACGGCAACGTGCTGGCACACAGCCTGCGCGTCGGCAGCGCCTTCGCTGGTTTCGTGCTGTCGCGCTGCGCCGCCGATGAGGCGGAAATTCTGTCCATCGCCGTGGCGCGCCGCCACCAGGGCCGCGGCCTTGCCCGGCAGTTGCTGAACATGCATCTGGGGCGCCTTGCCGCGCTGGGCGTCAAGGCGCTTTTCCTCGAAGTCGACGAAAACAACACGGCCGCGATCCGGCTGTACCGCCGCGCCGGCTTTCGCGAGGTCGCCAAGCGGCCGAATTATTATCCGCTGCCCGGCGGGCAGACCGCCGCCGCCTTGGTTTTGCGCCGTGACATCGCGTAAACTGCAATGGCAATGACGACCAAGACCAAAATCGATCCGACGGCCGACAAGGCGGCACCGCGCCCGAGCATCGAGGCGCTGTGCGCGGCCAAAGGCATGCGCATGACGGAACAGCGCCGCGTCATCGCCCGCGTGCTAGCCCAATCCGACGACCACCCCGACGTCGAAGAATTGTACCGGCGCTGTGCCAAGGTCGACGACCGCATCTCGATCTCGACTGTCTATCGGACGGTGAAGCTGTTCGAGGATTCCGGCATCATCGAGCGTCACGATTTCCGCGAGGGCCGCGCCCGTTACGAGACCAGCTCGGACGCGCACCACGACCATCTGATCAATCTGCGCACCGGCGAGGTCATCGAATTCCAGTCGGAGGAAATCGAGCGGCTGCAGGCCGAGGTCGCGCGCAAGCTCGGTTACAAGCTCGTCGATCACCGGCTCGAGCTTTATGCGGTGCCGCTGAAGGACGACAAGAACTCCTGATGTGCACCCTCGCCTACCCCACACTCCGTTCGTTCCCGCGTAAGCGGGAATCCAGAGCCAATTTCAGAAGCCTCTATTTGCGGCTTTCTGGGCCCCCGCTTTCGCGGGGGCGAACGGATGTAGGCTAATGCTCTATTCGCTCTTCATCGCAGTGTTCTTCTTCACGATGACGCCGCTGATCATCGCCATCCAGTGGACCATCGGCAAGCTCGGCCTGCCCGGCTGGGGCACGGTCGCCTCCGCCTATTACGCCGTGCTGTGCAAGCTGCTTCGCTTCCGCATCAAAATTGTCGGCGAACCGGTACGCGATCGTGCAGTGCTGTTCGTGTCCAACCACGTGTCATGGGCGGACATCCTGGTGATCGGGTCGATCGCGCCGATTGCCTTCGTCTCGAAGGCCGAAGTCGGAAACTGGCCGCTGGTCGGGCCGACAGCGCGGCTGCAGCGCACCGTCTTCGTCGACCGCTCGCGGCGCCAGCAGACCGGCGACGCCATCGCCGACATGGTGCAGCGGCTTCAGTCGGACGTCTCGGTGGTGCTGTTCGCCGAGGGCACATCGAGCGACGGCAACCGCGTGCTGCCGTTCCGTTCGGCGCTGATCGGCGTCGTGCGCGAGGCCGGCGCGCGCTCGGAAACCGGCATCATCATCCAGCCGATGTCGATCTGCTACACCGCGGTGCATGGCATCCCGATGGGCCGCCAGCACCGGCCGCTGATCGCCTGGTACGGCGACCTCGATTTCATGCCGCATTTCAAGGCGTTCCTGCGCCGCGGCGTCATCGACGTGGTGGTCAGCTACGGCGAGCCGATCGCCGCGGACGCCACCACCGACCGCAAGCAGCTGGCGCGCCGGCTGGAGAGCTCGGTGCGCGGGCTGACCAGTTCGACGCTGCTCGGCCGACCACGCCCGCTGCACGCCGGGCGCTGAGCCTTCAGGACAGATCGATCCAGACGTCCCGGCTGTAGTCGAAAAAGCGCCGCACGCGCGCGCCATCCCATTCATATTGCAGATGCCGCTCCTGGATCGGCACGCCGACCGTGTCCGGCCAGAAAGCAGCGATGCACTCCCCACCGAGATGGCGCACGCTCGGATAGACCAAGCCATCGCTGCCGGCGTCATGGCGCGCAACGGCATAAGGCTGGCTGCGCGCATAGCTCGACGGATCGAGCAGCGGTCCTTTGACGTCGTTCGGCAGCGCCGCGATGTCGTCGAAGGTGCGATCGACGGCGCCGACCAGCACGCGCATGTCCTCGCGGCGCGGCGGATCGCCGGCATCCATCGCGAACCGGCCGAAGTGATAGACCGTTTCGGCGATCGCGGTGTCGAGCGCTCCGGCCGCGTAATAGACGCCGAACCTGCCGTTCGAGAAGCGCGAGCCGCGCCGGTTGATGTGCGTGAAGGCCGCCATCACCCAGGACGCGTTGGTGCCGGACACACGCCGCTCCGGCGGCACCAGGCTGATCTCGCCGGCCTCGTCGCGCAGCCGCGGATTGGTCAGTTGCTCGAGCTCGATCAGCGCGTCCCAGACGCGCGGGTCGTCCGACACGCGCTCGAACAGATCGATCGGCGGATAACGCGATGCGATGATCCGCCACGCCTGAGGCCAGACGACGTGGCGGACCGGATGGTCACGACCAGGGAGCTCTTGCGGCATCGATGTACTCTCTGACAGCCGCAAGGTCGGTCACGTCGCCGGCCGCCATGCGCGCCAGCGGCGTCTGCCCGCCGAAGGCGCGATTGGGCCGGCTGATCCAGGAGTCGGCATGTTGCGGGTTGGAATAGACGATCTGCAGCGCCTTCCAGATGCCGGCGACGTAGCCGATGCGGCGCAGCGTATCGTTGGATAGGCGCGCGACGCGGCCGCGCTTCCAGTCGAAGAAAGTGCGCTCCGGCGGCGCGCCGAGGATCGCCCGCGCCGTGCCGTTGTCGACGCCCCAGCGCTCCATGATGCCGAAAAAGCCCTGCATCGCCGGGCGGTGTTTTTCCGGGCTGGGTCTGATTTCGGGGGCAGTCGGCTTTTGCAAATCTGCGGCCATGTTCCTAATTACTGCGATTTTGCATAAAATAGCGATGAAGGCTCGATTTTTCAAGCCCTTAGGACGCCTGCAGTTTCATCTCGCCTTGCGCCGGCAAGCCGTTTAAACAAACCGCGCCGGCAAGGACGCCGGCGCAGGCTTGAAATCTGAATGATTTCAAATATTTGATCGCGGGCGACATATTCGGCTGCAAACCGGCTAGAGTGCCGGCGGCTGCAAAGACACCGGCATGAACAGACTGCGCAAGGTCCACGTCAAATCGTTCGGCTGCCAGATGAACGTCTACGATTCGCATCGTATGGCGGACACGCTGGCGCCCGAGGGCTACGTCGAGACCGCCTCGCCGGCCGAAGCCGATCTCATCATCCTCAACACCTGCCACATCCGCGAGAAGGCGGTGGACAAGGTCTATTCCGAAATCGGCCGCATGCGCGAGCTCAAGGACCAGGCCGAGATCGAAGGCCGCCGCATGCTGATCGCGGTCGCCGGCTGCGTCGCGCAGGCCGAAGGCGAGGAGATCGTGCGCCGCACCGACTCGGTCGATGTCGTGGTCGGCTCGCAGAACTATCACAAGCTGCCCGGCCTGATCACGCGCGCGCTCGACGGCGAGAAGATCGTCGATACCGAGTTTCCGCTCGAGGACAAGTTCGATGCGCTGGCGCAGCCCTCGCCGGCCGCGATCAACAGGCGCGGCATCGCTGCCTTCGCCACCGTGCAGGAAGGCTGCGACAAGTTCTGCACCTTCTGCGTCGTGCCTTATACGCGCGGCGCCGAGATCTCGCGGCCGGTGGCCAAGATCGTCGCCGACGTCGAACGGCTCGCCGCCAATGGCGTGCGCGAAATCTCGCTGATCGGGCAGAACGTCAACGCCTATCACGGCCTCGACGGCAACGGCCGCAGCGTCTCGCTCGGCGCGCTGATGCGCCGCATCGCGCGCGTCCCGGGCATCGCGCGGCTGCGCTACATGACCAGCCATCCGCGCGACATGCTGTCGCCCATCTGCGACGATCTGATCGCCGCGCATGGTGATTTGCCGCAGTTGATGCCTTACGTGCATCTGCCGGTGCAGGCCGGCTCCGACCGCATTCTCGCGGCGATGAACCGGAAGCACACGCGGCGCGAATACATGACCGCGATCGAGCGCCTGCGCGCGGCGCGACCGGACATTGCCTTCACCTCGGATTTCATCGTCGGTTTCCCCGGCGAGACCGAGCAGGATTTCCGCGAGACTTTGGCGCTCGCTGAAGAGGTCAATTTCGTCATGGCCTACACCTTCAGCTATTCGCCGCGCCCCGGCACGCCGGCGGCCAAGCTCGAGGATCAGGTGCCGGACGCCGAAAAGCACGAGCGTTTGCTGCGCTTGCAGGCCGTGATCGACCGGCAATGGAAGGCGTTCAACGGCTCATTTGTCGGAAAAACCATGGAAATTCTGGTCGAAAAGCCCGGAAAACTCTCTGGGCAACTGGTCGGCCGCTCCCCATATCTGCAGTCTGTCCACGTCATGGCGAAGCCGGAACTGATCGGGACGATCGTGCCGGTGACGATCACGAATGTGGGCAGCAACACCTTGTTCGGCGAACTGGCGGAAACCGCCGCCGCGCCTGAACTGGTTTCATCAGGGGCTTGAGAGCAACCTTGCGACCATCGGATCCCGTGATCCCGCCGGCCGCCGTTTCGGATGAAACGGCCACCACCCAGATCGTGCTCGCCTTCGAGGATAACAAACTCGCCTCCGTGCTGTTCGGCCAATACGGCCAGAACCTGGCGCTGGTCGAGCGCAAGCTCGGCGTCAAGGCGGACTCGCGCGGCAATCATGTCACGCTGGAAGGTTCGCGCGGCGGCGTCGAGCAGGCGCGCCGCGTTCTGGAAACCTTGTACGAGCAGCTCAAGCGCGGCCGCGACCTCACGAGCGGCGACGTCGACGGCGCGATCCGTCAGGCCATCGCGCAGGGCTCGCTGTTCGATTTCGACCCGGGCCAGCCGCGCGCCGCGTTCGAGGAAATCAACCTGCGCAAGCGTCCGGTGCGCGCCCGCACCGCGGCGCAGGACGCCTATATGCGCGCGCTCAAGCGCAATTCGCTGGTGTTCGGCACAGGTCCCGCCGGCACCGGCAAGACCTGGCTGGCGGTCGCCCAGGCGATCCAGATGTTCGAGCGCAAGGAAGTCGATCGCATCATCCTGTCGCGCCCCGCGGTCGAAGCCGGCGAACGCCTCGGCTTCCTGCCGGGCGACATGCGCGAGAAGGTCGATCCCTATCTGCGGCCGATCTACGACGCGCTGCACGACCTGATGGATGTGCGCATCGTCGAGCGCGCGCTGGAGCAAGGCGACATCGAGATCGCACCGCTTGCCTTCATGCGCGGCCGCACCCTGTCGAACGCCGCCGTCATCCTCGACGAAGCGCAGAACACGACATCGATGCAGATGAAGATGTTCTTGACCCGTCTCGGCGAGAACAGCCGCATGTTCGTCACCGGCGATCCGAGCCAGGTCGATCTGCCGAACGGCCAGGTGTCGGGGCTGGCCGAAGCGGTGCGCCTGCTCAAGGACGTCGAGGGTGTCGGCATCGTCGAATTTGCCGCCGCCGACGTCATCCGCCACGAGCTGGTGCAACGCATCGTCGAGGCCTATGACCGCGCCATGCCGCCGCGCGAGCCGCGAAAATGACCACCGTCACCGCCGATATCGTGGTGGAATCCGATTTGTGGCAGGCGGAGCCGCGGGCGGAGGCGACCGTGGCGGCAGCAATCTCGGCCGCCGCGACACACTCAACACGGGACGGCGAAGTCAGTATTCTGCTCGCCGATGATTCGGCGGTGCGCGAGGTCAATAAACAGTGGCGTGGCTTGGACAAGCCGACCAACGTGCTGTCGTTTCCGGCCGCCGACACGCCGGCGACGCGTGGCCATCTCGGCGACATCGTCATCGCCTACGAAACGCTGCAAAGGGAATGCGAGGCTGAAGGACGGGCGTTCCTTCACCACCTCGCGCATCTGACCGTGCACGGATTTCTGCATCTCATCGGTTACGACCACGAGACGGACGCCCAGGCGGACGAGATGGAAGCCTTGGAAAGCCGGATCATGCTCGGCATGAACCTGCCGGACCCGTGGCAGGACTCGCCGCCCGACGTTCTGCGTGAGCGGGCGTAACGGCCATGCCTGACAGCGAACCGTCCCGAAGCGATCCGGCTTACGAACCGCGCAACCTCCCGGTGCCGGTGCCGGCCAAGCGCGAGGACAGCGGCAACTGGTTCGTGCGCATGTTCCGTTCGATGTTCGGCTTGCGGCCGAGCACGATGCGCGCGGATCTCAGCGATTTCCTCGACGCGATGACGCCGGCGGAATCCGGCTTCTCGCCGGAGGAAAGCCGGATGCTCAAGAGCATCCTCGGCCTGCGCGAGCGCCGCGTTTCCGACGTCATGGTGCCGCGCGCCGACATCATCGCCGTGCAGCAGGACATCCAGATCGGCGATTTGCTGATGGTGTTCGAGAAGGCCGGCCATTCGCGCCTCGTCATCTATAACGATACGCTCGACGATCCGGTGGGCATGGTGCACATCCGCGATCTCATCGGCTACATCACGACGCGCGCCACCATCGATCCGGCCAAGAACGCGAAGCGCCGCAAGCCGCTGCCCGCCGGGCTCGATCTCAAGGCCGTCAATCTGGCGACGCCGCTGACCGCGACCAAGATCGTGCGCGAGGTGCTGTTCGTGCCGCCATCGGCGCGGGTCATGGATCTGCTGGCGCGAATGCAAGCCAAGCAGATCCATCTGGCGCTGGTGATTGACGAATATGGCGGCACCGACGGCCTGATCTCGATCGAGGACATCGTCGAGGAGATCGTCGGCGAAATTGCCGACGAGCACGACGAGGACGAACGCGCCAATATCGTGCCGCAGCCCGACGGCTCCTACATCGCCGACGCCCGCGCTTCCCTCGAAGATGTCGTTGCCTTCGTTGGCCACGATTTCGTGGTCGAAGACGACGTCGCAGAGGAAGTCGATACGCTCGGCGGCTATCTGACGACACGCGCCGGGCGTCTGCCGCTGCGTGGCGAACTCATCCCGGGCCCTGGATTGCTCGAGTTCGAAGTGCTCGACGCCGATCCTCGCCGCGTCAAGCGCGTGCGCATCGTCCGCCTGACCGAGAAGCGCCAGAAGCCCCGCGAGGCCAAGAAGCGCGGCGAGCCCGATGCGGTCCTGGCCGGTGTCGCACAAACGCCACTGAATTTTGATTCAACGCCGCCTGCCAAAGATTCGAACCCTCAGAATCAATCGTGACATTGACCCGCATTGCTACCCGCGCCGCGCATGCGATTGTCCTCGCTTATGGCTGGCGCCGTGCGGGCATTGCCTTCGTCGCCGGCATGGCCTCGGCGCTGGCGATGGCGCCGGTAAACGCCTGGCCGATTCTGTTCATCACGATTCCGGTCGCGGTCTGGCTGATCGACGGTTCGACCGCCGGTCGCTGGAGCGGCGCATGGTCCGCGGCGATCGCCGGCTGGTGTTTCGGCTTCGGCTATTTCCTCGTCGGCGTGTACTGGGTCGGTTACGCCTTTCTGGTCGATGCCAAGACGTTCGGTTGGCTGCTGCCGGTCGCGGTGACCGGCTTGCCCGCCTATCTCGCCATCTACATGGCGCTCGGCTTCGCGGCGGCGCGCTTGGTCTGGGTACGCGGACCCGAGCGCATTCTCGCACTCGCTATTGCGCTCACCGTAACGGAATGGCTGCGGGGCCACGTGTTTACCGGCTTTCCGTGGAATGCCCTGGGCTATGCGCTGACCGAACCGCTGGCGCTGGCGCAAACCGTTTCGCTGGTCGGTGTCTGGGGCCTGACTTTCATGGCCGCCGCGATTTTCGCGACGCCGGCGGTGCTGGCGGACGACCCTGTCGACACGCCGCGCCCCTATCGGCCGCTGGCGCTGGCGATGATCGTGCTGGTCGGCATGGCCGGATTCGGCGTGGCGCGGCTGGCGGTGCATCCCACGAGCTTCGTCAAGGACGTCAAGCTGCGCATCATGCAGCCCGACCTGCAGCAGGACGCGAAATTCAACTACAGCGCCAAGGACGAAGTGATGCGGCGCTACCTCACGCTGTCGGATCGCTCCACCGGCCCGCAGTCGAAGGGCGTTCAGGACGTCACGCATCTGATCTGGCCGGAAGCCGCGTTTCCCTTTTTTCTGACGCGTGAGCCCGACGCGCTGGCGCAGATCGCCAACCTGATCAAGCCGAACACCGAACTGATCACCGGCGCGGTGCGCCCCGGCGAGATGGTGCCCGGCCGCGGTCCGCGCGCCTACAACTCGGTCTACGTGCTCGATCCCGACGGCTCGATCCGCGCCATCTATGACAAGCTGCATCTGGTGCCGTTCGGAGAATTCCTGCCGTTCCAGAGCTTCATGGAGCGGCTCGGCTTTCGCCAGTTGACCAAGGAAGTCGGCGGCTTCCTCACTGGCACGCGCCGCCGGACGATCGACGTGCGCGGCGCACCGAAGATGCTGCCGCTCATCTGTTACGAGGCGGTGTTTCCCGACGAAGCCGTGCCCGAAGGCGAAAGACCGGGTTGGCTGTTGAACGTCACCAATGACGGCTGGTTCGGCATCAGCAGCGGCCCCTATCAGCACTTCCATCAGGCGCGCGTGCTCGCCATCGCCGAAGGTCTGCCGCTGGTGCGCGCAGCCAATACCGGCATCTCCGGGGTCCTCGATCCGGTCGGCCGTATCGTGGCGTCGCTGCCGCTCGGCATCGAAGGCATCCTCGACGCCCGTTTGCCGCGAGCAATGGATCCGACAATTTATTCGCGATACGGAAACTTCCCGCTCATTCTATTTTTGGTTGTAGCTACCCTTGTGCTAGGCAAACGCCGACTACGCGCTTAAATTGAGCCAGGGTGCGAAATCCGATTTAGGTTGTTTTCTGCACAAATAAAATTTTTGCGATATTCGCCTAAACTACAGGCAGCATCTGTAAAAGGCGTTGAAAGATATACAGAATTTCCTTGGCCACCTTAACGTTTAAAAACCCGCCTTCTGAAATGAGCGATTGCATAAGGACTAATAATTGTGACATTAGCAATTACGATGTCGGCATAGGAGAATTTTATGGCTAAGAAGGCGCCCAATCCGATCGACAAACACGTCGGTTCGCGAGTCCGTATGCGCCGGATGATGCTGAGCATGAGCCAGGAAAAGCTGGGCGATGCTCTCGGCCTGACGTTCCAGCAGGTGCAGAAATACGAAAAGGGCACCAACCGCATCGGCGCCAGCCGGTTGCAGGCGATTGCCAATATCCTGCAAGTACCGGTTTCATTCTTCTTCGAAGGCGCGCCTCATGGCCCGGGTGGCTATACGAGCGGTATGAGCGAAGCGCCGTCGCCGGCCTATGTCTCCGACTTCCTCGCCACCTCCGATGGCCTGTCGCTGACCAAGTCGTTCATGCGCATCAAGAGCTCCAAGCTGCGCCGCCGTATCGTCGATCTCGTCGAGCAGATCGCCGGCGAAGAGTAACGGCTGCTCCCGCTCACCTGTTGCGCGGGCCCGGCTGCCTGGTTCAGCCGGGCTCAAGCGGCCCGCAGCGTCCCATTGAAACAAGTCCGGTAGAACGGCAGGCCCACGCCAGCACCGGCCCGAAAGGCAATCGTTTTCCGATTGTCTCGACGGGCGCTGCGGCTGTTGCCCACGATGGCCCGCATCTTGACGTTGCGAGCCGCCGCTGTAGAACCAACCCCCGATGTAGAACCGGCGCGGCTCCCCGCGCCACATGGGGAGATCAGCGTGGCTCACAAGAATTTTCTGTTCACCAGTGAATCGGTTTCCGAAGGCCATCCGGACAAGGTCTGCGATCAGATCTCCGACGCTGTGCTGGACGCCTTTCTGGCAAACGATATCAAGCTCGGCATTGCCGACGACAGCGCGGTGAACACCCGTCTTGGCTGCGAAACGCTGACCACCACCAACAAGATCGTCATCGCCGGTGAAGGCCGCGGCCAGGCGCCGTTCTTCCGCAAGCACGGCGACAAGGTCGTCGTCGATCGCGAATACATCACCCAGATCGCCCGCGATGTCGTGAAGGACATCGGCTACGACCAGGACGGCTTCTCCTATTACGGCGCCGACGTCGAAGTGCTGCTGCACGGTCAGTCGCCCGACATCGCCATGGGCGTCGATGCCAAGAAGAAAAAGAGCGGCGAAGAAGAAGGCGCCGGCGACCAGGGCATGATGTTCGGCTTCGCCTGCACCGAGAGCGAAGTCTACGAGAAGAACTCGTTCATGCCGGCGCCGATCTATTTCGCACACAAGATCCTGCGTTCGCTGTCGGAGAAGCGCCACTCCAAGTCGCTGCCCGACCTGCAGCCCGACGCCAAGAGCCAGGTCACGGTGAAGTATGTCGACGGCAAGCCGGTCGGCTGCACCAAGGTCGTCGTCTCGACCCAGCACAATGAGAAGAGCCGCAACGGCAAGAAGTACACGCCGGGCATGGTCAAGGACATGATCGAGCAGACGGTGGCGCAGGCGCTGCCGAAAGGCTGGATGCCGGCCAAGTCGTCCGACTTCCTCGTCAACCCGACCGGTAACTTCGTCATCGGCGGTCCGGACGGCGACTGCGGCCTCACCGGCCGCAAGATCATCGTCGACACCTACGGCGGCTACGCTCCGCACGGCGGCGGCGCCTTCTCCGGCAAGGACCCGACCAAGGTCGACCGTTCGGCCGCTTATGCCGCGCGCTACCTCGCCAAGAACGTGGTCGCCGCCGGCGTCGCCGAGCGCTGCACCATTCAGGTCGCCTACGCCATCGGCGTCGCCGATCCGATGTCGCTGCTGGTCGACACCCACGGCACCGGCAAGGTCGATGAGAAGAAGCTCGAGAAGATTCTGCCCGAGCTGTTCCGCCTGACGCCGACCAACATCCGCCGCACGCTCAAGCTCAACCGGCCGATCTACCGCCGCACCTCGGCCTACGGCCACTTCGGCCGCGCGCCGGAGAAGGATGGCGGCTTCTCCTGGGAGAAGACGGACCTCGCCGCGCAGATCAAGGCGGCGTTCAAGTGACCTGCTGAAAGCAGGGCATCCCCGCGCATAGCCGTCCGAAGGACGGCGTTCTTTCAGAACGCCTATGGCTGGGATCCAGCGAATATCGAAAGGCCGGGCTCGCGCCCGGCCTTTTTCTTTTTCCCGGCGACAGCATTTTTCTGTTGTCATGTCCCGCGAAGGCGGGGCATCCAGCCCTTCGCACGGAAATAAGGGCTGGATCGTCCGCCTTCGCGGACGATGACATCGACGATGACCGAAAGAGACGACAGCGAACGAGTGCAGCGCGCCTTCTTTGGCCGGCGCAAAGGGCATCCGCTCAAGGCGCGGCAGTCGGAACTGTTCGACGAATTGCTGCCGACGCTGGCGCTCGACCTGACGCGGCCAGCGCCCGCTGATTTGTCGTCGCTGTTTCCGCATGCGCCGCAGACGCTGCGCCTCGAGATCGGCTTCGGCGGCGGCGAGCATCTGGTCGCCCAGGCGATGGCCCATCCCGAGCAAGGTTTCATCGGTGCCGACGGTTTTCTCAACGCCGTTGGCAAATTGTTGGTCGCGATCGACGACGAAGACCTCACCAATGTCCGTGTCTTTCACGGCGATGCGAGCGATCTACTCGACTGGCTGCCGGCCGGCGCTTTCTCGCGCATCGATCTTCTCTATCCCGATCCGTGGCCGAAGCGGCGACAGTGGAAGCGCCGCTTCATTCAGGACGACAGCCTGCCGCGCCTCGCGCGCCTTCTGAAGAGCGGCGGCGAATTTCGCTTCGCCACCGACATTCCGAGCTACATGACTTACGCGCTGGCGCGCATCATGCGCTCGCCGGATTTCATCTGGACCGCGGAAGCCGCCGACGACTGGCGCAAGCCGTGGGACGGCTGGACCCGCACGCGCTACGAGGCGAAGGCGGTGCGCGAGGGAAGAACGCCGGCGTATTTCATTTTTCGGAAGAAGTAATTCCGGGGTCCCGGCTTTCGCGGCGACGACAGTGAAAGATCACTCGCCCGTGCCCTGACGCACTTGCCAGAAACGTACGACGCGCTGCGCGGTCGCCGTGGTCAGCCGCTCGAAGTTCTCGTGCGCGGCGTCGATCACCGTCTGTGTCGGCTTCGGACCCGGCCGCGCATTGATCACCGACTTCACCGTCGGCCAGCCGAAATTCGCCGAGCGCGCGAGAATGAGCACCGGGTCGGCGCGCTCGCCGTTCATCAGGCGATCGACCACCTCGACCGGCACCGCGCAGATCGTCGACAAAGCCGCGATGGTCTCTTCGTACTTGCCGCCCTCGGCGTAGTTCGCAACATCGGCTTCGGTGAGCTTGCGCTGCTTGTGCAGTTCGCGCACGGCCGCCAGCGCCACAGTGTAGTTGCGCGGCGCCGCCTTGGCGCCGACCTCGTCGGTGACCTTGGCGAGAATCTTGCGGATTTCGGTCTGCGTCTCGGGGCGCGCGGCGGCGAGTAGGCGGCGCTGCACCACGTCGCTGGCCTGCAGCAGCAGCTGGCGGAACAGCCGCGGCGGAATATCGGTGCGCTGGCCGACCTTCTCGGCGAGATCGCCGTCTTGTTGCGCCCGATCGATGAGACTGGTGAAGGCGCGCTCCGACAGATGTGCGCCGCGATTGTCGGCGATCGAATGGGCGACGCTGCGGTCGCCGCGTTTGACCAGAACTTCGGACAGCGCCTCGCTCAGGCTGCTGCGCTTGGCCATCGCCAGCAGGTGCTGCTGGCTCTTGGTCTCGGCGATCGCGATCAGATCCGGATCCGACAAATGGCTGGCGCGCAGCACCGGCCCGGCCACGTCGATGTCGTCATTCTTCGCGAGCGTTGCCACCACCCCGGCCGGCGCGTTCTCGACCGGCGCGATACGGCGCGCCAGCTCGGCCAGCGCCTTCGCCTCGATCTCGGCGATCAGGCAGCCGATGACGTCGTCGAACAGTGCGACATGGTGATCGTTGAATGCGGGAGCGCCATCGAGGAACAGGGTCGTGATACGGCGCAGCGTCTCGGCCCGCTTTTCCGCGGAGCCGTGCTGGACGACGTCTTCCAGCTCGGGAAGCAGGGACGCAGGAGCAGCCATTACGCACGAACCCAAACGCGCGCCGTTACCCCCTGGCCGGCGCCTTAACGAAACGTAACGGCAACGTGTGAAAGAAGGGTTTAGCGGCTAGTGTCCCGCTTCCGACGCTCGTGTCCCTTGCCGCGAGCACTGGTACGAGCGTCGGAAGCGAAAGGACACTAGCAACTCTATAATTCTAGTGCGGTTTTGGCTCTGACGTTCCGATGATGGATGTGCCGCCGGACTGATCGGAACGTCAGAGCCGCCGCACTAGCCCTCATGCCGCCTTGCGCGACGCGCAAAAATCGCTATATTTCCGACGTCAATACACCCTCATAACCAAATCGGGTTTTGAGAGTGGGTCCCCCCGGACCCGCTCTTTTTTGTTTACAGGCATAGCTTCGATCGATGGCTCTGGGCGAGCGACATGAGACTTTGGCGGCGGGTTCCGGCCCGGAAACGGCGACAGCGGCCGATGAGCCGCGCCTGATCGCCGAGACCGGCCTGCCGGCGCGTATCGCCTCGATCGCTGAACCTGTGGTTGAGCAGCTTGGCTATCGCCTTGTTCGGATTAAGGTTTCTTCCGGCGAGGAGTGCACGATCCAGATCATGGCGGAGCGCCCCGACGGTTCCATGACGGTGGACGACTGCGAGGCGGTATCGCGGGCCCTGTCGCCGGTGTTCGACGTCAACGAACCTATCGACCGCGCCTACCGTCTGGAGATTTCCTCGCCCGGTATCGACCGGCCGCTGGTGCGCCGCTCCGACTTCGAGCGCTATGCCGGCCACCTGGTGAAGGTCGAAATGGAAGTGCCGGTCGCCGGCCGCAAGCGCTTCCGCGGCATCATCGACGGCGTCGAAGGCGAGGCGGCGAAACTGACCCGCGACGATCCGAAGGCGGGTGAAGATCCGGCAGTGCTGCTGCCGATGAGAGACATGGGCGAAGCAAAGCTCGTCCTCACCGACGAACTGGTGAGCGAAGCGTTGCGCGCCGAGAAGGCCGCCAAGCGCGAATTGCGCGCGGCGAAAAAGGAACAACGGCGTCTCAAGCAGGCCAAAAAGACGAAGCAGGCCGAGCGGACCGCCGCGCGATAACTTTAGAGAAGGAGACTGAGCTATGGCTGTCAGCGCCAATAGGCTCGAACTGTTGCAGATCGCCGATGCGGTGGCGCGTGAAAAGTCGATCGACCGCGGCATCGTCATCGCGGCGATGGAAGACGCCATCGCCAAGGCGGCGCGCTCGCGCTACGGCGCCGAGACCGACGTGCACGCCGAGATCGAGCCGAAGACCGGCGAACTCAAATTGATGCGCCACATGCTGGTGGTCGAGACGGTCGAGAATCCGTCGGCGCAGATCACGCTCGCCGATGCCCGCCGCCGTCATCCGGCCGCGCAGGTAGGCGACACCATCGCCGATCCGCTGCCGCCGCTCGAATACGGCCGCATCGCCGCGCAGTCGGCTAAGCAAGTGATCGTGCAGAAGGTGCGCGAAGCCGAGCGTGACCGTCAGTACGCCGAGTACAAGGATCGCATCGGCGAGATCGTCAACGGCGTCGTCAAGCGCGTCGAATACGGCAACGTCGTCGTCGACCTCGGCCGCGGCGAAGCCATCGTCCGCCGCGACGAGATGCTGCCGCGCGAAGTGTTCCGCAACGGCGATCGCATCCGCGCCTATATCTACGACGTGCGCCGCGAGCCGCGTGGCCCGCAGATCTTCCTGTCGCGCACCCATCCGCAGTTCACCGCCAAACTGTTCGCCCAGGAAGTGCCGGAAATCTACGACGGCATCGTCGAGGTGAAGGCGGTTGCCCGCGATCCGGGCTCGCGCGCGAAAATCGCCGTGATCTCGCGCGATTCCAGCGTCGATCCGGTCGGCGCCTGCGTCGGTATGCGCGGTTCGCGCGTGCAGGCCGTGGTGAACGAGCTGCAGGGCGAAAAGATCGACATCATCCCGTGGTCGCCGGATATCGCGACCTTCGTCGTCAACGCGCTGGCGCCGGCCGAAGTCGCCAAGGTCGTGCTCGACGAAGACAAGGAACGCATCGAAGTCGTGGTGCCGGATGCGCAGCTCTCGCTCGCCATCGGCCGTCGCGGCCAGAACGTGCGTCTGGCTTCGCAGCTCACCGGCTGGGATATCGACATCCTCACCGAGCAGGAAGAATCCGAACGCCGCACCGCCGAGTTCGAAAGCCGCACCAAGACCTTCGTCGAAGCGCTCGATCTCGACGAAGTGGTCGGTCAGCTGCTGGCGTCGGAAGGCTTCTCCTCGATCGAGGAACTGGCGCTGGTGGACGAGAAGGAAATCGCCGGCATCGAAGGTTTCGATGACGACACCGCCCGCGAGCTCCAGGAGCGCGCCCGCGACTACATCGCCCGGCAGGAAAGCGAGCTCGACGAGAAGCGCAAGGAGCTCGGCGTCGCCGACGAACTGCGCGACGTGCCGGGCATCACCACCGCAATGATGGTCAAGCTCGGCGAGAACGGCGTGAAGAACGTCGAGGATCTCGCCGGCTGCGCCACCGACGATCTGGTCGGCTGGACCGAACGCAAGGACGGCGAGACCAAGCACGAACCGGGCTTCCTCGACGGTCTGGGCGTCGCGCGTGACGAGGCGGAAGCCATCGTCATGCAGGCCCGCCTCAAGGCCGGCTGGATCACCGAAGCCGAACTCGCGGCCATGCAGGCTCCGGCGGAAGCCGAAGCCGCCGAAGCTACCGAACCGGCGTAAGGAGCCGTGTCACAGGCATGCTCGCCATCGCGCAGGATACCAGGGCGCAGAACGACGATCTCGACCGCGGCGCGACTTCCGTCGCCGCGGGCGCGGAGCGTTTCTGCGCGCTGACGCGCGAACTCAAGCCTGTGGCGGAGATGATCCGCTTTGTCGTCGGTCCGGCAGGCGAGGCGGTGCCGGACGTGAAGCGCAAATTGCCGGGCCGCGGCATCTGGGTCACTGCGACCCGCGATGCCGTGGCCGAGGCGGTAAGGCGCAACGTCTTTCCCCGGGGCTTCAAGCGCGATCTCAAGGTATCTCGCGACCTGGCCGCCGACACCGAGCGCCTGCTGGTGCAATCGGCACTCGACGCGCTGGCGATGGCCGGCAAGGCCGGCAACGTCGTCGCCGGTTCCGCCAAGGTTGAAGCCGCGCTGGGCGGGGATGGCGTGCTGGCGCTCATTCACGCGGCCGATGGCGCCGAAGATGGCAAACGCAAGCTGAACGCGGCTTTGCGGCGCAATATTTCGGCCCGGCAGCGTGAAATCGCGCTGATCGAGGCCTTTAACGGGGCTGAATTGGATTTGGCATTGAACCGCTTAAATGTGGTACATGCTGCCGTGCTTGCTGGACCGGCGAGCGAGACTTTTCTCGCTCGCGTGGCACGCTTGACGCGGTATCGGTCTGGAAAATCGCCCGATTCAATGAGCGCGGCCGCGCCGTCCGATGGCGCCGACCGTGATTGCAATGCGCCTGATGTGAATGCGCCCGTGAATGGGGCACAAGGAAACAGTACGGAATGAGCGAAACCAAGAACCCTGGCGAAAAGAAACTGACGCTGTCGCTGAAGCCGCGCGGCGGCACCGAGACAGGCGTCGTGCGCCAGAGCTTCAGCCATGGCCGCAGCAAGTCGGTCGTGGTCGAGGTCAAGAAGCGCCGCGCCATCGGCGGGGCGCCCGAGCCGAAGGTCGAGGCTCCGGTCGAGCCGCCGAAGAAGGCCGCCGCCGCGCCGGCGCCCAAGGCGCCGCCCGCTCCGCCGGCGCCGAAGTCCGGTGTCGTGCTGCGCACCTTGACCGAAGAGGAAATGGCCGCCCGCGCCAGCGCGCTTGCCGACTCGCGCGTCCGCGAAGCCGAAGAGCGCAAGCACGCCGAGGAAGAAGCCAAGCGCCGCGCCTCGCGCGAAGCGATCGAACGCGTCGAGCGTGAAGCGGCCGAGGCCCGCAAGCGCGAGGAAGACGCGCGTCACAAGGTCGAGGAAGAATCCAAGCGCAAGGCCGGCGAAGTCGCCAAGAAGCGTCTCTCCGACGATGAGGTCAGAAAGCCGGCCCCCGGCGCCCGCCCGAAGCTCGAAGCCGAAGCCGACGATGATGCGCCGCGCACGGCGCGCCGCCCCGGCGGCGGCGCTGGGGCCGCACGCCCGGCCACCGCACGTCCCGCCGCGCCCCGCTCGGCGCCGCCGAAGGAACGCGGCCGCCTGACGCTGGTCACCGCGCTGCGCGCCGACGAAGTCCGCGAACGTTCGGTGGCCTCGTTCCGCCGCCGCACGCAGCGCATGAAGGGTCACGCCGCCAACGAGCCGAAGGAAAAGCTCACGCGCGAAGTGATCATTCCGGACGCGATCACCATTCAGGAACTTGCCAACCGCATGTCCGAGCGCGCGGTGGACGTTATCCGCCTGCTGATGAAGCAGGGTCAGATGGCGACCATCAATGACGTGCTCGACGCCGACACGGCCCAGCTCATCGCCGAGGAAATGGGCCACACCGCCCGTCGCGTTTCCGAATCCGACGTCGAAGAAGGTCTGTTCGACAGCGCCGATGATGAAGGCGCGCTGGAGTCCCGCGCGCCGGTCGTCACCGTCATGGGTCACGTCGATCACGGCAAGACGTCGTTGCTCGACGCCATTCGCCAGGCCGACGTGGTCTCCGGCGAAGCCGGCGGCATCACGCAGCACATCGGCGCCTATCAGGTCACGTCGGCCTCGGGCGACAAGGTCACCTTCATCGATACACCGGGCCACGCCGCGTTCACCGCGATGCGCGCCCGCGGCGCCAAGGTCACCGACATCGTCATTCTGGTCGTGGCTGCCGACGACGGCGTCATGCCGCAGACGGTCGAAGCGATCCATCACGCCAAGGCCGCGAAGGTGCCGATCATCGTCGCGATCAACAAGATCGACAAGCCGGGCGCCACGCCGGATCGCGTGCGCACCGAACTGCTGCAACACGAGATCCAGGTCGAGTCGCTCGGCGGCGACGTCGTCGACGTCGAAGTTTCGGCGACGAAGAAGACCAATATCGACAAGCTGCTCGAGATGATCGCGCTGCAGGCCGAAATCCTCGATCTCAAGGCCAATCCGAGCCGTCCAGCCGAAGGCACCGTGATCGAAGCCAAGCTCGATCGCGGCCGCGGTCCGGTCGCGACCGTGCTGGTGCAGCGCGGTACCCTGCATCCCGGCGACATCGTCGTCGCGGGCGCCGAATGGGGCCGCGTGCGTGCGCTGGTTTCCGACACCGGCGCCGCCGTACAGAGCGCGGGTCCCTCGACGCCCGTTGAAGTGCTCGGTTTCTCCGGCACGCCGGACGCCGGCGATCGTCTCGCCGTGGTCGAGAACGAAGCCCGCGCCCGCGAGATCACCGACTATCGTCAGCGCCAGAAGCGCGAGAAGACCGCGACGCGTGCCACCGGCATGCGCGGCTCGCTCGAGCAGATGATGGCGCAGGCGCGGACCGCCGGCCGCAAGGAATTCGGCCTCGTCATCAAGGCGGACGTGCAAGGTTCGCTCGAAGCCATCGTCGGCACGCTCGACAAGCTCGGCACCGACGAGGTCGCGGCGCGCGTGCTGCACTCGGGTGTCGGCGGCATTTCGGAATCGGACGTCACGCTTGCCGAGGCGTCCGGCGTGCCGATCATCGCGTTCAACGTCCGCGCCAACAAGGAAGCGCGCGAAGCGGCCGAGCGCGCCGGCATCGAGATCCGCTACTACAACATCATCTACGATCTCGTGGATGACGTGAAGAAGGCGATGTCCGGCCTCCTGCCGCCGACGATTCGCGAGACCATGCTCGGCAACGCGCAGATTCTCGAGGTGTTCAAGGTGTCGAAGGTCGGCAACATCGCCGGCTGCAAGGTCACCGACGGCACCGTGGAACGCGGCGCCAACGTGCGCCTGATCCGCGACAACGTCGTCGTCCACGAAGGCAAGCTGTCGCAGCTCAAGCGCTTCAAGGACGACGTCAAGGAAGTGTCATCCGGCATGGAGTGCGGCATGGCCTTCGAAAACTACCAGGACATGCGCCAAGGCGATGTCATCGAGTGCTACCGGGTGGAGCAGGTTGCACGCTCGCTGTAAGTCCAAGTCTTACACGCGCGGTTAATCGACTACCTTCAACGCTAACACCGTCATGCCCCGCGAAAGCGGGGCATCCGGCTCTTCGCAAGAAGGGCTGGATCGTGCGCCATAGGTGTCGCGAAGCGACGCCGTTCTAAAGAACGGCTATGCGCGGACGATGACCAGAGAAAACCTGATGTCACGCAACAAGAGACCTCAGCGCGAAAGCGCCAGCCCCGGCGGCTCGCAACGACAGCTCCGCGTCGGCGAGCTCATTCGCCACGCCATCGCCGAGATGCTGACACGCGGCGACGTGCATGACCCGGTGATCGAGGGACACCTCATCACCGTGCCGGAAGTGCGTATGTCGCCGGACCTGCGGCTCGCCACGGTCTATGTCATGCCGATGGGCGGCCGCGACGCGCAGGAGGTGGTCGCCGCGCTCGAGCGCAACAAGAAATACATGCGCGGCGAAGTCGCCCATGCCGTGAATTTGAAGTTCGCGCCCGACCTGCGCTTTCACATCGACGACCGCTTCGCCGAAGCCGAGCGCATCGACAAGCTGCTGCGCTCGCCGCAAGTGGCCCGCGACCTGGAAAAGGACGACGAGTGACCGATACCGCCAACGATCTTCTCATCGCGCCGGTCACGGCCGATGAAGCGCAGCCGCCGCGCAAGCCGAAGCGGCAGCAGTTCAAGCGTGACAAGCGCGACGTCCATGGCTGGGTGGTGCTCGACAAGCCCGTGGGCATGACCTCGACCCACGCCGTCAGCATCATCAAGCGGCTGTTCTCGGCCAAGCGCTGCGGCCACGCCGGCACGCTCGACCCGCTGGCGTCCGGCTGCCTGCCGATCGCCATGGGCGAGGCGACCAAGACGGTGCCCTTCGTCATGGACAGCCGCAAACTGTATCGATTTACCGTTCAGTGGGGCGAGGAGCGCGATACCGACGATTCCGAGGGCCGCATCGTGCAGGGCTCCTCGGCTCGGCCAACGGCCGACCAGATCCGGGCCGCCCTGCCCGCCTATACCGGCACCATCCAGCAGGTTCCGCCGAAGTTCTCCGCCCTGAAAATCGAGGGCGAACGGGCCTATGACCTCGCCCGCGACGGCCAGGAGGTCGAATTACAGGCCCGGACGGTCGATATTGGCCGCCTGGAGCTGATCGAGATGCCGGACGCCGACCACGCCGTCCTCGAGGCCGAATGCGGCAAGGGCACCTATGTCCGGTCGCTGGCCCGCGATATCGGCCGGGCGCTCGGCTGCTTCGGCCACGTCTCGGCCCTGCGCCGCTGCTCGGTCGGCGGTTTCAGCCCCGAAACCATGATTTCGCTGGAAGATTTGGAGGCTCTATGCCATAGAGCCGCCGCTGGCGAGGGAAACCTCGCCGACGCGCTCATGCCCGTTGAAACCGCGCTGGACGACATCCCGGCACTGGCTGTCAGCGGGCCTGATGCGGCAAGGCTCCAAAGGGGCCAAGCCGTTTTGTTGCGCGGACGGGACGCTCCCAATTTTCGCGGTACGGTCTACGTCACGGTCTCGGGCCGCTTGCTCGCCCTTGCCGAAGTCGACCGCGGAGAAATCGTCCCCAAGCGCGTGTTCAACCTGGCCGGCCTGTTGGGCAGAGCCCGGCTGCCTCAGAAAGGATAACCGATGTCGCTGACGACTGCCCGCAAGGCCGAAGTGATCAAGGCCAACGCGACCAAAGCGAACGATACCGGCTCGCCGGAAGTGCAAGTTGCGATCCTCTCGGAACGCATCAACCAGCTCACCGAGCACTTCAAGACGCACGCCAAGGACAACCACTCGCGTCGTGGTCTGCTCAAGATGGTTTCGCAGCGCCGTTCGCTGCTCGACTATCTGAAGAAGACCGACGAGAAGCGTTACAAGACGCTGATCGAGAAACTTGGCATCCGCCGCTAACAAGTTTTGCGCGCGGCGCTTCAACAAAGCGCCGCGCGTTTTTGCAATCGGCGGGCCTCGCGGCATCGCCGGTTGATTTCAAAGCGAGTGCCGGTCGCATTCGCTGATTGCAGAACGAGCGTTGTTGCGTTCGTTTTTGAAAGAGTCCGCGGAGCGATGGCGCTTCCGGACAATCCGGGTCGGGCCAATGTCCCGGCCGCAAGGCGAAGGCTCTTGATGGTCATGGCAGGATCGCCAGACGCTGTTGCCGTTGCGCAAGACGCGCATCGCAGCAGTTTCTTGCCGTCTTGCACATGGCTTTCGGGAGCCTTTCCGAGAACCATGAGAGAAACACACTATGTTTAATATCCATCGAGTTGAACTCGATTGGGGCGGGCGCAAGCTCACCCTCGAGACCGGTCACGTCGCGCGTCAGGCCGACGGCGCCGTGCTCGCCTCCTATGGCGAGACGACCGTGCTCGCCACCGTCGTCGCGGCCAAGGCGCCGCGCGAAGGAGTCGACTTCCTGCCGCTGACCGTGGACTACCAGGAAAAGTTCTACGCCGCCGGCCGCATTCCGGGCGGCTATTTCAAGCGCGAAGGCCGTCCGACCGAAAAGGAAACGCTGGTCTCGCGTCTCATCGACCGTCCGGTGCGTCCGCTGTTCGCCGACGGCTGGCGCTGCGAAACGCAGGTCATCGTCACCACCCTGTCGCACGACCTCGAGAACGATCCGGACATCCTGGCGATGGTCGCCTCGTCCGCCGCGCTGACCCTGTCGGGTGCGCCGTTCATGGGCCCGATCGGCGCCGCGCGCGTCGGCTTCATCGAAGGCGAATACGTCCTCAACCCGCAGCTCGATGAAATGGCCGAGAGCAAGCTCGACCTCGTCGTCGCCGGCACCAACGATGCCGTGCTGATGGTCGAATCCGAAGCCAAGGAGCTGTCGGAAGAGATCATGCTCGGCGCCGTGATGTTCGGCCACCGTCACTTCCAGCCGGTGATCCAGGCGATCATCCAGCTCGCCGAGAAGGCCGCCAAGGAGCCGCGCGAACTGGTCGTCAACGACAACGCGGAACTGGAAAAGGAAATCCTCGCTCTCGCCGAGAAGGACCTGCGCGCCGCCTACACCATCCCGGTGAAGCAGGAGCGCTACAAGGCCGTTGGCGCCATCAAGGAAAAGGTGATGGCGCACTTCTTCCCGGAAGGCGTCACCGAACCGAAGTACCCGAAGCTGCGCGTCGGCGAAGTGTTCAAGGAGCTCGAGGCGAAGATCGTTCGCTGGAACATCCTCGACACCAAGAAGCGCATCGACGGCCGTGACCTCGTCACCGTGCGCCCGATCGAAGTGCAGGCCGGCGTTCTGCCGCGCACGCACGGTTCGGCGCTGTTCACCCGCGGCGAAACCCAGGCGCTGGTCGTCACCACGCTGGGCACCGGCGAGGACGAGCAGTGGATCGACGCGCTGCAGGGCACCTACAAGGAATCGTTCCTGCTGCACTACAACTTCCCGCCCTTCTCGGTCGGTGAAACCGGCCGCCTCGGCGGCACCAAGCGTCGCGAGATCGGCCACGGCAAGCTCGCCTGGCGCGCGATCCACCCGGTGCTGCCGTCGAAGGAAGAGTTCCCCTACACGATCCGCGTCGTGTCGGAGATCACCGAGTCGAACGGTTCGTCGTCGATGGCTTCGGTCTGCGGCGCTTCGCTGTCGCTGATGGACGCCGGCGTGCCGATGAAGCGCGCCACGGCGGGCATCGCCATGGGCCTCATCCTCGAGGGCGACCGCTATGCCGTTCTGTCGGACATCCTGGGTGACGAAGATCACCTCGGCGACATGGACTTCAAGGTCGCCGGCACCGAGGAAGGCATCACCTCGCTGCAGATGGACATCAAGATCGCCGGCATCACCGAGGAGATCATGAAGGTCGCCCTTGGCCAGGCCAAGCAGGGCCGCATTCACATCCTCGGCGAGATGTCGAAGGCGCTCACCTCGGCGCGCGCCGAACTCGGCGAGCACGCGCCGCGCATCGAGACCTTCAAGATCCCGACCGACAAGATCCGCGAAGTGATCGGCACCGGCGGCAAGGTGATCCGCGAGATCGTCGAGAAGACCGGCGCCAAGATCAACATCGAGGACGACGGTTCGGTCAAGGTCGCCTCGGCTTCGGGCGAATCGATCAAGGCGGCGATCAACTGGATCAAGTCGATCGCCTCCGATCCGGAAGTCGGCCACATCTACGAAGGCACGGTCGTCAAGGTCATGGACTTCGGCGCCTTCGTGAACTTCTTCGGCGCCAAGGACGGCCTCGTCCACATCAGCCAGCTTGCCGCGAACCGCGTCCAGAAGACGTCGGACGTCGTCAAGGAAGGCGACAAGGTCAAGGTCAAGCTGCTCGGCATGGACGATCGCGGCAAGGTGCGCCTGTCGATGAAGGCGGTCGATCAGGCGACCGGCGAGGACATCGAGCACAAGGGCAAGGACAAGGCCGAGGGCGGCGAGCAGCCGGCGGCCGAGTAACGAGCCCTTTTTATAAACAAAGCCTGGAAAAGGCGGCCCTTAGGGCCGCCTTTTTCTTTGCGCGACCGGCACTTGGCGGTTTCGCGCTTTTTGTGATGCGTGTCACAGCCCGCCGGGCGCCGCCGCCCTACCTTTTTCAACATCGGGAATGTGACGTTCCCAACGGATCACAGGAGGGAAGGCATGCCGAAGACTGTTCTGCTCGCGATCGCCACCCTGCTTCTGGCCGTGGTCGCTCTGGTCACCGACCTGGTCAGCCCCTATGCCGGCGACATCAGCGGCGTGCGCGCACCCGCGCAAGTGCAACAGATCCCGGATCGCGCGCCGCTGCGCGTGCCGGTGAAACACGAACCGCGCGACATCGCCTTCATTAGCTCACACCCCATGAGCTAACCCCGACCGGCCTCGCCCCCCCAATAACCACCGAGGCCGGTGGCTTACCCCAGCCCACCTTGAGACGGCCCGCTTGCGGGCCGTCTTTTTTTGAACCTTTGCCCGCCGGCCGACCACACATCCCTGTGACCGCGGTCACAGCGCGGAACGGCCGGGCTCCATAGATTGTTAACCATGGGTCCGCCACCGCCGCTCGCCGCGGCATCGGCACAACGCAAGGGAGACCGTCATGAAGAATGCCATTCTGATCAGCCTCACCTTGCTCGTTCTGGTGACCGGTAGTTTCGCCGCCAACCTGATCTGCTATTCCCCGCAGGTCGATGATGGCGTCAATCCGCTGGCACCTTTGAAGATCTCAGTAGCCCTCAATTAACCGCCTCGCCCGGAAGCGGTTGCTCCCGAAACAAACAACGCGGCCGTGTCGCTGAATGGCGCGGAACTCTGCTAGATTGCCGGCCGGCGGCGCTGTCGCGCCGCCGTCTTTTGGTTGGGGTGACGCATGGCGAGCGCAGGAGCCGGCAAGGGCAATCTGCTGTCGGACTTGCCGAAAGGTCTGGCTTCGCAGCTCATGGCTGGCGCCACGCCGCGCAAGCTCGCGGCCAACGAGGTGCTGTTTCTCGCCGGCGATCCCGGCGACGGACTTTACCGGCTCGACGACGGCCTGCTGAAAGTCAGTATCGCCTCGGCGAGCGGCGCCGAACGCATCCTCGCCATTCTCGGACCCGGCGCGGTCGTCGGCGATCTCGCCATCATCGACGGCCTGCCGCGCTCGGCCACCATTACCGCGCTGCGCGATTGCAAGCTCAGTTTTCTCAGCCGCGCCGCCTTCGATTCCTTCGCCGACAAGGAGCCGCGCATTTATAAATACTTTGTCACGGTGCTGGCGGCGCGCCTGCGCGACACCGATGCGCTCGTCGCCGCCGGGAGCTTCCTGCCGCTGAAAGGCCGCGTGGCGCGGGCTTTGCTCGATCTTGCCCACGCCTTCGGCAATGAGGTCGCCGGCGGCCGCGTTGTCATTCGCCAGAAGGTGAGCCAGAGCGAGCTCGCCGCCATGGCCGGCATCGCCCGCGAGAATGTCAGCCGCATCATGAACGACTGGATGCGCGCCAAGATCGTGACGCGGCTGTCCGGATACTATTGTCTGGAGAAACCCGCGGCGCTCAAGCGCGAGAGCGAAGTCTAGCCGGCGGGCGCGCGTCGGTTTCGAGCGCCGCGACGATCGCCTCGCCGAGAGCTGCGAAATCGCGCGCGCGCGGCGAGGTCCGCCGCCAGGCCAGGCCGACCGAACGGCCCGGCTCCGGATCGCGGAAACGCAACAGCTTGACGCGCGGATCGGGCAGCCTGGCGTCGATCGCGACTTCCGGCACGAGCGTCACGCCGTAGCCGTTCGCCACCATCTGCAGCACCGTCGAGAGCGAGGTGGCGCCGAGGCTCGCAGGCTGGGCCGGATCGGCGCGCTTGGTCGCGCAGAACGCCAGAGCCTGATCGCGCAGACAGTGACCCTCCTCCAGCAGGATGAGGCGACGATGATCGACGTCGCGAACGCTGACACGGCCGCGCGCCGGCAAAGGATCATCGGCCGGCACGGCGAGCAGGAAGGCATCTTCGAACAACGGCATGGTCTCGACATCGCCGCCGTCGGCCGGCAGCGCCAGCATGACGGCATCGAGCCCGCCGCTTGCCAGCTCCCCGAGCAGCGCCTTGGTTTGCGTTTCGCGCACCTCGAGGCGCAGGTCCGGATATTGCCGCTGCAGCAGCGGCAGCATGCGCGGCAGGATGTAGGGCGCCAGCGTCGGAATGATGCCGAGCTTGAGCGGCCCGGCAAGCACCTCGCGGTGACGAACGAAATCGACGAGATCCCGCGTCGCGGTGAGAATACTGTCAGCGCGGCGGGCGACTTCGAGGCCGACTTCGGTGAGAACGATATCGCCGGGGCGGCGCTCGACAAGTTCGGCGCCGATTTCGCGCTCGAGTTCGCGCACCTGCATCGACAGCGCCGGCTGCGTCACCGCGCAATCATCCGCGGCACGGCCGAAATGCCGGTGCCGCGCGAGCGAACTCAGGTAACGCAACTGACGCAGGGTGATCATCTTGGCTTCCAGGCCGATAAGCTAATCTGATCGGTGATGGCACGCAATACGATTGGACCTGATTGGAATGGCTCCATACAACCGCCCGCAAGCGCCCGCAGGATGGGCGCGTAACATCATCCAGAGTTCATCAGCGCCCGGTAATCCCGTGCGCTCGTGAGAACGGACCGGAGAGACCCCCATGGACGCAAAAACCGATGACAAGAGCGCGGGCAAGTGCCCCTTCACTGGCAGCCGCGGGCACACCAACCGCGACTGGTGGCCGGACTCGCTGGATATTTCGGTTCTGCACCGGAATTCCGCTTTGTCCGACCCGATGGGCGCCGGCTTCGACTACGCCAAGGAATTCAAGAGCCTCGATCTCAATGCGGTGATCAAGGATCTCACCGCGCTCATGACCGAGAGCAAGGATTGGTGGCCGGCGGACTTCGGCCACTACGGCGGCCTGATGATCCGCATGGCCTGGCACTCGGCCGGCACCTATCGCATCACCGACGGGCGCGGCGGCGCCGGCGCCGGCCAGCAGCGCTTCGCGCCGCTCAACTCGTGGCCGGACAACGCCAACCTCGACAAGGCCCGCCGCCTGCTGTGGCCGATCAAGCAGAAATACGGCCGCAAGATCTCGTGGGCCGACCTGATGGTGCTCGCCGGCAACGTCGCGCTGGAATCGATGGGCTTCAAGACGTTCGGCTTCGCCGGCGGTCGCAAGGACGTGTGGGAGCCGGAAGAGCTGTACTGGGGCCCGGAAGGCTCGTGGCTCGGCGATGAGCGTTATTCCGGCGAACGCCAGCTCGCCGAGCCGCTCGGCGCCGTGCAGATGGGCCTGATCTACGTCAATCCGGAAGGCCCGAACGGCAACCCCGACCCGGTCGCCGCGGCGAAGGACATTCGCGAAACCTTCTTCCGCATGGCGATGAACGACGAAGAGACCGTGGCGCTGATCGCCGGCGGTCACACCTTCGGCAAGACGCACGGCGCCGGCGATCCGTCGCTGGTCGGCGCCGATCCCGAAGGCGCCGCGATCGAGGATCAGGGCCTCGGCTGGAAGAGCAAGCATGGCACCGGCATCGGCGCCGACGCCATTACCGGCGGCCCCGAAGTCACCTGGACGCAGACGCCGACCAAGTGGAGCAACCACTTCTTCGACAACCTGTTCAAGTACGAATGGGAACTGACCAAGAGCCCGGCCGGCGCCAAGCAATGGGTGGCGAAGAACGCGCCCGCCGATATTCCGGACGCCTTCGACAAGTCGAAGAAGCATCGCCCGACGATGCTGACCACCGACCTGTCGCTGCGCTTCGATCCGGCCTACGAGAAAATCTCGCGGCGCTTCTACGAGCACCCGGAGCAGTTCGCGGACGCCTTCGCCCGCGCCTGGTTCAAGCTCACGCATCGCGACATGGGTCCGCGCGTCCGCTATCTCGGACCGCAGGTGCCGAAGGAAGAACTGATCTGGCAGGACCCGCTGCCGGCCGTCGATCATGAGCTGATCGGCGACAAGGACATCGCCGACCTCAAGGCGAAGATCCTGGCCTCGGGTCTCACCGTGCAACAGCTGGTCTCGACCGCCTGGGCGTCGGCCTCGACCTTCCGCGGTTCCGACAAGCGCGGCGGCGCCAATGGCGCGCGCATTCGCCTGGCGCCGCAGAAGGACTGGGAGGTCAACAACCCGCCGGAACTGGCCAAGGTGCTGAAGACGCTCGAGGGCATCAAGTCGTCTTCGGCCAAGAAAGTGTCGCTGGCCGATCTGATCGTGCTCGGCGGCTGCGCCGCGGTCGAACAGGCGGCCAAGGATGCCGGCGTCACCGTCACGGTGCCGTTCACGCCGGGCCGCACCGACGCCACGGCCGAGCAGACCGACGTGCCGTCCTTCGCGCCGCTCGAGCCGCGCGCCGACGGCTTCCGCAACTACACGAGCAGCAAGCAGCAGTTCATGGCGCCGGAAGAAGCGCTGGTGGACAAGGCGCAGTTGCTGACGCTGACCGGTCCGGAAATGACCGTGCTCGTCGGCGGCCTGCGCGTGCTCGGCGCCAATGCCGGAGGCTCGAAGCATGGCGTGTTCACCAAGACGCCGGGCAGACTGACGAACGACTTCTTCGTCAACCTGCTGAGCATGGAGACCGTGTGGACCCCGGCCAAGGACGGCGTCTATGAAGGCCGCGACCGCAAGTCCAAGGACCTGAAGTGGACGGCGACGCGCGTCGATCTGATCTTCGGCTCGCATGCGCAGCTCCGCGCCTTCGGCGAGGTCTATGCAAGCGCCGACGCCAAGCAGAAGTTCGCGCAGGACTTCGCCGCGGCCTTCGCCAAGGTCATGAACGCCGACCGCTTCGACATCGTCGGCCCCGGCACGCAGAAGGCGGCGTAAGTTTTCTGCCTCGCGTGAAGATCAAGCGGCCCGGAGCAATCCGGGCCGTTTTTTCTTCCCCTCTGCCCATAGCCCATCGAAGACGGGCGTGAACGCCCTTGTGTGGGAGTGGGAAGAAAGAGCCCTACTCCCGCGCCAGATCGCCCAAGAGGCTCGCCGCCACCGACAGCTTCGACAAGGTGAGCCCGGAGCCGGCGATCTCGTGGATCGCGGCGCGGATGCGCTCGACCTCGCCGCGGCGCGGGCCGAGCCAGGCTTCCACCGCCTCGGCGCCGGCGTGACCGTTGCCGACCATCGCCGAGGTCAGCCGCCGTTCGGCATCGCCGATCTGATCGACGGCGCGATCGAGCGCCAGACGGTCGAAGTAATCCGACACGACGATGCCCGGCACCGCATGCGCGACCTTGTCGAGCTGGAAGAAGGCTTCGGTGGCGAAATAGGTCGCCGTGACTTCGGCGACCGGCTTGCCGGCGCGATCGGCCACCAGCACGATGTCCGGCGCCGCCTTGGTGAAAGCGAGATTGGCGATACGCCGCGCCAACGGCTCGGGCACGCCGTCGCGCGTCAGCTCGGCGATGCGGGCGCTGCGCGCCGCGGCCGACTGTTTCGACAGCGTATTATCGAGCGCGGCTTCGACCTGGGCGATGCCTTCGCGGTAATGCGCGACGATGGTGTCGAGGCCGAGCTTGAGATCGACATTGCGCAGGAACCAGACCAGCCGGTCGAGCAGCAGGCCCTGCACCGCGGCGTAAAGCGACAACTGCGTGTCGCCGTCCACCTTGTTGTCGAGCTTGTCGATCTCGCCGTTCAATTCCACCATGTCGTAGCTGTTGCGCACGGCGGCGAAGGCCGCGGCGATCGAAGCCGCCGTGGCGCCGGTCTGGTCGGCGATGCGCACGATCAAGGTGGCGCCGCCGCGGTTGATCATCGAGTTGGTGAGCTGCGTGGCGATGATCTCGCGGCGCAGGCGGTGCGACTGCAGCGCCTCCGGATGGCGTTTGGTCATTTCCTGCGGGAAATAGCGGTTGATCTCACGGCCGAGATAGGGGTCGTCCGGCACCGTGGAATCGAGCAATTCCGAATACAGCGTCAGCTTGGCGTAAGCGAGCAGCACCGCCAGTTCCGGCCGCGTCAGCGGCAGGTTGCGCTTGCGCCGGTCGGCCAGCGCCATTTCGTCGGGCAGATATTCGACCGCGCGGTCGAGCAGGCCGTGTTGTTCCAAAGTCTGCATCAGGCGCTGCTGGAAGCCGAGGTCCTCGAGCCCGCGGCGATGCGCCAGCGAGATCGCGAGCGTCTGCTGGTAGTTGTTGCGCAGCACGAGCCGCGCCACTTCGTCGGTCATCTCGACCAGTTCGCCGTTGCGCTGCTCGATCGTCAGCGTGCCGGCGCGCACCAGCGACGAATAGGCGACCTTGATATTGACCTCGACGTCCGAGGTGTTGACCCCGGCGGAATTGTCGATGGCGTCGGTGTTGAGGCGCACGCCGCTCAGCGCCGCCTCGATACGGCCGCGCTGCGTCATGCCGAGATTGGCGCCCTCGCCGACCACCTTGACGCGCAGCTCCGCGCCGGTGATGCGGATCGGATCGTTGGCGCGGTCGCCGGCCGCCTCGTCGTTTTCGCTGGCGGCGCGCACATAGGTGCCGATGCCGCCGAAGAACAAGAGGTCGGCCTTCATCTTCAGGATCGCCTTCATGAGCGCCTGCGGCGTCACGCTTTCGCCGACGCCGATCAGCTTTTGCGCCTCGGGCGACAGCCTGATTTCCTTGGAGCTGCGCGGATAGATGCCGCCGCCCCTGGACAGCAGCGCCTTGTCGTAATCCTGCCAGCTCGATCGCGGCAGGTCGAACAGCCGCTGGCGCTCGATGAAGCTCTCCTTCGGATCCGGGTCGGGATCGATGAAGATGTCGCGATGGTCGAAGGCGGCGACCAGCTTGATGGTGTTCTCGCGCAGCATGCCGTTGCCGAACACGTCGCCCGACATGTCGCCGACGCCGATGGCGGTGAACGGCGTCTCGTGGATGTTGATGTCCATCTCGCGGAAATGGCGCTTGACCGATTCCCAGGCGCCACGCGCGGTGATGCCCATCACCTTGTGGTCGTAGCCGGCCGAGCCGCCGGAGGCGAAGGCATCGCCGAGCCAGAAGCCGTGCTCGACGGCGATGCCGTTGGCGATATCGGAGAAGGTCGCGGTGCCCTTGTCGGCGGCGACGACGAGATACGGATCGTCGCCCTCGTGCCGCACCACGTTCTCGGGCGGGACGATCGTGCCGTCCGGCGCGTAATTGTCGGTAATCTCCAAGAGCGACGAGATGAACAATTTGTAGGTGGCGATGCCCTCGGCCATGAACTGGTCGCGCGTCGGGTTCTTCGGCATCTGCTTCGGCACGAAGCCGCCCTTGGCGCCGACCGGCACGATGACCGCGTTCTTGACCTGCTGCGCCTTGACCAGGCCGAGGATCTCGGTGCGGAAATCCTGCGGCCGGTCGGACCAGCGGATGCCGCCGCGTGCCACCTTGCCGAAGCGCATGTGGATGCCTTCGACCCGCGGCGAATAGACGAAGATTTCGTAGAGCGGCCGCGGCAGCGGCATTTCGGTGATCTTGCCGCTTTCGAACTTGATGGCGATCAGCGGCTTGAGCTGGCCGTTCTTGTCGGTCTGGAAGAAGTTGGTGCGGATCGCCGACTGCACGGCGTTGAGGAAGACGCGCAGGATGCGGTCCTCGTCGAGGCTGTCGACCTTCTCGAGGTGGCTCTCGATGCGCTCGGCGATCATCTTCTGATTGCCGTCGCGCAGATCGGTGGCTTCGCCGCGCGGATCGAAGCGGGCGTAGAACAGTTCGACGACGTCGGCGGCGACCGCCGAATGCTTCACCAGGGTCGCCCACATGTAGTCCTGCGAATAGGGCGAGCGGATCTGACGCAAATAGCGCGACAACGTGCGGATCAGCGCGACGTCGCGCCAGCCGAGGCCCGCAGTCAGCGTCAGCGCGTTGTAGCCGTCGTTCTCGGCGCCGCCGCGCATGATGTTGAGGAAAGCGGCCTCCAGCGTCGCCTTGTTCTGTTCAAGATCGATAGGCGCTCCGTCGGCGCGCTCGAGCAGCATGTCGTGGAACCAGACCTCGGCCTTTCCGGCCGGCTTGATGTCGTAGGTGCGCTCGTCGACGACGCGGAAACCCATGTTTTCCAGCACCGGCACGCGCTCGGACAACGGCAGCGGCCGGGCAAAGCTCCACACCTTGAGGCCGACGGCCTGCTTGCCCTCGCCGTCGCGGCGATGGAAATCGACGCCGAGCGGCCGCTGCTCGGTGAGCTGCTCGACGACGCGGACGTCGGACGCCGCGACCGACGGCGCATAGGTGTCCTCGAAGCCCGCAGAGAAGGCGGCGCCGTAGCGCTCGAACAGTTCGCGCGCCTTGTCCGGGCCGTAGCCGCCATGCAGCGCATCGGCGAGGCTGTCGCGCCAGCTGCGCACGATGTCGGCGACCTCGCGTTCCAAAGTCTCGCGGGTGACCGCTTTCGCCTCGCCGCCGGAGCGGCCGATGATGAAGTGCACGCGGACCAGCGGCCCTTCCGGAAAGAACGGATAGAACGCCGACACCCGGCCGTTGAAGGCTTGCGCCAGATAGTCGCCGATCTTGACGCGCAGCGCGCTGTCGTAGCGCTCGCGCGGTACATAGACCATGGCCGAGACGAAACGGTCGAAGCGGTCGCGCCGCGCCAGCACGCGCACGCGCGGCCGCTCGTCGAGCTGCATGATGGCAATGGCGAACTCGAACAGCGTATCCTCGTCGACCTGGAATAGTTCGTCGCGCGGATAATGCTCGAGCACGTTGGCCAGCGCCTTGGCGGAGTGGCTGTTCGGCGCGAAGCCGGCGCGCTGCTCGATCGCCGCGATCTTGCGGCGGACATAGGGAATGTTGCGGGTCGCCCGCGTATAGGCCGACGAGGTGAACAGGCCGACGATGCGGTGCTCGCCGATCAGATTGCCCTCGGCGTCGTACTTCTTGACGCCGACGTAATCGAGATAAGTGCGCCGGTGCACGCGCGAATGCACGTTGGCCTTGGCGATGATCAGCGGCCGCGGCTCGTTGAGAAACGCCATGATTTCCGGGGTGAATTCGAGATGCTGGTCGCCGCGCTTGAGCACGCGCATGCCGGTGTCGCGCATGATGCCGAGGCTGGTGGCGAAATCCGGATCGAGGCCGTTGCCGCTGACGACATAGTCGCGCAGGCCGAGGAAGGTGAAGTGGTCGTCGAGCAGCCATTGCAGGAAATGAATGCCCTCGCCGATCTCGTCCACCGGCAGCGGCGGCGGATTGGTCTTGAGGTTGCTGACGATGGCGTTGACGCGCTCCAGCATCGGCCGCCAGTCGGCCACCGCGACGCGGACCTGCGCCAGAATGAGTTCGATCGCCGCGGCAAGATCGGCGCGCTGCGCCGCGTCGGCGATCGGGGCGATGTGAATGTGAATGAAGCTTTCACGCGCGCTCCCGTCGAACGAGACGAGCTTGCCGCCCTCGCGCCGTACGTTGAACACCGGATGCGCGACGAAGCGCACGTCGAGCCGCCGGTCGGCGAATTCGTTGGTCACCGAATCGACGAGGAACGGCATGTCATCATTGACGATCTCGACGACGGTGATGGTCCTGTGGCCACCGGCTTCGTCGAGCGTCACCAGCTCGCAGCGCACTTTCGGCGCGTCGGCCGGACGCTGCGCGAGGAACTGCCAGGCGCGCTCGCCGAGCGCCGCCATTTCCGCCGCGGAGTAGCGCACGATGTCTTCCGGCACGACGCGATCGAACATCTGCGCGACAAAGGTCTTCGGAATCTCCGGGTGCCGGGCCGCGAGGGCATTGCCGGCCTGCGCGATGATCGCCTGCGCGGCGGCCTGTTCGGCGTTGGCCTGATTGGTTTGAGCCAATTTATCCAGCACGGGGGACCTCATGGGGCAGGAGCAGCGGAAGGGTCTTTCCGAAGCAGGGACCGCTCAGCGGCGCGATATGCATCCGGTGAATCAGTCGAGGCTGGTGACGCAGTTTTCACCTTCCCGACCGTCAGGTCGAGAGCAACACATCAATTGGTGACGGCACCGTGACCGCCCGATGAGATGCCGGATGCGGCCTCACAACATGTTGATATAGAAAGATAAATCGTCACAATCGGCGCATATCGCACAGCCGCGAAGCGGTGTAGCTTAGGCCTCGGTGCAACGAAGAAAATTTTTGGGTGGAGCCATGGCCAAAGCGGCGAACAAGAAATCCGGCAGCGTGGCGACGAAAGCTGCCGCCAAGCCCGCAAAAGGCAACGTCGCCACGCCGGCCCCCGACGATGTTCCGATCATCGCGCTCGACCTGCCGCAAGGCGAGCTGTCGCCGGCGATGAGCGCCTATTTCCAGAAATGCCAGGACAAGCTCGGCTTCATTCCCAACGTGCTGGCGGCCTACGCCTTCGACAACGCCAAGCTCGAAGCCTTCGCCGCGATGTACAACGACCTGATGCTGGCGCCGAGCGGCCTGTCCAAGCTCGAGCGCGAGATGATCGCGGTCGCGGTGTCGTCGCAGAACCGCTGCTATTATTGCCTGACCGCGCATGGCGCAGCGGTGCGGCAATATTCCGGCAATCCGCTGCTCGGCGAGCAGATCGTGATGAACTATCGCGCGGCGCGGCTCGATCCGCGACAGCGCGCCATGCTCGATTTCGCGGTGAAGCTGACCGTGACGCCGGCCGAGGTCGAGGATGCCGATCGCGAAACGCTGCGCAAGGCCGGCTTTTCCGAGCGCGACATCTGGGACATCGCGGCGATCACCGGCTTCTTCAACATGTCTAACCGCGTCGCCACCGCCACCGACATGCGGCCGAACACGGTGTATCACGGGCAGGCGCGGTAGTCTGAGCGGTGCTACACACTCCGATGCTCCAGCGATTTATCACCACGACCCTCGCCCTCCTCGTCACCGCCTCGCTGGCGCTGGCGCAATCGACGCCGCAACTCGCCACCTCGCAGAAGTCGTTTCCGCCGGCGCGCGGCATCGTCGGCGACAACGGCATGGTGGTGGCGCAGGAGCGCACCGCGGCGCGCATCGGCGTCGAGATCCTCGATCGCGGCGGCAATGCCGTGGATGCCGCGGTTGCCGTCGGTTTCGCGCTTGCCGTGACCTACCCGCGCGCCGGCAATCTCGGCGGCGGCGGCTTCATGGTCATTCACCTCGCCAAGGACAACAAGAACACCTCGATCGATTACCGCGAGACCGCGCCGGCCGCGGCGACGCCGACCATGTTTCTCGACGCGCAGGGCAATCCCGATCCGGTGAAGTCGCGGGACTCCGGCCTCGCCGTCGGCGTGCCCGGCACGGTCGCCGGGCTCGCCATGGCGGCGGAAAAATACGGCTCGCACCGGCTGTCGCTGAGCGACCTGCTGCAGCCGGCGATCCGTCTCGCGCAAGAAGGCTTCCAGATCCAGGACGACACCGCCGACTCGCTGCCTGACGCGGCGAAGAAACTGTCGCGCTGGCCGTCCTCCGCCGCGATCCTCCTGAAGAATGGCAACCAGCCGCTGGAGGCCGGCGACCGGCTGATCCAGTTCGATCTTGCCGACACCTTGAAGAAGATCGCCGGCAAAGGGCCCGACGGCTTCTATCGCGGCGACGTGGCGAAGAACATTGTCGCCGCGGTGAAGAGCGCCGGCGGCATCATGACCGCCGAGGATCTCGCCAATTACCGCGCCGTCGAGCGACCGGTGGTGCAAGGCACCTATCGCGGCTACGACATCGTCTCGATGCCGCCGCCGTCGTCCGGCGGCGTGCACCTGATCGAGATGCTCAACATTCTCGAAGGCTACGACCTCGGCAAGCTCGGCCGCAACGACGAGGCATTGCATTATTTCATCGAGGCGATGAAACGCGCTTATGCCGACCGCGCCGTGTACATGGGCGATCCGGATTCGGTGAAGATGCCGATCGCCGGACTGATCTCGAAGAAATACGCCGCCATGCTGCGCGCCAGCGTCACCGACAAGGCGACGCCATCGTCAGAGATCAAGGCCGGCAAGCCGGCGGATTTCGAAGGTCAGAACACCACGCATTTCTCGGTGATCGACCGCGACGGCAACGCGGTGTCGAATACCTATACGCTGAACTTCTCCTACGGCCTCGGCCTGATCGCCGACGGCACCGGCGTCCTGCTCAACAACGAACTCGACGATTTCACCGCCAAGGCCGGCGCCTCCAACGCCTATGGCCTCGTCGGCTTCGCCGCCAATCTGCCGGGCCCGGGCAAGCGGCCGCTGTCGTCGATGACGCCGACCATCGTCCTCAAGGACGGCAAGCCGTTCCTCGTCACCGGCTCGCCGGGCGGCAGCCGCATCATCACCGCGGTGCTGCAGATCATCACCAACGTGATCGACTTCCATATGGACATCGCCCAGGCGGTGAGCGCGCCGCGCATCCATCACCAGTGGCTGCCGGACCAGACCTATGTCGAGAACGGCTTTCCACGACCAGTACTGGACGCTCTCGCCGCGCGCGGCCACAAACTGGTACCGACCGATCCGCACACCTCGGCCAACTCGATCGCGGTGCTGCCGAAGACCGAGTTCGAACCGCAACATTACGTCGGCGCCGCCGACACGCGCACGCGCGGCGCGCTGGCCGCCGGCTATTGAGGCGGTAGCCCTTTGCTTTCGTGTTCCATTACATATATACCATTTCGCATATGTAATTGACGAGCGAGTGCTCGCACAAAATAGCGCGATCGCACGGTTCGCCGGGAGAAAACGGATGATGAGGCGGCGGATTCCGCAGAGGCTCGTTCGCGCGATCATGGTCGCCGCATTGATGACCGCCGGGTTCAACCCGGCCCTGGCCGCCAGTGGCGAAGATATCGCGCATAGCGGCAAGGGCAACGATGTGCCTGCCTGCGTCGCCTGTCATGGCGAGCAGGGCGAAGGGCAGCCGGACGCCGGTTATCCTCGCCTTGCAGGTCTCAATGCCGGCTATATCGAGCATCAGCTCGCCAGTTTTGCGGACGAGTCTCGACGCAACGACATCATGGCGCCGATCGCGCGCAATCTCGGCGCGGCAGACCGCGAGGCGTTGGGCAGCTACCTGGCGAGCCTGTCGCCGCCCAAGGCCGCCAGCCAGGAAGCCCCCGACCAAGCGTTGATTGGCGCCGGTCAGGTCCTGGCGCAGCGAGGCATATGGAGCAAAGGCGTGCCGGCCTGCGCCCAATGCCACGGCACCTCGGGTCTCGGCGTCGGCGGCGCTTTTCCGCAGCTTGCCGGCCAGTCGGCGGTCTACATCGCCAACCAGCTTACCGCCTGGAAGAGCGGCGGGCGCGGCAATGATCCCATGCACCTGATGAAGGGTATCGCCAGCAAGCTCGACGACAAACAGATCAACGCTGTTGCCGCATATTACGCGAGCCTGCCGATCGGTGTCACAGCAGCGTCCAAGGCGAGCGAGGCCAAGCAATGAGCGGGAACGCATCCACATGGCAATCTTGGGCGGCGGGGGTCGTCATTCTCGGCGCCGCCATGCTCATCGGTTACGCGCTGCCACATGGGGAGATTGTTGAACCTGCCGCGCCGTTACGCGCCGGCGCACCGCCGGAGGCTGCAAAGCCGAGCCCGGAACACAGCACGAGAAAGACGCTCGCGGACTTCGCCCCGCCTCCCGAAAGCGCCATTCCCAATAACGAGTTCGGTGACGTCGTGCGGCTGGGCGAGAATATCTTTCGTCATCCTCAGCAGTATGCACCGCAATTCGTTAGCAACGATCTGACGTGCCAGAATTGCCACCTCGATTCCGGGCGGCTTGCGAGCGCGGCGCCCTTATGGGCGGCCTATGTCAATTACCCCGCCTATCGATCCAAGAACGGACACGTCAACTCGTTCGCCGAGCGTCTGCAAGGCTGTTTCCGTTTCAGCATGAACGGCAAGGCACCGCCCTATGGCGACAAGGTGCTGGTGGCTTTGGAGACCTACGCCTTCTTCCTCGCTAAGGGAGCGCCGACCGGCGCGGGTCCGCACGGATACGAGAAACTCAAGAAACCGAACAAGCCGTTCGACCTTGCGCATGGGAAGCAGGTTTTCGCCGAACATTGTGCGCTTTGCCATGCCGCCGACGGACAGGGACAGGCATCAGCCGACGGGGAGAAGGTGTTCCCGCCACTGTGGGGGCCGCGTTCGTTCAATTGGGGCGCGGGCATGGGACAGATCAACAATGCGGCCGCCTTCATCAAGGCGAACATGCCGCTGAGCCAAGGCGGTGTGCTCTCGGACGACGAGGCATGGGACGTCGCGGCCTTCATGGATAGCCATGAGCGCCCTCAGGATCCGCGTTTCTCCGGCTCCATTGACGAAACGCGCAAGAAGTATCACGACACTCCGATGTCGTTTTACGGCTCGATCGTTAACGGCGTGAGGCTCGGCGAGAAGTCGCCGCCGTCCGGCTCGTAAGCCGCTTGACGGACAGCGATCCAAGCGAGGCAAGAGGCGACAAGGATGAGCGATTCCGTCGAGCGCGTGCGCGCCGCGCTTCTCGCCGCCAGCCACGATGACACCATCGCGGTGTTTCCCGACGGCACGCGCACGGCGCAGGACGCCGCCAACGCCGTCGGCTGTACCGTGGCGCAGATCGCCAAGTCGATCGTGCTGCGCGCGGGCGAACAGGTGGTGCTGGTCATTACCTCCGGCGCCAACCGCGTCGATACGGCCAAGATCGCCGCCCTCGTCGGCCAGCCGGTGAAGCCGGCAGACGGGCGCTGGGTGCGCGACGTCACGGGCTTTGCCATCGGCGGCGTCGCCCCGGTCGGCCACCAGACGGCGCCGCGCATTTTCATCGACCGGGACCTGATGGCGCTGGACGCCGTCTGGGCCGCGGCCGGCTCGCCGCGCCACGTTTTCCGCACCACCGGGGCAGAAATCGCACGCATGACCGGCGGCACGGTGGCCGACGTCCGGGAGGAATGAGCGGGGCGGACTTTTCCGCGTCCGCACGATGGGCTACCAAGGGGCGACCGTTTCAACGAAAGGGGTACCCATGAAGCGCCTGTTCAAGAACGCCTCGGCCGCGGTGGCCAGGGACGACCTGCGCACCCGTCTGCTGATGGGCTTCGCCGCAGTCGTGATCGGGTCGCTGCTGCTGACCGCGTCGGCGCGCACGCAGATTCCGTTCTGGCCAGTGCCGATGACCATGCAGACGATGGCCGTGATCCTCATCGGCATGACGCTCGGCTCGCGGCTCGGCTTCATCGTCGTCACCGCCTACGTGCTCGAAGGCCTGATGGGTCTGCCGGTGTTCGCCAACTCGCCGGCGCGCGGCACCGGGCTCGCTTATCTGATGGGCCCGACCGGCGGCTACCTGATCGGCTTCTGCGTCGCCGCTTACGTGTCCGGCTGGCTCGCCGAGCGCGGCTATGGCGAGACGCTGCTGCGCGCTTCGCTGGTCAATGTCATCGGCACTCTGATCATGCTGGCGATGGGCTACGCCTGGCTGGCGCATCTCATCGGCGCCGACAAGGCGTTCACGCTCGGCGTCATGCCGTTCCTGCTGTCGTCGCTGGTGAAGATCGGCTTCGGCGCCGGCCTCGCGGTGCTGATCGCCCGTTCGCCGCTGAAGCGCTGGCGCTAAGGCAGCGAACACAGTGTTAGAAACGAAAAGGCCGGAGCGAAAGCTCCGGCCTTTTTCCGTCTCAGCCTCTGGGGCTGTTCCGACTGGAGCGGGCGAAGGGATTCGAACCCTCGACCCCGACCTTGGCAAGGTCGTGCTCTACCCCTGAGCTACACCCGCATCCGTCAGATCATTGGCCGATAAAGCCTTTACCGGCCGCCAAGGCGGGCTCTATGCCAAATGCGGGCGGGCTTGGCAATGGGGGAAAATCGCCCGATGAAGGGGCTCCCGGCCTCGCCGCCCGGCGTGGCAAAAAGACCCCTAACCCCGCATTCCTGGCCCCCGATGACCACTGCTCCCGACCAGCTTTTCGCCTATCTCGACAGCCTCGGCATATCCCACCCCACCGTCAGCCACCCACCGCTGTTCACGGTCGAGCAGAGCCAGGCGCTGCGCGGCAAGATTCCCGGCGGGCACACCAAAAACCTGTTCCTGCGCGACAAAAAGCAGGCCGTTTACCTGGTCACCGCGCTGGAGGACGCCGTCATCGACCTCAAGGGCCTGCACCGGGTCCTCGGCGCCACTGGGCGGTTTTCCTTTGGCTCGACCAAGCTGTTGCAGGAACTTCTAGGGGTCGCGCCGGGCTCGGTCACGCCGTTCGGCGTCATCAACGACCGCGCGGCCCGGGTCACGATGGTGCTGGACGCCGCCCTGATGGAGCACGCCATCATCAACGCCCACCCGCTGACCAACACCATGACCACCTCGGTGGCGCGCGAGGACCTCGTCAAATTCCTCGAGGCCACCGGCCATCCGCCGCGAATCGAGCGGGTCTCGGGCCTCGGCACAGCCGGCGACGAGGGTTAGCCGCGGAATTGCAAAGAACCGGCCCGATCCCCATCTATTTTGCGGTATTCATGGGCGAAAAACCGGGTTAAGCCGGGATCGAGCGTAACGAGGTTCCAATGGCGATGCTGGATATGGGTGGCGATACGGCAGCGGCCGACGGCGTGATCAAGGATGTGACCACGCAGACCTTCATGAAGGAGGTCATCGAGGCGTCGAAGACGCAGCCGGTGCTGGTCGATTTCTGGGCCACCTGGTGCGGCCCGTGCAAGCAGCTCACGCCGATCCTCGAAAAGGTCGTCAAGAACGCCAAGGGCAAGGTCAAGCTTGCCAAGATGGACATCGACAAGAACCCGGAGATTCCGGGGCAGATGGGCATCCAGTCGATCCCGGCGGTGATCGCCTTCTCCAACGGCCAGCCGGTTGACGGCTTCATGGGCGCGCTGCCGGAGAGCCAGGTAGTGGCGTTCCTCGAGCGCCTGACCAAGGGCAAGATCGAGGACGAAGGCGCCAACCAGCTCGAAGCCGCGGAAGCCGCTTTGGCCGAAGGCGATGCCGCCGCGGCCGCCGACATCTACGCGCAACTGCTGCAGGAAGATTCCTCGAACATCATCGCGCTCGCTGGTCTGGCGCGCTGCTACGTCGCCACCGGCAATTTCGAGCAGGCCAAGAAGACGCTCGCCATGATCCCCGAGGCGAAACAGAACGACGCCGCGGTCGCCGCGGCGCGCGCCGCGCTCGATCTGGCGATGCAGGCGGAGGCCGCCGGCCCGGTCGACGAGTTACAGAAGAAGGTCGATGCCGATCCGCTCGACCATCAGGCCCGCGCCGATCTTGCCGCCGCGCTCAATGCCGCCGGCAAGAGGATGGAGGCGGCCGATCAGCTGCTCGCCATCGTCAAGAAGGATCGCAAGTGGAACGACGACGGCGCGCGCAAGCAGCTCGTGCAGTTGTTCGAAGCCTGGGGCGCCACCGATCCGGCGACGCTCGAGGGCCGCAAGAAGCTGTCGTCTATCCTGTTCGCCTAAAGCGTGCGCGGCGGTTGCGTCGCGCATCATGCATTCGTCAGCGTCGAGAACGTTGAATGCCGATCAATGCGCGATATCGGGGGCCTAGCGATCTTCCGGCGATCATTCCGGTGTTCCCGCTCGCCGGCGCGCTGCTGCTGCCGCGTGGCCGTTTGCCGCTCAACATTTTCGAGCCGCGCTATCTTGCCATGATCGACGATGCATTGCGCGATGGCCATCGCCTCATCGGCATGATCCAGCCTGAAGGCGATCGCGACATCGAGCCGCCGGCCTTGTTCAGGATCGGCTGCGTCGGCCGCATCACCCAGCTCGCCGAAAGCGGCGATGGCCGCTACATCATTGAACTGACCGGCGTCGCCCGCTTTCGGGTCGAGGAAGAGCTCGAGGTCAACACCGATTATCGCCAGTGCCGCGTCAGTTACATGCCGTTCAACGACGATTTCATCGCCCGCAAGGGCGAAGACGAGGTCGATCGCGAAGCGCTGCTGCGCGCGCTCACGGCCTTCATGAAGGCCAACGAGATGCAGGCCGACTGGAACGACATCTCGCAGGCGCCGACCGAGGCGCTGGTCAACGGCCTGTCGATGATGTCGCCCTATGGCACGCCGGAAAAACAGGCGCTGCTCGAGGCGCCGGACCTGAAGACCCGCGCCGAACTTCTGGTTGCGATCACCGAGATCGAGCTCGCCAAGAAGAACATCGAAGGCGAGCCGCCGCTGCAGTAGTGGCCGGGCGCATCGGCGCGTAATGCCAGCCATGTGAACGCCGCCCGGTGGATATGGCCGCCGATTTGGCTATAGTCGAACTCCATTCGCCGGAACCCGCCTCATGTCGTCCGTCCCCAGCGCCGAACGCCCCGCCAACAGCGTCGATCCGAAGCTGCTCGAGATCCTGGTCTGCCCGCTGACCAAGACCACGCTCGAATACGACGCCGCGCGCAACGAACTGATCTCGCGCCGCGCCAAGCTCGCTTATCCGATCCGCGACGGCATTCCGATCATGCTGCCGGAAGAAGCGCGGCGATTGGATTAGGCTCACCGCGACCATCATCACCCGCGACAGCGGATGATCCAGTACCCACGGCCGAGCGTTTACAACAACAGAGCGCGCTGGATGCTCCGCTTTCGCGGGGCATGACGACGCGAAATAGGGAGCAAGCACATGATCAAGATCTGGGGCCGCAATACCTCGTCGAACGTACAAAAGGCGATGTGGGCCGTCGGCGAACTGGGGATCAAGTATGAACGCATCGATGTCGGCGGCGCCTTCGGCCAGACCCGCGAGCCGAAATATCTGGCGATGAACCCGAACGGCTTGGTGCCGACGCTCGAAGAAGAAGACGGTTTCACGCTTTGGGAGTCGAATTCGATCGTGCGCTATCTCGCCGGCAAGCATGACAAGACCGGCGCGCTCGAGCCGAAGGACGCGCATGCGCGCGGTCTCGCCAGCCAGTGGATGGACTGGCAGTTGTCGGTCATCGGTCCGGCGCTGACGCCGGTGTTCTGGGGCCTGATCCGCACGCCGCCGGAAAAGCGCGATTTGAATGCGATCAAGGCCGGCCGCGACAAGTCGGTCGATGCCATGAAAATTCTCGACGCCCAGCTTGGCAAGACCGAGTACGTCGCCGGCGCCGCGTTCTCCTACGGCGACATTCCGGTCGGCGTCATGTGCTACCGCTTCGTGCAGCTCGTCACCGATCGTCCGGTGATGCCGAACCTCGATCGCTGGTACGCTGCGGTCTCGTCGCGCAAGGCATTCAAGGATCAGGTCGGCAGCGTGCCGCTGTCGTGACGCGTTAAACCATCTCGCCTTTCATCAGCTTCGGTACGTCGCCGGTGACGCCGGCGGCCTCACGGATGAAAACCTTCTTCAGCGCCGGCATGCGTTCGACCATGCCGAGGCCGACGTCGCGCGCCAGCCGCAGAATATCGGAATGGTTGGAGAACAGTTTGTTCAAGCCGTCGGTGGCGACGCCCATGGTCATGGTGTCGAAGCGACGCCAGCGCTGATAACGCTCCAACACCTGCGCGCTGCCGATGTCGAGACCGAGCCGCGCCGCGTCGGCGATCGCCTCAGCGAGCGCCGCAACGTCACGCAAGCCCATGTTGAGGCCCTGCCCGGCGATCGGATGGATAACATGCGCGGCATCGCCGATGAGCGCCAAGCGTTCGCCGATAAACGAGCGCGCCGTGTAGAGACCGAGCGGGAAGGCACGGCGCGGCCCGGCGATCGTCAGGTCGCCGAGATGCAGGCCGAAGCGCCGCTCCAGCTCGGCGAGAAACTCGTCGTCGGGCAGCGCGACGATACGGTCGGCTTCGCGCGTCGATTCCGTCCACACGATCGACACGCGATTGCCGGTCAGCGGCAGGATGGCGAACGGCCCGGCCGGCAGGAAGTGCTCCTCGGCGCAGCCATTGTGCGGCCTTTCATGCGCGATGGTGGTGACGATGCCCGACTGGTCGTAGCTCCAGCCGTGGGAGGCGATGCCGGCATGCTCGCGGATCGCCGAGCGCGCACCGTCGGCGCCGACCAGGAGCTTGGCCCTGATCTCGCTGCCGTCGGCGAGCACGGCGGTGACGCTGCTCGGCGCGGTGTCGAAACGTGACACCGCGGTGGCGCGCAGATCGATGCCCATAGCCTTGGCGCGGTCGACCAGGGCGTCGATCAGATGCCGGTTCTCGACCATGTGGGCGAAGGGCTCGCCCTCCTCGACCTCGCCGCCGAAGGTCAGGAAGGTCGGCCGCACCGCGTCGCTCAGCTTCGAGTCGGTCACGACCATGTCGAGGATCGGCTGTGCGCCATCCGCCACCGGGTCCCAGACGTCGATGGCCTCGAACAGCCGCCGCGCGGCGGCGGCAATCGCGGTCGAGCGCGGGTCCTTCGACGGCGTCTGGGCCAGCGCCGGATCGGCCACCGTCACGGCAAAGCGCTCACCCAGCGCCTCGCGAAGGGCGATGGCCAGAGCAAGCCCGGCAAAGCCGGCGCCGCCGATGACCAGGTCCACACGCTTCGCCTGCGCGTTTCCTGGCCCATTTCCTTGCGAATTCGGCATGTTCAGGCGCTTTCCAGACCCGGTTCCGGGTCTTCCTTGTCAAATCCGGCACACCATAGCAGGTTGGGGCCGACCTTTGAGCCCCACCCCCGGACCCACCCCATGTCCTCCGCCGTCGCCGACCTCTTGGCCATCCTCGACCTCGAAACGCTCGACGTGAACCTGTTTCGCGGCAATTCGCCGAAGGCTGGCTGGCAGCGCGTCTATGGCGGACAGGTCATCGGACAGGCCCTGGTCGCTGCGGTACGCACCGTCGAGCCGACCCGGCCGCCGCATTCGATGCACGCCTATTTCATGCTGCCGGGCGACCCCAAGGTGCCGATCATCTACGACGTCACCCGCATGCGCGACGGCGGCAGCTTTACCACGCGGCATGTCACGGCGCGCCAGCACGGTCATCCGATCTTTTCCATGCTGGTGTCGTTTCATGCCGACGAATCGGACCAGTTGTCGCATCAGGCGGTCATGCCCGACGTGCCGTTGCCGGACTCTTTGCCGAGCGAGGCCGAAGTCCGCAAGAACGTTCTGCCGACCATGCCCGACCCGGTACGCCGCTACTACGAACGCGAGCGGCCCATCGAACTTCGGCCGGTCGAGTACGAGCGCTATCTCGGCAAGAAGATTCCTGACGGCCGCTTCAACGTCTGGTTCAAGACCACCGAGAGGCTGCCGGACGATCTCGCCATCCACCAATGCGTGCTCGCTTACTCCTCGGACATGGGCCTGCTCGACACGGCGCTGGTGCGGCACGGCCGCACTCTGTTCGAAAAGGAGTTCATGGCGGCGAGCCTCGACCACGCGCTGTGGCTGCACCGCCCGTTCCGGGCCGACGAATGGCTGCTCTATGCCCAGGACTCGCCGAGCCTGCACGGCGCGCGCGGCTTCTCGCGGGGCCTAATCTTCAAGCAGGACGGCACGCTCGTGGCGTCAGTGGCGCAGGAGGGCCTCGTCCGTCTGCGCAGGAACATGTAGTGAGGCGGCACGAGACTATCGAACCGTCACCGGAATGCTAGTATTTGAAAAAACCGCCCAGACACCGAGGCGCACGAATTCGCAAGGGGAAGCTCAATGAAACTGGTCACCGCGATCATCAAGCCGTTCAAGCTCGACGCCGTGCGCGAGGCGCTGAATGCCATCGGCATTCACGGCATGACCGTCACCGAGGTGAAGGGCTACGGCCGGCAAAAGGGCCACAAGGAAATCTATCGTGGCGCCGAATATGCCGTGAGCTTCCTGCCGAAGGTGCGCGTCGAAATCGGCGTCGCCAGCGAGCAGATCGATCAGGTGATCGACGCGCTGACCGCCGCGGCCCGCACGGGAGAAATCGGCGACGGCAAGATCTTCGTCGTGCCGATCGATCAGGCAGTGCGTATCCGCACCGGCGAGACCGATCTCGACGCACTCTAAAGGGGCCCTTCTAAAGCCATCTGACAACTAAAACATAACGTCAATCCTGCCGGGGGACATGACATGCCTACACTGCGCCTGCGCGCAGCCGCGATGACGGCTGCGTGCCTGTTCGTTGCGTTTGCCGCACATCCAGCCTTCGCTCAAACACCAGCTTCGACGATCGACAAGGCCGACACGGCCTGGATGATCGCCGCCACCGGCCTCGTCCTGATGATGACGATACCCGGGCTTGCGCTGTTCTATGCCGGCATGGTCCGCAAGAAGAACGTGCTTGCCACCATGGCGCAAAGCATGGCGGCGACCTTCCTCGTCTCGGTCCTTTGGGCAATCGCGGGCTACAGCCTGACGTTCCGAGGCGACGGCGCCTTCATCGGCACGCTCGATCGCGTCTTCCTTTACGGACTGACAATGACCGGGACATCGGCTCTCGCGCCGACGATTCCGGAGAGCTTGTTCATGCTCTACCAGATGACCTTCGCCATCATCACGGTGGCGCTGGTGGCGGGATCGGTCGCCGACCGCATGCGGTTTTCGGCGTTCCTGCTGTTCGGCGTGTTCTGGCTGTTCCTGGTTTATGTGCCGCTCGCGCACTGGATCTGGGGCGGCGGTTTTCTCGGACAGGCTGGCGTCGTCGATTTTGCCGGCGGCCTCGTGGTCCATCTCAGCGCCGGCACGTCGGGCCTGGTGGCGGCGATCGTCATCGGCAAACGACGCGGCTATGGCCACGACAACCTGGCGCCTTACGACCTCACGCTCGCGGTGATCGGCACGGGCCTGTTGTGGGTCGGCTGGATGGGCTTCAACGGCGGCTCGGCGCTCGGCGCCAATGGCCGCGCCGTGATGGCGATCACCTCCACGCATATGGCCGCCAGCGCCGGCGCTTTTACCTGGATGGCGATCGAATGGTGGACGCGCGGCAAACCGTCGGTGCTCGGAATGATCTCGGGCGCCGTGGCCGGCCTCGGCACGATCACGCCCGCTTCCGGCTTCGTGCTGCCGATGCAAGGCGTGCTGATCGGCATCATCGCCGGCGCCGTTTGTTTCTGGGCCTGTACGTCGCTCAAGCTGCGGCTCGGCTATGACGACTCGCTCGACGTCTTCGGCGTGCACGGCATCGGCGGCTTGATCGGGACGCTGATGGCCGGCCTGCTGGCGGTCGGCTCGCTGTCCGCCGGTCCCGATCTGCCGAACGGCGTGCGCGGCCTGCTCGAGGGCAACGCCCATCAGTTGCTGCTGCAGTTTTACGGCGTTGCCGTCACGCTGGTCTGGGCTGGCGTCCTGACCTTCGTCATCCTCAAGGTTATTGGTCTGCTCGTGCCGCTACGCGTGCGCCAGGAGGACGAGGTCATCGGCCTCGACGTCAGCCAGCACGGCGAAGCGCTGCAGTAGGACGGCGATTATTGAAGACGACAGCGCCCGGCCCGGAAAGGGCCGGGCGCGTCCTGTTTTGGCGACCGCAAGGCGGTTCCACCGCGGCCTATTTATTAGGCAACAGCGATACCGGGCGATGCTCGATTAAGCGCCACTGTGCCCCGGGTTTGCCCGCCCGCGCGCCGAGTACCAATTAGCCTTTTTATATCAGAACGGTAGCGCCGGCGCGGCATCTGGCACGGCATTTGATTCTCTCCTCGCGGTCATGCCTGCGAAGCGTGCTTCGTCCGGCCCGGCTCAGTGAAACGGCCCGCACTGTGTGGAAGTCAAAACGGGCTCAAGCGGGGATCGAATCCATGAAAATCGTCATGGCCATCATCAAGCCTTTCAAGCTCGACGAGGTTCGCGACGCCCTGACGTCGATCGGCGTCCAGGGTCTGACCGTCACCGAGGTTAAAGGCTACGGCCGGCAGAAGGGTCACACGGAAATCTACCGTGGGGCGGAATACGCGGTGAGCTTCCTCCCGAAAGTCAAAGTGGAGGTCGCTGTCGCCAGCAATCAGGTCGACAAAGTGATCGGCGCCATCACCGGCGCCGCCAAGACCGGCCAGATCGGCGACGGAAAGATTTTCGTCTTCGGGTTGGACAGCGCCGTGCGCATCCGCACCGGCGAGACCGACGCGGCGGCTCTGTAAAGCAACCCGCACAAACATTACCGACAGGAGTTAGACCATGACGTTGAAGAAAATCTCCAGTGCGGGGCTGCTAGCGCTCGCCGCACTGACAGTCGGCCTGATCGTCGCCGACGGCGCCTTCGCGCAGACGGCGGCACCGGCCGCTGCTGCCGCGCCGGCCGCCGCCGCCGCGCCGAAGCTCGACACCGGTGACACCGCCTGGATGCTCACCTCGACCGCGCTCGTTCTGATGATGACCATCCCGGGCCTCGGCCTGTTCTACGCCGGCATGGTGCGCAAGAAGAACGTGCTCGCCACCGTGATGCAGTCCTTCGCCATCACCTGTCTGGTGACGGTGCTGTGGATGATCATCGGCTACTCGCTCGCCTTCACCGAAGGCAGCGCCAACGCCTATCTCGGCAGCTTCTCCAAGCTGTTCCTGGCCGGCGTCGGTGCCGAAACCACGAACTCGCTCGCGGCGACGATTCCCGAGACCGTGTTCGTCATGTTCCAGATGACGTTCGCGATCATCACGCCGGCGCTGATCTGCGGCGCGTTCGCCGACCGCATGAAGTTTTCGGCGCTGATGTGGTTCATCGGCCTGTGGCTGCTGTTCGTCTATTGCCCGATCGCGCATTGGGTCTGGGGCGGCGGCTTCCTCGGTTCGGCTGGCGTGCTCGACTTTGCCGGCGGCACCGTCGTGCACATCAACGCCGGCGTTGCCGGTCTGGTCTGTGCCCTCGTCCTCGGCAAGCGCAAAGGCTACGGCACCGTCTCGATGGCGCCTTACAACCTCGTCTACGCCTATATCGGCGCGGCGCTGCTGTGGGTCGGCTGGTTCGGCTTCAACGCCGGTTCGGCTGCTGCCTCGAACGCGCTCGCCGGCGCGGCCATGATCAACACGCAGGTTGCGACCGCCGCGGCGGCGCTCGCCTGGATGTTCGCTGAGTGGATCGTCACCAAGAAGCCGAGCGTGCTCGGCATCGTCTCCGGCGCGGTTGCCGGCCTCGTCGCCGTCACACCGGCGTCGGGCTTCGTCAATCCGACTGGCGCGCTGATCATCGGCCTCATCGCCGGCGTCGGCTGCTACATCGCCGCGGTCCACGTGAAGAAGGCGCTGGGCTACGACGACTCGCTCGACGCTTTCGGCGTGCACGGCGTCGGCGGCATCATCGGCGCGATCCTGACCGGCGTCTTCGCCGACGTCGCGGTCAACCCGGCCGGCAAGGACGGCTCCGTCATGACCCAGGTCTATGGCGTTGGCGTCACGCTGATCTACACCGCGATCGCGACTCTGATCATCCTCTACATCGTCAAGGCTGTGGTCGGCCTGCGTCCGAGCGAGCAGGGCGAAGAGGAAGGCCTCGACATCACGCTGCACGGCGAAACGGTGCAGTAAAACGAAAAGGGAGACATGGGCTTCATGTCCATGTCTCCCCAGAGCCAGCGGTAGGGGCGGAAACCCGGCACTGTCCCTCCCGTCGAGGCCCTCGGTTCGCAAGAGCCGGGGGCCTCACTTTTTGAGGGGCCGCCGCGCGGAATGCGGCGCAGCGCGGACTAGAATTCCTTCCAGTCGTCGGCTTCGGCCGCGGGCGCGGGGCGCTTGACGGCAGCGCTGCGGCCGGAGGCGACGTTCCGCATTTGCGGAATCGCCTTTTGCCTCGGCCGGGCCTCCACCGGCCTGGCGATCGCTGCCTTGGTCGGCGCGGCCGCCATCGGCGCCGCCTTGCGCTGTTCGGCCCCCAGATTGAAGAACGCGACCTGCTCGTCCATCGTCTTCGCCTGATGCTCCAGCGTCTTGGCAGTGGCGGCGTTCTGTTCGACCAGCGCCGAGTTCTGCTGGATCGCCTCGTCCATCTGCGCCAGAGCGCGGTTGATTTCCTCGATGCCGGTGGCCTGCTCAGAGCTTGCTTCGGCGATCTCGGCGACGACCGAGCTCATGCCCTTGATCGAACCAACGATCTCGTTGAGCGAGACGCCGGCGCGATTGACGAGTTCGACGCCATCTTTCACCTGACCGCTCGAATTGGTGATGAGGTCGGTGATGTCCTTGGCGGCTTGCGACGAGCGCTGCGCGAGGCTGCGGACTTCCGACGCGACGACCGCGAAGCCGCGGCCTGCTTCGCCGGCCCGCGCCGCTTCAACCGCGGCATTGAGCGCCAAAAGGTTGGTCTGTCGCGCGATCTCATCGATGACGCCGATGATGTCGGAGATCTTGCGCGAGGAGTCCTCGATCTTCGCCATCGCCTGCACTGCCTGCACGACCACCTGGCCGCCGCGATCGGCAACTTCTTGGGTGGCACCGGCGGAGCGGTTGGCTTCCTGGGCGTTGGTCGCGTTGCGTTTCACGGTCTGCGCCAGTTCCTGCATGGCGGCCGTCGTTTGCTCGAGGCTCGCCGCCTGCTCCTCGGTGCGCTGCGACAGGTCGGTCGTGCTGGTCGAGATTTCGGCCGACGCATTGGTGACTTCGCCGCTGGCGCGAGCGATGGCGGTCATCGTGTCCGACAGCCGTTCGATCATGGCGTGGATCGCCGTGGTGATGCGGCCGATTTCGTCACGGCCGCCGGTCTGCGGCAGTCGCACCGCGAAATTGCCGCGCGACAGCTCCTCGATCGCCGTGCTGAGCGAACCCAGGCGGGACACGCGGCTGTTGATGTTGCGCGCCACGAAGAACGCGAGGCCGCCGGTGATAAGGGCAATGATCAGTCCGACCATCAAGGTGGCCGACAGCAGCTTGTCGCGATCGACCGCGATATCATCGTTGTAAACGCCGGTGCCGACGATCCAGCCCCACGGCGCGAACAGCTTGATATAGGAGGTCTTCGGAATCGGCTTGTCGGTGCCGGGCTTCGCCCAGTCGTAATCGACGAAGCCTTCGCCCTTTTCCCGAGCGATCTTCGTCATTTCCTGCACGAAGTACCGGCCGCTCGCGTCCTTGAACTGGCTCATATCCTTCCCGACCATCTTCGGATTGCCGGGGTTGAGCACATTGGACATGTCCATGCCGGTGACAAAGAAGTAGTTGTCACCCTGGAAGCGCATGCTGGTGAGCGCGTCGCCGGCGGCCTTTTTGGCCTGCTCTTCGGTGATCTTCCCGGCTTTGAAAAGATCGTACTGCGCCGCGACCGCACCGTAGGCGGCTTCGACCAGATTCTTCAGTTCGGCCTGACGGCGCGAAACCAGGCTCTCGTTCGCCTTGTAGGTGTTGACTGCCCCGAGAACGAAAAGACCAGCCAGTGCCAAAATGATAATGCCGTAGAGTCGCGCCTGTACGCCGAAGAAAATCCGCATTGAGAAGTGCCCCTTACCTCGATAGGGGCGAACAATATTTCGACGAGTTGAATAAAAGTTTTACCGGATAACGCTGTCTAATAGACAAACTGGATTAAGAGACGGGCGGTGCACTGGTGGGGGTGGCACCACGACGCAATTTGCGGCGATGCCCTGTTGTTTGGCGACCACAGGCTTGAGCCTCAAGCCGCCTCGGCCACGGCACCGCTCTCAACCAGGCATTTGGCCAAGCTCTCACCGTCGGGATCGACCAACGCAGCGGTCCGGGCCGACGCGACGGCGTCGACCGCCCGCTCGAGCGGCATGGCGCCGGCGATGGCCGGGCGAATGAGCGCCACCTCGATGCGAGCGTAGTTCGACAAGCCGCGGGCATGCGTGTCGCCATAGCCCTTGATCAGCCGCGCGCATTCCGCGACTTCGAGCGCCAGCGCCGAGGAGCGCTTTGCTGCATCCACGATCAGGCCGAGCCAGGATTCGATCTGCGCCTGCTCCTGCGCGTAGCGATGGCCGTAAGGCCGCACCGCGCGCAGCTTGGCGAGAAACAGGAAGCGCAGATAGCCGCTCACCGAGGTCGAATTGATTTCCATGCCGAAGTGAAAGCGGCCGAGCCAGCCCTTGCGCTCGGCGAGCGCGAGAATCGGCTTGGCGAGCGCCGGCGGCAGAAGCTGGCACAGCTCCTCGATGCCGGGCTTGAGGAAATCGTGCACCGAATAGGGTTCACCCTTGGCGCGCAGTTCCTCGCGGGCGATGCGGGCCATGCGCTCCGGCGAGATTTTCTCCTGGGCGACGCGGACCACATCCTCGTAGGACATGCGCACCGCGAGATGCCGCGCCACCTCCTTGAGGAGACCGCCTTTCGCGCCGCTCTGCCGGTCGGCCTCGGCGACCCGCTTCAGACGGTCGAGGTAGAGCTGGGCATAGGCCGTGCTTTGATAGGGCACGAGACGGCGCACACCTTCGATGACGATCGGCTGCGCGACGCCGGGATAGGCCGCAGCGGCCTGCTGCTCGAGCGATGCCAAAGTGGCCGGAGCGTTCTTTTTGCCAGCAACAGCCGTCCCGGCCGCGGCTTGCGCCCGCACGGCCGCGAGGCCGGCCTGGAAGCCACGCCGGTTGGCCTCGCCGCCCTTGCCGCTGCCGCCGATCGCAGCGAGGAACAGCTCGATAGTGATCGGCAGTCGGGCGAAGCCGGCTATGGCGCCGAGCATGACGGCGTTGACCATGGCGCCGTTCTCGCTCGCCAGACGCGTCATGTCGAACAGCACCGCGTCGCGCGCCTGCTCCTTGATCAGCTTGGTGAGCTTGTCGTCGTCGTAGCGGCCGTCACCCATGGCCGTCTTCTCGTCCATGGTGAAAAAACGGCTGAGCGAGGCGATGACATGAGTCCGATCTGGCGTGACAAAGCCGTTGAGCACGGTCCGTCCGGCTTCCAGCAACTCACTGGCGACGACGACATCGATGTCACCGATGCCCGGCGTCAGCGCCAGCACCGGACGCTTGCCGTTCAGCGCAGCGGCCTGCTCGGGGAATATCTCGATGTAATAGGTGGTGGCGCCGGTGCGCTGTGCGACGCCGGGGATCGACGTCGACTGCACCGGAAAGCCGGCGGCTTCCGCGGCGCTGACGATCCATTGGGTAAGAACGCCGCCGCCTTCGCCGCCGAGCGCGGCAATCAGCATGGTGATGGGACGTGCCGGGCTCATGCGGTTGCCGCACCGTTATAGCCGCCGAGCCAGCCGATCACCGTCTGGCGAATCTTGAACAGAGCGCGGTCCCACCACGTCGCATTGCGCACGATCTCGGCGCGATAGAACGAGGGGCACAGCACCGCGGCATGCGCGACCTCGCCGCACAGGCCGCAGCCGACGCAACTATCGATGACGCTGGCGACCGGATCGGTACGCAGCGGATCGGGCGACGGCTTCACCGTCAGCGACGGACAGCCGGACAGCCGTATGCAGGAATGGTCGCCGGTGCAGATGGCGTCATCGACGCCGTAGCGCGTGCGGGTGACACGCTCGCCGCGTTCCAGCTTCACGGCGTCCTCGGCGCGGACGCGGCGCTGCCGCGCCAACTGGCACTCGCCGTCGGCGATGATGACCTTGAGGCCGCGCTCGGCGCTCTTCATCGCCTCCTTCAGCGTCGTCGCCATCTTGGCGACGCTGTAGGTGCGCACCTTGCGCATCCACTTGACGCCCATCGAACTCAAGGTCTGCTCGATGTCCATGCCCGGCGGCGCGCCGGAGCGGCTCGCCTTGCTCGACGGCATGTATTGCAGCCCGGTCGCCGAGGTGTAGCCGTTCTGCATGACGACCAGAACGCCGTCGCCCTTGTTGAACAGGTTCGAGGCAACGCCGGTGATCAGGCCATTATGCCAGAAGCCGCCGTCGCCCATGATCGCGATCGGCCGGCGCTCCATGTTCGGCCCGACCGCCGCGGCGCTGGCGAGCGACATGCCGTAACCGAGGATCGAATTGCCGAACGAGAACGGCGCGAAGGTCGCGAAGGCGTGGCAACCGATGTCGGCCGAGATATGCGTCGGCCCGATCTCGCGCTGCATCAGCTTGATCGCCGAGAACACCGGGCGCTCCGGGCAGCCGGTGCAGAAGGTCGGCGGACGGACGGGAAGCGCGGGCCCGATCGCCTGCGCGGCCGCGGCCTTGCGCGCGACGATGCGTCCCGCCTCTTCCGCCAGCGCGTCGGCATCGATGCCGTTCGGCCGCGACGCCTGCAGAAAGGCGGCAAGGCCGCCGAGCAGCACCTCGGAGGTGTATTCGCCGCCCTGAGGCAGCAGGCCCTTGCCGTAAACCTTGGTCTGGATGTCGGCGCGGCGCAGTTCAACGTTGACGGCCTGCTCGATGTAATCGGGATGGCCTTCCTCGACCACCAGGACGGCGCGCTTGGTGGCGCAGAACTCGCGAATCTCCTCCGGCACCAGCGGATAGGCGACGTTGAGCACGTGCAGCGGCACGCGCGAGGCGCCGAACACGTCGGCAAGGCCGAGCCGCTCCAGGCCACGCAGCACGCTGTTGGTCAGGCCGCCCATGGCGATGATGCCGATATCGCCGAGATCACCGTGAATCGTCTCGTTGAGCTTGTGCTCGCGAATGAAGGCGCGCGCCGCCGGCAAGCGCTGCTCGACCTTGAGCTTCTCCTGCGCATAGATCACCGGCGGATGCGCCAGCCGCGCGTAGTTGAAGCGCGGCGGCCCGCTGAGGCGGTTGAGTCCTGACACTTCGCCCTTGCGGTTGTCCTTGGTGGCGAACTGGCCGGTGACATGGCAGGCGCGGATGCGCAGATCGAGCATCACCGGCGCGTGGCTCGCCTCGGACAGTTCGAAGCCCTTCTCCACCATGCGCACGATGGTTGGCAGATCGGGCCGCGGATCGAGCAGCCACATCGACGACTTCAGCGCATAAGCATAAGAGCGCTCCTGGATGACGCTGGCGCCCTCGCCGTAATCCTCGCCGAGAATGATCATGGCGCCGCCAACGACGCCGGGCGACGACAGGTTCGACAGCGCGTCGGCGGCAACGTTGGTGCCAACGATGGATTTCCACGTCACCGCGCCGCGCAGCGGATAATTGATCGAGGCCCCCAGCATGGCGGCGGCGCTGGCTTCGTTCGAGCAGGTTTCCAGATGCACGCCGAGCTCGGCCATGATGCCCTCGGCATCGACCAGCACGTCGAGCAGGTGCGACACCGGCGCGCCCTGATAGCCGCCGACATAGGACACGCCGGATTGCAGCAGCGCCTTGGTGACAGCGAGAATGCCCTCACCGTGAAAGGTGTCGCCATCGCCGAGCTTGAGCGCTTCGACTTCTTTCTTGAATGAACGTTCCATGTCGTGGCCTTTCGCAATCCGCCGTCACATATGCGACGGCAGCCACAGCGCGATGATCGGAAATGCGATCAGGATCACCAGCCGGATCAGATCGGTGATGATAAAGGGCACCACGCCCTTGAAGATGGTGGTGAAGTCGACGTCGTCCACCACGCTTTTTATGACGAAGACGATCATGCCGACCGGCGGGTGGATCAGGCCGAGCTCCACCGTCATCACGATGATGATGCCGAACCAGATCGGGTTGAAACCGAGATGCACGATCACGGGGAAGATGATCGGCACGGTCAGGATAACCATGGCGAGCGAATCCATCAGGCAACCGAGCACCAAGTACATCAGCATGATAAGCGCCAGGATGCCGTAACGGCCGATGCCGAGGCCGGTGAGAAACTCGGTGACCTTCTGCGGAGTCTGAGTGACGGTGAGGAAATAGCCGAACAGCAGCGCGCCGATCAGCACCGTGAACACCGCAGCGGCGGTGCGCGTCGCCTGCAGCAGCGAACGGCGGATTTGCTGGCGATCGAGCCGGCCGCGCAAGACGCCGATCAGGAAAGCGCCTCCAGCGCCCATGCCGCCGGCCTCGGTCGGCGTGAACAAGCCGCCATAGAGGCCGCCGATGACGAAGACGAACAGCAGCAGCGTCGCCCACACATTGCGCAGGCTCTCCATGCGTTCCTGATAACTGTGGCGCGGGGTGCGCGGCAGGAAGTCGGGGCGCACGAAGCCGATGATGCTCACCGTGCAGATGTACATCGTCGCGGCAAGCAGACCCGGCAGCACGCCGGCGATGAACAATTTGCCGATGTCCTGCTCGGTTATGATGCCGTAGACCGCCAGCACCGTGGACGGCGGCAGCATGGCGCCCAGAGTGCCGCCGGCCGCGATCACGCCCGTGGCGAAACTCTTCGGATAGTTGTAACGGCGCATCTCGGGGTAGGCGACGGTCGAGAACGTCGCCGCCGTAGCAACGGAAGAACCGGAGATCGCGGCGAAGCCGCCGCAGGCGGCGATGGTGGCGATGCCGAGGCCGCCGCGCAGATGCCCGAGGAAGGAATTGGCGGCGCGGAACAGTTCGCGGCTCATGCCGGAATTGGCGACGAAGGCGCCCATCAGCAGGAACATCGGAATGACGCCGAACGTGTAGTCGGTCACCGTGCGCATGCAGGTCTGCCCGACCATCTTCAGCGCCGGCACACCGCCGACGAGGTAACCGAAGCCGGTGACGCCAACGAGACCCATCGCCATGCCAATCGGCACGCGCAATAGCATGAGGCCGAACAGAGAGACGAAGCCGATAATGGCGACGGCATTGGTGCTCATGGCGGCTTCCTTACTCGACGGCCTTGATCTGATAGCCGCCTTCCATCTCTTGGGGACGGAAGATGAGCCGCCAGGTACGAATGGCGATCAGCAGCACGGCCGAGGCGTCGCCGGCCCAGGCCACGGCGAAGAATGGCCAGGTCGGCAGACGAAGATCGAATGTGAGCACGTTGTCGTTATAGGTGCCCGTGACCTTGTCCAACAAAGTGTAGGTCTGCACCGTCACCACGAACAACAGAACGAGCGTGGCGAAAATATCGATGATCCGTTGCCAGCGCGGGCTCGAACTGGCCCAGACCAGATCGACGGTGATGTGCGTGCCGCGATAGGACGTCGCGGCGATGCCCCAGAAGATCAAAATGCCGAGCAGCAGCCGGCCGAAATCGTAGGCGTCGGGAATCTGGATCGAAAAAAAGTAGCGCAGCAGCACTGAGATGAAGATATCGGCGGCGACGATGCCAACGAAAAAGGCAGCGATGAGCTCGATGCCGTTGATGAATCGATCCATCAAATTGTGCTTGCGCGGCCGGCCGCTACCGCCGGCCATCCGTCGCGCCAATTCCTCGTCGCTCATGACGTGTTCGGTCATCAGGCCCTCGAACAAAGCCGTATCGGACGCTTCACCGCGTCCGAGGCGCCGCATGGCGGCTTTCGGCCACCTGTTTCAACGAAGCGAGCGGGCCGCGCCATAAGCGCGGCCCGCGGTTTTCTCAGTAAGCCGACTTGTACTTGACGAGGTCGGCCTGGAGTTCCTTCATCGCGGCGTCCGGATCGACCCCGACCTTCTTCACGCCTGCGGCCCAGGCCTGGTGCAGCGGCTCGGCCGACTTTTTCCAGGCGGCGAGTTGGTCCGGAGTCAGCTCATAGACCTCTTGACCGGGCTCGGCCTTGATCTTGGCAATGCCGGCGTGCTCGAAGTCGGCCCACGGCCCCGCGACCCTTGCCGCCCACTCATTCGTGCAATGGTCATCGATCGCCTTCTTCTGCTTCGCCGACATCTGATTGTAGGTGTTCTTGTTGAACACGAAGGCGAAGGTGGTCGTGTAGAGCGGCACGTCCATGTGGTACTTCGTGACCTTGTCGATGCCGAACAGCGGCACCGATCCCCAAGGGAAGGTCACGGCATCGGCAACCCCCTTGTCGAGGATGTCGCGGACTTCCGGCGCGCTCGACTGCACGTTGGTGCCGCCGAGTTGCTTGACCCATTCAGCCATGGTCGCATGCGCCGGACGGATCTTCATGCCCTTGATGTCGGTCGGCAGTACGATCTTCTTGGACTTCGAGTGGAACGTGCCCGGATCGTGCACGAAGGCGAGGCAGAACTTGACGTCCTTCATCTCCTTGTCGGCATATTTGCGATACCAGGCGTCAAGCGCCTGCGAGCCGCCCTTGGCGTTGGCGATCAGAAACGGAAGTTCGCCGGCAGCGATGATCGGAAAGCGGCCGGGTTGATAACCGGGGTTGATGTAAGTGAGGTCGGCGATGCCGTCGCGCGCCATGTCGTAATGGTCGAAGGCCTTGCCAAGCTGCTGCGCAGGATAGACCTTGTACTTGATCGTTCCGCCCGACTCCTTCTCGACGTCGGCGCCCCAGTCCTCCAGCGCCTTCTGCAGCGGATGCGACGGCGGCACCCAGTGCGACAGCTTCAGTTCGAACGTCTTTTCCTGAGCCAAAGCAACGCCCGACGCGCCGAGCAGACCGGCGACGGCAAGCGCGGAAGCGCAAGCGGCGATACGCGATTTCATCAGAGACCTCCCTTTTGGTTCTCGTTGGTTGCAGCGCCAACTTTTCCGGACATTGAACCGGATGCCGGAAGCGTTGTAAAGAGATAGTTGGACCTCAAACTAATTGCGGGCGGATGGCGAGCGACCGCCCCAGGAGACGATTGCGGTGCGAAAAGGCAAAGGCACGAAAGTGGAAGGCGGCGGTCGCAACGGCGAGGCTGCCGGCAAGCCGATCGATTTCGGCCCACTGGCGACCTGGGTGGGCTTTAACCTGCGCATGGCGCAGGAGGCGTCGTTCGAAGCCTTTTCGCACCATTCGGCCGCGATCGGCGAAAATCCGGGCCGCTTCGCGACGCTGACGCTGATCGCGCGCAATGCCGGCATCAGCCAGACCGAGCTGAGCGCCGCGAGCGGGCGCGACAAATCGAGCCTGACGCCGGTGGTCGAGGATCTGGTGCGCCGCGGCCTGGTCGAGCGTAAGCGCGTCGACAGCGACCGCCGGACTTATCGCCTCAATCTGACGGCCGCGGGCCGCAAGACCCTGGCCTTGATGACGCGCGCCGCGCGCAAGCACGAACGCAATCTCGACCGCCTCATCGGCCCGCGCGACAAGAAACGGTTCGTCGACATCCTGAAGCGAATCGCGGCGGAGATCGAATAGCCTGTGCCGCCGTGTCCGCGAGGTCTCAGACCCGGTCAAACGGCGAGCCATGGCCATCATCCCCCGAAGCTGCCGGTGTGGGTCGGCACATGAACGTAGCTGCGGTCGAAATACAGCAGCGCGTGGCCATCCTTGCGGCTGCGCACATCGATCACTTCGCCGATGAAGATGTTGTGGGTGCCCACCGGCCGAACGTCGGCCAGCCGGCAATCGAACGACACGATGGCGTCCGCGAGTGCCTGATTGCCGGACGGCAGATCGGTCCAGGCGGCGGCGGCATAGCGCGCATCCATGTCGCTCAGGCCGCCGGCGAAGGTGGCCGCGAGCTCCTTGTGCTCCTGCGTGAGGACGTTGACGCAAAAGCGCTCGTTGGCAAGAAACATCCCGGTCTGGCTCGATCGGGTATTCATGCAGACCAGCAAGGTCGGCGGCTCGTCCGTGACGGCGCACATCGCCGTTGCCGTGAAGCCGCCACGACCGGCCGCGCCATTGGACGTGACGACATTGACCGGCGCGCAGACGCGCGCCATGGCGTTGCGAAACTCCGTCCGTGTTACGTTTTGCGCCATGGGCTTTGCCTCACCCCATCTCACTCGGCCGCGTTGCGGACCGAACCGGGTGCGTCGAGCGGCGGAAGCCAGGTGTCGCCGGTCCAGCCGTTTTCGTCGTAATCGGCCATGCAGCGATCGACCAGTGCCTCCATCTCCTTGAGCCGGCCGCCGCGCTCGGCGCCCTTTAGCACCTGCAGCCGTACCTCTTCCGGCGCGCCGGCATAGTTGAGCTCATACAGCGCGTGACGCCCGGCGAACTCGGTGCCGGTCGCGTCCCACAACAGCTTCATGATCTTGATGCGCTCGATGTGACCCATGTCGTTCGAGCCGCGCACATATTGCGCCAGGTAGCGGTCGATCTCTGGATTGGCGAAATCCTTGGCCGATGACGGCAGATAGATCAGACCCGAGGCGATGACGCGGCGCACGATGTCGATAACCTTTGGATAGGCCTCCGACATGAAGGTGCGGTAGCACAAGGCCGCTTCGAGGTTGGGCAGCACCGCGCCGCTCGCCCACGGCACCGGATTGTAGGCCATGGCGTTCGAGAAGGCCCAGAACTGGTGGCGAATGGCGATCACCTCGCCGAGCATCGCCTGATTGCCGCGGAAGGCATCCCCGCCGGTGGCGCGCAGCGCCTTTGCCAGCAGCCCGGTGATGAAATCCATCTTCACCGCCAGCCGCGTGCAGCCCTGGAAGCAGTAGCCGTGCATGAAGCCGGACGCCGGATGGAACGACAGGATCTTGCCGGCGTCGCGCAGCACCAGCACGTCCTCCCAGGGCACGAACACATTGTCGAGCACCAGGATGGCGTCGTTTTCATCGAAGCGGGACGACAGCGGATAATCGAACGGCTGGCCGACGGTGTTGGCGGTCTGCTCGTAGGAGACGCGGCAGAACATCTTCAGGTTCGGCGCGTTCATCGGCACGATGAACATGACCGACATCGACGGATCGTCGGTTACGACTGCCGAGCCCTGCGCCAGGAAATTGTAATGCGTCAGCGCCGACGAGGTCGCCACCACCTTGGCGCCGGACACGTAGATGCCGGCGTCGGTTTCCTTGGTGATGTGCACGAATACGTCTTTCACCGCCTCGGCCGGCTTGTGCCGGTCGATCGGCGGATTGACGATGGCGTGGTTCATGAACAGCACGGCTTCCTGGGCGCGCTTGTGCCAGGCCCGCGCATTGTCCTTGAACGGGCCGTACCACTCGGCATTGGCGCCGAGCGTGTTCATCAGCGCCGCCTTGTAGTCCGCGGTGCGGCCCATCCAGCCATAGGTCATGCGCGCCCAGTCGGCGATGGCGCCCTGCTGCGCCACCAGGTCCGCCGGAGAATGCGCGACGCGGAAATATTTGTGGGTGTAACCGCCCGAGCCGGTGTCGGTCGGCGAGGTCAGGCGGTCCTTGCTCTTGGGATCATGCAGGGCGTCATAGAGCCGCGCCAGCGAGCGCACGGAATTGCGCATCGCCGGATGCGTGGTGACGTCCTTGACGCGCTCGCCGTTGATGTAGACCTCGCGGCCGTCGCGCAGCGATGCGAGATATTCGGCGCCGGTGAATGGCCTGGTCTTGTCGCTGCGGAAGTCTTCGGCTCGCATGGTCAGTCCTCCATATCCCGGAAGCACAGTCGATTACGCGAAGTGACAACTCACGGTCCCATGAGGTCCGTAGTCGGCGACGATGGTGTCGCCGTGACGCGCCTCGATCGGCCGGATGAATGAGCCGGCCAGCACGATCTGCCCGGCCTCGATGCCGCCGCCATAAGCCGCGAGGCGATTGGCCAGCCAGACGATGCCGCGCGCCGGATGATTGAGCACGCCGGCGCCAAGCCCGGTCTCCTCGACAATGGCGTTGCGCGAGACGATGGCGCCCATCCAGCGCAGATCGACATCGTCGGGCCGCAAGGCGGTGCCGCCGGTGACGATGCCGGCATTGGCGGCGTTGTCGGAAATGGTGTCGACAATGGTGCGCGCCTTGCCGGTCGCCTTGTCGAGGCGATGAATGCGCGTGTCGAGAATTTCCAGCGCTGGAGTCACGTAATCGGTGGCCTTGAGCACGTCGGCGATGGTCACGTCCGGCCCGCGCAAGGCTGTTTTCATAACGAAAGCGATTTCTGCCTCGATGCGCGGCTGGATGAAGCGGTCCGGCGGAATGGTGGCGCCGTCGTCGAAGGCCATGTCGTCGAACAGCGCGCCGGAATCCGGCGTATCGATGTTGAGCGCGGACTGCATGGCGCGCGAGGTGAGGCCGATCTTCCAGCCGATGATGCGGCGTCCGCCGGCGAGCTTGCGTTTCACCCAGGCGGTCTGGATGGCGTAGGCGTCCTCGATGCCGGCTTCGGGATGCGCCAGCGAGATCAACCCGGTCTGCACGCGCGTGCGCTCGGCCGTGTCCAGCCGCTCCACCGCCGCCTCGATCTTGTCCGCCGCCAGCATGATCCTATCCCTCATCCGCAATGCCGTTGCGCAGCAGGCCGATGCCTTGCGCCTCGACCTCAACGATGTCGCCGGGCTTGAGCCAGACCGGCGGCTCGAGCCGCGCGCCGGCGCCGGTCGGCGTGCCGGTGACGAGAATGTCGCCCGGCACCAAAGTCGTGAAGGTCGAGACGTAATTGATGATCTTGCGGAACGAAAAGATCATGCGGCTGGTGCGGTCGTGCTGGCGCATTTCGCCGTTGACGCGCGTCTCCAGCGCCACGTCGGCGATCTGGCTTTCGCTGTTGTACGGCACAAGCCACGGCCCGATCGAGCCGGTGCGGTCGAAGTTCTTGCCTTGCGTGACGTTGAACTTGGCGTGGCGCACCCAGTCGCGGATCGTACCTTCGTTGCACATGGTCAGCGCGGCGATGTGCTCTAGCGCGCCGGCTTCGGAGATGCGGCGGCCCGGCTTGCCGATGACGATGGCGATCTCGCCTTCGTAATCGAGCTGGTTCGACTCGCGCGGCCGGATCAGCGGCGTCTCATGGCCGACGAAGGAGCGCGGGAAGCGCACGAACAGCGACGGATTGGCTTGTGCCGCCTGCCCGTCCTTGTACTCGGCGTTGCGATCGGGAAAGTTGACGCCGACGCAGACGATCTTCTCCGGCGACGGGATCGGGATGTCGTAACGGATCGCGGCGAGCGGCAGATCGGCGGCGAGCTTGTCGCCCTCCTCGGCGAGCCGCGCCAGCGCGCCAGCCTCGATAACCTCCCGCAGGCTCGGCCAGCGCGCGCCATGACGCGCCGACAGGTGAACGGCGCCGTCGTCGCGAATGGCGCCATATCCCGCCTGGCCGTCGATGGTGAAGCTTGCGATCCGCGTCATCATTCCATCCCGAGAGACATCATCATGGCGCCACGATCGGCTGCGCCTTGAGCTCGGCCTCGCGCACCTCGACGCCGGCGAAGAAGCTGCCTTCCTCGAACCACGAGCGCGGCGCCGGCGCACCCCACAAGGTCTGGCGCTGCGGATCCTTGAGATCCCAGCGGATCGGTTCGTGATCGGGATCGACGGTCTGATAGTCCGAGCAGTAGAGCTCGATGCGGTGACCGTCCGGATCGCGGATATAGAGGAAGAAGGCGTTGGAGATGCCGTGCCGGCCGGGGCCGCGCTCGATATTGGCGAGATAGCCCGTGGTCGCCATCAGATCGAGCAGCTCGATGATGTTGAGCGGCGACGGCACCCAGAACGCGGTGTGATGCAGGCGCGGACCGCGGCCATTGGTGAAGGCCATGTCGTGCACGCCGCCCTTGCGATGCATCCACGCCGCCCACAGCTTCCCGGATTCGGCGTCGTCGGTGTATTCGGTGACACGGAAGCCGATGGAATTGTAGAAGGCGACGCTGTCGTCGACATTGGTCGAGAAGCAGTTGAAGTGGTCGATGCGCAGCGGGCTGACGCCGCGGTACAGCTTGTACTTCTGATGGATCGGCGGCAGCCGGTCCATGTGGCAATAGAACTCGAGCGGAATGCCGATCGGATCGCGGCTGCGCAAGGTGCGGCCCTGCCACGGCCGCTCGACCCACTCGACCGGCAGGCGCTGCGCCTTGAACCAGTCATGCGCCTTGTCGAGGTCGCTTTCATCATAGACTTTGAACGACAGGCTGTTGGCGACCGGCTTTTCGCCGCGCCGCAGGACGACGCAATGATGGCCGCGCTCTTCCAACCCGCGCAGCGTGATTGTCTGCGCGTCTTCGTAGGTCACCTGCAGACCGAGCGTGTCGACATAGAAGCTGCGCGACAGCGCCAGATCGGTGACGATGAATTCGACATGCGACAGCCGCACGATATTGAAGGGGGGATAGAGATTTGGTTTCGGCAGCGGCATTTTACCCTCCTTGTTGGCCTCGCGCGCTCATTGGCCGCGCAGCCGCGGATGGATGGCGTTCTTTTTCCAGCTGAGTTCAGAATTGATTTCACGCACTTCCAGCGAAAGAGCGAAATGCGGTTCGGCCAGGAGCTTGGCGCAATGTTTGGTCGCGGCGGCGAAGATCAATTCACCCGCGCTTCTGAGGTCGACGGCCGTGCGGCCCTGGCCGACACGGAACGACATATCGATGAACGCGTTGCGCGGATCGAGATCGGCCACCGCGTAATGCGGTGCGGCGAAGGCGCGAACGCGGACAGCGCCGAGCTCGAACAGGCCGGAGGCCATGACAGCGGCGTGCAGCTCGCGACACAGAGCCGCGATGTCGGCCTTACCCTCCAGGTTCGCCGAATATTCGAGCGCCAGATGCGGCATGACATTTCCACCCGCTCTTGTTGCTTAACATGTTAAATTAATCGAAGCCGGACCGGAGTCAACCGCTTCGCCGCCACCGGGCAATACCCTCTGGTATCGGGCGCTTCGTCACTACGGCGCGTGTTTGCCGCTGCCGTGTTTGTCCTTGGCCACCCTGCGTCGGCCGGCGGTGCCACGGCTTTTCCTGCGGTCACGTTCCGGAAGCACGCCGGTGTCGATCGGCGCGGCGAGCACGGCTTCGAGGTCATGCAGCATATCCTGCAGCCGCGCCAGTCTGTCTGTGCCATAGCGCTCGGTAATCTCGAGATAAACCGCCTCGGAATGGGCGCCGGCCTTGGCGATGAGTTCGCGGCCGCGGGCACTGATCGAAACCAACCCGCGCCGCAGATCAGTTTCCGATGTGCGGCGCACAATGAGGCCGCGCTCGTCCAGGTCCTTGAGTATGCGCGACAGCGACGGCGGCAACAGGAAGGTCCGCTCGGCCAGCCCCATGATCTCGATACTGTCGACTGCGGTCAGCGCGCGCAGGACCCGCCACTGCTGCTCTGTTATGCCGAAGTGATTGAGACTCGGGCGGAAATGGCTCATCACCGCCTCGCGCGCCTTGAGCAAGGACATCGGCAGCGACCGCGAGAAGTCGCGCAAGCGAACCTGGGTCTGTGTTTTCGCCATCCCTTACGCCTGCCTCGCCGGTTGGTTCTTCAACCCATAGGCCGGGACGGCAAGGCGGGCAATCCTCAGTGCGCCGCCTCGCGTTTCGCCCGGGTCACGATCTGGGTCGGGTCGACGAAACGCAGCGCGATCAGTAGCCAGGCGAGGGTGGTCAACATATAGATCACCGCCATTGCGTCGATCGACTGCCCTGCCCGCACGCCGGCGGCGTAGACCGCGTAGTACAGCGCGACGACGAGGGTCTGGCTGCCCGGCCCGGCGGTGAAGAACGTCAGTTCGAACATCGCGATCGTACGCACCAGCACCAGCAGCAACGCGGCAAGAATGCCCGGCGCCAGCAGCGGCACGAGAATATGGATGAAGATGCGGAATGTCCCGGCGCCGAACACGCGCGCCGCCGATTCGATGCGCGGGTCGATCTGCTCGATGAACGGGATCATCACCAGCACGACGAACGGCACCGTCGGCACCAGATTGGCGAGAATGACCCCGGACAGGTTGCCGCCGAAATGCGCCTGATAGAGCACGGTGGCGAGCGGAATGCCGAAGGTGATCGGCGGAATCAGCATCGGCAGCAGGAACAGCAGGATGACGAGCTGCTTGCCGGGAAAATTGCGGCGCGCCAGCGCATAGGCGGCCGGTACGCCGAGCAGGCCTGACAACAGAACGACGGCGCCGACCACCTCGAACGTGACGATCAGCACATCATGCAACTGAAACTCGTTCCACGCCGAAACATACCAGCGCGTCGTGAACGCGGCGGGCAGCCAGGCATTGAGCCAGCGCGTGCCGAATGAATTGACGACCACGGCCGCCACCATCGCCACGAAGTTGACGATGAAGAAAATCATGAAGGCCCACATGGCGAAGGCCCAGAGACGCTCGCCCGGCGTCTGCGGCGCAAACGGGTTTCTCAGAGCCATGACCTAGCCTTTCCCGCCGCCGGCGGAGCCGCGATAAAAGAAGCTGCGGCCCGACAGAATGAGGATGACGACGGCGAGCTGACAGAAACCCATGATCATCGCGATCGCCGACGCCATCGAGTTGTCGTACTGCTCGTAGGCCGCCTGGTAGGCGGCGATGGAGATGACGCGCGTCGCTCCGGCGGGCGCGCCGAGCAGCACCGCCGACGGAAACACCGAGAACGTCTGCACGAAGGACAGGCAGATATTGATCGCCAGTCCCTGCGCCAGCAGCGGCAGCAGGATGAGGCGGAATCGGGCGCGCGCCTTGGCGCCGAGCGTCGATGCCGCCTGCTCCAGCGACGGATCGATGCCCGTGACGTAGGACAACGTCAGCAGGAAGGCGAACGGGAAACCGGACAGGATCAGCGACAGCATCACGCCGGTGTAATTGTGCACCAGGCGCACTTTCTCGAGGCCGAACATCACCAGCGTGCGATTGAACCAGCCCTGCGGGCCGAGATAGATCAGCAATCCTTCCGCGATCAGCACCGTACCCAAAGTGATCGGAATGACCAGAATCGTCGTCAGCAGGCGGCGATGGTGCATCCGCCGCACGCGCAGCGCGATCGGGATCGAGATCAGCACATTGATCAGCGTCGCCGGGATGGCGAGGCTGAAGGTGTTGCCGATGGTTTCGTACAGGAACGGATCGGAAAAGAACTTGCGATAGTTCGCGAGGAAGTCGCCGACCTTCGGCTGGAACGACAGCACGAAGCCGTAGATGAACGGGTAGATGAACAGCGCGATGACGAACAGAACCGCCGGCAGCACCAGCAGCGTCACCCCGTCAACGTCATGAAGCTTGAGCCGCGTCCGCAGCGACATGGCGGGACGCGAACCGGCGTTGATGGCTTGCTGGCTCATCAGTGCCCTCCGGCGTAGACCAGCACCCGGTTCGGTGCTGCGCTGAGTTTCGCCGTGTCGCCCTTGGTCATGCGCTGCTTGGAGATGAAGTACAGTTCGGTGCCGTCGGCGGCGCGGCCCGAGCAGTAGAATTCCTGGCCGTGATATTGCGCCGAGTCGACCGTGACGGAAATCGCGCCGTCGGCGGCCGCCTGCAGGTCGGACGGACGGATCGCGGCGATGGCGGTACCGTCACGCATGGCTTCGACCGGCGTGGCCGGCATGCTGACGCCGCCGATCGAAACCGTCATGGCCGAGACGGCGCCGCTGACGCGCGTCCTGATCTGGTTGCGGTAGCCCATGAACTCCGCGACATCGGCGTGCGCCGGGCGCGCGAAGAGCTCTTCCGGCGTGCCGACCTGGCGCACCTCGCCGGAACGCATGACGACGATGCGGTCGGCCAGCGACAACGCCTCTTCCTGGTCGTGCGTGACGTAGATCGTGGCCGACCCGATCAGTTCGTGGATGCGGCGGATCTCGGCGCGCATCTCGAGGCGCAATTTGGCGTCGAGATTGGACAGCGGCTCGTCCATCAGCACCAGCGGCGGTTCGATGACGATGGCGCGGGCGATGGCGACGCGCTGCTGCTGGCCGCCGGAGAGCTGGCCCGGCAGTTTGTCGCCCTGATCTTTCAGACGGACGATCGACAGCGCTTCGTCGACCTTGCGTTCGATCTCCGCCTTCGGCCGGTTCTGCATGGCGAGACCGAAGCCGATGTTCTTGCGCACGGTCATGTGTGGAAACAGCGCGTAATTCTGGAACACCATGCCGAAGCCGCGCTCTTCCGGGCGCAGTTCGTCGATACGGGTGTTGTCGAGCCAGATGCTGCCGTCGGACAGCGTCAGCAGGCCGGCGAGGCAGTTCAGCGCTGTCGACTTGCCGCAGCCCGACGGCCCGAGAAGCGCGATGAACTCGCCACGCCGCACATTGAGCGTGACGCCCTTGAGCGCGTTGAGGCTGCCGAAATTGCGGCACATTGCGTCGAGGCGCAACTCGCGGAAGTCACGGGCGGCGATGGACATCGTCAATCATATCCTTTGAGCGCGAATTGTTTCGGCTGCAAAGGGCCGGCGGTGGCGACCGCCGGCCCTTCTGTGACGCCGAACCAGTATGCCGGTTACGTGGTCTTCGTTTACTTCTTTTTCTGGGCGCCGATCTGCTCGTCCCAGCGCGCGAAGGCCTTCACCAGCTTGTCCGGGGTGAGCGGCAGCTCCTGCGGATTGTCCTTGATCGCCGCTTCATATTCCGGACGGCCGTACTCCTTGATGACGGCCTGGCTCGACGCCGGCGCCATCGACAGCGGCACGTCCTTCACCGCCGGGCCCGGGTAGAAGTAGCCGTCGTCATAGGTCGTCGCCTGCGCTTCCTTGCTCAGCATGTAGTTCAAGAGGTCGATGAGCACGGCGAGCTTGTCGTTGGAGACGCCCTTCGGGATGCACAGGTAGTGCGCGTCGAGGATCCAGTGGAAGCCCTTGAGGAAAAACACCTTGGCTTCCTTCGGCACCACACCGAGCGCGCGGGGGTTGATATCCCAGCCCATCTGCGACGGGATCATGTCGCGCGAGCCTTCACCCAGTTCCTTCATCACGGGGCCAGTGCCGGCGGGATAATATTCGACGTACTGGCCGAGCTCTTTCAGATAGGCCCAGGTCTTGTCCCAGCCGTTGATCGGATCGCTCGGATCCTTGTCGCCGAGCACATAGGGCAGGCCCATCATGAAGATGCGGCCGGGGCCCGAGTTCGCCGGGCGGGCATACATGAAGCGATTCGGATTGGCCTTGGCCCAGGCGAGAACCTCCTCGGCCGTCTTCGGGACGGTCTTCACCTTGTCGGGCATGTACTCCATGACCGGGCCGGCGGGGCAGAACACGATGCAGACACCGTTATTGGCGGCGAGGCCCTGCATCTTCTTGGCGCCGTCGAGATAGATGTCGTCGAGCTTCGGAAGTTTGGCGGCATATTCGGACGCGATCGGAATCCAGAGCTTCTGATCGAGGCCGGCGGACAGCGCGTCGATGCCGGTCAGCACGCCGTCGATATCGACACGGCCAGCGTCCTGCTGCGCCTTGATTTTTCCCGGCAGTTCGGGCGCCGGTGCCTTGGTGAAATTCACCTTCGCCACCAGCTTCGGGTTCTTGTCGCGATAGGCTTCGATCGCCTTCTGCGTCAGCGCCAGATTGCCGGCGACGTCGACGAAGTTCAGCGTGACAGGCGAAGTCGGCATCGGCAGGTTCTGCGCGAAGGCCCGCAGGTCCATCGCCATGGTGCCGGCAAGGCCGCCGACGACCGCGCGGCGTGAAAGCTTGAACGTCATCTGATGTTTCCTCCCTTGTTGTTTCATTTCCGGGCCATCGCGAAGCGGTCCGGCAGCGGCGATGTTTCAGGCAGTTCGGTATCGCGAAGATGACGCGCCGCGCGTTCGCGCAGCGGTCATCGCCGCGTCAGCGGTCGCAGTCGCGCAAATTCGTATGATGAAGTGGAGCCGGTCGCCGCCACGCCGAATCGGGCCGGCGCCGCATGGAAGCCGCGTTCGCGGCAGACGATCTAACGGCGAACAGCACGCCTACTCCCTCCCAACCGTCGCCCCGCAGCGACAAGGCATTCGCACCCGGTTTGCGGGCCTTTTTTGAAAAACTAATACACTAATATTTCAATGTCAAACCAAAGAGGCTCAGACTGATGGCCCTTGGCCGGACCGTAAGGCCCGGCCGGGCACGCGCGTCAGCAAGAGCAGAGCTAGCAGAAGTAATCGGGAAAATGAGCGCGCAGGTCGTCGAGATGGCCGACGGTGCCGGCGAGGTGCGCGCGCATGGCGCGCTGCGCGTCGTCGACGTCGCCGCGGCGGATCGCGTCGACGATCGCCTGGTGATCCTTGACCACCTTCTCCGGCTTGCGGTCGTTGGACCACTGCAGATGCAGGCGGCGGATGCGGTCGAGCTGCCCGCAGCGCGCGTCGATGAGCTGCGTCATGGTCGACAGGCCGGCCGCAGCGTAGAGGTCGCGATGGAATTGTTTGTCGAGCTGGGAGAAGGTCTCGAACGACTGCTCGCGCGCCCACGAACGCACCATTTGATCGTGTGTTTCCTCGACCGCCGCGAGCCCCGGATTGCGCGGCTCGGCGGCGAGGCGCGCCACCACTTCGACTTCGATGGCGGTGCGCAGGAACTGCGCTTCGAAGATCTGGGCGACGTCGATGCGTCGCACCTCGGTGCGCGACTGCGGATAGGTCGCGACCAGGCCTTCCTCGCTCAGCCGCTGCAGGGCTTCACGCAACGGCGTCTGGCTGATCTGATAATTCGCGGACAATTCGGCGCGCGACAGCGGCGTGTTCGGCAGCAGTTCCAGCGAGACGATACGCTGTCTTATGTCCGCATAGACCTGCTGCGGCAGCGACAGCCGCCGGTCGACGGGCAAGGGTTCGGTCCTGTGCCGCAGGTCCATCGCAACGGGCGCCTCTGATGCCGGCTCGTGAACCTACCAAATACATTAGTATTTCAGAGGCTGTAAAGGTGTTTGGCGAACCCTTGTAGCCGGGTTTCAGCGGCCGGAACCGGTACCCGGTGCCGCACCCTCGTCGAATCGATCAATCGGCGCGCCGTCCGAACAACGCGCGCGCGTCAGGTCGCGCGCAGCGCCGCACGGTCGCCGGCAAAGGCCGCCTCGACCAGCACCGCCATGGTCTCGAGCTCGATCGGCCGCGGATTGTTCTTGATCAGGCGGGCGCTGCCCATCGCCTGCTCGGCGACCGTGCCGAGCTGCGAGCGCACGATGCCGAGATCGGCGATGGTCTTCGGGATGCCGATCGACGCGAACAGCTTCTCGACGGCGTCGATCGCGGTGCCGGCCTGCTCCGACGTACTGCCCTTCGCCGCAAGCCCCATCGCGCGGCCGATCTCGGCCAGCTCAGGCTCGCAATGGCGGCGATTGAACTCCATGACATAGGGCATCATCACCGCGACGCCGGCGCCATGCGGCGTGTGCGTCATGGCGCCGATCGGATACTGCACGGCATGCGCCGCCGCGGTACCGGCGGTGCCGAAGGCGAGCCCGGCCATCGTCGCGCCGAGCATCAGCCGTTCGCGCGCCGCAAAGTCGTCGCCGTTGTCGCAGGCGCGCTTGAGGCTGGCGGCGATGTGAGCGATCGCGAGCAGCGCATAATTGTCGCTGAGCACGTTCTTGCCGAGGAAGACATGCTCATGGACGATCGAGCCGGTCGGCTCGCGGCGCATCGTGGTGAAGGCCTCGATGGCGTGCGTCAGCGCATCGGCGCCGGACACTGCCGTCAGCCCCGGCGGGCACGAGTAGGTGAGCTCGGGATCGCAGATTGCCGTGTGGCTGATGATGTGCGGCGAGGCGATGCCGACCTTCACCGCGCGGTCGGGATCGGTCACCACCGCCACCGGCGTGACCTCCGATCCGGTGCCCGACGTCGTCGGCAGGGAAATCAGCGGCAGCACCGGCCCCGGCACTTTGAACTCGCCGTAATAGTCCGAGATCCGGCCGCCATGCGCCAGCAGCACCGCCGCGACCTTGGCGGCGTCGAGGCAACTGCCGCCGCCGATGCCGATGACGAGATCGGCATCGATCGTCTTGCCGGCATCGACCGCGCTGGCGATGCACTCGATCGGCAGTTCGGCGATGGTGCCGTCGAACACCCGCGTCTGCACGCCGGCCTGCATCAGGGCTTCGACGACGCGGAGAAACTCGGCATCGCCGCCGAGCCGCCGATCGGTGACGACCAGCGCGCGCTTGCCGAGCGCCGCGGCATAACCGGGCAGCGCCCGGCGCTGGCCCGCGCCGAAAACCAGGTTGCGGGGCGTGCGCAGCGTTCCGAACAATGACAATTCCAGATCTCCCGATAGGCGGCGGAGCCGCTAGTCTTCATCAACGAGTTGTTCGCGGCCCTTGCTGATCGACGGCACCACCGCCGCGCCGAGCGCGAGTAGCGCGATGCTCAGCAGCGCCAGCGTCAGGGGCTCGCTCAGGAAGGTCCAGACATTGCCCTCGCTGAGAATGAGGCCGCGCCGCAGATTGTCCTCGAGCATTGCGCCAAGCACGAGGCCCAGCAGCAGCGGCGCCAGTTCGAAGCGCAGCTTGTGCAGCACGTAGCCGAGCACGCCGAACACCGCGACTTCCAGCACGTCCGACGGCCGCGAGTTCACCGAATAGATGCCGATGCAGCAGAACAGCACGATGGTCGGAAACAGCAGGTGATACGGCACCTTGAGGAATTTCACCCAGACGCCGATCAGCGGCAGATTGATAATGACCAGCATGAGGTTGCCGATCCACATCGACGAGACGACGCCCCAGAACAGGTCAGGATGCTTGCTGATGACCTGCGGGCCGGGCACGACGCCGTGCAGCGTCATCGCGCCGCCGACCAACGCCATCACCGCGGTGGACGGCAGGCCGAGCGTCAGCAGCGGAATGAACGTGGTCTGCGCCGCGGCATTGTTGGCCGACTCCGGGCCGGCGACGCCCTGGATCGCGCCCTTGCCGAATTTTTCCGGATGCTTGGAGAGCGCCTTCTCCAGCGCATAGGATACGAAAGACGACAAGGTCGCGCCGTTGCCCGGAATGATACCGATGATGGAGCCGAGCACCGAACCGCGGGCGATGGCGCCAGCCGATTCCTTCATGTCCTGGCGGTCCGGCAGCAGGCTGCCGACGACCTGCCCGACGAAGGGCTTCTGCTCCGGCGTCTCGAGATTGCGCAGGATCTCCGCGAGGCCGAACAGGCCCATCGACACGATGGCGATGTCGAAGCCGTCGTAAAGGATCTGCAGGCCGAAGGTCAGCCGCGGCTCGGCGGTGATCTGATCGGCGCCGACCAGCGCCATCAGCACGCCGATGAACAGCATGCATATCGCCTTGAGCACGGAGCCGCCGGCGAGAATGATGGCGAGGCTGAGGCCCAGCACCATCAGCGCGAAATAGTTGCCGGCGGTAAAGCTCAGCGCCAGCTTCGACAGCGGGATCGCGGTGCCGGCGATGACGAAGGTAGCGAAGGTGCCGGCGATGAACGAGCCGATGGCGGCGATGCCGAGCGCCTTGCCGGCGCGGCCCTGGCGCGCCATCGCGTGGCCGTCGAAGGTCGTCACCAGCGACGAGGTCTCGCCGGGCATGTTGACGAGGATCGCCGTGGTCGAGCCGCCATATTGCGACCCGTAGTAGATGCCGGCGAGCATGATCAGCGAGCCGATCGGCTCGGCGTTGTAGGTCAGCGGCATCAGGATGGCGATGGTCGCCAGCGGACCGATGCCGGGCAGCACGCCGATCAGCGTGCCGACCAGACAGCCGACGAGACACAGCAGGACGTTCTGCACCGACAGGATGGTGGAGAAGCCGATATAGAGATGGTGGAACAGTTCAACCACGCCGCATCTCCGGCAGTCCGAAGAAGATGACGTGCAGGAGCGCGGCGAGCAGGCCATAGCCGACATAGGCGATCCGCACCACGGTATCGATGCCGAGAGACAGCGTCAGCGGCTCCTGGATGAAAACCGGAAACACGGGAATGGTGACGCTGAGCAGGTCCATGAAGACGAGCAGCATGGCCGCCGTCAGTCCGAAGGACAGGACGATCAGCCGCTTCACTTCCATTTCCGGCGTCGCATTGCCGGAGATGAACACGGTCAGCGGGCCGACGATCATCAGCCCGAGCTGCGGCGTCGAGAACAGGCCGAAATCGCCGCCGCGGATGAACACGCCGAACAGCACGATCGAGGCGACCACGATCGCCGCCGGACGAACCGCAATATAGAAGCGCTCCGCGGCCTCGTTGCTCTGCATCAGGCCCCTGAGAAGGATTGCGACGCCCGCCACGAAGAGAATGACGGCGAGGCCCTTCGGCAGCGCGCCGGTGCCGATCCGCGACAGCGCACCGGCATCCAGATCCCGCGCGCCGATCCAGATGGTGACGGCGAGCAGGACGATCAGCGCGCCGCCGATCACATCGATCCGTGCATAACGGGGGACGGCGACTGCGCGCCGTCCCTCGACGGACTGAGTTGACATGTCAGAGGCCTCCAACCCCTTGCGCGTCAAACGCCTACTTGGCCGCGACCTGCTCGACGAGCGACTTCCAGTTCTTGGTCTGACGCTCCATGAAGGCTTGCGTTTCGGCGGCGTTGAGATCGAGCGTCTCGATCGCGACTTCGGCGTAGCGGTCCTGCACGTTCTTGGTCTTGAGCGCCTCGCGCGTCTTCTTGTTGAGAAACTCGACGACCTCGTCCGGCGTTTTCTTCGGCACGAACATCGCGACCCAGGAATCGATGACGTAGTTCTTCACACCGAGCTCGTCGATCGTCGGCACGTCGGGCAGCGACGTCGACTTCTGTCCCGTGGTGATGGCGATTGGCGTGACGCTACCCGCCTTGATGAACGGCATGATCGAGCCCGAGTCGGCGATCGTCGCCGAGGCGCGGCCGGCGACGACGTCGTTGATGGCGTCGACCGAGCCCTTGTAAGGCACCAGGGTCATGGCGAGACCGGAGCGCAGCTCGAGACCCTGGCGCGCGAGATTGCCGACGCTGGTCCAGCTCGCGAAGGTCAGCTTGCCCGGATTGTCCTTGCCGTACTTCATCAGATCCGGGAACGTCTTGATGTTGAGATTGTTCGCCACCACGAGGACGTAGGGCGTGTAACCGATCATCGCGACCGCCTTGAGATCTTCGAGCGGTTTGTAGTTGGCGGCCTTGTTGGTGAACGGATTGATGGCGATGGTGGAAGCGACGCCGATCAGGACGGTGTAGCCATCCGGATCGGCGGCGATGCCTTGCTTGGTGCCGGGAATGCCCGCTGCCGCGCCGTTGTTTTCGACGATGATGCGGTGGCCGATGATCGGCGCGATCGCGCCGCCCCAGATGCGCGTCTGGGTATCGGCGCCGCCGCCGGCGGCAAACGGCACGATGGCGGTGATGTTCTTGGCCGGATACTGCTGCGCCGTGGCGCCGCCCGCGAACATCGCGGCCACGCCGAGAACTGCCGCCGCCATCGACAGCCCGCGCATCGTCTCGCTGGTCTTCCGGGTCCACGCGTTCGTCGGTTTCATTGTCTCTCTCCCATCGGTCTGTGTTTGCTTCCGTGTGAGCTTGTTTTCGCCCACTTCGGGCTGTTCGACCCGTTTCCGCCGTCGCGGTGTGAAACGCCGCTGCGGGCGCGGTTGTGCTGCGGCGCCGGATGGTAGAGAAAACTCGGGCACGGCCCACCGCCCCGACACGTAGTTTCGTACAATGAAACACGGAGGCGGCTGAGGTTTGCGCCGCGGCATTTTCGATGCCTGAAATCGCCCCATCCGCCGGGCGAATGATGGCGTCGCCCATGGTAGCCGTACGGGATGCAACGGCAGGACGGACGAAAATGCCCCTCTTTCGGCTTACCCATTCACTGGTAGCGAGCATTGTGGGGCTGACGCTCCTGTGCGCGCCGGCTCGATCACAGACCTATCCCGAGAAGCCGATTACCTTCGTCATTCCCTTCGGGGCGGGGGGAGGAACCGACGTCATCGGGCGCATGCTGCAGGAGAGCCTCAGCAAGGAGCTTGGGCAGCCGATCATCATCGACGACCGGCCAGGGGCCAACGGCATGATCGGATCGCGGTACGCGGCGAGGGCGAAGCCGGATGGCTACACGTTGCTGCTGACCGCGAGCTCCACCTTCTCCCTGAATCCCAACCTCATGAAGGATCCCCAGTACGATCAGATCAAGGATTTCGTGCCCGTTGGCTTCGTCGTGCGCGCGCCATGGATGTTGGTCGTCAACGAAAAGAGCGGCTACAAATCCGTTGCCGACGTCATCAAGGCTGCCAAGGATCGTCCCGGGACGCTGACGGTCGGCTACTGGCAAAGCAACGTCGAGATCACGGCCGAGGTGTTTCAGCAGGCCGCCGGCGTCAAGATTCTGAAAATACCTTACAAGAGCGTGGTCAATGCTATCGGCGACCTGCTGGCACAGCGCATCGATCTGATGTTCGTCGATATTCAGGCGGTGCGCGGCTATATCGCCGCCGGGCAGCTGCGTTACCTTGCCGCGACGACTGCCAAACGGGTTTCGGTGGCTCCGGATGTGCCGACCCTGGTTGAATCCGGCGTCCAGGTCGTCACCGACGCATCGGTCGCGCTATTCGCGCCGGCAAAGACGCCGAAGCCGATCGTCGAGCGCCTGAATGCCACAATGACCAAGGTGGTGTCCGATCCCGGTAACCGCCAGAAGCTCATGGGCCTTGGCCATGAACCGGCTACGATGACGCTGCTGGAACTCGATGCCTTCGTTCGCGATGAGCTGTCACGATGGCACGACATGATCCAGGCGGCCGGCATCGAGAAAATGTAAGCAGCGCCGCCATCCTTCGCGGCAAGCCGGACTGACAAACAGAAGCCGATCAGGTTCGACCCTGATCGGCTTCTGCATTTAGAAACGTGACGACGTCCGATCGTCGCTGCGCCGCGGCTTCAGCGCTGAGCGCCCATGACATCGAGCACGGCGCCGGTGACCAGCGAAGCCTTGCTCGACAGCAGCCAGACGATCGCCTCCGCGACTTCCTCCGGCAGGCCGGCCCGGCCGAGCGGATTTTTTGCCGCGAACTCCTTCACGCGGTCGGCCTGTCCGGCCTTGGCGTGGATCGGCGTGTCGATCATGCCCGGGCGGATCGAATTGACCCGCACGCCGTCGCGCGCCACCTCGACCGCGAGGCCCTTGGTCATCGTGTCCACCGCCGCCTTCGAGCCGGCATAGTGAATGAAGCGCCCTGGCGAGCCGGTGAGAGCGCCGATCGACGAGATATTCACGATCGAGCCGCCCTTGCCGCCGAACTTCGTCGACATGCGCTTGATGCCTTCGCGGCAGCAGATCAGCACGCCGATGGCGTTGACCGCGTAGATGTCCATCGCCTCCTGGAAATCGTAGCTGTCGGCGGAGCGATGATGCGGCCCGTTGACACCGGCATTGTTGACGAGGCCGGTGAGCGCGCCGAAGGTTTTGTCGGTCGTCTCGAACATGCGGACGATGTCGGCTTCGACACCCATATTGGCCTTGACCGCGATAGCCTTGCCTCCGAGCTTCTCGACGTCGGCGACGACGCCGTCGGCGAGCTGCTTGGAGCTGTTGTAGTTGACGACGACGCTGGCGCCGGCGGCGCCCAGAAGACGCGCGGTCGCGGCGCCGATGCCGCTGCTCGCGCCGGTAACGATCACAACTTCCTTCATGAATCCTCTGACGGTCGATATCGGTAATGCGGATGAAAACGGCTTCAGCCCGGCTTCTGCCAGCTCAGCAGCGTGCCGCCGGTCTTGATCTTCTGCTCACCGTCCATGACGGGCAGCGGGTACTCGTCTTCATTGATAACGAAGCCTTTCTTCGACGCAAAATCCATGCGCGGCGGGCAGAAGATGTCGTAGAGCGAGCTCGACGGCCCGTCCTGGCCGATGCAGCGGCTGGTGTGGATCGCGAGCGCGGGAATGATGATGACCGACGGCGTCGCCATCTCGGCGTGGTCGTCCGGCACCCAGGTGCTCAGGTCGGCGCCCCAGTTGTAGCGCATGTGGTGCATCCAGGTGCCTTCGAAGCAGAGCGAGCCCTGCTCGAAATCGTCGTGCCAGTGCGGGCTGAGTGAATTGGTCGGTCGGCGCGTGAAGAACTGCCCGAACAAATTGACCATCATGTTGGTCGAGCGGAAGCAGCGTGGCTGGATGCGGTCGCCCTTGGGATCGAGATATTGCGCCAGCGGATAGTGACGCAGCTTGTAGCCGCCGACGGGTTCCGGCCACAGATCGGGCGGCGCCAGTTCCGGCGCGCCATCGGCATAAACGTCCTTGTTGATCGCCAGCGCCATGATGTCGGCCGACGCCTTCGAGAAAATGCGAGCGATCTTGCCGGCGCTGCGCGCGATCACTTCGCTGGCGCCCGGCGGCACGATGGTCAGCGATTCAGGCTCGGCTTCGACCGTCTCGCCGCCGGCGTTGATCGTCAGCGACGCGCCGCCCGGCGGGACGACCACCATGTATTCTTCCGGATTGGCCTCCCGCGACAGCACCGCGCCCGGCTTCACCTCAGACATGCACACGGCGAAGTTGCCGCCCCGCGTGATCCAGGTTCGGGCGAGGCCATCCGGGCTGACATTCTGCGGTTCCTGATCGCGGAACACGGACTTGGACGCCACACGCTTCGACACACCGCTCATCGTCTTCGTCTTCTTCTCCAGCCGGCCGACCTGTCGCGACCGAGGCGCCGATCTTAGGGCGGCCCCTCCGGGGGCGGCAGGGCTCTTGCCGCCGAATTTCGCGGAGCGAAATGAACCGCGCTTTGCCCCCTCGCCGGCCTTATCGCGGTCGGGGCCCGCTGATATGATCGCGTCAAAAGCCGCACCAATCCGCCTGTTTGCGGGCGTTCGCGGCGCCGCCGATCAGGGGGAAACAGTCAGGTGAACAAAGCGGTCCGCGACCTCACCCGCATGGAGCCGGTCGGCGATGTGCTGCCGGGCCTGGTGCCGTCGAACATCCACTGCCGCACCAATTCGCGGCGCGGCCACACCAATCCGCTCGACCGCTCCTATCCGCCGGTCAATGCCGTGTGCCGCGCGCTGCACGTGCTCAAGGTCGCGAACGAGAAGTCCATCGTCACGGTGAACTCGATCCACGCCGCGACCGCCATCCCGCGGCCGACCATCGTGCGCCTGCTCGAGACGCTCATGCACGAGGGCTATGTCGTGCGCGACAACATGTGCGGCGGCTATCGAGTCACGAAGAAGGTGCTCGAACTGTCGGCGGGCTATGGCGGCATCTCCCGCGTCATCGAGATCGCGCGGCCGCTGTCCATCGGCCTGACGCGCCAGATCAAGTGGCCGATCGGCCTCGGCGTCATCGACGGCGACGCCATCGAGATCGTGTACTGGACGGGCACCATCAGTCCGGTGGTCCACACCAACACCGTGCTCGGCAAGCGCCCCGACCTGTTCCGCTTCGCGATGGGCCGTGCCTATATGGCGTTCTGCGGCGAGGACGAACGCGAGCGCCACATCGCGCGCCTGCGCAAGGAAATGCCGCAGGAGTTCGGCCCGCAGGAAGAAGCCGCTTTCCGCGAGCATCTCAAGCGTGCGCGCAGTGCGGGCTACGCCATGCGCGATCCGCGCACCGAGCCGGCGCGGATGACGACCTTCGCCGTGCCTCTCATGGAGAGCGACAAGGTCGCCGCCGTGATGTCGGTCAGCTTCTTCACCTCGTCGGTGCCGCAGAAGGACATCAAGAAGGCCGTGCTGAAGCCGCTGGTCGAGACGCGGCTCAACATCGAGCATGCCCTCGCCTTCATCAGCGACCGTCCGCACCTCGACGCCTCCGCGCGCCGCGAATACGACGTGACGATCTAGCGTCCCTACTTGTCGTTCAGCACCGGGTTGGTCGGCGGCGTGCCGCCTTCGAACAGCGGATCGAATTTGCGGTAGGTCACCTTCCAGCCGTCCTTCGTGTAGACGAGATGGTCGGTCATGTAGGCGATCTGGATCGGCGGATGCGTCGGCAGCACGGGCTTGCCGTCCGCCGCGTACAGCATCATGAACCAGTTGCAGGTTGCCGTGTCCGGCGTGGAGCCGAAGAACGCCTTGAAATTCTGCACCGAGTGCACGACGGTGCGGTCGCCGCGATCCTCGCGCCATTTGTAGAAGGCGCGGATTTTTTCGCGGCCCTCATAGCTGGTGAGCGAGCCGACGAACTTGGCATCCTCGGTGTAATAATCGGGGGCATTGCGGCCCCAGTTCCTGTCGACATCGTGCCAATAGTCGACCAGCAGGGCGTGCAATACCTGGGTCAGCCGCAACCGCTCGTCGTCAATACGCATTGTCTGCCTTTCGCACCGTCGCCCTGGACGCCGGTTGATAGCAGGACCGCGCCGGCTGGCCCCGCATTTTCGCCGGCTTTTTCGACGTGCGAAAAGCACCGCGGGTCGTCGGGCCACCGCCTTTCGCGCGAACCGGAACCTCGCCGCCCTTGAGGTACGTCAAGAAGGACCGGCCGCCGTCCCGTAACCTGCCCGCGGAAGCCCGTAAAAGGTCGCGGATTTCGGATGGGCAACACGGCAAAAATCGCCTTCATCGGCGCGACCAGCATGTCGTTCGGCATGAGCATGCTGCGCGACGTCATGTCGAGCCGTGAGCTTGCCGGCAGCACCCTGACTCTGGTCGGCAGGCATGCCGACGCCCTCGCACGGGTTGCCGAGCTGGCGCGCCTGATGAACGCACGCTCCGGCGCCGGGCTGACGATCGAGGCAACGACGGACCGGCGCGCCGCGCTCGACGGCGCCTCCTTCGTCGTCAACGCCAGCGCCATCGATCGCAATCGGCTCTGGAAGCATGACTTCGAAATTCCGCGCAAGCACGGCATCCGCCATACGTTGGGAGAAAACGGCGGCCCAGGCGCGCTGTTCTTCACGCTCCGCACCTTGCCCCTGGTCTTCGACATTGCCCGCGACATGGAGGAGAAGTGCCCCGGGGCCTTGCTGATCAACTTCTCCAATCCCGAGAGCCGCATCGTGCTGGCGCTCGGCAAATACAGCCCGATCAAAAGCATCGGGCTCTGCCACGGCGTCTTCATGGCGCGCGATCATATCGCGCACATCGTGGGCCTGCCGAACGAGCAGGTTGAGGTGCTCGCCGCCGGCATCAATCACGCGCAATGCATCATGCAGGTGCGGCATCGCGACAGCGGCGAAGATCTCTATCCGCGGTTCCGCCGCAAGGAGCGCGAGTTCGACCCGACCTATCAGCCGCTGTCGCGCCGTCTGGTCCGCGCCTTCGATCACTGGATCGGCTGCGGCGACAGTCATGTCGGCGAATTCCTGCCTTACGGCTGGGAGGCCGGCGAAGCCGGCTACGATTTCAAGTGGGACGAAGACAACCGCGCGGCCTTGGCGAAACTGATCGACGACGTCGTCGCCAGCCGGAAGCCGATGCCCGAAGACTGGCTGACCACCTCGGGCGAGCGCGGCGTCGCCATCATCACCGCCATCCTCAACAACCGCCACCGCTTCATCGAATCCGCCATTGTGCCAAACGGCGGCGTCATTCCGAACCTGCCGAATGACGCCGCCGTCGAAGTGCCGGTCATGGCGGACGCCGCCGGAGTTCACCCGATTTCGCTCGGTCCGCTGCCGCAAGGCGTCAGCAAGCTCCTCCGGATTCAAGCCGCGGTGCAGGAGATGGCCGTCGAAGCCGCCGTGCGCGCCTCCAGGGAGATCGCCTTGCAGGCCCTGATGATCGATCCGGTCGTCAACTCGGCGGCGGCGGCCGTCGCGATCCTGGACGAGCTCTGGGAGATCAACCGCCCTTATATCCGCGCCTGCCTTTAACCGGAACCGGACATGAGCACGAACAAGAGCAACGCAGCTTTCATCTGGGGCGTCTCGACCTCGAACTACCAGATTGAGGGCGCGGCCCGAGAAGACGGCCGCGGCCCGGGCATCTGGGACACGTTCTGCCAGCAAGGCAAGATCGCCAACCACGACAACGCCGACGTCGCCTGCGACCACTATCATCGCTACGCCGAGGATGTCGCGGTGATGCAGCGCATGGGCGTCGATGCCTACCGCTTCTCCATTTCATGGCCACGCGTGCTTCCGGAAGGGCGCGGCCGCGTCAACGAAGCCGGTCTTGCGTTTTACGACCGCCTGCTCAACCGGTTGCTGGCCGCCGGCATCGAACCCTGGCTCTGCCTTTATCACTGGGATCTGCCGCAGGCGCTCGAAGACCTCGGCGGCTGGACGGCGCGCGACAGCGCGACTTGGTTCGGCGATTTTGCCGCGCTCGTCGGCCGCCGTTATGGCGACCGCATCAAACGCATCGCCACCTTCAACGAGCCCGCGGTGTTCTCGCTGCTCGGCTATGCCTATGGTTCTCACGCCCCCGGGAAGATCGATCACGACTTGCTTCTCAAGGTCATTCACAACGTCAATCGCGCGCATGGCCGCGCCGTCGATGCGATCCGCGCGACGGTCGATCGCGCGTCGATCGGCTCGATTCACAACGTGCAGCCGTGCCGTCCCGTCAGCGACAGCCCTGCCGACAAACTCGCCACCGAACGATTCGACGAGTACTGGAACCGCGCTTTTCCGCAGCCGCAGCTGCTCGGCAGCTATCCGCCGCAGCTTGCCGGCATGCTGGCGCCGCTGATCAAGCCCGGCGATCTCGCCGAAATTTTCCGGCCGACCGACTGGTTTGGTCTCAATCACTACGGCCCGCTCTACATCAAGGAGAGCACCGACATGCTCAAGAGCGGCTTCGGCCCGATCCCCGCGCACATTCCGCGCACCAGCATGGGATGGCCGATCGAGCCTGACGGCTTGCGCGAAACCTTGATGCTGCTCGACCGCACCTATTCATTGCCGATCTATGTGATGGAGAACGGCACGGCCACCATCGACCACGTCGGCGACAACGGCGAGGTGTTGGATCAGGATCGCATCGACTATTTGCGAGGCTATATCGGCGCGATGGACGACGCGATGACGGCCGGCGCCGATGTGCGCGGCTATTTCGTGTGGTCGCTCATGGACAATTTCGAGTGGAACAGCGGCTTCAAGGAGCGCTTCGGCCTGGTCCACGTCGACTACGCGACCTTGCAGCGGCGGCCAAAGGCGTCGGCGAAGTGGTATGCCGACTTCATCCGCGCCCGGCGAGGCAAGCAACCGGCCGGACACGGCGCCGAAACGGTCAGCTGAATTGCCATGCCGGCGAACGCGCACCCAGATATGCCGGACACGATGGCCCCTGCGGCCGGCGACCGCGTCGCGCCGTCCAACCACTCGAAGTTTCGTCTGGTCGCGCGCTTCTGGGCCAGCGCCCGCGGCTACTGGGGGCACAATGCGCGAACCGCCTGGGCGTTGACCCTCGGCTTGATCATTCTTATTGCCGGCACGCTGGCAGTTGGTCTCGTCCTCAACCGCTGGAACAAGTGGTTCTTCGACGCGCTCGAACAACGCAACGCTGCCGAACTGCTGCGGCAGGGATTGATCTTCGTGCCGCTCGCCGCCAGCAGCGTCGCCATGGGCGTCGCCAGCGTCTACTTCCGAATGACCATCCAGCGCCTCTGGCGTGCCTGGATGAACGGCCACGTGCTCGATCAATGGCTCGCGCATGATCGCTATTACCAACTCAATCTCGTGCGCGGCGAGCACCAGAATCCGGAATACCGGATCGCGGAAGACCTTCGCGTCGCCACCGATGCGCCCGTCGATTTTGCCGTCGGCCTGCTGACGGCCGTGCTGTCGGCGTCGGCTTTCATCGTCGTGCTGTGGACGATCGGCGGCTCGCTGACGTTTCCGCTCGCCGGCATGACCGTCACCATTCCGGGCTTCCTGGTGCTCGGCGCCATCGGCTATGCGCTGGTCGGCAGCGTCGCCATGCTGTTCATCGGCCGGCGTTTCATCGTCGTATCTGAGCAGAAGAATCAGACCGAAGCCGAATATCGCTTCGTGCTGCAGCGCGTGCGCGAGAACGGCGAAAGCATCGCACTGCTCGGCGGCGAGAGCGAGGAGCGCGCCGGACTCGACCGGTCGTTCGCCGCCGTGCTCGGCCGCTGGCGTGATCTCTGCTTCCAGCATATGCGAACGACGATCGTGTCGCAGACCAGTTCTCTCGTCGTCTGGGCGGTCCCGGTATTGCTGGCGGCGCCGAAATATCTCGACGGTTCGATGACGCTCGGCGCGGTGATGCAGGCAAGCTCGGCTTTTGTCATCGTGCAGGGCGCATTCGGCTGGATCGTCGACAATTATCCGCGCTTCGCCGACTGGACCGCGTCCGCGCATCGCATCGCGTCGCTGCTGGTGTCGCTCGATGCGCTTGCCGCCGCCGAAAAGACCGGCAGCGGACATATCAGCCGCGGCGTCACCGAGGAAGCGGCGCTGCGGCTGCGCAACGTCTCCGTGACGCTCGATGACGGCACCTCGGTGGTCGACGGCACCGAGGTCACTATTGCGCCCGGCGAGAAAATTCTCGTCGTCGGCGAATCCGGCACCGGCAAGAGCACGCTGGTGCGTGCCATCGCCGGTTTGTGGCCGTGGGGCGAGGGCGAAATCCTGTTCGGGCCCGGCTCGAAGCTGTTCCTGCTGCCGCAGAAGCCTTACATCCCGGTCGGCAGCCTGCGTCGCGCCGCCACCTATCCAACGCCGGCGGAAGAGGTCGATGTCGGGCGCATCAGGGACACGCTGGAGGCGGTGGGGCTCGGCTATCTCATCGAGCGCCTCGACGAAGAAGGCGTGTCGTGGGATCACGCTTTGTCGGGGGGCGAAAAACAGCGCCTGTCCTTCGCCCGGCTGCTGATCCATCGCCCGTCGATCGCCATCCTCGACGAAGCCACCTCGGCGCTCGATCGCACGAGTCAGGAGCAGATGATGCGGCTGGTGGCCGAACGATTGCCGAAGACGACGTTGATCAGCGTCGGCCATCGTCCGGAGCTGGAGGCGTTCCACGATCGCGAACTGGTGATGGAGTGGCGCGCCGGCGGCTCTCGCCTGGTGCGCGACATCGACCTGAAATCCTGGCTTCCGGTTCGCTCCGGCTGGTGGCGTCGCCGCACCGGGTGACGCCTGAGTGAAGTCGGCCGAATGGACGAACGCGCCCGTCATTCGCCTCTACTTGATGACGCAATCAAACCGCACCGGCCGTGGGCTCGAGAGAGCCGTCCAGCGTGCTGCGCGACACCGATTATCGTTCCCACACGCGAAACCGGCGGCGATTCATTCCGCCGTGGTTCGCAACGACGGAACGATCGCCGTGCACGCGAACGAATTGTTTGTTCGCTCGCTTGACTCGGCTGCTGAAACGCTTCGAAATGAAATCAACAAATCTTGCATAACCGACGGGATTGGAAACATGAGATCGCTTCTTGCAGCCATCGTGGCCTGCGTGACCTTCTGCAACCTGGCCGCGGCGCAACAGACTTATCCAAATCGCAACGTAACGATTGTCGTGCCGTTCGGCGTTGGCTCCTCCGTTGATATTTTCACGCGCGCGATGGCGCAGTATCTCCGGACGGAGCTCGGCCAGCCTTTCGTCGTCGTCAATCGGCCCGGCGCCGGCGGCAACATTGGCGCCGCATCGGTCGCTCATGCACAGCCCGACGGCTACACGATCCTGATGGCGACGACGGGACCGGCCGCCAACAACAAGTTCATGTACAAGGACATGGCCTTCGATCCCGACAAGGATTTCGAAGCCGTCGCCTTGATCGGGACGGCGCCGATCATCATCGCGACGCGGCCCGATGCTCCCTTCAAGACCCTGAAGGACATGGTCGCCTACGCCAAGGCAAACCCGGACAAGCTCAACGCCGGTTATCCCGGCAACGGCTCGCTTGGACACATCACCGGCGAGCTGATCAAGTCGCGCGAAGGTTTGAAATTCGGCACCATTCAATACAAGGGCTCCGGCGAAATCGTCGTCGACCTCATTGGCGGCCAGATCGATCTGGCGATGGATTCGATTGCGCCTTACGTCGCGCAGGTGAAGGAGGGAAAGCTGCGAGCGCTGGCGATTGGCAGCCGCAAGCGGTTTGAAGGACTGCCCGACGTCCCCACGACCGCGGAAGCCGGCTTTCCTTCGCTGGAAGCGAGCGTGTTCTATGCGATGCTGACGCCGCACGGCACGCCGGCCGATATCGTGAGCAAGCTGAACAAGGCGGCCAACGACTATCTCAAGACCGACGCGGCAATCAAGATTTTGGGCGGCGCCGGCATTCAACCCAATCAGAGCACGCCGGCCGAAGCTAAGAAATACATCGCCGCCGAAGCCGCCAAGTGGGAGCCCGTCATCAAGGGCGCCAACATCAAGTTCTGAATCGGAATGATCGGCGGACTGAAAGACGCGAGTGCCTGACGTGGAAATGTCGGACGAAGACTATCGCTTGAAGCGTCGGCAGGAATGGGACGAGGCCGGCCGGCGCTACGACAAGCTCGCCACCGGCGCCCTGGCCGATCTGTCGGCGCAGGCGGCCGCCAAGGTTCTCGAGATCGCCCGGCTGCGCGACGGCGAAACGGTTCTCGACGTCGGGACGGGCCCCGGCAGTCCGGCGCTCGAAGCGGCGCCTCTCGTCGCGCCGGACGGCAAAGTCACCGGCATCGATTTCGCGCCCTCGATGATCGTCGCCGCGCGCAAGCGCGCCGGCGAGCTCGGCATCGGCAATGCCGATTTCTTTGAGATGGAAGCCGAACGTCTCGACTTCCAGGACAACACCTTCGATTGCGCGATCTCGCGATACGCCTATCCGCATTTCACCAATGCGCGGCTCGCCCTGAAGGAGACGCTCCGGGTGCTGCGCCGCGGCGGCCGGCTGGTGGCCGCCATGCATGGCGCCGCGGAGCGCAATCCGTATTTCGGCGGGCCGATCGCCGCGTTGACCCGGTACCACGACGTCCCGTCCCCGATCACCGAGCGCGGGCCGTTCGCGTTTTCCGAGGCGGGCTCGCTCGAAGCCGCGATGAAATCAGCAGGATTCGCCGACGTCACGATCCATGTTCACAATACCACCATCGTGGTCGATGATTTCGACCAGTACTGGACGGCGCAGAAAGCCGGCGGCGCCGCCATCCGCCGTGCGCTGGAAAAAGTGCCGCAAACCCGCCGCCCAGAAGCGGAGGTCGCTGCGCTCGCCTCGATGCAGCAATATGTCGTCGGTAACCGCGCCTCTTTCCCAGCCCAGATCATCGTCGGGGCAGGCTGGAAGCATTGAGTCCCTTTGCGGTCCGACGTTGCCAGTTTCATCAACGACATCACCGATGCGCAGCGACGCGATTTCGTGCGCGCGCATGTCGCTTTGGAAGCTGGTGGCGATGATGGCGCGATCTCTGATCGCATGGCGCCGTGTCGCCAGGTAAGCGAGGACGCGCTTAATCTCGTCTGCCCGTAATGTCTTGACCTGCTTCATGGCGCAGGCCACTCAAATGCAATGCTTTGCATGAATGCCGCCATGGTTGAGGCAACACAGCGAACGACGAATGTCGAGGTGTTCAACTCGTGGTCGGCATGCAGGACAAGCGCGCGGCGCACGATATCGGCGCCGGCGCCATCAAACGCAAAGCTTTTGGATAGCGCATCGTGCGCGGTGCCCTGCCATCGAGGCATTGCAGTCGCAAAAGCGACGGTCGCGCGCATAATCAGATGCGCTTGGAGATGATATCTGGTGCCCAGGTTTCTTGACTCTGCGAGACAGCGCATTGCGTCACGAGCCAGCTCGCCAGATTCTCGAAAAGAGACCCTTGTCCAATTGCGATACTCAGTTCCTCGCACTGAAAACGAGGAAAGTCGCTCTGCGCCCAGAGCAGTGACGCGACATCTTCCAATGAGCACGTTTAACTCAGTAGAACCGCATCCTGATCGCGGAAGTAAAGTCGGCCCGATTGGACGGTGGACAGTCCGCTGTCAAGTACAGCAAGGCCAAAATCAAGAGAAGCGCGAGCGACATTTTCAGGACTACGGCCCCGATCCCGTCTGTTGGCGAACTCAAGAACCTGAACGGCGTTGAAGAGACTGCCGCGCACGTCCGAGCGGACGCGGGTCAGCTTCCCGCGGCTCACGTAGCTATACAGGTTCGGCAGTGAGACACCGAGAATGTCGGCCGTCGTTTTCGCGTCGATCAACCTCGGAGCAGGCTCTTCAGTTTTCATGGCGATCTGTCCGTCCCCACGCAATAACTATGGTCAAATACGGTCCATTGGCGTCTTCGAACAGGGCTGCGCGAACAGGCTGGCGGTCTAGCTCGCCGCACTCCAGTTTAGCCGATTTTGGCTCGTCGATCTTTGGTAGTTTGCGGAAGAGTCTGATCTTTCGCGCGTCGGGGCGATCAAACGCAGCAATCGAGCCGCAACCGCGTCCATGATCTTTTGGGTTTCTGCCGAATAGGCATGGCGGTCGTAAACCTCGCCAATCCCGCCCTCGATATGATTTTGAATGCGATTCATCGCCCCGCGACCAAACCCCAGCGCGATAGCAGATGCCGCCGGACGAGTTTGTCGGTTTGGCGCCACGAGCGATTGAGAATTTTCGCTTGCTCTTCAACGTATCGTGCCGCGACTTCTTCAATAGTATTTGCACCGTGCGCCGCTTTTTTTCGGTGCACGGATCGAGGCCTTGGGCGACTTTATATAGAACTTCGGCAGCCTTCACTCGCGCGTCGGCCAGACCTACTGCGTGAGCCAAGCCAATCGAAAACCAACGTCTCCGCCCCCGCACAGAATAGATGCACTTCCACGCTTTGTGCCCAGTCGGCTGAATTTGCAGCGACAACCCACGCTGATGAAGGTCATAGACACGGTAGGTCCGTTCGCGGGGCTCAAGGTTGCGAATTAATATTTCAGTAAGCTTTGCCTTCTTGGGCGCTTCGGTTGGCGCTCCGTCTCTTCTCGGCCGGGGCATTCGCGGGCGTTCTCAAACTAACTTTGTGCTAACGATTTGGGCGGGATGGCCCTGAACGCGAATTAATGCCGGCGATAAAAAAATCAAAGAGCGAGCAACGGGTTAGCGCAATTTTTGAAAATCGGCGAACGAAGGCGAATGCGGGCGAAATGCCAGGATGGTTAGTCGGGTCTTAACCCTGTTGCTACGCTAACCTATTGAATTTATGTATCTTCTTGGAGCATAGTCGCGCAAGAACTAACTCTGAGCTAACTGCGGATAGGCGCGATCCAGTCTGACGGGCTTCCATTCCGGCGGCGGCCGTTTTGCAGGGATCGAACAAGCAGGCAGGCGGAGCGAGCACTCCGCCTAGTCGCTCGGTGCGGATATTTTGGTTCAAGTCAGAACTCTTGCCAGTCCTGCCCCACTGCGGTCGCCAGCGCAGTCTGCATCTCGCGGACATTGGCCCGCTTAGCTGGCGGCTTCGGGGCTGGACTGACCGCCGACTTCTTAGCGGAGGCGGGCTTAACCGTGCTGAGTTTCGCTTGAACCGACGCTACGTTGCCGTCTGCGATCTGGAAGAAGGCGACCTGCTCGTCCATCGTCTGAGCCTGATGCTCCAACGTCTTAGCAGTCGCGGCGTTTTCTTCGACCAGCGCCGAGTTCTGCTGCGTCGCCTCGTCCATCTGCGTCAGGGCTTTGTTGATCTGGTCGATGCCCGTGGCCTGCTCGGACGAGGCGTTGGCGATCTCGGACACGACGACCGCGACCTTCTTGATCGACTCGACAATTTCGTTGAGAGACTGACCGGCGCGATTAACAAGGTCGACGCCATCCTTAACCTGATCGTTCGAGTTGGTGATCAAGTCTTTGATGTCTTTGGCGGCTTGCGAGGAGCGCTGCGCCAGGCTGCGCACTTCAGAGGCAACCACGGCAAAGCCGCGACCTGCCTCACCAGCCCTGGCCGCCTCAACGGCCGCGTTGAGCGCAAGCAGGTTCGTCTGCCGCGCGATCTCATCGATGACGCCGATGATGTCGGAGATCTTGCGCGAGGACTCTTCGATTTTTGCCATCGCGCTGACCGCCTTGGCGACGACTTGCCCACCTCGATCCGCCACCTCGCGGGTCGTAGTCGCATCCTGGTTGGCGAGCTGGGCGTTCTCGGCGTTCTTGCGCACTGTGGCGGCGAGCTCTTCCATCGCGGCGGAGGTCTCTTCGAGGCTCGCCGCCTGCTCCTCAGTACGTTGAGAAAGGTCGGTGGTCGACGTTGAAATCTCGGCCGACGCGTTTGTAACCTCCTGCGTGACTGTTCTTATTTTAGACAAGGCGGTTGAAATCTGCGTTGCCGTTTCGGAGGCAGATTTCACAAGGTCGCCAATTTCGTCGTTCGATATCCTCCCCGCGAATCGGAAGTCCATATCGCCATGAGCCATTTTGTTCATCAAAGTACGCAACTGTGCAACCGGAGCCATCACGACTTTCTGGATTGTCAGAAATAGGATCGTGGCCGCGAGAATGGTCGCGAATGCGAATAGAGCGATGCTCATTATCATGGCACCACGCGCATCTGCGGCGGCTCTTACCGATTGAGCGTCTGATTCTCTGAGTAGGGTCTCCAGCCTGTCCCTTGCCTTTCCTAGCAATTCGGTAGGAGGACGATCCATGCCAGCAACTGCGGCATCACCGACAGCGCTATCGAAGTCGCTTTCTTTGAACTTCTCGAACGCTTGGCGGTATTTTCCGCCCATAACCTCGTGAGCGGCCGCAAACTTCTTTACAAGATCATTTGCCTCCGGGTCTGCTATGGAGCGAGCGAGAGTGGTGGCCTCGGAGCGCACGTCCTTTTCGCGCGCTTGAAAGTTGCCCCAGTACTTTTTGAGAGCCTCCGGCTTCTTGCCTCTCAGAAGCGTGTCCTTCCATTCTTGGACTTGCTTCTTAAAGTCCGCCTCCATCGCAACGACCGCAATTGTGTTTGACTGAAGAGCGCCGAGTGTGTCTTCAAATTGGACGAGGGCCCCTCTGAAAGACCAAAATGCGAAAGTCGCCGCACTCACAAGCAAGATCGTCGCCGCTCCAAAGATCGAGAACAGCTTTGTGCGTAGCCCCATAGTCAGCCCCGACATAATTCGACCCTCGTATTCTGTTGATTGCTAGCTCTGTCGCTTCAGTCCACGGGCGCGGCTTACAAACAGACTCGCAAGATACGCGCACCAATACATTGTGACTGAGAATCCGACAGATGCCGATTTATTAGGCTAATTATTAAAAATTAGCGAAACTGGATTGTTATATTCGGCGGCACTGCTTCGTCTCGAATGCGCTCCCGCCATCATCTTCGAAAAAAGTGCGCCGCTAGGCGCTCGATTAAAGACGAGAAGTGGGCGCACACCGGTACTATGTTGCGTATACGATGGCGTTCCGGGCTGTCGTCTTCGGCGTGAACCACGAATGACTTGCGCTTGATGAATGGTAGTTGCGCCTCAGGGATTAATTCAGCGTCAGCATTTATCATCCACTCTTCCAGTCAACGCGAACTAATCGTGTTCGAGTTGTGTCTTACGCAGGCTTTCGGAAACGGGTAGGCAAAGGCTGCGCTACCGGCTTATACGCGATCGTGAACAACTTTGAAGACGACGGTGCAGGGTCAGGATCCGCAGGCCGGGACCAAATACACGCGCCGCAACGGCCTGCCGGCCTTCACAGGTCAGACATACAAAGCTTTTCCAGCTCTAGTTCTTGCAGTACGTTCAACCTTCCATCTCTGAACTCTAGAAGTTCGCTCCGATGCAGGCCCGCGAGGACTTTTCCTACATACGCGTCGGAAAGTCCGATATTGTTCGCAATCTGATTGAGTTTGATTGGGCAATCAGCTCCGTTCTCCTCTACTAACCTCGCAGATTTGAGGCGACGAAACAGTTCCAAGAAGAAACTCGCCAGGCGCAACTCGGCACGATTGGTCTTAAGTTGCGTAATCAGGATATCGAGTTGACGTCGGTCGACGTTGATTGAATTCAATAAGTTAAGATACAACTCCTTATCCTCGAAACACATGTCAAGAAAAGCCTGGCTTTCAAAGCGATAGATAGTGGTCGCGCTGATCGCTTCCAAAGATCTGTTATGGCGCGATCCGGACAATCCCATGTTCAAGACCAGATCGCCGGGGATATGAAATTTTACTATTCGTCTTTTTCCTCGGACATCTCTTGTCGCCGAGAAGGCCCATCCACGCGCAATAACAACTGTTTCGGCTGGCCAACTCCTTTCAGCGACAATTTGCCGACGTGGCGGAAATTGACGGCGATTTGCACCGAGTTGATGCAATAGCGAAAGCCACCAAACATTATTCTCGTTATAGACGGAGCTTAAGGGCCGAGTTTCTTCCATAGTGCCGAGCGTTTTGAGTTAGCGCTTTTTTCAATAACGGTGAGTATGCTGAATATCGCGGCAGTACACATCTGTAGAAACACATTTTGAAATCGATGCCGGGGGATAACTCAAAAAGTACAATATTGGAAGATTCGATGACCGTTGATGCAGTTTTCGTATCTCAGATCCTGCAGGTTAACGCGCATGTCGCCGCGACGTGAGGCGCTCATGATGCTCGCATCTCCAATTGTTCATTTATGAACAGGTCCTAGCTATTCGAAATATTTAGCCGTGCATTTCATACAAGGCGTGCCCTTGGTTTAGCGGCTTGTCGATTTTTTCGCGGGACGCGAACGGTTAAATATTAAGGACAACGTTTGTGCAGATTCCTTCACTGGATCTTAGTCGGCGTTCACACGTCGATCACTGGCCGCCTAGTTAGTAAAATTGATACTTATTTTTCTATAATTCATCCTAGCGAACTTCCGCGAACGATCCCACACCGCTCTTCTCGACGTTATCGGTACGCGAATGGACGAAACGGTTTCAATGGCGCGACGCGCCCTAGATCTGATTGTAGAGAAGAATCTGCCGGCGACGCCTCCAATCTTTGAGCTGTTTTTCCACTATACGACTGGCAGCTACCTGCGCCTCAACGCGGAGCTTGACCACCTCCTGTCCAGAGGTGAGATGATCTCTGCGGAGATCGTTGAAGATTTGCGCAGCAGGCACTTACCCGCGGCATTGGACGCTCAGAGGTTAAGCGAGGCGCGAGCACAATTTGGAAGCACCGTGGGGCGAACCTCCGATACGTTCGACATGGCACTGCAGGCATCTAATCGATTTGATGCCCAGCTGTCCGAGGCTGGGAGCACTCTCCGATCGCCTGACGATAACAACCGGATCGCCGGACACTTCGCGACGCTCACGGAGTCGATGCGAGAAAACGTTTCCGACTTTCGTGCCCGTCTGGTTGAGGCGATGCGGGAATTTTCTTCACTTTTGGCTGATCTTGAAAAGGCAAAACTCGAGAGTCTGACCGACGAACTGACCGGCGTGTCCAATCGACGGCATTTTGACGACTTCCTGGAGCGGCACATCGCAAAACCTGGCGCAGACCCCACTTCGCTGGTATTCGCCGATGTCGATCATTTCAAGAAGGTCAACGACCAATACGGTCATCTAGTTGGCGACCAGGTTTTGCGGCTTATAGCGACGACGATACGCCATTCCGTAAGAGAGGCGGATTTCGTAGCCCGTTTGGGCGGAGAGGAGTTCGTTATTGTCTTACCGGGGGCGCCTCTGTCGGTTGCCAAGGCTCTCGCGGAAAATATTCGAGTTAGCGTCGCGGCCAAGTCACTTGTCAGGCGATCCACCGGTGAACGCCTCGGCAATGTTACTCTCTCTTTGGGAGTAGCTACCTATCGATCAGGAATGTCCGCCAGAGATATTCTCAAGCGCTCCGACGAATGTTTGTATTCTGCAAAAGATAGAGGACGCAACTGCGTCGTGACCGAAGCGGATATGCCAAATTCGTCGCGATAATAGGATCGACTTCGACGCGGGGTCACCGCTTGAGTTCCACCTCACCTCCGTCAGCGATGAGAAGCTACTTCCCTAGTCGCGAAGCGCTACTAGTATCACCCGTTGTTGGAATGCTATCCGCGTCGGCGGTCCGAGAGACGGTCGAGAGCCGAGACAATTACAGTCGAAGAAGCAACCGGTAATTCAGCGGAAACATCATCATTTGTCGGCTTAAACGACATTTCGTGAGGAATTAGATATTCTATTTGTAATAGCGGCGCTAATTCACCGCGGAATTCAACGCGCTCTCGGGAAATGTCATCTTTTGTAGAAAAGATTAGATTTGCGGGGCGGCGCCCGCTGACGATGGAATAGCATCGATTCACGCAGGCTTGCCCGATGTCGGCTTTGGGCCAGAGGCCGACCATCGAACGATCAGGCGAATATTGCCTAGCGGATCAGGCGCGGCATCTCGCCTCAATTTCACGGTCAAGCGATAACCCGCCCGGCCCTAGAGCAATGATCGCAATCGCCATGGCCGCCCAAGGCAGATGGAAATTCGCCCAGCCGTCCGGCACCACCAGCTGGATAACGCCCGTCATGACGAGAAGGCCCAAAGCGCTGAACCGTGTCGCAAGGCCAATCACCAGAAGGACGGGCAGTACGACCTCGGCCACACCATCGAACCAAGCGAGCAACTCCGGCGCCGGAAGGCTATAGAGCCCCCCGAACAGATGAAGCTTGAATTCATCCTCGAACAGAAACGCCGCGGCTGGCGAAAGCGACAAGAGCCCGTCCCATTTCGTCAGCCCCGACTTGAAGAACGGCACCGCAAGCGCCAGCCGCAGTATCGGCGGCGCGACAACCAAGGCGATGGCCGCGAGGCGGTCCAATATATTGGCAATCGTGGACTGCAGTGCTTTCATCTGTGCCCCCATGGCTCATACTGCTCCAGCGCCGAGCACCCGATAAAGGCGCCCGCTTCGATCAACACGGCAAGATTGCCCGCAAGATCGAATTGCGCGTTCTCGTACAGCGCGGATTGCGCAGCTTCGGTCAGCGTCTTGCCTTCCATCAAGGCGTTCAGGATCGCCGAACCGCCGGGTGGCACGGCCCGCACTTCGACATCGGCGTCCGGGCGCAACACGAGCGTGTCTTCTCCTCCTGCCTCGAAATCGACCGGGGCAAGCGGCTCAGCACCGCTGTTCATCCGCCATACCGTTAAAACGGGATAGCGCGAGCGGACGAGGCGCAACGAGGGGTGAACTTTTAGCGTCGTATTTGCGGCGTCACCTGCCCTAACCTGCGCGAACTGCACCGCCATCAAAGGCCGCGCCTCGCGAGCGTGATACGCTTCGGTCCAGGCGCGTTCGATCCGGGCAACGTCCGCAAGATAAGGCAGCGACTGCGCCGGTTCGAACGTGGCGATGAAGTCGGCAAAGCGGTCGCCGTAATCGAGAAGCACCGGAGACGCGGGCGGCCGCAGGACAACATAGTCGCGCGCCATCGCGCTGAAGAACTCTTCGCCAACAATACGGTCGACTGCCGGGTAATTCGCCCTCAGCGCATCAATCAAGCCGACCATGACGTTGTTGCGATAGACGGCGAACCGCCGAGGATCTGGCTGGCCCTCAGGATCAATCAGCCCGTAAGGCATCGGCCGTCCGGCATCGAGTAGCGCGTCGGCGAACCCATTCAGCCTTTCAGCGTGATGCGGCATGGCGTCGTACCTCCGGCACCTGCGCGCCAAGGATATGGTCGGCACGTTCGGCCTCGGCCATCAGAACATGCCATGCCGGGACCTTTGCATCCCACTCTATGAGCGTCGGCAATGGCCCAGTCTGACCAATGACGCAGGCATACAGATCCCAGACAATCTCTTCGACCGGCCGGTCATGCGTATCGATCAGCAGGGGTCGTTCAAATCCGTCGGCCTCCCGCGCGTGGCCGGCGAGATGGATTTCCTCTACCTGACGCAGCGGGAATGCCGCGATATAGGCAAGCGGGTCCCATTGCTGGTTCGTTGCGGCGACGTAGACATTGTTCACATCGAGCAAAAGTCCGCATCCGGTGCGCCGGGCCACCTCCGCGATAAAGTCGGGCTCCGGGTAGACGCTTTCAGCGAAGGCGATATAGGTCGACGGATTTTCGAGCAGCATCTGCCGGCCGAGACTCGTCTGAACCTCATCGATATGATCGCAAACCCGGGTCAACGTTTCGGCGGTGTAGGGAACCGGTAACAGGTCGTTGAAGAAAGCTCCCTCATGCGTCGACCAGGCGAGATGCTCGGAAAACAGGCCTGGCTCATAGCGCGCGATGAGGTCTTTCAGGCGGCCGAGGTGCTCGCCATTAAGTCTCTCGTGACTGCCGATCGAGAGACCGACGCCATGCAGCGACAATGGATATTGCGCCCGGATATCGCCGAGAAAACGATGCGGCGGGCCACCGGCGCCCATGTAATTCTCGGCGTGGACTTCGAAAAATCCAATGTCTGGCCGGGTCTCCAGAACCGTTCGGTAGTGTTCGGCCTTCAGACCGACACCGGCGCGCGGTGGAATGGCGGCGGCGATCCGCCGGACCCCTAATGAAACTTTGTCCTGCATGACGTTTCGCTCCGTCGCGGCGAATACTTTCCGGCGCTACGGGCGGGCGAGGGCCCGTCCCGTAGCGTTGTCGGACACCTGACCGCGGGTCAGGCTTTCGGCGTCAGACTGCCGTGCCCGGCGGGCGTCGACATCGTCGTACAGGTACCCTTGGCGACCAGCTTGAAGCCATTGCCCTGATAGTTGGTGGTGCTGGTGCCGGCGCAGGTCGTACCGGCTCCGGCGAAGCAGTCGTTGTGGCCTTTCAGAGCCACGCCGTAGCATTTCTCGAACTTGCCGCCCTTGAGTGCGGCCATGGTTTCCTGCTGCTTCTGCTCCATCATCTTCTTCATATCGGCGCTCTGCGCGGCGGCGGGGCTCGTCAGCGCACCGATCGCCACGGCGAAGGCGCCTGCGACCAGCAAAGGCATGGTACGGTTCGACATTCTTTCCTCCGGATCATCGTGCTGCGCGGCCCAAGGCCACGGAAAGCATGCAATGGCGCATACTCAAGACTTCATTCGTCCGGACCGATGAAAAGGTTACGTGCCTCCGGCAAAGCCCTAGGCTTCGGCGATCCTGCCCCCGGCGACATCCATCTGCCGATCCAGCCAGGCCACATGGCCTTGCAGATCAATCGAAAGCGACGACGTGACCTCCAGATCACGATCTTCCAATACGTCGGCGCTCGGATGACGCTCGCGCCACTGGGCAATGGCATGGTCACGCTCGATGAGCAGCCGCTCGATCTGCGGACCGAACAGCTTGAGCATGGCCGCAACCCAACGGTTCAGGACACGCGAAGGCGCGTCATTGTCCATGGCAAACTGAACGAGCAGCGCAGCCACGCGGTCTGCGTCGCGCCAGGTCTCGTCCGTCACCCAGCGGTTCGTGGTAAAAAGCCGCACGGGCATACCTAATTCATTCATCCCGATGGCGATGACATGGGATGGCCCACCGGCCTGTCCCCCTTCGTCTATCCGTCCGGTCACGTCGCGCATGAAAATGTGGAAATGACCATAGTCGAGTTCCTCGCGATCACCCGGAGCATGGGCGTGAAAGTAGTAGAGGGCACCCGATGTCCGATCAGTCACATCGCCAGGCGGGTAGTGATCCCATTCAGTGAAATCGCCACCCGTGCGCAAGACTTCGTTGACCGGATTGCTGCCAACTTCGTGCATCTCCCTCATACAGTCGACGACCTCTACCGCTGCGTCCGCCATATGTTGCAGGACGGCGAATGGGAGGCCCGCCGGTTCGAAGTCGACGGGCGGCTCGTGTGAGGTCATACCGTTGCCGCTCATGCCCCTGAGCTCCTACTGCGTCAACTCACCGACGAGTACGAAACGCCGTTCGGTCGGCCCGGTCGCGACCAGATGGAACGTGCCCGCGCCCTTGAGAGACTTCAACGATCCGGTGCCGCTCACCACCTGCCACACGCCGTTATCGAGCAGTTTCGGCTTACCGTCCGGTCCCGGAACGAAGATGGCCTGGATCAACCACTTGATATAAGCTTTGTCGCCATTGGCATTGATAAACTCAAGGTAACCGCGAGGTTCGCCGCCAATGCCCGGCACGATGTCGTGGGCACCGTACTCGTTGACGGTCATTCCGGCGAGCGGTCCCTGACCTTCCGACTTGCCTTCGCGATGCACCAGCAGGAAGAAATGCTTGCTGCCATCGGCAAAATCGAGGCGGAGCGCCTCCTTCTGGGCGACCGGCGCTTCGAACTTGATAGTTTCGGCCCGCGCCTGCGGCACGGTCAGCGCCGTCATCGCGACGGCTACCACCGCGAGGAATCCCACGTTCAAGATGCGGATCATGACTTTATCCTGATTGCTATTGGTGAATGGGTGCAGGACGACGGACCCGAGACCCGCCGTCCTGTACGGTTGCGTAAGTCGCGTCTGTCTCTTCGACTTACTTCTTCTTCGGTGCGCAGGGATTGGCGGGCGCGCACGGGTTAGCGGCCTTCTTGGGCGCGCAGGGATTCATCGCCTTGCCAGCCTTCGGCGCACACGGGTTCTTGCCCTTGGCGGCCTTCGGCGCACAGGGGTTCGAGCTTTGGGCGAGCGCGGGCAGCGGGGCCGCCGTCATCGCGCCAAGCGCCGCAAGCGTGCCGAGCGTCTGTAGCGATTTCTTGAGCATTGACATCCTGGAAGTCTCCTCTGGGTTTGAATGCGGCCGTTCATAGCCGCGTCGTCACGCTCGCCAGCCACTCCGGCATGGCGTTCGTAAGAGATATTTCGATGACTTTGTCGAGCCCGGTCAGGACGAAAGCGCCGACGCCAACGAAGGCGACGCCCATCAGCGGCTTGGCGAAGCGGGTCACCCGCGCCATCCAGTCGCGCCGCGCCATGACGGCATGACGGGAACCGTAGGCCAGAGCCACGATTGGTGTTGCCGCGCCCAGGCCGAAGGCGAGCATCGTCGCGGCCGCCTTGCCGACCGTCTCGCCTTGTGCAGCAAGCGCGAGTGCCGCACCGAGCGTCGGTCCCGAACACGGCGACCAGATGATGCCTAATAAGCCGCCCAGCACGAATTGGCCGAGCAGACCCGCCGGTTGAATTTTCGCAAGGAGATTCTGTCCGCCCGTCGCCACGGGCGAGGCTGCGGTTGCCAATCGCGCTTGCAGCGCAGGCATGAGCAGAATAGCTCCCATGGCGACGAGCAGAACCGCGACCGCAATCCGCAGGGTCGATGGGTCAATCCCGATGCTGAAGCCAAACGTCGCCACGGAAACGCCGACCGCCGCGAATGCACTCGCAAGTCCCGCAGCGAGCGCCAGCGGACCGAGCGCATGCTGCTGCAATGCGCCGAATAAGATCATCGGCAGCAGAGGCAGAACGCACGGCGAAAGCGTCGAGAGTGCGCCTGCGCCGTAGCCCAGCAGAAGATTGGACATGACGAACTTTCAGAGGCCGCGGGCGATCAGCGCACGAATGCGGTCGGGGTCCGTATCTCCCGTCGAGCGACCTACTTCCTGAGCGCCTTTAAAGACGATCAGCGTGCTCTGGTACTGCACGCGAAGCCGCTTCAGCACGTCTTTGGCCGTGTCGAAGTCAACTTCGAAGACCTGCAAGGACGGCTGGTCCTTCTCGACCTGCTGAAGAATGGGACGTTGCTGCTTGCAAGTGGGACACCAGGGCGCCGTGACATCCACCAGGATCGATTTGCCGGCGGCTTGGGCCTGCTGAAACGCGTGAGCATCGAACGGCTGACCGGCCTGCGCGGTGAAGGGCGCGCTGGCGAGCAATGCGGCCGCGATGGCCAATGTCAGAAACCTTGAAAACATGGTCGAGCGCCTCCCTGACGATGAGCACCGGGCAAGATGCCCGCACCGATCAGTTCGTCGAGGAGGCGAGGAAGGTTACGGCGCCCATCAAAATTTTCATGCGCCGTAGAGAAACGAGATAAACCGCTGGCCGTCAGCGGTGGTCCAATCGGCGGCACCTGCGATATAGCCGACGACCCAGCCCGATGCGGCGATCGCGTAAGTCATCGGCATTCCGTACAACGCGAACGGCGCGTTGTGCGGATTTTCGGCGTTGCTGTAAGCCACATACCCGCTCGGATCCTGGTAGACGGGTAGATGCGTAATGCCGATCTCGCGAGTGAACCGTTCTACGACTTGCCGGTCTGCCCGGTCTTCCGAAACTGCGATAATTTGCAGACCGTGGCGCCCTTGTCGCTGAAGCATCCGATCGAGCATCGGCAACTCCATTCGGCAGGCCGGACACCAGCTCGCCCAGAAATTTAGGAGGATCGGTTTGCCGCGCAACGAGGCGAGATCGATGGATCGACCGTCAATCCCAAAGAGACGCAACGACGGCACAATCTGCCGAGGCCGTATGAAGGTGAATTGGAAGCGCCCTGAAATGAATGGCGGAGGTTCTGTATGGTCGGCTAAGTTGGAGGCCGCTCGAACCCTTGCAATTGGGGTGGCCGCGGCCGCCATAGCCATAAGACCGGTCAATAGTGCGCGACGACCCAATGGCCCGAAGCGCCCGTTTCCCCTTTTGAGATTTTCTGTATTCACGCCAACCGACCGACTAGGATATGCACTGCACTTCATTTTGGGCAGTTTCGTGCAGCGAGCACATAAGGTTACCGTAGCGCCGATCACAGCGGCGTGATCGCTTCCGGGCTGCCCGTAGATCGTTCATGACACAGACGCCCGACGAACCGATCCTCGAAGCCTTGATGCAAGCCGCCCAGCAGGGCGACAAGCAGGCTTACGCGCGGCTCCTTAAAGCCATTGTGCCCAAGCTTCAGGTCAGCATTCGCCGCCAGCGGCCGTTCCTGCCAACGGCCGACATCGAGGATCTCGTCCAGGAGGTACTCGTGTCCATGCACGCGGTCCGTGCGACCTACGATCCTTCGCGACCCTTTATGCCCTGGCTGATGGCAATTGCCAGGAACCGGCTCGTGGACAGCGTGCGCGTCTATGCCCGCAGCAAGGCCAACGAAGTCAATGTCGACGAATATCCCGTAACCTTTTCGGACGACGCAGCGAATAACGTCGTCGATTCCTATCGTGACCCCGAGGCACTCAGGAAGGCTATTCAGATGCTGCCGCAGGGTCAGCGCGAGGCGGTTGAGTTGCTCAAGCTACGTCAGATGTCGTTGAAGGAGGCCGCCGCAGCGAGCGGTACCAGCGTCGGCGCACTCAAAGTGTCCGTTCACCGGGCCATCGGCGCACTCCGCAAGGCCCTGAGCAAGGACTGACAGGATGGACACCCAGCATCTCATCGATACTCTGATTGACAACAGTCGCCCCGTGCAACGGCTCCCGCGCCCATGGGTCCGATGCGCGCTGTGGCTCGCCATCGCTGTACCCTACCTCGCGCTAATCGTCGTCATGATGTCGCCGCGTCCGGACCTTGCGACGAAATTCGCGGAAAGCCGTTTCCTAATCGAACAGCTCGCCGCCCTTGCAACAGCCGTCACTGCGGCCATCGCCGCTTTCGCCGCGACTGTTCCCGGATACAATCGTAAGGTGCTCCTGCTACCTGTCATTCCGCTCGCGGTCTGGCTCGGCGTTCTCGGCCAAGGATGCATCAGCACGTGGCTGCACCTGGGCTCTGCCGGACTATCACTCCAATCTGACTGGATTTGCCTTCCCGCGATCGCGCTGGCCGGTGCGGTACCCGCCATCGCCATGGTCGTCATGCTTCGCCGCGGCGCCCCAATGATGCCCTACCTCACCGTCGCCCTCGGCGCGTTAGCGTCTGCAGGGCTTGGTAATTTCGCTTTGCGCCTGTTCCATGCGCAGGATGCGAGCCTGATGGTGCTGGTCTGGCAGTTCGGCAGCGTCTTCCTGTTGGCGGCTTCGGCGACCTATGCCGGACCGTACCTCTTGAATTGGCGGTCCGTCGTCACAAACCGATCCGTCTGATATTCGCTTCTCGGCGGAAATTCAGCCGCGACAGCGTAACCTTTCCTGCCTTCCCAACGAACCATCCGGTGGAAACCAGATTTGGGAGGCTCGAATGTTCCAACGTAACGTCCTCAAAGCCATGGTGGCCGGCTTCGTCGCCACCGTCGCGCTATCCGCGCTGATGCTGATGAAATCCAAGATGGGCGTCATTCCGGAACTGGATGTCATTGCTATGCTGTCGCGGATGATGGGCAATTCGCCTCCGGCCGTCGGCTGTTTCGCCCATTTCATGATCGGCACGGTCGTCTGGGGAGCGCTCTTTGCGTGGCTTAACCGGCATATTCCGGGCGATAGCTATTTGACCAAGGGCGTCGTTTTCGGAATTGCCGCTTGGGTCGTGATGATGATCGGTGTGATGCCAATGGCTGGAGCGGGACTGTTCGGTATGAAATTCGGCGTCATGGCTCCAATGATGACCCTGGTTCTTCACGTCATCTTCGGCGCGGTGCTGGGTGGCGTCTACGGCCTGCAGCGCCCGGTCGCGCAACATGCCTGACATGACAACCATCAATGTCATCCACTCTAATCGGAGAATTTCCATGACATCGCCAGCCGATGAAACATCGAATGGCCCCACCTGTTCGCGGCCGCAGGTGCCGTTTGCGCCCTGTCCGCTTTGCATGACGTATTGGAGCGTTCGTGGATTAATCTATCTCGGTAAAGCTGTCTTCGGCTATATCCGACGCATCGTGCAATAAACTGCACACAATGCATGAAATAAACCGGGTCTTCATACGACGATGGGTACTAGATACTATCTGCTTTGACCTTGTGTTCTTGACCCATCGGTGGCGCACTCTGCTCGGCATTTTTCCGCAGCACCTGCACCGCCTCTCGGGTGTTAGCAGCAATGTCTGAGAGAACGAGATAGCCAGCAGATACGAGGACCGACACAACAAAGCCAGCGCCGGCAAAGATTACGGTAGCCAACTCCGATTTGAGCCATAGCCCCAGCAGAGCTGGGGCTACTGTGCCGACGACCACAAATAGGAGCGCCATGAGCTCGGCAATGTAGAATGATGAACTGGCGGAACTCGCCTGGGTGACCTGGCGCAGGCGGTGTAGGCGGCACAGGTGGGGGCGGTGTTTCAGGCATGCTTTCCAATAGTCGGCGCATGCTTTCGGACATTCGACTATTCGGGAATGAGCTTTGGTCTGACATCGTTCGTTTGCCAATACCTATTCGTAATCGCGAGTTGTATCGTTTCGCCTTTAATGTCCCCTAAGTGGGGCCTATCTCGCTTCCGTCGGCGAGGAAAAGATTGAGCCCTTGCCGTACTGGGCTTCCAGCATTGCCCGAGCGTTGAGGGAGCTATCCGCCTCCACCCGCACCTCTTGCACCGAACCGTTTGGAAGCCGCACCTTCGCCTTATAGGTCTTCGTCATAGGTCTCTTCTCCTTCGTTGTGGTCAAAGTCTTCGTTGGACATTTCCGCATCGGCGTCCTCGCGGGCTTGGGCCCATGCGCCAACAAGAGCGCCCAAAAGCAAGACTACAGCGAGAAGCGAGAGCATGCGGTTTAACTTCCCCTTACGACACCAGCTCGACGGCATTGCGCAGTTGATCATCGTTGACATCGATGTATCGCTGCGTCGTGGAGATCGAGCTATGGCCCGCGAGCGCCGCGAGCACTCGTACGGAGATCGATTTGCTGGCAAGATTGGTGATGAACGTCCGTCTGCCGCTGTGTGAGCTTGCCCCTTTGATACCGGCTTCTTTGTAGATGTTGAGGAACAGCTGGCACATCGTGTTGCCATTGAAGGCATGCCGCTTCTGCGAGCGAAACAGCGGCTCGGATGCCGACATACCGGCGCATGCCTGCTTCAGATAAATGGCCAGTTCCTTCTTCAGCCTGGCATTGACGAACACCCGTCGACTGAAGCGGCCCTTCGTCTGCTCGGGCTTTAGGATGATCTCGCCTCGAACGTTGCCGGCTTCATCGACGACATCACCGATGCGCAGCGAAGCCATTTCGTGCGCCCGCATGCCGCTCTGGAAGCTGGTAACGATGATGGCGCGATCTCTGATCGCATGGCGTCGTGTCGCGACGTAAGCGAGGACGCGCTTGATCTCGTCTGCCCGCAATGTCTTGGCCTGCTTCATTGCGCAGACCGCTCAAATGTAATGCTTTGCACGAAAGCAACGTATTTTCTGATGATTCGGTTGGGCAACCAAATTCAGACGGGCAGCAAAGTTTCCGTATTTCAAGCGGTTAGCTCGAAATGTCATCTTATCGTTATTGTATGAGATATCCGCAGTCGCGCTTGGTGGCGTTCAGACAAGAACTAGTCGTGCGGAATGAGCGGTTTAATGGAAGCCAATCGCTTGAACGGCGTCCGATGTTGCAAATCGAGCGTTGGCGATCGGCATGCGGCATGGCGCCGTTGAAGTGGATAAATCAGCGCTTGAAAATATCATGAAATAACGAATGCATTTGGTTTCGCTGACGCAACCTCTGTAGGTGATTCTTCGTATAGAATCTTGAAATCGACATTCCTTCGAATGTTCAATGCCTTGGTGCTAGGAATGCAATGAAACATCCAGTTGACGTACAAGGCTAGACTTTCGCTACGGATTGCATTCGGTGCAAAAGCGTTGTTCTGCCGTCGTCATGCCGTCCTTGCGCGCCCGCGTCTCTTTATGGGCGCAGTTCACGCAACCAAGGATGTCCTGGCGGACTAGGACGCTGGGGCCGCCGCAATATTCACACGGCAACCCCTTCTCCACGCCGACCACGCCAAAGCCAGGCGACCGGCAGGAAGGACAGGTGCAAGCAATCCGTTCCACGAGCCGACCGGCCAGTTTTTCGAGGGCCTGCATCCGCGTCGGGTTCATATGGGCTCGCATATCCGTCTGGACGAGGACGCGTCCGTCGGTGGACTCAGCGCAGCTGGAAGCCATGGCCGCCGTTAGCGCTCCCTTCGTGTTGAGGCCTTTGTGAAAACGCGGCCTGATCAAACCCGGCTTATTAGGGCTCGCGATCAGGGCGTGATCCGGGAAACCAACCTGCGCAAGAAATGCGCTTATGTCTTCACCGTCACGCGCCGTCACATGGGCGAATACCGGCGCTTCGTCGATCAGGCTCTCCTTGATGACTATCCCGCGTTCATCGTCGACGAACACCATCAGTTCGATGCCCGCCGCGATAAAGGGAATCTGCGGATGCGGACCATAGCTGCCCTCGCTTGCGATGCTGAGCGCATGACCGGTTATCCTTATGGCCGCGCGGGCCTTGGCGATGACCGCGTCTTCCATGCTGCCGAAGCGGGGAATTTCTCCGGTGAAAGTACCAAGAAGATCTGTGTCGAACATCTCCGGCACGAGGGTTGTCATGCCAAGCCTTGAACAGAACGAAGGGCCGATGGCCTTTTCCTTGCCATGCATGGTCGCGACGACCGCCGTCCGTCCGGCATAGAGCCCGCTCATCCGGCAGCCTCCAGCGCCTCCACGGCGGACAGGGCGTCCTTTTCCGGTGTCCAGGCAAGCTCTCCCGCATAGCGCCACGCCATGCGACCAGCTTCATCGAGGGCAAACAGATGCAGCCATCTGTTATCGAACAAGGAACGCACATTTGCGTGCCGCTCCAATATCTCACCGATCGCCTGGCGCGGCGCGGCGATGCAGACCGAGAGCCGAAGCGGCTCATGTATATACTGCTCGCCATCATGCACCGACTGCCATGGCAGGCCGCCGCGCAGCACGCCGCCATTGCCCTCGACCACGCCGACGCCGCCCACGACGTTATGCAGCAGTTTGTTGCCGCCGCCGAACACATCGGGCGCGACCGTGGAGCCGTAATATTGCAGGCTGATCCAGCTTGCCACGACCACGGGCGCCGTCAGGATCAGCTCAAGCACCCCGAAGTCCCTGTCCTTCTTCCAGTCGTAATCGTGGAGGAAGGCACGGCCTTGAAGCGATTTGCCCTTGGTGACAGCACGCGGCGCGGCGATGAAGGCGTTGCAGCCCGCAAGCCCCCATTCCGGGCGTATCTCCGACCAGTTGCGGCTGCGCTTCATCACGTCCCGCTCGCCGCCCGCGCCCGGAAGGCGCAAGGCGCGTTCAGCCCGCGCCAGCTCGCCCGCGCTCTCGAACCAGCGCCGCGCCTGCGCAAGATCGCCGTTGTGTGAGCTGGAGCCACAATCCTTCTCGAACAGCGTTACGCTGTCTGTTGTCGTATCATGAAGCGCCGCCACGAAAAGCGCATCGTCAGGAATGGCTATGCCCCGCCCCGCGAGGCCAAGCCGCACCGCTTTTTCATTCAATAGCTGCGCCAAAAGCCGCGCATTGACGTCACCGGCATGTCCCCCGCATGCGCCGCAATGAAGGGCACTGGCATGCGGGTTGTTGGTGACGTTCGCCCCATGACCCGCGATCACCACCAACCGCGCAAAGCCACTCGTGAGCGACATCGCCCGCAGGATGTTCTCGGCGGCATCGACGCGCGCGACCGCATCATCCAGTCCTTTGACGATGACCGGCGCGGGACCGGGTGCGTGTTTGTGCGTGACAAGACCCAAGGCATCCTTGGCAAGCTTGGCGAAATAGACCAGCCCCATCGCTTCGACGAAGGCAAAGGACGACACCGCCGCGACTTTAAACCGCGTCCAGGCCCGCGAAGCGCGCGCCGCAAAGCGTGCCGAGGCCTCTTTCTTCGTTCCCGCCTCGCAGGACAGGCTGGCGAGCGCGGGCCGCAAGAGGACCGGCAAATGCCGCTCCTCGACATCGGATGCAAAGCCGCGGTACGAGGTCGCAAGTCCGAAGAAGCCCGCAAAGCCCAGAGTGGTAATGGAGGGGTCGATGCTTTCCAGCGCGCGGCGAAACACTTCCGACCGCACATCGATGCAAAACGCTACCTGCAGCGCAGGCCGGGTCGAAGCTTCAGGATCATGCGAAGGTCTGGCGAGACGTTCGCCAAGCACGCGCTGGGCCGCTCGCTCCGCCGCCTCCTGCAGGACGGCATCGATCAGGTGATCCGATGAGGGAACCAGAGGCGCTTCATAGAGCGCGCAGGTATTCTTCCACTTTGACCGCAAAGGGGTGCCGTAGCAGCGCAGCAAGGCCTCTTCCCAGACCAGCCGGACGGCAAGAAGATCGGTGACTGACGTATCGGGGCTTCCATCCAGCTCCGCCTGCCACAGCCTGTAATGGGCCAGCTGGCTCCAGCCGCCGAGCGTCATGAGGAGGCGGTGGAAATAAAGCTCACACGCGCCATCGCTTATGCCAAGCGTCTCGACTGCCTTGCAAATGACTTCGGACGCGTATTCGGGAGCATCGGCGACAAAGGAAGAGAAGCCTGAAAGACCGGCGATTTCAGGGGTCAGGTCATGCGTTGCGTAAGCGCGCCATGCCGCATAGGCGTTCCTACCCTTCGGCGCAGACCACAATGCTTGGCCTTCATCAAAGTAACTTGCGGCCCATGCGCCGATGCGCTCGTCGATGATGCGCGGCCAATCGATCCGCGAAACCTCCGCCGCGTGATCGGCAACGGTCGGTAGCACCAGCGGCAAAGGTTGCAGCCGCCGCGCCGCCGCCTTTACCGAGGCGACATCCATGGCGGGATGCGATCTGGATGTCGCGGAGAGCGCCTTATGAATATCCTCATCCGATAGGGAGCCGTCATCGATCTTCTTCGCATACCAGGGTCTTGGCATGGTCACGCGAGCTTCGGCGACGCGTTCAAGACGTGCGGCGGTCTCCGCGAGGCCGAGATCGCCCTGCCCAAGGAAAGGGTTCACTGCAACGCTTGACGCAAGCGGCCACAGGGGCGGGACTGCCCGTGCCGCCTTGCTCGCGCTGTCCATGACTGTCTGATCCAAAGCGACGCTCATGCGTGTTCTTCCTTCATTGCGGCCTTCTCGTTCATCCGTGGCCATGTCCACCCCCCGATCAGCCGGTCAAACACAGCGTTGGCGTAAAGCCCGTTCGAAAGATGCACCCGCAATCCAGCGGCGGCGGGGTGATAGGCCCAGAGGGGAAACAGGGCTTGAGCAAGCGCAACGGTGCCAAAGCTGAAGACGGCCAGCACGATGACGGCCCATTCGAGAGGACCGGGCGGCGGCGCCGGAGGCAAAGCGCCACGTGTCAGGAACTCCGCAAGCGTTTGCAAAACAAAATACCCTATGGCCGCCGCAACCGAGGCGGCCGCCGTTCGCCACGTCAACGCACGCGGAGCCTGATCGGCGAGACCTTGTGCCAAGAGATACGCCACCCCGAAGACGAGGATCGCGCCGAGCGCGATCGCTTGCGGGGATTTATGCGCAATGCCTGCGACGGCGCCGATGGCCACGTAAATCAGCAGGGCAAGCATCATCGCCTTGCCGACCGCCGCGCTATCGGGAATGGCAACCGGTCCCGGCCGTGAGACCGAGGCCACACGCTCCACGGCGTCACCCGAAGACAGGAACGCATGCGCCTTGTAGAGCGAATGCGCGACGATGTGCAGCAGCGCCAGCGGGAATAACCCAAGCCCGCATTCGAGGATCATGAAGCCCATCTGCGCAATGGTCGACCATGCCAGCGACGTCTTGACCGCAGCCTGGGTCAGCATCACGAGCGCGGCAAACAGCGCGGTAAACCCGCCAATCAGCGCGAGCGTTGCGAGAACGCCGGGGGCAAGCAGCATCACATCGGCGAAGCGGATGAGAAGAAAGCCGCCCGCGTTAATCACGCCCGCATGCAGCAGCGCCGAGACGGGCGTCGGCGTCTCCATGACTTCCGTCAGCCAGCCATGCGTCGGGAACTGCGCGGATTTAAGAAGCGCCGCGACCGCCATCAAAGCGGCAGCAAAAATCGCGGCCGGTGGCGCGTTCCCTTCTCTCGCTGCCGATACAATCTGCGCAATGTCGCCGGTCCGATAGGCGATGGCCAACAGGATAAAGCCAAGGACCAGCGCACCGTCGCCGACGCGGGCCGTGATGAATTTCTTGCGCGCCGCGCGCCGGGCCTGAAGCCGGTCGGGATAATAAAGAAGGAGCCGGTGAAGGCAGAGGCTCGTCGCCACCCATGCCCCTGCGAACTGAAGCAGGGAGCCCGATTGAACCAGCAGCAGCACGCAGGCGAGCGTCAGGCAAAGCCAGCCCATGAAGGCGCCTTGCCTGAGCTCGCCATCCAGATAGGTCGACGCATAGCGCAGCACCACGAGGCCAACGAAGGAGACGAGCAGCAGCATCGTGACGCTGACGGTGTCGAGGCGCGCCGCGAGGCACAGAGGATCACCGCCGAGGCAGCGACTTTGCCCGGGACCATATGTGGCCAGGACAAAGGCTGCGGTGATCGACACCAGCAAGGCCGCAGCACCGGCCAGCTGCGCGACAACCAGCGTCGCACGCGGGCGCTGTCCCGGTCCGCAGAAGGCAACGACTGCCGCGAATACAACAGAAAAAGGGTCCATGAGGGGCAGCATGTCGGTCACGACTCGGAGGTCTCCAGCGGCAGAAGGCCGATGCCCCCAAGAGCTAGCGAAGACAGCTGAATTTAAAAAATACATTGTATTTCACAAATCGTTCTATTTAATAGAATGAATGACCGCCCTCAATTATCACCATCTTCGTTATTTCTGGACCGTCGCCCGCGAGGGCAACCTGACCAAGGCGGCCAAACACCTCAATCTCTCGCAATCCGCGCTATCGACCCAGATTAGGAATCTGGAAGACCGGCTGGGGCATAAGCTCTTCGAGCGCCGAAACCGCCAGCTGCGCCTGACCGAAGCAGGCCGCATCACGCTTGATTACGCCAATTCGATTTTCGCCACGGGCGATGAGCTCATCCACACCCTCAAAGGCGCCGAGCGCCCCCGGCAAACGATCCGCATCGGCGCACTGGCGACCTTGTCTCGAAATTTTCTGATCGGCTTCCTCCGGCCTATTCTCAAGCGAACCGATGTAAATGTCATTCTGCGTTCTGGAACGACCGCCGAATTGTTGCGCGACCTCGATACGCTCGGGCACGACGTCGTCCTGCTCAATCAGCCCCGCGTGCGCGATGCGGCGTCGACCATCATTTCGCACCGTATCTCCGAACAGCGCGTGAGCCTTGTCGGAACGCCCACCCGTGTCGGCAAGCGGCCAAAATTGGCTGAGCTTTTGACCCAGCACGCCATCATCCTGCCGACGGCCGACAGCGGCATACGCATGGGCTTCGATGCTCTTGTCGACCGCATGGGCATTACCCCTCACATCGTGGCCGAAGTCGACGACATGGCCATGATGCGCCTGTTGGCGCGTGAGGGCATCGGTCTTGCGGTTCTTCCGCCCATCGTAGTGAAGGACGAGTTGACGAACGGCGTGCTGCGCGAGGCTAACCGGTTGCCCGGGATCGCTGAGACATTCTATGCCGTCACCCGCGAGCGGAATTTTCCGAACCCGTTAGTGAAACTATTATTGCACGGCAGCGCAGTGAATTGATGGTGGCAGGCACCACCTAATGCGACGCGTATCAAACAGAAGGGCGGCACTTCGAATGCCGCCCTCTATTGCGCTGTACTTTCTTTTTTTATTCACTTCTTCCGCGGGATCTGAACCGCTGTCTTGCTCATCACGCCGAGCACTTGATCGAGCTCACCGGCTTCGACTGCCGCAATCACCGTCTCAATGGTCGGGATGAGCTGCTCTCGCTTGCCCACGACGATTGCCTCCTTCCCCTTTTCGAAGGAAATGGGCTTGGCACCATAACGGATCGACAACACGAGGTTGCCGGACGCATCAGCCACGCGCCACCACGGACGAACACGCTTCTTGGTCTCGCGCAGCTCTTTGCCGTTGTCCCCCTCCACCCACTTCTGCCGGGTGAGCGCAAAGTTCGGGTCCTGCGCCAGCGCGATCTGCTGGTTGAGGCGGGTGATGAGCTTATTCCTGCGGTGAACGGTCGGGTCCGTCGATGACAGCTTGGGAAGCGGGGCAAAGCTGAGGGATTTGAGTACGGCCATGTCTGCGTGCTCCTGAATGTGTTTCGAGAAGCACTATGTGCAGTCACGCGCTCTTTATTCCTACCGAAATGACGCCTGTTTCCATCCCGCCTTCCAGCTCTTTGAGCTCATGGGTTCGTGTGGCGCTAAACGCTGCGTCGAGCGCCAAGGCGTGGGCTACAGCTTGTACCATAGACAAGTCCGCTTAAAAAAACGCTTATACGCGTCGGATTTTGCCCTGCCCGCTACTCGACTAGCGGGCAGGTGCGTAGCCGTGCTGTAGGGCGCTCGTATTAGGGAATAGCAGCCAGGAAAAGCGGGGACCTGGTGCTAGAAAGCTAGGGCGCAGCAGGACTACTCAACAACAATTCCCTGAGCTTCGCTTGTTACCCGGTCGAATAGGTCTTCAAGCAGCCGGCAGTGCAGATCGACCAGAATATGCGCCTTGGCCACGATGAACCCGTGCTCTGCTCGCCCGAACGCCATCCCGCTATCACGCAGTCTCGCCGCCAAATGCACTTGCGCACGGATACTAACCTTTTCGCCACGTGCCATCACCGAACGATAATAGCTCTCGTCCATTCCCAGCCAGTCCGTAGAAAAGGCACTCCGGCTTTTGATACAGCCGATGATCAGCAATTCTTCGTAGGCTTGGTGGACTAAGTCTTTGGTCATTCGAGACGCTCCCCTTCACATATTTATTGCCGATGTGGGACGCGAGCAAGAATTGCGCAAAAACTCACGGGAGAGACAATTGCCGGCTTAGGCGCGCTTTCGACTGCGCGCCCGCAAAATGCCAAATGGCGCGCTTATGCGCCAATGGATGATGTTGATCGCGACGGTTGCCACCGAGCGGCGTACACTACGTCGCGGATATTCAGCTATAGTTACTGTGAAATTCTTTAAACCTTGCGACTTTCTCGCGCAGACTTAGCTCTTCCTCTTTGCGTCCGTCGACGTCGGCATGCATTTCTCGGTCGCAAATTTCAACCAATGGCTTGAGACTCCGTAGAAATGCGTCCCGTGATTTGGCAGTAAGGATAAGGACGACGTCGCCATCAGAGGGCAACACAAAAATATTTTTCCCCCGCTCTTCCACTTTGAATTTTCCCACACGCTCGCCTTTCTCGATAGCGTCGTGCAGGTGTTCGATCTCGCCGGCGCAATCAAGATAAACTTCTTCTTGCCAGGCCATAAAGTCGGTTGTGCAGTCGAAATGCCAAGCAAACGCTTCCGTCCTTCCCCAATATTTTCTCTCGCTCTTATCCGTCATAAAATATTCTTTCTTTTTAAAATGCGCGATTTTTCACGCTGACAGATTGTAGCGCCGCGACGCCCTTCCAACCTAATTTATTTTAATGTCGTCGCTCAGTGGAGCGCCCATCAAAAAACATTGTGCCGCGCACATCCGGCTAGTCCCGGCTAATCAAATTCCGCACTAATCCCATTGACCATCACTTGGCTTTTCAAGTTGCCAAGAATGACCTCCAGCTCGGCTTCATCCTTGTCTAGTAACTTGTTGTGGGTGCCGCGCGAGATCGTCGTAGACTGAATGTGCGGTCGAATATTCGCACCCGGTCGCAATAGCTCGGATAGCTTGAGCTCGCCCTCTGCAGTTATGACAACGTCGAAGTACGGATCGTAATTGTATTCGCCCAATTCAAGTTCTTGGCTGATCGCCTTGCCGAAACGGAACATTAGTCTTGCTGTATCTTCTGAATGCACGTCGTATCCGTCTAAGAAGACGCCAAGGGTCTTATCTGCGTTATCTTGAGCTTCATCGCGGTGATCGAGCAATTGGGGCTTGCCAGCGCGACGCGACACATATCCAACAGCCATGTTCGCGAGCAAATCGCTGATTTCGGAAATGATGTCTTCCTTCGTTCGCTGCATTCGAATTCATTGCCCTGTAACGACGTCAATCTTAGACTAAGCCGAGCGTCAGCTGAACTGCCTTTTCGCTCAAGTCGGCGAGAATTCTTTCGAGATCGTCGAGTGACTTCGCATGAAGCAATTCCCGTGATTGATTATCCAGAGCGACGAAGTATACGACGCTCGAAATATTTGCGCCCGGTCGAAGCAGATCGGCGATTGGGACGCTTGGAGTAGGCCCTGCATGCAGCTCTACGACTGGGCAGCCCTTTACCGCACCAAGCTGTAGCGTTTCACTGAGTTCTTTACCGAGAGCAAATCGGAAAATCAGCTGGTCGCCTGGCACGATGAACACTTCGAGAAGGAGTAAGCCATATGTCTGGCTTGAGTATTCGAGGGCAATATCGAGGTCTCGATCAATCAAGTCCTCGTCTGTCGGTTTGCAGCTTATATAGAGCGCACCGAGCTGTTTCAGTTCATTGCCGATATCTTCGATCACATCGAGTGTAGTTCTTTCATTGTCCATAATCGTCGCTCTTCGCTTTGTATTTTTACGTTGTGTTTCTCTGTCGCTGCGGCAATTTCTGTTACTTTGCGGTGTCCGTTGTTTGAACTTGTTGGAAAGTGAGAAGTGATTTGGCAATATTCATCAATTAAAGCGTTCGCTGTTACGCGCCCGCTTTTCTGGACGAATGGAATTGCCTCACTTTTCAGACGATCAACAAATCAGGACTTAGTAGGTAGAAACGAGGCACGGGGCAAAAACGCGTCAGTGCCAGTTTTTAGGCAATAATTTGCGACAAACTCAGGTTTGCCGTAGCGAATAAGTTGCACGTCGATCTCGTTATAAACCCAGTCGAGCTTCGCCGCGATTTTGCATACTAACCTTTTTAGGTTGATCAGATCACTACCTTGCGCGTGTGTTTGCATCATCAGATGGAGGTGTTTGCGGATTACGCTGTCACCTTCCATGAATGCGGCGAACGGGATTAAGTGACCGGCGCGGACTTTACTATTCCCCAGCAGTTTCTTGGACATGCGATCGCGAAACAGCGTTGCGGTGTGTTCGCAGACTCTCTGGTCGATCTTGATCGGTGCACCGACGACGCCTGACGGCAGGCCTTGCTTCAGCGTTAGAGTGACTAACGTGTCGAAATCGGCGCGAGAGCAAAGCCAGTCAGAGAATTGGTGTTTTGTGTTGGTGCAAGGGTTCTTAGTCATAGCGATATTTATCATTGTAGTGAAAAGCTGCGCGGAAAGTCGAAATTAAAATGCAGATGCGCGTTCATTTTGGTGCCGCCATGAGGCTGCCTTAGCATTCGACGCAGAAACGCGATCTGCCGGCGTGGGAAGCTGTTGGAGCTGGCCAAGCGTGGCGCATTGTCTGTCGGTGGCGCCGGTACGATCTGACCTCAAAGCGGCGAAATGGCTGTCTGTGCCTGAATTTTCCGGACCGCAGACCGCGGCGTCGATCTCACTGCGGACCTCGTCTCTTGTTAGCCGCACTCCTGGACTTAGGCCGTCCTGCCTTGCCATCGGATCGCCGTACGGCAATCGAAGGGCCGGGGCGCTCGGCGGTATGTGCCTCGCCCGGGCGTCGCTGATCTAGCAGGAGAGGCCCGGGCTTGGCGTTGCATTAGTGCGTTCGGTCGCGCTTGTTCCGCGATTTTTTGCCTTTGGTCGGTTTCTTCGGTTTGGCGTTGATGGGGTCTCGCTTCGCACGCCAGCTCTCGCCTAAAATTTTGTTGACCGCGAGACGCGCTTGTTTGTCGAGCTCTTCTATCCTCTCGCGCTCCAATGCGCGGGAGTAGTTGTCGCAGTACATTTCAGGAGCGAAATTGGCTTCGTAACTCGCGTTATTCCTCAGATTTCGGTCTCGTAACATTTCATCATCAGTCCTTGTTCTTATTTCGTGGTCGTGTGCGCCACGATTTGGTTGACGGCGTTCTTTATGAAATCAGCGCTGCGCGCGCCGTGCCGCCAACATCTCAAGATTACCAAAGTGGCTTGGCCGAAATCGATATTTTTCTCGCCAAGCCCAGCGCTGGCGATGTGCCGCTGAAGCTCCAGCCCGGGGAGCAGGCCCTCCGGACAGCAATCAAAGTGCTACACCGCTACTGGCGTCCCAGCTTGCGGCCAAAGGCGCCGTGGCTGTACGGCGGATCAGTTTCTCGGCGCTTCGACGTACCGAGCGAAGGCGTCTTCGAATTGGCCGATTTCGTAGCCCCTGAGCACCTGGGAGCCCTGGCGCATCTCATTGGGATGAATTCCGAAAGGCGCAAGCAGGCCGGAAATGGCCTTCGCGGTGATCGGCTTGCCCTTCCACTCTGACCAAGGTCGCTCTTCCAGTCCCGCCAAAGCACTGGCTAGTTGAGCGGATGGCAGGCGCTTCGAAAATTTCGACTGGAGCCGGAAGATGTCCTGCAGCAGAATCACACCCGGGTCGGGATCGTTTCCGTGCCGAGCCTGCGACATACTACTTGCGACCTTACGAACTCTCTCCGGCCAAGTTCCGCCAACCACGTCCGCAATCGCGAACAGTGGCCTCCAGTTGTCCGCCTCGCGGTTCTGAAGTTCGGCGGGCACCTGCGGATCGGCGTTCGTGAGCGCGTCGAGGTTCTCGACCGCCCAATCGGCAGCCAATTTCGTCAATGCATCGAGATCATCGGTTCGGTCGGCGCGAAATGGTGTGAGCGGCTCGTCAGCGCGGCGACGTTTTAACCGCACGAGAATTGATCGATCTTCGAGTGTCGATGGCAAGCGCCCGATTAGCGCGATCGCCGTAGCCGCCCATGCAGAGAATTTATCATCTCCGCGATAGACAAAGGTGCCGCGACGGTGTCCGGCGTTCAATATTCCGCGAAGCTCGTCGTTGCGAACAAGAAAGGTGTCGGCTTCGTCGATTAAGACGGTCGGCTCATCCTGATCGACCCGCCGATACAAGGCCGCAGCGCTAATATTGGCCGCAAGTAACGGAGAGCGGACGAGAACGGTTAGCACGTCTAATAGCGTCGATTTCCCGCAGCCCTTTACGACCGAGGTAATTCCAAGGCGCGGCGTAATTCGAAACGCATCGATGGCGTGCGTATGGACAGCCCACAACGCCACGACTTCGGCCGCGCCGTCATCTAGAACGACGTACTTCCGGACCGCCATGGTTATTTCATCAAGCAGCCGGGCCCCGTTGATTGGTCTGCGCCGAGCAGACTCCTCCGCTTTCGGTAACGCCGAGCTTGATAGCGTTTTTCGCAATGCGGATTTCGAATGTGCCATGCGCCGCGCTATCATTTCGATACTGGATTGTCGCCTTTAAGACGACGGACGGGGCGGTTGTTGATGAATTCTTCGACCTCGCTCTCCACCCACACGGCGCGGCGACCAAGCTCGCGCGAACGCGGAAATTCGCCCCGCACCATCATTTCCCAAAGCGTCGTGTAACTGCAGCCAACGCGACGCAGGACTTCCTTCTTGGTTAGGAAGCGAGCGGGTCGATAGCCGGATGGTGTCGAAGCGGCGTCGGTTTGGGCAATCGAAAAACGATCATTTTGCATTTCAAAACTCGGCAAACTGATAGGAAGCCGTTGGCTTGGCAGATCAGTCGCCGAGGTCAAGAAACCGCCGATCAACTCTGGCTCCAACTTGAAATAGAACGATATTTTCCGCTTTAATATCAAGCTCTTAGAATGATTATTTTAACATTTTTGCGGAGAGCAATCGGGGCGGAAATGGTTAACCTGCGCTGCGACGTGACGGTCCAAAAGTGCTGCTCACTAGCCGGCAAACTGCCCCGAAGGGCTGGAGGCCGGCGTCGCCGATTGTCGTAGCTCAGGAGCCGGGTTAGCCGACTTATTGTCGGGCCCAGGTCCGCCGCTTGAACTCCCGACCACCCTCATGATCTGCGCGGCCGCAGCCTCCATAATCATCTGGTTTTCCACCGAGTACGCATGGCGGTCATAGACCTCGCCAATTCCCCCCTCGACATGGTTTTGGATGCGGTTCATCGCATCGCGACCGAAGCCGAGGGAAGTGATCATTGTCCCGTGAGTTCGACGGAGATCGTGCGGCGTGAACTTTTCAGGCGCCAGGTATCCAGCATCCTTCGCCTCCTCTGCGAATCGCTTACGAACCTTTTGCATTGCCGTGTCCAGAGAGAGACCGCGGAAAATCTGCGCCTCGTCGTCGGGCAACTCGCTCAGGACGTCCAGCACGGGTGCAGGCAGCCAGACACGGTGGTCTTTGCCGTTTTTTGTGCCGGGCCACTCGAGCTTTGGGTTCGGCGTGCCGGGCATTTGCCACCACCCGTCGACAATGTGCTCGCGACGCATATGGCGTACTTCGCCTGGACGTTGCCCGGTCAGAAGGATCACCTTGAGGGCCGCGCTCTTGTAAAGTCCGGCCTCGTCGAACGCGCGCCAGGCAAACGGCAGTTCGCCGTTGGCAAGGACGCGCTCACGACTTTTGCGGGGATGCAGATCTATGGCTCGGCACGGGTTGAGTTGCAGCAGCTCTTCGCGGATCGCCCAATTGAAGATTGCCGAGGCCGCTGTCATCGTTTGGTTCGCCACCATTGGAGCGGCAATGCTACGGAAGGCGGCCTTCACGTCCTGGCGAGTAATCGCGCCGATCTGCAGTTGGCCCCAGCGCGCCAGCAAATGTCGCCGGACAAGCTTGTCGGCTTGTCGCCACGAGCGATTGCGAACTTTCGCGTGTTCTTCGAGGTAGCGCGTTGCTACATCGCCAAAAGTATTTGTCGCCCGAGCCGCCTTCTTTTCGGCGCAAGGGTCAAGGCCTTGTGCGACCTTGTAAAGGACTTCGGCCGCCTTCACGCGGGCGTCGGCCAATCCTACCGCGTGAGCGCCCCCAATCGAAAACCAGCGTCTGCGGCCCCTCACAGAGTAGATGCACTTCCACGCCTTGTGCCCCGTCGGCTGGATTTGCAGCGACAACCCGCGCTGATGGAGGTCATAGACACGGTAGGTTCGTTCGCGGGGCTCCAGGTTGCGAATTAATAATTCAGTAAGCTTTACCTTCTTGGGCGCTTCGGTTGGCGCGCCGTCTCGTCTCGGCCGGGGCATTCGCTGGCGTTCTCAAACTAACTTTCTGCTAACGATTTGGGCGCGATAGCGCTGAACGAGAATTAATGTCAGCGAAGCGAAAATCAAAGATCGGACAGCGGGTTAGCGCTGTTTTTGAAAATTAGCGCACGAGGGCGAACGCCAGCGAAATGGCAGAATGGTTAGTCGGGTCTTAACCTCGGCCCTCCTATTGTGCTTCACCCTTGGCCACGGGGTGCCCCGCGCGATCCCGACTGCCGGGAGCCGGTCCAGCGGATCGATCGCGCGTCAACCCTCCCCGGCAACGTGTTCTTTATGTCTATGATGACGGCTCAGCGCGAAACCCTCAGTCCTGCCGCGGCGGCCGCCGAGAACAGCCGCTCGCCCTTCGTCCGGCTGACCGATCTCATCGCCGGCATTACGCCCGGCAAGCCGGTGATCAATCTCTCGGTCGGCGAGCCGCAGCACGCGATCCCGGATTTCGTCGGTCAGGTTCTGGCGCAGCACATCGCCGAGTTCGGCAAGTATCCCGCCAACAAGGGGTCCGAACCCTTCCGCCAGGCGGTCGCACAGTGGCTCGGCCGCCGCTACAATCTCGCCAAGCCCGTCGATGCGGAAAACGAAGTGCTGGTGCTGAGCGGCACGCGCGAGGGTCTGTTCCTCGCCGCCATTGCCGCCAAGCGCTATGTCGACAATCGCGCCGGGCAGCCGGCGATCCTGATCCCGAATCCTTTTTACGCTGCTTACGCAGCAGCAGCAGCAGCAGCGGAGTGCGAGCCGGTCTATTTGCCCTGCACCCGCGAAACCGGCTTCCTGCCCGATCTCGATGCGCTCGATGAGGCGCTGCTCAAGCGCACCGTCGCCTTCTACTTCGCCTCGCCGTCCAATCCGCAGGGCGCGGTGGCGGATCGCGCCTATCTCGACCGGCTCGTCGCTCTGTCGCGGCGCTACGGCTTCATGATCTTCGCCGACGAGTGCTACTGCGAGATCTACTCAAAGGACAAGCCGGCCGGCATGCTGGAAGCCGCCGGCGCCGGCTTCGCCAACACCATCGTTTTCCACTCGCTGTCGAAGCGCTCGAACCTGCCCGGCCTGCGCATGGGATTCGTCGCCGGCGACCGGAAGTTCCTCGCCGCGTTTCTCGAGCTGCGCAATGTCGCCGCGCCGCAGGTGCCGGTCCCGCTGCAGCATGTCGCCGTCGCCGCTTATAACGACGAGACGCACGTCGTCCGCAACCGCGAGCTCTACAACGCCAAGTTCGACCTTGCCGATCAGATCATCGGCGACCGCTACGGCTACAAGCGCCCGGCCGGGGGCTTCTTTCTCTGGCTCGACGTGTCGAAGCACGGCGGCAGCGAGGCCGTAACCAGAAAACTCTGGCAGGAAGCCGGGGTGCGCGTCGTGCCCGGAAAATATCTCGCGCGCGAGCAGAAGGACGGTTCCAACCCGGGCGCCGACTTCATCCGCGTCGCCATGGTGCAGAATGCCGAAGCCACGGCCGAGGCGCTGCACCGGATTGTGGATGTGCTGGGATGACAATGAATTGTTCACCGGCTCTGGAGCAATAAGGCGGACGTGAAAAGGCGATAAAGCAGAATGGCAGCCACTGACCGCAATCTCGATGTCGTCGCTTTTGTCGCGGATCATTTCCGCGACATCCTGCGCCGACGCCTGCGGGAATTGTGCGGCCTCACGCTTCTGATCTGCGCGCTGCTCGGCGCCATCGCGCTCGCCACCTGGTCGGTACAGGATCCCTCGCTCAGCCATGCCACGCAGAAGCCGATCAACAATCTGCTCGGCTTGCCCGGCGCCATTTTCTCCGATCTGGCAATGCAGCTTCTCGGCCTTGCCAGCATCATGCTGCTGCTGCCGGAGGCGCTGCTCGGCTGGCGCCTGCTGTCGCACAAGCCGCTCGGCGAAAGCTGGCGCACCCTGATCTGGATCGTCGCGGCGTTTCTCGCCGCCGGCTTTGCCTCGACGCTGCCGCGCATCGGCACCTGGCCGCTGCCGACCGGCCTCGGCGGCGCCTGCGGCGACGCCATGCTGATCGTGCCGGCGCTGCTGCTCGGCCGCGCCTTCGGAGGTTTGCCGCTGATCGGCGTCGCCGCGATATTCGCGCTCGCCGCCGTCGCCGCCGTCGTCGTCGCCGCCGGCTGGAAGCGGCGCGCTGAAACCGCGGACACGGCCAACGCCGATGACGACGAAGAGGACGAAGCCGACGACAGCGAGCACGAAGAGGCCGATCGCGGCTCGCCGCTGCTCGGCATGATCGTGCACGCGCTGCTCAGCTGGAAGGCGCGCATCGGCCGCTGGCTGTACGGTCAGGTCAAGCGCTCGCTGGAGCCCAAGCCCGTCGCCGCCAAAGGTCCGCGCCAGGAACCGCGCTTCGATGCGCTGGGCCGCGTCGCCGCGCCGAGCATGGCGCCCGGGCACGACGAGGACGAGGAATACGAAGAGGACGGCGAGGACGAGGAAGAAGAAGCGCCGCGCGCCAAGCGCGCCACCAGCGCCGCGCCGGCCAAGAAGAAGAACGGCCGCTTCCAACTGCCTTCGCTTAATTTCCTGTCGGCGCAGAAGCCCGGCGAAAAGGCCGCGATGCCCAAGGACGTCATCGACGCCGCGGCGCAGTCGCTGGAAAACGTGCTCGGCGACTTCGGCGTGCGCGGCGAGATCGTCAATGCCCGCCCCGGTCCGGTCGTCACCTTGTACGAGCTCGAACCGGCGCCGGGCATCAAGTCATCGCGCGTCATCGGTCTCGCCGACGATATTGCCCGCTCGATGAGTGCGGTGTCGGCGCGCGTCGCCGTGGTCGCCGGCCGCAACGCCATCGGCATCGAGCTGCCGAACCCGGTGCGCGAGAAAGTGTATTTCCGCGAACTGCTGTCGACCAAGGATTACAACGAAAACGCCGCCAAGCTGCCGCTCTGCCTCGGCAAGACCATCGGCGGCGAACCGGTGATCGTCGATCTCGCCCGCATGCCGCATCTGCTCATCGCCGGCACCACCGGCTCGGGCAAATCGGTCGCCATCAACACGATGATCCTGTCGCTTCTGTACAAGCTGACGCCGGATCAGTGCCGCCTGATCATGGTCGACCCCAAGATGCTCGAACTGTCGGTTTACGACGGCATCCCGCATTTGCTGACGCCGGTCGTGACCGATCCGAAAAAGGCGGTGGTCGCGCTCAAATGGGCCGTGCGCGAGATGGAAGGCCGCTACAAGAACATGGCCAAGCTCGGCGTGCGCAACATCGACGGCTACAATCAGCGTGTCGCCGAAGCCAAGGCCAAGGGCGAGGTGCTGACGCGCACGGTGCAGACCGGCTACGACAAGGAATCCGGCCAGGCGATCTACGAGAAGGAAGAACTGGCGCTCGAGCCGCTGCCATTCATTGTCGTCATCGTCGACGAAATGGCCGACCTGATGATGGTCGCCGGCAAGGACATCGAAGGCGCGATCCAGCGGCTGGCGCAGATGGCGCGCGCCGCCGGCATTCATGTCGTGCTCGCGACGCAGCGCCCGTCGGTCGACGTCATCACCGGCACAATCAAGGCGAACTTCCCGACCCGCATCTCCTTCCAGGTCACGTCTAAGATCGACTCGCGCACCATCCTCGGCGAGATGGGCGCCGAGCAGCTGCTCGGCCAGGGCGACATGCTCTACATGGCGGGCGGCGGCCGCATCAGCCGCGTCCACGGCCCCTTCGTTTCCGACGCCGAAGTCGAAAAGATCGTCAATCACCTCAAGTCGCAGGGCGCGCCGGAATATCTGGAAGAAGTCACCGCCTCCGACGAACTCGAGGAAGGCGAGGACGGCGCCGTATTCGACAACACCAGCATGGGCGCCGACGGCGGCGGCGATCTCTACAGCCAGGCCGTTGCCGTGGTGAAACGCGACCGCAAGGCCTCGACTTCCTACATCCAGCGCCGCCTGCAGATCGGCTACAACCGCGCCGCCTCGCTGATGGAGCGCATGGAAAACGAAGGCATCATCGGCCAGGCCAACCACGCCGGCAAACGCGAGATTCTCATTCCGGAGGACCCGAACAGCGACCGCTTCTGAGGGCAGCCGGCGCTGCCCGGCTAGGGCCGCCCGCCTCGGGCCCGGTCGCTGCGATTTGACCCGAATCACCGCATGATCCCGATTCGCCGGGGTCGTGAAATAGCCACAGCCAGTCCCTAACTAACGTCACAATCGGGGCGGCCGACATTGAAAGCGCGAGTGACCTTGATGGCGCGTAAGGACAAAATGCGGGCGGCGGTGCTTGCCGTGGCGGCCCTGTCGATGGCGGCGCCGGCTTGGGCCCCGGCTTGGGCGCAGAGCGTACCGCTGCCGAAATCGCGGCCGCAGGCCAAGCCGCCGGTGGCGAAACTAGCCGCCGCCGACGATGTCGTTTTCGCCAAGCCGCGGAACATTCCCGCCGGCGCTCTGGTCGCCCAGGCGCAGGCGCCCGGTCCTGTCAGCAATCCGTTCGCCGGCCTGCTCGGCAAGACCCAGGGCCCGACCGCGCAGCTGACGCCCGAGCAGAAAGCGATCATCGACAAGATCAATGCCTATTTGTCGAACACGCAGAAGCTGACCGGCCGCTTCGTCCAGGTCGGCCCGGACGGCCGCAAGACCGAGGGCGAGTTCTACATGGCCAAGCCCGGCCGCGTCCGCTTCGAATACGACGACCCGAGCCCGATCGAGATGATCGCCGACGGCGAGTCGGTGGTGGTGCGCGATCGCAAGCTGGCGACGCAGGACGTCTATCCGCTGTCGCAGACGCCGCTGCGCTTCCTGCTGTCGAACCGCGTCGATCTGCTGCGCGACGCCAACCTGAAGGCAGTCTACGCCGACGACGTTTTCGTCACCGCGATCGTCGAAGAACACAACGGCATCGTCGGCACCAGCCGGCTGATGATCATGTTCGACGCCAAGGACATGCAGCTCAAGCAGTGGACCGTGACCGATCCGCAGGGCTACGACACCACCGTCGCGGTCTATAATCTCGATACGTCGAAGACGCCGGACCCGAGCCTGTTCCGCATCGACTACACGCGGTATCGGTAATCTTCGCAGCAAAAATCGTTGTCATGGCCGGGCCGCCCGAAGGGCGTGACCCGGCCATCCCGCTTAGGGACGCGAGACCGTGCCTTCCTAAGCGGGATGCCCGGCTCAAGGCCGGGCATGACAGAGTTCGTGGCGACCGGTAGGGGACAAACTCCCGCCCGACATGGTAATGCCCGCGCCGCACACTTAAATTAACGGCGCCATGGCCCTCAAAGTCACCACCTGGAATATCAATTCCGTCCGCCTACGCATCGATCTCGTTGCCAAATTCCTGAAGAGCGCGCGGCCCGACGTGCTCTGCCTGCAGGAAACCAAGTGCCCGGACGATGCCTTCCCGCTCAAGCGCTTCCACCGGCTCGGTTATGAATACACCGCGCTGAGCGGACAAAAGGGCTATCATGGCGTCGCCATCGTCTCGCGCGTGCCGTTCGAAAGCTGGAGCGTCGAAAATTTCTGCGGTAAGACCGATTGCCGTCACATCTCCGTCGTACTCGGCGAGCGCGCCGGCCTGAAAGATCCGCTGACGCTGCATAATTTCTACGTGCCGGCCGGCGGCGACGAGCCGGATCCCGAGATCAACGTCAAGTTCAAACACAAGCTCGACTTCCTCGACGAGATGACGGTGCTGCCGTCGCTGCGCCCGGCCAAGGGCCAGCGCGCCATCCTGGTCGGCGATCTCAACGTCGCGCCGCTCGAGCACGATGTGTGGAGCCACAAACAGATGTTGAAAGTGGTCTCGCACACGCCGATCGAGTGTGAGAAATTGACCGCCGCGCAAAAGGCCGGCGGATGGATCGACTGCATGCGCGTGCTCACGCCCGAGCCGGAAAAGATCTTCACGTGGTGGAGCTATCGCGCGATGGACAACTGGCTGACGTCGAACCGCGGCCGCCGGCTCGATCACGTCTGGACCTCCGACGCGCTTGCCGGACAGGTGTCGAAGATCAAGATCGCCAAGGACTTCCGCGGTTACGAGAAGCCGTCGGACCACGTGCCGGTGACGGCGACGGTGGAGATGTGACGCTCTTTCACCTCTCCCCGCCGGGCGGGGAGAGGTCGACGGCCGAAGGCCGTCGGGTGAGGGGGTATATCCGCCTGCACCGCCCCCTCACCCGGAGTGGGCGGCAGACCTACCTCTCCATCTTCCTTTTCACGCCGTTGAGTTCGCGCTGAAAAGCGGCAAGCCTGTTGGCGATGAGATCGCGGAGCGCCACGGCCGCGGCCGGATAGCCCTCCAGCATCTTGCGGAACAAACTGCGCGGCAGGCGCAGCACCGTCACGGGCTCCTGCGCCACCGCGGTCGCCTGCCAGACCATGTCGGTGAGCAGCGCCATTTCGCCGACCAAAGTGCCTGTGCCGACGCTGACATCCTTGCCCTCGGCGAACGATCCCGGCTCGAGCAGCAGCGTGCCTTCCAGCACCAGGTAGCCGCCGTCTGCCAGCTCGCCGGCATAGAACAGCACGGAGCCGGTCTGCACAGTGCGCGTCTCGGCGCCGATGGCGAGGATGCGCAAGGCTTCCTTGTCGAGCGCCGAGAACAGCGGCACGCGCCGGAAGAATGCTATGTCGTCGTCGAGGGACATGACTATCCGGCTGTCCAGATTGGCGCCGCGATACGACCACCCGCTCGTCCCCGCGAAAGCGGGGACCCAGTGCGGCGCCGCGAAATGCTCAGTAATTCATTGCTGAATTCCCGCTTTCGCGGGAATGAACGGAGTTTGTAGCCACTTACAATCCTCACGGCACCAGCTTGTAGCCGCCGGCTTCGGTGACGAGAATCGCCGGCGCCGCGGCGTCCTTCTCGACCTTCTGCCGCAGCCGGTAGATGTGCGTCTCCAGCGTGTGCGTGGTGACGCCCGAGTTATAGCCCCACACTTCCTGCAGCAGCGTCTCGCGCGACACCGGCTTCTGCCCGGCGCGATAGAGATAGCGCAGGATCGCCGTTTCCTTCTCGGTCAGTCGGACCTTGTTGCCCTTCGGTGAGAGCAGCAACTTCGAGCTTGGGCGGAATGAATACGGACCGATATTGAACACCGCGTCTTCGCTCGCTTCGTGCTGACGCAATTGCGCGCGGATGCGCGCCAGCAGAACGGCGAAGCGGAACGGCTTGACGACATAATCGTTGGCGCCGGATTCGAGGCCGAGGATGGTATCGCTGTCGGTGTCGTGTCCGGTCAGCATGATGATCGGCGGCTTGAAGCCGCTCTTGCGCAGGATCTTCACCGCCTCGCGGCCGTCGATATCCGGCAGGCCGACATCCATCAGGACCAGATCGACCTGGTCGTTCTTGGCGGCCTGAACGCCCTTGGTGCCGTTATCGACCGAAACGGCGTCGAACTCGTCGTGCAATGCCAGCTGCTCGACCAGCGCCTCGCGCAGTTCGGTGTCGTCATCGACGATGAGGATCGTCCGCTTATTCGCCATTGCTCGCCAATCCCTCGACGCACTATCAAGCCCCGCCCGCCAGGGTGTTGCGGGTCACTTTCGGCCTTTCGATGTTCTTACATCTAATCGGCGCGCGGTCTTTTGGAAAATTTTGACACAGCCCGGATTTCCCCGGCCGGCCATGCTGAGGCCCGGGACCGGCGAGCGGACCGCTCGGGCAAGAAAAGGCAAGCAGGAACTGGTATTTAGCCGCGAATCGGGGCTAGGCTAGTCCGACCCTCATGGCTCTCATGCGCCACAAAACACTGCGCCGTCTCACCGTTCGCCGCCGGCCGGGCAACCCGCGTCAGGGCTGGCTGGTGGCCGGCCCCTTCATCCTGCCGGTGTCGCTGGGGCGCGGCGGCATCAAGGCCAACAAGCGCGAAGGCGACGGCGGCACGCCGCGCGGCGTCTTCCGGCTGAAGCGGTTGTGGTGGCGCGCCGACCGCCAGCTGCGTCCGGCCACGTTGCTGCCGTCGCGCCGCATCGGTGCCGACGACGGCTGGTGCGAGGATCCGGCCTCGCGGCACTACAACCGCCCGGTCAAGGTGCCGCCCGGTTCGAGCGCGGATCGTCTCGCCCGCGCCGATCACCTCTACGACTTCATCATCGAGATCGATCACAACACCCGGCCGCGGATCGCCGGCCGCGGCAGCGCCGTCTTCATCCATGCCGCGCGGCCGCAGTTCGCGCCGACCGCCGGCTGCGTCGGCCTCGACCTCGACGCGCTGCGCAGGCTGCTGACGCGGCTCGGGCCGCGCACCAGGATCGTCGTCGATTGAGCGTCAGGTCGGATTGTCGAGACTGAAGGTCTCGGAACGATCGTCATAGGCGAACGCCTCGGCAAAACGCGCCCAGGCGACGACCGCGCGCAACGTCGAATCGGCGGCCTCTTCCGTCATATGGTCTTCGAGCTCGTCGATGAATCGGCGCTTGGGCGCCATGTGATTCGTGCGCTCCTGCAACACCCGGCGGATGTGCCCGGCCAGCGGTACGTAAGTGAGCAGCTCGTTCTGAAACAACTTCTTGCGTTCATCGACGCCGGCCTCGGCGAATTGCTTGCCTTTATCGGTCAGCCTGATGTCGCCGCCCTCGATATCGGTGAAGCGCAGAAGCTGCAGCGCCTCGGCCACCGGAAACAGATCGTCGACCTCCATCTGCAAGGTGCTGGCGATCACCGGCAGGTCGGCCTTGCCGTCATATGGCGCGCCGGCCACCGCCTCCATCAAGCCGGCCATGGCGTTGGCGGAGACGCGCGGCAGCACCATATCGATGCCGGCCGCGGCGAAGCGATCGGCCGCGCGGGTCGGCGCCGGCTTTGCGGTCAGCGCCACATAGCTACGCTCGACGAGATCGCGAAACGTTGCATCCATACGGCTGCGTGGATGCGGCAGATCGACCTTGATCTCCTCGGTAATGTGGCCCGGATTACGTGAGAAAACGAGAATGCGGTCGCACATCAGCACCGCCTCCTCGATGTTGTGCGTCACAAGCACCACTCCCTTGATCGGCAGCCGGCCGTCCTTCCACAATTCGAGGAAGTCGGTGCGCAGCGTCTCGGCGGTCAGCACGTCGAGCGCGGAAAACGGCTCATCCATGAGCAGGATGTTCGGATGCACGACCAGCGCACGCGCAAAGCCGACGCGCTGGCGCATGCCGCCCGACAGTTCGCGCGGATAAGCCGACTCGTAGCCGTCGAGGCCGATGAGGTCGATACCCGCCAGAGCGCGTTTTCGAATCTCGTCGTCCGGCAAGCCGAGTGCCTCGAGCCCAAGTTCGACATTCTCCAGAACCGTCAGCCAGGGAAACAATGCCGAACTCTGGAAAACCATCGAGATGCCCGGGGCGGGACCGCTGATGGTTCGGCCCTGATACACCAGGCTGCCTTTGACGGGCAGCGCCAGCCCGGCGATGAGCCGCAGCAAGGTCGATTTGCCCGAGCCCGATCGGCCGAGCAGACCGATGATCTCACCTTGCTTCATGGTGAGGTTGATATCGTCGAGCACCAAAAGGTCCTCGCCATCAGCCTTGGGAAAGGCCTGGCAGCAGGCGCGAATTTCCAGCAATGCTTCGGTCATGACGGTTCTTTCTATTCGAGACGGAATTTGCGTTCGGCGTACCAGTACAGCGGCCGCCAGAGGATGCGATTGAGAATGACGACGTAGAGGCTCATCACCGCAACGCCGAGCACGATACGCTGGAAGTCGCCGGCTTCGGTGGCTTGCGCGATGTAGGCGCCCAGCCCGTAGGCTTGCAGTTTCGTACTGCCCCAGCTCGCGACTTCGGCGACGATACTGGCGTTCCAGGAGCCGCCCGATGCCGTGATGGCACCGGTGACGTAATAGGGAAACACCGCGGGGATCGCGATTTTCCTCCACCACAACCAGCCGCGAATCTGGAGATTGGTGCCGACGTCGCGCATCTCGGATGGAATAGACATCGCACCGGCGACGACGTTGAACAGGATGTACCATTGCGTGCCGAGTATCATCAGCGGGCTCAGCCAGATATTGGGATCGAGCTTGAGCACGACGATCGCAGACACGGCGATCGGGAACAGGACGTTGGCCGGAAACGCGGCAAGAAACTGAGCGGCCGGCTGGATGAACTGCGCCAGCCGCGGCCGCATGCCGATCATTACACCGAGCGGCAGCCAGATGACCGTGGCGATCACAATCAAAATCGTGACGCGCGCAAGCGTGACGGCGCCAAGCAGCAACGCGCGCCCGAACTCCTGCCAGGAGACGTTGCCGGCGACGAAGTCGCCGACGCGCCACATGACATAGGCCGCCAGCGCTGCCAGACAGGCGAGCCAGAGGCCATCGACCCAGCGGCTGTTCAGCCGCTTGACCACAGCGATCCGCGGCCCCGGTTCGAACAGGGACCACCGCATCGTGCGGCGCCATAGCCGGCCGAGCGGCGCCATCAATGTCGCCACGGCGCCGGAGCGGCGCAGCACGTCGAGGACCCAGGAACGCGGCGGCATCACGCCGGCCTGCTGTTCGAAGCGGAATCGATCCGCCCAGGCAACCAGCGGCCGGAACAGGATCTGATCGTAGAGCAGGATGACGATCATCATCGCGGCGATCGCCCAGACCACAGCATGGAGATTCTCCTGCGTGATCGCCAGCGCGATGTAGGAGCCAATGCCCGGCAGCGTCACAGTCGTGTTGCCGACGCTGATCGCTTCCGATGCCACAACGAAGAACCAGCTTCCGGACATCGAGACCATCATGTTCCAGATCAGCTGCGGCATGGCGAACGGCGCTTCGACGCGCCAGAACTGCATCCAGCGCGACAGCTTGAACACGCGCGAGGCTTCGAGCAGTTCGACCGGCACGGTGCGCAGCGACTGGTAGAAGGAAAATGCCATGTTCCAGGCCTGACTGGTGAAAATGGCAAACACCGCTGCAAACTCGGCGCCGAGCACGCGCCCAGGCGCCAGCGACATGAAGAAGACCACCGTCACCGAGATGAAGCCGAGGATCGGTACCGATTGCAGGATGTCGAGCAGCGGCACCAGCAGCTTTTCGGCGCGGCGGCTTTTGGCCGCCAGTGTCGCGTAGGTGAACGTAAAGACCAGCGACAGCAGCAAAGCCACCAGCATGCGCAGCGTCGTGCGCGCCGCATATTCGGGAAGTCGCATCGGATCGAGCGACACCGGCGCCGCCTGTAATTCGGTCAATGGCTGCAGGAGGTGACGGCTCGCCTCGCCGATAAACACCAGCAGGCCGAGCACGAGCAGGGCCGCGACGATGTCCCAGCGCGTGAAGCCACGCCGCTGGCCTTGCTCCACGGAAATCGGAATCGTGCCACGCATGATGGACAACTGCTTTCGGCGTTCAGGAGAAAGTGGAAATGGCGAGCGATGCGCGTGGCAGCGTGCGCGCGTACCGCCGGACATATTGCCGGCATATGACGGCTGGATGTCGCCGCCCCGGTGGTATCCTGGGGCGATGCGGACAGGCGGAAGACGGGTCGACGCTATCTTCCGCCGACCACTGGCACATGAGGCGCTGCGTCTCGGGGCAGATGCGCCAATGGGCAATGAGGCGCCTCCCGGGGCGACGCAAAGCGGCGACTAATTCCGCGTGACGGCCTGGTACGGCCGCCCGGCGAGAGGGCCGGCCGCCGCGAATGACGACAAAGCGTGTGAGTGCGAGCTTCATGGCTCACCTCCGATCGGTCTCGACGGACCCGGAGGCGAGCGAGCGTCGGGCCTAGGCCCTACCCTCGTTCAACCGGCGAGATCGCCCGAGAACGGTTACTGCGATATGGCGGGGGCGCCTCGGGAGCCGGCATGCCGGTTGCCGCGGCGCGACTAGGGTAGTTGTCCATTGGGTCCTGAGTGATCTTCGTTCGAGGTTGCCCTCGAACGGCCCGGGAATACGTCCGGCTCAAAATGCCGTCAAGAAAATCGGCATAAATTATGCCCGCCGCGGGTCGGAGCCCGAAGGGCCGAGTCTTGGTTGATCGGGCGTTAAAACGTATCCGCTTAGGGCTACCGATCCTTAAGCATGCGGAGGTGCGCCAGGCGCAATTTGTCCCGCATTAACAAAGCCCACATGCCGGCTTGATATTCCCATTACGAGCGCGTGGAACTTTCACATGAGCGCTCGCGTGCCGAGACATTCGATCATGGATATTGCTCCGCCCATTTCTGCGACGCCGACCTCGTCCAGCGCCCCGATCGGCCGCGTCATCGCCGTGACCGGCTCGCAAGCGAGCGTCGATCTCACCGCCCGGTCGCCCGCCGGCGACCCGCCGACCGTCGGCAAGTTCATGGCGCTGACCACGGCGAAGGCGATGATCGTCGCTCTGATCACCGATGTCGGCGAGCAGCCCGTGCCCGGCGCCAGCGGCGGCGCCGCCTACCGCAAGATCGCGCAACTCGATCTCATCGGCGAAATCAGGAATGACGGCGCCATCCCGCGCTTCCAGCGCGGTGTCACCGAATATCCGAATATCGGCGATGCCGCCGCGATGCTGGCCGAGCGCGAGCTGCGCCAGGTCTACGGCACCGCCAATGACGACCGCGCCAATATCGGCGACCTGCAGCAGAACGAGAAAATCGGCGTCCACATCGACATTGACAATCTGGTCAGCCGCCACTTCGCCATTCTCGGCACCACGGGCGTCGGCAAATCGAGCGGCGTCGCCATCATCCTGCAAAAGATTCTCGACACGCGGCCGAACCTGCGCATCTTCCTGGTCGATCCGCATAACGAATACGGCCGCTGCTTCGGCGACAAGGCCAACGTGCTCAATCCGCGCAACTTGCGCCTGCCGTTCTGGCTGTTCAACTTCGAGGAGACGGTCGACGCTTTCTTCGGTGGCCGTCCCGGCGTCGAGGAAGAAGTCGAGATTCTCTCCGAGGTGATCCCGCTCGCCAAGAGCGCCTATCTGCAGCTGCGAAACGGCGGCGGCGCCTCAGCGAGCGGCGGCCTGCTGAGCAAAAAGAAGGAGACGCGCGACGCCGGCTTCACCGCAGACACGCCGGTGCCTTATCGCATCGAGGACCTCATCAACGTTCTCGACGAGCGCATGGGCAAGCTCGAGAACCGCTCGCGCGCCTTCGTCTACAACCGGCTGATCGGCCGCATCCAGACGTTCCGCAATCACCCGCGCTACGCCTTCATGTTCGAGAACGCCAATATCGGCGGCGACACGATGGCGGAAATTCTCGGCTCGCTGTTCCGCCTGCCGCCGAACGGCAAGCCGATGACCGTGATGCAGCTCGCCGGCTTCCCGGCCGAAGTCGTCGACTCCGTCGTCTCGGTGCTGTGCCGCATGGCCTTCGATTTCGGCCTGTGGAGCGACGGCGCGGCGCCGCTGCTGTTCGTTTGCGAGGAAGCTCACCGTTACGCGCCGGCCGACAAGCGCGTCGGCTTCGGCCCGACCAAGCGCGCGCTGTCGCGTATCGCCAAGGAAGGCCGCAAATACGGCGTGTTCCTCGGCCTCGTCACGCAGCGCCCGGCGGAAATCGACACCACCATCATTTCGCAGTGCTCGACTTTGTTCGTCATGCGTCTGTCGAGCGAAGGCGATCAGAAGCTGATCCGCTCCGCGGTGTCGGACGCCGCGGCAAGCCTCCTCGAATTCATTCCCTCGCTCGGCACGCGCGAGGTGTTTGCCTTCGGCGCCGGCGTCGCGCTGCCGACGCGCATGCGCTTCCTCGAATTGCCGCCCGAGAAGCGCCCGAACAGCGAAGCCTCCGGCTCGACGCGTTCGGATGCCGGCCTCAGCGTCAACCGCGACTTCCTCACCTCGGTGATCGAGCGCTGGCGCAACGCCAGCATGAGCCACCGCATGTCCGACGACATGTACGACGACACGCCGTCGCCGTTCGATTCGCCGGCCCTGCAGCCGGCGCAGCAGCCGCCCGCCGCGCCCGCCGCCGGCTATTCGTCGCAATATGCGCGTCCGGCGGCACCCGCCGCCAACTACGCGCCGCCGCCTGGCCCGAACACCTACGCACCGCCGCCGCCCGCGGCGCCGGCGCCGCGTTCGGAAGGCATTCGCTCGAGTCTGTTGAAGAAGCCCCTCGATTCCAGCCTCGGCAGCGGCAGCGCGTCGCCAACCAAGCCGATCCTGCCGTCGCGGTTTCGCTGAGCGCTGTGAATCGCGGTTGTCATGGCCGGACTTGATCCGGTGATGACGAAGAAAAGAACGACGCGGGTCGACCGCCGCTCTACTTCCTTCCGACCAGATCGATCAGCGCCGACATGCCGCCGTGTCCGGCGCCTTCGTGGATCTCGGCGTCGTATTCGCGGATATCCATCGAGGCGAAGTCGGCGAAGGCGGCCTCCAGCAATTCGCGCGTATAGAGATTTTCGATCTTGGACGGGCCGCCCGTCTTGTAGTCGAGCTGTTTCGGCCGGTAGCCCTCGAGCAGCAGCAGCCCGCCCGGCTTCAGCGCCTGCTTGATGCCGGCGAAGATCTTCACCCGATCGGCCGGGCCGGCGAACTGGAAGAAGATGGCGGCGACGACGTCGAACGCATCGACCGGCCAAGTCCAGTTGATGATGTCGACCTGCTCGACGCGCATCGTCACGCCGCGGGCGGTCGCGAGCTTGCGCGCCTTGGCCTGCGCGTTCGGCGAGAAATCGACCGACAGCACATCGAGCCCTTGCTGCGCGAGGAAGACGCCGTTGCGGCCCTCGCCGTCGGCGATGGCCAGCGCGGTCTGACCCATGCGCAAGAGTTGGGCCTGCGCTTTGAGAAAAGCATTCGGTTCGGTGCCGAAGCGATAATCGTCGCCGGCGAAGCGCTCCTGCCAGTGATCGAAGTCAGTGCTTGCGGTCATGCTTGCGCTCCCTTGAAAGGCGGCCGCGTGCCGAAGATGGCGCTGCCGACGCGAACATGCGTCGCGCCCAGCGCAATCGCATCGGCGAAGTCGGCGCTCATGCCCATCGACAAAAGCTTGATCCCGTTACGCTGCGCGATCTTGGCGGTCAGCGCGAAATGCGGGCCCGGCGCTTCCTCGACCGGCGGAATGCACATCAAGCCGGAAATCGTCAGCCCATAGGTCGCGCTGCACGCCTTGATGAAGGCGTCGGCGTCCTGCGGCAGCACGCCGGCCTTCTGCGGTTCGGCGCCGGTATTGATCTGCACGAACAAGGTCGGCGATTTGCCGGCCTTGTCGATCTCCTTGGCTATGGCCTCGCACAGGCTGGCGCGATCGACCGAATGGATGGCGTCGAACAGCGCCACCGCTTCCTTGGCCTTGTTGGATTGCAGCGGGCCGATGAGGTGCAGTTCGATGCCGGGATGCTTTTCAATGAGCGCCGGCCACTTGCCCTTGGCTTCCTGCACGCGGTTTTCGCCGAAGACACGCTGACCGTCGAGGATCACCGGCTCGATGGCCTCGGCCGGAAACGTCTTGGAGACGGCGACCAGCGTCACGCCCGCCGGATCGCGCCCTGCGTCCTTGCAGGCGCGTGCGATCTCGGTTCGAACGGTCGCGAGGCCGGAGGTCATGACATTCATCGGATATCGCCGTCCAGGCTTGCGCCGCGACGGCTCCACGAGGTTTTGCTGATGTCCTGCCTATCCAAGCGCAGTGACAGCGGCAAGTCCACCGCGTCAGATGAACGGACGCCGCCCGCGCGCCGGCGGCACGTCGCCGCCCGCCAGCTCGGCCAGCGCGCCGCGATCGAGCATCTCGAACGTCCTGGCCTGCCAGCGGATCGCCTTGGTCACCAGCAGGCGCTTGAGCGTCTTGTTGGTGTGAACCAGCGACATGCCGAGCGCATCGGCGAGATGCTGCTGCGTGATCGGTAGCGCGAGCTTGCCGTCCTTGGTCATCTTCAGTTCGTGCGCGCGGTGATAGAGGTGCAGCAGCAGATAGGCCACGCGCTCGAGCGCGGTGCGCCGGCCGATGCTCACCATGTGCTCGTCGATCAGTTGCTCTTCGCGCGCCGCCAGCCAGGTGACGTCGAAGGCCAGCGTCGGGAATTGCGAATACAGTTCGTAGAGCCGCGCGCGCGGAAAGACGCACAAAGTCATCGGCGTCAGCGCCTCGACGGAGTGCTCCATCTCCTCCATGACCGCGCCCTGGAGCCCGACCATGTCGGCCGGCAGCGCGAAATTGAGGATCTGGCGGCGGCCGTCGTCGAGCACCTTGTAGCGGAAGGCCCACCCCGACAGCACGGTGAACAGATGTTCACTTCGTGCGCCCTCCCGCAGGAAGGTCGCGCCCGGCTCGACGCGCAACTCGTCGCTCTTGAAACGCTTAACGAAATCCAGCTCGTCCGGCGCGAATTCGCGCAAACATGGTAGCGACCGCAACGGACACTGCTCGCAAGGCGTGACATGACCGTTCGGCTTCCCGTTCGGAGTGCCCATCAACGACATTGACCAACTCTTCTTGCCCCCCGGGCGGCATCGGCAGGACGCGCCCGGAATAGTTCGCGCCATGTGTCATATTTAAATGCGCGCGCTGGATAACTGGTGACACAAGCCTCCGGTTCCATTCCACGAACCGTAGGGGATTTGCGTGCCGAATGCGGAAGGTCCGCTTGCCGGAAAAAGGGGGCTGGTCCTTGAAGACGAATTCCTGATCGCCCTGGACCTAGAAGAGCTGCTTCAGGGCGCGGGCGCCGAGATTCTCGCGGTTTCCCGCATCGAAAAGGCACTCGAGGCCCTGCACGACAAGGGGCCGTGGGATTTCGCGATCCTCGACCGTCACCTGGGCAACACAACCAGCGCAGGCGTGGCGGCGGCCTTCGCCGAAAAGAACATCCCATTTCTTTATCTGACCGGCAGCCGCTCGGCGAGCAGACCCGCCGCGCCGGCGCCCGACGCGCCGGTGATCGAGAAGCCCTATCAGCCCGACAAACTGGTCTCGGCCGTGGTGCAGCTTTTCGGGGCTCGCTAGCGGCTAGCGTTTCTCGATTTTCACGCCGTCGCTCACGCGATCGCTCGGATGCAGAACGACCTGCTCGCCGGCTTTCAGACCGGTAACGATGCGCGCGGCGTGCAGGTTGCGTTCGGCGATCTCGACGAGACGGCGATGCGCGCGGCCGTCGGCGACGGCGAACACCGCCCAGTTGTCGCCCTGCCTGAACAGCGCGCCGAGCGGCACCAGCAGGCCCTCGCCATGCCAGACCACGACGCGGGCGATGACGCGGTAGCCATGGCCGAGCTGCTGCCATGCCGTGTTCGGCCCGGTGAAGTCGAGAATGACCTTGACGCGCTGCTCCTCGATGCCGAGCGCCGACACCTTGGTGAAGCCGGTCGGCTCGATGCGCTTGACCTTGGCATCGAGCGTCACGTCGCCGCCCCAGCTCTCGATGCGCGCGATATCGCCCGGCTTGATGCGCACGGCGTCGCGTGACTGAAAGTCGACGGCGATTTCCAGATCGTGCGGATCGCCGAGGTCGATGAGCGGCGCGCCCGGCGGCACCACCTGCTCGCTTTCGGCGATGATCTTCAGCACGCGGCCCTTGATCGGCGAGCGCACTTCGACACAGCAGGCGGCCGACGGCGCCGAAGCCGCGCCCGGCTGAATGAGATGCGCCTTGGCGCTTTCCAGTTCGCGCTTGCGCACTTCGAGCGTGGCGATGGCGCTGGCGACCGCCGCATCCGCGGAATCGACATCGAGCTTCGCCTTCTCCAGCGCGCGCGCCGAAATCGTATGGCTGGCCGCCAGTTCTTCGGCGCGGTGCAGGTCGTTCTTGGTGAATTCCAGTTGCGCCTTCGCCTGCTTGATCTGGGCCTCGGCCAGATCGACCGCGGCCTGCGCGGCCTGCACCGCGGCTTCGCTGACGCGCTGGGTGCGCACGTCGAGCAGCGTCGGATCGTTCGGCTGGATGTTGGCGATCGTCTGGCCGGCCGCCACCTCGTCGCCGACTTCGAGCGAAGAGCGCAGCATCTCGCCGCCGATCGGCGCCGACACCGTATAGACCTCGCGGATTCGCGTGATGCCCTCGTCCTCGACCGTGACCTCGAGCGGCCCGGTCGCGATCGTCGCCAGATCGACCGGCACCGGTTGCGGCATCAAAGCCCATACGATCAGGGCGACGATCCCCAGTCCAACAAGCGCCGCGGCGACGCGTCTGACGTTTCTGCCGAACACCGCCCTACTCCCTTGTCTTGAGCACTTCGATGAGGTCGAGCCGGTCGATGCGCCGCCGCACGATCAGTGCCGAGACCAGCGCGGCGGCAAACACGATCAGGCTCGCCCAGGCGTAAACGGAGCGCTCGACCACGAGCGGCACCCGGTAGAGCTCGCTGTTGAAGCCCTGCACCATCGCCCAGGCGAACAGATGCCCGATGGCCCAGCCCAAGGGTTGCGCCGCGATGGTAAGCACGGCCAGCTCGCTGAGCAGGATCGCCGACACTTCGCTCTTGTGAAAGCCGAGCACGCGCAGGCTCGCCAGTTCGCGGCCCTGCTCCGACAGCGAGATGCGCGCGAAATTATAAACAACGCCGAAAGCGATGATTACGCCGAGCGACACATAGACCGTGATCATGACCAGCAGGTTTTCCTGCAGCGTGTCGCGGAAGTTCTGCAGCGTGGTCCGCTGCAACGCGATGAAATTGGCGACCGGCGTCGCCTTCAGGCGCTTGAAAAGGTCGCCCTGCCGCGCGGTGTCGTAGAGCAGGTTGACGCCGCTGATCACCGCGCCTTCGCGCATCAGGCGGTTGAGCGCCGGCAGGCTCATATAGGCGTTGAGCCCGAGATAGCCTTCGATGATGCCGGTGACCGGCAACACGGCGCGGCGGCGGTCGCGCTCCAGGATTTCGACTTCCACCATGTCGCCGACTTGGGCCTTGAGGATCTTCGCCAGCGCGTCGCTCAGTGCGATGCCGGTTTCCGGCATGCGCACCGGCTTGAGCTCGGCGCCGAGTACGCGGCTGAGATCGGCGTTCGCCGGCTTGCCGCTGATGGCAATGCGCCGCTCGACCGGGCCGTGATGGATGCGCACCGGCACCGAGCGATAGGGCTCCGCCGTCAGCACGCCGGGCAGCGACAGCGCGTCGTAGAATGCCGGCATCGAGCGCTCGCGCACGAAGCTGATGGTGGCGTTCTGCCGTTCGGCGCGATTGTAGGTGACGTCGATCATGAATTCGGTCGAGCCGAAGGCCCACAGCGAGCCGACCAGCACCGACACCGCGAGTGCGATGCCGAGGATGCTGCTCACCGTCCGGATCGGCCAGCGCATGAGATGCCGCGTCACCATCACCAGCGACTGCGGAATGGCGATAAAGGCATAGAACGCCTCGGGCAGCAGGCGGCGATAGACCGCCGGCGCCGGCGGCGACATTGCCACCGCAGGCGGCAGCGCCACCACGTCGCGCACCGCCCGCACGGCGCCGGCGGCCGCCGCGGCCAGTGTCACGCCGGCGGCGATCACGTAGATCGCCGGGTCGGTGCGAAAGACGAGGAACGGGAAGTGATAGAATGTGGCATAGAGCTTCGTCATGCCGAAGCCGAGCCAGGTGCCGGCGCCGATGCCGATGGCGGTGCCGACGCAGGCGATCGCCAGCGCGAACTCGAGATAATGCCAGCCCACCGCCAAGCCGCTGTAGCCGAGCGCCTTCAGCAGACCGATCTGCTCGCGCTCCAGCAGGATCAGCCGCGACAGCGTCATGTTGACGAGGAAGGCGGCGACCAGCAGGAACACCGGCGGCAGGATGCGGCTCATCGCCTTGAGCTGCTGCAGTTCGGCATCGAGGAAGGCGTGAGAGGTCTGATCGCGGCGGCCATGCGCGCCCAGCCCGCCGTAGCGCGCGAGAATGCCGTCGAGCCGCTCGATCGCTTCGGCTTCCGAAGCGCCGCGTGTCAGCTTCACCGTCACGCTCGAAAACGCGCCGGTGAGATCGTAAGCCGCCGCCAGCGCCTTCTCGCGCATCCAGACGATGCCGTAGCGGCGGTCGTCCGGGATCAAGCCATACGGCCCCAGCGAATAGATGAACTCCGGCGACAGCGCCGTGCCGGCGATGCGCAAGGTGCGTTTGCGTCCGTTGAGAATGGCCTCGAAGGTTGAGCCGATCGAAAAGTGATTGGCCTTGGCGAAAGGCTCGCTCACCACGACCTCGTTCTCGTCGCCGGGCAGCGGCAGGCGGCCGCTGCGCATGTAGAGCAAGTTGAGCTTCTGCTCGTGCAACTCCGGGATCGACACGAACATCGCCGACGCCGGCTCGGCGACAGCCGGCAGGTCGAGCAGCGCGATCTTGGCGATGCGCGTTTCCACCGAAGACACCCCGGGAATCCGCGCGATCTCGTCCTCGACGATCCGCGGGGCCCGCGTCAGGTCGGCAAAGACATCGGCAAAGCGGTTGCGTTCGTAATAGGCGGCGCGGGTTTCCGACAGCGATTGATAAGCGCCGATGCCGAGGATCAAAGTCGCCGCGCCCGCCGCGAGCACGAAGGCAATGGCCAGCGCCTGCGGCCATAGCCGAACCAGATCGCGCAACAATTTGACGTGCAGCGCGCTCATGGCATCACCAGCTGATGGCCGACGCCGGCTTGCGCTCGGCGACGATATTGGAGGACACGATGCGGCCGTTGCCGAAATGGACGACGCGATGCGCGATGTCCTGGATGGCGACGTTGTGCGTGATGATCAGGGTCGTGGCGCCGAGCTGCTCGTTGACCTGCGTCAGCGCTTCCAGAACCAGCACGCCGGTTTTCGAATCGAGCGCGCCGGTCGGCTCGTCGCACAGCAGCACCTGCGGCCGCTTGGCGATGGCGCGGGCAATGGCGACGCGTTGCTGCTCGCCGCCGGAGAGCTGGGCGGGGAAATGGTCCATGCGGTCCTGGAGACCGACGATGGCCAGCGCCTCCTCCGGCCGCATCGGATTGCGGGCGATCTCGGTGACCAGTGCCACGTTCTCGCGGGCGGTCAGGCTCGGCACCAGGTTGTAGAACTGGAAGACGAAGCCGACATGGTCGCGCCGGTACAGTGTCAGTTCGCGATCGTTGAAACGGCTGAGTTCGTGGTCCGTGAACCATGCTTCGCCGGACGTCGCGCGGTCGAGGCCGCCGATGATGTTGAGAAACGTGGACTTGCCGGAGCCGGACGGTCCGAGCAGCACCACGAATTCGCCGGCGTCGGCCTCGAAATCGACGCCGCGCAGGGCGTGGACCTCGATGGCGCCGGTAACATAGACCTTGGTCAGGTCGCGGGTGCGGAAGACCGGTTGGCTCATGGCACTACCATTATGCCGGGCCGGGACCGCCGCCTTTGCGCTGGCTCAAGGGGCGCGGCCGCGCCGGGCGGTTCGAAAACCAGCCCGATTTCAGCCTGTTGACCGCTCCAGCCCTTTCATGTCACCTCCCGGCGTCCTGAAAAGAGCCTGAAATGACCGCCGATTCGAGCAAATCCGAGCGCTACAACGCCCGCGCCGCCGAGCCCAAGTGGCAAAAAGCCTGGGACGCCGCCAGCATTTACGCCACCAAGAACGACGACCCGCGCCCGAAGTATTATGTCCTGGAGATGTTCCCCTACCCGTCGGGGCGCATCCACATGGGCCACGTCCGCAACTACACGATGGGCGACGTGGTGGCCCGCTTCAAACGCGCCATGAACATGAACGTCCTGCACCCGATGGGCTGGGACGCCTTCGGCATGCCGGCGGAGAATGCGGCCATCGACCGCAAGGTCCATCCCAAGGAATGGACCTACGCCAACATCGCGGCGATGAAGAAGCAGTTGCAGTCGATGGGGCTGTCGCTCGACTGGGCGCGCGAAGTCGCGACCTGCGATCCGTCCTACTACAAGCACCAGCAGCGCATGTTCCTCGACTTCCTCAAGGCGGGGCTGGTGGCGCGCGAATACCGCAAGGTGAACTGGGATCCGGTCGATCAGACCGTGCTCGCCAACGAGCAGGTGATCGACGGCCGCGGCTGGCGCTCCGGCGCCGTCGTCGAGCAGCGCGATCTCTATCAGTGGGTGTTCAAGATCTCGGATTACGCCGAGGAGCTGCTCGAGGCGCTCGACACGCTCGACCGCTGGCCGGACAAGGTCCGGCTGATGCAGAAGAACTGGATCGGCCGTTCCGAAGGTCTGCTGGTCCGCTTCATGCTCGATGCGGCGACGACGCCGGGCGGCGAGACCGAACTCGAGATCTTCACGACGCGCCCCGACACCTTGTTCGGCGCCAAGTTCATGGCGATCGCGCCCGATCATCCGCTGGCGCAGGCCGCGGCGGCGAAGAATCCGAGGCTCGCCGACTTCATCACCGAGGCCAAGCATATCGGCACGTCGCAGGAAGCCATCGACACCGCCGAGAAGATGGGCTTCGACACCGGCATCCGCGCCGTGCATCCGTTCGATCCGAACTGGAAGCTGCCGGTCTATGTCGCCAACTTCATCCTGATGGATTACGGCACCGGCGCCATCTTCGGTTGCCCGGCGCACGACCAGCGCGACCTCGATTTCGTCAACAAATATGGCCTCGGCAATACGCCGGTGGTGCTGCCGCCGGGCCAGGACCCGAAGACCTTCGTCGTCACCGACGTCGCCTATGACGGCGACGGCACGATGTTCAATTCGAAGAACGCCGTCATCGACCTCGACGGCATGACGCCGGACAAGGCGTTCGACGCGGTCGCCAACCTGCTTGCCGCGACGACGCGCGGCAACCGGCCGGTGGCGCAGCGCCAGGTCAATTATCGCCTGCGCGACTGGGGTATTTCACGCCAGCGCTACTGGGGCTGCCCGATCCCGGTCATTCACTGCGACAAGTGCGGCGTGGTGCCGGCGCCGGTCGAAAGCCTGCCGGTCAAGCTGCCGGACGACGTCACCTTCGACAAGCCGGGCAATCCGCTCGACCGTCATCCGACCTGGAAGCACGTCAAGTGTCCGTCCTGCGGCGGCGATGCGCGGCGCGAGACCGACACCATGGACACCTTCGTCGACTCGTCGTGGTACTTCGCGCGCTTCACCGATCCGTGGAACGAGAACGCGCCGACGACTCCCGATGTCGTGAACCGCTGGCTGCCGGTCGATCAGTATATCGGCGGCATCGAGCACGCGATCCTGCATCTGCTCTACTCGCGCTTCTTCACGCGCGCGATGAAGAAGACCGGCCACATCGGCATGGACGAGCCGTTCGCCGGCCTGTTCACGCAGGGCATGGTCGTGCACGAGACCTATCGCGACAAGGCCGGCAACTGGGTCGAGCCGGCGAGCGTCACCATCGAAGGCATGGGTGACGCGCGCACCGCCAGGCTGACCGCGACCGGCGAACCGGTCGACATCGGCTCGATCGAGAAGATGTCGAAGTCGAAGAAGAACACCGTCGACCCCGACGACATCATCGCCGCCTACGGCGCCGACACGGCGCGCTGGTTCATGCTCTCTGACAGCCCACCTGAGCGCGACGTGATCTGGACCGAGGAAGGCGTGCAGGGCGCCTGGCGCTTCGTGCAGCGGCTGTGGCGCCTGGTCGGCGAAGTCTCCGCCGTCACCGCGCCAGAGGCCAAGCCGGCGTCGTTCGGCGAGCCGGCGCTGAAGCTGCGCAAGGCGGCGCACCGTGCGCTGAGCAATGTCAGCGACGACATCGCCAAGCTGCGCTTCAACCGCTGCGTCGCCCACATCTACGAATTCGCCAATGCGCTCGGCGAAGCATCAGTCCCTCTCGGGTCGTCGCCTTCCGCCGATCTCGCTTGGGCGCTGCGCGAGGCCGGCGACATCCTCGTCCGCCTGTTCCAGCCGATGATGCCGCACCTCGCCGAGGAATGCTGGTCGGCCCTGGGTCACAAGACCCTGGTCGCCACCGAGAGCTGGCCGGACGTCGAGCCGGCGCTGCTGGTCGAGAGCTCGATCACCCTCCCGGTCCAGGTCAACGGCAAGAAGCGCGCCGATGTCACCGTGCCGCGCGAGGCCGGGAAAGACGAGATTGAGGCTGCCGTTCTCGCCCTCGATGAGGTAAAAAAGGCCATGGACGGCAAGAGCCCGAAAAAGGTCATCGTCGTGCCGCAGAGGATCGTGAATGTCGTCGTCTAACGCCTCACGTCTGGTCCGCGCCGCCATGGCGCTGGCGCTCGCCGGGCTCACCGCCGGCTGCTTCCAGCCGCTTTATGGCTCGTCGTCGCCGACGCCCGGCGGCCCCGGCATTGCCGACAAGATGAGCGCGGTCGAGGTGCTGCCGATCGACGCGCCGAACGGCACCCGCACCTCGCGCATCGGCGTCGAGGTCCGTAACGACCTGATCTCCAATCTGACCGGCGGCGGCCCGGCGGCGGCGACTGCGTATCAACTGACGATCTACATCTCCGCCAGCACGCGCCAGGTGATCGTCGACATCAACAGCGCCCGCCCCGAAATCCAGAACTACGGCCTCGACGCGACCTACGTCCTGAAGGAAGTCGGCACCGGCAAGGTTCTCCTCTCGAGCCAGACCTTTGCCCGCGTCTCCTACAACATTCCCGGCCAGGAACAGCGCTTCGCCGGCGACCGCGGCCTGCGCGACGCCGAGAACCGCGCCGCCAAGGTGATTGCCGACAATATCCGCAGCCGTCTGGCCTCGTATTTCGTCGCCGGGACGTGAGTTCTTCCCCTCTCGTTTTGCGGGAGAGGGCAAAAGAGTATCATGACCGCGATCAAAGCCGCTGACATCGACCGCTTCGTCGCCAAGCCCGATCCGCGGATGCCGGTGGTGCTGGTCTACGGTCCGGATGCCGGCCTCGTGCGCGAACGCGTCGATGCGCTGGTCAAGGCCTCGGTCGACGACGTCGGCGATCCGTTCTCCTTCGTCCGCCTCGAAGGCGAGGACATCTCCGCCAATCCCTCGCGCCTCGTCGAGGAAGCGCACACGGTGCCGCTGTTCGGCGGCCGGCGCGCCGTATTGGTGCGGCCCGGTTCGCGCAACATCGCCGGCGCCGTCGAGCAGGTGATCGCCGCGCCGTCGAACGAATGCCGCATCATCATCGAAGCCGGCGATCTGAAGAAGTCGTCGCCGCTGCGCGCACTGATCGAGAAGGCCAAGGTCGCCGCGGCCTTGCCCTGTTACGTCGACAACGCCGCCGCGATCGGCCGGCTCATCGACGATGAAATGACCGAGGCCGGCCTCGCGATCGGCCTCGACGCACGCACCGCCCTGCTCGGACTGCTCGGCGGCGACCGCGCCGCCTCGCGCAACGAGATCCGCAAGCTCGCGCTCTACGCGCGCGGCAAGGAGCGTGTCGAAATCGACGACGTCATGGCCGTGGTCGCCGATGCTTCGGCGCTGGCGCTCGACGGCGTCATCGACGCCGCCTTCGCCGGCAAGACCGGCGAGGTCGAAACCGAATTCGGCAAGGCGCGCGCCGGCGGCTCGTCGCCGGCCGCGATCATCTCGGCCGCGATCCGCCACGTCGCCAATCTGCACAAGATGCGGCTGGCGATCGACGACGGCGATTCGGCCGAGTTCGCCATGAAGCGCGGCGCGCCGCCGGTGCATTTCTCGCGCGAGCGCAAAGTGAGCGACGCGCTGCGCGTCTGGTCGGCTCCCGGGCTTGTGCGCGCGATGGGCCAGCTCGCCGAAGCTTCGCTCGAGGCGCGGCGCAACGCGGCGCTGGCCGATGCCATCGCTCAGCGGGCGCTGTTGTCGCTCGCCGTCAATGCACGGCGCCGCGACGGCTGACGCTGCCGCCGGCGGCACGCTTCCCCTAGGCAGCGGCCGGTGGAGCGGATACGCTCATGCCGTTCAAGGTCTTCCGGCATGCGCACCTTTTCAGCAATGGTCGATGCGATGGTACGCCGGGGTCCCAAGCCCGGCTCGCTCGAGGCCTATGGTTTGGCTCTCGCCTGCGTTCTCGCCGCGACCCTTCTGCGTCTGCTGATCGACATTGTATCGCCCGACGCGGTGCCGTTCGCGACGTTCTTTCCCGCGCTGCTGATCGCGACGCTGGCGGGCGGTCCCGCCGCCGGCGTGCTGGCGACCGTGGTGGGCGGCTTCGTGTCGTGGTGGCTGTTCATCGAGCCGCGCTTCGCCTGGACGGTGGCGAGCAAGGATCACCTGGTCAGCGTGTTGCTCTACCTGTTCGCCGGTGTGCTCATCGTGTGGACCACCAACCAGTATCGTCTCGTCGTCGCGCGCATCGACGAAGAGGAACGTTACCGAAGGATCGTGGTCGACGAGATCGGCCATCGCATGAAGAACAAGCTGGCGACGGTTTATGCCATCCTGCGGCACGAATTGCGCGGTCAGCCCGATATCTGGGACAGCGTGTCGGGCCGCCTTCAGGCCCTGTCGTCGGCCGACGATATTCTCAACCGCGGCGGCGGCGAAGGTGTCGGCCTGCAGCAGATCCTGACCATGGAGGTCGCGCCGTTCGGCGACGGGCGTCTCGTCATCGAGGGGCCGGAGATCGATTTGTTCGGCAAGCTGCCGACCGTGGTCGCGCTGTTGTTTCACGAGCTGGCGACCAACGCCGCCAAATACGGCGCGCTGTCGAACTCCGGCGGCCGCGTCCACGCACTTTTGCGCCAGGCTGGCGACACGATTGAAATCGTATGGAGCGAACGCGGCGGACCGCCGGTCGTCCCGCCGTCACGGCGCAGTTTCGGCAGCAACCTGATCGAGCGCAGCCTCGACAGCTTCGGCGGTTCGGCCCGGCTGGAGTTCAACCCGCGCGGCCTGGTCTGCCGTATCGTGTTGCCGGGCCCCCACGCCACCTTGCGCCGCCCGCCCCCCGGTTGAATTCGCCGGCGGCGGCCCCCTTCGCCACCGCGCGGCCGCGCGGCCAGTTGGGGACAGCGGGCCGCTGCGGCCTCGCCGCCCCTCCCGCCGCCATGACAGATTTGTTATTCGATTCGGCGCCGGCCTTTCCGCGTTTCCGACAGAACGCGCCGAAGCAAGACCTCGCGTCGCGGTGAAAGCACCCATGCTCCTGGTCAAGACCTACCTCGATAAGAGCCCGATCCACGGCCTTGGCGTCTTCGCCGCCGAGCGGATTCCGAAGGGCACCAAGATCTGGCGTTTCGTCGAAGGCTTCGACCGCTGCTATACGCCGCAGCAATTCGCCCGGCTGCCCAAGGCGGCGCGCGATTTCCTCAAGAACTACGCCTACCGCGTCGATGGCGAAATCCTGTTCACGGTCGATAACGACCATCACATGAACCACGACGAGAATCCGAACACGCTGTTGCGCGGCGGTTATGTCATCGCTGCCAGCGACATCGCCAAGGGCGACGAGATCACCAACGATTATCGTGAATTCGATCCGGCACTGTGCGCGGCGTTTCTCAAGAAGCCAGCCAATGGCAAGGCGATGAGCGGCAAGCTGGTGAACGGCAAGGCGCTGAGTGGAAAGGCGCTGAATGGGAAAGCGCTGAACGGCGTGTTGCATGCCAGGGCGAACGGCAAGAGTAACGGCCACCTCCGCGCCAAGCGGTGAAGGCTGTTATTCCGAGCGCGCGTGGCGTCCCCGCGATTTCCCAACAGCGATGAACAACTAACTCCGCTCACCCCCGCGAAGGCGGGGGTCCGGTCCTTCCTTCACGCAGTTTGTCGCAAAGGCTGGGTCCCCGCCTTCGCGGGGACGAGCGGACCCTGCGTTGAATAGCGGCCTCCTCGCTCATGGCAGCGACATATCAGGGCCATGTTTTTACGCCCGCGTTACGGCCTTGCCCACCAAAGGTAATGCGCGCTTAGCGCCGGCACCGTCCACTTTTTAACAAATCGCGCGCATGGTCCGGCGCGGGCGACGCACGGACGGAATGTTTCATGAGCTACCCTTGGTCGGCAGCCGTTGCTGCCGTGTGCGCCATGGCCTTGCCCGGCATCGCGCGGGCCGAAGGCTGGCAATACTGCCTTGCCTTTTCCCATGCCGAACATCGCACCTATGTCACGGCCGTGTCGGTCGAAGCGCCGGGCGCCGAAGGCGCCTTTTCGAGATCGGTCGCCAATGCCGGCATTGATTTCGACGAGGTGCAGTGCCCGCGTGCCGACGAACACTCGGCGCTCGTGGTGATGCGCGACTACGCGCTGCGCTATAATCGCCAGATCGGCATGACCGTGGTGCGCCTGCCGGAAACTCGCTCGGCCCAAGCGGGGCGGTGAGGCGGGCGATGCCGTAGCCCGGATGGAGCGCAGCGCAATCCGGGACGGCGCTCGACGGTGACGGATCGAATCAAACAACAAACTCCGTTCGCCCCCGCGAAAGCGGGGGCCCAGATATTTGCTTCGACTTTGACCGCACAGACTGGGTCCCCGCTTCCGCGGGGACGAGCGGGTGATAATGGCCTAGGGTTTAAAAAAACGGCCGGGCGTTGGCCCGGCCGTGCCGTGAAACAAACAACGCGCGCCGTGCTCAACCCGCCCCCAACTTGCGCAGCACGCCGTCGAGCTGATCGAGATCCTTGAACTTGATGTGCAAGGTGCCTTTCTCGCCCTTGGCGTCGATCGACACTTCGAGGCCGAGCGCGTCGGTGAGACGCTTCTCCAGTGCGCGCGTGTCGGCGTCCTTCTGCTTGGCGAGCCCCGACGCGATCTTCTTCATCTGAAGATCCATGGTCGCGTCGCCCGGCTTGGCATTGTCCTCGCGCACCCACTCCTCGAGCTGGCGCACGCTGTAGCCTTCGTCGATCGCCATTTCGGCGAGCACCTGGGCGTTGGCATGGCCGATGAGAAGCCGTGCGTGACCGGCCGACAGCTTGCCTTCGCGCACCATGCGCTTGACCGCATCGGGCAGTTTCAGCAGGCGAACCAGGTTGGCGATGTAGGGCCGGCTCTTGCCGACGATCTGCGCGACCTGCTCCTGCGTATGATTGCACTGCTCCATCAGCGCCACGTAACCGGCGGCTTCCTCGATCGGATTGAGGTCGGCGCGCTGCACGTTCTCGATGATGGCGAATTCCAGCGACTGCACGTCGGTCGCATCGACAATGGCGATTGGCACTTCGTGCAGACCAGCGCGCTGCGCCGCGCGCCAGCGCCGTTCGCCGGCGATGATCTCGTACTCGTTGTCCGGCAATTGCCGCACGACGATCGGCTGAATGATGCCGCGCTCCTTGATCGAGTCGGAGAGCTCGGCGAGCTGCTCTTCGGTGAAGTCGCGGCGCGGATTGCGCGGATTGGGATGCAGCTTTTCGACCGGAGCCTTGCGCGGGCGACGCGGCGCGTTGTCGGAAGCCGGCGTGTCCTGCGCCACTTCACCCATCAGGGAGGCCAGCCCCCGCCCCAGTCGCGAATGATCCGCCATCGACGCCGCTCCTGATGCCATCAACTCGTCCTCGTGCCGTTTCTTATTGTCTGCGTCTGCCGGGCCTTCGTCATAGCGGCGAAGGCGATCGTGCAGGCGGTCCATCCGCTCTGTAATGCTCATGCCATCGAGATGAGCGGAAGCCGCGATCTCTCGCGGCGTCGTTCGTCGCAACACTTAGCCGGCCTTCAGAGCGCGCTCGCGCTGAATGATCTCGGTGGCGAGACGCAAATACGCTTCACTGCCGACGCATTTGAGATCGTAGACCAGCACCGGCTTGCCGTAGGACGGCGCTTCGGAAATGCGCACGTTGCGCGGGATCACGGTCTCATAGACCTGCTTGCCCATGAACTGGCGCACGTCGGCGACAACCTGGTTGGCGAGGTTGTTGCGCGAGTCGTACATCGTCATGACGATGCCGTGGATCGACAGGCCCGGATTGAGATTCTTCTTCACCTCTTCGACGGTCTTCAGAAGCTGCGACAAACCTTCGAGCGCGAAGAACTCGCACTGCATGGGCACCAGGATCGAATGCGCCGCCGCCATGGCGTTGACGGTGATCAGGTTGAGCGACGGCGGGCAATCGACCAGCACGTAAGTGAAGTCGAAAGCCGGCGAGCCGTTGTTGATGTTGTTGAGCGCGGTGCGCAGGCGGAAGGCGCGGTCGCGCTGCTGACCGATCTCGAGCTCGAGGCCCGACAGGTCCATGGTCGAGGGCGCGAGGTGCAGCTTCGGTACCGCGGTCGGGATCACGGCGTCGCGCATCGGCGCCTGGCCGGCGAGCACGTCGTAGGTCGAGACGCCGCGCTCCTTGTGCTGAATGCCGAGCCCGGTCGAGGCGTTGCCCTGCGGGTCGAGGTCGACGATCAGGACGTGCTCCCCGATCGCGGCGAGCGCCGTGCCGAGATTGATCGCGGTGGTGGTCTTGCCGACGCCGCCCTTCTGGTTGGCGATGGCGATGACGCGCGGACCGGGTCCCGGCGTGGCCGGGGCGACGGGCTTTTCGAACGGCACCACTTGGGGTCCGGATTGCGGGCCGGACTGGATGGTCGGATCGGTCGGATCGGTCGGATCGGTCATTGGCTTAGTCCTGGGGCCGGGGTGGCCCAATAAATTCGGTCAGCGCGCACTCAGACGACGGACAACGACGATACAGCCTTCGGGACTCGTCTTGCTCGGCACCGTCTGTACGTCGATTTTCCAATATTTAGAGGCTTCGGTCAATTCAGCCTCTACATCTAGTCCTTTGGCGAACAGGCCAATGGCCCCTCGCTCGATCATAGGAAATGCTTGATCGCACAGGGTTTTCAAGGAGGCGAGCGCCCGGGCGCTCACCACATCCACGCTGTTCACATGACTAGCGACAAATTTTTCGATTCGCTCGGCATGGACTTGCGCCGGCACCCCGGTTGCGCGGATGGCCTCGCGGAGGAACGCGGCCTTCTTGCCGTTGCTCTCAACCAGGTGGACCATGGCGCCGGGTTTGCCGGCGAGCACGCAGGCGACCGGAATGGCGGGGAAGCCGCCGCCGGAGCCGAGGTCGATCCAGGTCGTTGCGTCCGGGACCAGTTCGGTTAATTGCAGCGAGTCGGCGACATGTCTGGTCCAGATGTGCGGGATCGTCGACGGTGCGATCAGGTTGGTCGTCGCCTGCCACTTCAGCAGCAGCGCGACATAGATCTCGAGTTTGTTGAGTGTTTCACGTGAAACAGGCGTGAGCTCCAGCGCGCGCGCCTTGTCGCGTTCGAGATCGGACGCGCCCTGCCCCGGATTGCTCACGCGGACTGGACGGCCGGCTTCTTGCCGCGGCCCCGCCTCACATGAGCAACGAGCAGCGTCAGCGCCGCCGGCGTGATGCCGTCGATCTTGGCGGCATGGCCGATGGTGCGTGGCTGGTGCTTGATCAGCTTCTGCTTGGCTTCGTTGGAGAGGCCAGGAAGCGCCGCGTAATCGAGACTTTCCGGCAGCGCGAAGCCTTCGTCACGGCGATAGGCCTCGATATCGGCGTTCTGCCGGCTGAGATAGACGTCGTATTTGGCGTCGATCTCGACCTGCTCGGCGATGTTTGGCTTGAGGCCGGCGAGTTGCGGCCAGATCCGCGCCAGGTCGGCGACGGAAATGGCCGGATAGCTCAAGAGTTCGAACGCCGTGCGCCGCTGACCGTCCTGATTGAGGGTGAGGCCGTGCTTTTCGGCCTCCTTTGGCGTCAAAGAGACCGACTTGGCGAAGCTACGGGCCGCGTCGAGGGCATCCTGTTTTGCGCGGTGGTAGGTGGCACGCTCGGAGCCAACGCAGCCGAGGGCAATGCCCTTGTCAGTGAGGCGCTGGTCGGCGTTATCGGCCCGCAGCCGCAGGCGATATTCGGCCCGCGACGTGAACATCCGATAGGGCTCGTTGACCCCGCGTGTGGTCAGGTCATCGACCATGACGCCGAGATAGGACTCGGCGCGGTCGAAAGTGACCTCCGCGCCGCCTGAGGCCAGCACCGCGGCGTTCAGCCCGGCCAAAAGCCCCTGCGCTGCTGCTTCTTCATAGCCCGTGGTGCCGTTGATTTGCCCCGCCAGGAACAGTCCGGCGAGCTTCTTGGTCTCCAGGGTCAGCTTCAGTTGCCGCGGATCGACGAAATCGTATTCGATGGCATAGCCCGGCCGGACAATCCGGGTCTTTTCCAGGCCCGGGATGGACGCGACGATGGCCTTCTGGACATCCTCCGGCAGCGACGTCGAGATGCCATTGGGATAGACCGTTGAATCGTCGAGGCCTTCCGGCTCAAGGAAGATCTGGTGGCCGTCGCGCTCACCGAAACGGACGATCTTGTCCTCGATCGACGGGCAGTATCTCGGTCCCGTCGAGGCGATCTGGCCGGAATACATCGGCGAACGATGGACGTTAGCGCGGATGACCTGATGGGTCGCCGGCGTCGTCCGGGTGATGCCGCATTCGATCTGCGGGGTCGTGATCCGCTCGGTCAGGACCGAAAATGGCTCCGGCGGCTCGTCGCCGGGCTGCATTTCCAGGGCTTTCCAGTCGATGGTCGAGCCATCGAGACGTGGCGGCGTGCCGGTCTTGAGGCGGCCGAGGGTCAGACCGGCTCGCTCCAGGGTCCGGGACAGACCCATCGATGGCGCCTCGCCGACCCGGCCGGCTGGAATTTGCGTCTCTCCAATATGGATGAGGCCCCGGAGGAAGGTGCCGGTGGTCAGAACCACCGCCCCGACGGCAATTTCGCGGCCATCGGCGAAGCGAACGCCAACGATGCGGTCGTCCTTGACGACCAGATCGTCGGCCTCGGCCTCGATCACCCGGAGGTTCGGCGTCATCCGGATCGCGGCCTGCATCGCGGCGGCATAGAGCTTGCGGTCGGCCTGGGCGCGCGGCCCTCGAACGGCCGGGCCCTTGCGACGGTTCAGGACGCGAAACTGGATGCCGCCCTGGTCGGCGACCCGGCCCATCAGGCCGTCCAAAGCGTCGATTTCGCGGACCAAATGACCCTTACCGAGACCGCCGATCGCTGGATTACAGGACATGGCGCCGATGGTCCAAAACTTGTGCGTCACCAGCGCGGTGCGTGCGCCCATGCGCACCGCCGCAGCCGCGGCCTCGCAGCCGGCGTGGCCGCCGCCGATCACGGCGACGTCGAAGTGATCCAAAGCCTCGGACATGGACGTCCTTTAGCGGACCGGGTGAAAGCGGTCAAAATGTTCGGACGTCTCGGTTGTTTCACGTGAAACATCGGGACGTCCCGGTCATTTGCCGATGCAGAAGTCCCGGAAAATGACGTCCAGAATGTCCTCGACATCGACGCGTCCGGTGAGCCGGCCGAGTTCCACGGCCGCTCGCCGTAATTCCTCGGCCAAAAGCTCCTCCTGGCCTTGCCCCTTGGCGCCGCCGAAGCGGATCAGGGCATCGGACAGAATATGTTGCACTGCAGCAAGACTTTGGCGATGACGCTGCCGGGTGACGAGGGCCTGCTCCGCGCCGACGAGCCGGAGTTCCGCGAACCGGAACAGCGCCTTGAGCAATTGGTCGACCCCGGTGCCCACTTCCGCCGATAAAATGAACTCCAATTCATCCGAAGTTACGGATTTAGGTTCATCTTTACAGCGCACTGAATTCAATGACGGATTGGAAGTGCCCGTTGAAGTGACCTTTGCTTCATTCTTTTGCCTTGACGGCGTAACTTGCGAGCGGGACCGATCTTCCGAGGAGGCCCCTACCGGGTCGGCACCGCTAACGCCCTCAGACGCGCGAGCAGAACTCTCGTCCGAGGCGGTAGCAATTTTTCCGGGCGGCCTGCCCCGATCGGATCGCTCAGTCCGGTCGATTCGGGCCGCCGAGCCGGCCGCTTCGTCCCCAGCCGCTTTGCTGCGCAGCATGACTGGGCCGGTCGCCGAATGCTGCACCCCTTTGCTGCGCAGCGAAGCCGCGGCGGCCGGCGCGAGGAGATCGATCTTGGTCGAAACGCGCCAGACCGGCACCTGCCCGCCGGTCCTGCCAAGGCCGGGATCCTGCTCCCCCTCGCCTGGCGCGGTCGCGTCGGTCAGCCACAGCACCAGATCGGCCGCGGCGGCGCGGGCCCGCGCGCGGCGAACCCCCTCCATTTCCACCGGATCGACCGTTTCGCGAATGCCGGCGGTATCGAGCAACGTCATCGGATAGCCGCCGAGGTCGAGATGCACCTCGATCACGTCCCGGGTCGTGCCGGCGTAGGGCGAGACAATCGCCGCCTCGCGCTGCGCCAGGCGATTGAGCAAGGTCGATTTGCCGGCGTTTGGAGGCCCGGCGATGGCGACCACCAAACCTTCCCGCAACCGCTCGCCGCGGCCGCCATCGGCCAGCGCCGTGCCGATTTCGTCGCGCAGCTCCTGTGCAATGGCGAGCGCCGGCCCGACCAGGTCTTCCGGCACGTCCGCTTCGTCGGAAAAATCGATGCGCGCTTCGACCAAAGCCAGCGCCTGGATCAGCCGCTGGCGCCAGGTCTCGGCGCGATCGCCGAGCAGGCCCTTCATCTGCCGGAACGCCTGGCGGCGCTGCCCTTCCGTCTCGGCCGCCACCAGATCGGCCAACCCCTCCACCGCCGTCAGATCGAGCTTGCCGTTCTCGAAGCCGCGCCGCGTGAATTCACCCGGCTCCGCCATGCGCAAGCCGTCGATCGAGCCCAGCGCCTCGAGAATCGCGGCGATCACCGCCGGCCCGCCATGCGCCTGCAATTCGGCGACGTCCTCGCCGGTCTCGCTATTCGGCCCGGGAAACCACAGCGCCAGCGCTTCGTCGATGATCTCGCCGGACCGTGGATCGCGCATGCGGGCCAGCTTGGCCTGGCGCGGCGGCGGCACGTTGACGCCGAGCGCTTCCAGCGCGGCGGCAGCGCGCGGCCCGGAAATGCGGATCACCGCGATCGCGGCGGGCGGACGGCCGGAGGAGAGGGCGAAGATTGTGGGCTGTCGTGCAACGGACATGATGATGCAGGCAAACGCCCGTTACGCCCGGACGTCAAGACATCATCGGGCGCGGCCGGCCGCCATGCCAGCCGCGCGTTCGCGAGCCGCGGTGCCAGCAGCGATCGTCAGAGAGCGTCTTGTCGCGCCACCGCCACACAATCGATCTCGAGATCGAATGGTCCCGGCCAGGAATGGATGAACATGAAGATCCGCGACGGATCGTCGTCGGGGAAATAGCGATCGTAAATCGCATTGAAGGTCGCGAAGCGCCCTTCTCCCGGTGTGCAGTACACATTGCACTTGATGACACTCGCCAGTGACGAACCGGCAGCTTCAAGACAGGTCTTGAGCTGCTCCATCACGATTTCGCTTTGCCGCTCGAACGAGGCCGGCTTGATTTCACCGGATTGCGGATCGAATGGCGGCAAGCCCGACAGATAGACAAAGCCGTTGGCGACGGTGACCGGATGCGCGACACCGCGCCCGCGGTAACGCTCCAGATAAGTCGAAATCGGTTCGACGCGCATGCGCTTGATCATGGTGCTTCTCCCGTTGAGAGAAACACCCTAGCGGTGCGGCCCGATCACATGGTTCGGCCGCGGCCGAACTAATGGCTACCGTTTACCACCCAAATACGCCATGCATTCGAGTTCGAGCTGCGCACCGAGCGCCAGGCCCTTGCAGCCGAAAGCCGAGCGCGCGGGCAGGCGGCCGGCATCGAAGTAGCCGACGTAGACCTTGTTGAAAGCCGGCCACTGCGACATATCGGCCAGCATCACCGTCACCTTGAACACGTCGGCAAACGAAAGACCGTTCTCCTTCAGCACGGCGCCGATGTTCTCCATGGTCTGGCGTGCCTCGGCTTCCATGCCGCCGGACACCAGTTCGAGCGTGCCCGGCCTGTTGCCAAGCTGACCGGACAGATAAAGCACATCGCCCACCTGAACGGCCTGGCTGAACGGCAGCTCCAAAGCCTTCGCCGCCGTCGAATTGATGAACTTCACGAGCCGTCTCCCGCTGAAATCGACATCTTCCTTTGGCATCGAAGCCAATCTCTGCCGCTGTTATGATACAGTATCCGGCGTTTCCCGCTTAACCCGCGATCGGTTGTCCATGCTCGATCTCCTCGCTTCCAGCATCGTTGCCGTCTTCACCGGCCTCCTCAGCGGCCCGAGCCTGTCGGCAACCCCGTTCGGCCTCTGGCAGCGCGGCGATGCCCAGATCGAGGCGCGCTTCTACCCCTGCGGCGACAACAAGCTGTGTGCTCGCGTCACCGAGGCGCGGGACAAGTCCGCGCGGATCAGAAGCGGCGCACCGCTCATCCAGAGTGCGGTCAAGACCGGGCACAATATGTGGGAAGGCACGATGCTCGAGCTCGACAGCGGCAAAAACGTTGCCGGCGTCGTCACCCTCAATGGCCGCGACGCCCTGAGCCTCAAAACCTGCACCGCGACGGTGTTCTGCCGCGTCGATAACTGGAGCCGCGTCAAGTAACCCGCGCGCAGTCACCTGAAACCGGCGGCGAGCGACACGACACGACCATCGAGTCCCAGAAAGCCATGGTGCGATTTGGCCTGGCACGGATTGCCTTGCGCCTCACCACCGTCGAGCCACACCACGCGCGCCTTGCCGCCCGCCCATTTGATGAAAGGCTCGACGCCGGCCGGCTGGGTGAAGCGGCAGCCATCCTGGCGATGATGGATGACAAGGGTGTGCGGCAACGGCGCCGGCGAACCGAGGATACTCATGACGTTACGATCGGGACCCGACTCGCCCGACAGGAAGCCCGACGTCAGCACCAGCGCGTCTGGCCGCGCGCCATGGGCAATGCCGTTCGCGGCGCGCAGCGTGCCCCGGCTGGTCGCGATCACCGTCACCGGGCTTTTGATCGCGCGCATATATTCGATGGCAGCACCGAGATTGATGTCGGAATCGACCACCAGCACGGCGAGGCCGTGCGCCTTGTAGGCGCCGCGCGTGCGCACGAGCTGGTTGTTCCTGAGGTTGCCGATGCTGCCGCCCGGCCCGGCCTGCAGGTCGCCATCGCCGCCGGGCATCAGGATGACACTCGCCTTGGGCACCGCCGGCTTCAGCAGCACGGCTTTCGAGCCACCGATATCGACGGTCTCGTCCGCCCACGCGCCTTGCGCCGCAAGAGCGACCATCAGCGCCAGCACAAGTCTCATCATCATGACGACCCCCGTATCCCATCCAGAACCGGATCGTAGGCGAGCAGCGTGATGAAGAGAAGACGTGCCGCAACGCGCAACCGATTGTGCGCGGCACACTTTCAAACGGCTGTTGTTTTCCTGCTAGACTGAAGGCAACGACAAACAGGAGGAGGAAACGATGACCAGGATCGTCACGATCGCGTCGTGGCTCGGCGCGCTGTCTTCGCTGTTCCTGCTGACCGCTGTCGCGCAGGCGGCCGAACCCTACGGCACATGGGTGCGGCCCTCGACCGGCAGCCAAGTGAGCTTCTATGCCTGCGGCGGCAAATTATGCGCGCGGGTCGCCGCGGTGAAGGACGAAGCCCGCAAGAAGGAAATCGGCACAGTCATCATGAAGGGCGCGACAAAATCCGGCGACAACACCTGGAAGGGCGATCTGCTCGACGTCGAATCCGGCAAGACCTATTCCGGCGTCGTGACGCTGGAAAGCGCCAATGCGCTCAACCTCAAGGGCTGCGTCGCCATGGTGCTGTGCCGCGGCGAGACGTGGCAGCGGGTGAAGTGAGTTTCTGCGTCATTCCGGGGCGCGCGTAGCGCGAGCGTCGGGGCGTCCCGGAATGACGATCAACGCTTGTTCATCCGCGCAGCGTTGTTAGCTTAAGCTGATGACAGCACCGAACTCACAGCACACCAACCGCCTCGCTCAGGCCACGTCGCCCTATCTGCTGCAGCATCAGCACAATCCGGTGGACTGGTGGCAGTGGGGGCCGGACGCGCTTGAAGAAGCCAAGCGTTCGAACCGGCCGATCCTGCTGTCGGTCGGCTACGCCGCCTGTCACTGGTGCCATGTGATGGCGCATGAGAGCTTCGAGGACGAGGCCACCGCGCGCGTGATGAACGAACTGTTCGTCAACATCAAAGTCGATCGCGAGGAACGCCCGGACATCGACCAGATCTACATGAACGCGCTGCATCTGCTCGGCGAGCAGGGCGGCTGGCCGCTCACCATGTTCCTGACGCCGGCCGGCGAGCCGGTGTGGGGCGGCACGTATTTTCCCAAGGAGTCGAAGTTCGGCCGGCCGGCCTTCACCGACATCCTGCGCGAGGTGTCGCGGCTGTTCCGCGAGGAGCCGGCCAAGATCGAGCAGAACCGCGCCGCGCTCCTGGCGCGGCTGGGCGAAGCGGCGCGGCCCGAGGGCAAAGTCACCATCGGCCTCAAGGAGCTCGACGCCGCGGCCAGGCAGCTCGGCAACGCCTTCGACACCGGCAATGGCGGGCTGCGCGGCGCGCCGAAATTCCCGCAGGCCTCGCTCTACGAAATGCTGTGGCGGGCCGGCGACCGCGGCGGCGACTCGCGCTTCTTCGACCTCACCGACTTCACGCTGGCCCATATTTGCGAAGGCGGTATCTACGACCACCTCGGCGGCGGCTTCGCCCGCTACTCGGTGGACGAGCGCTGGCTGGTGCCGCATTTCGAGAAGATGCTGTACGACAACGCCCAGCTCCTCGACCTTCTTGCTGCAGCATGGACCCGCAGCAAAAATCCGCTGTTTCGCACCCGCGCGATCGAGACCGTGGGCTGGCTGCAGCGGGAAATGATCAATGAAACCAAAGCCTTCTCATCCTCGCTCGACGCCGATTCAGAGGGCGAGGAGGGCAAGTTCTATGTCTGGTCGCTGCAGGAAATACGCGACCTGCTGGGCGCGGACGCCGATTATTTTGCAGCGCAGTATGACGTGAGCGAGGAAGGCAACTTCGAAAGCCACAACATCCTCAACCGCCTCAGGCACTTACCGCGCAACATGGGGGCCGAGGGGTCACCGCCGCCGGACGAGGCGCGGCTGGCCATGTTGCGCGGTAAGTTATTGAAAGAGCGGGACAAACGGATCAGGCCCGGCCTCGACGACAAGGTGCTGGCCGACTGGAACGGGTTGATGATTGCCGCCCTGGCGCATGCCGCCAGCGCTTTCGGGCAGCCCGGCTGGCTTGTTTTTGCGCAGCAAGCCTTTGATTTCATTGCCAATAACATGCGACAAGGCGACCGCCTGGGGCACTCCTGGCGCGCCGGCAGACTGCTGTTTCCGGGGCTGGCCTCCGATTTCGCCGGCATGATCCGCGCGGCGCTGGCGCTGAACGAGGCGACGGGCGACGCCGCCTATCTGCATCAGGCTTTGGTCTGGCAGCACGCCCTCGACCGCCATTACGCCAACCCGAGCAATGGCGGCTATTTCCTCACCGCCGACGACGCCGAAGGCCTGGTGGTGCGCCCCGCCGCGACCAATGACGACGCGACGCCGAATCCGAACTCGCTCGCCGCCGAAAATCTGGTGCGGCTCGCGGCGCTGACCGGCAACGACCAATGGCGGGCGCAGGCCGACGCCTTGCTCGAGGGCATTCTCGCCACCGCGGCGCAGAACCTGTTCGGCCATGTCGCGCTGCTCAACGCGCTCGACTTCCGGCTGCGCGCCGCCGAGATCGTCTGCACCGGAGCGGACGCGGAGACCTTCGCGCAGGAAGCGCTGAAGCTGCCGCATCTTTCTCGAATTGTTTTGCGCGCATCGTCACCGGAAGCACTGCCGCCGTCGCATCCGGCGCAAGCCAAAGTGAAGGCGGCTCAGGGCAGCGCCGCCTTCGTTTGCGTCGGCGAGCGCTGCTCGCTGCCGGTGACGGAGCCGGGCAGGATCGCGGAGGCGGTGAGGGGCATGCAGGGCGCTGCACCGTCAAATTGATCGGTCGGCCGCCATTGCCTTGATATTGGCTTGAAGCCCGCGAACAATTCCCATCCGCAGCGGGGCGCGTGACAGGGAATTACACGATGCGTGTCTTGCTCCGCCTCGCCGTCGCCGCCAGTCTGGCCGGCGCATCGCTCACCGCCGTTCACGCCGGCGAATGGTGCGGTTTCAAGGACAAGTCCGGCTCGCAGGTTCGCTGCGGCTATTCGCACCTCAGCGACTGCAAACAGGCCGAACACGACAAGGCGGCGCTGTGCGTGCCCGACCCGTCATTCGCGCAAAGGCTTTCGGCGCGGGGACCGAAGGTCGCCGCGGCCAAGTTCTAGCTCGCGCGCTTCATCTCGCTCTTCGCCAGCCACGAACTCCATGGCTCAGGCGCGATCAGGCCGTCGCTGATACGCACCGGCCAGATCACGTTCTTCGCATCCATGCGGCCGATCACCGACGGCTTGTGCAGATGCTGGTTCACGGGATCGAGCCGCACGTCGAAGCCCGAGGGCGCGCGGATCGAGCGGCCGGCGAGCGCGGCGCGCACCGCGCGCGGGTCGGTGGTGCCGGCGGCGGCGACGCCTTGCGTCCAGAGCTGGAAGCCGATCCAGGTCGCTTCCATCGGATCGTTGGTGATGGCGGCCTCGTCGCCGGTGAAGCGCCGCCACTCGGCGATGAAGGCGCGGTTCTCCGGCGTGTCGATGGTTTGCAGATAATTCCACGCCACCATGTGGCCGATCAGGTTGCGCTCGTGCAGCGCCGGCATTTCCGCCTCGCCCAGCGACAGGCTCATCACCGGCAGGATGTCGGCATCGAGGCCCTGCCGCGCGCGCTCGCGGAAGAAGTGGACATTGGAATCGCCCGACAAGGTCGCGACGATGGCGCCATCCTTGCCGCAGAACTTGCGGATGCGCTGCACCGTCTCGCGCCAGCTCGTCTCATTGAACGGCGTGTAGAGCTCGTCGACCGCGGCTTCGCCGATGCCGTGCGCGCCTTCGAGATAATTGCGGATGATCGCGTTGGTCGTGCGCGGATAGACGTAGTCGGTACCGACGAGGAAGAAGCGGCGGCGGCCGAGGCCGATCAGGTGATCGACCGCGGGCAGGGCCTGCTGCTGCGGAGTCGCGCCGGTGTAGATGACGTGCGGCGACTGCTCCTCGCCTTCGTACTGGCTGGGATAGAACAGCAACCCGTCGTGCCTGGCCAGCACCGGGAGCACCGCCTTGCGCGAGGCCGAGGTCCAGCAGCCGAAGATCGCCGCGACCTGGTGCTCGCTGAGCAGCGCCTCGGCCTGGCCGGCATAGGCCTCCGCGTCGGAGCGCGGATCCATGATCGCGGCTTCGACCGGGCGGCCGAGCAGGCCGCCCGTTTCGTTGAGCTTCTCGATCATCATCACCAGCAGCTGCTGCAGCGGCCGCTCGCTGGCGGTGAGCGTGCCGGACAGCGAATGCAGCACGCCGACCTTGATCGAGCCGTGATCGAGATCCGAGAAATAACGGCTGACCGAGGCGGTCAGCGATTGCGCCCGCGTCAGCAGATCATCGGCGGTGGCGAGCACGGCATCGCCGGCATCGGCGACGTCGGCGACCACCGAGCGGATGCCCGGCAGCGCCCCGCCGACCATCGCCGCGACCTTGTGCGCGTCGGTACCGATGCGATCGAGCTTGGTGATCTGCTGCTCCATCAGCCGCGTCACGTTCTCGTTGACGTGGCTCATGGCGGCGACGCTCTGATCGACGGCAACGATGGCGGCGGCGGCTTCGTCGACCGCGGCCTGGATGTCGTGCACCTGCGTCGAGACCTCGCGGGTCGCCTGTTCGGTGCGGCGCGACAGCTCCTTCACCTCGGCGGCGACGACGGCAAAGCCGCGCCCGGATTCGCCGGCGCGCGCCGCCTCGATGGTGGCGTTGAGCGCGAGCAGCGACGTCTGCTGCGCAATCGCCTGGATAAGCTTGATGACCTGCTCGATACGGCCGGCGGCAAGGCCAAGATTGCGCATGGTCTCGTCGGCGCGCGTCAGCTCGGTGACGGTGCGGAGCGTGGCGGCGCGTGCCGCCTCGACCTGGCGCGAAGAATCCACCGCCAGCGCCTGCACATCCTGCGCGGCGGCGGCAACACCGGCCACTTCCTCGGCGGCGCGCGCGGCAGCGTCGGAGGACGCGGTCACCTGCTGCGCCATCAGCCGGTTGGTCTTGGTGAGCTCGCCGGCGGTGCCACGAATACGCTCGCCCGCCTGGGTGAAGGCGCTGACGACGTCGTCGACGGCGCGGCGGAAGTTGCCGGTGAAGAAATGACGGCCGGCGTGATGCAGCCGCGCTTCTGTTTCGCGACGGTTCTGATCGACCGACACGGTATCCGCCTCGATCAGGGCGGTCCGGATCCGATTGGCGGTCGCGCCGAAACTCTGCATGGCGCCGTCGCCGATCGTCTCAGGCAAACTGGTGTAGCGATCGCCGCCCGCAATGGCGCTGATGGCGCCGATCACCGCGGCCAGCCGACCGTCGGCATACATGCCGACCAGCAGCGCGCCACCAAGCGCCACCGCAAGCGCCGCAAGCGGCGACTGCGACATCTGAAACACGCCGAGGACAGCGGCGCAGACAATGAATACCGGCGCCGCGATCCACAGCGCGGGTCGCGGCAATCGATTGCGGGTGCGGGCTGACATCAAAGGCTCGGATGGAGAAATATCCAGCCGTCAAATTCGCCCGAATATGGTTTCAAATTCCTTTTCGCAAATGCGAAACGCCCGCATGAAATAAAGGCAAACCCGCCCAACTTTTGGGCGCTCGCGCGAGGCTGTCATTGACCTCTGATGCCGCGCCAATCGAGTGCGTCGGCCTCTTGCTTGATCCAGCGGCGAAAATTCTGTGCGGCGAGACTCGGCTTGCGGCCTTTGGCCCATACCAGACTGAACGTCCGCCCAGCCGGCAAGCCGAACTTCACCGGAATAACGAGCCGCCCGTTGCGCAGATCTTCGTAGGCAAGAATGTCGTGCGAGAGCAGCACGCCGGCGCCTTCGCCCGCGGCATCGAGCGCGTGGTCGGCGCTGTTGAAGCGAAGGCCGCGCCGGAGATCGACGTCGTCGACGCCGGTGGCTTTGAACCACTTTTCCCAGCTCGGGCTCGCGCCGCGCGCCGCGAGCGACTCGTCATGGATCAGCGGCAGGCGCGCAAGATCGCGCGCGTCCTTCGCCGGACCGAACCTCTCGAGCAGACGCGGGCTGCAAACCGGAATGTAAGTGATATCGACCAGCTTCTCGAACTCGAGCGCCGAATCGGGCGCCGGGTCGACCGGCATATTGCGCACGGCGAGATCGATGCCGTCGGTGGCGAAATTCGCGTTGGCCGAGGTCGATGAAATCCGCACATCAATCTCGGGATGAGCCGAGCCAAACCGGTAGAGGCGCGGCGCCAGCCATTTCGCCGTCAGTCCGGGCGACGTGCTGACGACGAGGATGTGCGCGGCATGCGCGGTATCGAGGCTGGCGACCGCTTCGCGGATATGGGCAAAGCCGGTTTGCAGGCCGGGATAGAGCTGCTTGCCCGCGCTCGTCAGCGCGATCGAGCGGACGCGGCGCTCGAACAGCTTCACGCCGAGAAGATCTTCGAGGCCGCGGATCTGGTGGCTCAGCGCCCCGGGCGTCACGTTCAATTCGCCCGCCGCCTGGGTCAGGCTGAGGTGACGGGCCGCGGCCTCGAAGGCGCGCAAAGCGGACAGCGGGGGCATGGCCATGGTTGAACCTCGCTCAACTGTCCGCCCGGGAATTGTCCTTTGTCAACAAGCGGTCTTCCCGAATCTGGCCGCGCTACGGGTCGAAGCCAGCTCAAGAGTCAAAGCCCCGGCCCCGACGCATCCGGCCGAGGCCAAGTAAGACAGTTTGACAGTCACGGTATCGAGGCGCAGTCTTTTGGAATTCGGAATTCCAACACGGTTGCTCGTCATGATTCCGCTGACCGTCGCCCCGAATCTGATTCAGCAGGTCTACGACCGCATCCTGGAATCGATCGTCGATCACTCGCTGAAGCCCGGTCATCGCATCCGCCAGCAGGCGCTCGCGGAAAAACTCGGCGTGTCGCGCCAGCCGGTCAGCCACGCACTGCATCTGTTGCACCGGCAAGGCCTGGTCGTCGAAAGCGGGCGCAAGGGTTTCCAGGTGACGCCGCTCGATGCCGTGCGCATCCGCCAGCTCTATGAGGTGCGCGGCGCGCTCGACGCGCTGGCGGCACGGCTGGCGGCGGAGCGCGCCCCGCTCGACGCGGCGAGCCGCGGCGTGTTCGAAGCCGCGCTGTCCGCCGGCGACAAGATCGGTGCGCAAACGCCGCTGAGCGATCTCATCGCCCTCGATCTCGATTTTCATCGCGCGCTCTATCGCCTGTCGGGCAATCCGGCGATCGAAGAAATGGCCGGCCCGCAATGGCCGCATCTGCGCCGTTCGATGGCCGCGGTGCTGACGGATGCTGACTATCGCACGCGCGCCTGGGCCGAACACCGCACGATCGCGAAACATGTACTGACCGGCGCGGCCCCACAGGCCGAAGCCGCCGCGCAAGCGCATGCGTTCGTCGCCGGGCGGACAACCGAAGAAAGGCTGAGATCGCTCGAACAAGCGGCCTGACGATCAAACAACCAAAAAGCGAAGGAGGAAACGATGAAGCTGACCCAGGAGCAGATCGATCAATTCCATACCGAAGGCTGGTTGTTGCTGCCGGAGCTGTTCACGCCGGAGGAGGTCGATCTCCTGCGGCGCGAAGCGGTCTCGATCTACGACGAAAACCGTCCGGAGGTCTGGCGCGAAAAAAGCGGCGCACCGCGCACCGCCTTCGCCGCCCACAAGTACAACGAAGCCTTCCGCCTGCTCGGTGCGCATCCGCGCATGATCGATCCGGTCGAGCAGGTATTCGGCGAACGCGTCTACATGCATCAGTACAAGATCAACGCCAAATCGGCCTTCACCGGCGCGGTGTGGCAGTGGCACCAGGATTACGGCACCTGGAAGCGCGACGACGGCATGCCCGAGCCGCGCGCCATGAACATCTCGATCTTCCTCGACGAGGTCATGCCGATCAATGGGCCGCTGATGCTGGTGCCGCGCAGTCACCTCGCCGGCGATCTTCAGGCATCGCACGATCTAGAGACGACGTCCTACCCGCTGTGGACGCTCGACGAAGAGACGGTGACGCGCCTCGTCAACGAAGGCGGCATCGTCGCGCCGACCGGCAAGCCCGGCAGCATGCTCATGTTCCACGGCAATCTGGTGCACGGCTCGGCCGGCAACATCACGCCGTACCCGCGCAAGATCGTCTACCTGACGCTCAATGCCGTCTCCAATTACATCCGCAAACCGACGCGGCCGGAGTTCATCGCGCATCAGGACTTCGCGCCGATCGAGACGGTCGATGACGACGCCCTGCTGCGCCTGGCGCGAGCGCAAAGGCAGGCGGCGTAGACAGCCATGAACCTGCATCAGTTGTTAAACCGCCGCCACGCGGAGGGCCGTCCCGTGCGCGTGGTGCTGATCGGCGCCGGCAAGTTCGGCTCCATGTTCCTGTCGCAGGTGCCGCATACGCCGGGCCTTGAGGTCGCAGCGATCGCCGACCTGTCGCCCGACCTGGCGCGCGCGGCCTGCCGCGCCGTCGGCTGGAGCCAAGACCGGATTGCGGCGACCTCGTTCACTGACGACGGCATCGGCGCCATCGCGGAGACGCAAGCCGAGGTGGTGATCGAAGCCACCGGCCATCCGGCCGCCGGCATCCGCCATGCGCGCGCCGCCATCGCGGCCGGGCGCCATATCGTCATGGTCAATGTCGAGGCTGACGTGCTGGCCGGTGCGCTGCTCGCCGAGGAAGCGCGGCGCGCCGGCGTCGTCTATTCGCTCGCCTATGGCGACCAGCCGGCGCTCACCGCCGAGATGGTCGACTGGGCGCGCGCCACCGGCTTTCACGTCGTCGCCGCCGGCAAGGGCACGAAGTATCTGCCGACCTATCACGACGTGACGCCGGACGATGTGTGGAGCCACTACGGCCTGACGCCGCAGGAGGCGCAGGCCGCCGGCATGAATCCGCAGATGTTCAATTCCTTTCTCGACGGCACCAAGTCGGCCATCGAAATGGCGGCCATCGCCAACGCGACAGGCCTGGATGTGCCGGACGAGGGCCTCGCCTTTCCGCCCTGCGGCGTCGACGACCTGCCTCATGTGCTGCGGCCCACCAGCGCCGGCGGCATTCTCAGCAAGCCGGGCATGGTCGAGGTCGTGTCGTCGCTCGAGCGCGATGGGCGGCCAGTGTTTCGCGACCTGCGCTGGGGCGTCTATGTCGTGCTCGAAGCGCCGAATGATTACGCCGCCGCCTGCTTCCGGCAATACGGATTGAAGACCGACGCTTCGGGGCGATACGCGGCAATGTACAAGCCGTATCACCTCATCGGACTCGAATTGAACATCTCGGTGCTGTCGGCGGCGCTGCGCGGCGAAGCCACCGGCCAGCCGGTCGGCTTTCGCGGCGATGCCGTCGCCGTGGCCAAGCGCGATCTGCGCGCCGGCGACATGCTCGACGGCGAGGGCGGCTACACGGTGTGGGGACGATTGATGCCGGCCGCACACAGCCTCGCCATCGGCGCCTTGCCGATCGGGCTGGCGCATCACCTCAAGCTGACGCGCGCGGTGCCGCATGGCGCCGTGCTGACCTGGGCCGACGTGGCGGCCGACGACCGGGACGAGACGGTGGCGACCCGGCGGGCCATGGAGCGCCACTTCGCAGCATCGGGTCGCGTCAGCGGATAGTTGAGCTTCTCTCAACTGTCGGCTGAGACCTTATCCTTTGTCAAAGCGGCATTTCAGGCCGAAATTGGCATCCATGGATGAGGCCACCTCAAGTTTTGGCCCCGCAACCCCGGGAGACCGCACCATGACCATCGCACATCCAGCCGGATTTCAGATCATTGCCGTACCGGCCGCGGCCGAAACGCCGCGGAAGCCGGGCCTGCTGCGCCGGCTTTACGAGACCCTGTTCGAATCGCGCGAGCGTCACGCCCAGCGCAGCGTCAATGCCTACATCGCGCGCCGCGGCTACCGGCTGACCGACAGTGTCGAACGCGAAATCGGCGAGCGCATGCTCGACGGCCAGTGGATGACCCGCCGCTAGAGCGTTTCCAGGCGAAGCGGAAACCGGTTCGCCGTCCGGAAACGCGATAGAGCAAAGGCTTCAACCGGCCGTGGATCCCCTCCAGCCGGTTGACGACGGAGATCGTCCGCCAGCCGCGGGCGGTCTCCTTCTTCATTCTGACTAAGCGGCAAAAGAAAACGGCCGGGCGTTGGCCCGGCCGTCTTTCATTCATGCGCTGCGCAGCGGTTTTAAGTGTTCATGCTCTCGAAGAACTCGCCGTTGCTCTTGGTGTTGCGCAGCTTGTCGAGCAGGAAGTCGATCGCGTCCATCGTGCCCATCGGGTTGAGGATGCGGCGCAGCACGTACATCTTCTTGAGCACGGCCGGCTCGACCAGCAGCTCTTCCTTGCGCGTGCCCGAGCGGGTGATGTCGATCGCCGGGAAGGTGCGCTTGTCCGCGACCTTGCGGTCGAGAATGAGTTCGGAGTTGCCGGTGCCCTTGAACTCTTCGAAAATCACTTCGTCCATGCGGCTGCCGGTGTCGATCAGCGCCGTGGCGATGATGGTGAGCGAGCCGCCTTCCTCGATGTTGCGCGCGGCGCCAAAGAAGCGCTTCGGCCGCTGCAGGGCGTTGGCGTCGACGCCGCCGGTTAGCACCTTGCCGGAGGACGGCACCACGGTGTTGTAGGCACGGCCGAGGCGGGTGATCGAATCGAGCAGGATGACGACGTCGCGGCCGTGTTCGACCAGGCGCTTAGCCTTTTCGATGACCATTTCGGCCACCGCGACATGGCGCGTCGCCGGTTCGTCGAAGGTCGAGGACACCACCTCGCCCTTCACCGAGCGCTGCATGTCGGTGACTTCTTCCGGACGCTCGTCGATCAGCAAAACGATCAGATAGCATTCCGGATGGTTGGCGGTGATGGCGTGGGCGATGTTCTGCAGCAGCACGGTTTTACCGGTGCGCGGCGGCGCCACGACGAGGGCGCGCTGGCCCTTGCCGATCGGAGCGACGATGTCGATGACACGGGCCGACAGATCCTTCTTGGTCGGATCGTCGTGTTCCATCTTCAGCCGCTCGTCCGGATAGAGCGGCGTCAGGTTGTCGAAGTTGATCTTGTGGCGCGCCTTCTCGGGGTCCTCGAAATTGATCGTGTTGACCTTGAGCAGCGCGAAGTAGCGCTCGCCTTCCTTGGGCGAGCGGATCTGGCCCTCGACGGTGTCGCCGGTGCGCAGGCCGAAGCGGCGGATCTGCGACGGCGAGACGTAGATGTCGTCGGGCCCGGACAGGTAATTCGATTCCGGCGAGCGCAGGAAGCCGAAGCCGTCGGACAGGACTTCGACGACGCCTTCGCCGATGATCTCGATCTCCTGGGCGGCGAGCTGCTTCAGGATCGCGAACATCAGTTCCTGCTTGCGCAGCGTTGATGCGTTCTCGACCTGGTGCTCTTCCGCGAAAGAGAGAAGTTCGGCGGGGGTTTTGGACTTGAGGTCCTGGAGTTTCATTTCCCGCATGCGGGTAAGTATCCTTGGGAGGCCACCTCACCCTTCGGAATCCGGGCTAGAGCTGGCCGATAGTGGGAGTGAGATCGCAGGTTTGGAGTGACGCGGGGCTTTTTAGGAAGAGGTCCCGGGGGCCCGAGGCTGTTACCGTTCCGAACTGTTCGGGACCGGTAACGCGACTGCATCCGCCTGCGTTCGGTGGGATAAGCAGAAAATAAGCGAGCCCAGTCCTTCGCGCAAGGGGCCGCCCCTGTCTGGAGCTTCCAGATCGCCGACGCTGGTTAAGCGTCAGAACGGCTTCACCACCACCATGATGACAATGAAGATCAGGAGAAGTGTCGGTACTTCATTGATAATACGATAGAATTTTGCATCGCGCCGGTTGCGCCCGGCGGCGAAATCCCGCTGGCACCGGCTCAGGAAACCGTGCAGCCCGCTCATGATCACGACCGCGGTCAGTTTGGCGTGCAGCCAGCCTGCGGTCAGCCAGCCGCCCTGGATGATCAGGGCGATGCCGGCGATCCAGGCCACCGCCATGGCCGGCGTCATGATGTAGTGCAGCAGGCGATATTCCATCACCTCGAAGGTCTTGGCCTGCGGCGAACCCGCCTCGAAACCGGCGTGATAGACGAACAGCCGCGGCAAATAGAGCATTCCGGCCATCCACGAGATGACGGCGATGATGTGCAGGGCTTTGATCCAGAGATACATTCGTCGATCCTTCGGGCACGCCATCCTTCGAGGCTCGGGCTTCGCCCTTGCGCCTCAGGATGACGTGGGTTGGCTCTAGCGCAACGGAGCCAGACCGTCATCCTGAGGTGCGCGCTCTTGCGCGCCTCAAAGGATGATAGCCCCGTTATCCCCGCACTCGCTTCAGCATGCGCTCGACGTGCTCGATCGGCGTCGCCGGCAAAATGCCATGGCCGAGATTGAAGATCAGCGGCTGGTCGGCCAGCGTCAGCACGTCATCGACCTCGCGATCCAGCGCCTCGCCGCCGGCGAGCAGCGCCAACGGATCGACATTGCCCTGCACCGGAACCCGCGGCTGCAGGATGTCGTGCGCCAGGCTGCGCGGGAACGACCAGTCGAGCCCGACGGCATCGACGCCTGTGATCTCGACGTAAGGCAGCGCCATCGCGCCGGCGCCACGCGGAAAGCCGATAATCTTGGCGCCGGGAACCTGAGCGCGCACACCGGCCACGATCTTTTCAGTCGGCTGCATGCACCAGAGATCGAACTGTTCCGGCGGCAGAATGCCGGCCCAAGTATCGAAAATCTGCACGCAATCGGCGCCGGCCTTGAGCTGGCCGACCAGATATTCGATCGAGCCCTGCACCAGACGGTCGATGATGCGCTTGAAGTTCTCCGGATCGCGATAGGCGAACAGGCGGGCCGGCGCCTGATCGGATGTCCCTTCACCGGCCACCATGTAGGTCGCCACGGTCCAGGGAGCGCCGCAGAAGCCGATCAGCGCTGTTTTGTCGTCGAGCCCGGCCTTGACCCGGCGCACTGTCTCGTAGACTGGCGCCAGCACATCGGGATCGATGCGCTCGCGCAAGCCCTTCAACGCCGCGGCGTCACTCATCGGCTCGAGCTTGGGCCCTTCGCCGGCGAGAAATTCGACCTTGCGGCCGAGCGCCAGCGGCATCACCAGGATGTCGGAAAACAAAATCGCGGCATCGAAGCCGAACCGGCGCACGGGTTGCAGCGTTACTTCGGCGGCCAGTTCGGGATTGAAACAGAGATCGAGGAAGCCGCCGGCCTTTTCGCGAACCTGGCGGTATTCGGGGAGATACCGGCCAGCCTGCCGCATCATCCAGATCGGAGGAATCTCTTCGCGGCGGCCCTCGAGAACACGAAGAAGAGGTTTTGTCCCCACAGGGTCCGGCGTCACGGGCATCTTCCTAAAAGACTCTTAATAGCTTCGCTGTAGTTATTGTTACGCTGTCGATTGGACTCATGACTCGCAGTCAACAATCTGTCCACCGCCGTGGCACGCTTCGTCCAGATTCCCATTCTGACCGGCGCCGGCTTTGTCCCCACCAGAACCGCCGTTATCGCCCTATTTAGCACCTTATCCCCACCTATCCCCAGACCATCGTTCACATCGCCGTCCATTCTTCCAACAGGGCGCCAAACTGTCTCCCATCCTGAGCGATGTGGACAAAAATTGACCTGTCCCGCCGCGCCCGCTTACATGACGGTTCCGCGGGCGGATTCATCCCCGCCAATCCACATTACGTTCGGCCGCTTTCCCGATGTCCGACACAGGCTACTTTCACCTACATCTGGTTTCCGACGCGACCGGCGAAACCCTGATCACGGTCGCCCGCGCGGCGGCCGCGCAATACGCCAATGTTGCGCCCGTCGAGCATCTCTATCCGATGGTACGCTCGAAAAAGCAGCTGGACCACGTGCTGGCCGAAATCTCCGAAGCGCCCGGTCTCGTCCTCTATACGCTCCTCGAGGAAGACCTCATCCAGCTTCTGGAAGCTAAGTGCCGCGATCTCGGCCTGCCCTGCATGTCGGTACTCGGGCCGATCCTGCGCTTGTTCCAGTCCTATCTCGGCGCCGAAACGATCCACCGCGCCGGCGCCCAGCACGTGCTCAACGCCGAATATTTCCACCGCATCGACGCGCTGAACTACACGATGATGCATGACGACGGCCAGCATGTCGCCGGGCTCGAGGAGGCCGACGTAGTGCTGATCGGGGTCTCGCGCACCTCGAAAACGCCGACCTCGATCTATCTCGCCAACCGCGGCGTCAAGACCGGCAATGTGCCGCTGGTGCCGGGTGTGCCGGTGGCGCCGGAGGTCGAGAAGCTGACGCGGCCGCTGGTCGTCGGGCTGTTCGCCAGTCCGGAGCGCATCGTGCAGATCCGCGAGAACCGGCTGCTCGGCCTCAAGGCGCACCGCGACGACGATCTCTATATCGACAAGGCGGCGGTGGCCGAGGAGATCGCGTTCTCGCGCCGTCTCTGCACTCGGCACGGCTGGCCGCTGATCGACGTGACTCGGCGCTCAATCGAAGAGACAGCCGCCGCGGTCATGAAACTATTGGTGGAACGGCGCCGCCGTCCGGCGACCTAGAAAGAGACTCATGCCTCTTTGGATTGCACCGAACCCTTTGGTGCTGGCCTCGAAAAGCGATATTCGCGGCAAGCTGCTGGCCGCGTCCGGCCTGCGCTTCGGCATTCGTGCGGCGCAGATTGACGAACGCGCGGTCGAACGCGACGCCAATGTCAGCGACGCGCAGGCGGCGGCGCGGCTGCTCGCACAAGCCAAGGCGAAAGCGGTGTCGGCGCAGATGCCGGGCCATATCGTGCTTGGCGCCGACCAGACCCTGGCGCGCGGCACGACGCGCCTGACCAAGCCGGTCAATCGCGACGATGCCGCAACGCAGTTGCGCACCTTGCGCGGCCGCACCCACGAACTGCACTCCGGGATCGCGCTGGTGCGCGACGGTGAAGTGTTGTTCGACATGGTTGATACCGCACGGCTGACGATGCGCGATTTCTCCGATCGTTTCCTCGAAGAATACCTGGAGATGACCGCCGATAGCGCACTGACCAGCGTCGGTGCCTATCAGCTCGAGGGTATCGGCATTCATCTGTTCGAGCGCGTCGAAGGCGATTACTTCACCATCCTCGGCCTTCCCATGCTGCCGTTGCTCAGATATCTGCGCGACAGCGGCTACGTGAACGGGTGAGAGAGGAGCTATGTTCGTTCTCGGTCTCACCGGTTCGATCGGCATGGGCAAGACGGCGACCGCGAAGATGTTCGCCGAGGAAGGCGTGCCGGTGCAGGACGCCGACGCAGTGGTCCATGCCCTTTATGAAGGCGAAGCGACGTCGCTGATCGAAGCGGCTTTTCCCGGCACGACGGCCGGCGGCAAGGTCGATCGCGCCAGGCTTGGCGCGCAGGTGATCGGCCATCCGGAAGCAATCAAGCGCCTGGAACAGATCGTCCATCCGCTGGTGGCGCAGAAGCGCGACGAGTTCCTGGCCAGTTCGAGGAAGGCCGGCGCCGATGTCGCCGTGCTGGATATACCGTTGCTGTTCGAGACTGGCGGCGAAAAGCGCTGCGACGCCGTGGTGGTGGTGTCGGCACCGGTGGAGGTCCAACGCGAGCGCGTGCTGGCGCGGCCCGGCATGAGCGAAGAGCGGTTCCTGGCGATCCTGGCCAAGCAGACGCCCGATGCCGAGAAGCGCCGGCGCGCCGATTTCATCGTGGATACATCGCGCGGCTTTGATGCCGCCCGGCAACAGGTGCGTGAAATTCTCGCCCGTGTGCGTACAATGCCGGCAAAGACTTCTGAGTCGGCGACCGAATCCTGATGCGTGAAATCGTCCTCGATACCGAAACCACCGGCCTCGATCCCAACCAGGGCCATCGCCTGGTCGAAGTCGGCTGCGTCGAGCTGCTGAACCGCATCCCGACCGGATTAACGTTTCACGCCTACATCAATCCCGAACGCGACATGCCGTTCGAGGCGTTCAACGTCCATGGCCTGTCGGCAGAGTTCCTCAGCCAGCACAAGCGGTTTCACGAAATCGTCGACGAGTTCATGGCCTTCATCGGCGACGACACGCCCCTGGTCATTCACAACGCCGAATTCGATCACAAATTCCTCTGCGCCGAGCTCAAGCTGGTCAAGCGCGGTCTGATCGCGCGCGAGCGTCTGGTCGATACCTTGGCGCTGGCGCGCCGCAAGCATTCGGCCGGCCCCTACAATCTCGATGCGCTTTGCTCCAAATACGGCATCGACAACTCCCGCCGCACCAAGCACGGCGCTCTACTCGACGCCGAGATCCTCGCTGAGGTCTATCTCGAATTGCTCGGCGGCCGACAGGCCTCGCTCGGCCTCGCCGAGAGTGTATCGCCGAGCACTATCGTCGTCGGTGGTGCCGGCGGCGGCACGCTGCGCACGCGGCCGGCACCGCTCAAGCCGCGGCTGACCGAGGCGGAAGTCGCGGCGCACCGCGCGTTCGTCGGCACGCTTGGCGAAGCGCCAATCTGGAAAAGCTATCTCGGCGATACGGCCTGAGGTTACGCCGGAATCGCCTGGATATCGTTGGCGAGCCGGTGGACCTGCTCGCGGATCACCTTGGTCTGATCGGTGACGCCCATCGCGGCCGAATTGACCTTGGTTGCCGCCCGCGACGCCTCGACCGCAACGCCTTCGATCTCGACGATCGCGCTGCCGACCTGCCCGACACTGTCGGTAACGGCGCTGCCACTGTTCGCGATCTGCTGCGACGTCGCCGCCTGCTCCTCGACCGAACTGGCGATGCGCGCCGAGAACTCGTCGAGTTCGCGGATGGTTTCGGAGATCGCCGAGATCGCCGCAACGGATAGCTCGGTTTCGGTGCGCATCGCATCGACCGAACGCGCGATCTCTTCGGTGGCGCGCGTCGTCTGACCCGCCAATGCCTTGACCTCCTGAGCGACGACGGCAAAGCCACGGCCGGCCTCGCCGGCGCGCGCGGCCTCAATGGTGGCGTTGAGCGCCAGAAGGTTCGTCTGCGCAGCGATCGAGTTGATCAGATCGGTGATATTGCCGATTTCTCCGGTCGCGACGGCAAGTTTGTCGATGATGGAGCGGGTGCGAATGGTCTCTTCGACCGCCGCCGCGGCGAGTTCCGAGGAGCGCGCCGCGTTGCGGCCAACATCGGCGATCGAACTGGCGAGGTGCTCGCCTGCTGAGGCCGCGTTCTGAACCATATGCGTCGCGCGTTGTGCGGACGATGATGCCTTCTGCGCCTGGGCGCTGGCCTGCGTCGCGGCCTTGTCGAGGTTCTCGGCGTCGCATTGCAGCGTTTGCGACGCGGAATGCAGGATCGACGTCGAACTCTCGATCGCTGTTTTGAAACTGTTGAGCAGCGAACGCATGTGTTCGGCGCGCCGGGTTGTGGCGGCGAGCTCTTCCTCTCGGCGGCTGCCGATCTGCGATAATTCGGCGGCTGCGGCCTCCGAGGCCTTCTGCGCCTTGCCAGCGCTTTCGAAGGTTGCGCGAATGGCAACAGTGAAGGCGGCCAGCATGATTGTCTCGATCACGACGGCGAGCGCGTGAACAATCACGCGAATGAGGTCGCTGCCGCCGGGAAACACGGACATTGGCAGCATGTAGTTGAGACTCAGATGATGCAGGGCGATCAACGCCGCCGCCGTGATCAGGACTGCGACATCGCACAGGCCGGACAACATCGCGAGCACCGCGAAGTAGTAGAAATGCATCTCGACCTGCCATGGATGGCCGGCGAACAGCAGAACGAGCAGCGAGGTCTGACCGACCAGCGCGACGGCGAGAGCGAATGCGGTGAACCGCAGCGAGCGCTTGAGGGCGATGGCTGCGGTCGGCACCAGCGCGAGAATCGCGGCAATCGCGGCGGTCGACACCGCGGCTTTGCCAAGCCAGTGCGCGATGACCGCCAGAACGGGGACCAAGGCCAGCGCAAAAGCCGTCTGGGTGAAGGCGACAGTCTTTCTCAGCTCATCAAGGCTGGTCATTGCTGCGTACCGAAGATGGATATCGCGGCAGAGCAGGCGGCAAGCACTTTCGGGTCGACGACGAACCAGGCGCCGCGCTCGAGCATGCGGTCGGTATAGTCGGTGTGTTCCGGCATCATGACGACGATCGAGTCGAAGCCGCCGAAACGGATGAACCGGCTGCCATCCGACGTCGCGCGTTCAATGCTCGCCTGTGACGATGTCCAGGGCGCGAAAATAACCGCGACGCCGTTTTCCGGATTCTGCGGCGCGAGGCCGATCCGCGCACTCGCCGCCAGAGCCGCGATCGACAGCGATACAAGAGTCAGGATTTCGGCAACACGGCCGGGGCGCGCGCGGAGCGTGGTCAAGCGGAGGAGAGCCTCTGGATGCCCTCCAGCAAATACGCGGTTACCTCTTAAGAAACCATTATGTATGAGAACGAGAAGTAATGAGGCCCGCACGCGGTGGCGTACGGGCCTGGAAAATGGAACTCGCGGGGTCGCGGGTTATTGCGCCGGGGTCTGCTCGGCGAGCTGTGCCATTTTCTGGCGATACAGCGCGACGAAATCCACCGGGTCGAGCAGCAGCGGCGGGAAGCCGCCATTGCGCACGGTGGTGGCAATGATTTCGCGGGCGAACGGGAACAGCAGGCGCGGACATTCGATGAGCACCACGGCGTTCATGCTTTCCTGCGGCACATTGCGGATGCGGAAGACGCCGCCGAAGGCGAGGTCGAAAGAAAACATCAGGCTGCCGCCGGTCTCCGCCTTGCCGCTCAGTTGCAGCACCACTTCAATGTCGGTGTCCGAGATCGGCTGCGCGTTGACGTTGATCTGGATGGAAATCTGCGGCTGCTGTCCGGCGACAAGCGACTTCGGCGCATTCGGGTTCTCGAATGAGAAGTCCTTGATGTACTGCGCCACCACATTGAGCTGCGGTGCCTGCTCCGGGTTGAAATCCTCAGATTGCCCGCCATTGGTGGTCGTCATGAACTACATCCTCTGTGTACGCGGCGGTTGGCTAACACGGCCATTTTGGGGGAACAAGAACAACGGGGGTTGCGGTTGTGTCGGTGAGGCCGACGTCGCGCGACATCGTAAATGCACGGTGGAAGCCGCGGTCGTCCATAAGTCGGGTCAGTGACGCAGGCCCTCGCCAGTGCTGTCGCCGGTGGGATGGCGGGGCAGGGCGGGATCATCGACCCGACGCCACTGCTCCGGTTCGAGATCGACAACGCCGTCTGCCCGCTGCTGTGGCGGCCTGCGGCCAAGCGCCTCACCGAGGCGCGCCCAGAGCGGAACCAGGAGCACCAGAAGACCCATGACGTCGGTAATAAATCCCGGTACCGCCAGCAGAAAACCGCCCAGAAGGGTCAGCCCGCCAGTACCGTCGGCGCGCAATGCCGAGAAATTGTTGTGGTTGAAGCTGTCCTGCATGGCGACCCGCATGCGAGCGATGTGCTGACCACCGGCGTGGCGCAAAATGAGCCCGCCAGCCACCGAGCCGGCCACCAGCAGCAGCAGGGCGAGCGCGAAGCCATAGACCGCAGCGACGGCAATAAAAGCCGCCAATTCGGCCATCGGCAGCGCCAGGAGGCCGAGCAACAGCCATTTTGCCACATTCATCGGGATTCCTCCGATCGGCTGGCGATATTGGCCTATGCGCCCCGATCGTTTAAGGTTTGCGAAGGTCCGACCGGCGCCGATCAAGCGGCGCTAAGCCATTGGATCGGCGCATCCGTCAGCTTAAATAGGTAGGGTGGGACCAATCGCTACGCCGTCTCGCGGGTGATTCCGACCCAGAGGCCGGAATCGAACCTCCCACCGGTACGGTAGCCGAAAGAATGCAAGACGTGTTCGACATCTACACCATCATCTTCCTGGCGCTCGCGGTGTTCATATTCCTGCGGTTGCGCAGCGTGCTGGGACAACGCACCGGCCGGGAGCGGCCGCCGTACGATCCCTATGCCGCGCGCGAGCCGGCGCGCCCGGCCACCGACAACGTCGTACAGATTCCGAACCGGACAGGTGAGAACGCGGCCAAGAAGGTCGACGAGGCCGCCGCCGTCTCGCCGGCCGAGCGCTGGAAGGGCGTCGCCGAACCGGGCACGCCTCTGGCCGCGGGCCTCGACGCCGTTTTGGCGGCCGACAACACCTTCGACGCCAACCACTTCCTGACCGGCGCCCGCGCCGCCTATGAGATGATCGTCACCGCTTATGCCGAAGGCGACCGGCGCTCGTTGCGCAATCTGTTGTCGCGCGAAGTCTATGACGGCTTCGACGGCGCCATTACCGAGCGCGAGAAGCGCGGCGACGTGGTCGAAAGCCGCTTCGTGTCGATCGACAAGGCGACGATCACCAATGCCGAGGTGAGGGGCCGCAGCGCGCAACTCACCGTTCGTTTCCTGTCGAAGCTGGTCTCGGTCACGCGCAACAAGGCTGGCGAGGTGATCGACGGCAATGCAGAAAGCGTCACCGACGTCACCGATGTGTGGACGTTCGCGCGCGACGTAGCCTCGCGCGATCCGAACTGGAAACTGGTCGCAACCGAAGCCGGGCAATAACGAATGGCGCGAAATGCGGCCGGCCGATTCCGTAGTCTTGTCGCGGTTGGTTTTTCGCTTGGCCTTGCAGCGGCAGCTGCCAGCGCTGCCACGGCGCAGCCGATGAAATTTCGCAACGCCCAGGTCGAGGCCCTGAGCTTCGACAAGCTTGACGGCTGGAAAGCCGATAACCAGGCGGCGGCCTTCGCTGCTTATCTCAAGAGCTGCGGCGCGATCCTCAACGCCACCCCGGCGATGCGCAAGGCGCGCCCCGTCTATGGCGGGCTGTACAACGCCTGCCGCAGTGCCACGGTGGTCGCGGCCGGCGGCAGCATCGACAATGAGTCGGCGCGCAAGTTCTTCGAGGACAATTTCAAGCCGGTCCGCATTCTGCCGGAGATGAAGACCTACGGCTATTACACCGGCGCCGACGGCTTCTATACCGGCTACTACGAGCCCGAGGTAATCGGCTCGCGCGTCAAGACCGCGGAGTATTCGGTGCCGCTCTACGGCGTGCCCGCGAAGTTCGCCGGGAAGAAGAGCACGGTGTTCGCTCAATACGACCGCACCGATATCGAGAAGGGCGCGCTCAACGGCAAGGGCCTCGAGATCTGCTGGGTGAGAAACCCGGTCGATGCCTTCTTCGCGCAAATCCAGGGCTCAACGCGCGTCAAGCTGACCGACGGCGCGCTGATGCGGCTCAACTACATCGCCAGCAACGGCAAGCCTTACACGCCGGTCGGCCGCATCCTGATCGATCAGGGCGTTTACACGCCACAAGAAATGTCGATGGACAAGATCCGCGAGTACATGGAAGCCAATCCCGACGAAGGGCAGGCGTTGCGCGAGAAGAACCGCTCCTATGTCTTCTTCTCGAAGACGACGCTGGAGCCGCACGAGGAATGCCTCGGCGCTCAGGGCATCCAGCTGACGCCGGGCCGCTCCATCGCCGTCGATCCGTCGCAACATATCTATGGAACGCCGGTGTGGATCGACGCCAAGCTGCCGCTCAAGAGCGACGTGCCGGAAGACTCGTTCCAGCGTCTGATGATTGCGCAGGACACCGGCTCCGCCATCCGCGGCGCGGCGCGCGCGGACATTTATTTCGGCCACGGACCGGACATTCCGTCGATCGCCGGCCGGATCAAGCAGTTCGGCAAGTTCGTCATGCTGGTGCCGAAGGACGTGACGGTGAAGGGCGAAGCAGAAGCCGCCGCCACCGTGCCTTTGCCGAGACCGCGGCCGAAGGCCGTCGTCGCCGACGGCACGCATCTCTGACGGCTCGATCCCATGAGCCGAGACGGCAAACGCCGCGTTCTCAGTTACGAGGAACGCGTTCTCTGGTCGACGATCACCAAGACCATGAAGCCTCTGCGGCCGGGCGAGCCGGCCGCGGCAGATGACGAGGTCGCCGCACCGGTCGTGCCACCGAAGCCGCGCGCCAGTGTGAAGGTCAGGCCCGGTGAGCCGAAGATCGTTCCCCCGTCGCCGCCGAAACCGGCGCCGATCGCGCCTTCGCTGACGCGGCGCGCCAAGCGTAGCCTCGCCCGCGGCAAGCAGGACATCGACGCCCGGCTCGATCTGCACGGTCTGACGCAGAGTGAGGCGCATCACGCGCTGCTGCGGTTTCTGCGGACGGCGAGCAGCCGCGACGCCCGGTTGGTGCTGGTGATCACCGGCAAGGGCGCGGCCAGGGCCACTCACTTCGATGACAGCGGCCGCGAGCGCGGCGTGCTACGCCGTCAGGTGCCGCAATGGCTGTCGCTTCCCGAGTTTCGCGCGTATGTTATCGGCTTCGAAGATGCCCACATCGCGCATGGCGGCGAAGGCGCGCTTTATGTCCGCGTTCGCCGCGCCAAGGCTTGAGCGCCGGCAAGGCAAGGGGATCATTCATGGCCCGTAAAGCGAAGAAGAAAACCAGGACCAAGGCCAAGACCAAGGCGAGGACGAAGGTCAAAGCGAAGTCGCGCGTTTCGGCGCGGAAAAAGCCGGCGCGGAAAACCAGCCGTGCCAAGCGAGCGGCGGTGAAGAAGGCCCGGACGAAGGGAGCAAGGAAGACGGCGAAGAAGAAAGCCGTCTCGAGAACACCGGCACCGAAGCCGGCGCCGAAAGCTGTCGTCGAGCGCGAACTTGACGAAGGGCTCGTCGAAACCTTCCCGGCATCGGACCCGGTGGCGCTGACCGATCCGACGACGACGATCAAGGAATAGGCCGCGCCGGCCGCAGTGCCGGCTATTTCGACACGGCCGCGCCGCGCGGCCTCGACTTGCCGCGGACGGGCGGCGGATCCGTTTCCGTCAGGCGCGCCATCAGCCGCGATACCCCGATCCAGATCTCGAGGACATCGGCTTCGATTTCCCGGCGCCGCGGATGGCTGGTGCCGCTTCCGGCGTCCGGCCTGGTCTTGTCACGCTTCCCGACCCGCATCTCGTCCAATCCCCCCACGGTTTGGCCGTCCTCATTTACAACCATGAGTATATGAAGATGCGCCTTACAATGTGTCAAGAAAATTTTATACTTTCTTTGACACAACCTCCGGCTGCTCGGCGCTCGCCGCGAGCGACAGGATCTCCAGGGTGCCGATGGTCTCGCCGGGCCGCAGCGGAAACGGTGCGTGGCCGGCGTTGAACAGGACGAAGCGCACCGGTCCCCTGTAACCCGGCTCGACCTGAAGATCGCCCGAGAGGATGACGCTGCCGGCGGTCAGCCGCGCGACGGCGCCGAATCGGCCGAGATGGTCGTTGGGCAATTCGATGAGTTCGACGGTCGAGCCCCGCAACGCCACGCCGGGCTCGAGGCTCACATGCCTGGCGCGGCCAAGGTCGATCGTCCGGGCGCCGATGACGATCTCGTCGCCAAGCGTCAATTCGATCGAGGCCGTGCGCAAATGCGCCGCTACGAAAGGGTCGATGGCGATGATGCCGCTCCGGACCGCGCGCGCGATCTGGTGGTTCACCAGCGGACTCGCACCGCCCCCCCGGTCCGGCGCGCGTTTCTTGCCGAACCACTCGCTGAGCCAGTAATCCGAACCGTGTCCGGTCAGGCGGCCGAGTTTCCCGGCCATGGCCCGCGAAATCGGCTGGCGTCCGTTGATGATGTTGTTGACCGACTGGCGTGACACGCCGGTCGCCTTGCTGACCGCCACCTGATCGAGGCCGAGGCGTCTGAGCTCGGCCCTGAGATGCGCGCCAGGCGACGTGCGCTCCGCCGTCGTATCGGTGTCCCTCTTGCCCCGGCTGCCCGCGGCCATGGCCCAAGCTCCCCACTTAATATTTATTCCTACACGATAGCCGTAAAGGTTCGGTGCTACCGCAACCGCTAATTGTAGCGATAAATTAAACACATCGCACCGCGCCGGCCGCCCGAAGGGCGGTCCGCGGGGCCGATGGCGTGGACGGGCGGGGGCGGGGGCGGGGCCGGCCGGACTACAGGATGAACCGGGACAAGTCCGCGTTCTTGGCCAGGTCGCCGATGTGCTTCTCGACATAGGCGGCGTCGATGCGCACCGTCTCGCCGGCGCGGTCGGTGGCGGCGAAGGAAATATCGTCGAGGATTCGCTCCATCACCGTCTGCAGACGGCGAGCGCCGATGTTCTCGATCGAGCCGTTGACCGAAACAGCAACGTCGGCAATCGCGTCGATGGCGTCCTCGGAGAAATCGAGGGTGACGCCTTCGGTGGCCAGCAGCGCCACATACTGTTTGATCAGCGACGCTTCCGGCTCGGTGAGGATGCGGCGGAAGTCGTCGCGCGTCAGCGCCTTCAGTTCCACGCGGATCGGCAGGCGGCCCTGCAGCTCGGGCAGCAGATCCGACGGCTTCGAAATGTGGAAGGCGCCGGAGGCGATGAACAGGATGTGGTCAGTCTTCACCGGGCCGTGCTTGGTGTTGACGGTGGTGCCTTCGATCAGCGGCAGCAGGTCGCGCTGCACGCCCTCGCGCGACACATCGGCGCCGCCGCGGCGTTCGCTGCCGGCGATCTTATCGATCTCGTCGAGAAACACGATGCCGTTCTGCTCGACGGCGCGCACCGCTTCCTGAACCAGCTGCTCGTTGTCGAGCAGCTTGTCCGATTCCTCGTTGAGCAGGATCGAATGCGATTCCTCAACGGTGACGCGGCGTGTCTTGGTACGGCCGCCGCCCATCTTGCCGAAGATGTCGCCGATATTGATGGCGCCCATCTGCGCGCCGGGCATGCCGGGAATTTCGAACATCGGCATGCCCTGGCCGCCAGCCTGCACTTCGATCTCGATCTCCTTATCGTTGAGCTCGCCGTTGCGCAGCTTCTTGCGGAAGCTCTCGCGGGTCGACGGTCCGGAGCCGGGCCCGACCAGCGCGTCGAGCACGCGCTCTTCGGCCGCCTGTTCGGCGCGCACCTGCACGTCCTTGCGGCGCTTTTCGCGGGTCAATGCAATGGCGATCTCGACCAGATCGCGAATGATCTGCTCGACGTCGCGGCCAACATAGCCGACCTCTGTGAATTTGGTGGCTTCGACCTTGAGAAACGGCGCGCCGGCGAGCTTCGCGAGGCGGCGCGAAATCTCGGTCTTGCCGACGCCGGTCGGCCCGATCATCAAAATGTTCTTCGGGAGCACTTCCTCGCGCAGCTTGTCGTCGAGCTGCTGGCGGCGCCAGCGGTTGCGCAGCGCAATCGCGACCGCGCGCTTGGCGTCGTGCTGGCCGACGATGAAGCGGTCGAGTTCGGAAACGATTTCGCGCGGGGAGAAGTCGGTCATGCGTCACGTACCATCAATAGAGCGCGGCCGTCGGGGGTATCGATTTCATGCATGCGCATGAAACCGGCCTTTTCATAAGCCCGGATCGCGCGGGCGTTGCCGGGCTGGGGATCGAGAACGATGCGGGGAGCGCCGGCCTGCAGGAGGCCGTCGCTAAAGGCGCGGATGAATGCCGAGCCATGGCCGCGGCCGAGCATTTCACTGTCGGCGATGAACTGATCGAGGCCGCGCGTGCCGGAAGGTTGCGGGCCGAAGCCGTCATGCCACTCGCCGATGCGGTAGCACTGCAGATAAGCGAAGGGCCGATCCGAGTGCGACACGATGAACTGGCCCATGTCGTGATGGTCGAGATCGCCGCTGACGAATTCGAAGTCGTCGGCGTCATGCCACCACTCGCCGACATGCGGTGTGCTCAGCCAGCCGCGCACCAGCGTCAGATCGCCCTCGGTCATCGGCCGAAACTGGTAGGGCGCTGGCGTCATCCGGCTGTCTTGAGCGATTCGATCGTGACGTTGCGGTTGGTGTAGACGCAGATGTCGGCGGCGATTTCGAGCGACTTGCGCACGATGGCTTCGGCATCGGCGCCGGTGTCGAGCAAAGCGCGGGCGGAGGCGAGCGCATAGTTGCCGCCGGAACCGATGCCGGCGACGCCGGCCTCCGGCTCCAGCACGTCGCCGTTGCCGGTCAGCACCAGCGACACCTGGGCGTCGGCGACGATCATCATGGCCTCGAGCCGGCGCAAATAGCGGTCGGTGCGCCAGTCCTTGGCGAGCTCGACCGCGGCCCGCAGCAACTGACCGGGATATTGCTCGAGCTTGGATTCGAGGCGCTCGAACAAGGTGAAGGCGTCTGCCGTGGCGCCGGCGAAGCCGCCGATCACGTCGCCCTTGCCGAGCTTGCGGACCTTTTTGGCGTTGGCCTTGACGATGGTCTGGCCGATCGAGACCTGGCCATCGCCGCCGATCACCACGGTGCCGCCCTTGCGGACCGTCAGGATCGTCGTGCCGTGCCAGGACGGCGGTTCGTGGGAGGACATGACGCGTTTACCCCTGCAATTTCCGTCATCTAGGCATGCCGGGCGGCGTTTGCAAACCAGCAAGGGCGACTGTGGCATAACTGCGCAGCCCCTGATAAAAGGCCGCCGAAACGAGGATTTAGCCGAAATGCGCACCGCCACCATCAAGCGCAAGACCAAGGAAACCGACATCGAGGTCACGATCGACCTCGACGGCAAGGGCCGCTCGACGGTCGCGACCGGCATCGGCTTCCTCGACCACATGCACGACCTCTTGGCGCGGCATTCGCGAATCGACATGACGGTGAAGGCGGTCGGCGACCTGCATATCGACTTCCACCACACCGCCGAGGATGTCGGCATCGCGCTCGGCCAGGCCGTCAAGCAGGCGCTCGGCGACATGAAGGGCATCGGCCGCTATGCCGACGTCCACATGCCGATGGACGAGACGCTGACCCGCGTCGCGCTCGACATTTCCGGCCGGCCGTTCCTGGTGTTCAAGGCGGCGTTCGGCCGCGACAAGGTCGGCCAGTTCGACACCGAGCTGGTACAGGAGTGGTTCCAGGCTTTCGCCATGAACGCCGGCGTGACGCTGCATGTCGAGTGCCTATATGGCACCAACGACCATCATATCGCCGAGTCCTGCTTCAAGGGTCTGGCGCGCTGTCTGCGCTCGGCTATTGCGATCGACGAGCGCACCAAGGACGAAGTGCCGTCGACCAAGGGAACGCTGGGGAATTAACGGGCGCCCGCCGCGAGGCGCGTTTTGCTCCGTCGTCATCGCCGGGCTCGACCCGGCGATCCCGATCAGGAGCGCAGTGCCCATATAAGCGGGATGGCCGGGTCAAGCCCGGCCATGACAAGTCCAGATTTGCGAGTGTGTGAATAGCCGATGCCCACTTACACCGTGCATGAACCGCCGCCGCGGAAGAACGAGAGCGTTGCCAGCCCGGAACGCTTTATCTTCGTGCGCGACGGATTCCATTTCTGGGCGTTCCTGCTGCCGCCACTGTGGTTCCTGCTCAAGCGGCTGTGGCTGGCGCTGATCATCTACGTCGTCGCCTCGGTGGCGCTCGACTTCGCGATGTCGCGCGCGCATGTGCCGGCGTCGTGGCGGATCGTCGTCGAATTGATGCTGGCGCTGGTCATCGGATTTGAAGCGGCCAGCATCCAGCGCTGGACCCTGGCCCGCCGCAAGTGGAAGACGCTCGGTTTCGTCGTCGCCGAGGATGCCGAACTTGCCGAGCGGCGCTTCTTCGGCGTCTGGACGCAGCGCCCCCTCGCGCCGGCAACGCCGCCGGCGGCGGACGCAGCGCCGCTCTATGCGGCGCCGCTGCGCCGCGGCCCGCCGTCCGGCTCTGACGTCATTGGCCTGTTCCCCGAGCCGGGAGCTTCACGATGAGCGTCGCCATTGTCGATTACGGTTCGGGCAACCTGCACTCGGCGGCCAAGGCATTCGAGCGCGCCGCGCGCGAATGCGGTCACGACCAGCCGGTCATCGTCACCTCGAATCCGGACGACGTCGCCAAGGCCGATCGCATCGTGCTGCCCGGCGTCGGCGCCTATGCCGACTGCAAACGCGGTCTCGTCGCCGTGCCCGGCATGGTCGATGCGCTCGAAGAGACGGTGCGCAAGAAGGGTCGGCCGTTCTTCGGCATCTGCGTCGGCATGCAATTGCTCGCCGAGCGCGGCCTTGAATATCACGTTACGCCGGGTCTCGGCTGGATCCCCGGCGAGGTCGATCGGATCGCGCCCTCCGATCCGGAATTGAAGATTCCGCACATGGGCTGGAACACGCTCGACCTGAAGACGATGCATCCGCTGCTCGACGAGATTCCGCTCGGGCCGGACGGGCTGCACGCTTATTTCGTGCATTCCTATCACTTCAAGACCGCACATAAGGACGATCTTATCGCACAGACCGATTACGGCGGGCCGCTGACCGCCATCGTCGGCCGCGACAATATCGTCGGCACGCAGTTTCACCCGGAGAAGAGCCAGAGGCTCGGGCTGCGGCTGATCTCGAATTTTCTGAAATGGACGCCATGATTCTCTTTCCTGCCATCGATCTCAAGGAAGGCCTCGCCGTACGGCTGGAGCAGGGCGATATGGCGCGTGCCACCGTGTTTCACCGCGATCCGGCGGCGCAGGCGCGCGCCTTCGAGGTGCAGGGCTTTCGCTATCTGCACATCGTCGATCTCGACGGTGCGTTCGCCGGCAAGCCGGTGAACGCCGACGCAGTCGATCGCATTCTCGAAACCATCGGCATCCCGGTGCAACTCGGCGGCGGCGTACGCGACATGGCGACGGTTGAAGGCTGGCTCGGCAAGGGTGTCGACCGCGTCATCATCGGCACCGCAGCAGTGCGCGATCCGGCTTTCGTCAAGGAAGCCGCGAAAAAGTATCACGGCCGCATCGCTGTCGGGCTCGATGCGCGCGACGGTAAGGTCGCGGTCGAAGGCTGGGCGGAAACGTCGGAGCTGACCGCGCTCGACATCGCGCGCCGTTTCGAGGATGCCGGCGTCTCCGCCATCATCTACACCGACATCGCCCGCGACGGCCTGCTCAAGGGCATCAACTGGGACGCCACCATCGCGCTCGCCGAAGCCGTTTCGATCCCGGTGATCGCATCGGGCGGACTGGCATCGATCGACGACATCCACGCGCTGCTCGAGCCGCGGGCGCGCAAGCTGCAGGGCGCCATTGCCGGCCGCGCCATTTATGACGGCCGGCTCGACGTCGCGGAAGCGTTGCAGTTGATCCAAGAGGCAGAGGCACGAGGCTGATGTTCAAGGTCCGCGTCATTCCATGCCTCGACGTGAAGGACGGCCGAGTCGTCAAGGGCGTCAATTTCGTCAACCTGCGCGACGCCGGCGATCCGGTTGAAGCCGCGGTGGCCTATGACGCGGCCGGCGCCGACGAACTGTGTTTTCTAGACATCACCGCGAGCCACGAGAACCGCGACACCATCTTCGACGTAGTGACGCGCACGGCGGAAGCCTGCTTCATGCCGCTCACCGTCGGCGGCGGCGTACGGACGGTCGAGGACATCCGCAAGCTTCTGACGTGCGGCGCCGACAAGGTGTCGATCAATACCGCGGCGGTAAACCGGCGCGCATTCGTCAAGGAAGCCGCCGAGAAGTTCGGCGATCAGTGCATTGTGGTTGCCATCGACGCCAAGCGCGTGTCGAACGACGGCGATACGCCGCGCTGGGAAATATTCACCCATGGCGGCCGCAAGCCGACCGGCCTCGATGCCATCGACTATGCGCGCGAGGTGGTATCGCTCGGCGCCGGCGAAATCCTGCTCACCTCAATGGACCGCGACGGCACCCGTTCCGGCTTCGACATCGCGCTCACCTGCGCGGTGGCCGATGCGGTGCCGGTGCCGGTGATCGCCTCGGGCGGTGTCGGCAACCTCGATCATCTGGTGGCCGGTATTCGTAACGGTCATGCCACGGCCGTGCTCGCTGCATCGATCTTCCATTTCGGCGAATATTCGGTGCGCCAGGCCAAGGAATACATGGCCAAGGCGGGCCTGCCGATGCGGCTGGATCCGTAGGGCCCCACCCCACCTCTCCCTGCGCTTCGCGGGGGAGGGGAGAAGTGCTAGAGACGCCGGTCATGACGCAGTTCACCCTCGCCGACCTGGAAAAACGCATCGACGAGCGCGCGCGCGCCAGCGCCGAGCAGTCCTATACGCGCAGTCTCATCGAAAAGGGCCCGGCGCATTGCGCCAAGAAGATGGGCGAGGAGGCGTTCGAAACTGCGATCGCCGCCGTTTCCGAAGACAAGAGCCGGCTCGTGTCTGAGACCTCCGATCTTGTCTATCACCTGTTGGTGCTCCTCAAGGCGAAGGGTGTGAGCCTCGCCGAAGTCGAAGCCGAGCTCGACCGGCGTACCGGACAATCGGGCCACGCCGAGAAGGCGTCGCGGAAAACGTAAGAGGCGCGTGATGGAACAGCGCATCGAACAGAACCTCTCGCCCTATCGCAGCTTCTCGCGTGCGGACTGGGCGGCGCTGCGCGAAGACGCGCCGATGACGCTGACCTCGGAAGAGGTGACGCGGCTGCGCTCGCTGCACGACCGGCTGGACATCAAGGAAGTTGAAGACATCTACTTGCCGCTGTCGCGGCTGTTGTCGCTCTACGTCACGGCGACGCAGCGACTGTTCCGCGCGCAGGAGCGCTTCCTCAACGTCACCGACGAGAAGATGCCGTTCATCATCGGCGTCGCTGGCTCGGTCGCGGTCGGCAAATCGACCACGGCGCGCGTGCTGCAGGCGCTGCTGGCGCGCTGGCCGAATTCGCCGAAGGTCGATCTCGTCACCACCGACGGCTTCCTGTTTCCGAACGCGGTGCTCGAGCGCGAAGGCCTGATGGAGAAAAAAGGCTTTCCGGAAAGCTATGATCTCGCGACGTTGCTACACTTCCTGTCGGACGTTAAAGCGGGCCGACGGCCGGCGCGGGCGCCGATCTATTCGCATCTGATCTACGACGTGGTGCCGAACCAGTGGGTCGAGGTCGATCGTCCCGACATCCTCATTGTCGAGGGCCTCAACGTGCTGCAGACCGGGCGCCTGCCGAAGGACGGCAAGGCGATTCCGTTCGTCTCGGATTTCTTCGATTTCTCGGTCTATATCGACGCCGAGGAGGACGTGCTGAAGGCCTGGTACGTCGATCGTTTCCTCACCTTGCGCGGCACGTCGTTCCGCGATCCGAAATCGTACTTCCATCGCTATTCAGAACTGTCGGACGCCGAAGCAGCGGCGACCGCGATGTCGATCTGGGAGCGCATCAATCTCGTGAACCTGCACGAGAACATTCTGCCGACGCGGCAGCGCGCCGACCTCATTCTGAAGAAAAGCGCGACGCACACCATCGAGAAGGTGTCGCTGCGGCGGTTGTAACTGTCCGCCGCCCCGGGCGAGCCTGCTTACGCCGCGCGGCGGCTGGAGTCGAAGTGCTCCATATAGCGCTGCTTGATCGCAGCGACCGGCAGCACGATGAGCACGTCGGTGGTGCCGAATTCATGATCGACGACCGCGCCGTCGCCGATGTGGGCTCCGAGGCGAAGATAGCCCTTCACCAGCGGCGGCAATTGGCGCAACGCTTCCTTCGGGTCGATCGCTTCCTTGGAGATGCGGTTCATTTCCACGTAGCGTTCGGGCAGCGCTTGGGCCCGCCATTCTTCCGGCGCACGGGCGTAGTGGTGCAGGAATGACAGCGGCAGCGCGAGGCGCTTCGGCTCCGTGCCGTCCAGGCTGGCGCAGCCGATCATCACGTCGCAGCGGTTCTGCGTGATGTAGGCGTGGATGCCGTGCCACAGCAGCTCGACCGTGCGCTTGTTGCGGTAAGGCGCGAGCACGCAGGAGCGGCCGAGCTCAAGGAATTGCAGCTGGCTATGACGCGCGATCAGGCCGCCGATGTCGAACTCGCCGGAGGTATAGAAGCCGCCGTGCTCCTCCGCCAGCGCTTGACGGAGAAGACGATAGGTGCCGACAACGGCGGGGCGATTGCCCGGCGCGCCTTCGCGCGCGGCGTGATCGAGCACTAGAAGGTGGTCGCAGATGGCGTCGTAGCCGTCGACGTCGCGGCGCGCGAACAGCCGGCCCGGGTTCGGGATGGCGGCGCCCTCCTGGTAGAAAACGCGATAGCGGAGCTTCTGGGCCTGGCGCACCTCGGCGGCGGTCTGGGCGAGGCGGACTTCCAGCGAACCGATGCGGCCGAGGCTCTGCACCGGGCGGTGCGCCCGCGCGGCCCAGGCCTGCAGGCCGCCATAGGCCTGCAGCGACGAAATCAGGCCCGGCGCGGCCGGAACCGCGCGGCGGCGGCCGAACAGATTACGCGTCTGATTCACGCTGACGTCGCGTGCCATAAAAGGGGCCCTTTGGAGCTTTTTCCGGGTTTATTTCCGCGAAATAACGCGGATTTCACGCCATGCGAACCTGACGAATCGACGCTCTCGGCGCCTCGGACATCCGTACACCATGGCAGGGATACGGAATTATGACAGTTTGTGGAAGCCTTATCAGGCAGCAATCGACGGCGAACCGGCAACTTTGGTCAGTTCGTCACGCAGACGTTCGCGGTCAAGAGGTTTGATCAGCATGGCATCCATGCCGGCCGCGAGACAGGCGTCCCGGTCCTCGGCATAGGCGTTCGCGGTGAGAGCGACGATGCGGGTCGGGCGGAAGCAATCGGGGTCGGCCTCCCGAAGTTCGGCTTCGCGGGCGCGGATGCGGCGTGTGGCTTCAAGGCCGTCCATGCCCGGCATCTGAACATCCATCATGACGAGATCGTAGGGCGCGCCGGCCTCCTGCGCGCTGCTCCAGGCCAGCACGGCGCCGCCGCCGTCGCCGACGACGGTGACGCGATGGCCGAAGCGCGTCAGCAGAGCCTGCGTCAGCATGACGTTGATCGGATTGTCTTCGGCGAGCAGCACGGAGCACGCCGCGCCCGGTATCGGCACTTGGGTGGAATCGGCGTCTGCGACCGTTTCGGCCGGTTTGCTAGGTTCGAACGCCCCGTGTCCGGCAAAGCGCGCCGCCAATGACGCCGCGCGCACCGGCTTGATCAGATAGCCGGTAAAGCCGGCCTGTTTCATCGCCGGCAGGTCGGAACGATCACCGGGATTGATCAGGGCGATGCGGTGCGTGATCGCGGGGAACGACGCGTCGGCCGCGATGACCGGCACAACGAGCGGCGCATCGATCAGCAGCGCGTCGAAGCGCTCGGTTCGCAGATGGCGCCCGGCTTCGCCGGCGTCGCCGATTTCGATTTGAGTCGCGGCTCCCCAGGCATCGAGACGGCGCGCCAGAATTTCCGCTTCGGTCTGCGTTTGCGCAATGATCAGCACCGACTGTCCGGACAGGTCCGGCGGCGTGAACGGGCGCGCAGTGAGGCCGTCGGCCGGCGGCAGATCCAGGGCGAAACCGAACGTCGCACCGTGCCCCGGCGAACTGTCGACACTTAGAATACCGTTCATACCTTCGACGATGCGTTTCGAGATGGCGAGGCCGAGGCCGGTGCCGCCGAACTTGCGCGTCGACGATGCATCGGCCTGTTCGAAGTCGCGGAAAATGCGCTCCCGATCCTCGGGCGCCAGCCCGATGCCGGTATCGCGCACGCTGAAGCGGATCGACGGCCCGCCTCCGGCATCGATCGCCGGCTCCACGATGACGGTGACGCCGCCTGTCTCGGTAAACTTCACGGCGTTCCCGGCCAGGTTCAGCAAAATCTGGCGTAGGCGAGCGGCATCGCCGACCACGGCCGGCGGCAGGCGCTCGTCGACGAAGGAACTGATGTCGATGCCCTTGGCATGGGCGCGGGGCGCCAGCAGCTCGATGGTTTCCTCGACCAGCGGCAGCAGGGCGAAGGGCTGCGGATCGAGCTCGAGCTTGCCGGCTTCAATCTTGGAGAGATCGAGCAGCTCCTCGATCAGCGCTAGCAACGTCTGGCCGGAGTTCTTCGCCGCCTTGACGTAGTTGAGCTGCTCGGGCGTCAGCTTGGTGTCGAGCAGCAGGTCGGTCATGCCGATGACGCCATTGAGCGGCGTGCGAATCTCGTGGCTGACGGTAGCGAGGAAGCGCGACTTGGCGGTGTTGGCCGCTTCGGCGGCGCTGCGCGCCTCGACCCGATCAGTGACGTCGCGGCCGACGCTCTGAATCTCGTTGCCATCATCACCGCGCACGGTGACTTCACGCCAGGCGATCCAGCGCGCGCCGCCCTCGGCGTCGATTTTCTGATCTTGGGCGCGCGTGCCGTCGGCCAGCACCGCGACCTCGCCTTGCTCGAGGATCGGCAGGACGGTGGTCTGGCCGAGCAGGTCGGCGCGGCTTTGCCCGGCGAGCTGGCAATAGGCATCGTTGGCGTAGGTGAGGCGACCCGACGGGTCGCGCCTTACAATCAGATCGCCTTGTGCTTCGAGCAGGCTGCGGGCGCGCACTTCCGCTTCGCGTAGCTCCCAATTGCGGTCGGACAATTCCTCGATACGTATTTCGAGCGTGCGTCGTACCGCGGCGGCGGCCCGGCGCTGCACCAGCAGCCAGACGATCACGCCGCAGGCGACGGCAAACAACGCCGCCGCGCCGAGCGCGTAAGCGTGCGGATCGTACTCGTGCCGCGACGCCTGGATGCCGGCGAAGAACCCGAGAGCGCCGGAAATAATCGATAGTGTGATCACGGCCGAGCGGCCGAACAGGATCAACGCCGCGACATTGCGCGAATTCGGTTTCGGCGATGGGCGGCTGTTGCCAAACATGAGCACCGTTGTGCCCGCCAAGTCTTGCAATTCGGTGGCGGTAACGTCGTGCGGTGCCGGTTGCGTGGTTTTGTAGTGAAAGCGCGGTTAAGCGACCATCCGGTCGCGCGGAGGTAACCAGCGGTCGCATCACCCGGCGCGGGTCGGTATTGCATGCGTTTAAAACTGCGAGATGCGTGCCTGGTGCAAGATTTGCAGGTCTTAACTGCCGCGCCGGCAACATTGAATGCTTCCTTAATAAATAACCGCCACTTTGCGTGAAATGCTGATTGAAGGCGCGTGGCGACGGGCCACGGCGCATCCCCAGTGGAAGGCGGACGTCATGTCGGAAGCAGTGAACGGCGGAGTGCGTGGGCGTAGCATCAAGTCGATGGCGACGCTGCTTATGTTCGGCGTCACAATGGCGATCGGCATCGGCATCGCCGTTGCGATCAGCGCGTACTCGATCACGAAGATCCGGATCGGCGGCGCGACCTATGACCGGATCATCCAGACCAAGGATCTGGTTGCCGACATCCTGCCGCCGCCGCTCTACGTCATCGAAGCTTATCTCGAAGCAATGCGCGCCGCGCACTTCGAGACGCCGCTCGCCGACGTCAAGAAGCGCATGGCCGAGCTGCGCAAGGATTACGATACGCGCCGCGCCTACTGGCAGGCTTCAAATCTCGACGCCGATATCCGCAACAAGCTGACAGAAGCGTCGCACGCGCACGTCGAAAAGTTCTGGACGGCGTTCGACAGCAAGCTTGTGCCGGCGATCAAAGACAATGATGCGGCGGCGGCCAAGGCCGCCCTTGCCGAACTGACAGCCATCTACAACGAACATCGCGCCGTCATCGATCAGACCGTGACCGCGGCCAACGCGCTGACTGAGAAGGTGGAAGCGGAATCGTCGGGCCTGAGCCGCATGGCCATCTGGTCGGTGGCCGGCGTCGATGCGGCGCTGTTCCTGCTCCTTATCATCGGCATCGCGTCGATCATCCGGCGGCTCGTCAACCCGCTTGCCGTCCTTGGTGAGGGCCTGGCGCATCTGTCGAGCGGAAACCTTACCGCCCGCATCACGCAGAAGATGCCGCCGGAATACAAACAACTTCAGGACAACCTGAACAGCGCCATCGACAAACTCAACGCGGTGATCGGCTCGGTCAAGCGTTCGGCGCGGGACGTGACGAGCGCATCCGCGGAGATCTCGACCAGCACGACCGACCTCTCGCAGCGCACCGAGGAGCAGGCAGCCACGCTCGAGCAGACTTCGGCGTCGATGGAGGAAATCTCGTCGATCGTGAAATCGAACGCCGACAGCGCGAAGCGCGCCGCCGATTCCGCCAAGTTGACGCAGGAAGTCGCCAATCGCGGCGGCGACGTCGTCGCCAAGGCGGTCACCGCCATGGCGCGGATCGAAGACTCCTCGCGCAAGATCGCCGACATCATCGGTGTCATCGATGAGATCGCACGTCAGACCAACCTTCTCGCGCTCAATGCCGCCGTCGAAGCGGCGCGTGCCGGCGAGGCCGGCCGCGGCTTTGCCGTGGTTGCCTCCGAGGTGCGAAGTCTGGCGCAGCGTTCCTCGCAGGCGGCCAAGGACATCAAGGACCTGATCACCAATTCGAGCGGCGAAGTTAAAGACGGCGTCGATCTGGTCAATCGGGCCGGCGCATCGCTCACCGAAATCGTCACGTCCATCAAGCAGGTCGCGACGATCGTTGCCGAGATCGCCAATGCCAGTGCCGAGCAGGCCTCCGGGATCGAGCAGATCAACAAGGCGCTGACGCAGATGGACGAAGTAACGCAGCAGAACTCGGCTCTGGTCGAGGAGAATGCCGCCACGGCCAAAACGCTCGAGGAACAGGCGCGGTCGATGGACGAGCAGGTCGAGTTCTTCAACATCGGCCATGCTCAATCGGCGCCGTCGCCGGCGACGGAGCGGTTCGCGACGCCGGCAGCCGCTCCGCGTGCGGTCGCCTACGCTGCCTGAGGCAGCCAAGTCCGCCGCTTCATTGCATCAGGCCGCGCGCCGCATGTCGTCGGCGAGCGCGCGATACGACAAGGCCTCGGCGAGGTGGATGCGCCCGACCTTGTCGGCGCCGTCGAGGTCGGCGAGCGTGCGCGCCACCCGCAGTACACGGTGATAGCCGCGCGCCGATAGTTGCATCTGGTCGGCGGCGTCGCGCAGCAATTTAAGGCCGGCGCCGTCGGCTTGGGCGACTTCCTCCAGCAGCGGACCCGAGGCCTGCGCGTTGCAGCGGACCTGCGGCGCGCCGCGTGCGGCGTAGCGTTCGATCTGGATATCACGGGCTCGGGCGACACGCGCGGCGACTTCCCGGCTGCCTTCGGTGGGCGGCGGCAGGATGAGATCGGCGGCGGTGACCGCGGGCACCTCGATGTGCAGATCGATGCGGTCGATCAGGGGCCCCGACAGCCGGCCCTGATAATCCGCCGCGCAGCGCACATTCGGCGCGCGATTGCAGGCAAAACCCGGATCGTTGGCGCGGCCGCAACGGCACGGGTTCATCGCACCGACGAGCATGAAGCGCGCCGGGTAAGTAACGCGATGATTGGCGCGGGCGATGGCGACTTCACCGGTCTCCAGCGGCTGGCGCAGCGAGTCGAGCACCTGACCGGAAAACTCCGGCATCTCGTCGAGAAACAGAACGCCGTTATGCGCCAGCGACACTTCGCCCGGCCGCGCACGCAATCCGCCGCCGACCAGTGCGGGCATCGACGCAGAATGATGCGGCGCGCGGAACGGCCGGCGATTGGTGAGCGCGCCGCCTTCGATCTCGCCGGCGACCGACGCGATCATCGAGACTTCGAGCAGTTCGGCCGGCGACAGCGGCGGCAGAATGGACGGCAGGCGCGCTGCGAGCATCGACTTGCCGGCGCCCGGCGGCCCGATCATCAGGAGATTGTGCCCGCCCGCCGCGGCGACTTCGAGCGCACGCTTGGCGCTCTCCTGTCCCTTGATGTCAGCGAGATCGAGCAGGCTGCCTTCGATTTCGCGGATTTTCGGCGCCGGGCGCGACAGTACCTGCGTGCCGCGGAAATGGTTGGCGAGCTGGATCAGCGAACGCGCGGCGATGATCTCGATTTCGGGACTGGCCCAGGCCGCCTCTGGCCCGCAAATCTCGGGGCAGATCAGGCCGTAGCCATTGGCATTGGCGCCGATCGCCGCTGGCAACACGCCGGCCACGGGCGCGATCGAGCCGTCGAGGCCGAGCTCGCCGAGCACCGTGAAGCCGGCGAGCGCATCGGCCGGCACGGCGCCGATTGCCGCCATCAGGCCGAGCGCGATCGGCAGGTCGTAGTGGCTGCCCTCCTTGGGCAAATCGGCAGGCGCCAGGTTCACGGTGATGCGGCGCGCAGGCAGCGCCAGACCTGAGGCGATGAGCGCGGCGCGGACGCGCTCCTTGGCCTCGGAAACAGCTTTGTCGGGCAGGCCGACGATGTTGAAAGCCGGCAGGCCCGGCGCGACCTGGACCTGGACGTCCACGATCCGCGCATCGATGCCCTCGAAGGCGACCGTTGCCACCCGCTGGACCATGCCCGCCCCCTGAATTCTACTTTTAAGTGTAGCTCAGGTTGCGGCGCCAGCGCAAGAACATTTATAGAACAAAATCGCGGTGGACAATGAGCCGGGTCAGACCCGATCCAGCAAGTCGCGCTTGGTGGCCTCAAGGATCTCCTCGGCCAACTCTCCGTCATTGACGGCGCGCGCCAGCACACCGGCGCCGACAAGTTGGGCCATGACGGCGAGCGCCTTGCGCCGACGCGCTGCCTTGGCGCCGGGGATCGCCGCGATCAGCACATCCACCAGTTTCATGAGGCCGTCGCGAAACACGGCGCGCACCGATTTGGACTGCCGCGGCGCTTCCGCGCCCAAGGCGACCAGGGCGCAGCCGCGGCCGGAACTGTCGTACTGCCGCGGCGACAAATAGTGCGCGATCATCGCCGCGAAGGCCCGGTCGCCGGCGTTGTCGCGCACCTCGGCCCAACGCGTGGCCGACTTCGCCAATGCGGCATGGCAGGCCTGCGCGGCGAGATCGTCCTTCGAATCGAAATGGCCATAAAATCCACCATGCGTCAGTTCGGCGGCCTTCATGATGTCGGCGACGCCAATGCCGTCGAAGCCTTTCTCGCGCAGCAAGGTGCTGGCCACGGCGATGATCTTTTCGCGGTTTTCGGCCGCCTTCTCTCGACTGACACGCATGCGCTGGTCCCCTCATCGCACAGCTTGACAAATTATATGATACCCGTCATCTAATGCAATAGATGATAATCATCATTTAACGGCGCTGCGCCGCAACCGCAGTCCGAACCCGGACATGACACGATGATTTCGAACGCTCTTGCCGTCACCCTCGGCCGCCGCAACGTTCACTACGGCTGGGTGGTGGTCGCCAGCACTTTCCTCACCATGCTGGTGACGGCCGCTGCCATGGGCGCACCCGGCGTGCTGATCGTGCCGCTGGAAAAGGAATTCGGCTGGACCACGTCACAAATCTCAGCGGCGCTTGCGCTCCGCATTCTGCTGTACGGGCTGCTCGGTCCGTTCGCGGCGGCGTTCATGAATCGCTTCGGTGTGCGCCGCGTCGTGCTCACGGCGCTGGCGCTGATTTGCACCGGCTTTCTCGGCTCGCTGAAGATGACCGGGCTCTGGCAGTTGATGATGCTGTGGGGCGTCGTGGTCGGGGTCGGCACCGGGCTGACCGCAATGGTGCTTGCGGCGACGGTGGCGACGCGCTGGTTCAACAAGCGGCGCGGTCTCGTCGTCGGCCTGCTGGCGGCCAGCTCGGCGACCGGCCAGCTCGTGTTCCTCCCCGTGATCGCGCAGCTTACGACTGTTTACGGCTGGCGCACGGCACTCGCCTTTATGTGCGCGATGCTGGCCGCGACGGCGCTCGTTACGTTGGCCTTGATGCGCGATCGGCCGGCCGATCTCGCGCTGCCGATCTACGGCGAAACCGCCGTCACGCCAGCGCCGGCAAGCGGACAGGGTCTGTGGTCGCTGATGCTGTCGCCGCTCGTCGTGCTCAAGGAAGTCTCACGCACCGGCACATTCTGGATCCTGTTCGCGACCTTCTTCGTCTGCGGCTGCAGCACGAACGGCTTGGTGCAGACGCACTTCGTCACGTTCTGCAGCGACTACGGACTGGCAGCAGTCACAGCGGCGAGCGTGCTGGCAATGATGGGCATGTTCGATTTCGTCGGCACGATCGGCTCCGGCTGGCTGTCTGACCGATTCGACAGCCGCTATCTGCTCGCCTGGTACTACGGGCTGCGCGGCCTGTCGCTGATGTTCCTGCCGTTCACCGATTTCACGTTCTACGGTCTGTCGCTGTTCGCGGTGTTCTATGGCCTCGACTGGATCGCCACAGTGCCGCCGACGGTGAAGCTGACCGCCGACCGCTTCGGCCGCGAAAAGGCCGGCGTCGTCTTTGGCTGGGTTTTCGCCGGGCATCAGATTGGCGCCGCCTTCGCCGCCTACGGCGCCGGACTGACGCGCACCGAACTCGGCACCTATGTGCCGGCGTTCTTCGCTGCCGGCGCGTTGTGCATCATCGCCGCGGTGCTCGCGCTGTGCATTGGGCGCGGCCTGAAACTCGGGTCCGGGCAGGCCCCGGCTGCGGCGGGGGCATGACCCCGCCCAAGACGAAATCGCTGGCCAAGGCCGCGCGCTGAGGCGGCCTGACTGTGGATGGCAAAAGAGAACATTTGCAGAACAAATTTTTTCGGCTACCATGTCCAGCATTACAGAGGTGCTCGCCATGATCGACCGCCAGGCCATGCAAAACGACCTCCTCGAGGCGCGCCGCGCCCGCGAGGAGGTTGAAGCCGCCAGCAACGACGTCGAGGAATTGATCTGGGAGCTGCAGCACGTGCAGCTCGGCCGCCAGCGGGTCGTTTTCTCGATTGCCGGCTTCGAACAAGAAGCGGCTTGACGCTGAAAAGCCGCGCGGCGCGGAGCCTCAAGGTTCCTGCGGCGCGGCGCGTTTTTTCCGCGCCGGGCGCCGGAAAGGCTGCCTTTTAGCGGTGTTTGAATAACGCAATTGAACATCTAAATTTTCGGGGAATTAAGACAGGAGGTGTTTAGTCGTACTGCGCCATCGTCGCGAGTGCGAGTAATGCCCCCTCAACCGAGCTTCCCCTTGCACGCATTGCAGACTGAGATCCTGGAAGCGCTGGTCACGGGCGAGCGCTTCGAGGCCATTGCCGATCTGCTGTGCCGCCGCGCCGAACAGCTCGCCCCCGAAGCCGTGTGTTCGATCGTCGCCATTTCGCCGGACGGCCGGCTGGCGCCGGTGGCGGCGCCCAGCCTGCCGCAGCATTACTCGGACGCCATCACCGGCATCCCGATCGGGCCGGATGTCGGCTCGTGCGGCACCGCGGCGTTTCTCGGTCAGGCGGTCGAAGTTCATGACGTATCGACTGATCCACTGTGGACGCCCTACAGGGATCTGATCACGCCGCTCGGCCTCATGGCCTGCTGGTCGAGCCCGATCAAGACGCGGGACGGACGCGTCGCCGCGACCTTCGGTTTCTACTACCGCACCAAGCGCGGCCCGACCGAGCTCGAGCGCGCGATCGTCAATACCTGCGTGCATCTGTTCTCGATCGCCATCGAGCACGATCACGCGCAGCAGCGCAATCACGCCCTCGCCTATTTCGATCAGCTCACCGGCCTGCCGAACCGGCGAAGCTTCGACGACATGATGTTCGAGCGTATTGTGGCCGACGACCCCGCATTCGGCCTTCTGGTCGTCGATATCGACAATCTCAAGATCGCCAACGATACAATGGGCCACGTGGTCGGCGATGGTCTCATACAGGAAGTTGCCGGCCGCCTCGCCGATGTGGCGCCGAACGCAGCCTGCCGTCTCGGCGGCGACGAATTTGCTGTCCTGGTCGACGCCTGCCGCAACCACAACGAGCTCGGGGTCGTCGCCGATGCCATCATCCGCGCGATGAGCGAACCTTTCGACTGCGACGGCTACACCATCATGCCGCAGATCACGATGGGCGGCGTGGTTTACGGCATCGATGGCAACAATGCCGACTTGCTGCGGCAGAACGCCGACTTCGCGCTGTACCATGCCAAGGAAATCAGGCGCGGCGCCTACGTCCCGTTCGAGAAGAACCTGCGTACGTCGATCGCATTGCGCATGTCGCAAATCCGCACCCTCGATCAGGCGCTGAACGAACGCCGGGTCATCCCGTTCTATCAGCCGGTCATGTCGATCGACGGCGGCGTCATCGAAGGCTTCGAGTCGCTGGCGCGCATCCGTCTCGACAACGGCGAGATACTGTCGGCATCGCAGGTGCAGGCGGCGCTTTCCGATCCGAGCATCGCGTTTCGTCTGACCGACCAGATGCTCAAGCAGATCGCAGCCAACATGCGGAGCTGGCTGGATCGCGGCCTGAGCATTCGCCATATCGGCATCAATCTTTCGACCGCGGACTTCTACCGCAGCGATCTGGAGCGCCGTCTTTCCGAGGCTTTCGAAGCGGTCGGAGTGCCACTCAAAAATCTGATTCTCGAGGTCACTGAAACGGTTTTCCTCGACGGCCCCGGGCCCGACGACAAGGTCGTTGGCGTGTTGCAACGCCTGCGCCAGAAGGGCGTCATGGTCGCGCTCGACGATTTCGGCACCGGCTTTGCGTCGCTGACGCATCTCATCCGCTTCCCCGTCGACGTCATCAAGATCGACCGCTCCTTCATCGACCGCATGCTGCTCGATCGTCCCAGCCGGCTGGTGGTCGAGCTGCTGCTCGATCTGTCGCGCAAACTGGAAATGCGGGTGGTGGCCGAAGGAATCGAAACGCAGGCGCAGGCCGAGTGGCTTGCCGAGCTCGGCTGCCAATACGGCCAAGGCTACTTCTTCGGCCGGCCGATCGACGCCGCCGCGACCACGCGCTTCATCGTGGCGAAGAACGGGGTGGACGCGCGGACGCCTCCCCTGTCGCGGAAGCGGCCCGCGTAGAACGCTCAGCCGCGGCGCTTCTTCTCGATCACGTCCCACACCATCGCCGCGGCGTCGGGGCCGCCGAGATTCTTTACGGCGCGGATTCCCGTCGGCGAGGTGACGTTGATCTCGGTCAGCATGTCGCCGATCACGTCGATGCCGACGAAGATCATGCCGCGTTCGATCAGGACAGGCTTCAGCCTGGCGATGATCTCGCGCTCTCGCGGCGTCAGGTCGGTCGCCTTGGGCGAGCCGCCACGCACCATGTTGGAGCGCAGATCGTCCGCCGCCGGCACGCGGTTGACCGCGCCCGCGAACTCGCCGTTGACCAGCAGGATGCGCTTGTCGCCGTTCTTCACCGCGGGCAGGAAGGCTTGCACCACCCAGGGCTCGCGGAACGTCGCGGCGAACATGTCGTAGAGCGAGCCGAAATTGAGATCCTCGCGCGTCACGCGGAAGACGCCGCCGCCGCCATGGCCGTAGAGCGGCTTCATGACGATGTCGTTGTGCTCGGCGCGGAACGCCTTGATCTCGGCGAGGTCGCGCGTAATGAGCGTCGGTGGCATCAGGTCGGGGAACGAGGTCACCAGGATCTTCTCGGGCGCGTCGCGCACCTCGCCCGGGTCGTTCACCACCAGGGTCTTGGGGTGGATGCGCTCCAGCATGTGCGTCGTGGTGATGTAGGAGAGATCAAACGGCGGATCCTGCCGCAGCAGGATGACGTCGAAGCCATCAAGCGCCGCGCGGGCGGGCTCGCCGAGCGAGAAGTGGTTGCCGACCTCGTCGCGCACGGTCAGCGGCTCAACCCGGGCATAGAGCCGGCCGCCGAGCTGGGCCATGCGATCCGGCGTGTAATAGCTCAGCTTATGGCCGCGCGCCTGGGCTTCGAGCAGCAACGCGAAGGTCGAATCCCCTTTGATATTGATCCGTTCGATCGGATCCATCTGCACGGCGACATTCAGGCTCATGACGGGGGCTTTCCGGAGGTATGCGGCGAAGGGCAAAAGTTAAGGAAAACAGATCGTTAACGTATTCCGGCGAGTATGGAACCGGGATTTATGCCGCGCAGGATGAGGCTGCAAGTGACTCTGCCGAAGCTTTCGATCGCCGCCAAGCTTTATGCGATCTTTGCCCTCATGGCCATGACCGCACTGGCGCTGTCGGGCTCCGCCGTCATCAATGCGCGCCACTACGCGGTGCTGACGACGACCTATGAGTCCGCCAACACCGGCATGAAGAACATCGAGCGCATCAACGGCCTCATCTACGCCGTCGTCGCCGAATCCCGTGGCATCTACCTGCCGAACGACCGCGCCAGCCGGCAGCAGTTCATCGACGGACTTGGAGGTTTCCTCGATCGCATCGAAGAGCTGATGGTCGCGTGGAAACAGACCGTTCACGCGGACGATGCCGTTCTGTTCGAAAATTTCTCCAAACGCGTCTCCGCGTTCATCGCGTACCGGCGCGAACTGATCCGCCTCGCCACCGAGAAAGGCCCCGAGGCGGCGCGCGAATGGGGCGAAGCCAGCCGCGGCGAACGCAAAGGCCTCAATGCCGATCTCAAGGGTCTGACCGATCAATACGCCAGGCGTGCCGATGCGGCCTATGTCGAGATCAACGGTAACATCGACCAAGGCGTGCGCTGGCTCGCGGTGTTCGCGACACTGGCGGCGATGGCCACGATCGCACTTCTCTTCATCGCGCGCGGCATCGTCAAGCCGCTGACGGCGATCACGCGTGTCACGGAGTCGGTGGCCGGCGGCTCGCAACTGACGTCGATCCCCTATAGCGAGCGGCAGGACGAGATCGGAGCGATGGCGCGTTCCATCGAAGTCTTTCATCGTGCGATGAGCCATAACCGCGAGCTGAATCAGACTGTGCTGCAGGAGGCGGAGAGCCGCGCCGCACGGCAGCGCGAGATCAACAACGAGATCAGCCGGTTCTCCGCGGAAGTCGAAACGACCTTGTCCGAGCTGGGCCAAATCTCCGACCAGATGCTGGCCGCTTCCACCAAGCTTGCCGGCGCGGCCGACGTCGCCTCCATGCAGACGACGCGCGCCGAGCATGCCTCGTCCGAAGCATCGGCCAATGTACGCGACATCGCCTCCGCAGCGGATGAACTATCTGCGTCGGTCAATGAGATCGATCGGCAGGTGTCGCAGTCCAATGCCATTGCTTCCAAGGCCGTCAGCGAAGCCGGACAGACCAACCGTGCGGTCAAGGAGCTCGGCGAGGCGGCCACCCGCATTGGTGACGTCGTCAAGCTCATCACCGACATTGCCGAACAGACCAACCTGCTGGCGCTCAACGCGACGATCGAGGCGGCCCGTGCCGGCGAAGCCGGCCGCGGCTTCGCCGTCGTCGCTGGCGAAGTGAAGGCGCTGGCCGGACAGACCAGCCGCGCCACCGAAGAAATCAGCGCACAGATCGCGGGCATGCAGCGCGCGACCGCGACCTCGATCGAAGCGATCAACGCGATCGAACGGACGATCCGCGAAATCGGCAATATTTCCGGTGCAATTGCCGCCGCCGTCACCGAGCAGGGCGCGGCCACCAGCGAGATCGCCCGCAGCGTCGAAACCGCGGCGTTGCGCACCATCGACACGGCCAAGGAAGTCAGTCTCGTCGGCAACGCCACAGCCGATACGCGGACCAGCGCCAGCACTGTGAAAAGCGTCGCCGACGATCTGGGCCATGTCGCCTCGCGCATCCGTGGACAGGTCGATCAGTTTTTCGAGCGGCTGAGCGCGTAATCCGTCACCCTGAGGCACTCGACGCGAAGCTCGCTGCGCTCGCACCTCAGGATGACGGTTCACGTCTCAAACGCGCCCTGGATGTGCCGCGGCAGCTTGCCGGGCGCGATCAGGATAGCGTCAAAGCGCAAATCTCTGAAAACGACGTGAGGGTTCTGCGCCAGCCAGATCTCGGCGGCGGCGGCAATGCGGCCGCGCTGGCGCGGGGTCACCGACTCGGCGGCATCGTCGAGTGTCGCACGCGCCTTCACTTCGACGAAGACGATAGTGTGCCGACGTCCGGCGACAATATCGATCTCGCCGGCGCCGGAGCGGAAGCGACGCGACAGAATGCGATAGCCCTTTCCGATCAGCCAGGCCGCCGCCAGACTTTCGGCCGAGATGCCGCGATTGAACGCTGCCTGCCGTTCCGGGCTCGCCTCCGCCTTTTTCACCTTAGGACGCAAGCCAGGCACGCGCGGGCTGCGTGGGAGCGGCGGCAGCGGGCTGTCGTCTTTTGCCATGCTCAATCCTCGCCGCCGCATTTGGCGAGCTCGAGTGCGCGCTGATAGACCTCGCGGCGCGCCCGTCCGGTGGCCGAGGCGACCTCGCCGACCGCGTCCTTGACGGACAAGCGCGCCAGCGCGTCGCGCAACATGGCATCGATGTCGGCATCGGCGGTTTTGGCTTCCGCCGGTGGCGCGATGACGATGACGAACTCGCCGCGGCTCTCGGCGCCTCCCGCATAATCTTGCGCCAGCTTCGCCAGATCGTCGCGGCGAACTTCCTCATGCAGCTTGGTGAGTTCGCGGCAGACCGACGCCTGACGGTCGCCGAGACCGGCGGCGAGGTCGGCGAGCGATGAGGCAACGCGCGGGCCGGTTTCGAACAGCACAAGTGTTGCAGGAATGAGCGCGAGTTCGGCAATGCGCTTCTGCCGCGCGGTTTGTTTCGGCGGCAGGAAGCCTTCGAAGAAAAAGCGATCGGTCGGCAGTACGGCGAGCGACAAGGCGGTCAGCACCGACGACGCACCCGGCACCGCTGTAACCTTGTGATTCGCCTCGACCGCGGCGCGCACCAGCCTGAAGCCCGGATCCGAGACCAGCGGCGTGCCGGCGTCCGACACCAGCGCCACCGCCTCGCCTGCGGCCAGGCGAGCAAGCAGCTTCGGCAGGGCCTCGTCCGAATTGTGCTCGTGGTACGGCGTCAGCGGCGCGCCGATGCCGAAGCGCTCGGTCAGCTTGCGGGTGACCCGGGTATCCTCGCAGGCGATGACATCGGCGGCCGCCAACGTCGCCAGCGCGCGCAGGCTGATGTCGCCGAGATTGCCGATCGGCGTCGCCACCAGATAGAGGCCCGCCTCGAGAGCAGGGGCTTCGATCGTCGTCCCCGTCGGGGCGTATTGGCGCGCGGCTTTTCGTTCACTCATGGCGGCACTCTAGCCGCTCGGCGCGCGGCTGCGCGGTTTTGTGCGCCTTTTCCGCGCGATAACGGGCTCGGACCGGGCCGCGTCGTTTCCGGCGCCGACTGTGAAAACTTAAAATTCCTCCATGTTTTCATCGTCTTAACTTTTGCGGGACAAAATGGACTTTACCGGCTAGGAGTGACCGGGGGTCGCTCGCGGACGAGGGAACGGGGTTTTTGCGCATTCGATCTCACAGGCAGGGCGTGACCCGCCGCCGTCTCGTAATGGTGGGCGGCTTCGCCGCGGCATCGCTGGCGCTGGCCGGATGCACCAGCGGCGCCCTCGATCGATTGGATACGCCCGGCGAGCCGGCGCCCCAACCCGCCGGCGAACCGGCGCAGCCGTCGCAGATCGGCAGCGGCCAGATTCGCGTCGGTCTCATCCTGCCGCTGTCGGCGCAAGGCAATGCCGGCGTCGCCGCGCTGTCGATGAAGAACGCCGCCGAGATGGCGCTCGCCGAATTCAAAGAACCAAACATCCAGCTTCTGGTGAAGGACGACGGCGGCTCGCCGCAAGGCGCGCAGGCCGCTGCGCAGCAGGCCCTTGGCGAAGGCGCCGAGATCATCATTGGCCCGTTGTTTGCGCAATCCGTGAGCGCGGTCGGCGCGGTCGCGCGCAGCCGCAACATTCCGGTGATTGCCTTCTCGACCGACGCCAGCGTCGCGACGCGGGGCGTCTATCTTCTCAGCTTCCTTCCGGAGTCCGACGTGCGCCGCATCGTCGATTTCTCCGTGTCGCGCGGTAAGCGCTCCTTCGCCGCGCTGTTGCCGGACAATGCCTACGGAACGGTGGTCGAGGCCGCGTTCCAGCAGGAAGTGGCTCGCCGCGGCGGCCGCGTCGTCGCGCTCGAGAAGTATCCGCTCGATGCGTCGCGCATGGGCGAGGCGGTGCGCCGCGTGGCGCAGGCGGCGGGGCGCGCCGATGCGCTGTTCCTTCCCGACGGCGCCGACGCCGTGCCGCAGGTGGTGGCGCAGCTCGAAACCAATCGCGTCAACCTGAAGCGTTTGCAATTGCTCGGCACCGGTCTGTGGGACGACCCCCGCATATTTAGCAACGCTTCGCTCGCCGGCGGCTGGTACGCCGCGCCGGATGCGGCGGGCTTCCGCAGTTTCGCGCAGCGCTATCGCGGCCGTTACGGTCAGGATCCGGTGCGCACCGCGACGCTCTCGTATGACGCGGTGGCGCTGGTCGCCGCGCTGGTGAAGACGCAGGGCGCTCAGCGCTTCACCGAGCAGATTCTCACCACGTCGTCCGGATTTGCCGGCATCGACGGCGTGTTCCGCTTCAAGGCCGACGGCACCAATGAGCGCGGCCTTGCCGTGCTGCGCGTTGCTCCCGGCGGCGGCCAGGTCGTCAGCCCGGCGCCGAAGGCGTTTTAGAGAGCGCCGTCACGAACGGATAGTTGTTACGCCGCCAGGTCCGCCACCACTGCGTCGAGCAGCGGGAAGCCCGACGGCGTCACGCGCAGGCGGCCATTGTCCATGGTCTCGACCGCGCCGCCGTCCATGAGAAACGCCAGCCGCTTCGGATCGAGCGCGCGGCCTGACAAAGCGGTGAAGCGCTTCGGGTCGATGCCTTCGCTGAGGCGCAGCCCCATCAGCAGGAATTCATCGGCGACTTCGCCGGGCTGCAAGGCCTCATCGACGGTGAGGCCGATGCCGTTCGCATCGACGAGATCGAGCCAGCCTTCGGGCTTGCGCTCGGTTTCGGTGGCGTAGCGGCGGCCGTCGACGTTCAGGCGGCCATGCGCGCCGGGGCCGACGCCGGCATACTCGTGGCCGCGCCAGTAAACGAGATTGTGCAGGCACTCCGCGCCGCGGCGAGCGTGGTTCGACACTTCGTATGCCGGAAGCCCAGCATCGGCGCAGACCTGTTGCGTCAGATCGTAGAGATCGCGCGCCAGGCCTTCTTCCGGCATGATGAGCTTGCCGGCCTTGTGCAGGCCATGGAACGCCGTGCCCGGTTCGATGGTGAGTTGATAAAGCGACAAGTGCTCGGCGGCTTCGCCAATGGCGCGGTTGAGTTCGAGCGTCCACTCGGCGAGCGTCTGCCGCGGCCGCGTATAGATAAGGTCGAACGAGTAGCGATCGAAGATCGAACGTGCCACCGCGATTGCGGCCAGCGCTTCGTCCGCGGTGTGCAGGCGGCCGAGTTCTTTCAGCGATTGATCGTCGAGCGCCTGCACGCCGAGCGAGACGCGGTTGACGCCGGCTGAGCGATAGCCGCGGAAGCGCGTCGCCTCGACGCTGGTCGGATTGGCTTCGAGCGAAATCTCGGCGTCGTTAGCGAGCGTCCAGTGCTTGCCGATGGCGTTGATGATGCCCTCGACGGTGGATGGCTGCATCAACGACGGCGTGCCGCCGCCGAAGAACACGCTCGACACCGTGCGCTTGCCGATGCGCGCCGCGGTCGCCGCGAGTTCGCTTTCGATCGCGCGCAGATAACGCGACTCGTCATAGCCGCCGTGGCGGACATGGCTGTTGAAGTCGCAATACGGGCACTTCGACAGGCAGAACGGCCAGTGGACGTAGACGGCGAAGTCCTGATCGGGAGCGACGGTATTCACGGCGGTGATGTTAGTTAACGACATGTTAATGACTATAGGCGTCACCGCGGGTTCCCGCCAGCAAAGACGCATCGTCGCTGCGGACAAGTATTTAAAATTTTAACGAATTTACGGCCGCAAACACGCCTTCGCGAGCATCACGAACGCGCGGGCTCTGTGAGAAAGTCCCATGCCTTTCGGCGGCAGGCCGTGTTTTTCATCGGCGGTCATCTCGCCGAAGGTGCGTTCATGACCGTCGGGCAGGAACAAGGGATCGTAGCCGAAGCCGGCGGTTCCTTTGGGCGGCCAGACGATGACGCCATCGACGCGGCCTTCGAACTCCTCGACGTGGCCGTCGGGCCAGGCAAGACACAGGGCGGCGATGAAATGACCGCGACGCTGCTCCGGCGTCGTCGCGCCCTTCTCGACGAGCAGCGTCTGGATCTGATTCATCGCGCCGCGGAAATCCTTGTCGGGTCCGGCCCAGCGCGCCGAATAGATACCGGGATCGCCGGCGAGGGCATCGACGCAAAGACCGGAATCATCGGCAAACGCGGCATGACCGGTCGCGAGCGCGGCGGCCATCGCCTTGATGCGCGCGTTGGCGGCGAAAGTCGTGCCGGTCTCTTCCGGCTCCGGGAGATTGAGTTCGGCCGCCGATGTCGCCGTGATGTTGTACGGCGCGAGCAGGTCGCGCATCTCGGCGAGCTTGCCGGGATTATGCGTGGCGATGACGACGGAGCCGGTGAGCTGGCGGTGGCTCACGCTCAACCCACCGCCATCTTCTGCAGTTCGATCAGCTTGCCGGTGCCCTTGCGCGCCAGCGCCAGCAGGGCGAGCAGTTGCTCCTCGCTGAACGGCTCCTTCTCGGCGGTGCCCTGCACTTCGACGATGTGTCCCGTACCGGTCATGACGAAATTGGCGTCGGTGTCGGCCTCGGAATCTTCCGCGTAATCAAGGTCGAGCACGGCGGTGCCGCGGAATACGCCGCAGGACACCGCGGCGACGTTGTCCCGGAGAACGCGGACGTCGCCCTTGAACATGTCGCGCGCCTTCATCCAGGCAAGGCAGTCGGCCAGCGCCACCCAGGCGCCGGTGATCGACGCGGTGCGGGTGCCGCCGTCGGCCTGGATGACGTCGCAATCGATGGTGATCTGGCGCTCGCCGAGCGCCACGAGATCGACCACGGTGCGCAGCGACCGGCCGATCAGGCGCTGAATCTCGACGGTGCGGCCGCCCTGCTTGCCGGAGGCAGCCTCGCGGCGGGTGCGGCTGTGCGTGGCGCGCGGCAGCATGCCGTATTCCGCGGTGACCCAGCCGCGGCCCTGGCCCTTGAGCCACGGCGGCAGGCGTTCCTCCAGGCTGGCGGTCACCAGGACATGGGTCTCGCCGAATTTCACGAAGCAGGAGCCCTCGGCGTATTTGACGACGCTGCGCTCCAGCGACACGGCGCGCATTTCATCGGGCTGGCGCTGGCTCGGACGCATGGATCGAGACTCCTCAATAATCTGACAAAATCGTCGCCGCCGAGCCTTGTAAGTGTGCCCGGCGGCGACGGCAAGCCCGGATTATTTGGCTTTTTCGATCGCGGTGACGATGAACTGGCCGTTGACGTTGTCGGCGTCGAACTTAACCTTGTCGCCGGCCTTCACCTTGTCGAGCAGGCTCTTGTCCTTGGCGGTGAAGACCATGGTCATGCCTTCGTCCATGTCGAGCTTCTTGATCGGCCCGTGCTTGATGGTGATCTTGCTCGCCGCGGCGTCGACCTTGGTCACCGTGCCGTCGATCAGCGCGGATTGCGCCCAGCTCGCCGAGGCGAGGACGGCGCCGACGAGCGTGGCGATGGCGATCTTCCGAATCTGTTTCTTCATTTCCGTTTTCCTGTTGCTGAGAACTTACTTGACGCTGGCGGTGCCGTGCATGCCGGCCTCGTAGTGGCCGGGGATCAGGCAGGCGAATTCGAACGTGCCGGTCTTGTCGAAGCGCCACAGGATTTCGGCGCTCTTGCCCGGCTCGACGCTCTTGGCGTTCGGATCGTCGTGCTCCATGTCGGGAAACTTCATCATCAGCGCGCCATGCTTCTTGTTGTCCTGCATGGTGGCGAGGGTGAACTCGTGCTTCAGCGCGCCCTTGTTCTCGATGACGATGCGGACCTGCTCGCCGCGTTTGACGTCGATGCGATCGGGCACGTAGCGCATGCCGTTGGCGTCGTCCTGCATGATGACGGTGACGGTGCGCGCCGGCTTTTTCGGATCGCCGGGCCGGCCCGCCGAAAATTCTCCGTCATGGGCCTGCGCGGCGGCGATGCCGAAAGCGGTTGCCGCGATCGCGACCAGTGTCGTCAGTTTCATGGTGTGCTCTCTCCGTTGATGGTCAGTGTTGGTGACTGTTGGGCCCGGGCTTCACGACGGTGAAGCCGGCAGGTGTGGCGGGTGGCGTCGCCTCGCTGCGCCGTTCCGGCGCCGGTGCGTCGGTGACCTGATGCGCGACGGTGCCGGGCGGGTGCTTGTAGGGGCCGGGGTCCTTGTAATCGCCGGGGCTCAGGTCCTCGCGCACCTTCACGACCGAGAACATGCCGCCCATTTCCAGCGGGCCGTATTGGCCGAAGCCGGTCATCATCGGCAGCGTGTTGTCGGGCATCGGCATTTCCATCGAGCCCATTTCCGCCATGCCCTCCGATCCCATCGGCATGTAGTCGGGCATGAATTTGCGGATCGCCTTGGTGAGATCCTTCTGCGGCGTGCCGATGAAGGTCTTCACCTCGTGGCCCATCGCATTCATGGTGTGATGCGACTTGTGGCAATGAATGGCCCAGTCGCCGGGGTCCTCGGCGACGAACTCGATGGCGCGCATGCCGCCAACCGGAATGTCGGTCGTGACTTCCGGCCAGCGCGCGCTTTCACGCACCCAGCCGCCGTCCGTGCCCGTGACCTCGAAATGCGGCCCGTGCATGTGGATCGGGTGATTGGTCATCGTCAGATTGCCGACGCGGATGCGGACGCGATCGCCCTGACGCACCACCAGCGGATCGATTCCGGGGAACACCCGGCTGTTCCAGGTCCACAGGTTGAAGTCGGTCATGGTCATGACCTTGGGCAGCGCCGTGCCGGGCTCGATGTCGTAGCTCGACATCAGGAAGACGAAGTCGCGATCGACGCGATGCGCGTTCGGATCGCGCGGATGCACGACCAGGAAGCCCATCATGCCCATGGCCATCTGCACCATCTCGTCGGCGTGCGGGTGGTACATGAAGGTGCCGCTGCGCCTGGCGACGAATTCGTAGACGAAGGTCTGCCCCGGTTTGATGTGCGGCTGCGTCAGGCCGCCGACGCCGTCCATGCCGTTCGGCACCGGCATGCCGTGCCAGTGCACGGTGGTGTGCTCGGGCAGCTTGTTGGTGACGAAGATGCGCAGGCGGTCGCCCTCGACGCATTCGATGGTCGGGCCGGGCGACTGGCCGTTGTAGCCCCACAGCCGCGCCGTCATGCCCGGCGCGAATTCGCGCTCGACCTTCTCGGCGACGAGATGAAACTCCTTCCAGTCGCCGTTCATGCGCCACGGCAGCGACCAGCCGTTGAGCGTGACGACCGGGTGAAAATCCGGTCCGCTCGACGGCCGCGGCGGCGGTTGCATCGCCGGCGATCGGGTGCTGACCGCTTCGGGAATACCCGCCGCCTGCACGCGGCCGCTGACCGCGGTGGCGCCGGCGAGAAGCAGCGACGAGCCGATGAGATTGCGTCGTGAGATCATGATCTTTGTCTCCTTCAGTGCTCTTCGCCGTCGCCGCCCGCGGGCGCGCCGGCCGACGCCACGTCGGCGTTCGACGAATTGCCGCCGATGAGGGCGGCCGACAGCTCGGTGCTGGCGAGCCAGAAGTCGCGCTGCACTTCAGTTGCCGTGACGCGCGACGCGATCTGCTGCCGGATGTCGGTCAGCAGCGTGAAGACGTCGATCTGCATGGCGCCGTACCGCAGCATCTGTTCCTGCGACATGGCCTTGCGCAGCGGCACGACTTCACGCGCGTAGCGCTGCGCGAGATCGTAGTTGAGGCGATAGGCGCGATAGGCCTCGCGCGCCTGCGAGCGCACGTCGACCGCCTTCTGCGCCAGGCGATTGACCGCCTGCATGTAGCTCTGCTCGGCCTCGCGCGTTCGCGCCTCGCCGAAATCGAACAGCGGCACCTCGAACTTGACGGTGAAGCCGCGGCTGTGCGCGTGCTCGCCGGTTTCGCGGCTGTCGGTGATCTTGTCGGCATAGCCGGCTTCCAGCACGTTGACGAACCGCGTGGCCTTGGTCAGCCCGTAGGACTTCGCCAAAGCCTCGACATCGAGCCGCGCCGTTTGCAGATCGACGCGCCCGTCGAGTGCGTTCTGCTCGGCAGCCTGCAGCGTCGGCGGCCGCGCCGGGAGCGGCGGCAAGGCCGCCGGCAGCTTGAGGGCCAGCCGATCCTCGGCGAGGCCGAGCACGCGGATCAAGCGTTCGCGTTCCGAGGAGGCGCGCAGCTCGGCGCGGGTCAGATCGGCGGACAGTTCGGCATGCAGCACCTGCTGACGCGACTGATCGAGCTTGCTCATGGCGCCGCTGTCGCCCATGCGCCGAGACAGCTCGGTCGATGTCGCGGACACGCCGCCCGCATCCTTGAACAGCTTGACGACCTGCTGCGCGGCGACGGCGCGATAGTAGGCGCGCCGCGCTTCGGCCGCGGTGCGCAAGGTTTCCAGCGCGGCGGTCAGTTGCGCCTGGCGGAAGCGGATATTGGCGATCTCGGTGCGCGCCGGCAGCGTCGCCAGCGCGAGTATATTGCCGACGATCTGCCGCTCCAGTTCGACTTCCGCCGCGCCCGACAGGCGGGTCAGTTCGAACGAGGGCCGCGGCGGCAGCGACTGCTGCACGCGCACGGCATCGGCGATGCCGAGCGCGTTATAGGCTGCCTGCAAACCGCGATTGTTGAGCAGCGCGAGCTGAACGGCGGCGTCGGCGGACAGCGGCTTGCGCAGCAAACTGGCGACGCGGGCGCGAACGGCTGCCGCCTCGTCCTCGCTGCGCGTGACCGCAATATCCTTGCGCAAGTGGCGAGCGGCGATCTCGGCCGGCAGGCTCATGCCGCCGTCGGGCGCCAAGCTCGCGCAGGCCGGCAGCGCCAGGATGGCCGTCAGCAGAAGGCTGCTTCGCGTGAAGCGCCATAGAGTCGCGCGCCGCCGCAAGGCAGCCGGCCGCGAACAGTGTCGGGATGGCATCGCATATCCTCGTCCATCGAATTGACAACGGGCGCGCCACGGCCGTCAGGCCGCGAACACACCGCTACTCAGATCGACAGGAGGTTGCGTGGTGGACGATCGATGGGGTCGGCGCCGTGGCCGAGCAGGCTTCGCACGCGCGGCTGACTGACGGCCGAGACTTGCAGCAGCGGCGCGGCAATCGGGGCGACGTGCGGGGTCAGCGCCGTGAAGCAGAAGGTGCCGCAGCACTTCCCGGTCATCCCGCTCTGGCCGTCGGCGGCGGGGGCCGTCTGCGAACCGTGCGAGGCATGATCGTGAGCGGTCTGACCGTCATGGACGTGGTCGGACCCGGCGTGCTCGGTCTGTGTCACCGTCAGGCAATGCGCGCCGATATCGGTCAGGGCGAAGGCGGCGGCCGGCGCGGCGACCCCGAGCGCATAGAAGACGAGCGCGACAATCGCCGCCTTCCTCCGCCAGGATTTGGTAAACAGAGCCAGCATACCGCCCGCAAATGCCTTAACCGGTGCTGAGAGCGGTCCAAAATGGCACTCTTGCCAGCCGGCCCGCAAGTCCCGACTTGATCAAGCCTGCGACGATGTCCAAATTTGGACGGTAGAGAGAGGGGTTTACAGGTGGCGTCCCACGACGTTCCGATCGGGTCTTCGCATGTCAGCCTCGCGGCGCTGAACGAGCGCTCGCGCGAGATCTTCCGCTCGATCGTCGAGAGCTATCTCGCCACCGGCGAGCCGGTCGGCTCGCGCAACCTGTCGCGCATTCTGCCGATCACCTTGTCGCCGGCCTCGGTGCGCAACGTGATGTCGGACCTCGAGCATCTCGGCCTGATTTTCGCCCCGCACACCTCGGCGGGCCGCTTGCCGACCGAACTCGGCCTGCGATTCTTCGTCGATGCCCTGATGCAGGTCGGCGATCTGACCGAAGACAACCGCCGCTCGATCGAGGCCCAGGTCGCCGGCGCCGGTACGGCCAAGTCGCTGGAAACGGTGCTGACCGAAGCCTCGCAGATGTTGTCGGGGCTGACTCGTTCCGCCGGCGTGGTGCTCACGGCGAAAGCCGATACGCGGCTCAAGCACATCGAATTCGTCCGCCTGGAACCGGAACGCGCGCTGGCCGTGCTGGTCGGCGAAGACGGGCAGGTGGAAAACCGCGTGCTCAATGTACCGGCCGGTTTGCCGGCGTCGGCGCTGATCGAGGCGGGCAATTTCCTCAACGCTCATATCCGCGGCAAGACCCTGTCCGGGGTGCGCGCCGAGATCGAAGCGGCGTTGACGCAAGGTCAGGCCGAACTCGATCAACTGACGCAGAAGATCATCGCCGCGGGCCTGGCGAGCTGGTCGGGCGGCGATACCGGCGCGCGCCAGCTCATCGTGCGCGGTCACGCCAACCTGCTCGAGGATCTGCACGCCCTGGAAGATCTCGAGCGCGTCCGTTCGCTGTTCGATGCGCTGGAGGCGCAGCGTGGCGTCATCGACCTGCTCGGCCGTGCGGAGCGCGGCGACGGCGTGCGCATCTTCATCGGCTCGGAGAACAAGCTGTTCTCGCTGTCCGGGTCTTCGACCATCGTGGCGCCGTACCACGATAATGCCGGGCGCATTGTCGGCGTCATCGGCGTCATCGGCCCGACGCGGCTGAACTACGCCCGCATCATCCCGATGGTGGACTATACGGCGCGGGTGGTGAGCCGGCTCTTGTCCGGCTCCGGGCATTAAAGGTACTGGAAATTCAGGATTTTCGCCCGATCGGGTTGGAAAAGCTTGATTTTTTGCCCTCCAGCCCTGATATCCGGGCCACACCCCAGATCAGGAAGTGGATTGAGACGATGACGGACCCGACCGCGCGTAAGGCTGAGAACGCGAGCGCCGAGACCGAAAATGCCGCCGCCGAGACCGCGCCGCGCCCCGAGTTTGCCGAGCAGCCCGATCCCGTAGCCGAGGCCAAGCGCGAAGCCTTCGAATACAAGGACAAGCTGCTGCGCACGCTGGCGGAGATGGAAAACCTGCGCAAGCGCACCGAGCGCGAGGTCGCCGATGCGCGCGCTTACGGCATCACCAAGTTCGCCCGCGACGTGCTCAACGTCGCCGACAACATGCATCGCGCGCTGGCGACGTTGTCGGCGGAAGCCCGCGAGGCCGCCGACGCGGCGATCAAGGGTGTGCTCGAAGGCGTCGAGCTGACCGAACGCGAATTGCTGAAGACGCTGGAGAACAACGGCGTCAAGAAGTTCACGCCGCAGGGCGAGAAGTTCGATCCCAATATTCATCAGGCGATGTACGAAGTGCCGAACGCCGATGTGCCGTCGGGCCATGTCGCGCAGGTCATCCAGTCCGGCTACATGATCGGCGAGCGCGTGCTGCGTCCGGCGCTGGTCGGCGTGGCGAAGGCGGCGCCGAAACCGGCGGCCAACGAGCATTCGTCGGCGGGCGATGCCGGCAAATAAACAAAGCGCACCGCGATCGTGACAGGCGGCGCCCGTTCGGGCGCCGTTTGTTTTTGTGAGCGGCTTCGAACCGGCCGCGTCGGCGCGCGACGATCCGTTGTCGGCGCAAGGCGTTAGCCGCCTTCTTCGGATTGGAATAATTCGAGGCCAGGCGGCGCAGTTTCAATTCGTTCTAAACTACTGATTTCATTGATATTTTCCTTGACTGCAACGGTGGCGGCGAACAGTGTCCGCGGACGTTTTTCTGCGACAGGAGGCCGCACATGCCGTCAGTTTCTCATCATTCCGCGCCGCTGCGTCCCAAGGCGCTTGCCATCGCGGCCGCGCTGTTCTCGTGCGCGCTCCTGTCCGGCGCGGCGCAAGCCGCGTCGATGAAGGACGGCGCCAAGGCCTACAAGCCGTTCATCGCCGAAAACATCGGCAAGGCCGTCGCCGGCGCCAAGGAAATGCAGACCGCGGTCAAGGCCGGCGATCTCAAGGCCGCGCAGGCCGCCTGGATCAAGTCGCGCAAGGGCTGGGAAGTGATGGAGCCGGTGACCGGCACCTATTTCGGCGAGTTCGACAAGACCATCGATCCGTGGCCGAACGCCAAGACCGGTTATCACGCCATCGAAGCCGTGCTGTTCTCGGCGAACAAGACCGAAGGTCTCGACGCGCCGATCGCCGAATTGCTGGCGAACATGGACAAGTTCGAGAAGAAGCTGAACGACAAGAAGTTCGCCTTCGCCCCGCAGAAGCTGCTCGAGGGCACGGCCAACCTCGCTTACGAGGTCGGCGAAGAGAAGTCCGGCGGCGGTGAATCGCCTTATGCCGCGACCTCGATCATCGACATGCAGGAGAACGTCGAGGGCATCGAAGTCGCCTGGAAGCTGGTGTTCGCCGACACGCTGAAGAAGAAGGATCCGAAGCTCGCCGACCTCATCCACGAGCGCATCTCGAATCTCGAGAAGCTTGTCGGTGTCGCCGACATCAAGAGCATGGACGCCAAGAAGGTCCATGTCGGCGGCGAGGAACTCGCGGCGCTGATGCTGCAGGCGGCGCCGAAGCTGGGCCTCAAGCCGTTCAAGGTCGGCGATGAGGACGAAGGCGGCGCCGACAAGCCGAAGTAGCCGGCGAACGAGCAGCCATGGCCGCCGCCTTCACCGGCGGCGGCGCATATCGCGAGCGGAATAAAGAGGATCGATCATGCGCAGCGGACTTTCTCAGGCGATCGCCGGCGGCTTCGTGGCCCTGGCGATGGCGAGTGTGCCGGTGCAGGCCACGCCCGTCATCAGCCGCGACGCAACCTTGCCGATCGGCAGCGAGCTGAACGAGGAACTGCTCAACCAGCCGACCGAACTGTTTGCCGCCGAGCAGGCCGGCGGCAAGCGCTCCTATCTGTTCAACCTCGGCGACATGCTGTTTTCCTCCGCTTCGATTTTCGGCGGCAAGGCGCGCGATGCCGGCATGAGCTGCAACTCCTGCCACCAGCAGGGCGCCAGCAATCCGAAACTGTTCGTGCCGGGTCTGTCGAAGAAGCCCGGCACTTTCGATACCAGCGGCGCCTTGTTCAACGCCAAGGCCGATAACGGCGTGTTCGATCCGGTCACGGTGCCGAGCCTGCGCGGCTCGAAATTTCTGGCGCCTTACGGTCACGACGGCCGCATCGCCTCGCTGCGCGAGTTCATCCGCAACGTGGTGGTCAATGAATTCGCCGGCGCCGAGCCGTCAGGCCAGGTGCTCGATGCGCTGGTCACCTACGTCAATGAAATCAGCTTCCTGCCGAACGAGAAGATGACGCCGGACGGCCACCTGACCGCCAAGGCGTCGGACGCGGCGCGGCGCGGCGAAGCCTTGTTCAACAAGCCGTTCCGCAACAACGCATCGCTGAGCTGCGCCACCTGCCATCAGGCCGACGCCGCCTTCATCGATCGCAAGGTGCACGACATCGGCACCGGCGGCTACTTCAAGACCAAGACGCTGATCAACGCGAAGTTCAACGCGCCGTACTTCCATGACGGCCGCTACGACACCTTCGGCGAAGTGGTCGGCTATTTCGACAAGCATTACGACCTTGGTCTGACCGCAGCCGAGCAGAGCGATCTGATCGCGTATCTCGACGCCGTTGGCGACGCCGATACGCCGTTCACGCCGAACACGGTGCAGGCGGAAGTCGATGAACTGACGCAATTCGCCAGCGTGCTCGAGGTCGCCATCCCGGCGCGCGACAAGGAGGTCATCCGCCTCGCCGTCGACTCGGTCGGCGCCGAATGGCGCGAGGTCGGCGAGAACTTTCCGGATCGCCGCGACACCAGCGTCGAGGGCGGCGTCGCCGAACGCATGAAGGCCCGCGCCGGCGTGCGCGACCTGGTGCTGAGCTTGCGACAGGTGGCGATGGCGGCCGAGGCCGGCGATTTTGCCGAGGCGGCGCGAGTCTATGTTCAATACCAGCAGACGGTGGCTACAGTGACGCCGTATCTCAAGACCGCCGAGCAATGGTCCCTTTACAATCCGCAGGTACACGACAAGCACTTCACGGCGCTGCGCCAGCTCGCCGAATTGGCAAAGTAACGCTTTCTGATACGTTGGACGAATCGGGCCTGGGGCGACAATGAGCATACATTCGAGGTCGGCGGCGCTGCGCCGCATGGCGGCGGCGCTTTTCACGGCAACGGCCTTGAGCACGGCATATGCCGGTACGGCATTCGCCGCCGACAAGGCCAAGGCCGAACCCTCGATCTGGGAGCGCGACACGCTGACCGGCGACTGGGGCGGCGGCCGCACCGCCCTCAAGGAAAACCAGGGCATCGACATCACGCTGAACTACATCGGCGAGACCTTCGGCGTCCTGTCGGGCGGCCTGAACCGGCGCAGCAGCTACGAGGGCCGTTTCGAGTTCTCGGTCGATACCGATTTGTCGAAGCTGGTCGGGCTCAACGGCGCGACCACGCATTTCACGATCTACCAGATCCACAATGGCGGCTCGAACCCGGCGCAGAACGTCGGCTCGATCGCCGATCCGTCCAACATCGACGCGCTGCCGACGACGCGGCTGTTCACGCTGTGGTACGAGCAGAGCTTCGCCGACCGCTTTTCGCTGCGCGTCGGCCAACTGGCCGGCGACGACGAATTCATCACCGCGCCGACGGCCGGCGGCCTGATCAACGGCACCTTCGGCTGGGCCGGTCTGCTCGCGTCCGACATGCTGAACGGCGGTCCGGCTTATCCGGTCGCGGTGCCGGGCGCGCGGCTCAAGGTCAATGCAACCGACAACGTCACCGTGCTGGCAGCGGTGTTCGCGGGCAACCCGGCCGGCAAGTCGAACTGCACCGTGACGGTGCAGGAGTGCAATGAAAACGGTCTGAATTTCGGCCTCACCGGCGGCGCGCTGTACATGAGCGAAGTACAGTACGCGGTGAACCAGGGTAAGGGCGCGGCCGGTCTGCCGGCGGTCTACAAGCTCGGCGGCTGGTACGCGACGACCGACTTCGCCGACCAGCGTTTCGGCGTCAATGCCGCCGGCACTCCCGTGCCGCTCAGCGATCCGACAATGACCGGCCCGCTCAATCATAGAGGCAATTGGGGCATTTACGGCGTTGCCGACCAGACCGTGCTGCGGCGCGGCGATACGGCGCTCAGCCTGTTCGTGCGCGGCGGGCTGTCGCCATCGAACCGCAATCTGCTGTCCTACTACGTCGACGGCGGCGCCGGCATCAAAGGCCTGTTCGCCGGCCGTCCCGACGACACGCTGACCTTCGGCGTCGCCTACGCCAAGATCAGCAAGGATGCCGTTTCCGCCGACATCGACGCCGGCAATGCCGTCGTCCGCGACCATGAAGTGGTGTTCGAAGTGAGCTATGCGGCGCAGATCGCGCCGTGGTGGACCCTGCAGCCGGACCTGCAATACATCGTGCATCCGGGCGGCAATGTCGCCGATCCCAACGACCCCAACGGCGGCGCGGTCAAGAATGCGTTCGTGGCCGGGCTGCGGAGCACGATCAAGTTCTGATCGTTCCCGCTCACCCCCGCGAAAGCGGGGGTCCAGAACTTCTCTTTCTCTGCCGAGTCCCGCTAGAGCTGGATGCCCGCTTCCGCGGGCATGAGCGGAGATTGGGTCTTTCTCCCGGGCGACGAGGTCAACCCCTTGGCTCGACGCCGTCGCGCACGGCGCGGAAGCGGTTGAACAAGTCGTCCCAGCGCGCTTCCGACGAGACGCCGATGACGCGGACGAAGCCGGAGCCGCCGAAGCGCACCCATTGCACCAGCTTCACCGGCTTGCCGGTGGCGTTCTCGGCCTTGGCGCGGATCTCATGGCCCGGGCCGTTCGAGATTCGCATCGCTTCCGAACTTTGAATCTGCAGATTGCGCAGCGGCGCCTGCGACAGCAGATCGGCGGCGAAGCGGCCGCGGTCGCCGGGCTCCGGCGCGCCGCGGCCGATTGCCACGATGACATAAGGGTTGCTGGTGATGTCGTCGCTGTCGCCATCGATGAGAATGGCGCCGCCGGACGGCAGCACGGACATGACGCGGAAGCCGGCCATGTCGCTGAGCTTGAAGGGCAGAAGGCCGAGTTGCTCCATCAGCGGGGTTGGCCGGAAAGTGACGCTGCGCAAGGCCGCGCGCACGACGGCATCGCTGTAAACATCGAGCGCGTCATCGGGCACCTGCACGCTGATCAGCGTGGAGAGGTCGCGAACGGGCCCGGTGGCCGAGGACGCGATCAGAAACCATTTGTGAACCTTGACGCCATTCTCCGTCGCCACGCCGCTGACCAGAACGCCGATGCCGCTTTCGAACGGAAACGCCTCGCGCTTGAGGTTTTGTACCTCGCTCTGGGTCTTGGCGAAGGCCGAGCGCTCCAGGCTTTCCTGCGCCGCAATCGGCATGTCGAGAATGCTGATGGCGACCTTGCGGCCGGCATCCTCGAAGCCCGGGAAGCGGGTCGAAACCTTCAGGTCCGCCGGCACGGTCAGGCCGATGCGCAGGCCGGGCGGGAAGACGGTTTCGGCGGCGGCCGGGTCGGGCGCCTGTACAACCAGCGCTCCCAGGGTCAGCAAAATCGCAAGCGTTCGACGCAGCATGAATCCGTCATTTCCAAGGTTGAGCCGGGGGTGGCAGGGTGTCCGGCCGGCCGGTATCGGGCCTCCTAGATAGCCGGTCCCGCCGGCTTTTTCGCGGCCCCCGGAGGCGGTTAGCTCCCAATTTCGTGAACGGGCCGCTTGCGGCCCCCATGCCCCCTCCTATATGAGCCTTGAGCCGCAAAACCGCGGTTAATCGTATCCAGGGGGCTGGATCAGGGGTCTTCGCGGAAGAGCCGCGAACCCAGCTTCGGGCGCCAGATAATCCGAGGGGGATATCCCCGAAGGTTTGAGGGCCCATCCGGTCTGCCGCAATTGAGAGGACGAAAACATGGGCAAGGTCATCGGTATCGACCTCGGCACCACCAATTCCTGCGTTGCCGTGATGGAGGGCAAAGCGCCCAAGGTCATCGAGAACGCCGAGGGCATGCGTACCACGCCATCGATCGTCGCCTTCACCGACGACGGTGAGCGACTGGTCGGCCAGCCGGCCAAGCGCCAGGCGGTCACCAATCCGGAAAAGACCATCTTCGCGGTCAAGCGACTCATTGGACGGCGCTTCGACGACCCGATGGTGGAGAAGGACAAGAAGCTCGTCCCGTACAAGATTTCCAAGGCCTCGAACGGCGACGCCTGGGTCGAAGAGGAAGGCAAGCAGTATTCGCCTTCGCAGATCTCGGCCTTCATCCTGCAGAAGATGAAGGAAACGGCCGAGGCGCATCTCGGCCAGAAGGTCGATCAGGCCGTCATCACCGTTCCCGCCTACTTCAACGACGCGCAGCGCCAGGCGACCAAGGACGCCGGCAAGATCGCGGGTCTTGAAGTGCTGCGCATCATCAACGAGCCGACCGCGGCGGCGCTCGCCTACGGCCTCGACAAGCAGAAGCAGGGCATCATCGCCGTCTACGACCTTGGCGGCGGCACCTTCGATATCTCGGTGCTCGAGATCGGCGACGGCGTGTTCGAAGTGAAGTCCACGAACGGCGACACGTTCCTGGGCGGCGAAGACTTCGACATGGTCCTCGTCAACTATCTGGCGGCCGAGTTCCAGAAGGAGCAGGGCATCGACCTGCGCAAGGACAAGCTCGCGCTGCAGCGTCTGAAGGAAGCCGCCGAGAAGGCGAAGATCGAGCTGTCGTCGACGACGCAGACCGAAGTCAACCTGCCGTTCATCACGGCGGACGCTTCCGGTCCAAAGCATCTGACGATCAAGCTGACGCGCGCCAAGCTCGAAGCGCTGGTGGATGAACTCATCCAGCGCACCATCGAGCCGTGCCGCAAGGCGCTCAAGGATGCCGGCGTCACCGCCGGTGAGATCAACGAAGTGGTCCTGGTCGGCGGCATGACGCGCATGCCGAAGGTGCAGGAAGTCGTGAAGCAGTTCTTCGGCAAGGAGCCGCACAAGGGCGTCAACCCGGATGAAGTCGTCGCCATCGGCGCCGCGATCCAGGCCGGCGTTCTGCAGGGCGACGTCAAGGACGTGCTGCTGCTCGACGTGACCCCGCTCTCGCTCGGCATCGAAACGCTGGGCGGCGTGTTCACCCGCATCATCGATCGCAACACCACGATCCCGACCAAGAAGTCGCAGACCTTCTCGACCGCCGAGGACAATCAGAACGCGGTGACCATCCGCGTCTTCCAGGGCGAGCGCGAGATGGCGGCCGACAACAAGATGCTCGGCCAGTTCGATCTCGTCGGCATTCCGCCGGCGCCGCGCGGCATGCCGCAGATCGAAGTGACCTTCGACATCGACGCCAACGGCATCGTCAACGTGTCCGCCAAGGACAAGGCGACGAACAAGGAGCAGCAGATCCGCATCCAGGCCTCGGGCGGTCTGTCCGAAGCCGACATCGAGAAGATGGTCAAGGACGCGGAATCGCACGCCGAGGAAGACAAGAAGCGCAAGGCCGCGGTCGAAGCCAAGAACCACGCCGAGGCTCTGGTCCACTCGACCGAGAAGGCGCTGTCCGAGCACGGTTCGAAGCTCGGCGATGCCGAGCGCTCCGCGATCGAGAACGCCATCGCCGACCTCAAGGAAGCCCTGAAGGGCGACGATGCCGACGCGATCCAGCAGAAGACCAACGCGCTGGCGCAGGCTTCGATGAAGCTCGGCGAAGCCATCTATCAGCAGCAGCAGGCCGGCGCCGCCGGCGGTGCGGAAGCTGAGAAGAAGGACGACGTGGTCGACGCGGAGTTCACCGAGGTCGACGACGACAAGGGCGGCAAGAAGTCGGCCTAAGGAAGCGTACAATGGCCCTCATGCCGGGGAGCGCGAAACGCGTCTCGAAGCATGGGGGCCAATTTGTTTATACCTATCGAGATGGGGGCCTCGTCCTGCGCGACGCGATCCTGCGGATCGCTCCTCCGGACGAGGCGATAGGTCAAGGGCATCATTCTCATGTCTAAGCGCGACTATTACGAGGTGCTCGGCGTCTCGCGCACCTGTACGGAAGTCGAGCTGAAGGCCGCCTTCCGCAAGCTCGCCATGCAGCATCACCCGGATCGCAATCCGGGCGACAAGGACTGCGAGCACAAGTTCAAGGAACTCAACGAGGCCTACGACGTCCTCAAGGACGGCGACAAGCGCGCCGCCTATGACCGCTTCGGTCACGCCGCTTTCGAGCAGGGCGGCGGCGGCGGTCAGCACGGTTTCGGCGCCGACTTCGCCTCGACCTTCTCCGATATCTTCGAGGATCTGTTCGGCATGAGCGGCGGCCGTCGCGGCGGCCGCGGCTCCGGCCGCGAGCGCGGCTCGGACCTGCGCTACAACATGGAGATCACGCTCGAGGAAGCCTTCGAGGGCAAGAACGCGCAGATCCGCATTCCAACCTCGGTGACCTGCGAAGTCTGCTCCGGGAGCGGCGCCAAGGCCGGCACCAAGCCGAAAACCTGTTACACCTGCAACGGCGCCGGCAAGGTGCGCCACGCGCAGGGCTTCTTCACGCTGGAACGTACCTGCCCGACCTGCCAGGGCCGCGGCCAGGTGATCGACGATCCGTGCTCCGCCTGTTCGGGCGCCGGCCGCGTGACGCGCGAGCGCACACTATCTGTGAATATTCCCGCGGGCGTCGAGGACGGCACGCGCATTCGCCTCGCCGGCGAGGGCGAAGCCGGCGTGCGCGGCGGTCCGGCGGGCGACCTCTATATTTTCCTCTCGCTGCAGCCGCACGAACTCTATCAGCGCGACGGCGCCGACCTCTATTGCCGGGTGCCAATCTCCATGGTGACGGCGGCGCTCGGCGGCGAGATTGGAGTACCGGCCATCGATGCCAGCGAGGCCAAGGTCAAGATACCGGCCGGTACTCAGTCGGGGGCGCGTTTCCGTCTTGCCGGCAAGGGTATGCCGGTGCTGCGTTCGAAACAAACCGGCGACCTGTACGTTCAAGTCGCGGTGGAAACGCCGCAGAAATTAACCAAACGCCAGAAAGAACTGCTGGCCGAGTTCGAAAAGCTGTCTTCCGAGCACACCCAGCCGGAGTCCTCCGGGTTCCTCAGCCGGGTGAAGACATTCCTCGATGGATTGGCAAATCGGGGCAGCTATTCGGCTTGACCATCTTGACCCTGTCGCCGCCGCCCTATACCCGTTTGACGGTTAGGTGACAGTATCCACAGTGCTTTCTGCCCCGGCCGGGTACCCTTCAGCAATGCAGCCACAGCCCGTAGCCCGCGTCGCCAAGAAGCCCCTTCGTCTCGATGACGAAGTGCAATTCTTTCGCACATGGTTCGAGAAGCCGATCCGCACCGGCGCCGTGATGCCGTCGGGCAAGGCGCTGGCGCGCCGCATGGCGCGTTGCGTCGATCCGAATTCCACCGGGCCGGTGATCGAGCTCGGCCCCGGAACCGGACCGGTCACCGAGGCGCTGGTGCAGTGGGGCATCGATCCCAAGCGGCTGGTGCTGGTCGAATTCGATCCCGATTTCTGCCGCCTGCTGCGCACGCGCTATCCGGAAGCCACGGTGGTGCAGGGCGATGCCTATCGTCTGCGGCGCCTGCTCGGCGGCATCGTGCGTGAGCCGGCCGCCGCGGTGGTCTCCGGTCTGCCGCTGATGACCAAACCGCCGCGTACGCGTCTGCGTCTGATCTCCGACGCCATGGCGCTGCTGAAACCCGGCGCGCCGTTCGTTCAGTTCACCTACGCCATGGGCTCGCCGATCCCGAAGGACCTCGGTGCGATCAAGGGCGAACCGTCCGAACTGATCTGGCTCAACATCCCGCCGGCGCGGGTCTGGACCTATCGCGGCGTTTGATTGACCGGTTCCGAGGCTGCGCTCGCGTGTGCTAAACACGCCCCATGCCGCAACCGAAAATCCTGATCCTATCGGGCTCGACCCGCACCGGTTCGAATAACGTCAAGCTGGCGGCGCTGGCGGCGAAGGAATTGACGCTGCTCGACGTCGAGGTGACCCGCATTTCGCTGCAGGACTACCCGCTGCCGCTGTTCGAGCCCGATCTCGAAGCGCGCAGCGGCGCGCCGGCGAACGCCGTCAAGCTCAAGCAGATGATGACGGCGCATCGGGGCGTCTTCATTGCAAGCCCGGAATATTCCGCGTCGGTGACGCCGCTCCTGAAGAACGCCATCGACTGGGTGGCGCGCGTGCGCGAGAAGGGCGATCCACTCCACGCCGCCTTCAGAAACCGCGTCTTTGCAATCGCCTCGGTGTCACACGAGTCCTCCGGCGGACTGCATGCCTTGCTGGCGCTGCGCCAAATTCTTGAGCTCGGCTGCGGCGCTTTGGTGGTTCCCGAACAGCTCGGGATCGCCGGCGGCGATGAAGTTTTTGACGAACTCGGCAATATCGCCGATACCCGTATCGCCAATCAGTTTCACGCCTTGCTGGCTCGTCTGGTGGAGACATCGCGGGCCATGACGTGACAGGAGTGAAAGAACGTGCCGCTTGAACCTCGTGATCGTCTTATCGTTGCCCTCGACGTGCCATCGGTAGGCGACGCCGAAGCTCTGGTCTCGCGCATCGGTTCGGCGGCGACGTTCTACAAGATCGGCTATCAGCTCGGCCTTGCCGGCGGCCTGCCTTTCGCCGCGGGTCTGATCGCGGCCGGCAAACACGTGTTTCTCGATTTCAAGCTGCACGACATCGGCAACACCATCAAGCACGGCGTCGCCAGCGTCGCCAATATGGGCGCGACCTTTCTCACCGTGCATGCCTATCCGCAGACCATGAAGGCGGCCGTCGAAGGCGCGCGCGGTTCCGACCTGCGCATTCTCGCGGTGACGGTGCTGACGTCGTACGACGACGGCGATCTCGCTGAGGCCGGTTATGGGATGGCTGTGGGGCCGCTGGTCGCACGGCGCGCGGCGCAGGCGCGCGACATCGGCATCGACGGCCTGGTTTGTTCGCCGGAGGAAGCCGCCAATCTGCGCGGCGTCGTCGGCCGTGAGATGGCGCTGGTGACGCCGGGCATTCGTCCGGCTGGCAGCGCCGCCGGCGACCAGAAGCGGATCATGACGCCGTCGCGCGCGATCGCCGCCGGCGCCGATTATCTCGTCGTCGGCCGTCCGATCGTCGAAGCCGCCGATCCGAAAGCTGCGGCGCAGGCGATCGTGGATGAGATCGCGCAGGTAACGGTGCAGCAGCAGCAACAACAACAACAGCAGTAAGAGCAGCAGTAACAGGACAGGGAAACGACATGGCCAAGGCGTACTGGATCGCGCGCGTCGATGTGCACGACGAGGAGGGCTACAAGCCGTATTCGGCGGCGAACGCCGCCATCTTCGGCAAGTTCGGCGGCCGCTTCCTGGTCCGCGGCGGGCCGTTCGACGCCGTCGAGGGCAAGGCGCGCAGCCGCAATGTCGTCATCGAATTCGCCGACCTCGCCACTGCCAAGGCCTGCTACGATTCCCCGGAATACCAGGCCAATCTGAAGATCCGCCAGGCCACCTCCACCGGTGAGCTGGTGATCATCGAGGGCTATGACGGCCCGCAGCCCAAGGCGTGACAGGGGGCCTCCCGCCCCGCTATACCCGTTCCGTCAGGTCCGGGAGCGTAACCGATGGCTGAAATGCGTTTGATCGTCACCGGCGCCGGCGGGCGCATGGGCCGCACGCTGGTCAAGGCGATCGCCGAGAGCAAAGACCTGAAGCTGGTCGGGGCGCTGGAAGACGCGCGCTCGCCGCTGATCGGCTGGGACGCCGGCCACCTTGCCGGCGTCGGCGAGAATGGCATCAAGCTCACCGGCGACATCGCGCCGCTGCTGGCCAATGCCGACGGCATCATCGATTTCACGGCGCCGGCGGCGTCGCTGGAATATGCGGCGCGCGCCGCGGCCGCCGGCAAGGTGCACATCATCGGCACCACCGGCATGAGCGCCGGGGACGACGCCAAGATTGCCGAAGCGGCCAAGGCCGGCGCCGTCATCGTCAAGTCCGGCAATATGAGCGTCGGCGTCAATCTGCTCACGGCGCTGACCCGGCGCGTGGCGCAGTCGCTCGACGACAGCTTCGATATCGAAATCGTCGAGATGCATCACAACCAGAAAGTCGACGCACCCTCGGGCACCGCGTTGATGCTGGGCCGCGCCGCCGCCGCGGGGCGCAATGTCGATCTCGACAAGAAGAAGGACTCGGGCCGCGACGGTCACACCGGCGCCCGCAAGCCGGGCGATATCGGTTTTGCCGCGCTGCGCGGCGGCACCGTGGTCGGCGAGCACACCGTGATCTTCGCCGGTCCGGCGGAGCGCGTCGAACTCACGCACAAGGCCGAGGACCGCATGCTGTTCGCCAATGGCGCGCTGCATGCCGTTCGCTGGGCGAGGAAGCAGAAGCCCGGGCTCTATTCGATGATGGACGTGCTCGGCCTGAAGGATTTTTAGAGCCGGTCATTCCGGGGTTCGCGCGCGAACGCGCGCCGGAATGACGACAGCCCTACCCCTGCATCAACGACGTGCCCGTCATCTCCGCCGGCTTGGGTAAGCCCATCAATTCGAGCAGCGTCGGCGCGATGTCGGCGAGGCGGCCTTCCTTGACGACGATGCGGTTGCCGGCGCCCATCAGGATCAGCGGCACCGGATTGAGCGTGTGCGCCGTGTGCGGGCCGCCGGTCTCCGGATCGACCATCATCTCGGCATTGCCATGATCGGCGGTGACCAGCAGCGCGCCGCCCATCTTTTCGATGGCGCTGGCGATCCTGCCGAGACCCGTATCGACCGTCTCCACCGCCTTGACGGCCGCCGGAATGCTGCCGGTGTGGCCGACCATGTCGGCATTGGCGAAGTTCAGCACGATCAGGTCGTACTTGCCGGACGTGATCGCGGCGACCGCCTTGTCGGTCAATTCCGGCGCCGACATCTCCGGCTGCAGGTCGTAGGTCGCGACCTTGGGCGAGGGCACCATGATGCGGTCTTCGCCCTCGAACGGCTCCTCGCGCCCGCCATTGAGGAAGTAGGTGACGTGCGGATACTTCTCGGTTTCCGCCATGCGCAACTGCGTGCGATGCGCGTTGGCGACGACTTCGCCGAGGATGTTGGGGAAGCTCTGCGGCGGGAAGATCGTCGCCATCAGTCTGTCGAGGCCTTCGCTGTACTGCGCCATGCCGACGGCGGCGGCAACCTTGACCGTGCGCTTGCGCGTGAAACCGTCGAAAGCCGGATCGAGCATTGCATCGAGAATCTCGCGCACGCGGTCGGCGCGGAAGTTGAAGCACAGCACGCCGTCGCCGTCCTTCATGCCGCTATAGTCGCCGATGACGGCCGGCAGGATGAACTCGTCGGTGACCTTATTCGCGTAGGCGTCGGCGATGGCGGCCTGCGCGTCGGCAAAGCGCGCGCCCTCGCCGGCGACAATGGCGTCATAGGCCTTCGACACGCGCTCCCAGCGCTTGTCTCGGTCCATGGCGTAATAGCGGCCGATGACGGTCACCACCTTCACGGCGGGAGGCAGCGCGGCGGTGAAGGTCTTGAGATAATCGGCGGCGGCCTGCGGCGGCGTATCGCGTCCGTCGGTGAGCGCGTGCACGACGACGGGGACCCCGGCGTCGGTGAGGATCTTCGCCAGCGCCACCGCATGGCTCTGATGCGAATGCACGCCGCCGGGTGACACCAGGCCGATGAGGTGGCAGGTGCCGCCGCTGGCCTTGAGCTTGGCGATCAGCCCGGTGACGGCCGGCGTCTTGCCGATCTCGCCGGAGGCGATGGCGTCGTCGATGCGCGGCAGGTCCTGCATCACCACGCGGCCGGCGCCGATGTTGAGATGGCCGACCTCGGAATTGCCCATCTGCCCGGTCGGCAGGCCGACGTCGTTGCCCGAGGTGCGCAGGAAGCCATGCGGGCAGGTGGACCAGAGCCGGTCGAAGGTCGGCGTCTTCGCCTCGCGCACGGCATTGGCGGCGGCGTCCTCGCGCCAGCCCCAGCCGTCGAGCACAACGAGCATCACAGGACGGCGTTTCTGCATTGGAACATCCCGCTTTTAGCCAATTTCGGGGGTTTTGAAGGATCGCGGTTCTATCGTCAACTAACCCCTGAGCAGGCTGGCGCAAGAGTACCGCCCGACGTAAAGACTGCTGCATGACCGACCCACGCGATGTTCTTGAAAAGATTTGGACCGGCCTCGGCCACGATCCGGCGGCGCTCGAGCGCGTAGACCTGACCGGCCGCGAGCCGGTGCTGCCGTCATCTTTCGCTGTCGGCACCGCGATGCAGGCGAGCGTCGCCGCCTCGGCGCTGGCCGCTGCCGAAGTCTGGCGCGCGCGCAGCGGCACGGCGCAGCGCGTCGGCGTCGATATGCGCGCGGCCGCTGTCGCGGCGCGCAGCGAGCGCTATCTCACCGTCGATGGAGGCCCGGCGCCGGAACTCTGGGACAAGATCGCCGGCACCTATCAGTGCGGCGACGGCCGCTATGTGCGGCTGCACACGAATTTCCCGCATCACCGCGACGGCGTCCTCAAGCTGCTCGGCTGCGCCTATGACAAGGCCGCCGTGGCCGAGGCCTTGAAGGGCTGGAAAGCGTTCGACTTCGAGGACGCCGCGGCGAAGGCCAAGCTCGTCGTCACCGCGATGCGCAGCTTCGCCGAATGGGATGCGCATCCGCAAGGCCAGGCGGTCGCGCGGCTGCCGCTGATGTCGGTCGAGCGCATCGGCGACGCCGCGCCGCGGGCGTGGCCGCAGGGCGAACGGCCGCTGGCCGGCATCAAGGTGCTCGATCTCACCCGCATCATCGCCGGTCCGGTCGGCACGCTGACCTTGGCGGCGCATGGCGCCGATGTCATGCTGGTGACATCGCCGAATTTGCCGTCGGTGGCGCCGCTGGTGATCGATACCGGACGCGGCAAGCTGTCGGCGCAACTCGACCTGACTGACGCCAAGGATCGCGCGGCGTTCGAGTCTCTGCTGCGCGACGCCGATGTCGTGGTGCAGGGCTATCGTCCCGGTGGCCTCGCCTCGCTCGGCTTCGGGCCCGAGGACGCCGCGCGCATCAATCCCGGTATTGTCTATGTGTCGCTGTGCGCCTACTCGCACGAAGGGCCGTGGGCCGGGCGGCGCGGCTTCGACTCGCTGGTGCAAACGGCGAGCGGCTTCAACGATGCCGAAGCCAAGGCTGCCGGCACCGACGGACCGAAGCCGCTGCCGGCGCAAATTCTCGATCACGCCACCGGCTATCTCCTGGCCTATGGCGCGATGACCGCGCTGCTGCGCCAGCGTACGGACGGCGGCTCCTTCCATGTGCGGGCGTCGCTGGCGCAGACCGGCTACTGGCTGCGCTCGATGGGCCGCGTTGACGGCGGCTTGCGCTGCCCCGACCCGGCGCTCGACGACGTGCGCGATTGCCTCGAGACGAGCGAATCCGGCTTCGGCCAATTATCGGCCGTGCGTCATCCGGCGACCTTGTCGCAGACGCCGCCTCGGTGGACGCGGCCATCGCTGCCGCTCGGCAGCAGCGCGCCGCATTGGCCCTGATCACGCGCAAGCGAAAGGCTCCGCCGCGAACGGCGGAGCCTTCACATCAACCAAGTCGGGGGGAGGGGCTTAGTTGATGATCTTCACGACGTTGCCGCGCTTATCGACGATCACGCGTTCCTTGTTGACGAAGGCATAGCGGAACTCGGTGTGGTTCGGCACCGGACGCAGTTGCACGGTGCGCGGCACCGGCTTGCCGACCACGATCTCTTCCTGCACGGCGACCGTGTCGGCTGGGATCTGCTCGTCCTGCACATAAGTCACGACTTCGCGCGGCGGTTCGGCGGCCGAGCCGACGGTTGCGCCGACGCCGGCGCCGACAACCGCACCAACCGGGCCGCCGACGACGCCACCGACGACCGCACCGGTCGCCGCGCCGCCAACCGTCGAGGCCTGGGCAAAAGCAGCGGCCGGCGCCAGCACAAGCGCGGCAGCGGTCGCGAGCATACGAAGTTTCATGAGTTCCTCCTCAGATCGTTGAACAACGGGTCGCCCCTTCGATCAGGGTCGCGTCGCCAACGCTTTGCTCTGAGGCTCGTTCCTCAATTGATAAAACATCATCGCGGCGCCGCGGTTCCGGCGCGAAGATGAATGCCGAATAAACAGATGCTTCAGGCAGTGACCATGCCGGCTTCCCAGCCGAGCATCGCGCGCTTGCGCGTGATGCCCCAGTGATAACCGGTGAGTTCGCCGCTCTTGCCGATGACGCGGTGGCACGGCACCACGAAGCTGATCGGGTTCTTGCCGACCGCGGCACCGACCGCGCGCGGCGCTTTCGGCGCGCCGGCGCGCGTCGCCAGATCGGAATAGGTTGTTATCTTGCCGAGCGGAATGCTGAGCAGCTTTTCCCAAACCCGCACTTCGAAGTCGGTGCCGATCAGCACGACGCGCAGCGGCTGGTCTTCCTTCCATAGCGCCGAGTCGAAGATGCGCCGCGCCGTCGGCGCCGTCGCCGCGTAATCCTCGATATATTTGGCGCGCGGCCAGCGCGCCTTCATGTCCTCGAGCGCGGCGCGCTCCTCGCCAGGATCGGCGAAGGCGAGACCGGCAAGGCCGCGCGGCGCCAGCATGACCAGCGCCATGCCGAAAGGCGAGGGATGATAGCCATAGGTCATCGTCAGGTTTTCGCCGCCGGCCTTCCACTCGCCGGGCGACATCGACTCGTGGGTGACGAACAGATCGTGCAGCCGGCCGGGCCCGGACAGGCCAACCTCATAGGCGGTGTCCAGCACGCTGGTGGAAGCGCGCAGCAACGCACGCGCGCTGTCGAGCGTCAGCGCCTGCAGGAAAGCCTTGGGCGGCAGGCCGCACCAGCGGCGGAACAGGTGATGCAACTCGGTCGGCGTGACGCCGGCGGCGTCGGCGATCGCTTCGACCTCGGGCTGCGCCCGCCAGTTGCCGCGGATATGGGCGATGGCGCGGCGCACGATGTCGTAATCCGCCGCGGCAGTCGACAGTTCGGCGAACTCGCCGAAGCGGCTGCGGAGGCCGGGTCTTGCCGTTTCTGTGGCGGTGCTGGTGTTCATGCCGCCTATTTAAGACGGTCCGGCGGGAGCGAACCACCCGGTTTCTGGCTTAATCGCGCATGATCCGATCCGAAAACCGGTACCCACTTTTCGGGATCATGCTCAGGATATGGTCGTCCGCACCGGCCCGCGCCGGGCTTCGCCTAGCGCCCGGCCCAGTTCCTGGGCGAATCCGGCCTTTTCGTCAGGCCCGAGGAAGCTGCCGATGGTGAGCTGCTTGCCACGGCTCACCAGGAACAGCCGGGCAATGCCGTATTCCTCGTATTCTTCCCTCTCCAGCCGCGCCCACAGCGGGTTGAGCTGCCATTCGCGCACCTGGCCGCGATAGCTGACCTTGCGCACGATGAGCAGCGACGGCGTCACGGTCACCTGTTCGAAAGCGGCGGCGCGGCGATAATTGATCCGGAAAGCAAGAAACAGCAGCAGTACGTCGAGGCCGAAAAAGCCGAACACCGGCCAGGCGCCCATCATCAGGAAAGCCATCCCGGAGAAGAAACTCGCGAGCCCGAACACCAGCATCAGCACCACGAAGCCGATATTGTTCAGCGAGCGGTGCGGCGTGATCACCGCCGAAAACAGCGTGGGTTCGAGCGTGTCGTGATTGTCGGCGGTCATGGGCGGCACTATACCGAAAGTCATGGCGAAGAAGATGGCGAAAAGTTTGGCGAAAAAGGCGCCCCGCAAAAGCTCCGGCGGCAAGCCTTCCGTCCGCAAGGTCCTCGCCAAGGCCAAGGCCAAGGCGGGCAAAGCCGCCGGGGTGAAGCCGGCCGCCAAGCGCAAACAGGCCGTCGCCAAGGCGGCGCAAAATCTGTCACCCGGCGCCTCGCCGCCGATGACAACCGCCGAGATCGCTGAAGCGTTCCGGCGGCTCGCCGCCGCTAATCCCGAGCCGACCACGGAGCTCACCTACACCAACCCGTTCACGCTGCTGGTCGCCGTGGTGCTGTCGGCGCAGGCGACCGACGCCGGCGTCAACAAGGCGACGCCGGCGCTGTTCGCGCTCGCCGATACGCCGGCCAGAATGGCGGCGCTCGGCGAAGACCGCATCCGCGACCTGATCAAGACCATCGGCCTGTTCCGCACCAAGGCGAAGAACGTCGCGCTGCTGGCGCACAAGCTCGTCGCCGAGCACGGCGGCGAGGTGCCGAAGACGCGCGAGGCGCTCGAGGCGCTGCCCGGCGTCGGCCGCAAGACCGCGAATGTCGTGCTCAACACCGCGTTCGGCGAGCACACGATCGCGGTGGACACGCACATCTTCCGCGTCGGCAACCGCACCGGCATGGCGACCGGCAAGACGCCCTACGATGTCGAGGTTAAGCTGGAGCAGGTGATCCCGAAGCAGTACCTGCGCCACGCGCATCACTGGCTGATCCTGCACGGCCGCTACACCTGCATCGCGCGCAAGCCGTTGTGCGAGCGCTGCGTCATCGCCGATTTGTGCCATTGGCCGGGGAAGACCGTCGCCGCGTAGGCGCTACCGGGTTCGCTCGATCAGCTCGACACGCTTGCCAGCCAGCTTCTTGTGAATGTGCACCATGAAAGCCATGGCGAAGACCGGCGTCGCGAAATTGAGGATCGGAATCGACACGAAGGCGGCGATCACCAGGCCGGCCAAGAAGATGTAGCCGGCGTTCGCCTTGCGCATCGCGGTCACTTCGTTCGCCGGACGGAAGCGCATCGCGGCAAGCTCGAAATATTCGCGGCTGAGCAGATAGGCGGTAGCGACGAACAGAATGACAAAGCCGAAACCGGCGAACAGCACGAAGGGCAGCGCCACGACGTAGACCGCGAGCGACAAGAGCGCGATCTTGATGCCCTCCATCAGCGCCGGCATCAGCGGCAGCGCGGTGCCGATCGGTTCGGCCGGATAATGCTCGCGCTCAACTGCCTCGGCGACCTCATCGACGAAGAACGAGCCGACGAAAGCCGATACCGCCGGCATCAGGAATACGGCGCCGGTGACGATGCCGAGCCCGGCCATGAACGACAGGATCCAGGCCAACGCCGCCCAGGCCGAATGCGAGGCGAAACCGGAGGTCTGCTCGGCCCAGGTCGCGCCATTGTCGGCAAGGTGCGCCAGCAGGCGTTGCAGGGCGATGCCGATGATGACGATCAGCAGCAGGGCAAGGCCCACCGCTTTCACCAGCACGCCGCGCAGCGTGGGGGTGAACATCTGGGCGAAGGCTTTGAAAGCGGCGTCGATCATGGGGGAAGAGGTAGGGAACCGGAAGGTCCGCGGCAAGTCTTACTCCGTCGTCCCGGGCGAACGAAGTGAGGCCCGGGACCCATATCCCCGGTGATCATGGTACGGCAAGGCAGGGGTTATGGGTCCCCGCCATAGGCGTTCTGAAAGAACGCCGTCCTTCGGATGGCTATGCGCGGGGACGACAGATAATATTAAGCCGCCGTCTTTTCGGTCGCGACGTCCGGCACCAGCGCGCCGGCCTCGCCCTCAGGCAGGTCGGCCCAGGCGACGGATTTGTAATTGAAGCCGCGTTCGATCGTCGGCTTCACCACCTGGAAGTAGGGCGAGATGTCGAAGTCGCGCGGCGCATACAGTGACGAGTGGCGGATCTCCATGATCTCGGCGCGCTCGGCGGCGCTCTCGGCGCGTGTCGCCTTCGGCAGGATCGGATAGCGTACGTTCTGGAACGCCTCGGCGATCAGCGCCGAGCAGATGATGCGCGTCGGATGGCCGGAGCCCATCGCCAGCATGTGGCGGCGGAAGCGGCGCGGCACCGGCAGCGGAAACAGATAGCGCGCGAGATCGAGGATGTTCTTGACGTCGTAATCGAAGCCGATGCGCTCGCAGGCGTAATTAACAACACTGGCGCGGTCGTCGTCGGACAGTCCGATCGGCCGGCAGATGCGGGTATGAGCGTTGCCGTATTTCGACAGCGGCACGGCGACGACGCCCTTGCCGAGCTCGGCCTCGACCAGCGTCAAGGGCTCGCCCGAGGCGGAGACGCGGTCGCCGATCGGGCCGACATAGAGCGCGGCATGCGACCAGGTCGATTGCGTAAGATATTTGATGATACCGGCGATGTGGCTGTTGCCCTCGATCAGCACGACGTCGCCGGGCTTGAGCACGGCGGCCAGAGCGTCGGCGCGGCCGGGCACGAGCTCGTGATAGCCCGTTTCGGGCTTTCCGAGATAGCGGGCAATCAGATGCCCGATGCCGTTGGCGACCAGACCCATGACGTTTGCGGCGCCGTCCCGCGCCCTCACTGACCACGTTCCCCGAAAGCGCTTTGCGCGTCTTGTTGTTGCGCAACATAGGCAAGACAGATTGCGAAACGGTTCATGCTCGGCGCATCGCGGCAAGACTTCGTTAGCCACGAAAACACCTGTCAAATGGGCATTTCGGTCATTTGCTGGCCTTGGATCGTAAGCTTTCGCACACCATGTTGATGCGCGGCGCCGGAGCCCGTGCTAGCAATCCGTCATGGCATTGACGACCGACAAGCGACCCAAAGCACTCATCGCATGGTCGAGCGGCAAGGATTCAGCCTGGGCGCTGCACGAGGCGCGGCGCAGCGGCAACTACGATATCGCTGGCGCATTGACGACCGTCACCGACAGCTTCCAGCGCGTGTCGATGCATGGCGTGCGCGAGGAATTGCTGGCGGCGCAATTGGACGCGGCCGCCCTGCCGTCGATCACCGTGCGCATTCCCTATCCGTGCCCGAACGAGATCTATGAGCGCGAAATGGCCAAGGCGATGGAGCAGGCCAAAGCCGATGGCGTGACGCACATCATCTTCGGCGACCTGTTTCTCGCCGATCTGCGCGCCTGGCGGGAGGAGAAGCTCAGGGGCATCGGCATGACCGCGGTGTTTCCGCTGTGGCTCAGGCCGACCGATGCGCTGGCGCGCGAGATGATCGCCGGCGGCCTCGAGGCACATCTCGCGGTGGTCGATCGGGCCAAGCTCGAGGCATCGTTCGCCGGGCGGCGTTTCGACGCGTCGCTGCTCGCCGATCTGCCGGACGGCATCGATCCGTGCGGCGAGAACGGCGAGTTTCACACCTTCGTCGCCGGAGGGCCGATGTTCACGCGACGCATCGCGGTGAAGCGCGGTGAGACGGTGGAGCGGGATGGGTTCGCGTTTGCGGATCTGGTGGCGGCGTAACTCAGATACCGTCGTCCCGGGCGAGCGAAGCGAGGCCCGGGACCCATAGCCACCGTGCTCGCTATTCGGCTTGACAGGGGATATGGGTCCCCGCTTTCGCGGGGACGAACGGAGTCCTCGTTAACCGCGCAACACACCACCCGTGCGCTTACCGACCTCGGCGACGATCTTCTGACCGAGCGCGTCGATTTCGGCGTCGGTCATGGTCTTGTCGCGCGGCTGGATGGTGACGGCGATCGCCACCGACTTCTTGCCGGGCTCGATGCCGGTGCCCTCATAGACGTCGAACACGGTGACGCCGGCAATCAGCTTCTTGTCGACATTCTGCGCAGCGCGGACGATGTCGCCGGCCTTGACCTTGCCGTCGACGATGAAGGCGAAATCGCGATCGACCGGCTGAAACGGCGACAGTTCGAGCAGCGGCTTGGCGCGGGTCGGCCGTGGCTTGGCGGCCGGGATGTTGTCGAGGATGACCTCGAAACCGACCAGCGGACCGTCGAGCTTCAGCGCGGTGAGAATGCGCGGGTGAATCTCGCCGAAATGGCCGATGACATTCTGCGGGCCGAGCTGGATGGTGCCGGAACGGCCGGGGTGAAACCAGGCCGGGCCGCCGGGCACGACCTGCAGCGTGCCGACGACGGCGCCGGCGGCGGCGAGCGCGGCCAGCGCATCGGCCTTGGCGTCGAACACATCGACCGGCTTGGCGGCGTGCGACCAGTGGCGGCCGGCGCCGGCGGGCTTGGCGAGCGCGCGGCGCAGGCCGGACGCGGCGATGAACTGATCCTCGGGCGCGTCGCCCTTGAAGATCTGACCGACCTCGAACAGCGCGACGTCGGGATAGCCGCGATCGGCGTTCTTCTGCGCCGAGGCGAGCAGGCCCGGCAGCAGGCTCGGCCGCATGTCGGAGAGTTCGGCCGCAATCGGATTGGCCAGCGCCAGCTCGGGCTTGCCGCCGCCGAACAGTTCGGCCTCGCGCTTCGACACGAATGACCAGGTGACGGCCTCGGTCAGGCCACGCGCGGCGAGGCCGCGCTTGGCCTTGCGCGTGCGCGCCTGGATCGGCGTCAGCACCGGCTTGCGATCGTTTTCACCGCGCGGGAACGGCGTCGACGGTACGGCATCGACGCCGTGAATGCGCACCAGCTCCTCGACGATATCGGCGCGGCCGTGCACGTCCGGGCGCCATGACGGCACCGCGATCTTCCAGCGCTCGCCCTGGCCGGCGGTGAAGAAGCCGAGCCGCTCCAGCGTGCGCCGCGCCTCGACCTGCGGCAGCTTGATGCCGACGAGGCGCTCGAGTTCGGACACCGGATAATCGACGACGACATCCTTCGGCGTCGGGTTGCCGGCGACCACGACCTCGGACGGCTCGCCGCCGCACAGGTCGAGCACCATCTGCGTCGCCAGTTCGAGGCCGGGGAGCATGAAGTTCGGGTCGACGCCGCGCTCGAAGCGGTAGCGCGCATCGGTGTTGATGCCGAGCTTGCGGCCGGTCTGCGCGATGTTGAAGGCATCCCACAGCGCCGATTCGATCAGCACGTCGGTGGTGTTCTCGTCGCAGCCGGATTCCTCGCCGCCCATGATGCCGGCCAGCGATTCGACGGCGCGTTCGTCGGCAATCACGCACATGGCGCTGTCGAGTTCGTAGGTCTTGCCGTCGAGCGCCAGCAGCTTCTCGCCGTTCTGTGCGCGGCGCACGGTGAGATTGCCGGTGACCTTCTTGGCGTCGAACACATGCAGCGGCCGGCCGCGGTCGAAGGTCAGGTAGTTGGTGATGTCGACCAGCGCGTTGATGGGCCGGAGGCCGATCGCGGCGAGCCGCTCCTGCAGCCACTCGGGCGACGGGCCGTTCTTGACGCCGCGCACGAGGCGCAGGCCGAAGGCCGGGCACAGCACCGGTGCATCGATCGTCACTTTCACCGGGCAGGGGAACTTGCCCTCGACGCGCTTCGGCGTGTTTTCCTTGTAGTCGCCGATCAAGGTGGCGCCGAGATCGCGCGCGATGCCGTTGACGCTCGTGCAGTCGGAGCGGTTCGGCGTCAGGTTGATCTCGATGACCGGCTCGTTGAGGCCGAGCACTTCGGCGAACGGCTTGCCGATCGGCGCATCGGCCGGCATCTCGATGATGCCGTCGTGGTCGGCGTTGAAACCGATCTCGGCGCCGGAGATCATCATGCCTTGCGATTCGACGCCGCGGATCTTGCCGACCGACAGCGTGATGTCTTTCGCCGGAATGTAGGTGCCGGGCAGGCCGAGCACGGTTTTCAGGCCGGCGCGCGCATTCGGCGCGCCGCAGACGATCTGCAGCGGCGTGCCGCTGCCGTTATCGACCTTGCAGACGCGCAGCCGGTCGGCGTTCGGGTGCTGCACCGCCTCGAGGATCTGTACGACCTTGAACGGCTCGTACTCCTTGGCCTTGTCCTCGACGTGCTCGACCTCGAGCCCGATCATGGTGAGCTTGTCGACGATCTCGTCGAGCGAAGCCGTGGTGTCGAGATGATCCTTCAGCCAGGACAGGGTGAATTTCATACCGAAAGCCCTCCCGCGAGCGTCGGGAAATCGAGCGGGCGGAAGCCGTAGTGATTGAGCCAGCGCACGTCGGCCTCGAAGAAGGCGCGCAGATCGTTGATGCCGTATTTCAGCATGGCGATGCGATCGATGCCCATGCCCCAGGCAAAGCCCTGATACTCGGCCGGATCGAGGCCGCAGTTCTTCAGCACGTTCGGATGCACCATGCCGCAGCCGAGAATCTCCAGCCAGTCATTGCCTTCGCCGAAGCGAATCTCGCCCTTGTCGCGGCGGCACTGGATGTCGACTTCCATCGACGGCTCGGTGAACGGGAAGAACGACGGCCGGAAGCGCATCTTGACGCTGTCGACTTCGAAGAACGCCTTGCAGAATTCTTCCAGAATCCATTTCAGGTGGCCGAGATGCGAGCCCTTGTCGATGACCAGGCCCTCGACCTGATGAAACATCGGCGTGTGCGTCTGGTCCGAGTCCGAGCGATAGGTGCGGCCCGGGCAGATGACGCGGATCGGCGGCTTCTTCGACAGCATGGTGCGCACCTGCACCGGTGAGGTGTGCGTGCGCAGCAGCAGCCGCGAGCCATCCGGCTTCGGATTGAAGTAGAAGGTGTCGTGCATTTCCCGGGCCGGATGGCCTTCGGGGAAATTCAGCTTGGTGAAGTTGTAGTCGTCGGTCTCGATATCCGGACCTTCGGCGACGGCGAAGCCCATGTCTGCGAAGATGGCGGTGAGTTCGTCGATCACCTGGCTGATCGGATGCACGCGGCCGGTCTCGGCCGGCGGCTCCGCGGTCGGCAGCGTGACGTCGACGGTTTCGGAAGCGAGACGCGCATCGAGCGCGGCGGCGCCGAGCTCTTCCTTGCGCGCGGCGATGGCGGCGCCGACCTTGTCCTTGAGGCCGTTGATCGCCGGGCCCTTGGCCTTGCGCTCGTCCGGCGTCATCGCGCCAAGCGTTTTCAAGAGCGCGGAGACCGAGCCGCTCTTGCCGAGCGCGGACACGCGGACCGCTTCGAGCGCCGCTTCGTCTTTGGCGGCGCCGATCGCGGCGATGAGTTCGGATTCGAGCTTTGAGATTTCAGACATTTTCTCAGCCTTGTCATGGCCGGGCTTGACCCGGCCATCCCGATTCCATGGGCACGGCCTTGCGCCCCTAAGCGGGATGCGCGGGTCAAGCCCGCGCATGACAGAGGAGAGGCAGTGCTCCGAAGGCTTTAGGCGCTAGCGGCTTCAGCCTGCGCCGGAATGGCGGCCTTGGCCTTCTCGACGATCGCGGCAAACGCACCCGGTTCGTTGATCGCCAGGTCCGAGAGAACCTTGCGGTCGATGACGAGGCCGGACTTGTTGAGGCCGTCGATGAACTTCGAGTAGCTCAGGCCGAACGGACGCACGGCGGCGTTGAGGCGCTGGATCCAGAGCGCGCGGAAATTCCGCTTCTTGCGCTTGCGGTCGCGGAACGCGTACTGGCCGGCCTTTTCGACCGCCTGCTTGGCGACGCGGATGGTGTTCTTGCGGCGGCCGTAATAGCCCTTGGCGGCCTTGTAGACTTTCTTGTGCTTGGCGTGGGCGGTGACGCCACGTTTAACGCGAGCCATGGAAAAACTCCTTCAGCTAAATCAGCAAACGTTGGGATGAACGATCAGGAAGCGGCTCAGCCGTTGGGCAGCCAGTACTTCTTGATGTTGTCGCCGTCGGTCTTGAACAGCACAGCGGTGCCGCGATGCTCGCGGATCTGCTTGGTGGTGCGCTTGATCATGCCGTGACGCTTGCCGGACTGCTGGAATTTCACCTTGCCGGTCGCGGTGATTTTGAAGCGCTTTTTAGCGCCCGATTTGGTCTTCAGCTTGGGCATTTTGCTCTCCAATAAGGCCGTTGGTTCGGAACCACAGCCGAATTCAGCCGAAGGCGAACGAGCCTTTGGCCGGTGCTCGGGATTGAGCGGGTATCGCCGCCACGGCAGCCCTTGTCGGCCGGTCGGCGAGAGCGCGGTGTATGCCAGAGCCGGCGGAAATTATCAACAGAGGCGCGGGGCCGGGCCGCCGGAGCCCGACCGGATGTCCGATTATGACAATATTATAATAATATCAACACGTTGGATGGGGCGGGCGCCCCCTGAAACCGGCGACGCCAGGACGCGTTACCGCCTTGGGTCGCGTGACCCATGCCAATGTCGGGCTTTGCCGGCCGCAAGGCCGCAAGGGAGACGTGCCGTGACCCATTTCAGGCTGCAGCCGTCGTTCAAGGCCACCGGCCTCCTGGCCGCGGCAGCCGTCGTCTCGGCTTCGCTGGTGGCGCCCCCGGCGCGCGCCGCGGCCCATGACGGCCGCTGGAGCGTCGTCGTGGTCACCGAGAGCGGCAATTGCGATCAGGCCTACCGCTACGAAGTCGCAGTCGATGGCGGCAGGATCCGCTACGCCGGACCGGAGAACGTGGATTTCTCCGGCTCGGTGGCGGCCAGCGGCGCTGTCAGCGTCAATATCCGCCTCGGCGAGCAGGGCGCGCAGGGCAGCGGCAAGCTGGCGGCCAATGCGGGCTCCGGCACCTGGAAAGGCACCGGCAAGAACGGTGCTTGCGCGGGGCGGTGGGAGGCGGAGAAGCGCTAGGTGCGGCCTCGGCGGAAACGCAAAACGCGCCGGTTTCCCGGCGCGTTTCTTGGCTTCAGATCACGGATCAGAACTTAGCGCGGCGCCAGCAGCATCACCATCTGGCGGCCTTCAAAGCGCGGTTCCGACTCGACCTTGGAAATCTTGTCGGTGTCTTCCTTCACTCGCTGCAAAAGCTTGTAGCCCAGTTCCTGGTGCGCCATTTCGCGGCCGCGGAAACGCAAGGTGATCTTGACCTTGTCGCCTTCCTCGAAAAACCGCTGCATCGAGCGCATCTTCACCTGGTAGTCGTGATCGTCGATCATCGGGCGGAGTTTGATCTCCTTGATCTCGACGACTTTCTGCTTTTTGCGAGCTTCCGCCGCCTTCTTCTGCGCCTGGAATTTGTACTTGCCGTAATCCAGGATCTTGGCGACGGGCGGGGTGGAGTTCGGGGCGATCTCGACGAGATCAAGCCCGGCCGCCTGGGCGAGCCCGATGGCGGTTTCCGTGGCGACGACACCTTTGTTCTCGCCAGTGGCATCGATCAGCTGAACCTCGCGGGAGCGGATCTCCTCATTGACGCGCGGGCCGTCCTTGTTCTGGGCGGGCAGCGCTGATTTCATCGGACGACGAATGGCACTTCTCTCCTCTGCTGTTGCGACAGTAGTAAACTTATAACATCGGATGCGGGCGAATCCAAAAGGGCCGCCGCGCCGCGGCCCGCCGATAGCGGACCATGGTTGAAAGATCGGTAGTAACCTCCGATCTGTCAACGCGGTTCCGGGTCACGTTTTGCGTCGAAAAAGGCTTAAAGACCAGCCGCTATTTGTCTTCAACGGCCGGTACCGGCACCGCGCGCCGGCGGAATGGTGAGGTCGCGGTACAGCGCCAGCATGTCCTTGGCGGCGATGCCGGGCTCGAAATGATCGAGCACCCAGGCGCGGCCGCGCCGTCCCATGGCGGCGGACGCGGAGTCCGGCATCGAAAACAGCCGCATCAGGCTGGCGGCCAGCGCGGCGTCGTCGCCGGCCGGAAACTTGAGGCCGGAAACCCGGTTCTCCGGCACGGCGGGCGCGGTCAGCACCACGTCGGACCCGGCTGCCAGATCGGACACGATCACCGGCCGGGCCATCGCCTGGGCCTCGAGGATCGCGCGCTGGACGCCTTCGAGCTGCACCGCGGCCGAGACCACCACCGACGCGGCTGCATAGGCCGCCGGCATGTCGTGGACCGGCGCCGCCATGCGGACGTGGTCCATGACGCCGCTCGCCTGCACCTCGTCCCACAGCTCGCCGGTGTAGTTGGTGCGGCCGTTGTCCTCGCCGACGAACACGCAGAGAAAATCGGTGACGCCCATGTCCTTGAGACGCCTGAGCGCCTTCACCACGACGTGGTGGCCTTTGCGGCGGACGATGCGGCCGGTGACGAGGATTACCCTCGTCTCCGGTTCAACACCCCACGCATTGCGCATGGCGGCAACGCGCTGCCGTGCCACGGCGGCCGGATCGAACATCGAAAAATCGACGCTCAGCGGCACCACGGCGAGGCGCTCCCACGGCGTGCCGTAACGGTCGTGCACGAGCTGGGCAATGTCATCGCTGGTGGCGACGACGCGATCGCCGCGCGCCATGACGCCGTTATAGACTCGCTTGAACCAGTTCTGCTCGCGGAAGCCCTTATACCAGCCGGTGACGAAAGGGACCTTGCAGCGCCGGGCCGCCAGCGACGCGCTCCAGGCTCCCGCTCTACCGAGCGCGTGGATGACATCGCAATGACGGCGGCGCGCCAGGCCCACCAGCGCGGCTGCATTGCGCAACATCACGAGCGGGTTCTTGCTGGCGACGTTAAGCGCCACGAATTCACCGCCCAGCGCGGTGATGGCCCCGACCAGCCGGCCGGCGCGCGCCGCAACGATGGCGTGATGTCCCGCGGCTTTCAGGCAGCGCACGAGCTCGACCGCGCCATGCTCCGCGGCGCCGGCGCCGAGCGTCGGCACGACGATGAGCACCGTGATCGGCCGGACAGCGGCGGTGTTGGAATTAGCGGGTGTCGGAGTCCGCTCGGCGATGCGGCCTGGTTCGGCTGGATGAGACGCCGGAGCACTCGACATACGGTCACGATCCCTCAGGCGTCGCGCGCCAGCAGCGAGGTATAAACACCGCGAATGGCCTCGGCAACGCTGGACGGGGAAAACATGAACTCGGCGAATTGCCGCGCCCGCGCACCGAGTGCTTCGTAGGTCGTCGCGTCGAGATTGAGCGCCGCAGTGGTGGCGCGCGCCAGTTCGGTTGAATTGCCGGGCCGCACCACCCAGCCGGTGCGTAATTCCTCGCGCATGCGCGGCGGCGCCAGCACGTTCTCCGGCAGGCTGCCGACGGCAGTCGTGACGACTGGCCGTCCGAGCGCCTGACCCTCGATCGCCGCGCGGCCGGTCAGCGGCGGCTCAAGCGACGGCACTACGACGACGTCGGCGGCGGCCAGCGCCGTGGGCATGTCGGGGCAATGGCCGACGAGGCGCACGAGCGTATCGACGCCGAGATCGCGGGCGCGCTTGAGCAACGCATGGCGATAGGCCGGATGGCCACGGTCGTCGCCGACGAAGACGAAAGCGACATTGCGCTTGCCGTCGGCCACCATCAGCCGCGCAGCGTCGATCACACTGAGCTGGCCGTTCCACGGCGCAACGCGTCCGGACACCAGAACGACGCGCATGTGCGGCAGCAGCCCCCAGCCGCGGCGCATCGCGGCGATGCGATCGGCATTGGTGAAGGTGGGCGAGAAGGTCGCCGTATCGACCGCGCGCGGAATGACGGTGATGCGGTCGGCTGGAATGCCATAGCGCTCGATCATCGCCCGCGAAATGTAGCTCGACGGCGCGATGACGCGATCGCCAAGGGCGAGCGGTCGTTGCAGGTAGGTGTGCAGCGCCGAGTTGCTTTGCAGCCGGTCGGGAAACGATGTGACCAGGTACACCGGCTGGCGCGTGGTCGCCGCCAGCGCGCTGCGCGCTGCCGCGGCGCAATGCGCGTGGATGATGTCGATGCGTTCGCCGGCGATCAGCCGTTGCAGGTGGCGCGTGTTGCCGCCGATGCGCAGCGGATTGACTGTGTCCGTCGTCATCGACAGCCACTCGCCGCCGAAAGCGCGCAATTCGCCGACCAGCGGGCCGTCGCCGCCGGCGATGATGGCACGGGCACCGGCCTTGAGCAGCGTCAACGCGATCTCGACCGAGGCCTGCCCGACCGCGTCATCGCTCAACGACGGCACGAGTTGCAGAATGGTGGCGCCGGACAACGAGCGCGCCTTGCCGCGCCGTGGCTGGGCCACGGTTTGCGGCCCCTTGCCATGCGGGGCCGGTTGCGGCGAAAAGAATTGAATGCCCAAGCGGTCTAAAGCCCTCAACCAGTCCTGTCGTCTACACGGTCACCCGAAAGGTCACGCATGAGCGAAGTCCCAGTTACGAATCTGGCGCTCGAATCACCTGCGAGGACCATCGCCGTGCGGGCCCGGGAGGGCAAGAGCCTTGGATTGGGACAAGGACAGGACAGGCCGGGCCTCGTCTGGCTCGGCGGCTTCAAGTCCGACATGAAAGGCACAAAGGCGGTAGCATTGGATGCCTGGGCAGAGGCCGAGGGCCGCGCATGCCTGCGCTTCGATTATTCCGGCCACGGCGAATCCGGCGGCGACTTTGCCGACGGAACTATCGGCTCCTGGCTGGAGGACAGCCTCGCTGTGGTAACCCGCTTCGCCAAGGGGCCGCAGATCCTGATCGGTTCCTCGATGGGCGGCTGGATCGCGCTCTTGCTGGCGGCGCGGCTTCGGCAGCTCAAGGACGCGCCGAAGCCTGCGGGGATGGTGCTCATCGCGCCGGCGGTGGACTTCACCGAAGAACTGATGTGGAAGGCATTCCCTGCCGACATCAAGCGCGAGATCGAAACCAAGGGGTTCTGGACGCGGCCGTCGGAGTACGACCCGGTCGGCTATCCGATCACGCGCAACCTGATCGAGGACGGCCGCAAGCATCTGATGATGGGCGGCATGATCGAGCCGGGCTGCCCGGTGCACATCCTGCAGGGCGTGCAGGACCCGGACGTGCCGTGGCGCCATGCCGTCGAGCTGGTGTCACGCATCGCGCGCGACGACGTGGTGCTGACGCTGATCAAGGACGGCGATCATCGCCTGTCGCGGCCGGAGGATCTCGAGCGGCTGATCGCGGCGGTGAAGGAGTTTTAGGGCGACGTTGCGTCAAACTCCGCTCACCCCCGCGCAGGCGGGGGTCCAGTTCTTCAGGCGGAAGATGACGCTTAGCCTGGGTCCCCGCTTCCGCGGGGACGAGCGGAGCAGGTCGCTCGAGCATCAAAAAGTCAAAGCTGCGTCCCACTCGTTGTTGACCACAGCATCCTCATCCTCGCGCTTTAACGCCTCAAACTCGTCGCGCGTCTTTAACCGCGACAGCGCCCACACCGCGGCGCCGCGCACCAGCGGCGAAGTATCGCTGAGCAATCGTTCGGCTTCGGATGCTAGGGATGCGTCGCCGGAATTGCCGATGGCATAGAGCACGTTGCGGATGAAGCGGTCGCGGCCGGTGCGCTTGATCGAGGTCTTGGCAAACAGAGTGCGGAATTGCGGATCGTCGAGCCGGACGAGTTCGGCAAGCGTTGGCGCGCGCAACACATCGCGCGCCGCGAGCTTGGCCTCGCGGCCGGCCTGCGCGAACTTGTTCCACGGACAGGCGGCAAGGCAATCGTCACAGCCGTAGACGCGATTGCCCATCGCGGCGCGCAGATCGCGCGGGATCGGGCCCTTGTGCTCGATGGTCAGATAGGAAATGCAGCGGCGCGCATCGAGACGGTAAGGCTCAGGGAACGCCGCGGTCGGGCAGGCGTCGAGGCAGGCGCGGCACGATCCGCAACTGTCGCCGACCTCGTCATCCGCCGGCAGATCGAGCGTGGTGAAGATCGCGCCGAGAAACAGCCACGAGCCGAATTGACGCGACACGAGGTTGGTGTGCTTGCCCTGCCAGCCGAGTCCGGCTTTGGCGGCCAGCGGTTTCTCCATCACCGCGGCGGTGTCGACGAAGACTTTGACATCGCCGCCGGCGGTGCCAACGAGCCAGCGGGCGATATCTTTCAGTCGCGCCTTGATCAGCTCGTGATAGTCGTCGCCCTTGGCATAGACCGAGATGGCGGCGCGCTCGCGCTTCGCCAGGATGTCGCGCGGATCCTCGTCGGGACCGTAATTCATGCCGAGCATGATGACGGAGCGCACGTCGGGCCACAGCGCCAGCGGCGAGCCGCGGCGCTCGGCCGTGGTTTCGAGCCACACCATGTCGCCATGCGCGCCGTCGGCGAGGAAGCGTTCGAGCCGTGCCTTCGCCTCCGGCACGGCATCGGGCCGCGTGATTCCGGCGACGTCGAAGCCGCGCTCACGCGCACGTTCGATCAGCGCGGTTTTGATCTCGCTTCCTGCTCCCCTCCCCCTTGTGGGGAGGGGTTGGGGGTAGGGGTCGTTGTGCGAGGCGATGTTTCTTTCGCGCGACATCGACTACCCCCCTCCCTGACCCTCCCCCACAAGGGGGGAGGGAAAAGAAAGAACGCGCATGCTGCTCGTACTATCTTTCAGTTTGTACGGCATAGATTGCGAACTCGCTTCCATCCAGTTCGAATGACGTTCGCCAAAGATTGGTCTTGTTAGGAATCGCCTGCCACTCGATGCGATAGGTCTTTTCTATGGCCGCCTTTCGCAAGGTGGCGCTGAAGCTTGGCAATGCGTTTTCAGGAATACGGCCGATTACTACGGCTGCCGACCCTTTGAAATTGCCCTTCGCATCTTGGTCGGAATAGGTGCCGCCGCGGTAGCAAGCAACGTAGGTGAAAAGTGGCATTCCCACTCTCCCATGGAAGCTCTTGCCGGAGACCTCTCGCTAAAAATCCAGGTCGGCGTAATGCTTGGCCGGCGGAATGCCCGCCAGCGTTTCCGCCAGCAGCGCGCGGAACGACGGCCGCGACTTGACCCGCGCGTACCAGTTCCTCGCTGCGTCGTCTTCGTTCCACGGTACGTCGCCCAGATAGTCCACGGCGGAGAAATGCGCGGCCGCCGCCAGATCGGCGAGGCTCAGCCGGTCGCCGGCGAGCCAGTTGCGGGTCCGTGCCAGCCAGCCGACATAGGCCAGATGATAGCGGATATTGTGGCGGGCGGCGCGCAGGCTCGCGGTGTCCGGCGGACCGCCGCCCTGCTCCAGGGTCATGTGGCGCTTGAACACCCGCTCGGTGACCAGCGGCCCCGAGACCTCGTCGTGGAATTTGTCGTTGAACCAGCTCGCCAGCCGGCGCACCTCGACACGGTCGCGCGGCTCCGAAGGCAGCAGCCGGTCCACGCCTTCGGGGGTGAGGTGGGTTTCCTCGATATATTCGGCGATGATCGGTGCGCTCGGAATCGGCGGAATGCCGTCGGCGATCAGCACCGGGATGGTGCCCGCCGGATTGATCACCAGGAATTCCTCGCGGCGCTCCCAGAACCGCTCTTCCACCAGGCGCACGTCGATGTCGTATTCGCTCATGATGAGGCGAACGAAGCGCGAAAGAGGACACAGCGGTTGGTGCAGAAGCGTGAGCATTCAGGCGAGGTCAATAAAGAGGTCTGGTTAAGGAAGTCTGGTCGCAGACGGCGGGCAGGGGAAGCCGGTTCTGTGAATACGGAATAGGCGGGGCTCTATAGGGTTCCTGCTTGGTTAGCGCAAATTGCGCGTAAAGAATGGCGATCTGCCGATTATTTCCAATTGCCAGTCGCGCGGCTTTTGCGTCAAAAGCGCAGGACGATTCCCGCCCCCCGGAGCCTCCCCGCATGACTCTCGACGCCGCGAGCGGCCTTCTGTCCGGCCCATTCGCCGATCTGATCAAAGCCGCCATCCTCGGCATCGTCGAAGGCTTCACCGAATTCCTGCCTGTGTCGTCGACCGGTCACTTGCTGCTGATGGAGCAGTTCCTCGGCTGGGGCGACGACGCATTCGGCAAGTCCTTTGCCATTCTCATTCAGCTCGGCGCCATCCTGGCGCTGCTGACGATCTATTTCGGCCGCATCTGGTCGCTGGCGACCAACATGTTCAGCCGCTGGGAGGCGACACGTTTCGTCATCGGCATCCTGCTCGCCTTTCTGCCCGCCGCGGTAATCGGGGCGCTCGCCGGCGGTTACATCAAGGCCTATCTGTTCGACGTGCGCATCGTCTGTATCTCGCTGATCATCGGCGGCTTCGTGCTGCTGTGGGTCGATCGGATGGACCTCAAGCCGAGCTATTTCGAATCGACTGGCTTCTCGCTGCCGATGTATTTCCTGATCGGCGTCTGCCAGTGCTTCGCCATGATTCCTGGCGTGTCGCGCTCCGGCGCGACCATCGTCGGCGCCATGCTGTTCGGCGCCGATCGTCGATCCGCGGCGGAATTCTCATTCTGGCTGGCGATGCCGACCATGGTTGGCGCTTTCGCCTACGAGGCGTTCAAGAGCCGCCATGAACTTGCCAACGGCAACATGCTGGCGATCGCCGTCGGCTTCATCTTCTCGTTCATCTTCGGCTGGATCGTCGTCAAGACGTTCCTGCGCTACGTGCAGCGGCATTCATTCGCGGTGTTCGCCTGGTGGCGCATCGTGCTCGGCACGATCGGCGTCGCAGCGATCTACTTCCTGTAGCCGTCAGATATTCCGCCGCCTGTCATCGTAGCTGTCGTAGAGAATATCCCGGCTGATCTCGCCGATATTCTTCACGCCGGTGAGCGACATCGACACGCGCAGTTCGTCGCGCAGGATGCTGAGCACCTTGGCGACGCCGGCTTCGCCCATCGCCGCGAGGCCGTAGAGATAGGCGCGGCCGATGAAGCAGCCCTTGGCGCCGAGCGCCAGCGCCTTGAGCACGTCCTGGCCGCCGCGGATGCCGCTGTCGAGGAACACTTCGAGGCGGTCGCCGACGGCGTCGGCGATGTGCGGCAGCACGGTGATGGTGCCCGGCGTGCCGTCGAGCTGACGGCCGCCGTGGTTCGAGACGACGATGCCGTCGGCGCCTTCATTGGCGGCGAGCTTGGCGTCCTCGGGGTCGAGAATACCCTTGATGACCAGCTTGCCCGGCCAGTTCTTGCGCACCCAGGCGATATCCTTCCACGACAGGGTGGCGTCCATGTTGTCGCCGCCCCAGCGTCCGGCGGCCCAGATGCCGCCCTTCTTCTTGAGGTAGTGGTCGATATTGCCGAAGGTCTTGCGCTTGCCCATCAGCACGCTCGACAGCCACGCCGGCCTGGTCATGACGTCGAACACATTGCGCGGCGTCAGCCGCGGCGGCACGGTCAGGCCGTTCTTGATGTCGCAGTGGCGCTGGCCGCGCATCGGCAGATCGACGGTGACGAACAGCGCGGTGCAGCCGGCGTCCCTGGCGCGCTGCACGACTTCCTCGCTGAAGCCGCGATCCTTGAAGACGTAGAGCTGAAACCAGAACGGTCCCTTGACGGCAGAGCGCACGTCCTCGATCGAGCAGATCGACATGGTCGACAGCGTGAAGCGGATGCCGGCGGCCTCTGCTGCGCGGGCGGCGAGCATCTCGCCGTCGCCGTGCATCAGCCCGGTGAGACCGGTCGGCGCGATCGCGATCGGCATGGCGACGTCCTCGCCGAGCATCTTGGTTTTCAAATCGCGCGTCTCGGCGTCGATCAGCACGCGCTGACGAAAGCGGATGGCGTTGATGTCGTTGCGATTGGCGGCGAGGGAAAGCTGATCGTAGGAGCCGTGGTCGATGTATTCGAAGATCGCCTTCGGCACCTTGCGCCGGGCAAGCTGGCGCAAGTCTTCAACGTTCGTGATGACCGGCATTTCACTCCCCATGTCGCCGCGCGACCATTGTCGCACGGTATTCCGGCGCCTGGGTCCCTGCCGGATATGTTTCCGGCTTGAACGGGACCTGACGCAAATTTCTATGCAGCGCGGCTCTTGAATTGGCCGGTCTTGCGGAAGCGCCACAGATAGGACGGCACGATCGCCTCGATCGGCTCCGGCACGATGCCGATGCCCGGCAGCGTGCGCTTCTCGGCGATGGCATTGTCGGACACGATGTTGTCGTTGCGCAGCAGATCGACCTGACCGGGCGTCAGCGTAAATGGCGCCGGCGCGAACTGCAGAAGCAGCGCCTTGATGTGGGCGGCGAAGAACGGCACCGGCACCAGCAGGCGCTTCCGCTCGATGGTCGCCAGCATGTACTGCATCAGCTCCTTGAAGCTCTTCACGGCCGGGCCGCCGAGCTCGTAGGTCGCGCCGCCCTGGAGTTTGCCGTCGACGGCATCGGCGACGGCGGTGGCAACGTCGCCGACGAAGACCGGCTGGAATCTCGTGTGACCGCCGCCGATCAGCGGCAGGAACGGCGAGATGCGCGCCAGCGTGGCGAAGCGGTTGAAGAAATCGTCCTCGGGGCCGAACATGATCGACGGCCGCATGATTACCGCCTGCGGCTGCGCGGCGAGCACGAGGCGTTCCGCCGTGCCTTTGGAGCGGGCGTAGCCGACTTGCGAATTCTCGTCGGCGCCGATCGCCGACACATGGACCATGCGCGCGCCATGGGCATTGGCGGCCAGCGCCACCTGCTCGGCGCCATAGGCGTGCACGGCGTTGAAGCGTTGACGGCCGCCTTCCTGCATGATGCCGACGAGGTTGATCAGCACCGAGGCGTCGCGCGCCGCCGCCTCGACCGAGCGGGGGTCACGAATATTGGCCTGGACGGCGTGGATCTGCCCGACCCGGCCGAGCGGCTGGAGATGGAAGGCCAGTTCCGGCCGGCGCACCGCGACGCGGATGCGGTAATCGCGCTTGGCCAGCGCCCGGACCAGATGCCGGCCGAGGAAGCCGGAGCCACCATAAACCGTGACGAGGGTGTCGGAATTGCTTTGGGCGGTCATGTCCGCATCACCGGGGCTGAAAAGTGGGTCTTTGGGCCTTTATAGGCCCCCGGCGGCCGGCTTCAAGCCTGCCGCCTTGCGGCCCCCAAATGCTTCAATTGACAAGCGGATGTCTGATCCGTACTAGACCCCCGCCTGTGCCCAGGTGGCGGAATTGGTAGACGCACTAGTTTCAGGTACTAGCGGTTAACACCGTGGAGGTTCGAGTCCTCTCCTGGGCACCATCCTTCGGATTTTCGCGGGTCCTCGCGCCTCGTGGCGCTTGAAAAGACGGCCCGATCGTCGTTTCTCCGGCGTAAGATACCGATTCGTCGGCCCGGCCTGCCCCGGTCCGCGCCATTGCAACCGCCGCCCACGACTTGCCTCGTGGCGGGGCAAATTCCGGAATTGTGAATGACCGTCCGACTGCACCGCGGCGACCTGCCCAATCTCGACGCCTACAAGGGCGCGGTGGCGATCGATACCGAAACGCTCGGCCTCGACGTCAACCGCGACCGCCTCTGCGTCGTACAGTTGTCGCCGGGTGACGGCTCCGCCGATGTCGTGCAGATCGCGGCCGGTCAGAAGACGGCGCCGAACATCCAGAAGCTGCTGGCTGACCCGTCGGTGCTCAAGATCTTCCACTTCGGCCGCTTCGACATCGGCGTGATGTTCAACGCCTTCGGCGTCATGGCGCAGCCGGTCTATTGCACCAAGATCGCCTCGCGTCTGGTGCGGACCTACACCGATCGCCATGGCCTCAAGGATCTCGCGCGCGAACTGATCGGCGTCGATCTGTCGAAGCAGCAGCAATCGTCCGATTGGGGAGCGACGGAGTTGAGCGAAGCGCAGGTCGCCTACGCCGCCTCGGACGTCCTGTATCTGCATGCGCTGCGCGACAAGCTCGACGCGATGCTGGCGCGCGAAGGCCGCACGGCGCTGGCCACGGCCTGCTTCGATTTTCTGCCCGAGCGGGTCAGGCTCGATTTGGCCGGCTGGGCCGACGAGGACATATTCTCGCATTCGGTCAAGGCGGGTTGACGGTCGGCGCGCGGTTACGCCGGTTCGATGTGCTTTTTTCCGCCGCGCAGGGGCCATATTCTGCCTGCAGTCTGCGTGCGCGTGGGGCAAGGCGAGTTCTTGAAAATCCGATCTTATGGAGCGCGGGTCTGTTCCGAGCATGAACAGGGTGGCCACAGCGAAAGTCGATCCCGAGCTGGCGCGGGCGCACTGGAACATGAGCCGGGCGCAAAGCGAGCGCGCGTTTCGCGCCGCGCGGCGTCACAGCCGCTGGGTGCGGTGGCTGCGCATCACGATTCCGATCGGGGTCACTCTCGGCCTCGCGGTGACGGTGCTGATCACTTACTTCAACCCGGCGCGCATGCTGAAGGCGCTGCCGGTCAATATCGATAACCTCGTCGTTTCCGGGACCAAGATCACCATGGAAAAGCCGCGCCTTTCCGGCTTCACCAAGGATCAGCGGCCTTACGAATTCACGGCCGAAGCGGCGGCGCAGGACCTGAAAAGACCGGACGTGGTCGAGCTGCAGAACATCAACGCCAAAGTTCAGATGGAAGACAAAGGCGTCATGCGTATGACCGCGATCAGCGGTATCTACGACACCAAGAAAGAATCGCTGAAGCTGCAGCAGCAGATTCTTCTTTCATCCGATAATGGCTATAAGGGCCGCCTCAGCGAGGCCGTGGTCGATGTGAAGAGCGGCGACGTGGTCTCGGACAAGCCGGTGGAACTCGAAATGATGCAAGGCATCCTCAATGCCAATCGAATGAACATCACCAACTCCGGCGATGTCATTCGTTTCGAGAACGGCGTGAACATGACCGTGATGCTCAACGGCCAGCCGTTGCCCAAAGACAAGATGCCGGCACGATGAATTTTTTTGTTCGATCCATTTTTTCCGCGTCGATCGTGGTGGCGCTTGTTGCGGGCGGTGCGCAGGCGCAGCCGCAGAAGCAGCAACCGCAGCAGCAGGGCAAGGGTCCGCCCAACGCCCTGCAGGGCTTCTCGCAGAACCGCGACCAGCCGGTGAATATCGAATCCAACACGCTCGAGGTTCGCGACAAGGACAAGGTCGCGACCTTTTCCGGCGATGTACGCGTCAAGCAGGGCGACACCGCCATGCGCAGCCAGAAGCTTGTCGTGTTCTACGAGCAGACCGGCGAGAACAACAGCGCCACCGGCAGCACGGGCAAGCCGATGCAGGCGGCAACGCCAGGCCCGAACGGTTCGCAGAAGATCAAGCGCCTCGAGGCGCGCGGTGACGTCGTCGTCACGCAGAAGGATCAGACCGCGACCGGGGAGACCGGCATTTTCGACATGCCGACCAACACGGTGACGCTGACCGGCAATGTCGTGATGACCCAGGGCAAGAACGTGCTGCGCGGCGACAAGCTGATCGTCGATCTCACCACCGGCGTCTCGCGCGTCGAATCGGGCAAGAACGGCCGGGGCCGCGTCCAGGGCCTGTTCCTGCCGAGCGGCGGCGGGCCGGAAGCGCCGGCGGCCGCGCCGCAGGGCGGCGCCGCGCAACAACCCGCGCCCCGCGGACCGCTGCAACTGGGGCCGCGCCATTGACCGATTCGTACTCCGGCCATAGCCCTGCCGTGACTGCCGGGCTCGGGAATCAGCTAAGGTTTCCCGGGCGCGTCTGCCTTCCGACTGTCACGCACCGCGGGGTCACCGGGTGAATATCATCTCGCTGTTTCGACGCCGGCAGCCGCCCCAGTCTCGCGCGCCGCAGCGCGCTCCTGCGCCGGTGGCGCGTCCGGCGGGGCAGCCGGTGCCGCAGCAGCAGCGCCAACCGGCGCCGCAACAGCAGCATCCGCAACAGCAGCAGCGTGAGCCGCAGCGCCAGGCGGCGCGCCATTATCTGGCCGCGCATAGCGTCGAGAAGAGCTTCGGCAGCCGCATGGTCGTGAAGGGCGTGACGCTCTACGTGCGCCGCGGCGAGGCCGTCGGCCTGCTCGGCCCGAACGGCGCCGGCAAGACCACCGTGTTCTACATGATCACCGGCCTGATCAGGGCCGATCGCGGCCGCATCGAACTGGACGGTTACGATGTCACCGGCCTGCCGATGTATCAGCGCGCCCGCCTCGGCATCGGTTACCTGCCGCAGGAAGCCTCGATTTTCCGCGGCCTCAACGTCGAAGAGAACATCCGCGCCGTGCTCGAAGTCGTGGAGCCGGACCGTCGCCGCCGCGACGCCGACCTCAAGGCACTGCTCGAGGAATTCAACATCACGCGGCTGCGCAAGACGCCGACCATTGCGCTGTCGGGCGGCGAACGTCGCCGCGTCGAGATCGCGCGCGCGCTGGCCACGCGGCCGAGCTACATGCTGCTCGACGAACCCTTCGCCGGCATCGACCCGATCGCGGTCGGCGACATCCAGCAACTCGTCCGCCACCTGACCAACCGCGGCATCGGCGTCCTGATCACGGACCACAATGTCCGCGAGACCCTCGGCCTGACCGACCGCGCCTATATCATCTACTCGGGCGAGGTCCTCATGGAGGGGCGGCCTGAGGATATCGTGAACAACCCGGACGTCCGCCGGCTCTACCTGGGCGAAGAGTTCAGGATGTAGGCGCCGCCAAGCGCCATGCCGCAGCCTGCGGTCCCGCCGTAGCCTAAAATTTGTGCAATACCGCGCTGCGGAATCCCGGCTTCCCCCGGGCGGTGAACTCGTATACGCTGAGAAGCAAGAATCGGACCAGTTTCCGCCGGGAAACCCCTTTAATGGCGCTGTCTCAACGTCTCGAGTTTCGCCAGACCCAAGCCCTGGTGATGACACCGCAGCTGATGCAAGCCATCAAGTTGCTGCAGCTCTCCAGCCTTGATCTTGCGGCCTATGTCGAGACCGAGCTCGAGAAGAATCCGCTGCTCGAGCGCGGCAGCGACGATGACGCGCCTCTGCCCGGCGCCGACGCCGAGGCGGCGCGCGAGGCCGCCGGCGAAGGCGGGCCGGACGCCGCGCAGGACTGGATCGACGCCGATCTGGAAACCAGCCGCTCGTCGATCGAGCAGGGTCTCGGCACCGAACTGGAAAACGTGTTTCCCGATGACGGCGGCGAGAAATCGGCGCCGGCCGAAGCGCCGCCTCCGGCTTACTCGGAATGGTCGGGCTCGGGGAGCAGCGGCGCCGACGGCGATTACAATCTCGAAGCCTTCGTCTCGGCCGAGACCACGCTGGCCGAACATCTCGCCGAGCAGATGGCGCTGGCCATCGCCGACCCGAAGCAGCGCATGATCGGTCAGTACCTGATCGATATGGTCGACGAAACCGGTTACCTCACCGGCGAACTCGATGCCGTCGCCGAGAAGCTCGGCTGCTCGCTGGCGGATGTCGAGGCGGTGCTCGCGATCCTGCAGACGCTCGATCCGCCCGGCGTGTTCGCGCGCAACCTCACCGAATGCCTGTCGCTGCAACTGAAGGAGCGCGACCGTTTCGATCCGGCAATGCGGGCGCTGGTCGAAAACCTGCCGCTCCTCGCCAAGCGCGATCTCGCCGCGCTGCGCCGCATCTGCGGCGTCGATGACGAAGATCTCCTCGACATGATCGCGGAGATCCGCAACCTCAATCCGAAGCCTGGCCTCGCCTTCGGCTCGACCCTGGTGCAGCCGATCGTGCCGGACGTTTATGTGCGTGCGGCGCCCGACGGCACATGGCAGGTCGAGCTCAATTCCGACACGCTGCCGAAAGTGCTGATCAGCCAGAAATATCACGCACAGGTATCCAAGACCGCGCGCAGCGACAAGGACAAGACCTATCTCGCCGACTGCCTGCAGACCGCGACCTGGCTGGTGCGCGCGCTCGATCAGCGCGCCAAGACGATCCTGAAAGTGTCGAGCGAGATCGTTCGCCAGCAGGACGGCTTCTTCGCCAAGGGTGTGCAGCACCTGCGGCCGCTCAACCTGAAGACAGTGGCCGATGCGATCGGCATGCACGAGTCGACCGTGTCGCGCGTCACCGCCAACAAATACATGGCGACATCGCGCGGCATTTTCGAATTGAAGTACTTCTTCACGTCGTCGATCGCATCCGCGGATGGCGGCGAAGCGCATTCGGCCGAAGCCGTGCGTCATCGCATTCGTTCGCTCATTGATGCAGAATGTCCCAGCGACGTTTTGTCCGACGACACGATCGTCGACAAGCTGCGCGGTGCGGGCATCGACATCGCGCGGCGTACGGTCGCCAAGTACCGAGAAGCTATGCGGATTCCGTCATCGGTGCAACGGCGTCGCGAAAAGCAGGCGGCCAGTGCATGATTGTGGCTGCCGCGGCGGCGCGCTTGTGGATTGGTTAAACCGCATTACGTATTTGGAATGCCAGCTTCGGCATTGACGCCGGGAACGATTTCCAGATGATATGATTGATTGCTGGGGATGAGTGGCGCCGCCAGGCGCCGGCCGACACAATGCCGATAGAACGACAAGGAGGCTACAAAATGCCTTTACGCGTTTCGGGAAAAAACATCAGCATCGGCGCTTCACTGCAACAACGCATCACGGACCGCGTCGAAGAGGCGACGTCGAAATATTTCCGCGGCGGCTATTCGGGTCACGCGACAATCGGCCGGGACGGCTTCGGCTTTCGCACCGAATGCGTCCTGCATCTCGACTCCGGTACGCTGCTCGAAGCGCAGGGATCGGCAGTCGACGCTTATGAAAGCGCCGACGAGGCGGCCACCAATATCGAGAAAAGACTGCGCCGCTATAAGCGCCGCCGCAAGGACAACCAAGCCCGCCGGGGCGGCTGAAAAGGCGGCAGCTGCAAGAAAATGCAGCAATTTCCGCAACTTACGCCCCATTGACGGCGCCGTGGACCGTCCCTATGGTCCGCGGCCTTCACCCCTCAAACAACCGCTCGCCGCCATTTCCGTTATCCGGACATGCCCATGACGCTTACCGATCTCATTGCGCCGGCCGCGATCATTCCGGCGCTGAAGGTCAACGGCAAGAAGCAGGCCCTTCAGGAACTCGCCGTGCGCGCCGCCGAGCTGACCGGGCAGAGCGAGCGCGCGATTCTCGAAATCCTGCTTCAGCGCGAAAAGCTCGGTTCGACGGCCGTCGGCAACGGCATTGCCATTCCGCATGGCAAGCTGCCGAAGCTCGGCCGTCTGTTCGGATTGTTTGCACGGCTGGAGCGGCCGATCGATTTCGAGGCGCTCGATTCGCAGCCCGTCGATCTGATCTTTCTGCTGCTCGCTCCGGAAGCCGCGGGCGCCGATCATCTCAAGGCGCTGGCACGCGTCGCCCGTTTGCTGCGCGATCCGGATGTGGCGAAGAAGCTGCGCGAGTCGAGCGACACCGATGCGCTCTACGCCGTGCTGGCGATGCCGCAGAGCAGCGCGGCCTAGCTTTTCCTTCCCTCTCCCCGCTTTGCGGGGAGAGGGAAAATCAAATCAGTGCAGGCTGACGGCTTCGAGCTCGTTGCTCCAGGCGCTGGCGATTGCCGACTCCCGGGTATCGGTGAGCATGATCGGCGTGCCGTCGGCGGCGTGCAGCGCGAACAGCGTCAGCCCCGGCGCGATCTGCGGCGCCTGCGGAAACATGGTTGCGACGTCCTCGGAGCGCACCGGCTTGACGTAAGCCAGCCGCCCGTCACCGAGATGCGCCAAGGCATCCTGTGTGATCACCGGGTTCGTCGTGTTGTTCATGCCAGTCTGCTTGTTCTCAGTCATGGCCCTCGATCCTTTCCCACTACGCTTAACGCGGTCGAGTCCTTTTTCGTTGCTTCAAAGTTCCGTCATTCCAATCGCCCTTTTTCAGGGCGACCTATTCCAGGTCGTTGATGGCGATCGAACGGATCACCCGCTCCGGCTGCGGCCGGGTGAGGTCGATCGACAGCAAACCGTGCTTGAGATCGGCCCCCATCACCTCCATGCCGTCGGCCAGCACAAAGGTGCGCTGGAACTGGCGCGCGGCGATGCCGCGGTGCAGGTAATGCCGGGTCTTGTCGTCCTGCTGCCGCCCGCGGATCACCAACTGGCTCTCCTCGACGGACACGTCGAGTTGATCCCGGGTGAACCCGGCCACGGCCAGCGTGATGCGCAAGCGCTCGGGCTTGTCCTCATCGCGCGGCAGGCGCTCGATGTTGTAGGGCGGGTAGCCATCGGACCCCTTGGCGACGCGGTCGAGCACGCGCTCGATTTCGTCGAATCCAAGCAGGAACGGACTGGATAGTGACGGCACTCGTGACATAGTCCCAAAGTCCTCGCTGTGAAGCGACTTTGTCGAGGCCCCTTGCGGGCACCCCTCCCGGACCTGGGAACCCCCCGGATCCGGCTTTGACGCCGGACGGCAACCGCCGCCCGACTGCGGCTAATATGGGCAGCGGCGGTTAAAGGTTCAAGAACGGCCCGTTCCCGCTCCAAACCGCTGCTCTAGAGGGGCCCGGGAGCCATTCCTCGCGGCGGGCGGCTTTGGGAGCCGGATTGCCTGGCGCGGGGCGTGATGGACGGCCGGCGGCCGCCTGGACCGGGGCCGTCGCAGGCGAACCGCCCTATGGGCGCCACTTTGTGTCCTGTTCCGGGACAAACTCAGAAGATTCAGAATTCAGAATAGAGCGGTATCGCTCGGCGCGGCCACGGGCATCTCGGGCGCCACGCAGCCCGCGGCTGCTTGAGATGTTTAATAATCGCCGGTGGGCGAGTCGGCTGACTTGTTAGTTCATCGCGACACGATGTTTATAATTCGATGACATCGGCGACCCGGCACGCCGCGCGAATTAACAAACAATCGTTAAATACCGCCGTTGCAGCGCGCGAAATTAAGCACGCTTGTTTGCCGTGTTTGGCTAAAATTCTCCTAACATCCGCGCGGTTCTGTTTTCCAAAGCTAAGATCGCTCCGTTCGATCGCACCAGTCAGCGGAGCGTACCGTGTTAGCGCGCAGCATCGACCCAGAAGCATTCGGCCCGACTTTCGACGAAAAAATCTTCGTCATCGGCAAGCGGATTTGCATCGCATCCGCCATCGTCGCGATTTCCATCAGCGCTCTCGATCTCGTCAACGCCAACGCGGTGACGACGGTCGCGGCCGCGCTGCATGAGGGGCGGCTGCACTACAACGAACTGCCGGCTCGTCTGCTCGCGGGCATCCACGAGATCTCGATCTATCCCGATCGCAGCACGGTCGTCGTCGCCATTCCGCGCGACGGCATTGCCGATCTGCCGAAGGTCGCGGCGCTGTCGCGCCCGGCCGCTACGCTCCACGAGCCCGTGAAGCCGATTGCCGCACCGCTCGCGCTGCCCAGGCGCGAGGAGTCGAAGACGGCGCCGGCGAAGCCCGCGGCCAACGTGACGGCCAAGGTGGAGACGCCGCGGACCAAAAGCGCCAACCCCGCTCTCGCCGAGCTGTCCGCCGCGCGCCATGAAGACGCGGTGGATTTTGCCATGCTGCCGCCGGCCGACAGTCAGCGGCCGGGCGTGTTCGCGCTGGCCTCGTTGCCGGCGTCGATGGACATCAATCCGGCGCCCGCGGTGGCCAAGGAGACCCGAACCGTGCCGGCAGCGGCGGCAACCGTGCCGCCGGTGACCGATGCCCATGCGGCGCCGGTGCAGCTCGCCAGCCTCGATGTCGGCTCGCTGCCGTCGTCGGTGGCGAGCCCCGCGGCGGTGCAGATCACCTTGCCGCCACTGAGCATGGTGCCGATGCCGGTCCCGGCGCCGGGCGTGCCGCCGCCGTCGCCGGCGCAGCGGCTTAAGCTCGAGGGCAAGGAATACGCCAAGGCCGAACGCTGCCTCGCCAACGCGGTCTACTGGGAAGCACGCAGCGAGCCGGTGCGCGGCCAGATGGCCGTGGCGCAGGTGGTGATGAACCGCGTGTTCTCGGGCTTCTATCCGAACGATGTCTGCGGCGTCGTCTATCAGAATGCCAGCCGGCATCTGGCCTGCCAGTTCACCTTCGCTTGCGACGGCAAGCGCAAGGTGATCACCGAGCGCGGCAACTGGGCGCGCGCCAACCGCATCGCCAAACAGACGCTCGACGGCCAGATCTACGTGCCGGAGGTGGCCAAGTCGACGCACTATCACGCCGCCTACGTGCACCCGATCTGGGTGCGCGAGATGCGCAAAATGGTGCGCTACGGCCTGCACAGCTTCTATCGGCCCTATGCCTGGGGCAACGGCGCCGAGGAGCCGGTCTGGGGCAAGACCGCGCTGGCCAAGGTCGAGACCAAGAAGAAATAGCGCGCGGCTACTTCGGCGCCGGCGCGCCGGCGGGTAGCAGCGCGGCGAAGGCCTTGTCGAGCGCTTCATCGGCCTTCGCCAGTCTGTCGCGCCGCCCCGCGAGCCAGGCGCGATCGGCGGCGAGGCGCTGCTGCGCTTCCTTCAGCATGCGCGCGACCTCCTCCGGCTGCGGGCCGCCGACGCCCTTGGTGTGTTTGACGATCCACTGCGGGGACATGACCTCGCGGAATTCCGCTTCCGTCATCGGGAAGGACTGGGCCGGCAGCTTGAAGCGCTCCAGCGTTTTCGCGAACAGGTCCTTGACCACGTCGAACGGGATGGTCTTCGGCGTCAGGTCGCGAGGCCGGCCATAGCTGACGAGCTGCGAGGCAAAGCCGTGCCCGACCCGGAACGGGATCCGGTGCGCCTGCAGCAGCAGTTCGGCAAGGTTCATCGTCGCGGTCCAGTCGCTGTCCAGCTCCTCGACGGCGCGCGGCTTGTTGACGACGATCGCGTCGAATACGCGATCGGTCGCCGTCACCATCTTGATCGCGCGCGGAAACACGCCGAGCTCGCTGAACTCGGATTTGTAATCGACCATGCCGGTGGTGACGTTGTGCGCGCGGATGACCGTTGCCTCGGAAAGGCCGACGACGTCCGACGCCGCCATGCGCGCCTGCATGATCAGGCCCGGATTGCGCTTCTGCGGCATCGACGAGCTGGTATAGGTCGAGCCCTCCTGCAGCAGCAGCCACGGCTTCACCTGGTGATACTGCGTGTGCAGGTCCTGCATCATGACGCCGATGCGGATGGCGCTCGAATTGGCGATGCCGGTCGCCTCGATCTGGTTGTCGGAGGGGATGACCTGGCTCGAATCCAGTGAGTTCTCGACGACCCCGTCGAAACCGAGCAACTCGGCGAGGCGGCGGCGATCGAGCGGCCAGACCGAATTCGACAGAACGCCCGTGCCCATCGGGCTGAGATTGAGGCGGCCATAGGCCTCGGCGATGCGGTTCTGGTCGCGCGCGAAGGATTCCTCATAGGCCAGCAAATAGTGGCCATAGGTGATCGGCACCGCCTGCACGCCATTGGTATAGGCCGGCATCAGCGTATCGATATTGTCGGCGGCCTTCTTCAGCAGGCGCTCGCGCAGGCCGAGCAGCGCCTCGGCGAAGTCCAGCGTCTGGTTGCGCAAAGTCGCGGCGCGGAACGTCGCGTACATGTCCTGGCGGCTGCGGCCGGCGTGGATGACAGAGGCTTCGGCCCCGACGTGATCGGTCATGATGCGTTCGATCTGCAGCACGTCGGCAGGCCGTTTGCCGCCCGGCTCGCGCGCCTGACGGATGGTGAAATCGACGCCCTTGGCGATCAGTTGCCCGACATCCTTGGGGAAGATGCCGGTCTCGACCAGCATCACGGCCGAGGCCTTGTTGATCTTGTTGATCCAGTAGAACTGGTCTTCGCGCGCATCGGTCGCGCTGGTGTGCGGCTGCGCCGCGATCGGCGCCGTGGCGCCGATCTTCGCCGCCTGCTCGTTGCACTCGGCGGTGGTCTTGCAGGGAAGCTGGCCGGTGTCGGCCGCAGCCGCGATGCCGTGTGACATCGTCCATGCGATGCCGAAGGCCGCGGCATGCAAAATCGTGGTGCGTGTTGTCACTGCGTTCCTCCGCTGCGCTTGTTCCGCCGTTCTGCTTCGCTGCGGCGGTGCGTCGCAGGCTGACCGAAGGTGTTCGACGGAGTCAAGCATCGGGCGGCGCATGGCCACGCGGCGCCGATGCACGTCTCAAGTCGAGGAATTCAGGCGCTGAGGAACTGCTCGGCGTAATGGCAGGCGACAAGGCGGCCGGCCACCGGACGCAGCGGCGGGCGCTCCGCCCGGCACAGATCGGTGACATAGGGACAGCGCGCGGCGAAGACGCAGCCCTTCGGCGTGTCGAGCGGCGAGGGCACTTCGCCCTTGACGATGTGACGCTCGGGACGCTTGCCGCCGAGCGACGGCGTGGCCGCCAGTAGCGCCCGCGTATAGGGATGCAGGGGTTTCTCGAAGATCGCGTCTTTCGACCCATGCTCGACGGCAATGCCGAGATACATCACCAGCACGTCATGAGCGATGAACTGCACCACCGCGAGATCGTGCGAAATGAACATATAAGCGAGACCGAACTGCTTCTGCAGATCGATCAGCAGATTGAGCACCTGGGCCTGCACCGAGACATCCAGCGCCGAGACCGGTTCGTCGGCGACGACGATCTTGGGGTTCAGCATCAGTGCGCGGGCAATGGCGATGCGCTGGCGCTGGCCGCCTGAGAACATGTGCGGATAACGCCGCGCATGATCGGGACCGAGGCCGACGCGCGCAAGCATGGCCAGCACCTGCTCGTAACGCTCCTGCTTGTCGAGCTTGGTGTTGATGACCAGCGGCTCTTCGAGGATGGAGCCGATCTGGCGGCGGGGATTGAGCGAGCCGTAGGGATTCTGGAAAACAAGCTGCACGGCCTGCCGCAAGGCGTGGCGGGTCTCGGCGGACGGGTTGAGCGCATCGTGGCCGTCGATTTCCAGCGTGCCGGAGGTCGGCTTCTCGATCAGCGTCACCATGCGCGCCAAAGTCGACTTGCCGCAGCCTGATTCGCCGACCACGGCGAGCGTCTTGCCGGGCTCGATGGTGAAGGACACGCCGCCGACGGCGCGCAATTCGCGCACCGGTTCGAAGGCGCCGGTCTTGGTCTTGTAGACCTGGACGAGATCGCGGGCGACGACCAGCGCGCTCATGCCGTCACCTTTGCCGGCGCCATGGACGGGGCTCGCGCCCGGTCGGCGGCGATCTTGGCTTCACGGTCGGGATCGCCGAGCGGGTAATGACAACGCACGCCTCCGCCATTCCAGTCGCGCAAGGCGGGGCGGTCGGCAAAGCAGTGCGGCGTAGCGTAGGCGCAGCGCGGCGCGAAAAGGCAGCCCGATGGCCGCTCGTAGAGGCTCGGCACGCTGCCGGGGATGGTGGCGAGCTTGTCGCCGATGCGGCTCTCCGGCCGCGCCGCGAGCAGCGCCGCCGTGTAAGGGTGCTGCGGGTCGGCGAACAGGCGCGCCGTCTCGTTGGTCTCCATGACCTGGCCGGAATACATCACGGCGACCCGCTGTGCGGTTTCCGACACCACGCCCATGTTGTGCGTGATGAGCACCAGTGCCATGCCGCGTTCGCGCTGCAACGACATCAGGAGGTCGAGGATCTGCGCCTGGATCGTGACGTCGAGCGCGGTGGTCGGCTCGTCCGCGATCAGCAGTTTCGGATTGCAGGCGATCGCCATGGCGATCATGACGCGCTGGTTCATGCCGCCGGACAACTGGTGCGGAAAGGCGTCGAGACGGCTTTCCGGCGCCGGGATGCCGACCTGCTCGAGGAGTTCGATGGCGCGCCGGCGTGCGCCCTTGCGGTCCATCTTCTCGTGCAGCCGCAAGGTTTCCATGATCTGGAAGCCGACGGAGTAGCAGGGATTGAGGCTGGTGGCGGGCTCCTGGAAGATCATCGCCATGTCCTTGCCGACGATCCGGCGGCGCTCGCGGTCGCTGAGCTTCAGGAGATCCTGGCCGCCGAACATCAGGCGGTCGGCGCTGACGCGACCGGGATAGGGCACGAGGCCCATGGCCGCGAGCATGGCGACGCTCTTGCCGGAGCCGGACTCGCCGACGATGCCGAGCACTTCTCCCGCGTCGACCTTGAACGATACGCCATCGACAGCGCGCAGCAGGCCCTGCGAGGACGGAAATTCGACGACCAGATTGTCGATCTCGATCACGGCCATCACGTCACCGCTTCAGCTTGGGATCGAGCGCGTCGCGCAGGCCGTCGCCGAGCAGGTTGAAGGCCAGCACGGTGATCAGGATCATGATGCCGGGGAAGGTGACGACCCACCAGGCGCGCAGCACGAATTCTCGGGCGTCGGCGAGCATGGTGCCCCACTCCGGTGTCGGCGGCTGCGCGCCGAGGCCGATGAAGCCCAGCGCGGCGGCATCGAGGATCGCGGTCGAGATGCCGAGCGTCGCCTGCACGATGAGCGGCGCGGCGCAGTTCGGCAGGATCTCCTTGACGATCAGGCGAAGGTTGGAGGCGCCGGACAGCTTGGCCGCGGTGACGTAGTCCTTGGCGGTTTCGGCGATCACAGTGGCGCGCACGATGCGCACATAGTGCGGCAGCAGCACGGTGGCGACGGCGATCAGCGCATTGACGATGCCGGGGCCGAGGATGGCGACGATGATGATCGCGAGCAGCAAGGTCGGCAGCGTCAGCAGGATGTCCATCAGGCGCATGATGGCAATTTCGATGACGCCGCGGAAAAAGCCGGCGACCAGGCCGAGGATGGTGCCGACCGTGACGGAGAGCGCGACCACGGCAAGGCCGATCAACAGCGACAGACGCGCGCCATAGATCAGCCGGGACAGCATGTCACGGCCGATGGCGTCGGTGCCGAGCCAGTGTCCGGCGACGCCGCCCGCCTGCCAGACCGGCGGCTTGAGGAAGGCCTGCGGATTGGTGGCGACCGGCGAGAACGGCGCGAAGACGCCGGCGAAGGCGCCGAGCACCACGAGCACCAGGATCGTTCCCAATCCAATCATCGCGCCGCGGTTGGCGGCGAAATAGGACACGAACTCGGCGAACGGGTGCGGCGGGCCTTGCGGCGGCTTTCGAACGACCGGGGCTTGCGTGGCTTCGATCGTCATCGCTGGTGCCTGATGCGCGGGTTGATCAGGCCATAGGTCATGTCGACGATGAGGTTGATCGCCATGATGATCGAGCCGATGAGCAGCGTGCCGCCTTGCAGCACCGGGTAGTCGCGCCGGGCGATGCCGTCGATCAGCCATTTGCCGACGCCGGGCCAGGAGAAGATGGTCTCGGTCAGGATCGCGCCGGTGAACAGCACGCCCATCTGCAGGCCGATAACGGTGACGATCGGAATGAGCGCGTTGCGGAAGGCATGCACCGTGACGACGCGGAAACTCGACAGGCCTTTGGCGCGGGCCGTGCGGATGTAATCTTCACCCAGCACTTCCAGCATCGCCGAGCGCGTCATGCGTGCAATCACGGCGAGCGGCACGGTGCCAAGCACGATCGCCGGCAGGATGAGGTGGGACACCGCCGACCAGAAGGCCGGGATGTCGCCGGCCAGCAGCGTGTCGATCAACAGGAAGCCGGTTTTCGCCTCGACGAAATACAAAACCGCGATGCGGCCCGACACCGGCGTCCAGCCGAGTTGCACCGAGAACAGCAGGATCAGTAGCAAGCCCCACCAGAAGATCGGCATCGAATAGCCGGTCAGCGACAGGCCCATGATGCCCTGGTCGAAGATGGAGTTGCGCCTGACCGCGGCGATGATGCCGACCGGAATGCCGACCAGCAGCGCGAACATGAGGGCGCACAGCGACAGTTCGACGGTGGCTGGAAACAGGCTGCCGAATTCCTCGATGACGGTCTTGTGGGTAACGATGGAGCGGCCGAGATCGCCGCGGACGAGGCGCGAGAGATAAAGCCCGTATTGCACGATGACCGGCTTGTCGAAGCCGTATTCGTGCACCAGGCGCGCGTGTTCTTCGGACGAGATGCCGCGCTCGCCGGCCATGGTCTCGATCGGATCGCCCGGAATGAGGCGGACGAGGACAAAGACCAGCAGCGTGATTCCGATGAAGGTCGGAATCACCAGGGATACGCGTGTGAAAAGGAACCGGAGCATGGAAATGGAAACGGGGCAGACCCGGAAAAGGTCTGCCCCGTTGTCCGTTTACTTGATGTCGACGCCGTAGAAGGTATGGCGGCCGAACGGCGACAGCTTGAAGCCGACGACTTCCTTGCGCACCGGCTTGAGCTGTACCGAGTGCGCGATGGTGAACCACGGCGCCTGTTCCTTGAAGATCACCTGCGCCTGCTCGTAGAGCTTGGTGCGCTCCGCCTGGTCGCTGGTGGTCTTCGCCTTCTGCACCAGGTCCTCGAACGGCTGGTAGCAGAACTTGGCGATGTTGGAGCCGTTCGACTTCGCCGAGGCGCAGCCGAGCAGGGTGTTGAGGAAGTTGTCCGGATCGCCGTTGTCGCCGGTCCAGCCGAGTTGCGCCATCTGGTGCTCGCCGGCCTGGGCGCGCTTGCGATATTCGCCCCACTCGTAGGACACGATCTTGGCCTGGATGCCGACCTTGGCGAGATCGGCCTGCATCAGTTCGGCGATGCGCTTGGCGTTCGGGTTGTACGGGCGCTGCACCGGCATGGCCCAGAGGTCGGTCTCGAAGCCGTTCGGATAACCCGCTTCGGCGAGCAGCTTCTTCGCCGCGGCCGGATCATACGGATCGTCCTTGATCGACTTGTTGTAGGACCACATGGTCGGCGGGATCGGATTGATCGCCGGCACGCCGCTCGACAGGAACACCGCGTCGACGATCGCCTTCTTGTTCATCGCCATGTTGACGGCCTTGCGCACGCGCACGTCGTCGAACGGCTTCTTGGTGGTGTTGTAGGCGAGGTAGCCGATGTTCAGGCCGGGCTGCTCGAGCACGGTGACGTTCGGATCCTTGCGCATGGCGTCGAGATCGGCCGGGTTCGGATAGGGCATGACATGGCATTCGCCCTTCTGCAGCTTGGCCCAGCGCACCGACGCGTCCGGCGTGATCGAGAAGATCAGGTCGTCGATCGCCGCCTTGCCGCCCCAGAACTGCGGGAACGCCTTGTAACGGATGATGGCGTCCTTCTGGTACTGTACGAGATAGAACGGGCCGGAGCCGATCGGCTCCTGGTCGACCTTCTCCGGCGTGCCGGCCTTCATCATCGCATCGGCATATTCCTTGGACTGCACGCCGGCATATTCCATGGCGAGGTCGGACAGGAACGGCGCTTCCGGCGCGTTCAGCGTCACCTTGACGGTGTAGTCGTCGACCTTCTCCACGGACTTGAGCAGCTTCGGCATGCCCATGTCGTTGAAGTAGGAATGGTTCGAGCTCGTCACCTTGAAGTACGGGTTCGACTCCTTCCACTGCCGCTCGAACATGAACAGGATGTCGTCGGCGTTGAGGTCGCGCGTCGGCTTGAAGTTGGCGTTGGAGTGCCACTTCACGCCCTTGCGCAGGTGGAAGGTGTAAACGGTGCCGTCGGCGGAAATGTCCCATTTCTCGGCGAGGCCGGGGACGACGTTGGTGGTGCCGCGTTCGAAGTCGACGATGCGGCTGTAGATCTGGCTGTTGGCGTCGAACGATGTGCCGGTCGTGTTGATGCCGGGATAGAAGTTCTCCGGGCTGCCTTCCGAACAGAAGACGAGCGTCTTCGCCGACACCGGCGTGGCAAACAGCGCGGCCACGATGGCAAGCGCAGGCAGCGTACGATTGTATGACATAGGCCCCTCACATGAGAGCCGGAGAACGCCCCTCTGCGTTCACTCCCGGTCTACTGGAAGGGAAATGCTAGCCCAAGCTTGCGGAGCCGTCACGGTGGTACCTCGGGGGTGCCGTCTCGTGATTTAGGCCAAGACGCCGTCGCGTCTGTCGGGACGCCGGGCCGGCCGGAATGACATTGGGGGGAAATGGTGGAGCCAGGCGGGATCGAACCGCCGACCTCCTGCATGCCATGCAGGCGCTCTCCCAGCTGAGCTATGGCCCCGTAACGGGTGGAGATGACTAGTCGGAAACGCGGGAAAAAGCAAAGGTTCCGATAGTCGAATAAGCCGATTTCGCCGGCTTACTGTTCCTCTTCCTTTTCGATGCCGTCGCCGATGATGTCGGTGACGTCGTCATCGCCTTCTTCCTCTTCCTGGATGAAGGCGTCATCGTCAAGGCTCTCGTCGTCGCCTTCGATCTCTTCCTCTTCGGCGACGATCTCGCCCTTCTTCTTGGTCTTGCCCTGCTGCTCGTTATCGGCGTCCTCGAGCGAGACGAATTCGGCGTCTGCGGTCTCCGGAACAATCGATTCCGCTTCGGCGACCGGGGCGGCGCGGGCCGCTTCCGGCCGGCTGCGCGACTGCGGCGGCGCGACGATGGGAACGACCTTGCCCGTATAGGGCGAAATCACCGGCGACTTGCCCATGTCGTAGAATTTGCGGCCGGTATCCGGGCAGATGCGCTTGGTGCCGAGTTCGGGTTTAGCCACGATCTGTGTGTCCTGAAAAGAAATGCCGTCGAATAGGATTGGCGCTTCACTTGGCTAGTTGTGCCGCGCCTGTCAATAGCGGGAAACAGGCGGGAATTGGGCGGGTCCGCCGGGATGACGCCCCGCTCGGCCGCGTGGTAGGAGGGCGCCGCCCGCCACAACCCGCAGACCTTCAAAGGATACCGACAGCGTGAGCGACGTCCCCCGTACCCCCCTTTTCGCCCGTGCCGGCGGGGCCCTGACCGGGCGCATCCGGGTCCCCGGGGACAAGTCGATTTCGCACCGGGCGCTCATTCTGGGCGCCCTGACGGTCGGCGAAACCACGATTTCCGGCCTGCTGGAGGGCGAGGACGTCCTCAACACCGCCGGGGCCATGCGGGCGCTGGGCGCCAAGGTCGAGAACCTGGGCGGCGGCAACTGGCGGGTCCATGGCGTCGGCGTCGGCGGCTTCGCCGAACCGGCCGCGCCGCTCGATTTCGGCAATTCCGGCACCGGCTGCAGGCTGGTCATGGGCGCCGTCGCGGGCTGCCCGATCACCGCGACCTTCGACGGCGACGCCTCGCTACGAAGCCGGCCGATGCGGCGGATCCTCGATCCGCTCGCCAAGATGGGCGCCCGCGTCATCGACCAGGCCGAAGGCGGCCGCCTGCCGCTGACGCTGAAGGGCGCCACCGACCCGCTGCCGATCGAATACGAGACGCCGGTCGCCTCGGCGCAGATCAAGTCGGCGGTGCTGCTCGCCGGGCTTGCCGCGCCGGGCGAGACCATCGTTATCGAGATCGAGGCTTCGCGCGATCATACCGAAAAGATGCTCAAGCACTTCGGCGCCAGGATCGTGACCAAGCCGCATGGCGATCATGGTCGCCGCATCGTGCTGCAGGGACAGCCCGAGCTCGAGCCGTGTCATGTCGCGGTGCCGGCTGATCCGTCCTCGGCGGCGTTTCCGATGGTCGGCGCGTTGATCGTGCCCGGCTCCGAGGTCATTCTCGACGGCGTGATGCTCAATCCGCTGCGTACCGGTTTGTTTACCACGCTGCGCGAAATGGGCGCCAAGATCGCCGAGGAGAACAAGCGCGACGACGGCGGCGAGAATGTCGCCGACCTGCGCGTGACGTTCTCCGCTCTGAAAGGTGTAGAGGTGCCGGCCGAGCGTGCGCCGTCGATGATCGACGAGTATCTCATCCTCGCGGTGGCCGCAGCCTTCGCCGAGGGCAAGACGCACATGCGCGGGCTGAAAGAGCTGCGCGTCAAGGAAAGCGACCGTCTCGAAGCGACCGCAGCGATGCTGCGCGTCAACGGCGTCATCGTCGATGTCGAAGGCGACGACATGACCGTGCACGGCATGGGCGCGAATGGCGTGCCGGGCGGCGGTGAGGTCGCGACCCACATGGATCATCGCATTGCCATGTCGGCGCTGATGATGGGCTTGGCCTCGCAGCAGCCGGTGCGCATCGACGACGGTGCCTTCATCGCCACCAGCTTCCCGGGCTTCGTCGATCTGATGAAGGGGTTGGGTGCGAACTTGGCCGCGGATCAGCCGTGATCATCGCCATCGACGGGCCGGCCGCGTCCGGCAAGGGTACGATCGGCAAGCGTCTCGCCGCGCACTACCGGCTGCGCCATCTCGACACCGGCTTGCTGTATCGCGCGGTCGGCAAGACCGTACTCGATGCCGGCAAGAAACCGGACGACAGAATCGCGGCGATTGCCGCGGCGCTGGCGCTCGATCTGTCGCGCTTCGACGAGGCGGCTCTGAAGAGCGCGGAGGTCGGCGAAGCGGCGTCCTACGTGTCCGCGATTCCGGAGGTGCGCGCGGCGCTGGTCGATTTCCAGCGCAGTTTCGCGGTGGCGCCGCCCGGCGCCGTACTCGACGGCCGCGACATCGGCACCGTGATCTGTCCCGATGCCGACGTGAAGATCTTCGTCACAGCGACGCCGGAAACGCGCGCGGCGCGCCGCGCCGCCGAATATCGCGCCGCCGGCAAGACGGTCGACGACGCCACCGTGCTTGCCGACATCCGCAAGCGCGACGAGCGCGACAGTTCACGCTCCGCCGCGCCGCTGAAGCAGGCCGCGGACGCGGTGCTGCTCGACACCACGACGATGGGCGTCGACGAAGCGGTGAAAGCGGCGATTGCGATCGTGGAAGCGAGGAATGCGCGTTAGCGCCGTCCCCACGGCACCAGCGCCCAGACGCGCTCGTGGCCATAATAGAGCGCGATCTTGGTGACGATCTCGGTCAGCGCGATCGAGCCGGCAATCTTGGAATTGCCGGTGATGAGCCAGCCGATGACGAAAGTGTCGAAGCTGCCGGTGAAGCGCCAGCTCAGCGCCTTGGCGATCGAGCGGCTGTGCGATTCCCGCGCGCCGAACAGCCGGGCGATGCGCAGCACGGCGTGACCGATCAGGCTGGTGCGAACCGGCACCGTTTGCGCCTGCGCGTCTGCGCGTTCGATCAGGCCCATCGCCACGGTGTCGTGGCTCTCGGCGTCGATCAGGATGAAGCTGCCGGTCTCGCGATTGTCGTCATAGGCGTCGGCCGCGAGTGCACGGTCGAGTTCCAGCGTGCAATGACCGAATTCATTGCCGAGCAGGCTGTCGGCGGGCTTCACCGCAGCGTCATCCGCCAGATCGATCAGCTGTATCGGGCCGGCGATGCGCGCCGCGGCCTTGGCGGTGGCGAGCTTGATGTGAAAGCGGCCGCCGGGCGCCAGCGCGCCCTGACCCATCCAGAAGATACGAGCGTTGAAGCGGTCGGCGACGGTCGCCGGCGCCGCAGCGTCGGCGAGTATGTCGCCGCGCGACACATCGACATCGTCGGTCAGCGTCAGCGTCACCGACGGGCCGATGCCGGCGCGCGCCAGTTCGCCGCTCGCGGTGATGATCTCCTTGATGCGGGTGCGCTGGCCCGAAGGCTGCACCACGATCTCCTGCCCCGGCACAACGGAGCCGCCGGCGATCAGGCCGCAATAGCCGCGGAAATCCGCGGTTGGCCGGCTCACCCACTGCACCGCCATGCGGAACGCTGACCTAGCGGCGCGCGGCGTCGCATCGACGGTCTCGAGTTTCTCCAACAGCGTCGGGCCGCGATACCAGGCCATGGCTTGCGAACGGTGGACGACATTATCGCCCTTCTTCGCCGACACCGGGATGAAGGTCAGTTCGACATCGCCGAGCCGGCCTGCAAAGCTGCGGAAGTCGCGCTCGATGGTGTCGAACACATCCTGCGCGTAACCGACGATGTCCATCTTGTTGATGGCGATGACGAGATGGCGCACGCCGAGCGTCGCGGCGATCAGCGCGTGACGCCGCGTCTGCTGCGTCAGACCGGATTGCGCATTGACCAGGATCAGCGCCAGTTCGGCGGTCGAGGCGCCAGTCGCCATGTTTCGGGTGTACTGCTCGTGACCCGGCGCGTCGGCGACGATGAACTTGCGCTTCGCCGTGGCGAAGAAGCGATAAGCGAGGTCGATGGTGATCTTCTGCTCGCGCTCGGCGGCGAGCCCGTCGAACAGCAGCGAGAAGTCGAGCTCGTCATCCGGGCCCGTGAGCTGCCCGGTGTCCTTGCGCAAGGTCTCGATCTGGTCGTCCGGCACCAGCCTGGCGTCGAACAGCAGGCGGCCGAGCAGGCTCGACTTGCCGTGATCGACCGAGCCGCAGGCGATGAAGCGCAACAGGCTCTTGTTTTCGTGGCTGTAGAGAACGGCGTCGCGGGCGAGCGCGATGGGATCGGCAAGCTTGTTAACAAGCATGTTCATCAGAAATAGCCTTCCTGCTTCTTGCGCTCCATCGAGGCGGCGCCGTCCTTGTCGATGACGCGGCCGGCGCGTTCGGAGAAACGGCTGTCGAGCGTCTCGCGGATGATGTCGTCGAGTGTGGTGGCATTGGAGTCGACCGCGCCGGTGAGCGGGTAGCAGCCGAGCGTGCGGAAGCGCACATTGCGCAGCTGCGGCTCTTCGCCGGGCTCGAGCGGCAGGCGCTCGTCATCGACCATGATCAGCGTGCCGCCGCGCGACACCACGGGCCGCGGCTTGGCGAAATAGAGCGGCACCACGGGGATGTTTTCGCGCAGGATGTAGAGCCAGACGTCGAGCTCGGTCCAGTTCGATAGTGGAAAGACGCGGATGCTTTCGCCCTTGCGCTTTTCGGCGTTGAACAGCCGCCACGGCTCGGGGCGCTGACGCTTCGGGTCCCAGCGATGATGCGCATTGCGGAACGAGAAGATGCGTTCCTTGGCGCGCGATTTATCCTCGTCGCGGCGCGCGCCGCCGATCGCGGCATCGAAGCCGTGGAGATCGAGCGCCTGGCGCAATCCTTGCGTCTTCATGACGTCGGTATGCAGCTCGGAGCCGTGGGTGAACGGCCCGATGCCGCGCTTCACGCCGTCCTGGTTGATATGGACGATGAGATCGAGGCCGAGCTCGCGCGCCCGCGCGTCGCGAAATTCGATCATCTCGCGGAATTTCCACGTCGTGTCGACGTGCAGCACCGGAAACGGCAGCTTGCCGGGATAGAACGCCTTCTGCGCCAGATGCAACAGCACCGAGGAGTCCTTGCCGATCGAATACAGCATCACCGGCTTTTCGGTCTCGGCGACCGTCTCGCGCATGATGTGAATCGCTTCGGCCTCGAGCTGGTCGAGATAGCTCGAGCGCGCCTGTGCGGTGGTGAAGGTGATGTCGTTCATGATGTCTGTTCTTTCAGGCGGGCGCGGGCGGCGAGGTGCAGCGGATTGGCGTGCAGGCCGCATTCATTCTTGCCTTCGTCCTCCCACCACCAGCGGCCGGCGCGTTCCGACTCGCCGGGCTGGATGGCGCGCGTGCAGGGCGCGCAGCCGATGGAGAGGAAGCCGCGGCCGTGCAGTTCGTTGACCGGCACGTTGTGCTCGTTGGTGAAGGCGACGGCGTCGTCGCGCGTCCAGTCGTAGAGCGGGTTGATCTTGACGAGGCCGCGCTCGGCATCGATCGAAGCGAACTCGACGGCGGCGCGGTGCGCCGACTGGTCGGCGCGCAGCCCAGTGATCCAGCCTTGCGCGCCGTCGAGCGCGATCTTCAACGGCAGCACCTTGCGCACGTGGCAGCAGGCCTGCCGCGCCGCGACCGAATGGCGAAAGCCGTTGGCGCCCTGTTCGGCGAGCAGCGCGGCGACGGCCGTGGCTTCCGGAGAGACGGCGCGGATGCGGACGCCGTAACGCTGCTCGGTCGCAGCCCAGACGTCATGCGTTTCCGGAAACAGCCGGCCGGTGTCGAGGGTGACGAGATCGATGTCGAGGCCCTGCGCGAGGATGGCGTGGGCGATGGCCTGATCCTCGAGGCCGAAGCTGGTGGTGAAAGTGAGCCGGCCCGGTAACGCGGCGCGGGCTTCCTTCAGTCGGCCGAACAGGTCGAGGCTGCCGGCGATCGCATTCAAACGAGCGATGAAGGCGTTCCGGACCGAGTCGGGAACCGGGCTGACCTTGAGGGCCGGGACGGAGAGGGACATGGGTCGAACTCGGTGATTTCGTCCCGAGATAGAATAACTTATTCGTTTTGCGCAAGAATACCGGCGTAATTTGTGATATTTTGCTCCAAGGGCGCCATTTATCACGAAAAAGTTTCACGCGCGTGCGGAGCTGCGGAATGCCGCGCCCGCCCGCTGTCCGCCGGGCTGGCCGTCCGGGCAGGACACACTCGGCATTCGGCGGGGCGCGACGCGGCGCGCGCGCTACTTGCCGCCATCCCGGGGCTTCGCTATATCGCGCCCATTCGGGCCGCTTCTTTTCGTCGTCGAGGCATCCCGAGCGGGCCGAGGGTGCGCCATCAAACGCCCCTCGCTGTTGGAGGACAAAAGCCCCGCTCGTGTTTCGACGTTCAAGCGTGCCGCGAACATCGATCCATCGTTCCGACCGTACGGCATGAGCGCCGGCTGTCCGTCTTTGCGCGGATAGTCGCCGAACGTCGTGCCAGACATTCGGCCCGTCCGGCCGGAACGCCATATTCAAACCCCGGCGCAGGCAAACAGGAGACTACATGGCCACCGCTACTGCCCAAGCACCGTCGCGTGAAGATTTCGCCGCAATGCTCGAAGAGTCCTTCAACCAGGGCAGCCCCCAGGAAGGGACCGTCGTTACCGGCAAGGTTGTCGGCATCGAGAAGGACATGGCCGTCATCGACGTCGGCGCCAAGACCGAAGGCCGCGTCGCGCTGCGCGAGTTCGCCGCGCCGGGCCGCCAGTCGGACATCAAGATCGGCGACGAAGTCGAGGTCTATCTCGAGCGCGTCGAGAACGCGTTGGGTGAAGCCGTGCTGTCGCGCGACAAGGCGCGCCGCGAGGAAAGCTGGGGCAAGCTCGAGAAGAGCTTCAACGCCAACGAAAAGGTTTCGGGCGTCATCTTCAACCAGGTCAAGGGCGGCTTCACCGTCGACCTCGACGGCGCCGTGGCCTTCCTGCCGCGCAGCCAAGTGGACATTCGTCCGATCCGCGACGTCACGCCGCTGATGAACAATCAGCAGCAGTTCCAGATCCTCAAGATGGATCGCCGCCGCGGCAACATCGTCGTCTCGCGTCGGACCGTTCTCGAAGAGACCCGCGCCGAACAGCGCCAGGAGCTGGTGCAGAACCTCGAAGAGGGGCAGGTCATCGACGGCGTGGTCAAGAACATCACCGATTACGGTGCGTTCGTTGATCTCGGCGGCATCGACGGCCTGCTGCACGTCACCGACATCGCGTGGCGCCGCGTCAATCACCCGACCGAAGTGCTCAACATCGGCCAGCAGGTGAAGGTCAAGATCATCAAGATCAACCACGAGACGCACCGCATCTCGCTCGGCATGAAGCAGCTGCTGGACGATCCGTGGCAGGGCATCGAGGCCAAGTACCCGGTCAACGCCAAGTTCAAGGGCCGCGTCACCAACATCACCGACTACGGCGCGTTCGTCGAACTGGAGCCGGGCATCGAAGGCCTGATCCACGTCTCGGAAATGTCGTGGACCAAGAAGAACGTTCACCCCGGCAAGATCGTCTCGACCTCGCAGGAAGTCGAAGTGCAGATCCTCGAAGTCGATCCGGTCAAGCGCCGCATTTCGCTCGGTCTCAAGCAGACCATGCGCAATCCGTGGGAAGTGTTCGTCGAGGCGCACCCGCCCGGCTCGATCGTCGAAGGCGAAGTCAAGAACAAGACCGAATTCGGCCTGTTCCTCGGCCTCGACGGCGACGTCGACGGCATGGTCCACCTCTCGGATCTGGACTGGAAGCGTCCGGGCGAGCAGGTGATCGACGAGTACAACAAGGGCGACATGGTCAAGGCCCAGGTGCTCGACGTCGATGTCGAGAAGGAGCGCATCTCGCTCGGCATCAAGCAGCTGGCGGGCGATCCGATGGCGTCCGGCGCTGCCGGCGAGCTCAAGAAGGGCTCGGTGGTGACCTGCGAAGTGACCGAGATCAAGGACGGCGGTATCGACGTGAAGATCGTCGACACCGATCTCACCGCCTTCATCCGCCGTGCCGATCTCGCGCGCGAGCGCGGCGATCAGCGTCCGGAGCGCTTCTCGGTCGGTCAGAAGGTTGACGCCCGCGTCACCCAGTTCGACCGCAAGACCCACAAGGTCGGCGTCTCGATCAAGGCGCTGGAAGTGGCCGAAGAGAAGGAAGCCATGGCGCAGTACGGCTCGGCCGATTCGGGCGCGTCGCTCGGCGACATCCTCGGCGCCGCGCTCAAGCAGCGCGACGAAAAGGCCGAATAAGGTTTCCGCTTTCTGAAAAGCGGAACGACAAGAACCCCGGGGCCAAAAGCCCCGGGGTTTTTCTTTGGCTGGTGTCGATCCGTCAGGTAAAAGGGCGCCAGTGAATGCGGGTTGGGGCCTGACGCGAGGATCGAAACAATGTCGCTCGATGCCGATGCCATCGTCGATCGCCGCCGGCTGCGGCGCAAGCTGACCTTCTGGCGCGTCGCCGCCCTGGTCATCGTGCTGGTCGCCGTCGGTATCGGCGTCGCCATGCTGACCCCGGGCTCGGGTATCAAGCCGGGCGATGCGGCGATCGCCCGCATTCGCATCCAGGGACTGATCCGCGGCAATCAGGATCGCGTCGAGGCGCTGGAGCGTCTCAGCCGGTCGAACGCCAAGGCGGTCATCGTCCATCTCGATAGTCCGGGCGGCACGACAGCCGGCTCCGAGCAGCTCTATGACGCCCTGCGCAACCTTCAGGCCAAGAAGCCGATGGTCGTGGTGGTCGACGGGCTGGCCGCTTCCGGCGCCTATATCGCCGCGCTCGCTTCCGACCACATCATCGCCCACGACACCTCGCTGGTCGGGTCGATCGGCGTCCTGTTCCAGTTTCCGAATTTTTCCGAGGTGCTGAAAACCATTGGCATCAAGGTCGAGGAGGTCAAATCCTCGCCGCTCAAGGCGGCGCCGAACGGCTTCGAGCCGACCAGCCCGGAGGCCCGGGCGGCGATCGACGCCATCGTCCAGGATTCCTATGCCTGGTTCAAAAATCTCGTAAAGACGCGGCGTAAGCTCGACGATAGCGAGCTGGCCAAGGTCTCGGACGGGCGCGTTTTCACCGGCCGTCAGGGCGTGCCGCTCAAGCTGGTCGATGAGTTGGGCAATGAGCGCACGGCGCTGGCCTGGCTGGAGAAGGAAAAGAAGATTCCGGCCTCGACCCGGGTCCGCGATTTCTCGCTCGAGCCGCGGTTCAAGGAGCTGTCGTTCCTGCACGTCGCAGCCTGGGGCTTCGATGCGGCCGGCTGGACGTCGCTGGCGCGCCGGGTCGATGCCTGGGCGGGCGCCGAGGCGGTCGAAAGACTCAATCTTGACGGGCTCTTAGCGCTTTGGCACCCTTCGGCCTCCAATTGATCGGCCAAGGGTAGGGGCGGAGTTCCAATGATCAAATCCGAGCTGGTGCAACGCATCGCGGCTCAGAATCCGCATCTCTACCAGCGTGACGTCGAGAACATCGTCAACGCGATCCTCAACGAGATCACCAGCGCCATGGCGCAGGGCGATCGCGTCGAACTGCGCGGCTTCGGCGCCTTCTCGGTCAAGCACCGGCCGGCCCGCACCGGCCGCAACCCGCGCACCGGCGCCCATGTCTCAGTCGAGCAGAAGTCTGTGCCGTTCTTCAAGACCGGCAAGGAAATGCGCGAACGCCTCAATAAAGGCGACGGCGCGGCCATGCCGGATATGGCGGACGACGAAGACGACGGGGATTGAGGCTTCGCAGTTACGAGTTGAACCGTCGTCATCGCCCGCGAAAGCGGGCGATCCAGCTTTTGGGGTCTCAAGCCGTTGCCGAGAGCTGGATACCCCGCTTGCGCGGGGTATGAGACAAAGTCTGGCGCAGGCGTGTGACAGCTTCGCGCCTCGTGCGTTATAAGACCATCATGCTCCGCAAGATCGTCACGCTCGTCGTCGTCCTCCCGCTCGCCGCGATCATCATCGCCTTCGCGGTGGCGAACCGGCATGGCGTGACCGTGACATTCGACCCGTTCTCGTCGTCGAATCCGGCTTACGCCGCGACGGTGCCGCTGTTCGTGCTGATCTTCGTCCTGGTGATCCTCGGCGTCGTCATCGGCGGCGTCGCCGCCTGGCTGCGGCAGGCGCACTGGCGCCGCGCCGCGCGCAAACTGGATGGCGACAACCGCCGTCTGCTCCAGGAACTCTCGGCCGTGCGCGAGCGGCTGGTCGTCGAAACCCAGCGCGCGTCGGCTGCGGAGGCCGCGGCCCGCGAGATCGCCGTCCAGCGCGACAGCGACCGCCCGGCACCGACCCCGGCCATCGCCCCGCCCACGGCCTGACCGGCCAACCCGCGGCAACCGTTTGGTGCTTTGCGGCGGCGCGGATTAGGCGCTAGAACGCCCCTGACCATGGCACTGACCGTCAAAATCTGCGGCCTGCGCACCCCCGAAACCCTTGATGTGGCGATCGAATCCGGCGCCGATCAGGTCGGCTTCGTGTTTTTTCCGCCGAGTCCGCGCAATCTCGGCCTCGAGGCCGCCCGCCTGCTTGGCGAACGGGCGCAGGGCCGCGCCGCCAAGGTTGCGCTCACGGTCAATGCCAATAACGACATCATCGCCGCCATTATCGCGGCGCTGAAGCCGGACATGCTGCAGCTTCACGGCGACGAGACGCCGGACCGCGTCGCGGTGGTGCGCTCGCGTTTCGGACTACCGGTCATGAAAGCGCTGCCGATCGCGACGCGCGCCGACCTGTCGCCGATCCGCGAATATGACAAGGTCGCCGACCGCCTGCTGTTCGACGCGCGCGCGCCGCAGGATGCCACACGGCCGGGCGGCCTCGGCGTGCCGTTCGACTGGAATCTGCTTGCCGGCGTCAGACCGGCGGTGCCCTTCATGCTGTCCGGCGGCCTCGACGCCCGGAACGTCGCGGAAGCGCTGCGCATTACGCGTGCGCCTGGCGTCGATGTTTCGTCCGGCGTCGAGCGTGCGCCTGGCGAAAAGGATCCCGATAAGATTCGCGCCTTCATCCGCGCCGCACGGGCGGCGGATAGTGCGCTCGGTGAAAAGGTGAGTGCATGACAGTACAGCAGCAGCTCAACTCGTTTCGGACCGGGCCCGACGAACGCGGCCATTTCGGCATCTATGGCGGCCGTTTCGTCGCCGAAACGCTCATGCCCCTGATCCTCGATCTGGAGAAGGCCTACAACCAAGCCAAGGCCGATCCGGCGTTCAAGAAGGAGATGGACTCCTATCTGTCGCATTATGTCGGCCGGCCTTCGCCTTTGTATTTCGCCGAGCGGCTGACGCAGAAATTCGGCGGCGCCAAGATCTACTTCAAGCGCGAAGACCTCAACCACACCGGCGCGCACAAGGTGAACAACGTCACCGGCCAGATCATGCTGGCCAAGCGCATGGGCAAGACCCGCATCATCGCCGAGACCGGTGCCGGCATGCATGGCGTCGCCACCGCGACGCTCTGCGCCAAGTTCGGTCTGCCCTGCATCGTCTATATGGGCGCCGTGGATGTCGAGCGGCAGCAGCCGAACGTGCTGCGCATGAAGATGCTGGGCGCCGAAGTGCGCGCCGTCACGTCGGGTTCGGCGACGCTGAAGGATGCGATGAACGAGGCGCTGCGTGACTGGGTCACCAATGTCTCGGACACGTTCTATTGCATCGGCACGGTCGCCGGTCCGCATCCCTATCCGGCGATGGTGCGCGACTTCCAGTGCATCATCGGCAACGAGACGCGCGAGCAGATGCAACAGGCCGAAGGCCGGCTGCCGGATTCGCTGGTTGCCTGCATCGGCGGCGGCTCCAATGCCATGGGGCTGTTTCATCCGTTCCTCGACGACCGTTCGGTCGAGATCTACGGCGTCGAGGCCGCCGGCCACGGCATTCCGTCGGGCCAGCATGCGGCGTCGGTCAGCGGCGGCCGCCCCGGCGTCCTGCACGGCAACCGCACCTATCTCTTGATGGACGACGACGGTCAGATCATCGAGGCGCATTCGATTTCCGCCGGCCTCGATTATCCCGGCATCGGTCCCGAGCACGCCTGGCTCAACGACATGGGCCGCGTGAAATTTCTGTCGGCGACCGACGAGGAAGCGGTGGCCGCCTTCCAGTTGTGCAGCCAGCTCGAGGGCATCATTCCGGCGCTGGAGCCGGCGCATGCGCTGGCGCGCGTGTTCGATCTGGCGCCGAAGTTGCCGAAGGATCACCTGATGGTGGTCAATCTCTCGGGCCGCGGCGACAAGGACCTCGCCAGCGTGCAGGCGTGGCTGGAGGCGAGGAAGAAATGAGCGGCGCTCTCATTAGTCATCCCCGCGAAGGCGGGGATCCAGCGTTTGCTGTTTGGAATTTCAGGGCTGGATCGTCCGCCTTCGCGGACGATGACGTCGTATGTTGCCGCGCGTGGAGCACCTATCCATGACCACCCGTATCGAACAACGCTTCGCCGCTCTCAAGGACGAAGGCCGCGCCGCGCTCGTCACCTTCGTCATGTCCGGCGATCCCGACTACGAGACCTCGATGGCGATCATCAAGGCGCTGCCGCAGGCCGGCGCCGATGTCATCGAACTCGGCATGCCGTTCACCGATCCGATGGCCGACGGCCCGTCGATCCAGGCGGCGGGCGTGCGCGCGCTGAAGGGCGGACAGACGCTGAAGAAGACGCTCGCCATGGTGCGCGACTTCCGCAAGGGCGAAGCCAGCACGCCGATCGTGCTGATGGGCTACTTCAACCCGATCTACATCTACGGCGTCGACAAGTTTCTCGTCGATGCCAAGGAAGCCGGCGTCGATGGGCTCATTGTCGTCGACCTGCCGCCCGAGGAAGACGAAGAGCTCTGTTTGCCGGCGCTGAAGGCGGGGCTGAACTTCATCCGCCTGGCGACGCCGACCACCGACGACAAGCGGCTCCCGGCCGTGCTGAACAACACTTCCGGCTTCGTTTATTATGTGTCGATCACCGGCATCACCGGCTCGGCGGCGCCCGACGCCGCCAAGGTGTCGGCGGCGGTCGGCCGCATCAAGAAGCACACCAGGTTGCCGGTCGCGGTCGGCTTCGGCGTCAAGAACGCCGACAGCGCCCGCGCCATTGCCGCCGGCGCCGATGGCGTGGTGGTCGGTTCGGCGCTGATCGACGCGCTGAACAAGACCCTCGACGGCAACGGCAAAGGCGGCGCGGCGACCGTGAAGGCGGTGGCCGATCTGGTGGCGGACATCGCCAAGGGCGTGCGCGCGGCGGCTAAGGTAGCGGCGGAGTGATTCGGGCTGTCATTGCCCATGAAAGCGGGCAATCCAGTAACCACAATTCGTTCATAGTGGCGCAGTAAATAAAGACGGCCTACATCCGGGATGACTGGATCGCCCGCTTTCGCGGACGATCACGCCGGAGCAAAACGCGAGCTTTTCGATGAACTGGATCAATAACGTCGTCCGGCCGAAGATCCGCAGCATCCTGCGCCGCGACACGCCGGAGAATCTCTGGATCAAGTGTCCGGAAACCGGCCAGCTCGTGTTCTACAAGGATGTCGAGCAGAACCAGTTCGTCATTCCGTCGTCCGGCTATCACATGCGAATCTCGGCGCCGAAACGGCTGTCGGGCATGTTCGACAACGGCGACTACGAAGACATCGCGCTGCCGGAGGTGCAGGTCGATCCGCTCAAATTCCGCGACGAGCGGCGCTACGCCGACCGGCTCAAGGATGCGCGCACAAAGACCGGCTATCAGGACGCGGTGAAGCTCGGCATCGGCCGCCTCGAAGGCCAGATGGTGACCATCGGCGTGCAGGATTTCGATTTCATGGGCGGCTCGCTCGGCATGGCGGCCGGCGAGGCGATCATCGCCGGCCTCGAGACCGCGGTGAAGCGCGAGACGCCGTTCATCATGTTCGCCGCTTCGGGCGGCGCGCGCATGCAGGAAGGCATCCTGTCGCTGATGCAGTTGCCGCGCACGACGGTCGCGGTGCAGATGCTGCGCGAGGCGAAGAAGCCGTACATCGTCGTGCTGACCAATCCGACCACCGGCGGCGTCACCGCGTCCTATGCGATGCTGGGCGACGTCCATATCGCCGAGCCGGGCGCGCTGATCGGTTTCGCCGGCCCGCGCGTCATCGAACAGACGATCCGCGAGAAGTTGCCGGCAGGCTTCCAGCGCGCCGAGTATCTCGCCGAACACGGCATGGTCGACATGGTCGTGCACCGCCATCAGTTGCGCTCGACGCTCGGGCAACTGTGCCGGCTCCTGACCAAGACGCCGGCCTTCGTCCAGGGCAAGCAGTTGCCGGCGGCGTAGGTCTTTAATTTTACATCAGACGCAGCCACATACGCCGCTCATCCCCGCGAAGGCGGGGATCCAGTTTATGTTGCTAAGTCTGTGCTATATCGCTCTGGACCCCGCCATAGGCGTTCTGGAAGAACGCCGTCCTTCGGACGGCTATGCGCGGGGGTGAGTGGAGATAAAATGCGCGTTCGCGCGCGACAACGATCAACATGAACCCCGTCGATCTCATCCTCGCGCGGCTGACCGCGCTGCATCCCAAGCGGATCGATCTGTCGCTCGACCGCATCGAGCGGCTGCTCGCCGCGCTCGATCATCCGGAGCGCAAGCTGCCGCCGGTCATTCATGTCGCCGGCACCAATGGCAAGGGATCGACCGTGGCGTTCCTGCGCGCCATCCTCGAGGCGGCCGGGCTCGCGGTGCATGTCTATACCTCGCCGCATCTGGTGCACTTCAACGAGCGCTTCCGTCTCGGCAGGAAGGGTGGCGAAGGCGCTCTGGTCGGCGACGTCGAACTGTCGGCGGCGCTCGAGGAATGCGAGCGTGCCAATGGCGATGCGCCGATCACGGTGTTCGAGATCACGACCGCCGCCGGCATGCTGCTGTTCTCGCGCCATCCGGCCGACGTGCTGCTGCTCGAAGTCGGTCTGGGCGGAAGGCTCGACGCCACCAATGTCGTCGACAAGCCCTTGGCCTCGATCATCACGCCGGTGTCGCTCGATCATCTCGAATTCCTCGGCGACACGATCGAGAAGATCGCGTCCGAGAAAGCCGGTATCATCAAGCAGGGTGCGCCGGTGATTGTCGCCGCGCAGCAGCGCGATGCGCTCGCCGTCATCGAACGCCAGGCGGCGCGCATGAAGGCGCCGATCCGCATTGCCGGCGAAGGCTGGACAGCGACGGAAGAGCGCGGCCGCCTGGTCTATCAGGACGACAACGGTCTGCTCGATCTGCCGGCGCCGAAACTGTTCGGCCGCCATCAGTTCGAGAATGCCGGCCTCGCCATCGCGGCGCTGCGCGCTATTCCGAGTCTCAAGCTGTCGCCGGCGGCCTTCGAGGCCGGCATGACCAAGGCCGATTGGCCGGCGCGGCTGCAACGTCTCGCCAGCGGCCGGCTGGTCAATCTCATTCCACAAGGCGCCGAACTGTGGCTCGACGGCGGGCACAATCCCGACGGCGGCCGCGCCGCCGCCGCGGCGCTTGCCGATCTCGAGGAACGCGTGTCGCGGCCGCTCGTCATGATCGTCGGCATGCTGTCGACCAAGGATGCTTCCGGGTTTCTGCGTAATTTCACCGGGCTGGCGCGGCGCATGATCACCGTGCCGGTGCCTGGCGCCGACAAAGGCATGAGCGCCGAGGATGTCGCAGCAACCGCCAATGCCGTGGGCGTGCAGGCGGTGGCGCGGGCCAATATCGACGAGGCGCTCGACGCGGTGCGCAAACTCGATCTCGAACCGGCGCCGCGCATTCTCATCACCGGGTCGCTATACCTGGCGGGCGAGATCCTGCGCGAGAACGGCACCGAGCCGGCCTGATCTTACCCTCCCCCTGGAGGGCGAGGGTAAAGCAAGCAAGCCAAACAAAAACGGCCGGGCGAACCCGGCCGTTCGTAACTTTGCAATGTCGCGCGGCAATCAGACCGCGCCGCTGATCCACTGCTGCAGCTTCTGCTTCGGCGCGGCGCCAACCTGACGATCCTTGATTTCGCCGCCCTTGAACAGCAGCAGCGTCGGGATCGACATGATGCCGTACTTGGCGGCGACGTTCGGGTTCTCGTCGACGTTGAGCTTGACGATCTTCACCTTGTCGCCGAGCGAGCCGGAAATCTCTTCGAGCGCTGGCGCGATCATGCGGCACGGACCGCACCACTCGGCCCAGAAGTCCACCACAACCGGCTCGGACGACTTCAGAACGTCCGTGTCGAAGCTTGCATCCGTAGTCTTTCCGACGGCCATGATGAGCCCCTTTACTGTGACCAAGCGGCTCGGGAATCGCGCCGCAAAATTGCGAGGCTGGGAAACTATGAATGCCACCCCGGAGCGTCAAGGCGCTATCGCGTGGACGTGACCGGCGAAAGCGCCCGATCAAGGCTCTCGGCCGAAAGCTCCATGAGATCAGTAACTTCGGTCCAGATGAGGGCGCAGCGGATAGCGCGGCCGGGGTACAATTTCGCCAGCACGGCGCGGTATAAGGCTAACTGGCGGACGTAGAGCGCCGGAACCTCGGCCAAGGTCCGCGGCGCCGGGCGATTCGTCTTGTAGTCGGCGATCAGCACCCAGTCGGGCGTGACCACGAGGCGGTCGACCTGGCCGCTGACGCGCACCTCGTCGCCGCCCAAGCGGACGCGGCCGACGATCGGCACCTCGGCCCGGCTGCCAGGGCCGAACAGGTCGCGGAAGCGCTCATCGCCGAGCACGCGCAGCACGTCGGCGGCGAGCCTAGCGCGATCGGCCTCCGGCAGGTCGCCGCCGGAACGCGTGAGGTAATCCTCGGCCGCCTTGAGCCGCCGCTCGGCCGGAATGCCGGGCAGCGATTGCAGCAGCCGATGCGCCAGCGAGCCGCGCAGCAGCGCCGTGCCGTCGCCGCTGGCGAACACCGGGCGCTGTTCGTCGTCGGCAAAACCCGATGGCGTCACCGTGCGCAGCGCAATGTCCTCGCGCGGCGCGTCGCGCCCCAGCCAATCGGGCAGGGTGACCGGCTCGGCCCGCTTGGGCGTTTTGCCGTCCTTTGCCGCCGCCGCCGCTTCAGCCGGCTCGCCCTTGCGGAAGCGCCAGACATTGCCGTCGCCGTCATCGGCCGGCTCCTCGCGGCTCTGGCCGACCAACGCATCGCTGACCAGTTCGTACCAGCAGCCGGCCGGAATCCGTTGCGTACCCTTGGAGCCGCAAATCACCAGCCGCTCGGCGGCGCGCGTCATGGCGACGTAGAGCAGACGGCGATATTCGTTGCGTGCCTCGCGCTGCGCCTGCGCGCGCGCATCGGACAAGGGGCCGACGTCTTCCTTCTGGCCCTTGGCCCAGGCCAGCGCGCCCTGGTCGAGATCGAACAGGCGCGGGTCCTGCTTGCCGGTCGGCTTCGAGGTGGTGTCGGCGAGGATCACGGTGTTGGCCTCGAGGCCCTTGGCACCGTGCACCGTCATCACCCGCACTTCGTCGCGCGCCAGTTCCATGTCGCGTCGCACTTCGCTTTGCGCCGCGCGTAGCCAGGCAAGGAAGCCTTGCAGCGACGGCGTCTGCCGCGTCTCGTAATCGAGCGCGAGGTTGAGGAATTCGTCGAGCGCGTCATTGGCCTCGGGCCCGAGCCGCTTGAGGATGTCGGCGCGGCCGCGCAGCGGCCCGAGCACATGGGCGAAGAAGGCGAACGGCGTCAGGCGTCGCGCCGCGTCCTCGAGTTCGTCGAGCCGGCGCGCCGCGGCGGCGAAAGACAGATCGTCTCCCGACTTGGCCTTGAGGCTGTCACGCAGCGAGCCCTTGCGGTCGAAGGCGAGCGCAAACAGCTGGTCCTCGGACAGGCCGAACAACGGCGATTTCAGCACGCTGGCGAGCGCCAGATCGTCCTCCGCCAGCAGCAGGCAATCGGCCAGCGCCATCAGGTCCATCACCGCGATATGCTCGGTCAGCACCAGGCGGTCGGCGCCGGCCACGGCGATGCCGGCACTCTTGAGCGCGCGGATGATCGATTCGAACAGCGGGCCGCGCTGGCGCACCAGCACCAGGACGTCGCCGGCTTTGAGCCCACGATCGATCCAGATCCTGACCTGTTGAGCGATGCGCCGCGCCAGCTTGACGCGCGGGCTCTCCTCGCTCTCGGTATCGAACGGCGCGTCCCAGCCTTCCATGTTGCGGCGTTCGGAGGGCTCGATCAGCGGCCAGATCTCGACCAGGCCCGGCGCGGTCTCCGGCAACGCGTGATGCTCGGGCACGCCGACAGTATCGGTGGTGACGCTGGCATAGACATCCGGCGCCTTGAACACCTCATCGACCGAGCCGAGCACGGTCTCGCCGGAGCGGAACGAATACTGGAAGCGCAGGAATTTCCAGCCCTGCTGCTGGCTGGTGAACTGCCGCTCGAACATGCGCCGCATCTCGTCGAACTCGTGCGGCGCGGCGCCCTGGAACGAGAAGATCGACTGCTTCTCGTCGCCGACCGCGAACACCGTGCGCTTGAGGTCGGGCCGCGCGCCGCCGGCGACGAATTCGCCGACGATGGTGCGGATCACCTCCCACTGCTTGGGGCTGGTGTCCTGCGCCTCGTCGATCAGCACGTGATCGATGCCGAGATCGAGCTTGTACAGCACCCAGGCGGCGGAGGCCTGGCCGAACAGTTGCAGCGTCTTGTCGATCAGGTCGTCATAGTCGAGCAGCGCGCGGCGCTCCTTCTCTTCGCGATAGCGCTTGATCACCTCGGCGGCGATGGTGACCAGGGCGCGGGTGCGGTCGCGCGCCGCCACCGCGCGTTCGCGCGCGAGCAGGGCGCAGACGCGGCCCTGCTCCTGCCGGAGGAGTTCGACCCAGGCCGGATGTTCGTCGACAATGGCGCGGGTGACGATGTTCTTGCGCGGCGCCAGTTCCGCCGTGCAGAAGATGCGCAGATAATGATCGATGCGTTCGCGGCCGATGCTGTTGCGGGCTGCCTCCAGCGCCTCGATGTGGCCCTGCTCGGTCTTGGCGCCGCGCGACAGCACCTCGATCAGCGCCGGCCAGTCGGCTTCGGGAATCACGGAGTGCGAGAAGAATTCACGCTCGAGCGATTCCGCCGTGTCGCCGGGCGCAATGCCGAAGCTCGCCGACAGCGCGTCCATCGCCGCGTCGATCGAGCCGGCCGCCTTGATCCAGTGCTCGATGGCGTCGCGCTTCCTGATGGCGTCGCCGATCACGTCCATGAAGGTCTGGTCGGCGGCGACGACGATCGCGGTCGCGAGCGCGCGCCCGAGCGGCGTATCGGCATTGGCCGAGGCTTCCTGCAGCACGTCGAGCGTCAGGCGGTTGAGCAGTTCCGCGGTGGTGGCGTCGTCGAGCACCGAGAAGCGGGCGCCGACATTGGCCTCGAACGGAAACTGGTGCAGCAGCCGCGTGCAGAAGGCGTGGATGGTTTGCACCTTCAAGCCGCCCGGCGTCTCCAGCGCCGAGGCGAACAGCCGCCGCGCCCGCGCCCGCTGCGACGGGCCGGAGGGCTGGCCGGTAGACAGGCGAATTTTCTCGTCGAGCTCGGCGTCCGGCAGCGTGCTCCACGCCGCCAGCGTGTCGAACACGCGCGTCGCCATGTTGGCGGCGGCGGCCTTGGTGAAGGTGATGCAGAGAATCTTTGCCGGATCGGTGCCGCGCAGCAGCAGGTTGATGACGCGCTGCGCCAGCACATGGGTCTTGCCGGAACCGGCATTGGCGGAGACGAAGGCCGAGATGTCCGGATCGGCGGCCTCGATCTGCACATTGCGGACGTGATCGGGAATGACGCGGGTGCTCATGGCAGCTCCTCGTCCCGGCCGCCGAGCGACCATTCCTTGACGCGCGCCAGGTGATCGTAATCGCCGTAATGGTTGCTCCACATCGGATGCACCAGCGACAGATAGGGCACGCCGGCGTCCTCGAACGTCGTGGCGAGCTCGATGAGTCGCGTCAGCGCGTGGTCGGCCTGCGTGTCCGGCGTGCCGTCCTCGAAGTCGATGGTCTTGTCCTGGCCCGGCGGCTGGCCGCCGCGCAACGTGACGTAGGCCACCTCGGCAACCGAGCCGGCGCGCAAACCCTTGAAGCCGCCCTTGCGCAGAATGGCGCTCTCCAGCGTGAGCTGCGGCGCCAGTCCGGTGCGGACCTGCTTTTCGGTGCGCGCCTGCCCGGTCTTGTAATCGACGATGGCATAGGAGCCGTCGCGGCGCCATTCGATGCGATCGGCGATCGCCGACAGAGTGAACTCGCGCTGACCGATCGGAAACTTGAACTCACCTTTGATCTCGGCATGCAAAGTCTGCACCGTGGCGCGGCGGTGGCGCTCCCATTGCACGAACCACTGCGCGATGCGCTTGAAGCGCGGCCACCAGAACGCCTTGGCTTCGGGGAAATCCGACAGCGCCGCAAAGCGCGCCTCGCCGAGCTTGAGCAATTCACCGAGCGGCTCGAGCGGCAGGCGGTCGGCGAATTTGACCGTGAAGTCGCCGATGGCGCCGTGGATCACGGTGCCGCGGTCGCGCGCGCCGGGCGGCGTATCGACCGCATCGAGCGGCTGCAAACGCAGAATGTGCTTGGCGTACACGGTGTAGGGATCGCGCAGCCAATCCTCGATCGCGGTGACCGACAGCCGCGACGGCCGCGCCGCGACCGGCGGCTTCGGCGCCGGCCGCTCGATGGCCTTGACCTCGGCCGGCTGATCGAGCGCGCGGGCATAGCCGAGCAGGCGCTCGCCGCGTTTCGTCACGTCCTGCCAGCGCGCTTCGCCGGCGAGCGCCGCGATGCGCTGCACGAAGCGCGAGGCCACGGTCGGCGCGCCGGCGACCTTGGCGGCGCGGCTCAGCACCACCTCGCGCGCGCCCATCATCTGCGCGAAGTCGTGCGCCGACAGGCCGATGCGCCGCTCAGGCGCGTCGAGGCCGAGTTCGCGCCGCATCGGCCGCGACAGCCAGGGATCGCTGCGCGTTTCCGGCGGCCAGGTCGTCTCGTTGAGGCCGCCGAGCACGACGAGATCGAAGCTCTGCAAGCGCGCTTCGAGCGGGCCGTAGATGTGGACGCGGACGTCGCGGATTTCCGGGCGGCGCACGACGCGGTCGGCGATGGCGGTGTGAAACAGTTCGAGATAATCGCCGCGGGCGATGGCAAGGCCATTGGCGGTCGGGCTGGCGATGAGTTCGTCGAGAGCCTGCGCCAGCGCCTTGCCGTCATTGTTGTCGAAAGCGGCGGCGGTGGCGCCCTCGTCGCGGCTGAGCGCGGCGACGACATCCTTGTGGCATGCGGTCAGTACCGCGAGCTTGTGGTCGCCGGCCTTGAGTGTTTCGAGCGGCGCCAAAGCCTGCGCCAGACTTTCGATCAGATCAGCGGCGGCGTCGAGTTCGTCCGCGGTCAGCAGCCAGCGCGGATCGCTGCGATGCATGTCGTCGCGGCTGGCGCGAAAATGCGTGAGCGCCTGGCGCAGGCCGTCGCTGCCGGGCTTGGGCCGCGGGCCGCGCAGCAGCGCGCGCTCCAGCGCCGCGACGGCCTTGCGGGGGCTGCCATTGGCGCCGAGGCGCAGCAGCGGATGCTTGAGCAGCGCCAAGAGCGTGACTGGTTCGCAGCCATCGAGCGCGACCTCGGCGGCGAGCCGCGCGAACACGCCGGCGCCGGTGTCGGCGAGCGAGTCGCCGCCGGAATCGTCGACCGCGACATGCCAGCGGTCGAGCGCAGCGCGCACGCGCCGCGCCAGCGCGCGGTCCGGCGTTACCAAGGCCGCGGTCTTGTCCGGCGTATCGAGCGCCTCGCGCAAGGTGACGGCAACGGTCAGCGCCTCTTCCTCGGCGTTGGCGGCTTCGATCGCGGTGATCGCCTCGAGCGCACGATCGGTGGCGGCGGCAAATTCCGGCGCGTCGCGGTGCGCCTGCCAGTGCTCGGTGGTGGCGGCCGGCCGCAGGGCTTCCGAGAGCAGCGCCTCGCGGCCGAACGGCGCCGGCGCGCTCAGCGTTTCGACCTCGTCGCGCAGGATGCCGATGGTCTTGAGCAGCGCCTGCATGGCGAATTGCGGATGGCCGGCGGCCGGCGCGCTGTCATGCGTCTTGTCGCCGTCGCGGCCGGAGATCGCGTCCCAGGACGGCGCGTCGAGATCGAGGTCGAGCCCCGGCAGCACCACGGCGCCGTGCGGCAGTTTGGCGATGGTGGCGAGCAGCTTGGCGGTCGCCGGCATCGAACCGGTCGAACCGGCGGCGATCACCGGCGCATCGCTGCCGGCAAGGCGCTTGGCCTCGGCCTCGATGAGCTGGTCACGGCGCTCGGTCGCTTCTATGGCGCCGCGCTCGGCGCGCAGCGCCGGCCAGGCCTCGCGCGCGATCTTGAGAAAGCGCAGCGACAATTGCCAGTAGTGATCGAGATCGTCCGGCACCAGGCCGTCGAGCGCGCTCCACGGCACCTGCCGCGTCGTCATGTCGTCCATCAGCCGCGCCAGATCGTCGGCGAGGCCGAGCGCGGCCGGCGGCGTGTTGGCGATCAGCGGCGAACCGGCGGCGCCGCGTACCGCCGGCGTATTGGCCCATTGCAGGATAAGTTCGGCGAGCAGCAGCCGCCGCTCCAGCGGCTTGATTGCCTCCGGCAGCGCCAGCGCGGCTTCGGCCAGCGCGCCGGTGGCGGCTTCGGCGAAGGCGATCTCGTCCTCGTCGATGTCGCCGAGCGGCACGATGCGCGGCAGGATCGCGGCGTCCGCGCCGAGGCGGTCGAGAAAGACGTCGCGCGCCAGGCGGCAGGCGCGCCGCGTCGGCAGATAGAGCGTGGCGCGGGCGAGTTCGAGCGGGTCGCTTGACGCCGGAAAGCCTTTCACCAGCCGGCCCCCCAGCACGGCGTCGATCAGCGCCGGCAGGAACGGCGCCGAAGCGGGAATGGTGAAGACGTTGGGCTTCATGCGGATCAGCTTACACGAAGTGGCGATGTCGCCGATCTAAAGTCGGTTCATTCCCGCGCAAGCGGGAATCCAGTGCTGGGTCCCCGCTTTCGCGAGGATGATAGGGGTGGTTTACCCTGCGCTCGCGGCGATCGCGGCTTCCGCCTCCCCGATCGCCTCGGGCGTGCCGACATGCATCCACAGGCCGTCGAGGCGCAGGCCGTACAGCCGGCTTTGCTCGATGGCGCGATTGAACAGTCTGGTCAGGGAAAAGGCGCCCGCCGGCGCGCCGTCGAACAGGCGCGGCGACAGGATGGCGGCGCCTGCATAGACGAAGGGCGCGATGTCGCGCTCGGCGCGCGGGCCGAGGCGGCCGTCGGAGGCCATCAGGAAATCGCCGCGCCCGGCATAGCCGATGCTGCCGGCGGTCGGCGCCAGCAGCAGCAACGCATCCATCGTCGCGGCGTCGAAGCGCTCGGCGAGCCGCGTCAGGTTCGGCTGTACGCCGTCGATCCAGATCGTGTCGGAGTTGATGTGATAGAATGGCGCCTCGCCGAGGAGCGGCATCGCCTTGACCACGCCGCCGCCGGTATCGAGCAGCGCGTCGCGCTCGTCGGAGATGACGACCTTCGGCCGCGTCCGACTGCCGACATGGGCGACGATCTGATCGCCGAGATAGTGCACGTTGACGATCGCCTCAACGACGCCGGCGTCGGCGAGGCGATCGAGCACATGATCGAGCAGCGCCTTGCCGGCGACCTTGACCAACGGCTTCGGCATCGTGTCGGTGAGCGGCCGCATGCGCTGGCCGAAGCCGGCGGCGAGCACCATGGCGCGGCGCGGCGTGTCGATGCTCATGGTCGGGTCGTGTCCGGTGCGGGGATGTTGTCGCGATACCAGGCGGCCAGCGGCGCCAGAGCGGGATGCGCCAGCGCGCGCTGCAAATAGGTCCATACGCGGGGCAGATGACGCAGGTATTGCGGCTTGCCGTCGCGCCTGTCGAGCCGGGCGAAGATGCCGAGGATCTTCGAGGCGCGCTGCGCCGCCATCAGCGCATAGAGATGCGTGAACGACTTGGCATCGAAATCGGGCTCGGCAAGCCGCGCCCGCGTGTAGCGCGTCAGCAGCGCGATCTCGAGCGCCTCCGGCACGTCGACGCGGGCATCCTGGCACAGCGAGGCGACATCGTAGGCGGCGGGCCCCATCATCGCGTCCTGGAAGTCGATGACGCCGACGCGCTTGATGCCGTCGCGGTGCGGCAGCCAGATGATGTTCGGCGAATGATAGTCGCGCAGCACCCAGGTCGGCGGCGCGTCGAGCGCGGGCTGCAGCGCGTCGCGCCACAGCATGCGGTACTGCGCGCGCAGCGCATCGGATGGCGCGACGTTGCGAAACGGCAGGAACCAGTCGATCAGCAGCGACACCTCGATCAGCATCGCGCCGATGTCGTAGCGCGGCACGCGGTACATCGTGCCGGCGTCGACGCGCAGCACGTCCGGCTTGGGCACGCTGTGCAGGGCGGCGAGCAGGTCGACGGCGGCGGCATAGCGTTCTTCGATCGGCGCCGGCGGATGGCCGGTCACGACCGCCTCGCTGCCGAGATCCTCAAGAATGATGAGGCCTTCGGCGCGGTCGGTGGCGATCAGCTCCGGCGCGGAAAAGCCGGCGTCGCGCAGGCCGCGCGCCATGGCGATGAAGGGCGTTACGTCTTCGGCGAGATGCGCGATGGCGCTGTAGGGCTTGCCGTCCTCGACCGGCGGTCCGTCGGGGCGGCGCGGCGCGTTCATCAGGATGTAGCTGGCGCCATCGCGCTCGAGCCGCTCATACATGCGCGTCGAGGCGTCGCCCTGCATGCGCGTGCGGCGCGCCGTGCCGAAACTCATGTCGTTGAGGAAGCGGCGGACGGTCTTGATGCGCCCGACCCGCGCGGCGAGCTTGCCGAGGCCGGTGACTTCGCAGTGCCGCCAGGTATCGCCCTGCGCCGGATCGAGCGCCAGCGCGACATCGATGCGATCTTCCGGCAGATGGCCGGCGGCGCGGTCCGGCCACTCGATCAGCATCACGGTCGTCGCCGCTTCGTCGTCGAAGCCGAGTTCGGCGAGTTCGTCCGGTCCCGACAACCGGTAGAGATCGGCATGGACCAGATGAAAGCGCGGCAGATCGTAGGTCTGCATCAGCGTAAAGGTCGGGCTCGGCACTTCGAGCGCGTCGTCACCGGCGAGATGGCGAATGAAGGCGCGGGCGAAGGCCGACTTGCCGGCGCCGAGATCGCCCGACAGGGTGATGACGTCGCCGGGTTCGATCAGGTTGGCGATATCGGCGGCAAGCCGGCGCGTCGCGGCCTCGTCGCCGAGCGCGATCGTGAAACTGAAAGCGCCGGAACCGGGAGGCGACATCGAATCATCCGAAATGGGTCTGGTCTTTATACGCAAAGCGGCCCGCGCGCCGCTAGGGAGCGCCTGCCGGATCCATGCCGCGCTCGTGCCTTGTTTTGACCTTGCTTCATCACAACGTTGCCTTGAATGAGGAAACACCGCGATTTTCCACCGTTTCCGGAACGCAACCGCGCTGCAGCACGTTGTTTGCGCCGAGGGGTTTGACGAACGAAAAAGATGGAGAATCGCATGCGCAAACTGATCACCGGACTTTCCGTCGCCGCTGTCACCGCGGCCGCCGTCGCCATGCCGACGCTGGCCAGCGCCGAGCCGGCTTATGGCCGCGGCGAGGGTCCGTATTATAGCTATGGTGCGCCGCTCGCCGGCGCCGCTGTCGGTACGGCGGTGGGCGTCGGTCTCGCCAACGGCTGGTATGGCGCCGCGCCGGCCATCGGTGGCGCCGCGCTGCCGACCAGCGCCGCGGGCGCGGCCGTTGTCGGCGGCGTTGCCGGTATCGGCACCGTCGCGCTGATCGACGGCGTCGTGCAGCCGTGCCGCGGTTTCCACGCGCTGTTCGGCGCCAACCGCGATGCCTGCGCCGATGGTGAATACGTCGGCTATGCGCCGCGCCCGGCGCGTTACTATCGCTAGGCCTCTCCCGGGGTAAGCGTAGCGTTCGCGTTCGCGTGGATGCGTAGAGAGGCCCCTGCGGTTCGCCGCGGGGGCTTTTCTTTTTCCATCTCTGTCATTCCGGGGCGCGAGCGCAACGAGCGAGCCCGGAATCCATAGCCCGCAGCTGTTGTGATTATAGATTCCGGGCTCGCGTCCTTCGGACGCGCCCCGGAATGACGAAAGTAAATTTACGCCGCGCTGCGCTTCGTCGGCGCGATGCGAGCCGGCGCGGTTTCCGCCGGATGACGCTGCTGTTCGGCCGGGAAGGCGCAGGTCACCGTCGTGCCGCGGCCAACGGCGGAATCGATCGACACGGAGCCGCCGTGCAGTTCGACGAAGGAGCGCACCAGCGACAGGCCGAGACCGGTGCCGCGATGCTGCGAGCCATTGGAGTTGGTTTCGAACATGTCGAACACCTTCTCCTGCCGTTCGGGCTCGATGCCAGGTCCGTGGTCGGTGACCGAGAAGATCACGTCGCCGTTGCGGCGCTCGGCGGCGAGAGTCACCGTTGAATTGGCCGGCGAAAAGCCGACGGCGTTGGACAAGAGATTGAACAGGATCTGCTTCAGCCGCTTGGCGTCGGCATCGAAGCTGCCGACGCCGGGCGCGGCGACGATGTCGAGGCGCAGGTTGTTCTTGATCAGGCGGTCCTGCACGCCCTCGGCCGCTTCCGCCATCGAAGCGCGAATATCCACCTGCGTCAGGTTCAGCGTCATCGCGCCGGCGTCGATGGTGGCGAGGTCGAGGATGTTGTTGATGATCGCCAGCAGCGCGTTGGTCGAGGTGGTGATGTAACCGAGATATTCATGCTGCTTCGGCGTCAGCGGGCCGAAGACGGGATCGGCCAGCAGATTTGCGAAGCCGATGATATTGGTGAGCGGCGATCGCAATTCGTAGCTGACGTGATGCACGAACTCGATCTTGATCGAATCGGCGGCGACCAGTGCTTCGTTGCGCTCGCGCAGCGCGCGCTCGACATTGACGGTGTCGGTGATGTCCTGGAACGTCACGAGGGTCGCACCGTCCGGCAGCGGCATGGTCGCCATGTCGATCATCACGCCGTCGCGGCGTTCGATGCGGGCGGTCAGCGGCGCGCGGTTGTCGATGCCGGTGACCGCGGCGCGCAGACCGCGCCACAGCGCGCTGTCGTCATGCAGCGCCTGCGACCAGGCGGTGACGGCCTCGACATGCGGATGGGTGTTGAGCGCTTCGGGCGTCAGCTTCCACATGCGCTGGAACGCCGGATTGTGCAGGCGGACGCGGCCGTCCGAGCCGAACACGGCGACGGCTTCGGCGAGATTGTCGAGCGTCTCGCTCTGCACCTTGTTGAGCGCTTCGTAGTTTCGGCGCATGGCCAGCCGCTCGGTGACGTCGTCGTAGAGATAAGTGACGCCGCCTTCCGGATTGGGCGTGGTGACGACGCGCAAGGTGCGGCCGTCCGGCAGGTGCCACATGTGCTCCTTCGGCTCGACGGCGCGATAGGCTTCGTAAAGCTGCTGCTTCCACTGCCGGAAATCCTGCTCTTCCGGCAGCTTGCGCGCGCTGCGCAAGGTGTCGAGCACGCTGGTGTCGGTCGGCGTCTGGTCGAGCATGACCGGATCGAGGTCGAACAGGGCGCGGAAGGCGGTGTTGTAGAAGGTGAGCTTGCGGTCGGCATTGAAGATGGCGACGCCGGTGGCGAGCTGATCGAGCAGGCGGCGGTGCGCCTCGGTCATGCGCCGCAGTTCGGCGCGCATGGTTTCTGTCTCGGTGCGGTCGATGGCGACGCCGGCGGCGCCGAACACCGTGGGCACATCGAGCACATCGAAAATCCGCCGCTCCCCCGCCACGATCGCAGGCAGGCGCTTGGCGAAGGATTCGCCGCCGGCGCGCAGACGCGTAATCTCGGCGCGCGCGGTGCCTTCCAGCAGTTCGAGATTGCGTTCGACGGCGTCGGCGGCATTGCCGGCTTCGACGGCGCGGGCATAGGCGGAGTTGACGAAGATCAGATGGCCGGCGGCGTCGCGCGCCCAGACCGGCGCCGGCAGCGTCTCGAGCATCGACCTCAGCGTTGCGAGATCGCCGGCGAGGCGGTCGTGCTGCGTCGAGACGTTGACCAGTTCGCTTTCGATGCCGCTGACGTCGCGCAGGCGCAGTACGGCGCGACCGCCAAGCGCGCGACCTTCGGCTTCGAGCGGTCGCCCGGCCTGCGTAGTCAGCGTCATGACGAAGCCGCGGCCTTCGCCGCGCAGCCGGGTCACCGCATCTTCCATGCGCTGCGCCGCCGCCGGTTCGAGCCATGCGCCGAAGGCGAGGACGCGCTGCGGCGTGCCGCCGGGTGCTATGATCGTGGTGTCGCCAAGAATATCCGGCTCGTCGGCCGCCGCGGGCCAAGTGACGATGATCTGCGGCTGCGACAGCAGGAGCTGGCGCAGGCGGTCGATTTCCGCCTGCATCGCCATGGCGTCGTCGCGCGACACTTGGTCGTGGCGGCCGCCGCGGCTGCGGATCAGCACGACGGTGGCGAGCACGGCAAAGCAGATGAGGCCGGCGATGAGGGTGAAGGTCGCGATTTCCTGGCGTCCCAGTGACGTCACCGCGCCATCGAGAGCCGATCCGTCGGCGGCCGCCGCGTCCTGCGCGACGGTCACAGCTGTCAGGATGAGGGCGGCAAGGAATCCGCCTCGTGTCGGACGAGAACGCGCTGCCTCGTTCGCCGTCCGGAGTCCTTCCGGCATTCAGATTGCCCCACGGGACGCGTCAAGGATTGCGGACGCCCATTGTCGTACCGCTCGCGAATCATTGGACTTTACCCCTCAGGCGAGTCCGGCCGAAAGAGTCCATATGGGGAACGGAGCAAGGCACAGCGAATTCCGCCGGGCGGCGGGCGTGTGAACCAGGCTAGCCTTGGTCGAGGGCCTGCTTCGTCATGTCTTCGATGTTGATCGCGGCCAGTGCCGTCGAAAAGCTGCGCTCCGCTTCGGCGAGGGCGGGGCGCACGACATTGCTGACGAGGCCGGACGGCGGCATCGGCACGTCTTCCGCTTCCTCGGTGCTCGACGCAGCGCGCAGGATATCTTCGGCGGTGATCATCCGATGTTCGCGCGCCAGTTCATAGCCACCGTGCGGGCCGCGAATGCCGCGCAGGATTCCGTCGCGCACGAGGGCTTGCAGCACCGGCTCGAGGTGGCGGGGCGGCAGCTTGTGGCGCGCCGCAAGCGCCTTCGCCGATACCGGGCGACCATTGGCGTTCACGGCGACGTCGATCACGGCGGCAATGGCGAGAACGCCTTTGCGGGAAACGAGCGGCATAATCGGCACCACATGCAACTAATATAAAAGGTAATAGATTACAGCCGATCAAACGTCTAGGGCAAAACACCGCGATCATTTTCAACTTCCGGTAGAGCCAAAACCTCCTGCGCCACGCTCAGTCTGATCGAGAACGGTAACCTCGGAAAATATGGCGCGCGTGATGGTTGCAATGACGCATTGCGCGATTCGCATACCGCGATTGATTGAAACGGGTTCGGTACCGAGATTGACCAGCAGCACCTGCACCTCGCCGCGGTAATCGGCGTCGATCGTGCCCGGCGCGTTGAGCACGGTGAGGCCGTGCTTCATCGCCAGCCCCGAACGCGGCCGCACCTGCGCCTCGAAACCTTCGGGCAACGCCATGGCGAGCCCAGTCGGCACCAGAGCGCGTGTGCCGGGCGCGATCGTGAGCGGCTCACCGGACGGCACCGCGGCGGTAAAGTCGAATCCGGCGGCGAGCGCGCTTTGATATTCCGGCAGCGGCAGATCATGCGCGTGCGCGAGGCGGGTGATGCGGACTTCGGCTTTGGTCAATTCCTGTCTCCTGTCAGCGTCGCGGCAATTCGGCTGATCAGCATTGCCGCGGCTTGCTCCTTGCTTTGTGGCGGCCAATCATCGACGCCCGCAGCCGTCACCAGATGGATGGTGTTGCTGTCGCCGCCCATGATGCCGGTCGAGGGTGACACGTCGTTGGCGAGTATCCAGTCGCAGCCCTTGCGCGCGAGCTTGGCCTTGGCATTGGCGATGACGTTCTCGGTCTCGGCGGCGAAGCCGATCACCAGAGGCGGCCGATCCGACCTGCGGTGCGCGATGGTTGAAAGGATATCGGGGTTCTCGGCGAGCGCCAGTTGCGGCGTCGCCTTCCCCGGCTGCTTCTTGATCTTTTGCTCGCCGGCATTGGCGACGCGCCAGTCGGCGACCGCGGCGGCAAAGATCGCGACGTCGGCAGGCAGGGCCTTCTCGACCGCGGCGAGCATGTCGCGCGCGCTTTCGACATCGATAAAATCGACGTTTTCGGGCTTCGGCAAGTTGACCGGCCCGCTGATCAGCACGACGTCGGCGCCGGCTTCGGCCGCGGCGGCGGCAATCGCGTAGCCCTGCTTGCCGGACGAGCGATTGGCGATATAGCGCACCGGATCGATCGGCTCATGCGTCGGGCCTGCGGTGACGAGAATGCGTTTGCCCTTCAGAGGCTGCGGTGCCGCCGCGATCTTCATCAGCCGCTCGACCGCACCGGCAATTTCCAGCGGCTCGGCCATGCGACCTACGCCGCGCTCGCCGCGTTCCGCCATTTCGCCGGCATTCGGGCCGACCAGCGCGACGCCGTCGGCCTTGAGCTGCTTGAGGTTGCGTTGCGTCGCCTTGTTCGCCCACATCGCCGGGTTCATCGCCGGCGCCAGCAGAATCTTCGCGTTGGTCGCCAGTAGCACGGCGGTCGCGAGATCGTTGGCGTGGCCTTGCGCCATCTTCGCCATCAGGTCGGCGGTCGCCGGCGCGACGACGACGAGATCGGTCTCGCGCGCGAGGCGTATGTGGCCGACGTCGAATTCGTGCTCGGGATTGAACAACTCGGTGTAAACGCGGCCGCCGGTCAGCGCGCTGGCGGCGAGCGGCGTGACGAACTGCGTCGCGGCCTGGGTGAGAACGCAGCGCACCGCGCAGCCGCGCTCTTTCAGCCGGCGGATGAGGTCGAGTGATTTGTAGGCGGCGATGCCGCCGCCGATGATCAAGAGCACGCGCGGCATGGCCGTATTTGCCGGCACGGCGGCCGCTCTTGCTGGCGTCGCCGCGGGCTCGAAGCGCTCGAGAATGTCCTCGCCGGCCGCATCGGCGGCCTCGCGCAGGATGCTTCGAATCTCGTCTTCCATGGAGCGGCCATTGCGCGCCGCGCGCAGCCGCAACAGCGTTTTCAGGCGCTCATCGAGCTGTCGGACGGTCAGCGACGCCATAGAAAACTCCGTAAGAGCAGCGGCTTACCTTAATTTGATTGCATTGATAACAATGCAATCACTGGCCGACTATATCGCTGTGCCTTGACACTCGCCAGCCGCCCTGTATTTAACCGATGAGTTATTTAACCAGATGGCTAAAGACGATGGCAGACCCCGACCGCCTCAGCGCCACCTTCGCCGCGCTCGCCGATCCGACGCGCCGCGCCATTCTTGCGCGCCTCGCGCTCGGCGAGACTTCGGTGCAGAAGCTGGCGCAGCCCTTCGACATCAGCCTGCCGGCGATCTCGAAGCACCTGAAGGTGCTCGAGCATGCCGGCTTGATCACGCGCGGTCGTGATGCGCAGATGCGGCCGTGCAGAATCGATGCTGCCGGTTTCATCGGCGTCGACCACTGGCTCGCGGAGTATCGCACGCTCTGGGGCCAGAGCATGGACAAGCTCGAGAGCTATCTCGAAGTGCTCAAGGCCGGAGAGGCGGCCACGCCCGCCAATCCCCGCAACGTGACGCGTAAAGGAGCAGGCCGTGGCCGGCAGAAATAATCTCGATCTCAGTGACCCGATCTCGATCAAGGGTACGCGCGAATTCGACGCGCCACGCGAACTGGTGTTCCGTGCCTTCACCGATCCGAAGCATCTGGCGCAATGGTGGGGTCCGGATGGCTTCACCACGACGACGTCGCACTTTGAATTCAGGCCCGGCGGTACCTGGCGCTTCGTCATGCACGGGCCGGATGGCCGCGACTACCAGAACCGCATCACCTTCGATGAGATCGTGCCGAACGAGCGGATCGCCTATCATCATGGCGGCGGCGATGATGTCGAGCCCGTGAAGTTCAGCCAGACCGTGACGTTCGAAGATCTCGGCGGCGGTCGCACCCGCATCGTGTGGCGCGGCGTGTTCCCCAATGCCGAGGCGCGCGATTTCGTGATCAAGGAGTACGGCGCCGACAAGGGGCTGGTGCAAACGATGGCGCGACTCGCCGGCTACGCTGCCACGATCGGGACGGCCTAAGTCATGGCCCTCAAACTCTTCTACCACCCGCTTTCGTCGTTCTGTCACAAGGCGCTGATCGGCCTTTACGAAAACAACATCCCGTTCGAGCCGGTGTCGGTCAATCTCGCCGATGCGCAATCGAGCGCGGAAATGCGGGCGTTGTGGCCGGTGGCGAAGTTTCCGGTTCTGCGCGACGAAGTGCGGGGCCAGACCGTGCCGGAAGCTACCGTCATCATCGAATATCTCGACCAGCATTACGCGGCGCACAAACTGCTGCCGGCCGATCCCGACCGCGCCATCAAGGCGCGCATCTGGGATCGCTTCTTCGATCTCTACATTCATATGCCGATGCAGAAGATCGCGGGCGACAACATACGCTCGGCGGAGCTGCGCGACCCGCACGGCGTCGCCGAAGCCAGGGCGACGATCGAAAAATCCTATGCCATTCTCGAGCAGGAGCTTGGCGACAGAACGTGGGCGCTCGGCGACGATTACGGCCTCGTCGATTGCGCGGCCTCGCCGGCGTTGTTCTACGCGAGCCTCGCCGTGCCGTTCAGCGATGCGACGCCCAAGCTCAGGGCCTATTACGGGCGCCTGGTGAAACGGCCGTCGTATTTGCGCGCGCTCAAAGAAGCCGAGCCGTTCTTCGACTGGGTGCCGTTGGACGTGAAGCCGACGCTGCCGGTGTGAGGCCTACAGCAGCGCGCCGAGCATGCGGCGCAAGTCGTCGGCGCTGCCATTGGCGATTCTGAACTCGAGGGTGGTGTGGGCCTCGCGCCAGATCGGATAGGCTTTGGCCAGCAATTCGCGCCCGGCCGCTGTGATGACGAGCCGGCGGCTGCGCTTGTCGTCCTTGTCGATCGCGATCTCGATCAGTCCGCGTCGCTCCAGCGGCTTGAGGTTGGCGGTCAGCGTGGTGCGGTCCATCGCCAGCAGGTCGGCGACGCTGCCGATGGTCGGCGGCGCCGGGCGATTGAGCGACGTCAGCAGAGAGAACTGGCCGCTGGTCAGATCGAGAGGTCGCAGCACCACGTCGAAGCGCCGCGCCAGTGCCCGGGCTGCGCGCTGCACATGGAGGCAGAGGCAGGCGTCGCGGACCTCGATGGTCTTGTCGAAAGGCAGAGCCTCGGCGGCCGCGGGTTCCCCATGCGGCAAGTCAGCACGGTCTGCGCCAGGGCGTATTGACATACCGAACATTATGTTGATATCAACGTAATTGTCAAGACGGTTCCCGCGTCGGCGGGCCGTGACTGCACAGCTAAACGGGCACGACGCCCCTGGAAGGAGACGACATGCAAGTCCAGCCATACCTGTTCTTCGACGGCCGCTGCGAGGAGGCGATCGAGTTTTACAAGAAGGCGCTGGGCGCCAAGGTCGAGATGTTGCTCCGCTTCAAGGACGGCCCGCCGCCGGATCAGAATGGTGAAGGCTGCGCCGGCCCGATGCCGGACGGCAACAAGATCATGCACGCCAGCCTCAAGATCGACGACGCGCTGGTCATGGCCTCGGACGGCATGGCTGCGGGCAAGCCGGAGTTCAAGGGCGTTTCCCTCGCGCTCGCGACCAAGGACGACGCCGAAGCCAAGGCGAAGTTCACGGCGCTGAGCGAGGGCGGCACCGTGCAGCAACCGCTCATCAAAACCTTCTTCTCGTCCAGCTTCGGCATGTGCGCCGACAAGTTCGGGGTCAACTGGATGATCACGGTCGCGCAATAGGTGCGATGTGACGGCAAACCCGCGCGGGGGATCCGCGCGGACGGAAGGAGGGGTGTGATGCTCGACGAGAAGAAGCTGACGTCGGCGCGAGACCTGGCCGACAATTGCAAGGTCCGCATCGTCGGCGAAAGTGCCGAATATCGCGCGGCGCGCACGGCATTGCTCGCCGAGGAAATCGAACTCCGGCGGCAAACCGAGCGCGTCGCCGAAATGCGCCGCGCGCTACCGCCCGGCGCGGTCGTGAAGAACTATGCCTTCGTCGGCGAAGACGGTCCGACCGACCTTGAAGGCATGTTCGGCGACAAAGAGACGCTCGTCGTCTACGCCTACATGTACGGCACGCGACGCGAAAAGCCGTGCCCGATGTGCACGTCGCTACTGTCGTCGTGGGACGGCGAAGCCAACGACATCATGCAGAACGTAGCGCTGGCGGTGACGGCGCGCTCGCCGATCGAACGGCTCGTCGCCTTCAAGCAGCAGCGCGGCTGGCGCGCCCTGCCGCTTTATTCCGACCCGAGCGAGGAGTTCAGTCGGGACTTCCACGCCGTCTCGGACAATGGCGGCGATGATGCCGGGCTGCACGTCTTCAGCCGCCGCGACGGTACGCTGCGTCACTTCTGGAGCGGCGAGATGGACTTCTCGACCGCCGATCCGGGGCAGGATCCGCGCGGCGCGCCGGATCTCATGCCGCTCTGGACCGTGCTCGACTGTACGCCGCAAGGCCGCAAGCCGGACTGGTATCCGAAGCTCGACTACGGCCGCTGACCGCCCACACCGACTAAACGCACGACGAACAGGCCGCAGGCAGCGGCCGGTCACTGGAGGAACACGCCCATGATCACGATCTCTGCCTTTCGCTGGGTCCCCGATTTCGCTCGCGGCCAGGTGCGCGACCTGCGCGTCCGCTGGGCGCTGGAGGAAGCCGGCTTGCCCTATCGCACGCGGCTGCTCGAGCAGGGCGACCAGGACAAGGACGAGTATCGCGCGCTGCAGCCATTCGGCCAGGTGCCGATCTTCGAGGAAGACGGCTTCACGTTGTTCGAGACCGGCGCCATCGTGCTGCATATCGGCGAGCGCAGCGCAAATTTGCTGCCCGAAGATGCAAATGGCCGCGCTCGCGCCCGGCAATGGCTCATCGCCGCGCTGAATTCGATCGAGCCTTTCGTCATGAATGTCGCGCTGATCGATTCCTTCTACCAGAACGAGGAATGGGCGAAGCTGCGACGGCCAGGCGCGGTGGCGTTTGTCGAGCGTCGGCTGGCGGCGCTGTCGAAGGCGCTCGGCGACAAGCCCCATCTCGACGGCGAGCGCTTCACCGCCGGCGACCTGATGATGGCGACGGTGCTGCGCATCCTGCATCGCACCGACCTCGTCACCCGCGATGCGCGCCTCGCCGCCTATCTCGAGCGCTGCCTTGGGCGCCCGGCCTTCAAGCGCGCGCTCGACGCCCAGCTCGGCGACTTCCGCGACGCCGCGTGATCCTTCAATCCTTCAAAAGCCCGGAGACGAAAATGGCACTCAACAAGCCGAAGCTGACGACCTGCCTGTGGTTCGAAAATCAGGCCGACGAGGCCGCCAAGTTCTATTGCTCGGTGTTCAAGAGTTCCAGGATCGGCCGCACCGCCTATTACCCGGATGCCGGACAGGAGATCCACGGCAAGCCGGCCAAGTCGGTGCTTACCGTCGAATTCGACCTCGAAGGCATGCCGTTCACGGCGCTCAATGCCGGGCCGATGTTCAAGTTCAACGAAGCGATCTCGCTTCAGGTCCGCTGCCAGACGCAGGAGGAAATCGACAACTACCGGCAGGCGCTGAGCGCGGGCGGGCAGGACGGTCGCGGCGGCTGGCTCAAGGACAAGTATGGGCTGTCATGGCAAATCGTGCGTGCCCCGACGGCTCTTGGCGCGCGCCGGATCGTGCCCTGCCTTTGGTTTGACACCCAGGGCGAAGACGCGGCCCGTTTCTACTGCTCGGTATTCAAAAACTCAAAGCTCGGCGGCATCAGTCGCTATTCCGACGCCGGCAAGGAAGTCCATGGCAAGGAAGCGGGCTCGGTGATGGTCGTTGAGTTCGAGCTCGAAGGCGCGCCCTTCATTACGCTTAATGGTGGCCCGCAATTCAAGTTCAATGAGGCGATCTCGATTCAGGTGCCTTGCAAGACGCAAGAAGAGATCGACTATTACTGGAACGCGCTCACCGCCGATGGCGGTCAGGAAAGCCAGTGCGGCTGGCTCAAGGACAAATACGGCCTGTCCTGGCAGGTGTTTCCGGAATTCATGGGCGAACTGCTCTCCGGCCCGGATCGCGCCGCCGCGGCGCGCGCCATGAACGCCTTCATGAAAATGAAGAAATTCGACATTGCCACGATCGAGAAAGCGAAGCAGGGCTAGTTCATTCAACCAGATGAGGGGTGACGAAATGACTTACGTTGACGGATTTATTCTGGCGGTGCCGAGGAAGAACCTGGCTGCCTACAAGAAGATGGCGACGCTCGCTTCGAAGGTCTGGATGGAGTATGGCGCGCTCAGCTATGCCGAGTGCGTCGCGGACGACGTCAAGCCCGGCAAGTGGACGTCCTTCCCGCAGAGCGTCAAGCTCAAGAAAGGCGAGGTCGTGATCTTTTCCTGGATCACCTACAAGTCGCGAAAATCGCGCGATGCGATCCTCGCCAAGGTGATGAAGGACGAGCGCATGACCAAGTACATGAACGCCAAGGCCATGCCGTTCGACGGCAAGCGCATGATCTATGGCGGCTTCAAGACGATGATCGAAAAATGAGGATAAAGCGCATTCTGCTGACCGCCGCCGCGGTCCTCGTCGGAGCCGTCGCCGTCGTGCTGGTGCTCGCCGCCAGCAAGCCCGACACGCTCCAGGTGCAACGGTCGATCGCCATCAATGCGCCGGCCGACAGGATATTTCCGCTGCTCGACGACTTCCGGCAATGGCCGCAATGGTCGCCTTACGAGCATCGGGATCCGAACATGAAGCGGACTTTCGGCGCGACCAGCAAGGGCCGCGGCGCCACGTATGCCTGGGACGGCAACAGCGACATCGGCGCCGGCCACATGGCCATCACCGAGTCGGCGGCGCCGTCGGCGCTGGCGATCGACCTCGAATTCGAGCGGCCGATGCGCACCAGCAACGCCGTGAAGTTCACGCTGGCGCCACAGGGCAACGCCACGCAGGTGACATGGCAAATGACGGCGGCCATGCCCTTCGTCAGCAGGGTGTTTCAGGTCGTGTTCGACATAGGCAAGATGATCGGCGGTGACATGGAAGCCGGCCTGGCGAAGCTCAAGAGCGCGGCGGAGAAAGGGTGACCGTCGAGATGGGCGGCGAACTCGCTTTCCCTCTCCCCTTGTGGGAGAGGGTACCTGAGCGGAAGCGATAGCCGAGCGAAGCTGGCAATTCCTAAACCAGCATCCACAAAATCGCGCCGAGCAGTCCCGCGATGACCCACAGCGCCACGGCGGTAGCGCGGTTGCGCCGCGCTTCGGCGCGGCCGATGGCCTCGACCGTTTCCGGCGACAATACCAGCCCATGACGCGTGATGTCGTCGATCTGATCGAGCATCGTGCCGGCGCGCAGCAGCAGCGACGGCACTTGCGTGACGAACTTGCCGATCTCGCCGGCGCCTTGCGCCGCGCCTTCGAGCTTGCCGATCGGCCCGAGATTGCGCGCGATCCACTCGCGCACCACCGGATCGGCGGTCTTCCACATGTCGAGCTTGGGGTCGAACGAACGCGCCACACCCTCGACCACCACCATGGTCTTCTGCAGCAGGATCAGCTCGGGCCGCGTCTGCATGTCAAAGATGCCGGTGACCTCGAACAGCAAGGTCAGCAGCTTGGCCATCGAAATGTCTTCGGCGGTGCGATTGTGGATCGGCTCGCCGATGGCGCGGATCGCCTGGGCGAAAGCTTCCACCGAATGATGCCGCGGCACATAGCCGGCGTCGAAATGCACCTGCGCGACGCGCATGTAATCGCGGGTGATGAAGCCGAACAGGATCTCGGCGAGGAAGCGGCGTTCCTTCGGCCCGAGCCGGCCCATGATGCCGAAATCGACGGCAACAAGATTGCCGTCGTTATCGACGAACAGATTGCCCGGATGCATGTCGGCGTGAAAGAAGCCGTCGCGCAACGCGTGGCGCAGGAAGCTCTGGATGACGATGCGGCCGAGCGCCGGCAGGTCGTAGCCCTTGGCCTCGAGCGCCTCGCGGTTGTTGAGCGGTGTGCCGTCGATCCACTCCATCGTCAGCACTTCGCGCGCGGTGCGGTCCCAGTCGATGCCCGGCACGCGGAAGTCGGGATCGTCCTTGGTGTTCTCCGCCATTTCCGACAGCGCCGCGGCCTCGAGGCGGAAATCCATCTCCAGCCGCACCGACCGATCGAGCGTGTTCACGACCTCGACGAAACGCAGGCGCTGCGCCTCCGGCGACATCGCCTCGGCGCGCAGCGCCGCGAAATAGAAAGCGTCGAGATCGACGCGGAAGCGCCGCTCGATGCCGGGGCGGATAATCTTGACCGCGACCGGCTTGCGTTCGCCGTCCTTCGCGACCTCGGCTTTGTGCACCTGCGCGATCGAGGCGGCCGCCATCGACGGGCCGAAGCTGGCGTAAACATCGCTCAGCGGCCGCTCCAGCGCGGCGGCAACCACGGCCTCGGCTTCCTTCTGCGCGAAGGCCGGCATCTTGTCCTGCAAGGCTTCGAGATCGCGGGCGATGACGGTGCCGACAACGTCGGGCCGCGTCGCCAGGAACTGGCCGAGCTTGACGTAAGTCGGGCCGAGCCGCGTCAGTGCCGCGGCGAGCCGGCTTCTGCCGCCGCGCGCGCTCGGACGCTCGATCAGCCGTGCGACGGCGACGGCGGCGCGCGCCGGCGCCGGCAGCGGCCTGGTATCGACCAGCGAGAACACGCCTTCGCGCGCGAACACGTAGCCGGCACGCGACAGGCGGATGAGATGGGAGATGGCAGAGATCATGCGGCGATCTCCGCGCATGCTCTATCGTCCCCTGCCCCGCAAGGGGGGAGGGAGCGCGCTGAGCATGCGGAGGCGCTAGCCAATCCAAAGCAGGCCATCACAACTTCCAGCCCGAATGCATCGCCACGACGCCGCCGGTCATCGGCGTAAAGGAGACGCGACGGAAGCCGGCGGCCTCGATCATGGCCGCGAAGGCCTTCGGCTTGGGAAATTTGCGGATCGACTCGACCAGATACTGATAGGCCTCGCGGTCGCCGGTGACGCGCTCGCCGACGCGCGGGATCACCTGGAACGAGTACAGCTCATAGAGCCTGTCGAGCCCGGGCACATCGACCGACGAGAACTCCAGGCAGAGGAAACGGCCGCCGAATTTGAGGACGCGGTGCGCTTCCTTGAGCGCCTTGTCGATGCGCGGCACGTTGCGGATGCCGAAGGCGATGGTGACGCAGTCGAAGCTCTGGTCGGCATAAGGCAGTTCTTCGGCATTGCCCTGCTCGAAGGTCACCTGGCCGTCGAGGCCGCGCTTCTCGGCGCGCTCGCGGCCGACCGCCAGCATTTCGGCATTGATGTCGCAGACGGTGACATGGGTGCCGAACCCGCCGGCTTCGGCGACGCGGAAGGCAACGTCGCCGGTCCCCCCGGCCAGATCGAGCAAGCGGAATTCGCGATCGCTTTTGGGCGGGTTCACCGCGGTGACCAGCGCGTTCTTCCACGGCCGGTGCAGCCCGCCGGACATCAGGTCGTTCATCAGGTCGTAGCGCTTGGCCACCGAGTGGAACACGTCATCGACCAGCCCCTGCTTGTCCTCGAGGGGCACGTCCCGGTATCCAAAGTGGGTCTCTTGCGAGCTGCTCATCGGCCAATAATCCTTTGCGGGCAGGACCATAGCGCGGCAACGGGCGGGGCGCTACAAAGGTCCGGCAATTGCTTAACGGGTTGGCGACAACCGGGAAAGGCCTTCCAGAATGGCGATCGAATTCGGGAAAACCGTGCCGGTTCTGCGCATTTTTTCGGTCGAGAAGGCGCGGGAGTTCTACCTCGATTTCCTCGGCTTCAAGATCGACTGGCAGCATACCTTCGGCCCGGGCGCCCCCGTTTACATGCAGGTATCGCGCGGCGATGTGGTGCTGCATCTCTCCGAGCACCACGGCGATGGCACGCCGGGCACGCATGTCTATGTCTATATGACCGGCGCCGCTGAATTGCAGAAGCAGCTGATCGACAAGAATTACCGCCACAACAAGCCCGGCCTGCAGCGGCAGGACTGGGGCATGCTGGAGGTGGCGGTGGTCGATCCGTTCAACAACCGCATCACCTTCGGGGAGCCCACCGACAAGACGGTGAGTGCGTCATAATGCCTGAACTCCCCGAAGTCGAAACCGTGCGCCGCGGGCTCGCCCCCGCCATGGAAGGCGCGCGCATCGCCAGAGTCGAAGTGCGGCACCGCGGCCTGCGCTGGCCGATCGCCAGGGATTTCGAGAAGCGCCTCGACGGCCAGACCATCGACGGCCTTGGCCGGCGCGCCAAATACATCCTCGCCGACCTGTCGTCCGGCGACGTGCTGATCATGCATCTCGGCATGTCCGGCTCGTTCCGCATCGACAAGGACTCCAAGAATTCGGATGTGCCCGGCGACTTCCATCACGAGCGCTCCAAGGATAGCGCGCACGATCATGTCGTGTTCCACCTCGCCAATGGCCGTACCGTGACGTTCAACGATCCGCGCCGCTTCGGCTCGATGAAGATCGTGGCCCGGGCCAAGCTCGACGACGAGAAGCTCTTGAAATCGATCGGCCCGGAGCCGCTCGGCAACGAGTTCGACGCGGCGATGCTGGCCGCCGCCTGCGCCGGCAAGAAGACGTCGCTGAAGGCGGCGCTGCTCGACCAGCGGGTGGTCGCCGGCATCGGCAACATCTACGCCTGCGAAGCGCTGTACCGGGCGCGGCTCTCGCCGAAGCGGCTCGCGTCCACCATTGCCGACCGCCATGGCAAGCCCAATGATCGCGCCCGCGCGCTGGTCGACGCCATCAAGGCGGTGTTGAACGACGCCATCAAGGCCGGCGGCTCGTCCTTACGCGACCACCGTCAGGCCGACGGCTCGCTCGGCTACTTCCAGCACAATTTCCAGGTTTACGATCGCGAGGGCGAGAAGTGCCCTGACTGCAAGGGCACGGTGAAACGCATCGTGCAGAACGGCCGCTCGACGTTCTATTGTCCCTCGTGCCAGAAGTAAGATAACGCTACAGCGCAACGCCGGGAGCAGGAAATGGCATACGAAAACATCATCGTCGACACCAAAGGCCGTGTCGGCGTCATCACGCTCAACCGCCCGGCGGCGCTCAACGCGCTCAACCGCGCGTTGATCAGCGATCTGTCGCAGGCGGTGACCGAATTCCAGAACAACGATGCCATCGGCTGCCTGCTCATCACCGGCAGTGACAAGGCATTCGCCGCCGGCGCCGACATCAAGGAGATGGCGGACAAGACCTTCATGGAGGCCTATCTCGGCAACTTCACCGCCGACTGGACCGTGGCGCACCGCACGCGCAAGCCGGTCATCGCCGCGGTCGCCGGCTTCGCGCTCGGCGGCGGTTGCGAACTCGCCATGCAGTGCGATTTCATCATCGCCGCCGATACGGCGAAGTTCGGCCAGCCGGAAATCAAGCTCGGCGTCATTCCCGGTCTCGGCGGCACGCAGCGCCTGACGCGCGCGATCGGCAAGGCCAAGGCGATGGACCTCGTGCTCACCGGCCGCATGATGGACGCCGCCGAGGCCGAGCGCTCCGGTCTCGTCGCCCGCGTCGTGCCGGCGGCGCAGCTGATGGAGGAGGCGATGAAGGCGGCCGAGACCATCGCCGGCCTGTCGCTGCCGTCTGTGCTGGCAGCCAAGGAATCGGTCGATGTCGCTTTCGAATCGACGCTGAACGAAGGTCTGCGCTTCGAGCGCCGCCTGTTCCACTCGCTGTTCGCCACCGAGGATCAGAAGGAAGGCATGAAAGCCTTCGTCGAAAAGCGCAAAGCCCAGTGGAGGAATAAGTAGCACCTCTGCCCCGCACGCGCTGCGGCACACTACTCTCCGTTCGCCCCCGCGAAAGCGGGGGCCCAATTTCTCATGATGTGTGGCTTCAAGCTGGGTCCCCGTTTTCGCGGGGACGAACGGAATTATTTTCCGTCTATTTGCGCACGCAAATGATCCGCACCACGGCGTCGCGCGGATTGCCGGCCGCTGTCGCCGGCGTCGCGACATGATGCGCATCGAGGAAGGCGCGGATGGCGTCGGCGCGCACCAGCCGCACCGGCGGCGCGGCGAGTTGAATGCTCGCCAGCACGGCGGGCCCCATCGCCATCATGCCGATGAAACGGCCATCACCGTCGATCGCCGCGGCGCCGGTGAAGCCGGCCATCGGCACCGGGTCGCGCAGGTCGATGCTGCCGCTCGAAGTGAACCGCGCCTTGATGTCGGCGATGCGGTCGCGGCCACTGGCGTCCTTCGGATCGGGTACGCCGCTGAGCGTGATATCGCCGGGCTTTGCGGTCGCCTTGGCGCTTGCCGCCGTCAGTGACAACGGCGACAGCTTGCGCGGTCCATAGACGCGCAGCAGCGTCAGCCCCTTGTCGGCATCGTCGGCGACGCGCTCGGCATCGCCAAGACCATGCGCCACCAGCACCTGACAGCCGCGCGTCAGCCGCGCATCGGTGACGATATGGCCTTTGCCGCTGACGACGAGGCCGTTGCCGTATTCGACCGATTTCGACAGCGCCGCGAACGGGGCGGCGCGCGACGGAAAGGGCGAAAAGGCCGACGCCATCGCCACCATTACCGGCGCGACGATGCCTTCCATCATCTGATCGAAGGTCATGGTGAAGCCGCGAATCTCGCCGTTGCGCATCGACGCGCGCACCGCGAATTTGCGCAGGCCCTGAATGCCGCTGACGAAGAAGCTGTCGTCGCGCAAAACGCTGTATTCGACGCGGCGTGTCGAAGGCTCCTGCTTCTCACGCTCGAACAGAGTGGCGAGCTTCAGGTTCGGATCGGCATAGCGGAACGTCTCGACCTGCACGTCGCCATGACGCGACGACCAGCGCGTGCCGCGCGGCGCATCATGCGCGATCGGCACCATTTTCGCCGGCAGGCCGATGCGGATGCCGGTCGCCGGATCGACGACCACGTTCCAGCCGAACTCGTCCTGGTAATTGCGCGCGGCGGTGAGCAGTTCCTTGCGCTCACTGTCGCTGAGCGTGCCGGTGACCTTGTAGTTCTTGCGCTTCTGGAAATTCTTCACCGCGGTGGCGAGCGGATCGTCGCCGTTTTCGGCGGCGCCGGTGTAGTCGCCGGCCCATAGCAGCGCCGCCTGTAGCAGCAGCCGCTCGTCGGCCGCGTTGCCGTACAGCGTGTCGCCTTCCTTGGTCGCGGTGAGGGGCGTCGACAGCGGATCGGGCTTTGGCGCGTCCTTGGACGTTTCTTTGGCCGTCTCCTTGGTCGCGTCCTTCGCCGGTTCTTTGGCGGGCGGGGTCGCGGGCGCTGGCGCTGATTTGGCGATCTGGGCCGCCGCTGCGGTATCGAGCTTCTTCAGCGCGTCGGGTCTGGTGGGCGGCAGCGGCGTTATGGCTTTGGCCTCGGTCGCGGGATTGGCGGCCGGTTTGGCCGGTGCAGCATGAGCTGGCTTCTCCGGCTTTTTAGCCGCCGATGGCGCGTCCGCGGTATCCATCGGGTAGGGCGACGCGTCGGCGGCGGCGCCGGGCGCCTGGGCCAAAGCCGGTGCTGCGCCCAGGACAAAAACCACCATGGCCGCCGAAACCGCGGAAAAGCGGCCGAAACGCCTCGCCATTAACGCACGTTTAACCATGGCCGGCACCTTAGCCGAACGAAGAGGTCGCGCAACCGGCCTTGCGAAACTGCATTAACCGGCTCGTTTTGCCGCGGCCGGATGCTAGATTAACGCCAATGCTGACGCCGGAAGAAGTCGAACGCTATGCCCGCCACATCGTCATGCGCGAGGTGGGCGGCCCGGGCCAGGGCAAGCTCAAGGCTGCGCGGGTTCTGGTCATCGGCGCCGGCGGCCTCGGTGCGCCGCTCATCCTTTACCTCGCCGCGGCCGGCGTCGGCACGATTGGTATTGTCGATGACGATCAGGTCGCGCTGTCGAACCTGCAGCGGCAGGTCATCTTCGGCACGGAGGACGTCGGCGCCCTCAAGGCCGAACGCGCGGCGCAGGCGATCGCAAAGCTCAACCCGCATGCGAAAATCGAGGTGCATAACGAGCGCCTCAATGCCGGCAACGCCATGCCGCTGATCGAGAGCTACGACATCGTCGCGGACGGCTCCGACAACTTCGCCACGCGCTATCTTGTGGCCGATGGCTGCTATCTCGCGAAGAAGCCGCTTGTAACCGCCGCGCTCGGCGTGTTCGACGGCTCGCTCACCACCATTCGTGCGCATGAGAAGCGGGCCGACGGCACACCCAACCCGACCTATCGTTGCCTGTTTCCCGAGCCGCCGCCGCCGGGCACGGTGCCGGCGTGCTCCGAGGCCGGCATTCTCGGCGCGTTGCCCGGCATTCTCGGTTCGATGATGGCGCTCGAGGTAATCCGCGAGATCGTCGGCTTCGGCGAGGGCCTGGTCGGACGCCTGCTGATGATCGATGCGCGGTCGATGCGTTTCGAAACGCTCGGTTACGAGTGGGACAGTGCCAATCCATTGAGCGGCGATAACGCCACGATTACGGATTTGTCCGGAATTTATTGACGCGATTTAACGCGGCCCGTTGTCATCGGTTTGATATGTCTTAGCGCTAACGGCCGTTTACACCTTGCTTGCGATCCCCTTAACAGGCGCACAGCATTTTTAGGTCAAAATGGACTCAAAGTCGGAGAAACAGAGTCCGGTTGGCAACATGATGTCGGCAGCGCAATTCGGCCATGGCGGTGGACGCGAGGAACGCGGCGTCGTCGAATGTCAGAAATGTCATTCGCCGATTTTCGTTGACAAGCCCGGAAACGTGGCTGTCGAGTTTTCCGTGCCGTGTCCGAAATGCGGCCATCGCGGCATGTATTTCAAGCGCATGATGCACTCGGAATCCGACACGCCGGATCGCCGGCGCACACCGCGGTAATCACGCTGTCATTACGCGACGCGCAAAGCGCTGAGCAATCCTCCGTTCGTCCCCGCGAAAGCGGGGACCCAGTTATTCTTTCTGGATTCCCGCTTGCGCGGGAATGAACGGACAATGTGGATCTGCCGGTGATGAACAGCGATGCTCACAGCATCGACGGCAGCACGCGATCCGGCGGACGGTGACCGTCCATGAACGTCTTGATGTTGATGATGACCTTTTCGCCCATGTCGATGCGGCCTTCGAGCGTCGCCGAGCCCATGTGCGGCAGCAGTACGACCTTGCCGGCCTTGGCGAGCTTGACCAGCTTCGGATTGACCGCGGGTTCGTGCTCGAACACGTCGAGGCCAGCGCCGGCGATGTCGCCGGCTTCAAGCATCCGCGCCAGCGCATTTTCGTCGATCACTTCGCCGCGCGCCGTGTTCACGACATAAGCCTCGGGCCGCAGCATCTTCAAGCGACGCGCGGACAATAGATGGAACGTCGCCGGCGTGTGCGGACAGTTCACCGACACGATGTCCATGCGAGCGAGCATCTGGTCGAGGCTCTCCCAGTAGGTTGCGTCGAGCTCTTCCTCGATCTTCGGCGCCACCTTGCGGCGGTTGTGATAGTGGATCTGCAGGCCGAAGGCCCGGGCGCGTCGTGCCACCGCCTGACCGATCCGGCCCATGCCGATAATGCCGAGCCGCTTGCCCCAGATGCGGTGGCCGAGCATCCAGGTCGGCGACCAGCCGTTCCATTCCTGATCGGTGATCAGCACATTGGCGCCCTCGGCGAGCCGGCGCGGCACGGCGAGGATCAGAGCCATGGTCATGTCGGCGGTGTCTTCGGTCAGCACGCCCGGCGTATTGGTCACGGTGATGCCGCGCTGAACGGCGGTGGCGACGTCGATATTGTCGACGCCGTTGCCGAAATTGGCGATCAGCCGCAGTTGCTCGCCCGACTTCGAAAGCAGAGCGGCGTCGATTCGGTCCGTCACGGTTGGAACCAGAACATCGGCGGTCTTCATGGCGTCGGCGAGTTCGGCCGCTGACATAGGCTTGTCGTTGGCGTTCAGGCGTACGTCGAACAGTTCCTGCATCCGCTGCTGGATGGCATCGGGCAATTTGCGGGTCACGACGACGACGGGCTTCTTCTGCTTGACCATAAGAACTTCAACTCACAACGGACCGGGTGTTCAGGTCTCTTTAACCGCACTCGCACAAACTGCCGCTTCGCGCGTGCGGGGTTCCAAAATTCCTGACTTTTCCTATCAGATGGCTGGGGCAAGACAAAGTGTCCGCGAGCTCAAGGTTGCGCGCTTCGGCCGCCGCGGCGGCATCCGGCGCTGGGCCGGTGCGCTTTTTGCGGCGATTTTCCTTGCCGGCACGACCGGTGGCGCGCCGGCGTCCGATCTTGCTACCGGCCCCGTTAGCGGGTTGCCGATACCGCGTTTCGTGAGCCTGAAATCGGACCGGACCAATGTCCGCGGCGGTCCCAACAAGGACCAGGACGTCCGGTGGGTCTATACCCGCGCCGGCATGCCGGTCGAGGTGACCGCCGAGTTTGAGAACTGGCGCCGTATCCGCGACTGGGAGGGCGCCGAAGGCTGGGTCTACCACTCGCTGCTGTCGGGCCGCCGCACCGCCGTCATTGTGCCGACCAAGAAAGACGATCTCGTGCCGCTCTATCAGGAGCCGAATCCGGCTTCCGCCGTGATGGCGCGGCTGCAGGCCGGCGTGCTGGCGCAAATCAAGAACTGCGACGGTCACTGGTGCGAGATCGCCGGCAAGGGCTTCGCCGGCTACATCGTTCAGGAGCGGCTCTGGGGTGCATACCCGAACGAAAAAGTCGACTAGACCGTCTCGATCCCGAACAGGTCACGAAACGCGCCGCGACCTTTGGTCGTGACGCTGACGGCGCGCGTGCCGTCAATGCGCCGGATCCAGCCCGATTTCAAACAATGTGCGCATAGTGCTGCGCCAAGTGCGCCGGCCAGATGCGGCCGCCGCTCGCTCCAATCGAGACATGGCCGGCACAGCATGCGCGCGCGGCTGGACGGCTTTCGCGTGGCGTAATCGATACCGAGCTTGTCGAACAAACTAACGCCGCGCGCGGTGACGATACCGGCATCCGACGTCAGTTCGATCTGCTTGTTTGCGATCAGCGAGTCCGCCAGCGAAACGCCGAGATGGCCGGCCAGATGATCGTAACAGGTCCGCGCCGCACGCAGCGCCCTGTCGCGCGGCCCGGTCACAACCGGCTTGCGCCGCGAGACCTGATCGGCCGCGACCTGCATGATACTTTCCAGCATGCGCGCCACGGCCGGCGAGGCAAGGCGGTGGTAGCGATGGCGGCCCTGTTTCTCGACGACGAGCAGGCCACCGGCGGCGAGCTTGCTCAAGTGTCCCGACGCGGTTTGCGGCGTAATGCTGGCGGCACCGGCGAGTTCGCTCGCGGTCAGCGCGCGGCCGTCCATCAGCGCATGCAGCATTCCGGCGCGCGCGGGATCGCCGGCCAGCGTGGCTATTTCGGCGAATGCGGCGTTGGTCGCCATCGCAGTCTCCGTGCTCGATTGCCTGGAATATAGACGTTTTTTTCAGGCTACGCTTCGGCCGTCACCGTAACATCGGGATGCTGTAGGGCGCCAACCTCGCCTTATGGGACCGCTATCATCCTTGCGATGGCTCCGGCTCTATATCCGTCGCTATCGGACACGCCGTGAACTTCGCGATCTGTCGCCCGAGTTGCTGTGCGACCTCGGCATCGATGATGCCGCCCGCACGCGAGAGTGCGCCCGTTGGCTATGGCAAGGTATAGCCGCACGCGATGATGATGAGGCTCCAAAACAAAACGCGCGGGGCAGGCCCGCGCGCGCTTCACTTATTCAGAGCAGATAGGATCAGACCTTGCGGCGCAGCCGCACGACCACGTCGACGCGCGCGATCTCGTAGCCTTCAGGCGCTTCGGGCGTCTTGCCCACGATGACCTCGCTCGACGGAATGTCGAGTAGTTCATCCTCGCCTTCGACGAAGAAGTGGTGGTGAGCCGAAGCATTAGTGTCGAAATAGGCTTTGGTGCCGTCCACGGGAACCTGGCGCAGCAGGCCGACTTCGGTGAACTGATGCAGCGTGTTGTAAACGGTGGCGAGCGACACCGGCACCTTGGCGCGGGTCGCTTCTTCGTACAGAGCCTCGGCGGTCAGGTGGCGATCGCCCTTGCCGAACAGAATCCAGCCCAGCGCCATGCGCTGACGCGTCGGGCGCAGGCCGACGTCGCGCAACATGGTCTTAACGTCGTGCCAGGGGCAGCCGGTAAAGGCCGACCGGTCGGGCGCGGCGGCCGCATCGGCCTTGGCCACAGGAAGCATCATGGTCCGGGTTTCGGTCATCGATCGGTCAAACTCATTTCCAACACAAAACAAATTCCAATTGAACGCTTCTGCCACTCATTCGCAGGCTACGTCCATACGGGCTATATCGTATTCGGCCCATTGCCGCCACGAGAACGATATTTCAGGCGATAATGGCTAAAATCGGTGGCGCCTGGCGATGGCTTGGCGGCAACCGGTTACAGTTGCAACATACCGGCAAGCCGGTCGCGGCGCAATACGGGAACCGCGCTGGGCGGCTCGATCAAGCCATCACCCCCGAGGGCCATTTTGTCGCGCCGCACGGGCGATTCCCCGCCCCCGAGGCCGCCCCCACGGCCTTTGCCGGTCCCGGCCCGGTGTGTTAGGCATTCCGGCAATTCAGGTGGCTCAGGGCCTCGGCCGGGGCCGCTCAATCGGGAACTTTGGATGATGACGGAACGGCGTAGCAGTTTTGGCTATGAGGATTTGCTGGCCTGTGGACGGGGCGAACTGTTCGGCCCGGGTAACGCCCAACTCCCCCTGCCGCCGATGCTGATGTTCGACCGCATCACCGAGATTTCCGAGACCGGCGGCGAGTTCGGCAAGGGCATGGTCCGGGCAGAGCTCGACGTGAAGCCGGACCTCTGGTTTTTCCTTTGCCATTTCAAGGGCGATCCGGTGATGCCGGGCTGCCTCGGACTGGACGCCCTGTGGCAGATGGTCGGCTTTTTCCTCGGTTGGCTGGGGGCGCCCGGCAAAGGACGAGCGCTCGGTACTGGTGAGATCAAGTTCAGCGATCAGGTGCTGCCGACCGTGAAAAAGGTCGTCTACGGCGTCGATTTCAAGCGGGTCATGCGTTCCAAGCTCGTCCTCGGCATCGCCGACGGCTGGTTGGCGGCGGACGGCAAGGTAATCTACAAGGCGAGCGACCTGAAGGTCGGCCTGTTCCAGCAGGACGCCGCATTGCAGCCGAGCGGCGCCTGACCGGAAACGGTGCGGATCGTCCGGCGCTGACCATCTCCAATCTTGCGAATTGTGGTTGGCAGGCCAATCTTTGCCCCAACCGCTGAAATCATGTGAAGGGAAGCGACGATGCGACGGGTAGTCGTGACGGGGATGGGGATCGTCTCCTCCATCGGCAACAACACGCAGGAGGTGCTCGCCAGCCTGCGTGAGGCCAAATCCGGCATCACATTCGCCACCGAATTCGCCGAGCACGGCTTCCGCTGCCAGGTCTACGGCAAGCCGACGCTCGATCCGTCGGGAATGGTCGACCGCCGCGCCATGCGTTTCCTCAGCCAGGCCTCGGCCTGGAACCACGTCGCCATGGATCAGGCGATCCGCGACTCGGGCGTCGAGGAAAAGGACATCATCAACCCGCGCACCGGGATCATCATGGGCGCGGGCGGGCCTTCGACCGAAACCATCGTCGAAGCGGCCGACATCACCCGCAAGAACGGCTCGCCGAAGCGCATCGGTCCCTTCGCGGTGCCGAAGGCGATGTCGTCGTCTCCGTCGGCGACGCTCGCTACCTGGTTCAAGATCAAGGGCGTCAACTATTCGATCTCGTCGGCCTGCGCGACCTCGACGCATTGCATCGGCAACGCCGCCGAAATGATCCAGTGGGGCAAGCAGGACATGGTGTTCGCCGGCGGCTCGGAAGATCTGAGCTGGACGATGTCGAACCTGTTCGACGCCATGGGCGCGATGTCGTCGAAGTACAACGACACGCCGCAGACCGCTTCGCGCGCTTATGACGTCTCACGCGACGGCTTCGTCATTGCCGGCGGCGCCGGCGTCCTGGTGCTCGAGGAGCTCGAGCACGCCAAGGCGCGCGGCGCCAAGATCTACGCCGAAGTCGCCGGCTACGGTGCGACCTCGGACGGCTACGACATGGTGGCGCCGTCGGGCGAAGGCGCGCAGCGTTGCATGCGGCTGGCGCTCGAAACCTGCAAGGTTCCGATCGACTACATCAACCCGCACGCCACGGCGACGCCGGTCGGCGACGCCAAGGAGATCGAAGGCATCCGCGCCGTGTTCGGCGACAAGTGCCCGCCGATCTCGGCGACCAAGTCGCTGTCGGGTCACTCGCTCGGCGCGGCCGGTGTGCAGGAAGCGATCTACACGCTGCTGATGATGCAGAACGGCTTCATGTGCGAGAGCGCCAATATCAAGGATCTCGATCCCGATTTCGCCGACATGCCGATCTTGCGCGAGCGCAAGGACAATGTGCAGATCCGCGCCGCGATGTCGAACTCGTTCGGCTTCGGCGGCACCAACGGCACCTTGGTGTTCAAGCACGTGGATGCGTGATTGGATTTGACGCCGTAACTCCGCTTGTCATGCCCCGCCAAGGCGGGGCATCCAGCCCTGATCCGATAGAAAACCTCGCGAGGACGCCGATTGCTGGATCGTCCGCCTTCGCGGACGATGACAGAAGGGGGCTCCATGCCGGGTTTGATGGAAGGTAAGCGCGGGCTGATCATGGGGGTCGCCAACGACCACTCGATCGCCTGGGGCATCGCCAAGACGCTGCATCAGCACGGCGCGCAGATCGCCTACACCTATCAGGGCGATGCGCTGCTCAAGCGCGTCAAGCCGCTCGCCGAGCAGACCAATTCCGACATCGTTCTGCCCTGCGACGTCGAGGACATCGCCTCGGTCGACAAGCTGTGGGCGACGATCAAGGAGAAGTGGGGCACCATCGACTTCTTCGTTCACGCCGTCGGCTTCTCGGACAAGAACGAATTGAAGGGCCGCTTCGCCGACAACACGCGCGAGAACTTCGTGCGCACCATGGTGATCTCGTGCTTCTCCTTCGCCGAGAGCGCCAAGCGCGCCGCGGAGCTGATGCCCAATGGCGGCGCGATGGTGACGCTGACCTACAATGGCGGCGATCGCGCCATGCCGAATTACAACGTCATGGGTCTCGCCAAGGCGGCGCTGGAATCTTCGGTGCGCTATCTCGCCGTCGACTTCGGCCACCAGAAGATCCGCGTCAACGCGATCTCGGCGGGGCCGATCCGCACGCTCGCCGGCGCCGGCATTGGCGATGCGCGCTACATGTTCGCCTTCCAGCAGAAATATTCGCCGCTCGGCCGCGGCGTGACGCTCGAAGACCTCGGCGGCTCGGGCCTCTATCTGTGCTCGGACCTGTCGACCGGCGTCACCGGCGAAATCCATTTCGTCGACAGTGGCTACAACGTCATCGCCATGCCGCAACCGGCGGCGCTGCGCGATGCCGGCGGCTCGGTCGAGAACGGCGAGAAGTAAGCTTCTTCACCCTCCCCTGAAGGGGGAGGGTCGACGGCATGAGCGTAGCGAATGCTGTCGGGCTGGGATGAATGGAGCGATCATTGTTATCACCCCACCCCGCTCGCTGACGCTCGCGACCCTCCCCCCTCATAAGGGCGTTTTACGCCCGTCTTAGACGGGCTATGGGGAGGGTGAAGCAACGCGCCGGATCCATCGCGCATGATCATCGAAAAAGTCGTCCCGCATCACATCCGCATCCCGTTCGATGCGGGTCCGGCGAGCGCCGCTCGCTTTGGCAAGGGGACGACGGCGCTCGACACGGTCCTGGTCGAGGTCGTCACCGACACCGGTCTCACCGGCTGGGGCGATGCCTTCGCCTATGCCTGTTCCGATGCGGTGGTGGCCGCGATCGGGCAGATGGTCGCCCCGCGCGTCGTCGGCCTCGCCGTGCCGCAGCTCGACGAATTGCAGGGTTTTTCCGATCGCCTGCAGAAGCAACTGCATCTGTTCGGCCGCTACGGCATCACCATGTTCGCGATCTCCGGGCTCGACATCGCGCTGTGGGATCTCGCCGGCAAGAGCGCCGGCAAGCCGCTGTCCGATCTGATTGCCCCGCGCCGCCGTTCCGCCATTCCGGCCTATGCCAGCCTGTTGTCGATCGGCAAGCCGGACGCAGTGGCCAGCGAATGCCGGAAGGCGGTGGCGGAGGGTTATCGCGCCATCAAGATTCACGAGACCACGGTCGAGGCGGTCGCCGCCGCGCGCAATGCCATTGGGCCCGACATGCCGCTGATGGTGGACATGAACTGCGCGATGAGCGCGGCCGACGCCATTGCCTTTGCCACGTCGTGCCGGCCTTACGCGCCGCTGTTTCTCGAGGAGCCGGTGTGGCCGCCGGAGGATTACAAGTCGCAGGCGCGGGTGCAGATGAACGGCCGCGTCGCGGTCGCCGCCGGCGAGAATGCCTGCACCGCCTGGCAGTTCAACGAGATGATATCGCATCGCGCCGTGAACTTCGTGCAGCCCTCGGTCACCAAGGTCGGCGGCGTCACCGAGTTCGGCCGCGTCGCCGCGCTGGCCGACCGCTCCAATGTGCGGCTGATGCCGCATTCGCCCTATTTCGGGCCGGGCCTGCTCGCCACCTTGCAGATGCTGTCGCTGCGCGACGATGCGTCCCTGGCCGAGTGGTACTACATGGACCGCGCCGCCTGTCTGTGGGGCGATGCACTGGCGCTCGGCAGCGATGGTGCGATCCGCGTGCCGACGGGGCCGGGTCTCGGCCTCGAGCCCGACCGCGAGGTGATGGTTCGTTACGCCGTGCCGTGACGGCGCGCGCCTTGCCTCAGTGCTTGAAGTGCCGCGTGCCCGTGAACACCATGGCGATGCCGTGCTTGTCGGCCGCCTCGATGACTTCGGCATCGCGCATCGAACCGCCCGGCTGAATGACCGCCGTGGCGCCGGCTTCGATGGCGACCAGCAAACCGTCGGCGAACGGGAAGAAGGCATCGGACGCTACCACCGAGCCCTTGGTCAACGGCGCGGAGAGCTTCAACTCCTTCGCGGCATCTTCGGCTTTGCGGGCGGCGATGCGCGCTGAATCGACGCGGCTCATCTGCCCGGCGCCGATGCCGACGGTGGCCAGATCCTTGGCGTAGATGATCGTGTTCGACTTGACGTGCTTGGCGACGCGGAAAGCGAAGCGCAGGTCGTTCAGTTCGGCGGCGCTCGGCGCGCGCTTGGTGACGACCTTCAGCTCCATGTCATCGACCACGGCATTGTCGCGCGACTGCACCAGCAAGCCGCCGGCGACCGATTTCACCAAAAGACCCTGTTCGCGCGGATCGGGCACGCCGCCGGCGATCAGCAGCCGCAGGTTCTTCTTGGCCGCGACGATGGCGATGGCTTCGTCGCTGGCCGACGGCGCGATGATGACTTCGGTGAAGATCTCGGTGATGGCCTTGGCCGCCTCGGCATCGAGCGGGCGGTTGAGCGCGACGATGCCGCCGAAGGCCGAGGTCGAGTCGCAGGCCAGCGCCTTCTTGTAGGCGTCGAGCAGCGAAGCGCCTTCGGCGACGCCGCACGGATTGGCGTGCTTGACGATGACACAGGCGGCCGTGCGCTTCGGATCGAACTCGGCGATGGCTTCGTAGGCGGCGTCGGTGTCGTTGATGTTGTTGTAGGACAGTTCCTTGCCCTGCACCTGGCGCGCGGTGGCGACGCCGGCGCGCACATTCGGCGTGCGGTAGAACGCGGCGGTCTGGTGCGGGTTCTCGCCGTAGCGCAGCGATTGCGCCAGCCGGCCGCCGAAGGCGCGATAGTCGGGCGCGTCGTTCTTCAGCGTCGCGGCGAACCAGTTCGAGATCGCGGCATCGTAAGCCGCGGTGCGCGCATAGGCCTTGGCGGCGAGCCTCGAGCGCGTCTCGAAGGTCGTCATGCCATTGTGCTTGGTCAGTTCCTCGAGCACCACGGCGTAATCGGTCGTATCGACGACGACGGCAACATCGCCGTGGTTCTTGGCCGCGGCGCGGATCATCGCCGGGCCGCCGATGTCGATGTTCTCGATGCAGTCGTCGTAGCCGGCGCCCTTGGCGACGGTTTCCTCGAACGGATAGAGGTTCACGACCAGCAGATCGATCGCCTTGATGTTGTGCGCCTTCATCGCGGCGGCGTGCTCGGCATTGTTGCGGATGGCGAGCAGGCCGCCATGCACGTTCGGGTGCAGCGTCTTGACGCGGCCGTCCATCATTTCGGGAAAGCCTGTCAGTTCGGAGACGTCCTCGACGCGCAGCCCGGCGTCCTTGAGCGCCTTGGCGGTGCCGCCGGTCGACACGAGTTCGATATCGAACCGGGCCAGTTGACTGGCGAATTCGATCAGCCCCGTTTTGTCGGATACCGACAGGAGAGCACGAGTCACGCGGCGCGGATGGCTGGGCATTGGATGGCTGCTCGGATTGATTTTTGTTGCGGCTGTCGGCCCGTGGCTAGCACAGGAAACGGCCCGAGGGGTATGCGGGATTGTCCGGGCTTTGTCGCAAGTCCACAGCCGCTGGCCACAATCTCGGCGTGCTCCGTCTCCCCATAGGCGAGCGAACGCTCGCCGTCCGGCGGGGGAGAGGGATGGGGTGAGGGGGCAAGTGCGTCTCGTCAGGCCGTAACCCCTCACCCGCCCGCCTGCGGCGGGCGACCTCTCCCCATGGGAGAGGTGAAGCGAGTTCGTTGCTGCCTCAGTTACAGCGGCAATTCCGGCTCGTCGGCGCGATCGACGCGGCCGCCGGTGGGCGCCGGCGGCGTGTGGCGGAAGCTCCAGCGTACCTTCGCAGTCTGCCGGGCGTGGCCGTAGATGACGATCTGAACGGCGCGCCGCGGCCCATCGGAGCCGGCGAGATAGACGCTTTCCTCAACGTCGACCCGCTCGCCCATCGTGGCGAAGGTCCAGACCTCCTTGTCCGGCAGCAGCAGGATGACGCCGCGTCCCTCGGACAGGCGGTTGGCCTTTACCGCGGGATGCAGGTGGAAGCGGATGGCATATTCGTCGCCCTTCTTCAGGTCGAACTTCCTGTGCGACGGCGTGAACACGTCCTCGCCGTCGATGCCGCGGCCATCTTCGCTGACCTTGAGCGTACGTGTATGGATGGCGCCGAACTCGGCGGCGTAGCCGTCGTGCGAGGCGGTGAGCGTGGTCACGCCGCCGTCATTGTCGCGGCGCTCGATACCGATGTGACGCGGTCCGGCGACGATCGGCGTGCCGCCGAGCAGCCGGCGCAGCGATTTGGCTTCGAGGAAGCGGCAAGAGGACGTGTCATTGAAGGTGACCGTCGAATGCGCCGCGGTCGCGCGCGCGACCTGACGCCAGTTCTCGCGATTCATGGCCGGCAGGCCGCAATTGACGACGATGCGATGCTGGCGAAACGACATTTCGAACGACAGGCAGCCGGCATGCGCTTCGGTCGAGAGCGCGACCGGCGGCGGCTTGCCCGTATCCATCAGCACGACGGTGGCGTCGGCGTCGATGCGCTGATAGCCGGAATAGGGCGCGTTGGACAAAGGCGCGCCGCGGGCATCGTCATAGGCGAGCGCGGTGGCGAGCAGATCGACCGGCGTCGGCCCCATGCCGTTGAACTGCGCGAAATTGCCGTCGGGATGCCGGAAGAAACGCAGCATCGGCATCATGCGGTCGATGGCGTTGTTGATCGCCTGCGGCGGCTGCAGGTTGCGCGCCGAGAACAGTTGCCGCAGCGGCAACAGGTCGATGACGATCTCGATCAGCGCGCCGGGATTGCGGCTGACATGGCCGCCATCCGGCAGGACCTGCGTACGCAGTTCCTCGATCAGCCGCCGCGCGATTGGGCGCAGATTGCCGGACAGTCCGTTCAGGCACAGCGCCGCATAGGTCAGTGCGATCTGCGCCTGCAGGCGGGGCAGGCCGCTGCGCGAGTCGTTGACCGTGTGACGCAGGAAGCGCACCTGCCGCTGCAGGCTGCGGATGAAGCGCCGGTAGAAGCGCGCATCGGCGTCCTGCAAGATGAAGGGCGAGTGGCAGAGCCAGCAGATGATGCGCCGCGACAGCACGTCCGGCTGCCAGGCCAGCGGATGCCAGCTGCCCTGGATGTTGATCCATTCGTCGATCAGCGAGCGCGCATTGGCGCGGGTGATGGCGGAGTCGGCGGCGCGCAGGTGACGCAGCCAGACGAAACTGAGCAAGGTCGTTGCCCATTCCTCCGAGGGTGGCGTCATCTCGAACGGCGAGCGGCGGTCGCAGATCACGACCTTGCCGGCGAAGGCGAAACGGCCGGCGTAGATCTCGGCGGCGCGCGTGGCGTCGGCGGTGCGCAAATCCTGCGGCGCGATGACGAGGCGGTCGGTCTTGGCCGAGCCGTAACGCCAGCGCAGCAGCGGATGCGTGCCGACGCCGCCGACGAGGCTGCGCAATGTGCGGCGCCCGACCAGCAACGACAGTCTGGCTCGCTCGCCGACCGAAATCCGCATCGCCCTCATTCGTCCCCAGCACCGCAGGCGATTCCCGCGTGCAATCCGTAGGATAGCGGAAGGGTGCGCGGCGGGCCACCAAGGCGGCTCGCACCGCCCCTGGCGGTGCATAAGTCGAGGGTTCAGGCGTCTTTGCGAATGAGGCGGGCGGCGAAAAAGCCGTCGAGGCCGGCCCAGCGCGGGTCTTCGTCGGGCAGATAGTGCGGCAGTGTGCGCAGGTCGCCGGCTTCCGTGACGAACTCGGCATGGCCGAAGACCTCGGCGGCGGCAATCGGGCTGCGGACGACTCGGGGGTCGCGCGCCAGCAGCGCCGCGATCTGCGCCTCGCCTTCCTCGGGCTCGAGGGAACAGGTGCAATACACCAGCGTGCCGCCGGGCCTCACGAGGTCGACGGCGCGGTCGAGCAGCTTGCTTTGCAGCGGCGTCAACACGCCGAGATCGTTTTCCGACTTCAGCCAGGGCACGTCGGGATGGCGGCGGATGGTTCCGGTTGCCGTGCAGGGCGCATCGAGCAGCACGGCGTCGAACTGCTTGCCCGGCTGCCATTCCAGCGCATCGGCGGCGACGGTTTCGACGTCGAGCTTGAGGCGCGCGAAGTTCTCCTTCAGCCGCGCAATGCGCGCCGGCGAGCGATCGACCGCGGTCACCTTGGCGCCGGCATTGGCGAGCTGCGCCGTCTTGCCCCCGGGCGCAGCGCATAAATCGCATACTTCCTTGGCGGCGATGTCACCGAACAGACGGGCCGGGATCGAGGCCGCGGCGTCTTGCACCCACCACGCGCCTTCGACGAAGCCGGGCAGCAGCGAAATCGCGCCATGCGCCAGCGTGCGCACGGTTCCCGTCGGCAGCACGTCGCCATGCAGATGCTCGGCCCAGGATTCGGCGTTGGCTTTGACGGTGATATCGAGCGCCGGCTCGTGGCCGTTGGCCTGCGCGATGTCGCGCGCGGTCTCCTCGCCATAAGTTTTCTGCCAGCGCGCCATGAGCCAGGCCGGCGTGTCGCGCGAGGCGTCATTGGCGTCGAAGGAACTGCGCGATTGCGCGACCCGGCGCAGCACGGCGTTGACCAGTCCTGCGTAACGCGATCCGCGCCGGTCGGCTTGCGCCAGCCGCACTGACAAATCAACCGCGGCATGATCGGGCACGTCGAGCCACAGGATCTGCGCGGCGCCGATCAGGAGGATGGTCTCGATGCGCGGCGCCTCGGCCGGAAAGCCCTTGTCGAGAAAGCCGCCGACCAGATGCCGCAAGGTGCCGAGCCGGCGCAGCACGGTGGCGACGAGGCGGCGTGTCAGGGCGCGGTCGCGCTCCGCAAGGGTCGGCAGGCCGAAATGCGCGGATTTGCCGGAGAGCTGCTCGTCCAGCGGCAGACGGCGGCGCAGCACGCCGTCGATGATGTCGGCGGCGATGCGCCGGGCGGCGAGGCCGGGGACTTCGGGTTGTGGGGAGACTCGCGGACGCGCCATGACGACCCCTTATTGCCACGAATTGTGTCATGGGCGCGAGCGCGCGGCCAAATATCCGCGATCCCACAGGATTTGCGGTCGCCGGGTAGGGCGGAATCTAGCGCAGGACGTGGACCTGGGTGCCGATCGGCGTGCGGCGATAAAGGTCCATGATGTCCTCGTTGAACATCCGGATGCAGCCATGCGACACGAAGCCGCCGATCGACGACGGATCGTTGGTGCCGTGGATGGCGTAGTTGCCGCGGTCGAGGCCCATCGCCGCGGCGCCCATCGGATTGTTCGGCGACCCGCCGGGGTAGGTGGGGGTGCGGCCGGGAATGCGCGCCCAGGCAGGCCGCAGATGCTTGGCCGCCACGTAGGCGACGCCGTGCCAAGCCATGCCGGCGCGGCCGACGCCGACCGGATAGCGGATCGCCCGTTCGCCATCGAGCACGTAGAAGAGCTGGCGCTGGCTGGTTGCGACGATGATGCTGCCGGCGCGGTAGCCGCTGCGAAAGGCCACGACATCGCCGCGCGCGGCGGCGGGCGATGCGGCGAGCAGCGAGGCAACGAGAAGGAAAAGAGCGGCGACCGGCCGAAGGAACGTCATTGCTCGACGATCACCGGCGTGCCGATGGCGACCATCGAATAGAGTTCGCGGATATCGCGGTTGAACATGCGGATGCAGCCGTAGGAGACGAAGCCGCCGATCGAGCGCGGATTGTTGGTGCCGTGGATGGCGTATTCGCCGCCGCGCATCGTCAGCGCCGCGACGCCCATCGGGTTGTTCGGGGCGCCGCCGGGAATGACTTCCGGCAGATTCGGATGATCGCGGCGGATTTCCTCGGGCGGAGACCAGGCCGGCTTTACATACTTGCCTTCGATGCGCGCGGTGCCGCGCCAGGTCTTGCCCTCGCGGCCGACGCCGACCGGAAAGCGCAGCGCGCGGTATTCATCGAGCACGAAGTACAGACGACGCTCGTTCGTTTTCACGACGATGGTGCCGGGCGCGAAACCGGAAAACGGCACCACGCCGCGCTCGGTGGCGTCCGCCGGCGCGCCGTGCGCGATGACGGCAGCAAACACGGCCCAGCACAGCACGAATGTGACGAACAGCACCGTCCGTTTGAGGAGAACATGAGTCATGACGCGGCTCGGAAATAGTCCAGGCCGCGATCATAGGGCGGCGCGCCTCGCCGTCGGCGGAAAGCTCGCGGTAACGTAAACGGCGCGGATGGAACTTCCCGGACTGGGACAGATGGCTTTGCAGTCTTTGTCATGGCCGGGCTTGACCCGGACATCTCGCTTAGGCGGGCACAATGCGTCCCTAAACGAGATCACCGGGTCACGGCGCACAGCGCGTCGAAGACGCGCGTAAACGCGCTTATGCGCGCCGGCCCGGTGATGACAGAGCCCGAGATACCGGAATCGCCTATACCTTCGCTTCCGCCTTCTTGTTCTGGCGGTTGGCGACGAGGTCATCGACCACGGCCGGATCGGCGAGCGTCGTGGTGTCGCCGAGATT
>JAFEFL010000063.1 GCA_018240595.1 Pseudomonadota bacterium | reverse complement strand
GCCGGTTTCCCCGGCGTCCCGCGCGCAGTGTTTATAGGTTTGCTCCGCTCGGCCCCCGGTGGACTGACCTTGCTATCCACCGCTGCGGGGCTTGTCGGCTGTCCGGGGAGGTTGCTTCGGAAAGGTGTGCCGTCTGGTGGATCGGCTCGCCTGGCTCTGCCCCTTGCCCATAGGCCTTACGCCCCAGTGACGCGCGGTAGGCGCGCCGGGACCGAGCGGCTTGGACCGCCGGGAGGGGAAATTCGCGCCGCATCTCCGACGCCCCGTCCCGGCCACCGCTCCCCGCCCCAGCATCTGGAGACGCTGATCAGACACCCCTCGCTCGATGGGGCGGGATGAATGGAAGATAAGCCTAGGCGCCAGAAGAGTCAATAGTCCTAGGAATATTATTTTAAAGTCACGACCGCTCTTGATCGTTCGATCCCGTATGCGAAGCCGTGGTGCTCCTGCGGGATTCCTTGAAATGAGGGTATTTAGATGGTTTGCAACTTTTAGGGCTTAATGCGATATTCGGTCGTCTGCGAGGCCTGCCATGCCGAATAGACCGCGGCACCGTGCTTTTCCTTCCCCTAAGGACGTATTTGGCGGCTCTGGCCGAACGCCGTCCCGTGCAGAGAACTCCAGCTACCTGAAGTCTCGCGTCGTTAAACGCTCAATTGTCGTCGGACATCATAAGACAAGCGTCAGTCTGGAAGACCCATTCTGGAACGAACTGCGCAAGATTGCGATTGAGCAAGGGGTGCCTTTATCAGACTTGGTGGGTCGCATCGACGCGGAGCGTCTGCACGGAAATCTTTCGTCTGCCCTTCGCTTATTTGTTCTTGAGCAGACCTGTCAGCGCGTCGTCGAAAACGCTAGGCGTAGGTAGCGTTGAATCGCTGGCTAAACGTCGCTTCAGCCTCCGTCTGTCGGTATGGTCTTGCTAAGTTCTTGAAGTAACGCGCGAAGAGGGGGCCAGGCCGCAAGCGCAGTCAGCATACCTTTCGCTGCATCTGCTGAAAAAGTGACCGAATAGATCTCGCCGCCCAACGCGTTCATCTGAACGCGAATGCTCTGAGTGGTATCCGAGTTGCTCCCTGCTCCTCCGTGAAAAGACCTAGGTACGCTTAAGACTAAGCCCAGCTCTGTGATTCCCTCGGACATCGCGACCCTCCCGGTTCGGATGACTTACGATGCCCTTATAGATTGAATATCTGCATGATACTCGCTATGACATAAATCAACAGCGGCCCGCGAATTCGGCAGGCATCAATGGTCCAGCTATCCGACGATAGCGGGCGTCCAACAGCTGGCGACGCGGCGCGAACCGATCCGCCAGCTCCCGGCGATGAAGGCATTCGCCAGGCCATCACGACCAGTGCGATGGAGCTGCTCCATTCGCCGGCGCAGCAATCCTTGATCCCGACGATTCTGGCGAGGGTCGGTCAGGCTTGTGGTGTCAGCCGCGTTCAGCTCAACCAATATGCGCGCGCACCCGGCGGCGCGATGGAGCTGCAGGCGCGTCACGTTTGGCACGCCGCGGGCATGGCGCCTGCGCCGCAGATATCGAGGCCGGTGCCAATGTCCGCAACGGCAACGGACGAGCCCGTTGCGCTCCTGACGCAGAATGCCAGCGAACCGCTCCTCGGCTTTCTCATGAAAACGGAGGTCAGGTCGACGCTGGCGGCCCCGGTGATGGTCGGCAAGGAACGCTGGGGCGAGATCGATTTTGAGGATTGCCGGCAAGAGCGGATATGGACCGCTTCCGAAATCGATGCACTGAAGTTGCTCACCGAAATGATCGGCGCCGCCATCGGGCGCGCGAACGAATTGCGGGAATTCGCCGACATCAGATGGGTGATCGAGAACAGCCCGGTTATTCTTTATCGAATCGGGGGCAAGCCGCCGTTTCCGATGAATTTCGTTTCGCGCAACGTCAGCCGCTACGGCTACGATGCCAAGGAACTGCTCGAGTCACCGGGGCGCTATCTCGATCTTTTTCATCCAGACGACCGTTCCGACGTCATGGCGAATATCGGCGGAATTGCCTCGGGCCGGCTCGGTGGCGAGGTGCGGCGGGAGCGCCGCCTTCGCGCGGCCGACGGCCGCTACATTTGGTTCGAAGACCGTACCCGAGGCCATTACGGCCCTCAGCAGGAGCTCATCGAAATCGAAGGGCTGCTGTTTGACATCAGCGACCGCAAGGCGGCCGAGGCCAGACTCGAGCAGGTCTCCTTGTCCGATCCGGTCACCGGCTTGCCCAATCGCAAGGCTTTCATGGCCGAACTTGATCGGGCCTATGCGGCGGCGCGCCTCGGCGGGCCGGCCTTCGCCATTCATTACATCGATCTCGACCGCTTCAAGGACATCAACGACGTATTCGGTCACTCGAAGGGTGACGAACTATTGAAGGCGGTGGCCGATCGTCTGCTGAGATTGCGCCGAAGGAGCGCCGACGTGATCGCCCGCTTCGGCGGCGACGAATTCGTGGTCCTGCAATCACAAATCACCGATGCCGCCGATGCCGGAGCCTTGGCCGCGCGCCTGCTCAAGGCCATCGAGGAGCCTTTCAATCTCGGGATTGAGATCCACACAACGGCGAGCATCGGCATTGCCGTATTCTCAGCTGAGGTGGCCGGCACCGAGGAGATGATCAAGCAGGTCGATCTCGCGCTCTATCGGGCGAAGGATCTTGGTCGCAATCAATTCCACTTTCATTCCGAGGCGCTGGATGCCGCGACGATCGAGCGCGTGACGTTGGGTGGCGACCTGCAGCGGGCTCTCGATCGCGGCGAGCTCCAGCTCAATTACCAGCCGCAGGTGGAGATTGCGAGCGGCAGAATCGTTGGCTTCGAGGCCCTGGCGCGCTGGAATCATCCCAGGCAGGGTCCCATTGGTCCGGCGCGGTTCGTCCCCATCGCGGAAGCCAATGGCACCATCCACCGGCTCGGACGCTGGTTGATTGACGCCGTCTGCCAGCAAATTTCCGAGTGGCGCAGAGCAGGGCTGCAGCCACCGCCGGTGTCGTTCAACGTGTCGGGCGGGCAGTTGAGGGGCACCGCCGAATTCGATCGTGAATTGGCCGAGCGGCTCAAGCACTGGTCGATCGGGCCAAAGTCGATCGAGGTCGAGCTGACCGAAACGGTGCTGATGGAAACGACGCAGCGCCATCGCGAGATCATCGGCCGGCTGTACAGTCTGGGCGTTCCGATCGCGATCGACGACTTCGGCACCGGATATTCCTCGCTCAGCTATCTGCGGACCTACCGTGTGGACCACATCAAGGTGGCGCAGGAATTCATCAAGGACATCAGGCCCGGCTCCGGCGATATCGCCATCGTGCGCGCCGCCATAAGCCTGGGTCGCGAACTCGGCATTCCGGTCATCGCCGAAGGTGTCGAAACCCAGTTTCAACTCGACCTCGTCAAGGAAGCCGGCTGCCGCTTCGTGCAAGGCTTCTATTTCAGCCCGCCGGTGTCGGCGTCGAGTGCCGCCGACCTGTTGCGGGCCGGCGCGTTGTGGCCCGGCGGACCGGCCAGCCGGCACGGCTGAGCCCGGGCTCCCTGGTCGAGACGCCATCCCAGCCATGCCGCTTCCGGACTCAACAGCGGCGCGCGCCTTCGCTAAGCTTTCGGTCGAAGAACCGGCACCGAAGCCGGATGGAAACTCGGCCGGGGGAATGCCTTTGCAGGATGAGTTCGATTATATCGTCGTCGGCGCCGGCAGCGCCGGCTGCGTGCTGGCGGAGCGCCTCTCGGCATCGGGACGCCATCGCGTGCTGCTCATCGAGGCGGGCGGCCGCGACCGCAACATCTGGATCCACATCCCGCTCGGCTACGGCAAATTGTTCACCGACGCCCGCGTCAACTGGCTGTATCAGACCGAGCCGGAGCCCGAACTGAACGGCCGCCGCGTCATCCAGCCGCGCGGCAAGGTGCTGGGCGGCTCGAGCTCGATCAACGGCCTGCTTTATGTTCGCGGCCAGCGCGAGGATTTCGACCACTGGCGCCAGCTCGGCAATGCCGGCTGGAGCTTCGACGACGTGCTGCCGTATTTCCGAAAGGCCGAGGATCAGCAGCGCGGCGCCGACGACCTGCATGGCGCCGGCGGGCCGCTCGGCGTTTCCGATGTCGAGCCGCATCCTTTGTGCGAAGCCTTCATTGCCGCGGCGGAGCAGGCGGGTCATCCGCGCAACGACGATTTCAACGGCGTCAGCCAGGAAGGCGCCGGCTATTACCAGCTCACGGCCCGCAACGGCCGCCGCTGCTCGACCGCGCGAGGCTATCTCAAGCCGGCCCTGAAGCGGCCCAACCTCAAGGTCGTCTCGCAGGCGCTGGCAACGCGCATTCTGTTCGAGGGCAAGCGCGCCGTCGGCGTCGAATATCGCCAGCACGGCCGCCTCGTCCAGGCGCGTGCTTCCGGCGAGGTCGTGCTGTCCGGCGGCGCGTTCAATTCGCCGCAGCTCCTGCAGCTTTCTGGCGTCGGTCCGGGTGAGTTGCTCAAGTCGCACGGCATCGAGGTGCGTCACGACATGCCCGGCGTCGGGGCCGATCTGCAGGATCACTTCCAGGCGCGCTTCCAGTATCGCTGCACCGAACCGATCACCATCAACGACACCATGGCGAGCGTCACCCGCCAGATCGGCGCCGCGCTCAATTACGCCATCAATCGCAAGGGCCCGCTGACCATAGGCGCCGGTTACGCCGGCGGCTTCTTCAAGACCGATCCGTCGCTGGCCTCGCCGGACGTGCAGATCCACTTCATCCTGTTCACCGCGGATTCGATCGGACAGAAGCTGCATCCGTTTCCGGGCTTCCTCGCCTCGATCTGCCAGCTCCGGCCGCATAGCCGCGGTACCGTGCACATCAAGTCGGCCAATCCTGAAGCGGCGCCGGCGATCCAGGCCAACTATCTCAGTGCCGCCTTCGATCGAGACGTCATGGTGGCGGGCATGAAGCTGACGCGCAAGATCATGAGCCAGCCCGCGATCGCGCGCTACGTCGCGCAGGAGATCAACCCCGGTCCGTCGGTGACGAGCGACAAGCAGTTGCTCGACTTCGCGCGCGACAAGGGCACCACGGTGTTCCACCCGGTCAGCACCTGCCGCATGGGGCCGGATCCGAAGGCGGTCGTCGACGAGCGGCTGCGCGTGCGCGGCCTCGAAGCATTGCGCGTTGCCGACGGCTCGATCATGCCGAGCCTGGTGTCGGGCAACACCAACGCCGCGATCATCATGATCGCGGAGAAGGCGGCGGCGATGATGCTGCAAGATGCGATGCGGCCCGCCGCGGCGGCGTGAGACTTACACGCCCAGATACCGCTGCAGCACGCCGGGGTCGGCCTTGATCTCGGCCGACGGGCCTTCGTGCACGATGTGGCCGTTGTTGATGATGTAGATGCGGTTGGCCAGCGCCAGCGTCGCCGCCAGGTTCTGCTCGACCAGGACAATGGTCTGTCCGGCGGCGGCGAGATCGCGGCAGGCCTTCATGAGGTCGCGCACGATCACCGGAGCCAGCCCCTCAAACGGCTCGTCGAGCAGAATGATCTTGGGATCGCGCACCAAGGCACGCGCGATCGCAAGCATCTGCTGCTCGCCGCCGGACAGGTCGGTGCCGCGGCTCGTGCGCCGCTCCTTCAGCCTCGGGAACATCTCGTAGATGCGTTCCAGCGGCCATTTCTTATCGGCCGTCAGGCTCGCCAGGATGATGTTCTCCTCGACATTGAGGCTGCCGAAGATGCGCCGGTCTTCCGGCACCAGTTGCATGCCGGCTTGGGCAATGACGTGCGCCTTCTGGCCGGCGAGATCCTTGCCGTCGAGCATGACGTGGCCGTTGCGCGGCGTCACCACGCCCATGAGGCTCTTCAGCGTCGTCGATTTGCCGGCGCCGTTGCGGCCGATCAGCGCGACGACCTCGTTCTTTTCGACGCGCAGATTGAGATCGAACAGGATGTGCGAGTCGCCGTAATAGCTGTTCAGGCCCTTGACCTCGAGCAAGCTCATCAGTGGACCTCCTCGTGCATGCCGCCGAGATAGGCCTCTTGCACCGCTGCGTTGCCCTTGATTTCCTCCGGCGTGCCTTCGACCAGCACCCGGCCCTCCTGCAGAACGGTGACCCGCTCCGCCAGTTCGAACAGCGCGTCCATGTCGTGGTCGATCACGATCATGGTGCGGCCCTTGCTGATCGATTTGAGCAGCTTGACCGTCTCGACGCGCTCCTGCGGGCTCATGCCGGCGAGCGGCTCGTCGAGCAGCAGCAGGCTCGGCCGCGTCGCCAGCGCCAGGCCGATCTCGAGGCGGCGCTTCTCGCCATAGGCGAGGTCGGAGACCTTGGTATCGACCCGGTTGGTGAGACGCACGAGGTGCAAGGTCTGTTCGACCTGCTCCTTGAGGCCGAGGATCGACTGCGGATCGCGGAACATGTCGAGCTTGAACTTGCCGCGCAGGTCGGCGAGCACGGCGACGGTGAGGTTCTGCCGCACCGTCAGGTTGGTGAAGAGCTGGTTGACCTGATAGCTCTTGGTCAGGCCGAGCTGGCAGGCGTCGGTGACGCTCTTGCCGGTGATGTCGCGCCCCTCGAACAGGATCGTGCCCGAGGACGGCGGGATCTCGCAGGTCAGCATCTTGAAGAAGGTCGATTTGCCGGCGCCGTTCGGGCCGATGACGCCGCGCAGTTCGCCGTGGTTGACGGTGAAGTTGATGTCGCTGTTGGCGATCAGGCCGCCGTAGCGCTTGGTCAGTCCGGTCGCCTGCAGGATCGGTCCGCTGCTACGGTCGCCCTCGCGCTTGTGCGGGGCAATGATATCGCTGCTGCCGGCCGGCTCCTTGAAGTCGGCAAGCGCTTCGGCCTCGGTGGTCTCGCGCTTCTTCTTGGCGCCGGTGGCCAGGTCGTAGAGGTCCTTGATGCCGCCGATGATGCCCTTGCGCAGGAAGACAACGAGGATCACGAAAACGAGGCCAAGCACCAGCTTCCAGGCCGCGCCAAGATGGAACGCCGACTGCAGGAAGTCCTGCAGGAACAGCCAGATCGCGGCGCCGAGCAGTGGCCCGAACAGGGTGCCGGTGCCGCCGATCGCGGTCTGCATGACGAGCTGGCCGGACGTATCGAACATGAAGGCGTCCGGCGGCATGAAGGCCTGCATCACGCCGAGCAGCCCGCCGGCGAAGCCGGCGTAGGCCGCGGCGATGACGAAGGCCGTCAACTTGTAGCCGTGGATGTTGTGACCGACCGCCTGCGCGCGCAGCGGATTGTCGCGGATCGCGCTGAGCACGGCGCCGACCGGCGAGCGCACGATACGCAGCGCGATGACGATGCCGACGAAATAGCAGACGGCGAGGAATTGGTAGAGCGACCAGCCGGTGGTGAAGTGCAGTGTCGTGAAGCCGAGATTGAAGCTCGGCGTCGGCACTCCGGGCAGGCCGTTCTCGCCGCCGGTGAAATCCGAGAGCGGATTGAACTCGACGAAGAAGAACACTTCGGCGATCGCCACCGTGATCATCGCGAAATAGATGCCGGTGCGGCGCAGCGCGATGAGGCCGACGAGATAGCCGACGGCGGCGGCGGCGACCATGCCGATCACCAGCGCGCTGAACACATCGGGATAGCCGGCGCGCGTCAGCAGCCAGGCGGCGACGAAGCCGCCGGTGCCGTAGAACGCCGACTGACCGAACGACAACAGGCCGGTGAAGCCGAACAGGATGTCGAAACCGATGCCGAACAGGCCCCAGACCAGGATGCGGTTCACCGTATTCGGTGCGAAGCCGAGATGGGGCAGGACGAAAGGCGCAACGATCAGGCCGGCCGCGGTGCAGAGTTCGATGAGGTAGCGCTTGTTGCTGTGCATTGCGGGTCGCCCTTATTCGCGCCCGCGGGTGCCGAGCAGCCCGTAGGGCCGCAGCACCAGCACCAGCGTCATCGCCGCAAACAGCATCACGTAGGCATAACCGGGATTGACCATCGAGGTGATCGAGATGATCTCACCGGCGATCAGGCCGCCGAGAATGGCGCCGGGGAACGAGCCGACGCCGCCGATGACGACGACGACGAAGGTCTGCACCAGAATGTCGTCGCCGATGCCGGGCGTCAGCGATACCACCGGCGCGTTGATGATGCCGGCGAAGCCGGCAGCCATGGCGCCGATGCCGAACACGATCATGAATACGCGGTAGACATTGATGCCGAGCGCATCGACCATCATGGAGTCCTCGATGCCGGCGCGCACGATCATCCCGATGCGGGTGCGGTAGAGAACGAGGAAGAGGGCGGTCAGCGCCACGGCGATGATGCCGACCACGGCGAGGCGGTAGGTCGGATAGAACATGAAGCCGAGCGACGTGATGCCGGAGAACACCGACGGCGCCGGCACGAGCTGCGATTGGCTGCCGAAGGCGAGGCGCACCAGCTCGACGAAAACGATGCCGAGGCCGAAGGTGACGAGGAGCTGATCCTCGTGCGGCCGGCTATAGAAGTGGCGGATGATGATCCGCTCCATCAGGATGCCGACGAGCCCGACGAACAGCGAGCCGGCGAGCACTGCGACGAGGAACGATCCGGTGTAGCTATAGGCGACATAGCCGGCGTAACCGCCGAGCATGAACATCGCGCCGTGCGCGAGGTTGAGAACGCCGAGCGTGCCGTAAATGATGGTGAGGCCGGAACTGATGAGCGCCAGCAGCGCGCCCAAGGCCAGGCCGTTGAATACCTGCGATACGAAATTAGCCCAATTGATCAAGATATCCGCCTACGGCGTTGGGATGAACAATGAGATGAAGACTCGGGCCAAGCGCTTGCTCGACTGACCCTCCCCTGGAGGGGGAGGGTCGCGAGCCATGGCGAGCGGGGTGGGGTGAATCTTCAATCTGTCATTCACCCCACCCCGACGCTTCGCTTGCTTCGCGCGCGAAGCGCCGACCCTCCCCCTCCAGGGGAGGGTGACGCGTGGCGCCGGATCAGGTGTAGTCGCCGAGCTTGCAGCCGAAGGCGTCCGGCTTCTGCATCAGGTCCTTGCCGGGCACGATTTCGACGACTTCGTAGAAGTCTTCCTTGCCCTTCATGTCCTTCTGCATCTTGCCCTTGACGATGATCACCGGGCGCACGCACTGGTGATCTTCCTTGCGGTAGTGCACGTCGCCGACCAGCGAAGGAATGGTCTCTTCCTTCTCGTACTGCTTGATGACGTCCGGCGGATAGAAGCTGCCGGCTTCCTCCACCATGCGCGCCCAGTGCACGAAGCTGATGTAGGCGTTTTCGGCGCCCCATTCCGGCTTGTAGCCAAACTTCTTCTCGAAGGTGTCGTTGAACATCTTCGCCAGCGGGTACTTGTCCTCGATCGTCCACCAGTAGTCGGTGGCGGCATAGACGCCCTGCATCAGGCCGCCGGTTTCGCGCGCCAGGAACGGCACCTGGTACGGTACGACGAGCTTCATCTTGTCGAGCACGCCGAACTGCTTGGCCTGCTGGATCGACAGCACTGCGTCATGGCCCCAGTTGACGTTGACCAGGATGTCGGCGCCCGAGTTGGCGATGTTGAGAAGGTACGACGAGAAGTCCGGCGCGCCGAGCGGCGAAATCTGGTTCGTCACCGTGGTCCAGCCGGCATCCTTGGTGTTGTCCTGCATGGACTTGGTCACGGTGTGACCATAGGTGTAGTCCGGCGTCATGTAAGCGACTTTTTTATTCTTGCCGAACGTCTTGACCAGAATCGGCGCGATCGCGGCCGAGGCCGTCTGGCCGTAGAAGTTCTGGCGCACGCCATAGCGCACGCAGTCCTTGCCGGTGGTGTCGTTCGAGCCGGAGATGCCGCACACGAACAGCACCTTTTCGCGCTGCGCCAGCTTGTTGAGCGCCACCGCGACGGCCGACGAGGTGCCGCCGGTGATCATGACCGCCTTGTTTTCCGAGATGAAGCGCTGTTGCGCCTGCACCGCTTCGTTCGGCTTCGCGGCGGAGTCGGCGACGACAAGATTGAGTTGCTTGCCGAGGACGCCCTTCTTGGTCTTCGGCGAGATTTTCTTGACGAGCTCGTGGCCCTCGTTGATCTGCTCGATGGCGAGCTGATAGCCCTTGAGTTCGTCCTCGCCCTGCACCGCGTAGGTGCCGGTGCGCGGCACCGAAGCGCCGATCGTCACGGTCGAACCTTCCGAACCGGCCGGCCAAGTGCCGATGGCGGGTTTGTCCGATGCGCCGACGGCAAAAGCCGGCATGACGAATCCGCCGGGCAGCAGCGTCGCGCCGGCGAGGCTGGCGCCGACGGTCAGTACGTTACGGCGCGACACGCCGCTCTTGTCATGCGATGACATGGTGTTTCCTCCTGGACTTAGGTTTGCAAACTCCGAGTCGCCCCCGGCTATTTGCTCGAAATATTTTCGTTGCTGACATCCGAATGGACGGCAGGTGCAAAAAGAATGGTGTCCGGACGCGCACCGGTTGCCTGTAATGCGGTGTCGGAGACCATCGCGCTTATGGCGAACTGAAATGGAATTATCGTCAATGCCACTTTGGTCTGACGATTTCTGTGCAGTGCGTCGAAGACGACGGTGTTTGATCGAGAATCCAATGTTGTTGACGCTGTGCGATGCACGCGTCGCGCATGAAATTAATTTTAACGTGATTGCGCCGTTCTATAGCGCGTGCGTGCAATCACACGCCAAGAAAAGTTCCATTGACCGGCTTACGGGATAGACTTTCGTATATATCGTAACGAGATATACTTGAAAGAGCGCGGAAATTCGCGCCGGTCAGACCTGTTCGGCGTTCAGGTAGGCGAGCCGGGCCCCGCAGAAGGCACAGATGACGCCGAGGCCGAGCGCCGTGAGGCCAGCGATCACATCGACCGTGCCGCCGAGATTGCCGGTCTTGCTCATGACGCCGCCGGCGGTCGCCGCGGCGAACACGACGGCGACGAGGAAGCGTTGCGCCAGACGAAAGACGAAAGCCCGTTCGCGCGCGGCGGCGATCAGATAGGCGCCGGTCGCCCAGCCGCCGACGAAGCCGGCGCCGCCGATCGCCCACCAGGCCATCGCCGAGGCCATCTCCCCGGGCGAGCCGGAGCGCACGACGGCGTCGACGCCGACGCCGAACACCGTGAGCACGATGTGCACCACCAGCGCGGCGAACACCCCGCAGCCGATGGCGGCGGCGTAATGCAGTCTGCGGAGGACGTCGGAATCCATGGATTGGCTCTAATATCGCCGGCGACAACGCGGCGGCGGCAGATTAGCTGATCGGCGCGTCCGGCGCGACGTCAGGCCGCCCGGCGGCTCGCCGCCTCGAGGAGGGCGCTGAGTTCGCGCTCGAGCGCGTCGAGCGCGGCCCGGCGTTCCGGCGTCAGGCCCGGGTCCCGGGTTTCGCCGCGCGTCAGATCGGGCTCGGGAATACGGCGTTCGTCGGCAGGCAAAGGCATGAAAAGTCCTTCAGTCAGTGCAAAGACGCGCCACACCTAACTGAGTCGGCCTCCTGTGGATAAGGCCCAGCGGTTCTCTTGATCCCGAACGTTGTCTTTCCAAGCCAGATCCCCGCGAACGCGAGTCGGATCAAGGCGTTACCTGCCCAGGACGTGCGATGGAGAGGGCGCCGATGGTTGCAGACGGGCGGATCGCGGAGCCTCGCAGCGAACCGGGGATCGTCGAGACCGACATTCCGGCGCGGCTCGACCGGCTGCCCTGGGGGCGGTTTCACACCTTGGTGGTTGCCGCGCTCGGCATCACCTGGGTGCTCGACGGTCTCGAGGTGACTTTGGCCGGCAGTCTTGCCGGCGCACTCAAGCAAAGCCAGGCGCTGCGCTTCACCAACACGGATATCGGCATCGCCGCAAGCGCCTATCTCGGCGGCGCGGTGCTCGGCGCCCTGTTCTTCGGCTGGCTGACCGACCGGCTCGGCCGCAAAAAGCTGTTCTTCATCACGCTCGCCGTCTATCTGACCGCGACTGCGGCGACGGCGCTGTCATGGAATATCATGACCTTCGCACTGTTCCGCTTTCTCACCGGCGCCGGCATCGGCGGTGAATACGCCGCGATCAACTCGACGATCCAGGAGCTGATCCCGGCGCGCATGCGCGGTTGGACCGATCTCGTCATCAACGGCAGTTTCTGGATCGGCGCGGCGATTGGCGCGCTGGGATCGCTGGTGCTGCTCGACCCGGCGGTGATCGATCCGGATTTCGGCTGGCGGCTCGCCTTCCTGATCGGCGCGGCGCTGGCGCTCGTCATCTTCTTCATGCGCTTGTGGCTGCCGGAGAGTCCACGCTGGCTGATGACGCATGGTCATGCCGATGAAGCGCATCGTGTCATCACCGGTATCGAAGCGCGCTTTGCCGGCTTGCCGGCCGCCCGCGATCTGCCGCGGGTGCGACTTCGCACCCGGCAAGACACGCCACTTCTGGAAGTGGCGCGCACATTGATCGGAAAGTACCGGCGGCGCGCCTTTGTCGGCCTCGCGCTGATGGCGGCACAGGCGTTCTTCTATAACGCCATCTTCTTCACCTACGCCCTGATCCTCACCGACTTCTACGGCGTGCCGGCCGATCATATAGGTTGGTACATCCTGCCTTTCGCCGCCGGCAACTTCCTTGGCCCGGTGCTGATCGGGCGGCTATTCGACACGCTCGGCCGCCGCATCATGATCACCTTCACCTATACGATCTCCGGGATCCTGCTGGCCGCGACCGGCTTTCTGTTCATGCGCGATCTGATTGGCGCTGAAATGCAGACCATCTGCTGGATGGTGATCTTCTTCTTCGCCTCCACGGCGGCGAGTTCGGCGTATCTGACCGTCAGCGAAACGTTTCCGCTGGAGATGCGCGCGCTGGCTATCGCCTTGTTCTATGCCTTCGGCACCGGAGTCGGCGGCATCGCCGGCCCTTGGCTGTTCGGCGCGTTGATCGACACTGGCTCGCGGGTCAGCGTGTTCGGCGGCTATCTGCTCGGCGCCGTGCTGATGGTGCTCGGCGGCCTCGTTGCCTGGCGCTGGGGAGTCGCCGCCGAGCGCAAACCGCTGGAAGCCGTGGCGCGGCCACTCACCTTCATCGACTGAGAACGGTATTCACATCAATTGCCGGGCAGAAACCTGCGCTCGATCCAGCCGAGCCCGAACAGGATCGTAAACGAAACCGGCGGGCCGCCTCCCGGTTCCCTTGCCGTGGTGCGACAAGAGCGGCGATCAGCGTTTCTTGGGGGCCGGTTTCTTGCCAGCCTGCTTCGCGCTCATCTTCAGGGCTTCACGGAAATCGGCGGTCCGGCCGTATTTCTTGAGCAGGTCGCGAAAGGCCTCTTCGGTAATTTCCGGCAGGTCCTTCATCTGCTCACGCGCCATCAGTGAGATCGCATCCCAGGTCGCGCGCTCGATCTGGACACGCTTACCGACCAGGTCGTCCTCACCCGGAGCGGCCGCTTTGGTCCGCTTGCCCGTCGCCGCTGTGCGCTTTTTCTTTGCCATGGCGCCAGCATAACGCATCTCCTGGGGATTGGCTCAAGCCGCCGCCGGCGGTTAAGAATGCCCGTTCAACCGGACCCGCCCGCATGAGCTTCTTTGCCGCCCGAACCAGCCAGTTGCGCGTCCGTGGCCATCACGACAGCAGCCGTGTCACCTTCGTCGAACTGTTTTTCGATCTCGTCTTCGTCTTCGCGGTCACGCAGTTGTCGCACGGCCTGCTGGCGCATCTGAGCCTGGCCGGTCTCGCGCAGATGACGGTGCTGCTGATCGCCGTATGGTGGTCGTGGATCAACGCCGCTTGGGTCACCAACTGGCTCGATCCGGCGCGCCCTGCGGTGCGGATGATGTTGTTCGCGTTGATGCTGGCAGGCCTGGTCTTTGCGGCGGCGATTCCAAAAGCTTTTGAGGATCGCGCCGGCGCCATGGCGGTCGCCTATGTGTCGATGCACCTGGTCCGCGACCTGACGATGCTTTGGTCGCTCAATCGCCACGACGCCGTCAACTTTCGTAACTTCGTGCGCATCTCGCTCTGGCATCTGGCGGCAGCGCCGGTCTGGCTCATCGGCAGTCAAGCCGAGCCGGCGCTGCGGCTCGAATTGTGGGTGCTGGCCGCGGCCATCGAGACGGTCGCGCCGGTCGCCGGCTACTGGGTGCCGTGGATGGGCCGCTCCACCACCAGCGATTGGGCCGTCGCCGGCAATCACATGGCGGAGCGCTGCGGTCTGTTCATCATCATCGCGCTTGGCGAGTCGATCCTGATCACAGGCGCCACTTTTGCGGAACTGACCTGGAACAGCGAAACCATCGCGGCCTTCCTGACGGCGTTCGTCGGCAGCGTCGCGCTATGGGCGGTGTATTTCAATATCGGTGCCGAGCGGGCCAGCCGCCAGATTGAAACCTCCAGCGATCCCGGACGCCTCGCGCGCTCGGGCTATACCTTCATGCATTTACCGATCGTCGCCGGCATCATCGTCATCGCCGTCGGCGACGAGTTGGTGCTGCATCACCCTGGCGGCCACGTAGAGCTGCCGGCACTTGCCGCGCTGGTTGGCGGCCCGGCGCTCTATCTTTTCGGCAACCTGATCTTCAAAAGGCTGTCGGCGCCGAACCTGCCGCTCTCGCACCTGATCGGGCTTGGATTGCTGGTGCTGACGATTCCGGCGTCATTCTATGGGACGCCGGTCGCGCTATCGGTGACGACGACGGCGATCCTCATCGTCGTCGCGGTGTGGGAATGGCTGTCGCTACGCCGGCGGAATGAGGCCTGATCAGCCTTCGCCAATCTCCTTGAGGATTTCCGCCGTGTGCTCGCCGAGCTTAGGCGAGGGACGGTCACTCGCCGCGCGCCAACCATCCATCACGATCGGTGTGCGCACGCCCGGAATCTTGCCGGTCTTGGCTTCGGCGCTCGGATATTCGAGTTTCATGCCGCGATGCACGACCTGCGGGTCCTCGAACACCTGCTCGACATTGTTGATCGGTCCGGCGGGCACGCCCTGCGCTTCGAGCTGGTCGAGCAGGTCATCACGTTTCATCTTCGAGGTCAGCGCCGACAGCTTGCCGATCAACTCGTCGCGATGGGTCAGGCGGCCAGTGTTGTTCGCGTAGTCGGGGTTCTCAGCCAGTTCCGGTGCGCCAAGAATGTTGCACAGCTTGACGTACTGGCCGGTGTTGCCGGTAGCGATGATGACGTGGCCGTCGGCCACCGGGAAGACCTGATAGGGCACGATGTTGGCGTGTGCATTGCCGATGCGCTTTGGAATCTTTCCAGACACCATGTAGTTGAGCGCCTGGTTCGACAGCACACCGACCGTGGTGTCGACCAGCGCGGTGTCGACGTAGCAGCCTTTGCCGGTCGTCTTGCGTTGATGCAGCGCAGCAAGAATGCCGACGACGGAATACACGCCGGTGAAAATGTCAGACATCGGAATGCCGATGCGGGTCGGCTCGCCGTCGGGCATGCCGGTCAGGTCCATCACGCCGCCCATGCCCTGCGCCATGAGGTCATAACCCGCGCGTTTGGCATAGGGGCCGTCCTGACCGAAGCCGGTCACCGAGCAATAGATCAAATGCGGGAACTCTTCCTTCATGCTGGCATAGTCCAGTTTGAACTTGGCGAGGCCGCCGACCTTGAAGTTCTCGATCAACACGTCGGATTTTGCCGCCAGCTTGCGCACGATGCGCTGGCCCTCAGGATCCTCGAAGTCGAGTTCGATAGAGCGCTTGCCGCGATTGGCGGCGTGAAAATAGGCAGCGCCGAGATGGTCGCCTTCTTTCGCTTCGACGAAGGGAGGCCCCCACTGACGCGTGTCGTCGCCGGCCCCTTTGCGCTCCACCTTGATGACGTCGGCGCCGAGATCGGCCAGCGTTTGTCCAGCCCAGGGCCCGGCCAGGATGCGGGCGAGCTCGAGGACGCGAATGCCTTGCAGGGGCTTGGACATGTCAGAAAATCTCCGGCAGCAGGGGTAAAATAGTCAGGGCCGGCGCGCCTTATAATGACATCGGTCCGCTCTGGCCAGACCGACAATTTCTTTCGTCGGCAAAGGCTCTTGCGCGGCAAAATGCCTGCGGGCTATGGCGCTGGATGATTGTGGCGGCTACAGTGCCTTGGGGCCAGTCAATCAAACTGACACGCCTGGAACGTCCGAAGCTCTCGCGGCGGCGGACGGACCTGCGATGAAAAAATCGAGTATTGGAGGAGGACCTGATGAGGAAAATCACGACCATTCTGGCCGGCGCCGTCGCGGCCATCGCGCTGACGGTATCGGCGCAAGCGCAGGTGACGCTGAAGGCGTCACATCAGTTTCCGGGCGGCAAGGGCGACGTCCGCGACGATATGGTTCAGCTTCTGGCCAAGGAAGTCGCCGCCGCCAATGTCGGCGTGACGATTCAGGTCTATCCGGGCGCCTCGCTGTTCAAGCCGAACGATCAGTGGAACGCGACCGCCAACGGTCAGCTCGACATCACCCTGTTCCCGCTCGACTACGCCAGCGGCAAGGTGCCGGTGTTCTCGGCGACGCTGATGCCGGGCCTCATCCGCAGCCAGGAGCGTGCCAAGCGCATCAATCAGTCGCAGTTCATGAAGGACATCCGTGCAGAGATCGAGAAGCGCGGCGTCATCGTTTTGTCGGATGCCTGGTTCGCCGGCGGCGTCGCCGCCAAGGGCGGCTGCGTCGTCAAGCCGGACGACATGAAGGGCAAGAAGTTCCGCGCCGCCGGTCCGACCTTCGCCGGCATGTGGGAAGCGGCCGGCGCCTCGATCGTGTCGCCGCCGTCGAACGAAATCTACAACGCGTTCCAGACCGGCGTTGCCAACGGCACCGATACGAGCCTTTCGACCTTCGCGTCGATGCGTCTCTATGAAGTGGCCGACTGTCTGACCGCGCCGGGCGACAACGCTCTGTGGTTCATGTACCAGCCGATGCTGATGTCGAAGAAGAGCTTCGACAAGCTCGACAAGAAGGCGCAGGACGCGATCATCAAGGCCGGCAAGGACGCGCAGGCCCTGTTCGAAAGCCGGGCCGATCAGATCAACGAAGAAGCCATCAAGGCCTTCAAGGATCACAACGCCAAGGTCGTGACTCTGTCGGACGCCGATTACGACGCCTGGATCGCGATCGCCAAGAAGACTGCCTATGCGCAGTTCGCCAAGAGCGTACCGAATGGTCAGAAGCTGATCGACGAGGCGCTGTCGGTGAAATAGGCAACGAAGCACCGGCCGGCGAGAAATACGTCGGCCGGTTTTTCTTGCCCTTCAATCATTCGTTTCCGGATCATCATCCATGGACAGCTTCATACGTGCGGTGGCCTTCGCGTCGCGCGTCGCGGGCGTGATCGGCGCGCTTCTGATAGCGGTCGCCGTTCTCGTCATCTGCGACATCGTTGTCGAACGCTACATTCTCAACCTCACGACGATCTGGCAGATCGACGTCGTGACCTATTGCATTGTCGGCGCCACGTTTGTCGCCAGTCCCTACGTCCTGATGACGCGCGGCCACGTCAATGTCGACGTTCTGCCGATCTATCTGGGTCAGACGGCGCGCTACTGGCTGGCGCTGGTTACCAGCCTCGTGGCGCTGTCGTTCTGCGTCGTCATGTTCATTCTTTGCACGCTTTACTGGTACGAGTCCTATAGCGAGGGTTGGCTGTCCAATACGGTCTGGCGGGCGCGGCTCTGGGTGCCCTACCTGTCGATGCCGATCGGCCTCGGCCTTCTCGTGCTGCAGTATATCGCCGACATCTATTGCGTGGCGACCGGCCGCGCGGCGCCCTTCGGCCTCAAGCCCAATGAGGACGCCGAAGCGATCGCCCGGGCGCATGCCGAACAGGCGCTGGGAGGTGCAGGATGAGCCCTCCAATTCAAGGCGCGATCGTTCTGATCGTCACGCTGCTGATGCTGGTGTCCGGCATTCCTGTGGCGTTCGGCCTCGGCGCCATCGCCGTGGCGTTCCTTGTGATGTTCCAGGGTTTCGATGCGATTCATGTCGTTGCCGAAACCTTCTGGTCCGGCCTCGACGAGTTCACACTCGTTGCCATCCCGATGTTCGTGATGATGGGTGCCGCCATCGGCTCGTCGCCTGCCGGCAAGGATCTCTATGAGGCGCTCGACCGCTGGCTCTATCGGCTGCCCGGCGGCCTCGCCATCTCCAACATCGGCGCCTGTGCGATCTTCGCGGCGCTGACGGGCTCGTCGCCGGCGTGCTGCGCCGCGATCGGCAAGATGGGCATCCCCGAGATGCGCAAGCGCGGCTATCCGGACGATGTCGCCACCGGCTCGATCTGCGCCGGCGGCACCCTCGGCATTCTCATTCCGCCGTCGGTGACCTTCATCCTCTACGGCATCGCCACCGAGACCTCGATCGGCCGTCTTTTCATCGCCGGCATCATGCCGGGATTGTTGCTGACCGCGATGTTCATGCTGTGGACGGTGTTCATCATCTGGAAGCGCGGCTTCCGGTCACATGACATCAATTTCCGCTATTCGTGGAAGGAGAAGTTCAGCGCGATCCCGAAGATCGCGCCATTCGTCTTCATCATCGTCGGCGTGATGTATGCGCTGTACGGCGGCGTCGCGACGCCGTCGGAAGCGGCCGGCGTCGGCGCCGCGCTCTGCATGTTCCTCGCGGTCCTGATCTACCGGCTGTGGAGCAAGGAGCAGATCTGGCACATCCTGCGCGATACCATGCGCGAGTCGGTGATGATCCTGACCATCATCGCCGCCGCGGTGCTGTTCGGCTACATGCTGACGTCGCTCTACCTTACCCAGACCCTGGCGCAGGCGATTGCCGACGCGCACTTCAATCGCTGGGTGCTGATGGGTATGATCAACCTGTTCCTGCTGGTCTGCGGCTTCTTCATCCCGCCGGCCGCGATCATCCTGATGACGTCGCCGATTCTGCTGCCGATCATTACGGCCGCCGGGTTCGATCCGATCTGGTTCGGTGTCATCCTGACGATCAACATGGAAATCGGCCTGATCCACCCGCCGGTCGGGTTGAACATCTACATCGTCAACGCCATCGCGCCGGATGTTCCACTCGGGAAAGTGATGTGGGGGACGCTGCCCTACGTTGGTTGCATGGTGCTCTGCATCATCATCCTGTGTATATTCCCTGAAATCGCCACGTGGCTGCCCAATCATCTGATGGGGCCAGGAAAGTAGGGGCGCGCCATTCGCGGGCGTCCCCGTTTGCGCAGGGACGCTCGATGAACACCTCCTTTTTCGGGGAACTTCTCCAGACGATCTCCGACCGCGGCCGGGCCTTGCTCGACCGCGGCCGGGATCGCCGCGGCGACACCGAGGCGCGCTCGGAGAGTCTCGTCGAACGTTGCGAGCACCTGTTGTCGGGGCGTGGTGAGGCCTCGGGTGTCGCCCGCGCCCGCGATATTCTGACCGACTATGCCGAACTGACCACCGGGCCGCGCATCGCCTTTTTCGAGGCGCTGGCCGAGCGCTTCGGCTCCGACGCTGAACGGATGAAGACGGCTTTCGCCGCCTGGGAACACGAGCCGGGCGACAAGACCGCGGCAGCGCTGCACGCCGCCTCCGAGCCGCGCCGGCAGGAGCTGTTCCGCCGACTCAACCTTGCCCCGGGCGGCACGGCGGCGCTGGTGCGCATGCGCGAACAACTCATGGACGTGCTGGCGAACCGGCCTGAGCTGCAGGCCGTCGATGACGACTTTGTGCATCTGTTCGCCTCGTGGTTCAACCGCGGCTTCCTGGTGCTGCGCCACATCGACTGGTCGACACCGGCGAACATCCTGGAAAAGATCATTCGCTACGAGGCGGTGCACGAAATCCACGATTGGGACGATCTGCGCCGCCGCATCGATCCGGAAGATCGGCGCTGCTACGCCTTCTTCCATCCGGCCTTGATCGACGAGCCGCTGATTTTCGTCGAGGTAGCGCTGACGCGCGACATTCCCGAAGCGATCGCGCCGATCCTGGCCAAGACCCGGGACACGATCGAGCCGGAAAAAGCCCGCACCGCCGTGTTCTATTCGATCTCGAACTGCCAGCGCGGCCTTGCCGGCGTGTCCTTCGGCAACTTCCTGATCAAGCAGGTGGTCGAAGAAATCTGCCGCGAACTGCCGAAGCTGTCGAACCTCGTGACCCTGTCGCCGGCGCCGACTTTCGCCAGGTGGGTCAAGCGCGAACGCGCCGACGAAGCCTCCGCGGTGTTCGGCGAGGCGGACAAGAAGTTGTTAGGCAAGCTGGACGAAGCGGGCTGGTGGAACGATGCGGACAAGGTCGAGTCACTGCGCGACACCATGAAGCGCGCGGCCGCCTATTACTATCTGCGCGCCAAGACGCCGCGCGGCATGCCGGTCGACCCGGTGGCGCGCTTCCATCTCGGCAATGGCGCGCGGCTCGAGCGCATCGACTGGCTCGGCGACGCCTCCGACAAGGGCATCGCCCAGTCCTACGGGCTGATGGTGAACTATCTTTACGATCTTGAGGACATCGAGAAGAACCACGAAGCCTTCGCCGAGCAGCGCATCGTGGTCGCCTCCGGCGCCGTGCAGCGCCTGCTGCGTCCTTCGCTCGAACTCGTGCCGGTCGCGGGCTAGGAGCGCCCATACACCGGCACGACGCCGCCGCGGGCGACGGCGTTGTCCGGCGAGGCGAGGTAGACGATCGTCGCCGCGACGTCCTCGACCTTCGGCCATTTGGCGAAGTCGGCTTTCGGCATCGCCTTGCGATTGGCGGCGGTGTCCATGATCGACGGCGCCACCGCGTTCACCAGAATGCCGTCCTTGGCGACTTCCTCTCCGAGCGCTGCCGACAGGGCCGAGACGCCCGATTTGGCAATCGTATAGGCGGTCATGCCGGCGCCGCTGCGCGGCTCCAGCGCCGGCCGCGCCGCGACATTGACGATGCGGCCGCCGCTATTTTCGACTTGGCCGGCCGCCTTGATCGCCTTGACCGCGGCGCGGCAGCACAGGAAGCAGGAGACGAGATTGCCGTCGAGCTGCGCCATCAGCGCGGCCTTGTCGGTGTCCTCGATCGCGCCCATGGCGAAACCGCCGGCGATGTGGATCGAGGCCCACAGCTTAAGGCCGTCATAGATTTTCCCGACTACATCCTCGTCGGCGAGATCGCCTGCCGCGACCATCGTGACGCTCTTGGTGCCGCGGTGGACGTAGCGCTGCGCCTCGACCTCGTTGCGATACGGCACGATGCAGCGCGCACCGGCGTCGGTCAGCAGACCGACCACGGCGGTGCCGAGCGCGCCGGTGCCGCCCGTGACGACGATGGTCTTGTCGGTGAAAGACATGGTGCAACCTCAACCCGCCTCATCCGGAGGAAAGCGCGTCAGCACTGGTCTCGAATGGAAGGGGCGGTCACATGCTTCGAGACGCGCACCGATGGTGCGCTCCTCAGCATGAGGCAGGGCAGGGCCCGCGGCAATAGCGGATGCGCTTCAACCTCGCCCGCGCTTGACGCGCATCGGCAGCACCTGAAATTCGACCCAGTTGGCCACCTCGCTGACGCGCAGCTTCTTGTCGAGCACGTTCTGGCTGATGCCGTGCCGCCACGAAAGCCGCTTGCAAGCCGGATCACGGTCGAGCGTGTCGAGATCTCGCGCGAACTCCTGCATGTCGCTTTCATCGGCAAAGAAGCCTTCGCCGATCAGCCGCGTGCCGATGCGGCGCACGATGACCGCCAGTTCGCGCAACGGATATTCCGGATGATACTGCACGCCCCACGCCGTCGAGCCCGGCGTGCGAAATTCCACCGCCTGTACCTGCGACACGGCATTGCTGGACAGCACCGTGGCGCCCGCCGGCAGCGTTTCGACCTCGTCGAGATGAACCGTCGGTGCGTTGAATACGTCGAGCTTGCCGACATACATCGGGTGCTTGCGGCCGGCCTCCGTCAGGCGGATGCCGCGGCCGAAGCCGATTTCCCGGCCCTTTGGATTGCGTCGCACGACGCCGCCGCTGGCGACGGTGATGACCTGCAGGCCCCAGCACGAGCCGAACACCGGGGTGCCGGTGCCGAGCGCGGTGCGCACTAGATCGACTTGCCGGGTAACCTCCGGGCCGCCGTTATAAACATGCAGCCCCGAGCCGGTGATGGCGATGCCGTCATAGCCTTCCAGCGCCTCGCCCGCCGGCAACTGCGCGGTGACGTCGGCCGGCTGGCAAATGTCGACTTGCGCCACCGGCAACAGCTCGCGCAGCAGCGCCGCGTAGCCCTTGCTGGCTTCGGTGCCGCCGAACGAGACATGTTCGGCCATGGTGGCGGGGTTGTTGCCTTCGATGACAAGCAGGCGGGGGGCGGGCATGGTGTCCTAGGGCGGCAGGCGTCAATGTGACGCGGAAAGAACAAGAGACATATGTCGAAGCCAAGGCAATTGGCAACGGGATCGGAAATTTCCGGCTTTAAGCCGCGTTAACAGGGCGGACGGTAGAATATCCGGCGCCGGTTGCTTGAAATTTACGGCCGGCAAGGCGAATCAAGCGAACCGAGAGGCTCATGGCCGAATTTGACAGGGTCCGTGGCGACCGAGGCCGCTCGGAAGGGTCCGAATTCGACATCGCCATCATTGGCGGCGGCATCAACGGCACCGGGCTGGCGCGCGACGCCGCCGGGCGCGGCCTCAAGGTGCTGCTGGTCGAAATGAACGACCTGGCCGCCGGCACCTCCTCGGCGTCGTCCAAGCTGATCCACGGCGGCCTGCGCTACCTCGAGCACGGCGCCTTCCGGCTGGTGCGCGAGGCGCTCGGCGAGCGCGAGGTGCTGCTCGACATCGCGCCACATGTGGTGCGGCCGATGCGCTTCGTGCTGCCGCCGGCGCCGGACATGCGCGCCCCTCTGATCCTGCGCTTCGGCCTGTTTCTTTACGATTGGCTCGGCGCCCGCAAGAACCTGCCGGCCTCGCGCACGATCGACCTAACGCACAATGTCGTCGGCCAGCCGCTCAAGCGCGCGTTTCGCTACGGCTTTGAATATTCCGACTGCTGGGTCGATGACAGCCGGCTCGTCGTGCTCAACGCACGCGATGCCGCCGATCGCGGCGCCTCGATTCGCACACGGACGCGCTGCGTCCGCGCCGAGCGCAAGGACCGCTGGGAACTGGTGCTGCACGACCACGGCCGCCGCGATGTCGCCACCGCGCGCGTCCTGGTCAATGCCGCCGGCCCGTGGATCGGCGAGGTTGCCGAGAACGTGCTGCGCCGGAAGCTCGCCGCCGGCGTCCGCCTGATCAAGGGCAGCCACATCGTCGTGCGCAAGCTGTTCGATCATGAGGCCGGCTACATCCTGCAGGCACCCGACAAGCGCGTCGTTTTCGCACTGCCTTTTGCCGACGACTTCACGCTGATCGGCACCACGGACGAGAACTTCGTCGGCGACCTCAGTTCACCGGCGCCGAGCTCCGAGGAGATCCTTTATCTTTGCGACGTCGCCAACCGCTATTTCCGCCAGAATCTGACTCCGGATGAGCTGATCTGGTCCTACGCCGGCGTGCGTCCGCTTTATGATGACGGGAAGGGCAAGCCGGAAGACGTGACCCGCGACTATCATCTCGAACTCGATGCGCGGCGTCACGAAGCGCCTTTGCTGACCATCTATGGCGGCAAGATCACGACCTATCGGCGGCTCGCGGAAGCTGCCATGGACAAACTCGGCCATTACTTCACCAGCCGGCCGCACTGGACGGCGAATGAGAAGCTGCCAGGCGGGGAGTTCGCGTCGGCCAACGTCAAGGAAGTGCTGGCGGAGATGCGGACCCGCTGGCCGTTCCTTACCGAGCCGATGGCGCGCCGCATCCTGCGCGCCTACGGCCTGCGCGCTGAGCGTTTCCTGGGCGAGGCGCAAAGCCTGGAGCAGCTCGGTCCTGTCATGACGGGCGATCTGACGGCCGCAGAGGTGCGTTATCTGGTCGAAAACGAATGGGCGGAGAGCGCTGACGATATTCTCTGGCGCCGCGGCAAGTTCGGCCTGACGGCGACGGCCGAGGAACGGGCCGGCATCGACCGGCTGATCGCCACCCTGCGTCAGCCAGCGGCACAAGGTTAACGAACCGTCGCCGCCGCCGCCGCAATTACGTTTACAACTTTCACGTTGTAGCGACGCGATTGTGGTTGAATACCAGTGTGAGACACGCCGGGATGGGGCCGCACATGGCGTATGACGTGCGCGAATTGGAACGCCGTCTTGAAAAGCTGAAAGTCCTCGTCGTTGACGACGAGCCTTTCATGAGAAAGGTCGTGCGTACTCTACTCACCAGCATGGGCGTCCGCACAGTGATGGAAGCGCCGGACGGCCTCGCCGGCCTCGAATCGATCCGCCGCAACATGCCCGATGTCGTCATCCTCGACTGGAGCATGCCGGGCATGGACGGGCCAGCCTTCGTGCGCATGGTCCGCTCGCCGCAAACTTTCCCGCTGCCCGATATTCCGATCATCATGCTGACCGGCCACGGCGAACGGGCCAAGGTGATCGAAGCGGTGGAAATCGGCATCAACGAATTCTTGCTCAAGCCGGTCTCGACCAAGTCGCTGCGCGACCGGCTGGCCTCCGTTCTGTTCCACCCGCGCCCGATGATCCGCTCCGGCGATTATTACGGGCCTGTACCGCGCCGGTTTTCCGATATCCAGCGTGAAAACGACGACGCCTCGACGCTCGTGTTTCTGAACTGACCCGGCTTCAAATCCTGTCCGATCCGTTTTAGCCTCCGGCGATCCGCGCCGGGGACGCTATTGCCAAACCATCTTGTTGCCATCGACCAGGGTACGACCTCGACCCGTGCCATCGTCTTCGACGTCGGCCTGAAGCCGCTTGCCGTGGCGCAGCAAGAGCTGCCGCAGATCTTCCCTGCGCCGGGCTGGGTGGAGCACGACGCCGAAGAGATCTGGCGCGCCGCCGTCGCCGTCGTCCGCGATGCCGTCGCCAAGGCGGGCCTCGCCGGCAAAGATATCGCGGCGATCGGCATCACCAACCAGCGTGAGACGACCGTGGTCTGGGACCGCGCTTCCGGCGCGCCGATCCACAACGCCATCGTCTGGCAGGACCGCCGCACCGCGGATTTCTGCGACGCGCTGCGCGCGGATGGCCATGAAGCCACGATCGCCGCCAAGACCGGGCTGGTCATCGATCCCTATTTTTCCGCCAGCAAGATCGCCTGGCTGCTCGACCGCGTAGACGGCGCGCGCGGCGAGGCCCAGGCGGGAAAGCTCGCCTTCGGCACCATCGACAGTTTCCTGCTGTGGCGGCTGACTGGTGGCAAGGTGCACGCCACCGACGCCAGCAATGCGGCGCGCACCAGCCTGCTCGATATTTCCAGCGGCCGGTGGGACGACGACCTGTGCCGCCTGTTCGGCGTGCCGGCGTCGATGCTGCCGGAGGTCAAGGATTGCGCCGGGCCGTTCGGCGTCACCGATAAGGATCTCTTCGGCGCCGCCATTCCGATCCTCGGCATGGCCGGTGACCAGCAGGCGGCGACGGTGGGGCAAGGTTGCTTCTCACCCGGCATGATGAAATCGACCTATGGCACCGGCTCGTTCATGCTGCTCAACACCGGCGCCGAGCGCGTCGCCTCGAACAATCGGCTGCTGTCAACCATCGCCTATCAGCTCGACGGCAAGCGCACCTACGCGCTCGAGGGCGCGATCTTTATCGCCGGAGCTGCGGTGCAGTGGCTGCGCGACGGGCTCAAGATCATCGCCAAGTCATCCGATGCCGGCGCGCTTGCAGCCACGGCCGATCCGGCGGAAGATGTATATCTGGTGCCGGCCTTCGTCGGCCTCGGTGCGCCTTACTGGGACGCGCAGTGCCGCGGCGCAATTTTCGGACTGACGCGCAATTGCGGCGCCGCCGAAATCGTCAGCGCGGCGCTGCAAGCGGTCGGTTATCAGACGCGCGATCTGATCGAAGCGATGCACGCTGACTGGCCGGCCGCGCGCGGCGCGCAGACCGTGCTGCGGGTCGATGGGGGCATGACAGCGAGCGATGCCTGCATGCAATTCCTCGCCGACATTCTCGCCGCGCCGGTCGATCGCCCGGTGCTGATGGAGACGACGGCGCTGGGCGCGGCTTATCTCGCCGGCCGCGCCGCCGGGCTGTGTCCGGACCTCGACGGCTTTGCCGCGCAATGGCAATGCGACCGGCGCTTCGAGCCCAGGATGGATGCTGCCGAGCGCAACAGGAAATATGCGGGCTGGAAAGACGCCGTGCGTCGCACGCTCACGAAGCGGTAATCGTCAGGGCTTCGGCGCCACCGGCGTGGTGTCGGCCGTGGGCACGCCGCCGCCGGTCAGCCGCTCGATCGCCGAACGGACGGTGTCGCGGGCGCTGCGCTCGCGCACCGCGTTGAGCAGCGGCGCCGCCGCGCCGGAGCGGCGGATGAGCGCTTCGGCATCCGGCAGCATCATCGGATCGTCCCAAGAGCCCTGAACCACGAAAGGCAGGCCGAACGGTTGGGCGCCGGCGCGGCTTGGGGTGACAAGGGCCGCGGTTCCTTTCAGATCGAGTTCGCGCTCGGGGATCGACGCCGTGCCGGCGAGCACCAGGCGTACGGCGGTGCTTTCCACCGTCATGTCCTGCACCTCGACGGTGCCTTGCGTCATGCGCAGCGTGATGTCGACTTTGTCGTAGGGCGTGCGGCCGGTGCGGAAATCGCCGCCGCCCGACAGCGGACGCCGTTCGAGGCGCCGCAGCAGTTGCTCGACATTGATGCCCGAGATTGCGCCGTCGCGGCCGGTCAGCGATGCAGTGCCGGTCAGCGTCCGCGTTACGCCGAGCACGCTGTCGCCGGTGCCGTCGATCGACATCGACATCGTACCTTTGCCCTCGAGGCGCTTGAGGCCGAACATTTGACCGAGGCAGCTTTCGAGATCGACGTCGGCGAACTGTACCTGCGATTTGAAATCCACGCCGGAATCGAAATTGGTCAGCGCCACCGAACCTTTGATCACGCCGCCGAAGGCCTGGGCTTCACCGATCGAAACCATCAGCCGGCCGTTGTGAAGATTGGCGCCGATCGCAGTGCGGCCGATCTTGGCGTTGCCCATGATAACGTTGGCTGCGGAAATCCGCAGGTCGAAATCCATGCCGTTAAGGCCCTCGGGCGTCAGCCGCGCATCGTTCCAGGCGCGCTGGTTGCCGGCGAGCAGGCGCACCGTGGAAATGTAGGGCGACAGGTTGAGCGTTTCGGAGGCCAGAGTTCCTTGCAGCGTCTGCCGTCCTTCATTGGCGAAGGACAGCACGCCTTCGGCGCTGTTGCCGTCGAGTTCGACATTGACGCCGGCGAGGCTGATCGTGTCGCCGACGATCGTGGTCTGCGCCTTGATGGCGAAGCGGCCGAAACCACCACCCGGCAATGGCTCGTGGCCGGCCCAGGTCAGTGCACGGCGAAGCGAGACCGCGTCGGCGGCGAGAGTGCCTTCGACTTTGAGCGTCGGTTTGAAGCTGAAGGCGCCTTCGAATGCCGCGTTCATCGGCGGCCCGCTCAGGCGCAATTTCACTCCACTGCGGCCGCCGCCGAGCGCCGCGGCAAAGTCGGCGAGGTTGACGCTCGCCTCGACCTTTTCGCCGTGCCAGACGAAGTGGCCGGTGGCGCCGAGGCTCTTCGAGATCGAGGGCCAGGCCAGCGAGAAATCCACCGCATGCAGGGTTTCGACCGTGCGGTCGCCGTCCTTGTGCAACAGCAGCGTGCCGTCATCAATGCGCATTTCCGAGAAGGCTGCGACGGTGCGGTTGCCGTGCGGCTTCTGGCCGCGGGCGAGGGCCGCGATCAGCACCGACCAGTTCGATCCGCCGTCGCGGTCGATGTCGATGGCGATGGTCGGCTTCTCGAGCGAGATGTCGGCGATCTCGACGCGGCCAACCAGCAGCGGGAAGAAGCGCAGGCGCGCGGTCAGCCGCTCGGCGGTCAGCGCCGGGCGGTTCGGATCGCCGAGCACGACGTCGGCGAAGCTGACGCTGCCCTTCGGGAACAGGGTAACGCTGGCCTTGCCACCGAGGATGGGATCGAGGCCGGTGGCCGAGCGGATGCCGTTCAGGACCTCGCTGCGCACCGTCTCCGGTGAGATGAGGTAGCCCGCTGTCGTGAGAACGCCGACCGCCACCGCGGCAACGGCGAGCAGCACAAATCCCAAGCGTCGAATGCCAGCAAAGGCCGTCAAGATAGGTATATCCGGTGGGTCGGCTCAAAGGCCCTGTTTCGGCCGACAAATATACCATTAGGCCGGCCGACGCCAACTTTAGCGAGCTGTGTGACCCTTTTAGGGCCGGGGCGCGTGCGCTGGTGGCCGGATTAGCGCAAAATCGGGGCAGGCTCAGCAGCGCCCGCATCGGCGATCTCGGCGATCATCTTCTTGAGGATCGCGTCGCCGAAGGATTCGAAGTTCTGCGCCTCCATGACGAAGCTGCCGGGGCCGCCGGCGACATTGTCCCGGTAGTACTTGGCAAGACCGCCAGGCGGATTGGTATGCTCGGGATTCCACGGCATCGGCGAGTCCGACAGGATCACCAGACCGTTGATGACAATGCCCTTGTTGAGCGCCTCATCGCGCACCGCCGCGACGTCGCGGCCTGAATTGTTGGTGCCATCGCCGGAGACGTCGATGGTCTGGCGCTCGGACTCATAGGGCGCCTTGCTGAGCTCGGCCATCGCCGCCTCGATGCCGCCGCTGATCGACGTGCGATCGGCAAAGGCGCGCGGCTCCTCAAGCAGTTTTGTGCCGAAGGCGTGGGCCGATTGTTCACCGTCGATGACCGTCCAGTCGATGACGACCTTCTGATTTCCGAAGCCCGACCATTCGAGAAACAGCACGGCGATGCGGCCGTTGCGGCCGCCCTTGATGGCCTCGAGAACGCGGCTATTGGCGATAGCCGCGATATAGCCGTCGCGCTGCAGTTTGAATTTTTCCGGCGTCACGCTGCGCGACACGTCGGATGCTAGCACCAGCAGCAGATCGACCTTCTCCGCGGCGCGTGCGGCGCCGGACAGTCCATGCGCCATCAGGACAAAACCCAGCAGTGCCGCTCGCATCAGATGCCGCATGACGACATGTTCTCCGTCACCCCGTCGCCGGACAGGATAACGCGTCGTCGCGTAAGGCCAGCGTAAATTATTCGGCCAGCACCCGGGTCGCCGGGAAGGCGATCTCGACCAGGGTTCCGTCGTCCGGCCGGCTGGTGATGCGGAAGCGGGCGTGGTTGGCCTCCGCCAGCGCCTTGGTGATCGGCAGGCCAAGGCCGGTGCCGCTGGCGCCCCAGCGCGAGGCCGTGGCGAGCTGCCGGAACGGCTCCAGCGCCGTCTGCAATTCGTGTTCGCTCATGCCGGAGCCGGTATCGCGCACGCGCAGGCTCGCCTCGTTGTCGTCATTCACGGCGGTGGAGAGGATGACCTGGCCGCCGGCGCCGGTAAACTTGATCGAGTTCGACAAGATGTTGAGTGCGATCTGGCGCACCGAGCGCGCGTCTGCGACGATCGGCGGCAGGTTCGGCGATAGCGATGTGCGGATGATGACGCGTTCGCGGTTGGCCTGCTGCTGCATCATCGCCACGCATTCCTGGACGATCTCGTTCAGGTTGACACTGACGAATGTGAGGTCGAGTTTGCCGGCCTCGATTTTCGAGAGATCGAGCAGGTCATTGAGCAGCGAAATCAAGTGCCCGCCCGAGGCGTGGATGTCCTTGAGGTACTGCTTGTAGCGCTCGTTGCCGATGGCGCCGAAGCGCTCGTCCATCATCACTTCGGAGAAGCCGATGATGGCGTTGAGCGGCGTGCGGATCTCGTGGCTGATCTTGGCGAGGAATTCCGACTTGGCGGTCGAGATGCGCTCGGCCTCGCGCCGCGCGTTGATGAGCTCTTCCTCGGTGCGCTTCCAGGCGGTGAGGTCGCGCAGCACTGCGCAGAACTTGTCGCCGTTCTCCAGACGTCCCATGGTCACGTAGAGCGGCACCAGCCCGCCGCGCTTGAAGCGGCCGATGGCTTCGCGGCCGGCATCGGGCAGCGTGCCGCGATCGCCGGCAACCCGATCGAGATAATCGAGCATGCTGCGGCGGCTTTCCGGCGCGAACAGTTCGCCGAGGCCGAGTTCGGTGAAGTCGGCGGCATCGTAACCGAACAGCGCCTGCGCCGAACGGTTGGCCGAGAGCACGCGGCCGGCGCGGTCGAGGATCAGCACGCCATCGGTGGCGGTGTCGAGAACGGCGCGCAGTTCGGTCGCTTCGCTTTCCAGCCGGCGCAGCGAGGTTTCATTGGCTTGGGTTTGCGCCTCGGCGATGCCGCTGGTCTGTATCATCAGCACCAGCGCGTTTTCGCCGCCCCATGGCACGCTGAAGAGCTTGCCCTGCACCGGCTTGCGCTCGCCGTGGACGGTATTGATGGTCAGCGATTTGGCGCCGTTGCCATTGGCGGCGGACGCGCCGTTGGCGCCCTGCGCCGGCTCGATGAACAGGCTGTCGAGCCCGCCTGCATCGGCCAGCGCCGCAAGGCTGTCGTAGCCTGTCCAGTCGAGGAAGGCGCGATTGGCATAGATCAGATTGTTGAGCCGGTAGACCAGGATGCCGGTCGGCAGACGGTCGAGGATGATGCGGCTGTCGTCGGGCGCGGCGCGCGGCGTTGGCGGCGGGATCAGCGGCATGGTCAGCGGTTCGGTGCCGAAGTCCGGCGTGTCGTCGGGCGACGGCGCGCGCCGTGACGCGCCCTTCAGCCGCGCGTTCAGTTCGCGCGCCAGCTCTTCGAAATTGCTGGTCTCGCCGGCCGACAGCGACGGCGTGGCCGGAGCGGACGGCGTGGGCTCGATGACCGGCGCGATCGGCGGCGTCGGCAGCACCGGCGCTTCCGGCGTCACCGGGCGCAGGGTCAGCACTTTGGCCTCGGCGAGCGGCGATAAGGGCCGCGGCGGCGCGACGACGGCCTGATCGCGCAGGCCGGCGCGGCAGATGCCGAAGCCGCGATAGCCGGTGAAATTGCGCTCGCGGTCGAACATCGGCAGGCCGGACATTTCGATGGCGACACGTTCGCCGGTGCCGTCCACCGGCCAGTAAACGACGATGCCGCTCCAGGTCTCGCGCGCGGCGAGCGCACGGGCAATGCGGCCCTCGGTATCGATACCGAGCGTCTGCGCGACATCGGGCCAGGCGCGCAGCAGAACCGACGCGGTCTCCGGCCCGAGCAGTTGCGCGAAGTTCTCCATGCCCTGCGTGAAATGCGTCGCCGCATCCATCTGCCAGACGAAGCGATAAGGCTGCGGCCGCGAGGGTCCATCGAGCGGCGGCTTCGTCGCCGCCGGTTTGATGGCGACGATGTCTGCGCCGGGCGCGGGTGGAGCCGGTGCGGCCGGCGCTTCCGCCTTGCCCGGTGCGAATTGCAGCAGCAGCGCTTCGGTGGCGCCGGCGCCGAGCTTGCGCAAGGTGACGAGGCCTGCGGCGCTGTCACCTTCGGCGCGGCCATTATGGCTCGCTTCGCGCGCCATTTTGACGAGGCCGAGCGTGACGAGGTCGGGCTTGTTGCCGAGACGCTGGCGCGCGTCGGCATTGGCCTCGATCAATTCCCCGTCGGCGGTGAAAATCGCTACCGGCTGATCGATGGCGTCGATGAGACGGCGCGCGCGTTCCTGCAACGTGAGTTCCTGGCCGGCGCGCTCGGTGGCGGCGACCAGGATGGCTTCGGAGTTGTCGGCAAGCCGCAGGCGCGAGCACAGGCAGGTCAGCGTCGCGCCGAACGGCGCGCCGAAGCCACGCAGCCGCTCGAGGCGCTTGGTGCCGGCTGGCGGCAAAGTGCCGGCGAGACGTTTGATCTGCGCGGCGGCAGTATGGTTTGGCTCGAAGGTCTGCTGCGCCAGCTCGGCTGGCGTTGCGGCGTGAAAGATCGCGGCGGCTCCGGCGTTCGCCCACAAGATCGTTCGGGCGTCGGTGCTCCACAGCCAGACCGGCGCCGGCGTGAGCGCGTAGTCGGCCAGCCGAGCATCATCGAGCCAGTCTTGTTGGTGGATCGCCCGGTCCATACGCGTCGAAAACCGAAGTGTTACAACTAACAAAGCATTAATAGGGCGGCACCCGGGTGAGGTCCATGCAGCCGGAGCTGTCGCCCACCTTCATACGGCAGTAACCTTAATCCGCACGGTTCGACCGAAATATGCCGTCACACAACCGCTGGACAGCGGGGGTAGGATTGGCGGACCGTGAGGCCCGGCACCATTCAGGAGTTCCCACCATGGCTCAGGATATGAAGTTTGAAATTCCCCCTGAAATGCGCGAATTCGCCGAAAAGAGCATGGATCAGGCCAAGCAGGCTTTCGACAGCTTCGTCGCCGCCACGCGGCATGCGGTCGGGACTGCGGAAACCCAGGCCAAGACCCTGCACACCAATGCCCGCGAAGCCGGGCAACTCGCCATGGGCTTCGCCGAGCGCAATCTCGCCGCCTCCTTCGATTTCGCCCATCGCCTGCTCAAGGCGAAGGACGCCAAGGAAGTGACGGACCTCCAGGTCGACTACATCAAGAGCCAGATCGCGACGCTCTCCGAGCAGGCCAAGGCGCTGCAGGAGCAGGCCGCCAAGGTCGTCCAGAAATAGCGCCGGCCGGCACGACGGCCGGAACCCGAGGGGTTGGCGCGCCGTTGTTCTGCATCGCGACAAATACAAGTCACGCCGTTCTCCGGATCGTAGGCCGGTGGCGGGAGTTGAAAAAACATAAGTTTTTACAGTGGCTTATGAAGCCGCTGCGGCCCCTGCTGTCTTATGTTGCATTGCAATATTTTTGTTGCAATGCACCTAACGAGCCCCTATATTAGGGCGACGCCGCTTCAAGGTGAGCGGCAACTATTTGACGTGAGCGCGCGGATCGATCGACCAGAGGGCAGCGATCCGCACGCGGCCGGAAATGTCCTCTTCAAAGGATGAACACCATGTCCGACGAAACCGCCATGGAAAATAAGCCGAAGCTGTTCGCCGTGAACACCGACCAGATGTTCCAGATGCCGAAATTCGAGATTCCGAAGTTCGACGTGCCGAACATGGAAGTGCCGCCGGCGTTTCGCGAATTCGCCGAGAAGGGCATCGCGCAGGCCAAGGACGGCTACGAGAAGCTCAAGGCCAATGCCGAGAAGACCACCGAGACCCTCGAGGAGACCTACGCGATCGCTTCGAAGGGCTATGCCGACTACAGCCTCAAGCTGATCGAGACGGCGCGCGCCAACTCGAATGCCGCCTTCGATCTGATGGGCGAGCTGATGGGCGCCAAGTCGTATTCGCAGGTGCTCGAACTCACCACCGCCTTCATGCGCAACCGCTTCGACGCGCTGACGGCGCAGGCCAAGGAATTGACGGTGCAGGCTCAGAAGGTCGCCACCGAGACCGCCGAACCGATGAAGGAGACCTTCGCCAAGATCAGCAAGGCCGCCTGAGGCCGCTGAAAGCGAAGTTCGACGAAATCCGCCCGGGCCAGTCTGGCCCGGGCTTTTTTTGTTGCCCGGAAGCCCGCTCCGGGGGCGATAGGTCGGATGAAATCGCCGCTTTCCGGGCGGCCAAAGCGCTTGCCAAAGCCGGGCGTGGCTCTTAGGTTCGCGCCGCGTCCGGGGCCCCTTGAGGGGCCCCGCAAGCCTTGAGGGCTTGGCGAGGCTTCAGCCTCCGGCGGCTTGATATGCAGGCGTAGCTCAGTTGGTTAGAGCGCCGGTCTGTGGAACCGGAGGTCGGTGGTTCAAGTCCACCCGCCTGTACCACCAGCGAGGCCCACGGCAGACCGTCCGTCGCTAGAAGGTAGTCTGCTCCGGTGTTTCTCGCACTTCTGTTTCCCTACTTCCTTGGCAATTTCTATCGGCCCTTCCTGGCTGTCGTCGCGGGCGATCTGTCGCGCGATTTCGGCTTCGATGCCGCGGGTCTCGCCGGCCTGCAGGCCACTTTCCTCATCGCCTTCGCCGTCACCCAGGTGCCGGTCGCGCTTTCGCTGGACCGCATCGGACCGAAGCGCATCCTGATCCTAAGCCTCAGCAGCGCCGTCACCGGCGGCGTGCTGCTGAGCGTGGCGGCGCAGCCTTGGCACGTATCGCTCGCCATGGCGCTGCTCGGCGCCGGCTTTTCGCCGGTGATGATGGCCGGCTTCTATGTCATCGGCCGCGTCTACCCGCCGTCGCGCTTCGCCACCTTGTCGTCGATGCTGTTCGGCCTCGGGACATTAGGCGATCCGGCCAGCGGCGCGCCGCTGACGCTGGCGGTCGATACTTTCGGATGGCGCCACACCATCTTCGGCATGGCCTGCATCACGCTTCTCAGCCTTCTCCTCATCGTCGTGGTGCTGCGCGATCCGCCGCGCCTCGAGGTGCCGGGCGGCCGGATCTCGGCGCTCGCCGCGACCCGGCAGATCGTTGCGCTGCGTCCGCTGTGGCTGATCGCACCGCTGGCTTTTGTGAGTTACGCGGTCGTCGCAGCGGTTCGCGGCCTGTGGATCGCGCCGTATCTGGCGCAGGTTCATCACTTCGATCTTCACGCCATCGGTCTCGCCGCCACGGCCATGGGTTTGGCGCTCGCGATGGGGGGCGTTCTCTATGCGCCGGTGAACCGTTATCTGCGCGACGCCAAGATCACGGTTGCTGCCGGCACCACAGTCGCGGCGGTTGCATGGCTCACGGTCGGCCTGTTCGGCACCGCTTCGGGTTTGGTCGCGCTGACGCTTCTGTTCGTCGTCGCCGGCTTCGGTGCGACCTTTGCGATTCTGCTCGCCCACGCCCGCGCCTTCCTGCCGAACCATTTGCTCGGGCAGGGCGTGACGATGATGAACCTGTTGTTCTTCGGTGGCGCCGGCATCGGCCAATGGCTGTCGGGCCATTACGTCAAGGCGGCCGAACTCGCCTCCGTGCCGCCGGACGCCATCTATGGCCGGCTGTTCGTCGCCTTCGGCGTCGTGCTCGCCGTCGCGCTCGGCATCTATCTGCGCTCGCCGCGCGAAGGCGCTGCTTCACGGTCCACCCGTTGAAAGCAAAAACGCCGGCGATGTCTCGCCGGCGTTCTGCATTCTCTTATCGAGATCGGTGACGCTTAGCGCACCACCACGCGGCCGTCGCGGCCATAGCGCGGGCCGACATTGCGGCTCGGACGATAGACCGGCTCGGGCTGCGGGCGGCCGAAGCCGCCGAACAGCGCTTCGAAGAAGTTCGGTCCGCTGTTGTAGCCGCCGCCACCGGCGATCGCCCCGGGCGGCAGCCGCACCGGCTTGGCCGACGTGTTCGGCGGCCGCTCGATCGCGATATCGGCAACCTTGCGGTCGCTGCCCTTGAGGATCGCGATCATGCGCTGGTCGCGGCCATACACGTCCTCGCGGAACTGCAGCTTGCCGTCACCGTCGACGAATGCCGTCTGATAGGTGAGGTGCACCCAGATGTTCTTCGGGAAGTTCAGATTGATTTCCGAACCGCCGAACATGCTTTCCAGCTTGGCCGCGGTGTAGTGCTGATCGGGCATCGCCAGCGACAGCAGTTTCTCGCCGTACATCAGGGGGTTCTCGACCCGCATGCAGCCGTGGCTGAAGGCGCGCTTCTCCTTCTTGAAGAGATACTTGTCCGGCGTGTCGTGCTGATACACCAGGAACTTATTCGGGAAGTTGAAGCGGATGCGGCCGAGCGCATTGCCCGCACCCGGCGGCTGATAGATGCGCACGGTGCCGTCCGGCGCCTGCTCGACCTTGAGACCGATGCGATCGAGCGCGCCCGGATCTTCCTGCAGCGCCGGCAGATATTCTTTCTCGATGATCGACGGCGGCACGTTCCAGGTAGGGTTGACCGTGATGAACTTCATCTCGGCCGAGATCATCGGCGTTGCGTGGCTACCGGCCTTGCCGGCGACGATCTTGGTGGTCCAGTAGACCTTGCCGTCATTCCACAGCGTCAGACGATAATCCGGCACGTTGACGATGACATGCGGGTTGCCGAGGTCGCGCGGGAACCAGCGCCAGCGCTCCATATTCACGATGATCGTATCGATCGGATCGTTCGAGGGACGGTCGAGCTTGGCGGTGTCCTGCTTGTCGCCGTTCAGCGCGCGCAAGGTCGCCGGACCGACATTGCCGTCGGTGTCGATATCGGCCTGGGTCTGGAAAGTTTTCACCGCCTCGACGACGGCGTCATCGTAAACCGGATTGTTCTTGTCGCCGGCGATGTCGAGGCGCTTGCGCAACTGAACGACGCGCTCGCCTTTCATGCCGGGACGCATGATCGGGCCCGCGGCGATCTGGATGGTCGGCGCCGGCTTGGCGTCTTCCCTCTGCTCGGCCTGCACCTTGCCGGCGCGCAGTTCGGCGAGCTTGGCGCGCAACGCCTTGAACTCGGGCTGCGGCGGGTTGTAGCCGTCGAGCGCCTTGCCGGCGTCGTCAGCCTTGGCCATCGTCTCGAGCACCTTGTCCGGATCCGGCGCCTTAAGATCGAACTGGATGTCGGCGGCGACACGCGAGAAATGGATGCGGCCGATCTGCGCCTGACGCGCGTAGGTAAGCACCGCATTGGTGAGCTTGAGCTCGTCCTCGGCCAGCGCGTCGGCGGTGGTCGCGACGGCGAAATCCGGCGTTGCGTAATCGCGGGCGTCGAGGCCGGCGCTGTCGGCATCCTTCAGCGTCTTCATCGCCGACTGGGCGCGGTCGGTGACCTTGCCGTTGTCGAGCCAGAGCGGCGCGTAATCGCGCGCCTTGTAGAAGGCTTCGATACCGGCCCGCTCGGCCTTGCGGCTGGCGATGCGGTCGAGCGCCTTGCCGGTGATCATGTCGCGCAGCCGGTCGGCGACGGCCTTGTTGGCGGTCGGGCTCTCGGTCGGGGCAGCCGCGGCGGTATCCTTTGCCGCCGGAGCAGGGGTCGCGGCCGGCGCTGGGGTGGCAGCTTGCTGCGGCGCATCGACCGGCTTGGCGTCGGCGGGCTTGGTCTCGGCAGCCTTCGGTGCCGCCGTCTCGGCCGCGTTCGGTGCGGTAAAATCCTTCAGGGTCGGTGGGACCCCGGCGTCGGTGAGCGGCGCGGCGGCATTGAGCTGGTCTTCGACGGATTGGGCCAGGCCGGCCTGGCTGGTCAGGACCAGCGCCAGTCCGATGGCCGTGGTCGCCAGCAGACGGTCAAAACTTACGACTTTCACCGCGGAATCTCCCAAGGGCTGTCGGGGAAGGCCCCAAGACGAGGCTTTTCCATTCTACTCGATAGGCTGATTATCGTTACGAAATTTCCAAGACCGTTTCGGCGATCCACGGTCCAGTGTGACTAATTTGCACTGGTGTGGCGCTACCGGGGCAGCCTTAGCGGCTCAACGGATTGCCGATCTGCATGTTCCCGAATCGTCGCCCTGTCGATGTCGCGAAGCATAAAAAGCGCAAATTCTCACCGCCGGCTGTGACGGAGGTCACAGGTCGCGCGACCACAGCGAAAGGTCCCGGACGTCGGAATGCGAGCATCAAAAAAAACCGGGCCCCTGACGGGGCCCGGTTGGAGAATGCCGGCGTGGGGGCCGGCAAACCTCAGAGGGGAACTTGCTGCGTCAGCGGCGACTCTGGGAGGATATACATCCGCCGTCACAGCGTGCGGGCACTATGCTAGGCGCATCCGCCCCCAGCAATGCCACATCGCGAATGTCAGCCATGCGCTGAAGACTGCGAAAAATCCGCGCAGGCGCGGCGTCGTGTTTCGCATTGCGTAACCGCGGCATTCGCAACGCAGCGCTTCAGTGTCGATGCGTGTGATGCATGTCGGGCACATGCGGATGACTGTGACGCAGCGGTGCGTGACGATGCAGATGCGTATGCGGTTCGCCCGGCGGATCGCCGGCGGCATGGGCGTGCCGATGATGTTCGTCGTGCACATGCGGATGGCTGTGCGTCATCGGTTCGTGCACGTGCTCGTGCTCGTGACGCTCGGTGAGATGCAGATAGACGCCGGCGGCCATCAGCAAGCCTGCGGCAATCAGTTGCAGCGTCACTGGTTCGTGCAGGAAGCCGAGAGCGGCGACGGCGCCGAGGAACGGCGCGGTCGCGAAGTAGGCGCCGGTGCGCGCCGTGCCAAGATGCCGCAGCGCCAGCACATAGAGCGCCAGGCTGGCACCGTAGCCGATGAAGCCGACGATCGCCGCGATCAGCGTGATGGAAAAGCCGGGTAGCGTGCTGCCGGACGCGAGCGCGAGAGCAAGATTGACCGGGCCCGCGACCAGTCCCTTGATCTCGACGATCTGCAACGGATCGGCCAGCGACACCTTGCGCGTCAGGTTGTTGTCGAGGCCCCAGGCCACGCACGCGGCGGCGATCGCCGCGATGCCGGCGAAGCCGGATAGCGTCACCGTGCCCGACCATGCGAGCACGCCGGCGCCGGCGACCAGCAGCAGCATGCCGAGCGCCACGCGCTTGTCGAAATTCTCGTGAAAGACAAACCAAGCCAGCAGCGCGGTGGCCACGCCTTCGAGCGTCAGCAGCAGCGACGCGGTCGACGCTTCCGTGTGCGTCAGCCCGAGCATGAGAAGAAGCGGGCCGATGACGCCGCCGCAGGCGATGGCGCCGGCGAGCCAGGGAATGTCGGCGCGCGCAAGCGGTGTTTCCTGCGCGGATGAACTCGGTGTCAGCGAGCGGAGAACGCGGCGCAAAATGCCGGTGCCGATGCCGGCGCCGCAATAGAGCAGGCCGGCGAGCACCGCGGGATCAACGCTGCCGAGCAGGGCCTTGGCAGCCGGCGTCGATACGCCGAACAACGCCGCCGACAGTAGCGCCAGCGAAACAGCGTTACGGTTCATGGTGCCTCGCTTTGACGGCAGGCTCGGTCGGCCTCGTCGCGTGAGCGCCGCGCGACGGCGACGTTAGAAATTCCAGCGCTGCGCGTTGGCGACGAGGAAGTCGCGGAACACCTGAATACGCGCCACCGATTTGAGTTCTTCCGGATAGACGAAATAGGCGTCGAGCGCGAGCGTGTCCTGCTCGCCGAACAACTGCACCAGACCGCCGTTCTCCTCGACCAGGTAGTCCGGCAGCATGGCGACGCCGAGGCCGCGCTGGCAGGCGCGTAACAGGCCGAGCACGTTGTTGATGGTGAGATGCGGTGTGCGCGAATTCTTGGCCTCGCGACCGACTTCGACCAGCCAGCGCCGGTTGGCGAAATGCGGCGGAACATTGCCGCCGAGCAGCACGATGCGGTGTTGGTCGAGGTCGTCATGGGTGCGCGGCGTGCCGAAGCGCTTGAGATAATCCGGCGACGCATAGGCGTGGAAATGCACGGAGAACAGCTTGCGCTGGATCAGGTCCGGTTGCGTCGGCTGACGCAGGCGGATCGCGACGTCGGCTTCGCGCATCGCGAGATCGAGCTCTTCGTCGGTGGTGATCAGCGTGATCTGGATATCGGGATAGAGATCGAGAAATTCGCCGAGGCGGGGGGTCAGCCAATGCACGCCGATGCCCTGCGTGGTCGAGACGCGCAATTCGCCGTTCGGGCGCTCGCGCGAGTCGGTCAGCTTGGTGCGCGCCGCCTCCAGCTTCATGAACACTTCATGCGCCGTGCGGTACAGCATGTCGCCCTGTTCGGTGAGGATCAGGCCGCGGGCGTGGCGATGAAACAGCGAGACGTTGAGATCGGTCTCCAGCGCCGACACCTGGCGCGACACCGCCGATTGCGACAGGCCGAGCCGTTCGCCGGCGTGGGTGAAGGAGCCGGCTTCAGCCGCGGCGTGAAACACCTTCAGCTTGTCCCAGTCCATCGAGTTGTTGGGGTGAGTCATCGTCATTCTGCCGCCGCCCTCTGATCTTCTTGCGCTGCAAGGAAGCGCTCGGTTTCCAGCGCGGCCATGCAGCCTTGACCGGCGGCCGTCACAGCCTGGCGATAGATGTCGTCCGTGACATCGCCGGCCGCGAATACGCCTTCGACCGACGTCGCGGTCGAATGGCCGGCGGTGACGATGTAGCCCGACGGCTTCATCTCAAGCTGGCCGGCGAATAGTTCGGACGACGGCTGATGGCCGATGGCGATGAAAACGCCGTCGGCATTGTGCTCGGAAACGACGCCGGTCTTGAGGTTCTTGAGCGCGATGCGGCGGACCTTGAGCGGGCTCTCGTCGCCCATCACGTCATGCAGCACCGAGTCCCACACCACCTCGATCTTGGGGTGCTTGAACAGACGGTCCTGAAGGATGCGCTCGGCGCGGAAGTGGTCACGCCGGTGCACGACCGTGACCTTGGAGGCGAAGTTGGTGAGGAACAGTGCTTCTTCGACCGCGGTGTTGCCGCCGCCGATCACGAAGACTTCCTTGTTCTTGTAGAAGAAGCCGTCGCAGGTGGCGCAGGCGGAGACGCCATAGCCTTTGAACTTCTGCTCCGACGGCAGATCGAGCCAGCGCGCCTGGGCGCCGGTCGCGACGATCAGCGCCTCGGCGATATAAACATCGCCGGAGTCGCAAGTCAGCTTGAAGGGGCGGGTCGACAGGTCAACGTTATTGACGTGATCGTAGACGATATTGGTCCCGACGTGCTGGGCCTGGGCCTGCATCTGCTCCATCAGCCAGGGGCCCTGGATGACGTCGGCAAAGCCCGGGTAGTTCTCGACATCGGTGGTGATGGTGAGCTGGCCGCCGGGCTGGATGCCCTGGATCAAGGTCGGCTGCAGCATGGCGCGCGACGCATAGATCGCGGCGGTATAGCCCGCGGGTCCCGAGCCGATGATCACGACTTTGGCGTGGACAGTCTTGGACATGATTGTTCGCCCCCATGGCTGAACAGGGAAAACGCAAAAACGGGGGCCCCGGCGCCGGTCACCGACCCCTCAGGGACGGCTCCAAAGCTCAACCTAATCTATGGCTTTCTAGGAGCTATGCAAGATACGCAACCCCGCTGACTCACAAGCTTTGCCCGAGACGGTGTGGAACTTGCGCAACAATCTTTCGCGAAAGAATATTTCACGGTATGGATGTTTTGCCGGGAGTGAATCCGCGTGAGGAGAGCGACGTGCCAGCCAGCCTTGATGCCATCGACCGCAAGATCCTGAAAGAACTTCAGGATGATGGCCGGATGACCAATGTGGAATTGGCCCGCCGGGTCGGCATATCGGCGCCGCCCTGTTTGCGCCGCGTCCGGGCGCTGGAAGAGGCCGGCTACATCAAGGGTTACCGCGCGCTACTCGACGAGAAACTGCTCGGCTACGAGGTCGTGGTGTTCGCTTTCGTGCACCTGTCGAGCCAGGCCGAAGCCGACCTCAATGCCTTCGAGGCGTTCGTTCGGGCCCAGCCGCTGGTTCGCGAATGCTGGATGCTGTCGGGCGAGATCGACTTCGTGCTCAAATGCGTCGCGCCCGATCTGAAGACCTTCCAGACCTTCGTCGAAAAGCTCACCTCGGGCCCCAATGTGAAGAACGTGAAAACCTCGCTGACGTTGCGCCAGTCCAAGGACGCAGCCATGGTGCCGATGTAGGCATCGAACGAGCCTACTTTTTCTTCGCCGCCGCGCGGGACTCCGCGATCGCCTGCCTGAAGTTCTTCTCATCCATTGCCCCAGGCACGCGGAATTTACCGATGATGAATCCGGGCGTGCCCTGGAAGCCGAGTGCCATCGCCTGCTCGTGGTTGCGGGCCAGCACTGCGTCAATTTCCTTGCGATGGGTTTCGAGGTCCAGCTGGGCCCGTGGCACGTCGACGCCGGCTTGCGTCAGCATGCTCTGCACATTGGCTTCGGTCAGCTTCTCCTGCGCCGTGATCAATGCCTCATGCGCTTCCGTATACTTGTTTTGATATTTCGCGGCGAAGACGAGCCGTGCCGCATAGATCGAAACGTCGCCGAAGACCGGCCAATCCTTGAAGACCAGCCGCAGCCCCCGGTCCTCGCTGATGAGCTTTTGCAGCACCGGGCTGACCTTCTTGCAATACGGACAGCGGTAGTCGAAATACTCGACGATGGTGACGTCGCCCTTCGGGTTACCCAGCACCGGAATGTCGGAGTCATGCAGGATGCTGGCCGTGCTGAGCGGGTCCTGATTGGCCGACTGCGCCAGAGCGCCGGGCGCTTGCAGGGTAGTGGCGACGGCGAGGACGGAAACCAAACGCAAGAATCTGATGGCCATGGGAAGTTCTCCTGTTCAATGGCGGCTGGATGCAGCGTCGAAAGCGGCGAGAACCGCTTCCTGCGTCAGCAGTTCGGGAAGCACGATGCCGTCCGGAGCGCTCGGCCCGAACACGGCGTTGAAGGGAAGTCCGAAGCGTCCGAAGGACTTCAGGTAGGCGGCGATGGTGGCGTCAGGCCTGGTCCAGTCGCCTTGCAGCGGCACGACATCGGCGGTGAGGCGCTGCCGGATCGAGCTGCTGTTGATGATCAACCGCTCGTTGACCTTGCAGGTCACGCACCAGGCGGCGCCGATATCGACGAACACCGTGTGGCCGCTGCGCACAAGCGTTGCGACATCCGGCGGCGCAAAGGTTTGCCACGGGACACTATCGGCCGCCGTGGAGGCGGCGGGCACTGTCTGCTGACCGGCAATGAGGATCGCCGTAGCCGCGAGGCTCGCCATCAACACACCGGCGATCGCGTGAGCGTGCCGGCGTTGGTAGAGCGCGACTGCCCACACCATTAGTCCCAAGGCCGTGCCGGCGATCACGGCGGTGCGTGGGCCGCTGATCTCGCTGAGAATCCAGAGCAGCCAGATTGCGGCACCCGCCATGGCGAGGGCGGCAAGCTGGCGTAGCGTCTGCATCCAGCGGCCCGGTCGCGGAAACAGCCGTGCCACCTGGGGCACGAGTGCGAGCGCGAGATAAGGCGAAGCCATGCCGACGCCGAGCGCGGCGAAGATGACGAGGATCCGCCAGGTCCCTTGCGACAGCGCGAAACCGACAGCCGTGCCGACAAACGGCGCCGAACCCGGTGTCGCCAGCAGCGTCATGATGAAGCCGTTGAAGAAAAAGGAGGCCACCGACTGGCCGCCGCCGGTACGGCCGAGCAGATTGCCCAGCCGCCACGGCAGCCGGATTTCATAAAGGTCGAGCAAGTTGGCGCTGAGCGCGGTGAGGATGGCAGCCATGGCCGCCAGAAACAGTGGTTGCTGAAATTGAATGCCCCAGCCGATTTGAGCGCCGGCGCTCTTCAACGCGGCGAGCGCTGCTGCCAGCAGGACAAACGAGGTGATGACGCCCGCCGCCGAGGCGACGAAGCGAATGCGCAGGGCGCTCACGCCGCGCGATGTCTGGCCGAGCAGCGACATCATCTTGAGTGACAGGACCGGGAAGACGCAGGGCATGAAGTTGAGGATGAAGCCGCCGATCAGGGCGGCTGCGAGGATCGGCAGAATGCCCGCCGTCTTTTCAGCGTGCCCCGCTCCGACAAGGCTCGTCTTCGAAATATCCGCTCCAGCAATGGCCGACTTGGCAAGGCCCGCACCTGTTCGCGCGGCATCCGGCGCCTGCGTCGCCGGCACTGTCGCTTCGACGGCGTTGCCGCCGGCAACCAGCGTCACGCGCAGCGGCTTGTCGGCATGCCGCTTCTCGACGCCGTCGATCGGCACGGTGATGACGGCCTCGCTGGCACCATTCATCGCCACCGTCGGGGGCCCCGCCACAATGGCATCGTCGCCATCGACGAAGACGTCGGCGGCAGCAAAGCCTGACGTCGAGGTCGCCTCGATACGCAGCGCACCAGGTTTTGCCGTTTGCAGATCCAGCGACTCAATCGCCAGGTAGGGCGAATGAGCGCGGGGCACGCGCGCCCGATACCGGTCGATGAGACCGAGTTGCTCGTCGGACCGTTGGCCCGGCGTAATCCTGACGTCGAAGCTCAGGTCGTTCCGCGTACAGATCGTGCTGCAGACATAAAGGGCGAGCTTGAGCGAGACATCTGCAGACTTCTGCGGATCGCGGACGCTGACCTTGATCGGCAGCACAACCTCGTCGGCGTAGCCGAAGCTATCGATACCGGCGTCGCTGAAGCGACTCGGCGCCGGCCATTCGATCGTGGGCTCACCGATATTCGTCGAGCCGCTCCAATCGAACTCCGGCGGTGCGCCGGCATCGCCGGCTGACCGCCAATAGGTGTGCCAGCCGCGGCCGAGGCGAACCGATAGGCCGAGCCAGGTTGCGGCAGGGTCGTTCCTGTCGGTGCCGCCGACGATCAGCCGCGCGTTGAAGTCCGGTTTGGTGGCGGTGTTGACGAACTGCGCCGACGACGGACTGACGAAAGCGGTCAGCGCGACGATGGCGGCGAAGGTGAAATGGGTAAAACGGGTCGGCATGTGACGTCACATTCTTCCGAGCATGCGTGGCGCGGCGTCGCCAGCGTGCAGGCCGGCTGGGTCGGTTGCCGCTGAGAGACCGCGAATGCGTTTCGGTTGCACCGGCAGGACAAGCCCTGTCTGCAAGGCTTGCTTGCACCTGACGGTCGAGACCGTCCGGCCGGATTTGCGGTTCGGGATGGAAGGGGCGGCGCCGTGATGCAGGCCGCCCGATGCGTCGCGCGTGTCGCGCCGTTACCGGGTCATCGACACCGCGAGGTGCGCGTCAAATGCCGATACAGGGCGGGCGATAAGGCGACCGGCCAGAGCATTGCGGCGGTAGCGAGACATCGACGATGGCCCAGCGCGCCGCGGAAAAGTCCTCGGGAACGATCGTTCCGGCGTCGGCTGTGGGAAGGCCGCTGAAGCTCAGGCCCGATATAGCACAGGAACTCGCCAATCCCGCCAGCATCATCTTCTGGCACGGGGTCGGTGTCCGCTTGTGCGATGTCGACATCTCCGTCGCGGCGGACGGTTGGCCGTGGGCGTTCGCCGGTGCGGCGATGGCGAAGGGCGCCGCGACGATGGCCAAAGCGACAAGCATAGCGAAACAACGCCGCACGATCTGCCGCCACGAGGCCACGCCGCGCGCCGATGCTGCGATAGCTTTTGTCCTGTCGCCCGGCATTAGCATGACGCCGATGTGCCGCAGGTTCGAAGGTGGGGCAAATGATTTTTCCGTGATGGCCGACCGGATTTCCGGCCTACAATGATCATCGTTACGTCGAATTTCCTGCCGCCCGCCCGCAAAACCCTCTAGAGTTTCATTACGCACGATTGGATTGAACGGCCGGCCGCCCTCCCTGCCGTTAACGAGAATGATCGACAACAGACCGTCTTCCCCGCCCGTCGAACCGCCTGTACTCATCGCACTGTTCACCGTCTTTCTGCGCATCGGACTGCTGTCGTTCGGCGGCGGGCTGAGCGGCTGGATCTTCCGCGAAGTCGTGACCTTGCGCGGCTGGATCGACGAAGACGAATTCATGTCGGGGCTGGCGGTGTCGCAAATACTGCCCGGCGCCAATGTCGCCAACCTGTCGGTCTATATCGGCCAGAAGCTGTTCGGCGTCGTCGGCTCCGTTGTGGCGCTGACCGGCCTGCTGTGCGGCCCGTTCTTCGTTTCGATCGGACTGATCAGCGCCTACAGTGCGATGACGTCGTTCGGCTGGACCGAAACCGTGATGGACGGCATCGCCGCCTCGGCGATCGGCCTTCTGCTCGTCATCGCGGTGAAGGGCGCGAAGCGCGCGTCGCGGCACCTTGGCGCGAGCGTCGCGCTGGTCGCGACGTTTCTCGGCGTCGCCGTATTGCATCTGTCGCTTCTCGCGCTGATCGCGGTGTTCGTGCCGTTTTCGCTGATCTCGATCGGCGGCGGCCCGAGCATCATTGCCGGCATCCAGCATCAGACGGTGGATGTGCAGCACTGGATGTCGAGCCGCGAATTCGTCAACTTCTTCGCCATATCGCGCGCCGCGCCGGGGCCCGGCTCGATGCTCACGACGTTGATCGGCTGGCATGTCGGCGGCTGGACCGGGGCGCTGGTCGCGACCCTGGCGCTGTTCGTGCCGTCCTCGATCATCTGCTACGGCGTCGCGACGGTCTGGCGGCAGCACCGCGGCAAGCGCTGGCATACTGCGTTGGAGCAGGGACTGGCGCCGGTCGGCGTCGGGCTTATCCTCGCCGGCGCCGTCGCTATCCTGCGCATCGGTCATGGCGGACCTCTGGCCTGGGCGGTGGCCGGTGGCGCCGGCGCGCTGCTGTTGTGGCGGCCGCAACTGCATCCGTTGTTTCTGTTCGTGCTCGGCGGCGCGATCTTTGCGGCCGCGCGCCTGCTGTCGTCCGGCCTGCCGGTGCTTTGACGCGGCGAAAGCCTCGACATCGCAAGGCCGCGCGGGCCGGAGACTTATCGCAAGCCGCCCCAAGCGGTCGTTGAGAGCGGAACGAAGTACAAAACCTATCGATGATCAGAAACCGTCACTGATGCGATAATCGGCCCGCGATCTTTCTCACTTCTCCAGTAGAGTTTTGAAGTCCATGTTCTGTTTTGGATACATCAGTTTTAGCGTAGCGATGTCTATCGGCGACAGCTTGTTGTTCGCCTCTCTTATGCGGCACGGCGAATTCGGATCTGCAAAATAACTTCCATTAAGCTGGTACAACATTTCCGAGTCCCGATCGAATTTTGTTAGTAAGAGATTGGGGCTGGGCTTCATCCGCTCGAAATTTGTCTTGACCTGCGCCTCGGACCAACCGAGCAGTTTTGCGATCTCGGCGTACGACTTGAAGCGGCAGTCGACGTCGGGCCGCTGGTGCTCATGTTCGAAGCCGACGCTGTGGAGAATTTCGTGTCGGATGACGCCTTTACTCTCTTCGTCCAAGGGGGCGTTCACACCGAGGCCGTCCAATCCCATCGTAGGCGCCGACTGCTTGATAGTCTGCGATTCTGTCCCGATAAACGACCAGTACCCTTCGCCGGTTGAGAAGGAAACCCGGATTGTTGCCGGATTCGTTGCCGAGCAAGTCCCGACATTGACCGCGGAAAGCGTCGTATAGCTCAACACCTCGCCGTAGATCGCCATGACGTTGTTTCGCGCCATAGCAGGGCCATCGAAGAAACAGACCGTTAGCTGACGCTGGTCGTCCCAACGCGCTGTCTTTTTTGCAATGCCGAATACAATGCTGGTTACGCTCCCGGCAAAACCCTTGGCAGTAAAATGGTCCTGCAAATCGAACGTGGGTTTAGAAACGCCGTCTTCTGCCGCAGAGCGGAGCGAGTGGTAGCTCTCTTGTCGCAACGTCAGCGACGCCGCGGCGGCCGTGGCGCCAAGTTTCTTGTATTTTGCGTGTTGGTCCAGCCCGCGCAAATCGTGGGCTTGTGCGGTGAAGCATTGGCAAAGGCTGGCGCCCACAATCAAGACGCCGGTCGTCAGCGAAATCTTCATGTCCGTCCCCCTCGAACAAGTATCGCGAACTCCAATTCTCCACAACTCTTGCTAGAATTGCAACTATAATACAAGTCACTGTAGTTGCATTGGTTTCTGGGGAAATGCGAAGTCCATGGTGGGCCCCGATCATTGTTGAGCAATATCCCCGCTGCCGGCGAGCGACCGTCGACATCGTCCCCCGGCAGATCCATGATGAACCGGAACCTCAGTCGGCTCTCGTGCCGTCAGCCGAAGGTGCCGCCATGAAGCGCGTCTTGCTGGGCATGTTGACGCCGTCCTCGAACACGGCGCTCGAACCGATCACCCAGGCGATGGTCGGCGGCCTGCCGGACGTGACCGCGCATTTTTCGCGCTTCAAGGTGACGGAGATCGCCCTGTCCGACAGCGCGCTGGCGCAGTTCGACGACAGCGAAATCCTGCGCGCCGCCGAATTGCTGGCGCATGCCAAGGTGAATTGCATCGGGTGGAACGGCACGTCGTCGGGCTGGCTCGGCTTCGAGCGCGACGTGAAACTGTGCGAGCGGATCACGGCGGCCACCGGCATCGCGGCGACAACGTCGATGCTGGCGCTCAACGAAATCCTGGAAACGACGGGCGTCGAGCGCCTCGGTTACGTCACGCCGTATCGCGACGACGTGCAGCAGAAGATCCTCGCGAACTATGAAAGCATCGGCATCGGCTGCGCCGGCGAGCGCCATCTGCGGCTGCAGGACAATTTCTCGTTCGCCGAGGTGACGCCCGAAGAGATCGAGGAGATGACGCTGGCCGTGGCGAAGGACAGGCCGCAAGCCATCGCCATCATCTGCACCAATCTGCGCGCCGCACCGCTCACCGAGAAGCTCGAGCGCGCCACCGGCCTGCCGGTCTACGACACCATCGCCACGGTGGTCTGGAAAAGCCTCATCCTGGCGGGTGTCGATGTGAAGCGCGTCACCGGCTGGGGCTCGCTGTTCCAGGAGGTGGGATAGGGCGGCGCAAGCAAAATGGCCGGGCGATGCCCGGCCATTTGTTCTCTGGTCGCGGTGCGAGCGAGCGGCTTACTTCCACTCCACCTTCTTGATCTCGTAGCCCTTGGCGCCGCCGGGAGCGTTGACTTCGATCGATGCGCCCTTCGATTTGCCGATCAGCGCCTTCGCCATCGGCGAGGTAACCGAGATCTTGCCGGCCTTGGCGTTGGCTTCCGGCTCGCCGACGATCTGCCACACCTTCTTCTCGTCGGTGTCCTCATCGATCAAAGTCACGGTGGCGCCGAAGGTGATGGTGTCGCCCGACAGTTTCGACACGTCGATGACGTCGGCGCGCGCCAGCTTGTCTTCGAGCTCGGCGATCGCGCCCTCGTTCAGCGACTGCTGTTCCTTGGCGGCGTGATACTCGGCGTTCTCCGACAGGTCGCCATGAGAGCGCGCCTCGGTGATCTGCTGGATGATGCGCGGGCGCTCGACCGACTGGCGGTGCTTGAGCTCTTGCTCCAGCACGGAATAGCCCGCGGCGGTCATCGGAATCTTGTCCATCGTCTCTTCTCCTCCTGACGGCCAGCGTCGCTCCTGTTGAGCGCCCGCGCCGCCAAGTCTTTCCATCCAAAACGGCCGCCCCTCATGGGCCAGGCCAGTTGCTCGAACCAACGCTCGCCAATCGTAGTTGGACTCCGGCCACGGTATCCCGTTCCGGAGTCCCCCTTGAAACCTCAACCGGTCAAAACACTGACCAGCCGCGGCGAGCTTTGACGCTCCACCCGCGACCGTCGGATTTGCCGGCCTTACACGTGCCGCCTGCCAGAGAGGCCGGATCTAGCCTCGCCCGGTAAAATAGCTTTGCAGCGCGCGGACCTCGAGGTCGCCCCCGAGATAGGCCTTTATGCCTTGCGCAGCCGCGACGGCACCTGAAAGAGTGGTGTAGTACGGCACTTTATGCAAGAGGGCGGCATGGCGCAGGGACCGGCTGTCGGCCAGCGCCGCCGCGCCCTCGGTCGTATTGAACACCAGTTGCACGCCGCCGTTTTTGATTGCGTCGACGATATGCGGCCGGCCTTCCAGCACCTTGTTGATTTTCGCCGCTTCGACGCCGTGCTCGGCCAGATAGCGCTGGGTTCCGGACGTGGCGATGCATTTGAAGCCGAGCGAGGTCAGCAGCTTGATCGAGGGCAGGATGCGCGGCTTGTCGTCGTCGCGCACCGAGACGAACACCGTGCCCGACCGAGGCAGAATGGTGCCGCCGCCGATCTGGCTCTTGGCGAAGGCGGTCTCGAACGTCATGTCGAGGCCCATGACTTCGCCGGTCGATTTCATTTCCGGCCCGAGCACGGTATCGACGCCGGGGAACCGCGCGAACGGGAACACCGCTTCCTTGACGGCGCGATGCTTGTAGGTCGCCGGCTTGAGCTTGAAGCTGGCGAGGCTCTCGCCGGCCATGATGCGCGACGCGATCTTGGCGACCGGCAGGCCGATCACCTTGGCGACGAAGGGAACCGTGCGCGAGGCGCGCGGGTTCACTTCGAGCACATAAATGTCGCCATCCTTGATGGCGTACTGCACGTTCATCAGGCCGCCAACGTTGAGCGCGAGCGCCAGTTCCCGGGTCTGCCGCTCGAGTTCGGCGAGAATGTCTTTTGACAGCGAGTGCGGCGGCAGCGCGCAGGCGCTATCGCCCGAGTGAATGCCGGCTTCCTCGATGTGCTCCATGATGCCGGCGATGTAGGTGTCCTTGCCGTCGGAAAGACAGTCGACATCGACTTCGGTGGCGTCGGTCAGATAGCTGTCGATCAGCAGCGGGCTCTTGTCCGAGACGATCAGTTCGGACGGCTTGTCGAGCGTGGCGGCGAGGCGCTGGACGTAGCGATCGGCGTGCGCGCCGTCGCGTACGATCTCCATGCCGCGGCCGCCGAGCACGTTCGACGGGCGGATCACAACCGGATAGCCGATCTTGTCGGCGACCTCGCGCACGGCGGCCGGCGAGGTGGCGATGCCGTTCGCCGGCTGGCGGATCTTCAGTTTGTCGATGAGCTTCTTGAAGCGGTCGCGATCCTCGGCGAGGTCGATGGCGTCCGGCGACGTGCCGAGGATCGGCACATTGGCCTTCTCCAGCGCGCTGGCGAGCTTCAGCGGCGTCTGGCCGCCGAACTGAACGATGACGCCGTGCAGCGTGCCCTTGGAGCGCTCGACGTTGATGATCTCGATGACGTCTTCCGGCGTCAGCGGCTCGAAATACAGCCGGTCCGAAGTGTCGTAGTCGGTCGACACCGTTTCCGGATTGCAGTTGACCATGATGGTCTCGTAGCCGGCATCCTTGAGCGCGAAGCAGGCGTGGCAGCAGCAGTAGTCGAATTCGATACCCTGGCCGATGCGGTTTGGACCGCCGCCGAGGATGACGACTTTCTTGCGGTCCGACGGCCGCGCTTCGTTGGCCATCTGGCCGGCGAAGGCGGTCTCATAGGTCGAGTACATATAGGCGGTCGGCGAGGCGAACTCGGCGGCGCAGGTGTCGATGCGCTTGTAGACGGGGTGCACATCGAGTTTACGCCGCGCGGCGGCAACGGCATCGTCGGTCGTGCCGGTCAGCTTGCCGAGACGCTTGTCGGAGAAGCCCATCGCCTTGAGCCGGCGGAACGCACCGGCGGTCGGCGGCAGGCCCTTGGCCGCGATCTCGGCCTCGGCCTCGACGATGCCGCGCAGTTCGCGGAGGAACCACGGGTCGATCTTGCAGGCATTGTAAATGAGGTCGTCGCTGGCGCCGAGGCGCATCGCCTGCGCCACCTTGAGCAAGCGGTCCGGCGTCGGCGTGCCGAGCGCGGCGCGGATCGCCGCCTTGTTGTCGGCGTCGTCGGGACCTTTGCCGGCGTCGTAGCCGTCGATCGGAATCTCGTCGAGGCCGGTCAGGCCGGTCTCCAGCGAGCGCAGCGCCTTCTGCAGCGATTCCTGGAAGGTGCGGCCGATCGCCATCGCTTCGCCGACCGACTTCATTGACGTGGTCAGCACCGGCGAGGCGCCAGGGAATTTCTCGAAGGCGAAGCGCGGGATCTTGGTGACGATGTAGTCGATGGTCGGCTCGAACGACGCCGGCGTCGCGCCGCCGGTGATATCGTTGGCAATCTCGTCGAGCGTGTAGCCGACGGCGAGCTTGGCCGCGACCTTGGCGATCGGGAAGCCGGTCGCCTTCGATGCCAGCGCCGAAGATCGCGACACGCGCGGGTTCATTTCGATGACGACGAGCCGGCCGTCCGCGGGGTTGACGGCGAACTGCACGTTCGAGCCGCCGGTCTCCACGCCGATCTCGCGCAGCACCGCGATCGAGGCGTCGCGCATGATCTGATATTCTTTATCGGTCAGCGTCAGCGCCGGCGCGATGGTGATCGAGTCGCCGGTGTGCACGCCCATCGGATCGACGTTCTCGATGGAGCAGATGATGATGCAGTTGTCCGCCTTGTCGCGGACCACTTCCATCTCGAATTCCTTCCAGCCGAGAACCGATTCTTCGATCAGCACTTCGTTGGTCGGCGAAGCGTCGAGGCCGCGCTCGACGATCTCGAGGAACTCGGCCTTGTTGTAGGCGATGCCGCCGCCGGTGCCGCCGAGCGTGAAGGACGGGCGGATGATGGCGGGCAGGCCGACATAGTCGAGCGCCTGCAAGGCCTCGATCAGCGCCTGCGACTGATAGCGCTCGGCGCGCTCCGGCTCGCCCTTCTTCCAGGCGAGTTCGAAGTCGGCGATGAGGCGCTGCTTCTCGTCGGCGGAAACGTCGCGGCCGGCAATCTGGTCGCGCTCGGCCTTGTACTTCTCGCGGTCCTGGCGCTTGAGCTCGGAGGCGTTGGCGAGCTTGGAGCGCGGCGTCTCCAGGCCGATCTTGGTCATGGCTTCGCGGAACAGCGCGCGGTCCTCGGCCTTGTCGATGGCGTCGGCGGTGGCGCCGATCATCTGCACGTCGAACTTGTCGAGCGTGCCGAGCCGGCGCAGCGACAGCGCACAGTTCAGCGCGGTCTGGCCGCCCATGGTCGGCAGCAGCGCGAAGCCGCCGGGCAGGACGTTGCGCTCCTTCTCGATGATCTTGGCGACGATTTCCGGGGTGATCGGCTCGACATAGGTGGCGTCGGCGAGATCGGGATCCGTCATGATCGTCGCCGGGTTCGAGTTCACCAGGACGACGCGGTAGCCCTCTTCCTTAAGCGCCTTGCACGCCTGGGTGCCGGAATAGTCGAATTCACAGGCCTGGCCGATCACGATCGGCCCGGCGCCGATGATCATCACGGTCTTGATGTCGGTGCGTTTGGGCATTCGGAAGTATCGGGCTCCCGGAAACTGGGCACAAAAAAAGGGCGCGCTTTCGCGCGCTTTCTGGCTGAGAGAGACCCGGTCAGCCGGCCGGAAAGCGCAAATCTTGCAGATGGGCGGCAACGGGGCCGCGCCGGGGTGTTAAACCAGAATCGACGAGGGGGGAAGCCTTTAGAGCCGCTCCGGCCACAGCCAATTCCCCGCCGCCCCGGGGCCGGCATGCCGTTGATCGGGGGCCGGTTTGGCGAAACTTTGGCACGAATTTTAGCCTCTAAGCCCTGGCCCGCCTTTACACCGGGCTTATCGGGGCTCGGGTCATTCCATATGGAATCCATACGCAACGCCGCGGCATCGTGGCCGCATGTCGTCTCCTGAGCCTTTTGCCCGCCCGGCGTTGCATCGCGTGCCGCCGGACCATCAGGCGCTCGGACATGACGAAGAGGCCGGCCGCAAGGTCAGAGCTTGGCTGCTGACCGTGCTCCGCTTCGCGGTCACGCGCGAGGCCGCCGATCGCCTGTGCGTCATCGAGGCGGCCAGGGCCATCGACCGCAGCAACGCCGACAGCCACGACCCTTCGTTTTCGTTCTTCGTGCGCACCAGCGTCAGTCTCTGCGACGCCATCGCCGGTCCCGACCACGCCGCGCGCGATGCGGCGTTGCGGAGGTATTTCGCTTTCATCGACGACCGGCGGCTGCGCGCCGTGCTCGAGGCCGCGACCGGTCTTCGCGGCGAAACGCCGGCCGGCGCCCCGGCTGTCCGGACGCCGCGCAACCTCTGGAAAGGATTGGCGTAAAGGCCGCATCAAGACCGGAACCTTCCGCGACGCGGCCGCTTGGTATCCGGCATGCGAACAGGTGAATGCCGGTGAACGTAACCGCCTTTCCGAACATCGAACGACCGGTAAAGCCGGCCACTCAAGAACCCGGCGTCGTGGCGGCGAGCGTGTACGCCAAGGGCCGCCGGGTCGCCGACATTTCGGTGGACGAGGCCGGCGCTTGGGCCAAGAAGCAGGGCCATGTGGTCTGGATGCGGCCTGCATGAGCCGAGCACGGAGTTGCTCGAGCGCGTCGCCGGGCAGCTCAATCTTCATCCGCTGGCGATCGAGGATGCCGCCAACGCGCATCAGCAACTGAAAGTCGAACAATACGGCGACGCGCTCTTTATCGTCGCGCGCACCGCGCAGATGGAGGGCGAGCGCATCGCCTTCGGCGAAACGCATCTGTTCGTCGGGCACGGCTTCGTGCTGTCGGTCCGCCACGGCGCCTCGACCCCGTACACCAAGGTGCGCGAACGCTGCGAGTCGTGCCCGGGATCGCTCGCTCTCGGCGAGGACTACATCCTCTATGCCATTCTCGATTTCATCGTCGATAATTATCGGCCGGTCATCGACGCCATCCAAGCCGAGGTCGATGAGCTGGAAGAGGACGTGCTGAAGCGGTCGCGCGCCCGGCATCATTTCGACGATCTCTACCGGCTGCGGCGCGATCTCTTGCGCATGCGCCGCGCCGTCGGCCCCGTCAGCGAAGTGTGCAAACGCCTGCAGCACTCCGACCTGATCGCACTGGACAAGGAGATGAAGCCCCTGTTCCGCGACGTGCTCGACCATGCCAAGCGCGCCGAGGAAGACATCGACTCGCTGCGCGAGATCCTCGCCTTCGTCTTTGAAGCCAACATGATGGCCGGCCAGGCGCAGCAGACCGACGTGGCGCGGCGGCTCGCCGCCTGGGCGGCGATCCTCGCGGTGCCGACGGCCGTTGCCGGCATCTACGGCATGAACTTCAAGTACATGCCGGAGCTCGACTGGCGTTACGGCTATTACGGCGTGATCGCGCTGATCGCCGGGGCCTGCTCGGTGCTGTTCTTCAAGTTCAGGAAGAACGGCTGGCTCTAGATCGCCTGCGCCAAGCGCTGCCGGCCGTCGAGCAGGGCCGGCCTATCGACCAGATAGCGAGGATAATACTCGGCGAGATGATCGAGCGCCTCGGCGATGGCGGCCTGGGTCTGCGGGCCGGCCGGCACCAGCGGCAACCGCACCGACGGCGACATCGAAGCGACGAGGAGGCTCAAGGCATATTTGACCGGAGCCGGGTTGGTTTCGCGGAACAGCGCGGCGGTGAGTTGCGCGAATGCGGTTGCAAGTTGACGCTGCCGCGCCGCGCTCTGGCGCGTGACATGACCGAGGTACAGTTCTCGGGCGAGCCCGGGCGCCACGTTCGACGTCACCGAGATGCAGCCATTGCCGCCTTGCGCGATGAAGCCCATCGCCGTCGCATCGTCGCCCGACAGTAGTCTGAACTCGGCGCCGACGCGCGGTCGCAGCCGCGCCGGACGGCCGGCGTCGCCGGTCGCATCCTTCAGGCCGATGATGCGCGGCATGCCGGCCAGCTCGACCACGGTGTCGTCATTGAGTGCGCAGCCGGTGCGTCTGGGCACGTCATAGAGAACGATCGGCAGACCGGTGGCGCGGCGGATGGCGTCGAAATGTGCGACGAGACCGCGCTGCGTCGGCCGGTTGTAATAGGGCACGACCGACAGGATGGCGTCGGCGCCCGCCGCCTCGGCCTGCCGGGCAAGGTCGATGGCGCGTTGCGTCGAGTTCGATCCGGCGCCGGCGATCACGGGAATACGCCCGTGCGTGACGCGGACCGCGATGTCGATCAGCGCGCGGTGTTCGTCCTTGCTGAGCGTCGGTGCTTCCCCGGTTGTGCCGCCGACCAACAGCGCGCTGGCGCCGCCGCGGAACTGCCGATGGCAGAGATGCTCGAAACTCGCGGCGTCGAGGGCGCCGTCAGCGGTGAAGAATGTCGGCAGCGCAGGCGCAAAGCCCGTGAGCCGGGTCACGTGGCGGCCAATCATTGACATGGCGGACCTCCGTTCGGGGAACGCCTTCTTCAGGCGGCGTGCGGGTGCGGTTCGGCCCCGCCTTGCGCGTCGAACTCGAGGCCGCCGGCAACGATGACGATGCCGTCGGCTCGGCGGCCGTTCTCGAACATGGCAAAGCGCACGGCCGAGGCGCGATCGACGAACAGGCCGCCGCATTGGCCGTTCTGCTGGCGGACGACCCAGCGGCCGCGGCTGTCGCGGCCGATCAGGAAAGGCGAGGGGGTTGTCGTTTCGCGACTGGGAGGCTCCTGAAAGGGCATGATGCATCTCCTGGACGTTTCACGCCGCTTATTGACCGGCGCAGCGGAAAGATGAGGCCGCCGCCATAGGCTTTCGATGAGGAAAAGGCCTCGGGCGCATAAGGGCCCTGTAAAGGCCGCCGACCGCGATCATTGCCGCTGTGGCGAAACTTTGGCGGCTGCTTCCGGTTCTTTCTGCATGAGCCTCGCCGATCGTTTCACCACGGCCGCCCGCCGTGGCCACACACCGACGCTGCTGGCCGCGCTGGCGCTGATCGGCGCCTATGCCGCGTCGGTGGCGCTGGAGCGGCGCGGCGCCGGTGATGAGGGGCAAGCCGCGCCGGCCCCCGCTGTCCGCCGCGAAGGCTGGAGGTTCTGGAAGCGCGTTCTCATCCGCACCTATGAGGAGATCAACGACGACCGGCTGTTGGCGCTCGCCGCCGGCGTCGTGTTCTACGGCCTGCTCGCCATCTTCCCGGCGCTGACGGCACTGGTGTCGAGCTACGCCCTGTTCGCCGACGCCACCACGATCGGCGTCCATCTCAACCTGATCGCTTCGGTGATGCCCGCGGGCGCCTTCTCGATCGTCACCGAGCAGGTAACCAGTATTGTCAGCCGCACGACCGGCAATCTCAGCTTCACTTTCGTGCTTGGCCTCGCGCTCGCAGTCTGGAGCGCCAATGCCGGGGTCAAGGCCATCATCGACGCGCTCAACATCGTCTACGGCGTCAAGGAGCGGCGCGCCTTCATCCGCCTCAACTTGGTGTCGCTCGCCTTCACCGTCGGCGCGCTGGCGGCGATGCTGACCGCCTTTGCCGCCATCGTCGTCGTGCCGGTGATGCTGTCCTACCTGCCGTTGTACGGCTACGACGCGACGTTCCTGCCGCTGCTGCGCTGGCCGGCGCTGTTCGTCGGCGTCATGTTCGGGCTGGCGGTGCTTTATCGTTTCGGCCCGGATCGGCGCCCGGCGCACTGGCAGTTCGTCAGCCCGGGCGTGGTGTTCGCCACCGCGGCCTGGCTCGGCGGCTCGGTGCTGCTGTCGTGGTATCTGGGCAGTTTCGCCGATTACGACGCGACCTATGGCTCGCTCGGCGCCGGCATCGGCCTGATGATGTGGCTGTGGATGACGGCGATCGTGGTGCTGGCGGGCGCCGAACTCAATTCCGAGATCGACGCGGCCCGGCGGTCGTGGCCGCCGCAATAAGCCGGCGGGTTACATCGCCCGCTGTTCGTGCCCGCAATCCTTGCACTTGTACATGACGCGGGTCTCGCCGACCTTGGCGCTGACCTTGTTGACCGCGCCGCACTTGCCGCACTTGGTCTCGATGCGGGTATCGACCTGCTTGACCGCGAGACCCTTGCGCTCCATCGCCTCGCGCATCAGCCGCTCGGCCTCCGCGCGCTGTTCCTGTTTCGACATGTCGCCTGCCTGCTGTCGTTGAAAGCCGCCCGGGTCTTACTATCGGCTCCGCGCCCTGTCCATGATCGGGTTCAGCTTTTGGCGGGGGCAAGCTTTGCGTATTTGACGAGGTTCTCCGGCACCGGGATGCGCAGGCCGAGCAGGTGGAAACTTAGCGTCTTGCCGTGCGAATCGAGGTTGAGCGCCTGGGTCACGCCACCGTCGAGCACATCGTCGAGCACGAAATTCAGGGCATACATGTTCGGCAGTTCGTAACGCTTCACCGCCGACGGCTTTCGGTATGCGAAGCGTGCGGCCACCGCGGCCTCGGTGACGCGCTGCACCAGCAGCGGATACACGGCCGGGTCGTAGGCAATCAGCGAGATGTTGAGGCGGTTGCCCTTGTCGCCGGTGCGGGCATGGGCGAGGGCGTGAAGCTGAACCTCGGTCATGAACGCGCCTCCACGATCTCGACTTTGGGCCGCACCGCGCTGCGCGGAATGAAGCACGAGGTCGCGGCGATACGCGGCCGCAGCGCCAGGCGGATGCCGCCGCCGGCGGCCGGCCCGGCGCAATACAGCGCCTCGACTTCCTGCAGGCCGCGCTCGACCAGCGCCTTGTCGCTGCCGGCAAAGGCGACGCGCAACCGCACGTCATGGGTCGGCTCGCCGAAAGTGTCGAGGTCGCTCCAGGCGCGGCCGGTGTCGTCGCCGAGCACGCTGAGCACGCCGATGATGTCGCAGCGCATGCGGATGTCCTTCGGGCTGCGCTTCCTCACCACATCGGCGGCAAGGCGCGCCCGCGCCAGCGCATTCGGCCCGTAATAGGAGATCTCGCCCTCGGCGATATAGCCGCCGTCGTAGCAGACGGTGACCTTCAAGGTGTCCGGCCGCTTATGGCCGGTTATGCCGTCGACGCGCACGCGGTCGCTGCCGAGTTCGACGATCGAGGCGTTGCTGATGTCGGCGGTGACGTCCGGCGTCAGGTACGCCGCCGGATCGTGCACCTCGTAGAGCAGTTGCTCGGCGACGGTGCGCCGATCGACGAGGCCGCCGCCTTGCGCCTTGCCGATGACGAAGCTGGCATCGCGCTCGATGGCGGCGATGGGAAAGCCGATGGCCTCCGGCCGCGGTACGTCCTTGAAGCCGGGATCGGCGAAGTAGCCGCCGGTGACCTGAGCGCCGCATTCGAGCAGATGCCCCGCCATGGTGCCCTGGCCGAGGCGGTGCCAGTCGTCGTAGCCCCAGCCGAAAGCGTGAATGAGCGGCGCCAAGGTCAGAGACGGATCGGCGACGCGGCCGGTGGCAACGACATCGGCGCCTTCACCGAGCGCTTCGACGATCGGCGCGGCGCCGAGATAGGCATTGGCCGAGACAAGCAGCTTGTCGTCCGGCAATTCGTTGCTCGAGGCGCGCAAGACTTCGAGGCCTTCGGGACCGAGCAGGTCGTCGCCGGTGACGACGCCGATCTTCGCGTTCACCTTCTGCTCGGCGGCGAGATCGGCGATCAGCTTGGCGGCCGCCGGCGGATTGCCGGCGCCGAAATTGCCGATGATGGCGATCTTGCCCTCGACGCAGTCCTTCAGCACCGGCGTCAGCAGGGCTTTGAGCTTCGGTTCGTAGCCGAAGTTCGGATTGTCGCGGCGGCGCAACTGCGCCAGCGCCAGCGTCCGTTCGCCGAGCGTCTCGAAGATGATCGCGGCGCGTTCGCCGGATGCGCGCAGGTCGCGCACCACGGCGATCGGCGCGTCGATGCGGTCGCCTGAGTAACCGGCGCCGGCGCCGATCAGCATTCTCTCCACCATCCCGCGTCCCGTCCCGTCCTGTTGTCGGGCCCAGTGTCGCGGGTCGCGGGGAATGGAGTCAACGAGGGGAAGAAAGTGGAGGCCCAGCCTGGATTTGAACCAGGGTGAAGGACCTTGCAGGGTCCTTTGCGTACGCGCTCCGCCACCGGGCCATGGACGAAGCCTACACGGTTGCGATCACATGGTCGTTAACAGGCTGCGACATTTTCGGTTGCGGTTAACGACGTTGTTAACCACGCGCCGCGCGGCAGGAACTCACACCGGCTTGGATAAAAACGTCATGCGGTGCTGGTTGTGGCCGATATTGTGCGCGGCGCGCTGCGGCGCGAAGCCCGCGGCCTTCAATCGCGCCAGCATGTCGGCCTCGGTGTAGTGCGACAGGCCGTGCGTCTTCTTCAGCGTGAAATAGTCCGACACCAGAATGCGGATCAGGCCGCCGACCGCGGCCCAGAAGAAGCCGTTCTGCGCGCCGAACTTCAGCAGCGACAACGCCGCCCAGACCGAAGCCATTTGTGGCGGCACGATATCGCCGAGCACGAAGGTGCCGGTCGGTTTCAGCAGGCGGCGGAACGTCGCCATCATGGCGGCGAGCTCCTCGGCAGTCAGATATTGCGCCACCGAGTGCAGCACGATCATGTCGACGGAATGATCGGGCGTCGCCGCCGCTTCCTCCGGGTTCATCACCGACATCTTCGGGTTCGCGGCGTAGCGCTCGCGCAAGGCCGCGCGCACATTCGGCGCCGCCTCGACCAGCGTGAGGTGCTGGCAGGCTTCCGCGACCAGCGCCGCCGACGTCGCTTCGCCGCAGCCATAGTCCATGACGACGGCATCGGGTGACGGCACCAGCGCGCGGATGTCCGTGGCGATGGTCCGGTAGTGAACGTCGCGGTGGCGGCCGTTCACATAGATCACCGAGTGCTTGAAATCGTAGAAGCTGATCCAGTCCATGCCGCGCAGACCTCAGGCAGATCTCCAAACTCCGCTCATCCCCGCGAAAGCGGGGATCCAGGGCCAGCCCGACAGGCTTTCCATTATGTCACTGGGTCCCCGCTTTCGCGGGGACGAACGGAAGAGAGATGGCACACTAGGAAGTGCGCCACAATGATGGCAGCGCCCCGTCCCGGCCCCCGACCGGATCGCTCATCGGAACCGGCACCTGCGGAATGGTCTTGAGCGCTGCTTCCCGATCGGCCGCGCGGTCGCCGCGGCAGAGATTATAGGTGCCGTCCGGCGGATAGCCGCCGATGACCACCAGATCGGGAGACGCCGCGAGCCGCTGATGCCCGGTGCCGGCCGGCAGCACCGCGACATCGCCGGGTTCGAGATCGAGGATTTCGCCGCGGTCGCCCCCGAAGCGCACGCGCGCCGTGCCACGGGCGATGCCGAGCACTTCGTGGATCATCGCGTGGTAATGCGCGTAGGGGAAAATGCCGCTGCGCCAGCGGCCATGGCCCCAGTCGTTGGCGTCGAACAGTTTCTCGATGGCGGCTTCCGGATCGCGAGCGGCACTCAGATCGAGCGCCGCCTTGTAGACCAGCATCGGCAGCGCCGGATTGTTCGGCACCGCGCCGTCGTCCGTGAAGAAATAGGTGATGGGCGTTTGCATGCGACACCAACGTTCTTCGCGGCGGCAGGTTCGGTTGGCCTGACGCACGCCGCGACAACGGCGCCGCGCCCGCAAAGGTAGCGGGCTGCTCGCGGCGGGCAATCCTCTCCCATCGCCGATTGAGTCGCCGAACGATTTCGCGCCGGGCGACGGTGCGGCCGCGGCGATATTCCCTTTGACTCGAAAACTTATCGCACAATACTATTCAGATAGCTTAGTTTTATAAAATAATCGCGGTCCGCGGCGCTGCGGGCGTCCGGTGACCGCCGGCGAGCTCTTAAACAGCAGGGGGTGTGGCGATGACTATTCGGGTTGTTCTCGCGTCGGCGCTTTGCCTGGCCGCATTCGGTCAGACGGCATCGGCCCAGTCCATGGAAAAAGTAAAGGTGGCGACGACCTTCCTCGGTCTCTGGGACACCACCCAGCCGACCTTGTGCAAGGATCGCGGCGAATTCGCCAAGGCCGGTCTCGATGTCGACGTGGTCTCGACCCGCGGCGGTTCGGAGAACGTGCAGGCAGTGCTCGCCGGCGGCATGGACATCGGCTATTCGCCGGGCACCAACTCGGTGCTCGCCGCCTATCGCCAGGGCGGCAGGTTCAAGATCATCAGCACCGAATTCATCGGGCAGAACGACTCGTTCTTCTACGTGCCGGCCGCCAGCCCGCTGAAGAGCATTGACGACATCCAGGGCAAGACGGTGGCGTTCTCGCGCCCCGGCGGCGCCAGCGAGGCCATCCTGCTGGCGCTGAAGGCCGAGCGTAAAATGGACTTCAAGGCGATCTCGACAGGGGCGATGGACGCCACCTTCACGATGACGATGACCAAGCAGATCGATGTCGGTTTCTCCGTGCCGCCGTCCGGTCTCGACGCCGTCGAAAAGGGCGAGATCCGCGTGCTGTTCTCGGGCGACGACGTCAAGTCGCAGGCGCAGCTCACCGGCCGCGTCATCATCGCCAGCAACGACTTCGTGACAAAGCGGCGCGCGGTGGCGATGAAGTTCATGGAGACGCTCGATAAGTGCATCGACTGGGCCTATGCCAACGTCGACGAGGCCTCGAAGAGCTATGCCGCCTGGAACAAGGTGACGCCATCGATCGCCGCCAAGGGGCTGGCCTTTTACAAGCGCGATGCGCTCTCGTTCGGCCCGATCCGCGGCCTCGACACGCTGGTCGAGCAGGCGATCAGCGGCAAGTTCATCGACAAGCCGCTGACGGACGCTGAAAAGAAAGAACTGATCGACATCCTGTATACGACGAAGAAGTAAGCCTGCCGCTCACCGGCGGCATCGCTTCACACCCGCTCTCTACCGCGAGAGCGGGTGTTTGCTTGCCAAGCTGTTTCCTTGCCAAGCTCAGCCCGGCAGCGGCGCGAAGTACTTCTTGTGCATCATGCAGTGGATGCCCTTGTCGCCGTTCGCCACTTGCGTGACGCGCAGTTCGGCGGCGAGGTTCATCATCGCATAGGCCTGGTAGCGATCGAGCGAGGTGCGCGACACCATGAGGTCGAGCATCAGCCGCAAGGCAATGACCACGCAGTCGTCGAGGTCGGGATCGAAGGCCATCGTGATGTAATGCGTCGGCGTTTCGGCCATCGGCCATTGCAGCGGCATGTCGTCGCGGACGGTCAGGCGGAAGGTGCCGATCAGCCCCGCCTCGCAGGCCATGCCGATCTCGCCGTCGCTCTGCGCGCCGTGGCCGTCCCCGGTCGAGAACAGCGCGCCGTCGGTGAAGATCGGCAGGTACAAGGTCGAGCCGGCGCCGAGCTCGCAGTTGTCGATATTGCCGCCGTTTTGCCGCGGCGGCAGCGATGAGATCTTGCCCCAGTTGGCAGGGGGCGCCACCGCCATGATGCCGAAGAACGGCTTGTACGGCACCTCGTGGCCCCACGGCAGCCGCCATGCCTTGCGCTGCTCATCGACCGTCAGGTGAATGACGCGGGTCTCGTCGAAATCGTGGGGCAGGGCGCCGACCAGCGGCCGGATCGAATGATAGGCCCAGCCGCACAGCGGCTCGATGTGCTCGATATCGACCTGCAGCGTCTGGCCCTTTTTGGCGCCGCGCACGGCGACCGGGCCGGTAAGGATCGCGCCGGGCATGCGGTCGGTGACCTTGGCGTGGATGTCGCGCTGCGCCTGCGGCACCTTGAGCGGCGGCGGCGGCAGGATGTCAGGACCGCCGGAGACCGCGGAAATGGTGACGCGGTCGCCGCTGTCGATGGTCAGCCGCGGCGGCAACGCGGCGTTGAAATAGCCCCAGTGCACCGTGTCGGGCGCGGCATCGAGCCGGTGATGAACGGAATCGCGCATCGTCGTCGGCCCTTGAGTGCGAGCGGCGAAATACCTTTGTTAAGTAAATATGTTATTTTATGAAACGGCGCTGTCAACGCGGCGCGGCCCCGGCGCCGCGCAAAAAGAAATGGCCGGCGCAAGGCCGGCCATGATCGTCGAAAATGGCGTCGCCTGCGCTAGGCCTTCGCCTTTTTCTTCTCGCGCATCAGGTCGACGAAGCGCTGGAAGAGATAATGGCTGTCGCGCGGGCCGGGCGAGGCCTCGGGGTGGTACTGCACCGAGAACACCGGCTTGTCCTTGAGCGCGATGCCGCAGTTCGAGCCGTCGAACAGCGAGAAATGCGTCTGCTCGACATTGCCGGGCAGCGAGTCCTTGTCGACCGCGAAGCCGTGGTTCATCGAGGTGATCTCGACCTTGCCGGTGGTGACGTCCTTGACCGGATGATTGGCGCCGTGGTGGCCCTGATGCATCTTCAGCGTCGTGCCGCCGAGCGCCAGGCCGAGCATCTGATGGCCGAGGCAGATGCCGAAGGTCGGCGTGCCGGAATTCACCACCTGCTTGATCACCGGCACCGCATATTTGCCGGTCTCGGCCGGATCGCCCGGGCCGTTCGACAGGAAGATGCCGTCGGGCTTGAGCGCCATGATGTCGTCATAGCTCGTCGTCGCCGGCACCACGGTGACCTTGCAGCCGGCGCTGGCCAGGAGGCGCAGGATGTTGCGCTTGATGCCATAGTCCACCGCGACAACATGGAATTCAGGCGCGGTCTGCTTGCCGTAGCCTTCGCCCCAGACCCATTCGGTCTCGTCCCAGGTGAAGCGCTGCGCCGACGTCACCATCGGCACCAGGTCCATGCCAACGAGGCCCGGCCACTCGCGCGCTTCCTTCTTCAGCGCCTCGAGGTCGAACGTGCCCGTCGGCGAATGCGCGATCACGGCATTGGGCATGCCCTTCTCGCGGATCAGCGCCGTCAGCGCGCGGGTGTCGATGCCGGTGAGGCCGACGATGCCGCGCGCCTTCAGCCAGTCGTTGAGCGGGCGGGTGGCGCGGTAGTTCGAGGCCTGGGTGATGTCGGTGCGCAGGATGACGCCGCAGGCGCCCGGGCGGGCCGCCATGTTCAGCGACTCGATGTCTTCCTCGTTGGTGCCGACGTTACCAATGTGGGGGAAGGTGAAGGTGACGATCTGCCCGGCATAGGACGGGTCGGTGAGGATTTCCTCGTAGCCCGTCATGGCGGTGTTGAAGCAGACCTCGCCGACGGCGTGGCCTTCGGCGCCGATGCCGTGGCCTTCCAGCACGGTTCCATCGGCGAGCACGATGAGCGCGGTGGCCTTGGGCTCAGCCCAGGCTCCGCTTGGGGCGGCTTTGTCCTGTGTCATAAGCCTCTTAGTTGCGTATTATGGCGGGCGAGGCAAGGGGCGGCTTTCGCCGTCCCCGCGCATTTGAACGGGGAGACGAGGCATGACCGCGGCCAGACACGACCAGTACCGGGAAAACGTCGCCGGCCGGGCCAATGTCGAGGATACGGCCGACCTGGTCGCCTACTACAACGACCTCGAGAAATTCGAGGCCGCGGCGCTGTGGACCGTGGCCAACAAGATCGAGCCCTGGGAGCCGAAATCCGACTCGGTGCCGGTTCTCTGGCGCTACCAGGACCTGCGCGAGCCGGTGCTGCGCTCGCTTGAGTTGGTGGCGCCGGAAAAGGCCGGCCGCCGCGTCATCTATCTCAACAATCCCGGCCGGCGCGATCATGCCGCCGCGGTCGGCTGGCTTTATTCCGGGCTGCAGGTGATGAAGGCCGGCGAGACGGCGAGCGCGCACCAGCACTCGGCCTCGGCCTTGCGCTTCATCATGGAAGGCAAGGGCGCCTACACCGTGGTCGACGGCCACAAGATGACGCTCGGCGAGAATGATTTTGTATTGACGCCGAACGGCTCATGGCACGAGCACGGCGTCGAGGCTTCCGGCACCGACTGCATCTGGCAGGACGGCCTCGATATTCCGCTGGTCAATGCGCTGGAGGCCAACTTCTACAAGGTGCATCCCGATCTGAAGCAGCCCGTGACTTACGCCGTCGACGACGCGACGCTGACCTGGGGCGCCCCCGGCCTGCAGCCGGCGTTGCAGGACTGGCAGAAGCCTTATTCGCCGCTCCTCAAATACGAGTGGGAGCCGACTTACGAGTCGCTCACCAAATTCGCCAAGGCGACCGACGGCTCGCCCTTCGACGGCGTGCTGATGAACTACGTCAATCCGCTCACCGGCGGCCCGGTGATGCAGACCATCGGCGCCTCGATGCAGATGCTGCGGCCCGGCGAGAAGACCCGGGCGCATCGTCATACGGGCTCGTCGATCTATCAATGCGCCAAGGGCGAGGGCTATTCGATCATCGGCGGCAAGCGGCTCGACTGGAAGAAGCGCGACATCTTCTGCGTGCCGTCCTGGGCGTTCCACGAACACGGCAATTCTTCGGCCAGCGAGGACGCCTGTTTGTTCTGCTTTAACGATTTGCCGGTCATGCATTCGCTCGGCCTCTACCGCGAGGAAGCCTTCGGCGAGAACCAGGGCCACCAGCCGGTCAAGTGACTCAAAGGGAAAAGACCATGATCCGCGACGACATCAACAAGGCGTTGACCGAGGCGATGAAGGCCAAGAACGAGCGCGCCGTCTCGACCTTGCGCATGGTCAACTCGACCCTGAAGAACGCCGACATCGAGGCGCGCACCACCGGCAAGGCGCTCGACGACGCGGCCGTGCTCTCGATCCTGCAGAAGATGATCAAGCAGCGTCAGGAATCGGTCGAGATGTACAAGAAGGGCAACCGCGCCGATCTGGTGAAGCAGGAGGAGGAAGAGATCGCCGTGATCTCGGCCTATCTGCCCAAGCAGATGTCGGACGCCGAAGTCGCCGCCGCGATCGATGCCGCCATCGCGGAAACCGGCGCCGCCGGCATGAAGGACATGGGCAAGGTCATCGGCATCCTGCGCGGCAAGTACGCCGGCCAGATGGACTTCGGCAAGGCGAGCGGGATGGTGAAGGCGAAGTTGTCCTGATTTCTGACGCCTGCGCTGTTCGACCATCCCCGCCAACATACTCCGGTCATCCCCCGCGAAAGCGGGGATCCAGCTCTTCGTATTCAAGCTTCCTTCAATTGCCGGATCGCCCGCTTTCGCGGGCGATGACGTTTGCGGGGGGCGCTGGATGGCCCGCCTGCGCGGGCCATGACGGCGGCCCGACACGTTCCGGCTTGACCCCCATCAAAGCCGCGGCGCCCGTCTCAACGGATGATCGCTGATCGTTCAGCCATCCCGAGGCGCCGCGTGCCCGAGCCAACGCCCTTGCCCGAACGCTTCTGGTCGCTGCCGGCGACCGACGTGCTGGCGCAACTCGCCGCGACGCCGGCCGGGCTGACGCAGGATGAAGCGGCGCGCCGCCGCGCCGCCTTTGGCCGCAACCTCATCGGCGACAGCCATCGCCGCCGCCTGATCGTGCGCATCGCGCGGCGTTTCGCCGATCCGCTGGTCGCGATCCTGATTGCCGCCGCGGCGGTCTCCGGCCTGACCGGCGACTGGGCGAGCTTCGCCATCATCAACGTCATTCTGGTCGTCTCGATCACACTGGAGATCGTGCAGCAGGAGCGCGCCGAGAATGTGGTCGAGGCGCTCAAACGTTCGGTCGCCGTGCATGTTGCCGTGCGCCGCGATGGCGGCGTCGCGCTGCTCGCCGTCGAGGACGTCGTGCCCGGCGACATCGTTCAGCTCGAAGCCGGCAACCTGGTGCCGGCCGACGGCATCGTGCTCGAGGCGCGCGACGCGCATGCCAACGAGTCGCTGCTCACCGGCGAGCCTTACCCGGTGGCGAAGCGCGCCGGCGCCTGCGCGGCGGAAGCGCCGGCCGAAGCCTTCAGCGCGCTGTTTTCCGGCACGGCCTTGGTCAGCGGCGAGGCGACCATGCTGGTCACGGCGACCGGCGCGCAGACGCGCTTCGGCGCCATCGCCGCCGCGCTCGAGACCGAGCCGCCGCCGACCGCCTTCGAGCGCGGCCTGCACGCCTTCGGCGTGCTGATCGTGCGCATCACCGGGTTCCTCGTCCTGTTCGTGCTTTTGGCGCATCTCGCCTTCGGCCGCGCCGTGCTCGATTCCTTCCTGTTCGCCGCCGCGCTCGCCGTCGGCCTGACGCCCGAACTCCTCCCGATGATCATGACCGTGACCTTGTCGCGCGGCGCGCAGCGCATGGCCAAGCGCAAGGTGGTGGTGAAGCGGCTCGCCGCGATCCACGACCTCGGCACCATGGACGTGCTGTGTACCGACAAGACCGGCACTTTGACCGAAGCGCGCATGTCCCTGATCGCCCATTCCGGCAGCGACGGCACGCCATGCGCGCGCGTCCTCGAGCTCGCGGCGCTCAACAGCCATTTCGAGACCGGCATCCGCACGCCGCTCGATGATGCGATCATCGCCGCGGCGACAGGCGTTGCGCTAAGCGGTTGGCGGCGCATCGCCGATATCCCGTTCGATTTCGAACGCCGCCGCGTTTCCGTGCTGGTCGAGCGCGATGGCATGCGCCTGCTGGTCATCAAGGGCGCGCCGGAAGCGATCATCGCCGCCGCGACTGCGCGCGAGTCTGGCGATGGCGGCGTGCAGCCGCTCGACGATGCCGGCCGCGCGGCGCTCTTGAAACTGCACGACGCCCAGATCGGGCAGGGCCGCCGCTGTCTCGGCGTCGCCTGGCGCCACTTCGCCGCTGACAAGATCACTGCCGCCGACGAGAGCGAATTGGTGTTCGCCGGGCTCTGCGTGTTCGACGATCCGCCGAAGGCGTCCGCCGCCGCGGCGATCGCCCGGCTCGAGAAGCAGGGCGTTCGCGTCAAGATCATCTCCGGCGATGCCGAGGCCGCGGTGCGGCATCTGATGCAGACGCTCGGCATCCCGCTGCGCGGTTCGCTCACCGGCGCGCAGATCGCCGAACTCAGCGATGCCGCGCTAGCAGCCCGCGTTCTGCACACCGATCTGTTTGCCCGCGTATCGCCGGACCAGAAGACGCGCATTATTCGCGCGCTGCAGGCCCGCGGCCACACCGTCGGCTTCATCGGCGACGGCATCAACGACGCACCGGCGATTCATGCCGCCGATGCCGGACTTGCCGTGGATACCGCCGCCGACGTCGCCCGCGCCGCCGCCGACCTCATCCTGCTCGATCCCGATCTCGGCGTCGTCGCCGACGGCGTCGAGGAGGGGAGGCGCACCTACAGCAACATCATGAAGTATCTGCGCATGGGCACGTCGTCGAACTTCGGCAACATGCTGTCGATGGCGGCGGCGTCGCTGTTCATCCCGTTCCTGCCGCTGACGCCGATTCAGGTGCTGCTCAACAACCTGCTCTACGATCTGTCCGAAGTCGGCATTCCCTTCGACCGCGCCGAGCCGCGCGACATTCGCAAGCCGCACGGCTGGGAAATGTCGGAGCTGATGCGGTTCACGCTGATCATGGGGCCGCTGTCGTCGCTGTTCGATCTCGCCATCTTCGTGCTGCTGCTGAAAGGCTTTCACGCCGGCGCCGACACTTTCCGCACCGCCTGGTTCATCGAGTCGATGATGACGCAGATCCTGGTGATCTTCGCCATCCGCACCGCGCTGCCGCTGTGGCAGGCGCGGCCGCGCGCGGCGCTGACGCTGACCTCGCTCGCCGCGCTCCTTGCGGCCTTCGCCTTTGTGCTGACGCCGCTCGGCGCGCCGTTCGGCTTCGTGCCGGTGCCGGGTCTGCTCTGGCTCGCCATCGCCGCGCTGGTCGCCGGCTACCTGGTCGCGGCGGAAATTCTCAAGCGCCTGGCGATGACGCCGGGGAGGCACTGGCGTCGCCGGAAAACCCGGCACCCTGTGCATAACTAGGAAAACCCTCGCAAACTCCGGCCTTTCCTGGCCGCCGCGCAGGTTCCGGAAACTCCCGCCCGGACTCCCTATATTAAGGGAGGTTCGAATCGGTACACCCGCGTCCATGCGCTTCACGCCCCAGTTCCTCGAAGAGCTGAAATCCCGCCTTCCGGTGTCGGAAGTGGTCGGGCGCCGGGTGAAGCTCGTCCGCTCCGGCCGCGAGTACAAAGGCCTGTCGCCGTTCAACAAGGAGAAGACGCCGTCCTTCTTCGTCAATGACCAGAAGGAAGCCTGGTTCGATTTCTCCTCCGGCAAGAACGGCTCGATCTTCGACTTCGTCATGATGACCGAGGGCGTGTCGTTCCCCGAAGCCGTCGAACAGCTGGCGCAGATGGCCGGCATGCCGCTGCCCAAGGTGTCGGAGGACGACCAGCGCCGTGACGCCAGGCGCAAGACGCTGCACGACGTCATGGAGATCGCGGCGAAATTCTTCGAGACCACGTTGTCGTCGCGTCTCGGCGCCAAGGCGCGCGGCTATCTCGCCGATCGCGGTCTCGATGCCGCGACGCAGGTCAAATTCCGCCTCGGCTATTCGCCGAACGACCGCTACGCGCTGAAGGAGCATCTCGGCTCGCACGGCATTTCCACCGCCGACATGGTCGAGGCCGGGCTCTTGATCGCCGGCGACGACATTCCGGTGCCGTTCGACCGCTTCCGCGACCGTGTGATGTTTCCGATCACCGATATCCGCGGCCGCGTCATCGCCTTCGGCGGCCGCGCGCTGGAGAAGGACGTTCCGGCAAAGTATCTCAACTCGCCGGAGACGCCGCTCTTTCACAAGGGCCACACGCTCTACAACATCGCCGCCGCGCGCCAGGCCGCGCATGACGGCGCGCCCGTGGTGGTGGTCGAGGGCTATGTCGACGTCATCGCCATGGTGACGGCCGGTTATGCCGCCGCGGTGGCGCCGCTCGGCACGGCGCTGACCGAGGATCAGATCACGCTGCTCTGGAAAATGGCGGACGAGCCGATCCTCTGCTTCGACGGCGACAAGGCCGGCGTGCGCGCCGCCTATCGCGCCGTCGATCTGGCGATGCCGCGGCTCAAGCCCGGCAAGAGCCTGTCCTTTGCGTTGCTGCCGGAGGGCCAGGATCCGGACGATCTGTTGCGTTCGGCCGGCGCCGACGCCATCCGCGATGTCATCAACGCGGCCAAGCCGCTGGCGCAGATGCTGTGGGCGCGCGAGACCGAGGGCCACTCGTTCGATACGCCGGAGCGGCGCGCGGCGCTGGAAGCGCGGATCAACGAGGTCACCCAGCAGATCGCCGACGAGGCCGTGCGCAAATACTACCGGCAGGATTTCGGCGAACGGCTGCGCGCCTTCTTCGCCCCGGCGCAGCCGCCGGGGTTTGTCGCGCGCGGCCATTTCGGCGGGCAGCGCGGATCGTTCGGCGGCGGCGGGCAATTCGGCGGCATTGGCGGCCGCTCCGGCAAGTGGCAGCCGCGCATCGTCGGCCAGCGTGGTCCCGGCGGCGCCGGCGGTCCCTATGTCGTCATGAGCCAGCAGATGGCGGCGAGCCCGGTGCATCGCGGTCACCGCACCGCGGTGCCGACGCGCGAGGCGCTGATCCTGCAGGCCACCATCAATTACCCCTGGCTGCTGCACGATCACCTCGAGGAACTGGCCTCGCTGGAGTTCCGCCACGGCGAGGCGGAAAAGCTCAAAGCAGCCCTGATCGACATCGCCGCCCATTCGGTCGACCACGCCGCCGGCCTCGAACCGGACACCCTGCGGGCCGATCTGGCCAGCCGGGGCCTGTCCGACACGCTGGAGCGGGTCTTTGCCGCGGTGACGACGGCCTCGGTCTGGGGCGTCCGGCCGGATGCCGCGCCGGACGATGTTTTGGTGACGTGGCAACAGCTTGTCGCCTTGCATCGGCAGTGGCATTCCCTACTTAAGGAGCTCAAGGATGCCGAATTGGCCTTGGGCCAGGACGCCAGCGAGGCGAATTATTTGCGGCTCCGCGACGTCAAAGACCGGCTGTCCCGCATGGACGGTACCGAAGCGCTGATCGAAGGCTTCGGCGCTTCCTCCGGCCGGGGCGCCAAAACGCTCTGAGAGACGCCTTCGAGAACGCTCTAAAATGAGCGATTTTTCGAGCCTTTTGGCTTGACCGGAACGACAGGCCGAGTCACGGACTAGGGCGGGGACTTGGGGACAGACGGGTTCAGCCGGCGGGGAAGCCAGACCGTTTCCCGTTGGTTTTATTCGGTTAATCGGGGCTTAAGCCGCCGCCGACGACACTGCGGTCTGATTCGGGCCCTGCCTTTTCCCCGGCGGCGGCCCTTTTTTGGCATCCGCGCCGGGGATGCCGGGTTTGAGAGTTAGTCGATTAGGGCAGGCGGAGTACGCGATGGCTGGGAAGGTCCAGGAGAAGCAGATGGCGACGAAGGCGAAGGCCGCCCAGGCCAAGGGTGAGGAGGCTCCCGAGAAGGAAGCCGAAGGCGCGCCCGATACGCCGCTGCCGTTGCTCGATCTCTCGGATGCCGCCGTCAAGAAGATGATCAAGGCCGCCAAGAAGCGCGGCTACGTCACCTATGAGCAGCTCAACGCCGTAATGCCGTCGGAGGAGGTCAACTCCGAGCAGATCGAGGACACGCTCGCGATGCTGTCCGAGATGGGCATCAACGTGGTCGAGACCGAAGACGCCGACGGCGACGAGGACGGCGAGAAGCCGGCCGACGAGGCCGACGACGACGATGACGATGACTCGGGCCGCGAGCTCGTCGAGGTCAAGGGCAAGGCGCTCGCCACCGTCGAGAAGAAAGAGCCGTCCGAACGCACCGACGATCCGGTGCGCATGTATCTGCGCGAGATGGGCTCGGTCGAGCTGTTGTCGCGCGAAGGCGAAATCGCCATCGCCAAGCGCATCGAGGCCGGCCGTGAGGCGATGATCTCCGGCCTGTGCGAAAGCCCGCTGACGTTCCAGGCCATCATCATCTGGCGCGACGAACTCAACGAGGGCAAGGTTTTCCTGCGCGACATCATCGACCTCGAGGCGACCTATGCCGGTCCCGAGGCCAAGCAGATGCAGACGCCGGTCGGTCCCGACGGCAAGCCGATGAATGGCGGCAACGGCACCAATGGCGCGCCGCATCTGCAGGTCGTGCCGCCGGCGGCGCCGACTGCGCCCGCGGGCGCGACGCCGTTCAAGGAAGCCGGCGACGACGAGGAGAAGGATCCGGGCGAAGCCGCGGCCGAGGGCGATTACGACGAAGACGACATGGAAGGTTCGATGTCGCTCGCCGCGATCGAGGCCGAGCTGAAGCCGAAGGTGGTCGAGACCTTCGACAACATCGCCGACCAGTTCAAGAAGCTGCGCCGCCTGCAGGAGCAGGACATCGAGAACCGGCTCAAGGCCGGCGTCGGCGCTTCGCTGTCGCCGAACCAGGAGCGCAAGTACAAGAAGCTCAAGGACGAGATCATCGGCCACGTGAAGTCGCTGCGCCTCAACCAGGCGCGTATCGACTCGCTGGTCGAGCAGCTCTATTCGATCAACAAGTCGCTGGTGTCGAACGAAGGCCGCCTGATGCGGCTTGCCGAATCCTACGGCGTGGCGCGCGACGACTTCCTGAAAAACTACATCGGCTCGGAGCTCGATCCGCGCTGGCTCAACCGCATTTCCAAGCTGTCGGCCAAGGGCTGGAAGAAGTTCACCGCCGACGAGAAGGACAAGATCAAGGACATCCGATCGCTGGTGCATGACCTGGCGGCGCAGACCGGCGTCGAGATCGGCGAATTCCGCAAGATCGTGCAGATGGTGCAGAAGGGCGAGCGCGAAGCCCGCCAGGCCAAGAAGGAAATGGTTGAGGCGAACCTGCGCCTCGTCATCTCCATCGCCAAGAAATACACCAACCGCGGCCTGCAGTTCCTCGACCTCATTCAGGAAGGCAACATCGGCCTGATGAAGGCGGTCGACAAGTTCGAGTACCGCCGCGGCTACAAGTTCTCGACCTATGCGACGTGGTGGATCCGTCAGGCCATCACCCGTTCGATCGCCGATCAGGCGCGCACCATCCGCATCCCGGTGCACATGATCGAGACGATCAACAAGATCGTGCGCACGTCCCGCCAGATGCTCAACGAAATCGGCCGTGAGCCGACGCCGGAAGAGCTTGCCGAGAAGCTCGGCATGCCGCTCGAGAAGGTGCGCAAGGTTCTCAAGATCGCCAAGGAGCCGCTGTCGCTCGAAACGCCGATCGGCGACGAAGAGGACAGCCACCTCGGCGATTTCATCGAGGACAAGAACGCGGTGCTGCCGATCGACGCGGCGATCCAGTCGAACCTGCGCGAGACCACGACGCGTGTGCTTGCTTCGCTGACGCCGCGCGAGGAACGCGTGCTGCGCATGCGCTTCGGCATCGGCATGAACACTGACCACACGCTGGAAGAAGTCGGCCAGCAGTTCTCGGTGACGCGCGAACGTATTCGTCAGATCGAGGCGAAGGCGCTGCGCAAGCTGAAGCACCCGAGCCGGTCGAGGAAGTTGCGCTCGTTCCTGGACAACTGACGCCCTTGTCCCGGGCGCGCTGCGGCGTGAAACGCCGCTGCGCAGAACCGGGACCGTCATGGAAATGAAACGGCGGGCCATAAGCCCGCCGTTTGCTTGTTATAGTGTCTCCATGCCCACCCGCTCCGCCATCGCCGCCGCCTTGCGCCATCTCGCGCCGCGACTGCCGGCCTTCGAGTTCGCCGCGGTGATCGATCACGCCATGGACAGTCCGGGCCTTTCCGTCGCCACGCCCGAGAACGCAGCCTGGCTGTCGCTGGTCGCCTATGCCCGCCATACGTTGACCGATTACGACGCGCTGCTGGCGGACGGCTATGACCGCGACAGCGCGCGCTTCTTTGTGGCCGATGAACTCAAGGCTCTGCTGGCCGAATGGGGCGTGCGGCGCAAGCTGACGGCGGAAGAATAAGGCCGGCCGCGTCACGAAACCTCCGCGCGCCTTGTCCGTTGTCCTCCACAACCCCACAAACAAGGAGACATGGCCATGGCAGGCCCGCTCGACGGCAAGCGCATTCTCATTCTCGCCACCAACGGCTTCGAGCAATCGGAACTCGAAGTGCCGCGCGACCGGCTGAAAAGCGCCGGCGCGCAGGTCGACGTCGTCTCGCCGGAACAGGGCGAGATCAAGGGCTGGGACAAGAAGGACTGGGGCCGCGCGGTGAAGGTCGATCGCGCTTTGTCGGAGGCGCGCGCCTCGGACTATGACGCCATCGTGCTGCCCGGCGGCCAGATCAATCCCGACCTGCTGCGCGTCAACAAGGACGCGCTGGCGCTGATCAAGTCATTCTACGACGCCGGCAAGACGGTGGCGGCGGTGTGTCATGCGCCGTGGCTGCTGGTCGAAACCGGCATCGCCAAGGGCAAGAAGATGACCTCCTATCACTCGATCAGGACCGACGTGATGAACGCCGGCGCGCAATGGGAGGACAGCGAGGTCGTCACCGACAACGGCGTCATCACCTCGCGCAATCCCGGCGACCTCGAGGCCTTTTCAAAGAAGATCATCGAGGAGGTCAGGGAGGGCAAGCATCAGCGCCGTGCGGCGTGATCCCTTTGCGCCAGCCGCCAGACGCCGCGCATCGGGCGAGATGCGCGGCGTGCGTGCGTTCGCGTGACGCCTAATTCCCGCTCGTCGCCTCCCTGACCAGCACCGGCTTGTCGCGCCATTCCGCCGTGAACATCTTCTGCAGGTTGCGCACCTTCGGCGCGTCGTTGATGGCGATGTACGGGTTGCCGGGATGCAAGGTCGCGTAATCCTGGTGATAGGCCTCCGCCGGATAGAACGCCTGGTTCATCGTCGACGTCCTGGTGACGATCGGCCGCTTGAACGCCTTGGCGGCGTCCAGCTGCGCGATGTAGTCCTTCGCTTCCTTGGCCTGTGCCTCGTTCTGCGGGAAAATCTCCGAGCGATATTGCGGGCCCTCGTCCGGACCCTGGCGGTCGAGCTGCGTCGGGTCGTGCGCCACCGAGAAATAGATCTGCAGGATCTTGCCGTAGGAGATCTGCTTCGGATCGAAGGTCACCTTCACGCTCTCGGCGTGGCCGGTCGTGCCGGAGGACACGGTCTGATAGACGGCGTCCTTCTGCGCGCCGCCGGCATAGCCGGACACGGCGCTGGTGACGCCCTTGACGTGCTGGAACACCGCCTGCACGCCCCAGAAGCAGCCGCCGGCCAGCACCGCGGTCTGAAGGCCGCCGCCGGACGCCGCCGCGTCATGCGCCGGCGGCGGAATGACGGTCGCGGTTTCGGCCTGCGCGCAATAGGGAAAAGCGGCGAGCGCCAGCGACAGCAGCAGGGCAGGGCGGTTGATCATGGCTCATCCTCTCGAAGGCGATGGCCCTGATCTAACAGCCGTCGGCGGCGCCGGCAGCACACGAAGTTACACGGTTGCGTGAGGCGGCGCTCCGCTACGGCGCCCCGAGTTCGCTCCACGGCACCGTGATCCACTGCTCGGCCTGGCCGACGAAGGTCACGGTCTGGCCGCGCTCGCTCGAGGTGGCGTCGAACAGATAGCGCGCGCCGCTTTTCTCGACATTGCGCACCACCTTGTTGTCGGCGTCGTAGGAGACGAGCGCCAGCGCGACGCGGTTGTCGGCGAAGCTGTAGGCCCAGGTGCTGATGCCCTGATACTTCACCACCGGGCAGGTGTCGCTGTTCGGCGCGCCCTGGCCCGACACCGGCATGCAGACGAGCTGCAGCCCGGCCGGCATCGGCGGATGGTCGGCCGCCGCCACGAAGGCGATGACCGCGACGTTGCGCGGGTCCTCGGCCGCCGCCGGCATCGCGGCGAGGCAGAGAAGGGTGAGGCTGAGGGCGGCACGCGGCGCTGCTGGCATGTCCGGTCTCCTGGTTGTATTCATCAACAATACAATCAAAAGGCGTGGCGCGCCAGAGGGGCAACCGCGGCCCGGCGCGGCTGCCTTGCATCGGCGCGGCGCCCGGGCTTTTCTCGCCGCGCCCGGACTCTGCGATTTTCAAGGACAGCGACATGACCGACGACACCGCCCCGCGCGGCCATCTCACGGTGCGCATCAGCGCCATGCCGGCGGACACCAACGCCAATGGCGACATCTTCGGCGGCTGGGTGCTGTCGCGCATGGACCAGGCCGGCGGCATCGCCGCCATCGAGCGCGCGCACGGCCGCGTCGTCACCATCGCGGTCGACGCCATGAAGTTCATCCGCCCGGTCAAGGTGGGCGACGTGCTCGAGGTCTACACCCATGTCGACTCGATCGGCCGCACCTCGATGAAGATCCACGTCGAGGCCTGGGCGCGTCGCTTCCAGACGCGGCACCACGAGAAGGTGACCGACGCGCACTTCACCTTCGTCGCCATCGACGACAACGGCCGGCCGCGTCCGATCCCGGCGGCGTAGCGCCGCGTACTCGGCGCGCTCCCTCTCCCCATAGGCGAGCGGACGCTCGCCGTCCGGCGAGCATGGGGGAGAGGGTTGGGGTGAGGGGGCAAGTGAGCCCGAGAGTTTGTAACCCCTCACCCGGCTCGCCATAGCGCGTCGAAGACGCGCGTAAACGCGCTAGTGGCGAGCCGACCTCTCCCACCTGAACTCGGGTTTACCCGAGTTCAGCATTATTAGATGGTCGAAGTCGGATATATCCGACTTCGGCTGGGAGAGGTGAAAGCGCCCCGGAACCACGCGCCGCCGCCTCCGTTATCCCCGGAGGGAGGCCGCATCCATGTCCGACAACCCCGTTCCGACCGGCGACGATCTCGACAACGACGACATCGCGCTGCTCGCCGACATCGGCGAATATGCGCATGACGAGGACAAGCCGGAGCGGGCGGAACGCGTCGCCTCGCTGATCGCGCGCGACTACGTCACCTGTTCGCACCAGGATATGGCGGCGCTCGGCGCCAAGTTCATGCTGACGCGCAAGGGCCAGGACACGATGAGCGCCCGCGGCGCATCGCTGAACGAGGCGTGATCCATTCTCCGCTCATCCCCGCGAAAGCGGGGATCCAGAACTTTCTTCGCACGGACTCTAGACATGGATGGCCGGGCCAAGCCCGGCCATGACGGTTTGGGCGCGTCGAACTTTGGAAAAGTGTCTCGGGCTATCGAACGCTCAAGGGTCTAATTTAGCCCCTTGACTTCCATCCTAGGCTTCTATACCTTGCAAATCGCCTTGTCCCAGGCGAGGGGCGTTCTGCAGACGCTCGCTGAACGTGGGGCAGGGTGTGGCGCCTGCGGGCGGGGCTCGTAACCCCGCCTCCGGGAGGCCGCGGGCAGCCGTCCGGGGTTACTACGAACCCCCGCCCTTCAGTGGGCTGGACGCGGTGCCGGTGAAGGCGGGCGAAAGCCCGCCGGAGGTCGTCGTCCCGCGAGGGGCGCCGATCGCAGCCGTCATCCGGAAGCTACGGCCCCGCGGACAGAAATCGCCACAACGTGGAGCGCCGTGAGGCGCCTCTCCGCGATCGCAAGCGGAGAGAAGACGCCTCGCCAGCGTCTCGGGCGGCCGCGCCGGCCGCTCAGGAGGTCTCGCAAACCTCCGCGTTTCACGGCGCTCCGCGCCCTCGCACTTTTCTCCGCGTGGAGACGAAGTGAGGGCAAGGCCCAAGACCTCCGACGACGGCGTACCCGGCGCCGCTCAAACAACACGGGTGAGGCCGCGCGCCCGTTTTCAGGGCCGGCCGCCTTCTTCACCATCACGCAGGCGCCTTTCGCCCGCTCTCGCTTCGCCAATCCATCTCGTCAAGCCAACGCGCCAAGCCATTTAGCCAAGCCAATCTGCCAAGCCATGGAGACAGCATCATGCCGCGCATGAGCGACAGCCGGCGTCCCGACCGGGACGATAACGACGATACGAAGCCGCAGGATATCGACACGCAGCGCCTGCGCCTCGCGCGCAAGATCATGCGGCTCATCGCGGATCAGCAGCGCTGGTGGCAGGGTTGCGAGCACGCCATGTGCCGGCGCTCCCGGCGCTGCTTCGCGCCGGATATCGAATGCGCCGCGGCGCCGCCGCTGCCGCCGGAGGACGACGTGCCGCCGCAGATCGCCGCGCGGCGCGATGCCCGGATGAGGCGCCGCCTGCTCGACGACATGCAGGCTGCCCGTGCGTTCCACGAGCGCCGCGCCGCCGAGACGGCCGCCGCCGCCCCCGCCGCGCCGGAGCTGCCGAAACGCTGATGGAATCGATCAAGAATCGTGATCAACCGGGCCAGGCAAATCATGCTAGGGAGCGGCCTTCCGCAGAAGGTTTCTTCCCCGCATGTCCGAACCAGTCTCGTCCGTCGCCGCCGGCCGCGAATTCCTCGCCATTCCGGGCCCGACCAACGTTCCCGATGCCGTGCTGCAGGCGATGCACCGGCCGATGCTCGACATCTACACCGGGCCGATGGTCGCGCTCACGGATTCGCTGCTGCGCGATCTGAAGCGCATCTTCGCCACCGAGGGCCGCTGCTACATCTACGCCGCCAACGGTCACGGCGCCTGGGAAGCGGCGCTCACCAATGTGCTGTCGCGTGGCGACAAGGTGCTGGTGCTGGAAAGCGGCCGTTTCGCCATCGGCTGGGGCGAGGCGGCCAAGATGCTCGGCGCCGAGGTCGAGATCCTGCCCGGCGATTTCCGCCGCGCCGTGCAGCCGGACCAGGTCGAGAAGCGGCTGCGCGCCGACACCAAGGGCGAGATCAAGGCCATCCTGGTGGCGCAGATCGACACCGCCTCGGGCGTCATCAACGACATCAAGGCGATCGGCGAGGCGATCCGCGCCGCCGGCCACGACGCGCTGTTCTGCGTCGACACGGTGGCCTCGCTCGGCTGCGTGCCGTTCGAGATGGACAAGTGGGGCGTCGATGTCTCGATGTCCGGTTCGCAGAAAGGGCTGATGACGCCGCCGGGTCTCGGCTTCGCCGCCGCCGGCCCCCGGGCCCGGGAGGCGCACAAGAAGGCGAACATGCGCACGCCCTATTGGGACTGGACCTTCCGCGACGGGCCGGTGCACTACCAGAAATATTGCGGCACGCCGCCGGAGCCGTTGCTGTTCGGCCTGCGCGCCGCGTTCGATCTCATCTTCAGCGAAGGCCAGGACAACGTGTTCGCGCGGCATCGCGCGCTGGCCGAGGCGACGCGCCGCGCCGTGGCGGTGTGGTCGGAGGGCCAGACTTTCGACTTCAACGTCAGCGAGGCGTCCGAGCGTTGCGACACGGTGACGCCGGTGATCACCCGCGGCGGCGAGAGCGCGCAGGCTTTGGTCGATTACTGCCAGAACAAGTGCGGCGTCGTGCTCGGCCGCGCCCTCGGCAAGACCGAGGGCCGCGGCTTCCGCATCGCCCATATGGGCCATGTCAACGCGCCGATGGTGCTCGGCACCCTGAGCGCGGTGGAGATCGGCATGAAGGCGCTCAAGCTGCCGCACGGTTCCGGCGGCGGCGCTGCGGCGATCGACTATCTGGCACAGACGGTGCCGGCGTGAGGGAGGTCTCGACGGCCATCGCTTATTCTCCGTTCGTCCCCGCGAAAGCGGGGACCCAGTCTCTCAAAAGATGGGTTCCCGCTTGCGCGGGAACGAACGGGTGTGCTGGATAACGCCATGAAAAAACACCTCGCCGTCGCGCTTCTCCTGACCTCGCTGTTCGCCTCCTCCGCCCAGGCCGCCAAGTGCGGCGGCGACTTCAACGGCTTCCTGCAGCAGATGGGCGGTGAGGCGCGCGCCGCCGGCGTGTCGTCGCAGGTGATCAGCCAGGCTTTCGCCGGCCTGTCGATCGACCCGGAGGTCCTCGCCTTCGACAAGCGCCAGCGTTACACCTTCCGCAAGAGCTTCGAGGAGTACGCGCGCACCCGCGTCATCCCCGCCCGCATCAAACGCGCCACGGCGCTGATGCAGAAACACGCGCAGTTGCTGTCGCGCATCGAGCGGCAGTTCGGCGTGCCGAAAGAGATCCTGATGGCGGTGTGGACGCTGGAGACCGACAATGGCGGCGGCGACATGGGCAAGCTGCCCGTCGTGCGCACGCTGGCGACGCTGGCCCATGACTGCCGGCGTACCGAGCTGTTCCAGGGCGAATTGATCGCGGCGCTGCAGATCCTCAACCGCGGCGACCTGCCGCTGTCCGATCTGAAGGGCGCCTTCGCCGGCGAGATCGGGCAGACCCAGTTCCTGCCGTCGAGCTACATCAAGTACGGCGTCGATTACGACGGCAACGGCCATGTCGATCTGCGCCACTCGGTGCCGGACGTGCTGGCCTCGACGGCGAACTTGCTCCGCGTCAATGGCTGGCGCACCGGCCAGCGCTTCGCCGAGGGCTCGGAGAATTTCCAGGTGATGCGCGAGTGGAACCGCTCGGAGATCTACCGCAAGACCATCGTGCTGTTCGCCGAGAAGCTCGGGGCCAATCCCAACTAGCGGCGGGCCGCCGCGCGGACGAGAACCGGGGACGCTTTACCGCCGCCGGGTGCCGGCGGTTTCGGTTTGCGGCCCAAGGCCATGATGGCGGTGCCCATGGCGACGCTGCCGAAGGTGACGATCAGGCCGAACAGCAGCAGCGCGAACGCCGCGGCCCCGCCCCGGTCGGCCAGGATCAGGTCGCGCAAGTGTGCCGGGTTCAGCCACATCAGTCCGCCGATCATGACGATGGCGGCGATGATGCCGATCGCAAGATTGATCGCCAGCAGGCGGAGCAGGGGAAGGCGCAACGCTTTCATTTTTTCAAATTACGCTTCGCCATCCGCTCAGGCAACGTCATCGGCGCCCCGGATGTTTCATAGCTGACTCCCGCTGCTATCGCGCGATACCTCTGCAACGTTTGTTGATCAGGGTTCCACCAGTTCCACGCGGCGGTTGAGGGCGCGGCCTTCCTCGGTGGCATTGGAGCCGACGGGCGCGAGAAAGCCGAGACCCGCGGTTTTCATCCGCCCGCGCGCGATCTTGTAGCTCCCCGCCAGAGCAGCAGCGACCGCCTCTGCGCGTTGCCGGGACAGCGTCATATTGTGCTCGTAGCTGCCCTGGTTGTCGGTGTGGCCGACGATATAGACATTGAGCGCGGGCTGACCGTTGAGCAGCTTCGCCATTTCGCCGAGCGTCGGTGCGCTCTCCGGCTTGATGGTCGCCTTGTCGGTGTCGAAATAGATGCCGTAGAGCGCGATGTGGCCCTTGTCGCCGAGGCCCTTGGCCATCGCCGCCGCATCGACCATCTTGTTGTCCATCGCGCCAACCACCGCGACGACGACTTGCGCGGTGATGTTGTCGTTGTTCTTGCTGGTCACCACCGTCGCGTAGATGTCGGCGTTGCCGTCACGCTTGTGTGCGGCGACGTAGCGGAAATCGAAGCCGTCGACCCACATGGCGGGGACCGGCAGCACGTCGATCTTCTCGGTGAAGGGAATGCCGCCGCAGTCGTCGGTGTTGCAGGCGAGCAGCGGTTCGAAGCCGGCCTTGCTGAGCTGGTTCTCGAAGTTGCGCGACACTTCGAGGATCGAGGGCCCAGGCCCGGTGCGATAGGCGATGCGGGTGACGCGGCCTTCGATGGTTCGCGCATCGGTCGGCTTGCCGTCCTTGAACGGCGCGGCCTGCAGCTTCACCGCGTCGAAGTCCTTGGCCTCATAGCCGGTGATGACGCTGCCGCCGAAGCGGCCGATGCCCGGATAATCGCGCGCGCCGGCGATATCGCGGTCCTGGGCGTTGGCGAAGCTGGCTGTAAGGAAGGACAGAAGGACGGCAGCGGCAAGAAATCTGGCGGCAATGCGGCGCATGGCGGGACCTCACGGTTCAAGGCGAACCTAGCCATTGAAGCGCTAAATCCGTGCCTCCGATGTGATGGCCATCATCTCGCAGCCGTCATTTGACGTTCATGACTTTCTTCGGCTTGGCGCCAACCCGCGAAATCGACTTGATGGCGAGCGGGCTGCGTCCGGATTTCTCGGCAATGTCGCGGTCCTGCTCGATCAGGAAGCCGAGCGCCGGCTCATCCTTTTCCAGGCCGCTCAGCAGTTCGGCGGGAACCCGACGGTTGGAGCGCTGCGAGCCGTCTTCGTACTGGACATCGAACAGGACGAATTCGCCCTTGGGGTTGGTGCCGGGCTTTTTGGCCATGATTCATTCCTTGCGAGGGGGGAGTCGCCGCGGGCTGTAGTTACAGCCAACGTGGTCCCGGGTCGATTCGGGGGCGAAGCGCCTGATTTCCGATGGTTCGGCGGCCGCATCTGGGCCACCCGAGTAATAGCTATGCACTTGTGGCCTATATCCAAGGCAGCGGGAAGGGCCGTTTCGTTAACTTTTCACTAAAGAAACGCGCCGGATGGCAAAACTGGCCTCGGAAGTGGCTATTCCTAGCGTCGAGTGGCCTGAATCTTCCTGAATGCCGTTTCGTAGTGCATGCACAAATCGCATGCGTCTCATGTTGCAGTGCACCTAGCTCAACTTCGGTATCGGACTATATTGCATTGCAACAAGGTTTTGATGCTCTGCACCATGGACGATGCGGGGCGGAATTGGAGAGATACCATGTCTTACACCCCGTCTTCCGTCGAAGCGGCCTTTGCCGCCACTTATGCGCCGGCCAAGACGACCCGCAAGCGCGGTTTCGTCGCCCGCATGCTCGACACGCTGATGGCCGCGCGTATGCGCCAGGCCGAGCGCGATGTCGCCCGCTACATCACCGAGACCGGCGGCAAGTTCACCGACGAGGCCGAGCGCGAGATCGAGCGCCGCTTCCTGTCGTCGTCGGCTCGTCTGTAATTCCAAAGGACGAATGACGATGACCGTTGCTGATACCAAGACCCTCGACACCGCCAGCGACTGGACGGCTGTCGCGCAGGCCGGCGGTGGCTTCGCCCGCTACTTTTCGATGTTCTGCGAAGTCCTCGCCGAGGCGCTGCAGCAGACCCAGGATGCCCGCCGCAAGTATCCGTTCGCGGACGTCTGAGCAAGTTTGACGCGTTGAAGATGCCGGATGGACCTCGCGGTCCGTCCGGCATTTTTATTTGGCGACGGGCTCGCTCGGCGGCGCGTCGCTTTTTTCGTCTTCAGCTTCCGCGGCGCGCATCGTCGTCATCGGCGTGCTGGCGGCCATGCCGAAGCCGACCTTCGCGTCGGCCGCCGCCGAAGTTTTCACCTTGGTGCGATAGAACACGTAGACCGCGAGCAGCGCATGCGTGGCCGCGGTGAACAGGAACAGCGCACGCGGATCGAGCGCGCCCATGATCGCCGAGGCGATCAGCGGGCCAATCACGGCGCCCGCGGCGTTGACCAGCAGGATGGTGGCCGCCGTCGGCACGGTTTCGCTCGCCGGCGTTCGGTCGTAGGCGTGCGCGGCGGCGAGCGAATAGGTTGGCAGCGCCAGCCCGCCGAACAGCAGCCCGAACACGAGCAGAAGCGGGCCGCTCGCGGCCGTCAGCCACAACAGAAATCCGACCACCGATGCGCTGACCAGCAAGGCCAACAGCACCATGCGCCGGTCGACGCGGTCCGACAGGCGCCCGACGGGCCACTGGCTGACGGCACCCGCCAAGGTCGCGGCGCTCATGAACATCGCGACATGGCCGACATCGAGGCCGCTGCCGGCGGCCGAGATCGCGCCGAGACTCCAGAACGAGCCGCTGACCACGCCGATCATCGAACTCGCGACCAAACCCACCGGCGCGGCGCGATAAAGCTGCACCGGGCGGAAGCGTACGACCTTGATCGGCGCCGGCTGCGCCGACCGGGTCAGCGCCACGGGAATGATGCCGAGCGCGCCAAGCATGGCCGCGATCATGAAATCGCCGGCGGCTGTGATCGGATACAAAGTCACTAGCGATTGGCCGATGGTGAAGGCGCCGTAGTTCACGACGACGTAGGTCGACATCACGAGACCGCGCGTCTCGTTGTTAGTGCCGCTGTTGAGCCAGCTTTCCACCACCAGGTAAATGCCGGCGAGGCAAAAGCCGTTGATGAGGCGCAGCGCCGCCCATGTCTGCGGATGCGGCGCGAGTTCGTAGGCGAGCGAGGCGGCCACCGCGAGCGCGACCAACGCTGAGAAGGCACGGATGTGGCCGGCGCTCTGCACCACGAAGGGCGCGAGGATGCAGCCCGCGACAAAGCCGACATAATAGGATGAACCGATCAGGCCCAGCGCGAAGGCGCCGAAATGCTCCGCGGTGCCGCGCAGCGGCAGCAGCGTGAACAGAAGCCCGTTGCCTGACAGCAGAAACCCGATGCCGAGCAGCAGCGACGCGATCGGACGCAGACTTTTCCGCATACGGCGCAGCGCCTCCGCAACCTGACTCGATGAGCGCTGTTCGCGCGAGGGTCAGGAGCCGGAATTAGCCGGATTTGCGGATTCAGCCAACCACTAAGAAATCGAGGCCGGCGCGCGGATCAAATCCCGGTTTTGCGCGTTCTGTGGTCGGCCCACGCCAGAACGATGGCAAATATGGCAAACGCCACGACGACCCCCACGGTGACGACCAACGAATCTGTCGGCATTGAGCGACTCCCCCGGTTCCATTTGTCGCGAAACTAGGCAAATCGCCCCTTTTTCCCCTTGATCTGGATCAAAGACATGCCCGAAGGCGTGGAATCCGGCCACAAAGTTGCCCGAGTCCGTGGCCAAAAGGCGCCTTCCCCCAACAACAACGGAGACGAGGTCATGCGCAGCGTTTGCCACCGATTTTCGTTCGCTCTGCTCATCCTCGCCGCCTTCACGACGACGTCGGTGATGGCGCAAAGCCGCAGCAAGAACATCGATGGCAATGGCAATGGTCTCGACGCGCTGATCGCCAAGCACGCCGCCGCGCACAATGTGCCGGAAGCGCTCGTGCGCCGTGTGATTCATCGTGAAAGCCGCGGCAATCCGCGCGTCATCAGCAAGGGCAATTACGGCCTGATGCAGATCCGTCTCGGAACGGCGCGGGCGATGGGCTATCAAGGTACGGCTGCCGGCCTGCTCGATGCCGACACGAACATGACTTATGCGGTCAAGTACCTCGCCGGTGCTTATCGGGCGGCCAGCGGCAATATCGACCGCGCCGTGCGCTACTATGCCGGCGGCTATTACTATGTCGCCAAGCGCAAGGGCATGGCGATGCCGACCGCGGAGACCACCGCGGCCTTGTCGCCCGGCAAGGAGGCTGCGATCGCCGCCCATGCCGAAACGACAGCGAGCTTGGCCGCGGCCGATGCGACTACGGGCCAGGCGGTCAAAGACGACGACGAGCCCGGCCCGAGCGAGGCGCGCGCCGATCGCGTCGACACCGGCGACGCGGCCCTCGTCAGTTCGCACTGAGACCACAGCGGCGCACGCCGGCGCCTATTGTCTTTAATTCAGGATTCGATGCGCCGATCGTCGCGCGCCGCTACCGCGCGCTGCCGGGGCCATTGGCCGCCGTCTGCTGGTTAGGCGCCGCCGAGGTCTCGGGACGGCTGAGGCTGCTGAAGATCGCCGCGATCAGGCTGAACGGCGGTGGCACCTGAGGCTTGGCCGCCGCCTGCGGAGCGGGCCGCACACTCTTGTGACGCGGGCGGCGCTGCATCACCCGGATCTTCGGCTTGGCCGGCGGCAGAACGGACTCCCGCGTCTCGACCGCCGGGACGCTCGGAGGCGCTGCGACATCCGGCTCCGGCACGCGCGAGTCCCGCACACCGCTGACCGGCGGTCGTTCCTCGGCGGGCTCGACCGGCAACTCGGTCGATGACGCTTCGCCGATATCGATCGGGATGGTGGCGCCCGGATTGTCGTTGTTCGCGTTGTTGATTGAGCCCGTGACTTCTCCGGTCGTGGCCGGCTGGGCTGCGGATTGCAAACCGGCGGTCTGTTCTTCCTTCGCCGATTCGGCCGCTGTGGCCTTGTCCTCGGCCGGCGCCGCGGCCTCCGGCAGTTGCACCGCGGCTGAGGGGAGGCTGCGCAGCCGTTCGAGCTCATCGGCGCGGCGCAGCGCCGCCTGGATCATGAATTGCCGCCATTCCGGATGCTGACCGCGCTCGATCATGACCCCTCGCGCGGCGATCTCGCGTGGTGTCAGCAGCAAATGCGTGCCGCCCGGCGGAATGAGCGCCAGGGCGAGAATTGAAATGGCGAGGGATACGCCGCCCACTGAAATGATTCGAAAGATCGGCAGCATTGCTTGTGCATAACTGAGTCGGGGAAAACGCCAAAGCCTTGCGACTCGAAATTTCATGGGGCGTGCGCGACGCGCCACACAGCAGCGAGTCATTTCCAGGTCATGGCCACCGGGGCACGTCGCGAGACGCCGACCCCGATCCGCGGCGCGCTGCGGGCCGCGGCATTTGCGTGGGGGGGCCACGCTTTGTTACATGAGTGCGTTTCCCGCGGGCGATTGCCGGCGGCGACGGGCCCGTAGCTCAATGGTTAGAGCCGACCGCTCATAACGGTCTGGTTGCAGGTTCGAGTCCTGCCGGGCCCACCACGCATTCCTCTCATGTCAACACATCTCAAGTCAGAGATTTCCCGGGTCGGAGCGAAACGCCCGCTTTCCGCGGACCTAGCCGCATCCGGAAAGTCTCCGCGGGCACATGGAAGAGACGGAGCGGCGCTCAATGACCCGAAGCCGAGCTTCCCGCAAGCGACACTCCGCGTTGGGCCATTTTGAGCCAAGGAAAATTCAGAACTGGCGGTATTAGGTCAGAATTCCCCATAGGAGGCAAAATACTCCATTATGGATATTACGCGGTCTCAGCGAATAAGGCGTGCGCGACCTAACTGGGCATCTCTTCGAAATAAAGTCCGTCTGGAGCCCGTGAGGAAACAGTCTATGCAGGTATGAGAGCGTAATAGGTAAGGAGAAGATCGCGGAGTTGCGATCCGATAAAGCCGACGCCGCCTTTCACTAGAATTCTTGCGGTGCAATAACTTGGCGCACTTGTTGCACTCGTGAGGCGGAGATTGAATCTCAATCGGCATAAGCTTGGTCACTGAGCTGATCTAGCGTGGAGAAGCGGAGCTACTGATGAACACCAAACAGCTGGAAGTCCTGCGCACGCTTCTGGCGACGGGTTCCACCATTGCAGCCGCGAAAGCTCTAGGCGTCAGTCAGTCCGGGATCAGCCGAATGCTGCAGCACCTGGAGAGCGACATCGGTTTGTCACTCTTTTCCCGGGAGAAGGGTAGGCTGATTGCGACCCCTGAAGCGAGGCTCCTCGCCCGCGACGCCGAGAACATACTGCTGGCGGTGGAAAGGATGAACGGGCGCGTCGAGGACCTTCGCAGCGGCGCAACCGGCCCGGACGTCGTTCGCATCGGTTTGCCAGGCAGTCTGTGGGAGAACTTTGCCCCGGCGATGATGTCGGACTACGTGAAACGTTTTCCAGGGGTTCGGATCGAAACGTTCTTCGAATCGACGGCGACGATTGCCAGGCTCATCGAGCAGCGCGTCATCGACTTCGGTTTCCTGCGTATCGACGGCGACATTGGTCCCGGCATCGAGATCGAGCAGGTGGTCACCGGCGAAAGCGTGTGCGTAATTCCGAAACGCCATCCTCTGGCGGCCGAAAAGGAGGTCACGGCGAAACATCTGCGCGACGTGCCGCTTATCCTGATTGGCCGACAAAAGCCGCACCGGATGCAGCTCGACCAGTCCTTCAAGCGCGCCGGCGTTAAACAACTGATCAAGATAGAGACGCATACCAACAGTTCGGCCTGCGCCTATGTTGCCAAGGGGTTGGGAGTCGCAATCATCAGCAGCTTCTACGCCAATCTCTACCGTCACTTGCCGATCGTGCACCGGCGGTTCGCTCCGCGCGTCGTGCAGACATTCGGCCTTGCGCGGCCGAACGGCATTCCGCTGTCCCTTGCCGCCGTCGGTCTGACCGAAGCCTTCAAACGGCAGCTGGCCGAAACGCAAAAATCGTAAAGCAGCCCGGCCCCGGTGGCGCGCAGTGTGATCCGGTCGGTGGCCAGTGCTCCCGGCTAAACCGCCGCCGTTGACCATCTCGCATTGGTCAATGACAAAATCGCATAATATTGCGCGATAATAACGGAACTGTCATAGAACGGATGTGGGCGACCGAAGGCTCGATCGGCACGCATATCGATCAATGGGCAAGCGATGCTGAGATTTACCCTGAATCGCCTGGTGATGGCGGTGCCGACATTGGTGCTGGTGTCGATTGCCGTATTCTCGTTGGTCCGCCTAATCCCGGGCGATCCGGCTGCGCTGATGCTGGGTGACATCGCCCAGCCCGATCAGATTGCGGCGCTGCGTGTCGATCTCGGCCTCGACAAATCGATCGTCCAGCAATTCGTGATCTGGACCGGAAACGTCCTGCGCGGCGATTTCGGCCGGTCTATCGTCAACGGCGAGCCTGTGTTCGCGCTTGTCACGGAGCGCTTCCTGGTCAGCGCGCAGATTGTGGTTCTGGCGGTCGCCCTGGCGGGTTGCCTTGCCGTGCCTGCCGGCGTCATCGCCGCCTGGCGCCAGAACAGTCTGGCCGACCTCGTCCTAGTCGGATCGGCGACTGTACTGCTGTCGATTCCGACCTTCTGGCTCGGCCTTCTTCTTCTGCTGCTGTTCGGTTTGAAGCTCGGTTGGCTTCCGGTCCTCGGCTACGTATCGATCCGTGACAATATCGCGGCCGGGCTCATCTATCTTGTGCTGCCGGTCATGACGTTGGTAATTCATGAAACCGGCGCGCTGATCCGCATGTCGCGCGCCTCGACCCTCGAAGTCCTGCGGCTCGATTATGTAACGCATGCGCGGGCGAAGGGATTGTCCGAAGCCGCCGTGCTGTGGAAACACGTCTTCCGCAACGCCTTCGGCCCGACCTGGACGATGATCGGTTTGATCCTCGGCCATCTGCTTGGCGGCATCGCGGTGATTGAGACGGTGTTCACCGTGCCCGGGCTCGGCCGGCTGATGGTCGACAGCATTCTGGCTCGTGACTACCCGGTCATTCAGGGCTGCCTGCTTCTGGTGGCGGTCAGCTACGTCGTCATCAATCTCTTCGTCGATCTGCTGTATCCGATCTTCGACCCGCGCGTGGTCGCCGAATGAAAATGCCCGGCCTCAATGCCATGATTGGCGCCTTTCTCATAGCGGTGTTGCTTGTGATCGCGCTGGTGGGGCTGTTCTGGACCCCCTATGACCCGATGGCGCTGAGTTTCACCGCGCGGCTTGCGCCGCCCAGCGTCGATCATCTGCTCGGCACCGACGAATTCGGCCGCGACGTTCTCAGCCGCATCATGGTGGGGGCGCGCGCCAGCATCTGGATCGGCACTCTGACCGTCGGTTTTGCCACGGCCTGCGGCACCGCGATCGGATTGCTTGGCGGCTATTCGCGCGGCTGGATTGATCGAGTCGTCGTTGCGCTCAACAATACGTTACTTGCTTTTCCCGGCATACTGCTCGCGCTGGGGCTCCTCGCCGTATTCGGCGCCAATGAATATGGCATCATCTTCGCCCTCGGCATTGCGTATACGCCGTCGATGGCGCGCGTGGTGCGCGTCGTCGTCCTTTCCTTGCGCGAACGGGAGTTCGTCGAAGCCTCGCGCGTCATGGGTAACGGCGCGCTTTATACCTTGTTGCGTCACATCCTGCCGAACTGCCTCGCGCCGATCACGGTTTTGGCGACGTCGATGTTCGGCTGGGCGATCCTGTCGGAAAGCGCGCTGAGTTTCCTAGGGCTCGGCGTGCCGCCGCCGGCACCGACCTGGGGCAACATGCTGGCGGCCGGCCGGCCGTTCATCGAACAAGCCGTGTGGCTCGGCCTATTCCCAGGTCTGTGTATCGCGCTGACGCTGCTTGGCATCAACCTCTTGGGCGACGCGCTCCGCGATCGGCTCGATCCGCGTATGCGGGGCACACGATGACCAGGGACCGACTCATCGAGGTGCGTGACCTATCGCTCAAGATCGGCAGTACGGGCGCGACCGTCGTCGACAAAGTTAGCTTTGACGTCGCGCCAGGCGAGATATTCGGCATTGTCGGCGAGAGTGGATCGGGCAAGACGCTGGCGACTCGCGCCATCGTGTCGCTGTTGCCACCCGCCATCTCGATCGCCGGCGGAAGCGTCGTCTACAAGGGGCGCGACGTGTTGACGATGGGCAACGCCGATCTTCGCGCTCTGCGCGGCGCGGAAATCGGCGTCGTCTTCCAGGAGCCGATGACATCGCTGAACCCGTCGATGACCGTCGGCCGTCAGCTTGAGGAAGGGCTCATCGTACACACGCGCCTGAGCGCGGCGGAGCGGAAGTCGCGCATCCTCGACATGCTGGGGCGGGTCGGCATCCGCGACGTCGAAAACGCCCTGGCGGCCTATCCGCATGAGTTCTCCGGCGGCATGCGCCAGCGCATCATGCTCGCGTCGGTCATGCTGCTGAAGCCGGCGCTGCTCATCGCAGACGAGCCGACGACCGCGCTGGATGCCGTCGTTCAGCGTGAGGTGATGGGGCTGATGGTCGACCTGACGCGGGCCGAGGGCACCGCAGTCCTGCTCATCAGCCACGACCTGCCGATGGTCGCCCGTTACACCAACCGCATCTTGGTGATGGAGAAGGGCGTCGCGGTGGAGGCAGGGACGACCGAGAGAATCCTGGAGGCGCCGCGGCATCCTTACACAATGAAGCTCTTATCGTCGCTGCCGTTTCGCCGCCAGAACCGCAGCTTCGGACCGTCGGCGAAGACGATTGTCTCGGTGCGCGAGCTGAGCGTCGAATACGCTACACGCCGCTCCCCCTTCAGGAAGACGAAGCGCAAGCGCGCGCTCAATGCCATCAGCATTGACATCCGTGAGGGCGAAGTCGTCGCCCTTGTGGGCGGCTCGGGCTCCGGAAAGACGACGCTCGGGCGCACGATCGCCGGTCTGGTAGCACAACGCGAGGGAGCCATCCTTTTCCAGGGGCGCTCCCGCGATGCCGACTGGCAGCAATACCGGCTGAATTGTCAGATGGTGTTCCAGGATCCGTACTCTTCGCTCGACCCGCGCATGACGACACTTGCGCTGGTGGAAGAGGCGCTGCGCCTGGAGCCGGCGCTCGATGCGCAAGCAAAGAGAGCGCGTGCGTCCGAAACCCTCCAGGAAGTCGGCATTGAGGCCACCTACGTCAGCCGCTATCCGCACGAACTGTCCGGCGGCCAGCGCCAGCGCGTGGCCATCGCTCGGGCTATCGTACGGCGTCCCAAATTCCTGATTGCCGACGAACCCGTCTCGGCGCTCGACGTCACCGTCAGGGCGCAGATCCTCGACCTCTTTTCCCGCCTGCAGAAGCGCTACGGCTTCTCCTGTCTGTTCATCAGCCACGACCTCGGCGTCGTCGAGCAGGTAGCCGACCGCGTCGTCGTGATGCAGGACGGCCGCGTCATCGAGGAGGGCGATCGCGACACGATCTTTGACAGTCCGAAGGAGCCCTATACGCGCCAGCTTCTGTCGGCGATTCCGGTCCTTGAGCAGAACGACAAGGGCGGCGTGAGACTCAAATGGCGCCTGGAGAATTGACGTGAAGGGATTTATGAACGCGAAAGCGCTGCCGGCGCAGCTCGAAGCGATCTGCGACGCACAGCCTTTCGTGACGCGCTACATGATCCGCAATCTCGTGACCGGCGAGACCTTTGCCCGTGGCGCGGACGAGGAGACGCCGTCGGCGAGCACCCGCAAGACGTCGATCATGATGGCCGCACTGAATGCGGCCCTGCGCGGCCAAATCGATCTCGAGGAAAAGATCGTCTATGAGCGCAGGCTGGCGGAGGAGGTCGCGAGCGGAATGTTTCGCTACCTCACTCCCGGCATTGTCATCTCGTTGCGCGACGCCATCACCGGCATGATGGTCCTCAGCGACAATGTCTGCACCAAAATGGTGTTCGAGCGCCTGACGCTTGACGAGGTGAACGCCTATTGTCGATCGATCGGCCTCACGGGAACGCATCACCGCTTCCTTATTCCGCCGATCGCGCTGCCGCCTGATCACAGGCTGGCGGACGTCACAACGACGACCGCAGCCGATCAGGTGCGGCTGCTCCAGGCCATCCTCGACGCGCAGGACGATCCTGCCGTCGCCGAGAGACTCGGCTGCTCGCCGACTCACTGTGACTATGCGCTGCGGACGCTGAAGAGCCAGATCCTGCGCTACGCGTTGCCTTCGCGGCTGCCCTTCGGCACGCTGGTGGCGCACAAGAGTGGCACCGGCAAGCGCGGCCGGATGGATGCGGGCATCGTCTATCGCGACAACGCCCCGCTTTATATCATCGCCGTCTACACCGACGACGTGCCGCAGGTCATGCCGGACGGCACGCCTGGCTACACGGTGGCGCTTGAGACGATGGGCCGGATTGCCCGCGCCTGTTGGGATTCATTCTGACAAAGTACAGGAGAGGAAGGGCATGAAGACGATCCTCATCGCGGGCATCGCCTCGCTGGCGCTTACGGGCACCGCCTGCGCCCGCGATCTCGTCGTGGCGCAAAGCCAGGACCTGCGCAGCAACATCCCGGGCGTCAACCGCGACGGCACCACTGATCATGTGATGCTGCATATCGTCGAAGGTTTGGTTGGTTACACCGCCGGCGGCCAGGTCAAGCCGCTGCTGGCCAAGAGCGTAGACCTGTCTAGCGACCGGCGCACCTATACCTTCCACCTGCGTCAGGGCGTCCACTTCCACAATGGCAAGGTGCTGACAGCCGACGACGTGGTCTGGAACTGGCGTCGCTATCTCGACCCGGCGACAAAATGGACGTGTCTGCGGGACTTCAACGGCAAGGGCGCGGTCCACATCACCGATGTCAAGGCGGTCGGGAGCGATACCGTCACGATGTCGCTTGAGAAGCCGTCGGGCATCTTTCTGGCGCTGATGGCGCGGGCAGAATGTGGCTTCAGCGGCATCATTTCACCGGATTCGGTCGCGGCCGACGGCACCTTCAAGGAGCCTATCGGCACCGGCCCGTTCAAATGGGCGGAATGGAAGAAAGGTCAGTACGTCAGGCTGGCGAAGTTCGACGGTTATGTCTCGCCCGATAATGACGGCAAGCCGGATGGCGCGGTGGGCTCCAAGCGTCCGCTCGTTGACGGCATCAAATTCATGGATATCCCGGACGCGGCGACGGTAAAAGCGGGTCTCGAGTCGGGCGTTCTCGATCTCGCCGAAGTTCCGTCGGATCTGATCACCGAGCTGAAACGAAACAAGAAGATCCGCGTGATCGTCGGTCACAGCAGCGGCAAGAACCTTCTTTACATGCAGACCCGCGATCCGGTGTTGTCCAAGCCGGGCGTGCGGCGCGCGATCGCCATGTCGCTCGACCTGCCGCAACTGACGGCAGCGGCGTCCAACGGCACCGGCGAGCCGAACGGTTCGGCGATCCCGCAGCGCTCGAGCTATTACGACGACGTGCAGAAGCGTCGGCTGCCCTACGACATCGCCGCGGCCAAGAAGGAACTCGCGGCGGCTGGCTACAAGAGCGAGCCGATCACGATCATCGCCAACAAGCGCAGTAATCTGCCGAGCTTCCAGATGGCAGTGATTGCCCAGGCGATGATGCAGCAGGCTGGTTTGAACGTCAAAATCGAGGTGCTCGATTTCGCGACGCAGGTGGATCGCCGCCGTTCCGGTAAATATCAGATCATATCGCAGACCATCGCGCCGCGTCTCGACCCGGCTCTGTTGTATGAGTTCTTCGTCGGCGACAAGAACAAGAACGCGTCGCTGATGTGGGACGATCCGAAAGCGATCGCACTCATGAACGCCGCCATCGAGGAGGCGGATCCTGCCAAGCGGCAGGCGATCTTCGACCAGTTCCACGAGCTGATGCTGAAGGAAATGCCTGGCGTCTTTCTCTACGATATGTCGATCGTCTGGGCCTCGACGAGCAAGCTCGTCGGCGACCCCGTTTGGGAGGGCAATGCCAGGCTCTGGGAAGTGTCGCTCACGCCGTGAGGCGCGTAGTCCCGCGCAATCGACCGCGGCGGTTCGTGCCGCCGTGGCCTGCAACCGCCCGTCCTTGCGGGCGCAATGTCCGGCCATAGACCAATGGATCAAATCGAGATTTCCGCCATCGCGTCGGCCATCGAGAGGGATGGCGCGGAATATGCACGCCTAAGCGACAGGATCTGGGATTTAGCCGAGCTAAAATTCGAGGAGCATCACTCGAGCGCGTTACTGGCGGAGCGGCTGGAGCTGAGCGGCTTCGATGTCAGGCGAGGCGTGGCCGGGATGGAGACCGCTTTCGTTGCCGAGGCGGGGCACGGCAGTCCGATCATCGCCTTCCTCGGCGAGTTCGACGCTCTCGCGGGCATGAGCCAGAAAGCGGGCGTGGCCGAGCGTCTGCCGGCGGCACCGGGAGGTAGTGGGCACGGGTGCGGGCACAATCTGCTGGGTGTCGGTTCGCTGTTGGCGGCAACGACGCTCGCGCGCTATCTCGCCGATAGCGGTCTTGCGGGCACGACGCGTTATTACGGCTGCCCCGCCGAGGAGGGCGGCTCGGGAAAGACATTCCTGGTGCGCGCGGGGCTGTTCGACGATGTCGACGCGGCCTTGACGTGGCATCCGGCGCCGTTCAACGCCGTCCGCTCCACCACCAATCTTGCCATCGTGCAGCACCTCTATCGTTTCAAAGGTGTTGCCGCGCACGCATCGAATGCGGCGCATCTCGGACGGTCCGCGCTCGACGCCGTCGAACTGATGAATGTAGGTGTCAATTTCCTGCGCGAGCACATGCCCGTGGACTGCAGGGTCCACTATGCCATCACCGACGCCGGCGGGCGGGCGCCGAACGTCGTGCAGGCCCATGCGGAAGTAATGTACATGATCCGGGCGCCGGAAATGCAGCAGGCCTTGGCTTTGGCGGCGCGGGTCGAGAAGGTCGCGCGCGGCGCCGCGATGATGACCGAGACCGAGGTGGAAGCAGTCTTCGACACGGCGGCCACCAATCTGCTGCCGAACCTGACACTCGAAACCGCGATGCATGAGGTCATGGTGGCGCTAGGCCCGGTCCCCTTCGATGACGCAGATGTCGCGGCCGCTCGCGCGATCCAGGCGACGTTCACTGAAGAGGCGATCAGCAGCAGTATCCGCCTTTATCAGATCAAGGACGATGTTTTTTGCGCCGTGAAGAAGGACGGCTCGGACGTCCTGCACCGTGGATTGCGAGTTTTCGAAGGCAAGTCACATTTTCGCGCCGGGTCAACCGATGTCGGTGACGTCAGTTGGGTGACGCCGACGGCGCAATGCTGGGCGCCGGCCTGGGCGATCGGCACCAATCCCCACACCTGGCAGGTGGTGGCACAGGGCCGGAGCGGCGCTGCCCATAAGGCGATGCTTCACGCGGCAAAGGCGCTGGCGGCGACCGGTCTGGCGCTTGCGCGATCTCCTGAATTGTTGAATGCCGCGCGCGCGGAATGGCGCGAAATGACACAAGGAAGAAAACACACCAGTCCTATCCCTGATTGGGTGAAACCGGGCGTCGTCAAACGCGGCAATGTCTCATAGGGCTGCTCAAACTGCAGTATGTCCTAAGGCGCCGTCGAGCTGACGTTAATGCCCGATACCGCAGTTGAATTCCTGAGAATGGCTCGAGAACTTCCCTGTTCTATCGACTAGGGAGTGGCATCGTAAGCAACTGCATTTGCTGCCTATTCAACTCGCCATTGTGACCTTCAGCGGTCATTTGCGGCGAGATCCCTGTTCCTTTTTTCTAGTAGGGAAATCGGGTTTGGAGATGGGTTCGATGATGGCTGCGTCCGCCACCAGCCGCATCGCGGCCTCCGCGCGACCGCGTTCGCTCAGCCATTGGCGATCAGTTCGGCGGCCTTGGCGCCAACCATCATGGCCGGGGCATTCGTGTTGCCCGACGGGATCGTCGGAAAGATGGAAGCATCGGCAATGCGCAGGTTGGTGACACCGTAGACCTGCAGCGTGGGATCGACGACGCAGCTGGCCGGGTCGGTGCCCATGCGGCAGGTGCCACTGGGGTGAAAGACGGAATAAGCGCGCCGGCGGATGTCGTCGAGCAGCTCGGCGTCGCAATGCCGGCCGGCGCCGGGCTCCAGTTCTTCCTCGATGAGATCGTTGAAGGTCGGCGTTTGCGCCAGCGCGCAGAGGAAGCGCGCGCCGGCGAGCAGCGTGTCGACATCGTCGGGATGCGACAGATAGTTCGGCACGATCTGCGGCGCGTCCGTCGGATCGGCCGAGCGGATGGCGACATGGCCGCGGCTCTTCGGCTGGCACGGCGACACGCTGGTCGAGAAACCGGAGAACGGGTCGGGCTTCATCAGCGCGCGCACGCGCGGCGGCGCCTTGGTATAGCTGAGCGGCGAGAAGTAGAGCTGGATATCCGGCCGCTCCAATCCAGGGCGCGAGCGATAGAAGCCGCCGCCCTGATTGACGCTCAGCGACAGCGGGCCGCGCCGGCCCAACAAATACGACAATCCGACGCGCAGTTTGCCAGAGAGCGGCAGCAGATCATCGTTCAGGCTCGGCCGCGTCGATTTGTAGACGTGATCGTAACAGAGGTGATCTTGGAAATGCCGGCCGACGGCGGGGCTGTCGGCCACCACCGCGATGCCATGATGCGCCAGCAGCGCGCCCGGACCGACGCCGGACAGCTGCAGGATCTGCGGCGAATTGATCGCACCGCCACACAGGATGATCTCGGCATTGGCGCCATAGCGCTTCACCTCGCCGTGCTGGCGGCATTCGACGCCAACCGCGCGGCGGCCGTCGAACAGGATGCGCGTCACTAATGTTTCGGCTTCGACGCGCACCCGGCCGCTGCGCCCAGCCGGGCGCAGGAAGGCGCGCGCCGCGGATTCGCGGATGCCGTGCCGCGTCGTGATCTGATAGGTGCCTACGCCTTCGGTCGTCGCGCCGTTGAGATCCGGATTGAAAGCAAGTCCGGCTTCGGTGCCGGCCTTGATGAACTCTGCCGTGAGCGGATGCGCGGTGCTAGCAATGTCGGTGACATGCAGCGGGCCGCCCGCGCCGTGCCATGGTGAGGCGCCGAGGTCGTGATCCTCGATGTGGCGATAGAGCCGCAGCACGTCGGACCAGCCCCAGCCGCGGTTGCCCAGCGCCTCCCAGCCGTCATAGTCCTCGGCCTGGCCACGCGAATAGACCATCGCATTGATGGCGCTCGAGCCGCCGACGACCTTGCCGCGCGGCTGATAGATGCGCCGGTTGGCGAGCTCGGGCACCGGCTCGGATTCGTACATCCAGTTGACGGCGGGATTGTAGAACATCTTGCCGTAGCCGATCGGCAGATACAGCCACGGATTGCGGTCGCGCGGGCCGGCCTCGAGCACCAGGATCTTCCGCGTGCCGGCGGCCGCCAGTTCGCCGGCGATAACGCACCCGGCCGAGCCGGCGCCGATGATGATGGTGTCGAACGAATCCAAGCGGCAGTCCTCCGTCGCGTGCGCGACTTTAGGCAGGCCGGCGGCGGCTGCAGAGGTCCATTCTCGCCTTAGCGTCGGACCAATGGCCGGTACTGGTCATGCCGGCCCAAGCTCATGCCGATTTGGCACGGACCGCGGGCACAAGATCGACGAAGACATCCTTGAGCGACCGGATCGCCGTCTCGATCTGCGCGGTCGAGAAGCCGCTGAAGCCGAGGGCGAAGCCCTGGCGATCGTTCGGCGCGATGCAGAAGCGGCCGATCGGCGTCAGCGTCAGGCCGCGTTCGGCCGCGCGTTTGGCGATCATTTCGGCATTCAGACCCGGCGCCAGATAGGCCACCGTGTGCATGCCGGTGGCGGTCGGCCTGATGTCGAGATAATCGCCAAGATGCTGCCGAACGCCCTGAAACAGCGCCTGGTAGCGCTCGTGATAGACCTTGCGCATGCGGCGGATATGCGTGGCGAAATGGCCTTCGACGATGAAGTCGGCGACGATCGCCTGGATCGCCGTCGGCACGCCGGGCAGGAAGGCTTCGAGGCTGGTCTGAAAATGCTCGGTCAGCGCCGGCGGCGCCAGGATGAAACCGAGCCGCAGCGACGGAAAAAGCGATTTCGAGAACGAGCCGACATAGATAACGCGGCCGCCCTGATCCATGCTCTGCAAGGGCGGCATCGGCATGCCGGAGAAGCAGAACTCGCCGTCCCAGTCGTCCTCGATGATCCAGGCGCCGCGCTGCTCCGCGGCGCCGAGCAGGGCGACGCGGCGTTCCAGCGCCATGCTCACGCCGAGCGGCTGCTGATGCGACGGCGTCACGAAGGCGAGCCGGAAATCGGGCGCCTTGCGCAGGCCGTCATCGACGTCGAGGCCGTCGTCATCGACGCGGACCGGCACCAGGTCGGCGCCGGAAACGACGAAGCTGTTGCGTGCGCCAATGGCGCCGGGATCCTCGAACCAGACCTTGTCGCCGGGATCGATCAGGGTCGAGGCGATGAGCTGGAAGGCCTGCTGCGCGCCGGCGACGATGAAGATCTGCTGCCAGTCGCAGCGGATGCCGCGGTTGATACGCAGATGATCGGCGATGGCCTTGCGCAGCAGGTCGTGACCGTGCGGGTCGGGGTAACCGAGCACGTCCTTGCGCGCCTCGCGCCAGTGCTTGCCGGAGAGCCGCGCCCATTGCGCCATCGGAAAGGCGTCGTAGGCGGGAATGGCGGTGGTGAAAGCGCGCGGCTCATGCACCAGCCGCGGCACGAACCGGCTGGTCGCGGAGGCCATCGATTGCGCCAGCCGTGCACTCTTTTCCGACACCACGGGCTTTTGCGTTACCACCGGCAGCCGCTCATGCTTGAGCGCTTCGCTGACATAGGTGCCGGCGCCGACGCGCGACTCGATCAGCCCTTCGGCGGCCAACTGGTCGAAGCACTCGACGATGGTGGCGCGGGCGACCTTGAGTTCGTTGGCCAGGGTGCGGGTCGAGGGCAGCCGACCGCCCGCCTTGAGCGCGCCGGACAGGATGAACTCGCGCAGGTGCGCGCAAATCTGGACGCTCAGGCCGTGCGCGGCCTCGCGATCGATGGCGATCGACTGAAGTAACGCGCCTCCCGCCCGCTTGACCACTCAGACTCCCCACATCGCTTGTTGGACGATCGGGCCAGCTTTGCCGCCGCGGGCGGAGTGGCCTTCTTATTCCACCAGAATGGACCTTAAGAGCAGGCCATTTCAACTCTAAAAAACAGGCGGAAGGGCGGACGATGAGCGCTGGCGCGCTTGCGCCGCCGCTCCGCGGTGCCATCAGGTGACGAAGCCGATGAAGATTACGAAGCTCGAGACCTTCTCCAACAATTACATTGGCTTCGTCCGCGTGACGACGGAGAGTGGTGCGCAGGGCTGGGGGCAATTCTCGCCCTACAATGCCGATATCACCGCGGCGGTCTTCCATCGGCAGATCGCGCCCTGGTCGCTGGGGGCTGATGCCTTCGACATTGACGGGCTTGTCGAAACCATCCCCGAGCGCGAGCACAAGTTTCCGGGATCGTATCTCTTTCGCGCTCTCACCGGTCTCGACACCGCGCTGTGGGATTTGCGTGGGCGGATCGAAAAGAAGAGCGTCTGCGAACTGCTCGGCGGCACGCCGCGTCCGTTCCCGGTCTACGCCTCGAGCATGAAGCGCGGCGAGATTACGCCGGAAGCCGAGGCCGAACGGCTCAAGCGCCTGCAGGGCGAATTCGGCTACACCGCCTTCAAGTTTCGCGTCGGCAAGGAATGCGGCCATGACGTCGACGAATGGCCGGGGCGCACCGACGCCATCGTGCCGCAGGTGCGCGCGGCGCTTGGCGACAAGGCGCGGCTGCTGGTCGATGGCAACAGCGCCTACACGCCGGCCAAGGCGATCGAAGTCGGCGGCATGTTGCAGGATTACGGCGTCGTTCATTTCGAGGAACCGTGCCCCTATTGGGAGCACAAGTGGACGGCGGAGGTCCGGGCGGCGCTGAGCCTCGACGTCACCGGCGGCGAACAGGATTGCGACCTGACCTTGTGGCGCTACATCATCGACAACAAGGTCGTCGATGTGGTCCAGCCGGACGTCTGTTATCTCGGTGGCGTGTCGCGCATGCTGAAGGTGGCGCGCTGGGCCGCGGCGGCGGGCCTGCCGATGACGCCGCATTCGGCCAATCAATCCCTGGTCACCACGTTCACATTGCACATTATGGGCGCGCTCCCCAATGCCGGGCCCTATGTCGAGTTCTCCATCGAGGGTGAGGACTACTACCCATGGGAGCGAGGCCTGCTGCGCAATCCGTTGCGCGCCAGGAATGGCATGGTCGACATTCCCAGCGGTCCGGGATGGGGCATCGAGATCAACCCGGCCTGGCTGGAAACCGCCGACTACAAAGCGAGCGAGCGGCCATGAGCGGCGCGGCCGACGCATTGGTCGCGGAAGTCCTGACAACCGGCAGGCTGAAGGGGCTGCCGCAAGGGCACTTCATCGAAGGCCGTTTCGTCGCGCCAATGGCTGGCCAGATGATGGAGAGCTTCGATCCTGGTCGTGGCCGGGCCTTCGCCAGTTTCGCGGCCGGTGACGCGGCAGATGTCGATGCCGCGGTTGCGGCGGCAAGATCGGCGCTGCAGGGCCCATGGCGGCAGATGGGACCGGCCGAGCGCGGCCGCATCCTGGGGAGGGCCGCTGCGCTGCTGCGCGAGCGCGCCCATCGCTTTACGGTGGTCGAAAGTCTCGATAGCGGCAAGCGCCTCACCGAGGCCGAAGGCGATCTACGCGGCGTGGCCCGCGCCTTCGAATATTACGCCGGCGCCGCCGACAAGCTGCACGGCGACAGCCTGCCGCTCGGCCGCAACTATGTCGGTTTCACCACCGAGGAGCCGATCGGCGTCGCCGCCCAGGTGATTCCGTGGAATTACCCTTTATCGACCGCCGCCCGCGGCATTGCGCCCGCCTTGGCGGCTGGCTGCACGGTCGTGGCGAAGCCGGCCGAGCAGACACCGTTCACCGCCCTGATGCTGGCAGAACTGCTCCACAAGGCTGGCCTGCCCGAGGGCGTGCTGAACGTGGTCACCGGGACGGGCGCCCAGGCCGGGGCGCCGCTGGTTGCCCATCCGGGCATCGACCACATCACCTTCACCGGCTCAGTCGAGACCGGCAAGCGCGTCATGTGCGCCGCCGCGGATCATGTGACCCGGCTGGTGCTCGAATTGGGCGGCAAGTCGCCGCTGGTCGTACTCGCCGACTGCGACATGGACGTCGCCATCAACGGTGTGATGGAGGCGATCTACGAGAATGCCGGCCAGATCTGCTCGGCGGGCTCGCGCCTTATCCTCGATTGCTCCATTGCCGTCGACTTCATGAGCCGGCTCACGGCGCGGGTGAAGAAATTGCGGATCGGCCATGGTCTGACCAATCCCGATCTCGGCCCGGTCAATTCGCTGCGGCAACTCGAAACGATTGATGGTCATGTTCGGCGCGCCGTTGCTGCGGGCAATTGTGTGTATACCGGTGCCGCGATCGCAAAATCCGAGGCAACCGCCGATGGCTGGTTCTACGAGCCGACGATCATCGAAGCGCGCGGCACGGCCGATCCTCTTGTCCAGGAGGAAATCTTCGGGCCGGTGCTGACAGTGCAGGTCGTCGACGGCCCCGACGAGGCGCTCATCGCCGCGAATGCGACGCCTTATGCCCTGGTCGCCGGCATCTATTCGAAGAATATCACCCAGGCGTTGCGCTTTGCCCGCGATGTCGATGCCGGGCAAGTGTTCATCAATGAATGGTTCGCGGGTGGTATCGAAGTGCCCTTCGGCGGCAACCGGAAATCGGGTTTCGGCCGCGAAAAAGGCATGGCGGGCCTGCGCAGCTATTGCAAACTGAAAAGCGTCGTCGCACGCATTTGACGACAAGCGAGGCCGGTCACGTGAGCGCAGCACTCTTCAGCGATGACTTTAAACCGGCGCCGTATTGGTGGGACCATGTGCCGCGGCCCGACCTTGCAGGCAAGTCGCCGCCGGCGCGCGCCGACGTGCTGGTCATCGGCTCCGGTTACACCGGCCTGCACGCGGCGATTCAGACGGCGCGCGGCGGCCGGCATACGGTGGTGATCGACGCCGAGGCGGCCGGTTTCGGCTGCAGCACACGCAACGGCGGCCAGATCTCCACCAGCATCAAGCCGTCTTACGATGCACTGGCGCGCCGGCACGGCCCGCGACGTGCCTTCGATATCCTCAAGGAGGGCCGCAACTCCTTGAGCTTCATGGCCGACTTTGTCCGAGACAATGGTCTGGATTGCGATTTCGGCGTCGTCGGCCGCTTTCATGCCGCGCACAATGCCAAGCAATACGAGGAGCTGGCGGCAGCGGTGAAGCACCAGCCCAAGGGCCTCGAGGTCGCCGCGCACATGGTGCCGCGCAGCGAGCAGCGCCGCGAGATCGGGTCCGACGGTTATTTCGGCGGCGCGGTGTACGAGCAGCATGCCTCGATCGACCCGGCGCGTTATCATCAGGGCCTGCTCGACCTCGCCATGTCCGCCGGCGCCGAGATCGTCGCCCATTGCCCGGCGCTGTCGATCGACCGCGATGGCGAGCGTTTTATCGTCAAGACGCCGCGCGGCACTGTCGATGCGCGCGACGTTGTCGTTGCCACCAACGGTTACACCGGCGGTCTGACGCCGTGGCTGCAGCGGCGCGTCATTCCCATCGGCAGCTACGTCATCGCCACGGAGATGCTTGACCGCGCGCTGGTCGATGAACTGATTCCGCAGAACCGTATCGTCAGCGATACCCGCAAGGTCGTGTACTACTATCGCGCCTCGCCGGATCGCCGCCGCATCCTGTTCGGCGGCCGCGTGTCGCTGAGCGAGACCGATCCGAAGCTCAGCGGTCCCAAGCTGCACGCCGACATGGTCGGCATTTTCCCGCAACTGGCGGCGACGAAGATCAGCCATTCCTGGTGCGGCTTTATCGCCTACACCTTCGACGAACTCATGCATATCGGCCGGCGCGACGGCCTGTATTACGCCATGGGCTATTGTGGGTCCGGGGTCGGCATGGCGAGCTATTGCGGCATGCGGCTCGGCCAGAAGGTGCTGGGGCTCGGCGAGGGCCGCACCGCGTTCGATGACTTATCGTTCCAGACGCGGCCATTTTACACCGGCAACCCTTGGTTTTTGGCGCCGTCGGTTCTGTACTATCGCTGGCGCGACCGAAACGGGTGAAACATGACGGTCCCGCGCCGGCATCCGGCCGGGGAGTGGACCCCTCCTATTTCCAGATTGGCTCTTCTGCGTCGGCAGGGAATAAGGACCGATACGGTATGGGTTTAGGGTCGGCGATAAGACCAATCAAGCAACGGTCGCCCCTGAAAACCCGGGCTGACAATCATGTCCAGGGTGAGGAGCACGTAATGACGAGCAATCGATCCAGACTAGGCATCGCTTCATTGGCCGTCTTCACTGCCGGCCTGTTCGCCGCGGCGGCCGGCGCGCAGGAGCTGACCGTCGTTTCCTTCGGCGGCTCCTATCAGGAGGCGCAGAGCAAGGCGCTGTTCCAGCCGGCGGCCAAGGCGCTCGGCATCAAGATCAAGGAAGAGACCTACACCAGCATTTCCGATGCGGTGGTCAAGGTGAAGGCCGGCGCCGTGACCTGGGACGTCGTGGCCAGCGGCTCGGGCAGCGCGGCGCGCGCCGGCGCCGGCGGTTTCCTTGAGAAGCTCGATTACAATGTCATCGACCGTTCGAACTTCGTGCCGAACACCGCCCAGGACTATTGCGTCGGCGGCGATGTGTTCTCGACGGTGATGGCCTGGAACACCAAGACCTACGGCGACAATCATCCGAAATCCTGGGCCGACTTCTGGGACGTCAAGAAATTCCCCGGCAAGCGGTCGTACCGCAAGGGTGTCGCCGGCGCGCTCGAGCCGGCGCTGATGGCCGACGGTGTGCCGCCGAACAAGGTCTACGAGGTTCTGTCGTCGCCGGGTGGCATCGAGCGCGCGATCAAGAAGATCAAGGAGCTCAAGCCCAACATCAGCGTCTGGTGGTCGTCGGGCGCGCAGCATGCCCAGCTCATGAAGGACGGCGAAGTCGATATGATCACCGGCTGGAACGGCCGTTTCGATGTGGTCGCCAAGGACGGCGGCAAGGTCGCCTATACCTTCAACCAGGCGCTGCTCGACTATGACTGCTACGCCATCCCGAAGGGCGCGCCGCACAAGGATCTGGCGATGAAGTTCCTGGCCGAGATCTCCAAGCCGCAGTACCAGGCGGAGTTCACCAAGTACATCACCTACGGGCCGACCAACAAGAAAGCCTACGAGATCGGCGCCATCGAGCCTTCCTATGCCAAGAAGCTGCCGTCGCATCCCGACAACGTGAAGGACGAACTCACGATCGATCTTGATTGGTACATCAAGAACGAAGAGAAGGCGGCCGCCGCCTATCAGAATATGCTAACCGAGTAACAGGGCAGGCCGGGGCATCTTCACGGTGCCCCGGCCGGCCGCTCCCGAGAACAGACGGCAGTCGCGCTCTCTATGGCATCCGCATCGGCACTCGACATTCATGTCCGGCAGGTCAGCAAATCCTACGGCGCCGTTGCCGTGCTCGATCGGGTCGATCTGCACGTTCAGGCCGGAGAATTTCTGACGCTGCTTGGCCCGTCCGGCTCCGGCAAGACGACGCTGCTGATGGTGCTCGCCGGTTTCACCCGGCCGGATTCCGGCAGCATCCTGTTCGGCTCCCGGGAAGTCATCCGCCTCGCGCCGCAGAAGCGCGACCTCGGCATGGTGTTCCAGAACTACGCGCTGTTTCCGCACATGAACGTCGCGGGCAACATCGCCTTTCCCCTGCGGCTGCGCAAAGTAAACGCCGCCGACACCGCCAGGCGCGTCGAAGCGGCGCTCGAGATGGTGCAACTCGGCGGCTATGGTGCGCGCGGCATCCACGAATTGTCCGGCGGCCAGCGCCAGCGTGTCGCGCTCGCCCGCGCTCTCGTGTTCGAGCCGCGCATCATCCTGATGGACGAGCCACTGTCGGCGCTCGACAAGCAACTGCGCGAACTGATGCAGCTCGAATTGCGCCGCCTGCATGAGAAGCTCGGCACCACGACGATCTACGTGACGCACGACCAGCGCGAGGCGCTGACGATGTCCGACCGCATCGCCGTGATCAACAAGGGCACGCTGGCGCAACTCGACACGCCGCGCAACATCTACGCCAGGCCGAACAACCGCTTCGTCGCCGAGTTCATCGGCGAGTCCGCCTTCCTCAATGTCACGGTGAGCGGCGGCGTCTGCCGCTACCGCGACACCGTCATCCAGACCGGCGCTGCGGCGCCGCGCGACGGCCGCTGCCAATTGATGATTCGGCCCGAGCAGGTGCAGATCATCGGCGGCGCCCCGTCCGACGGCATGAATCGCTTCAGCGGCCGCATCGTCAGCCGGGTGTTTCAGGGCGATACGCTGCGCATCGAGATCGATCTCGGCGGCGGCGACGCCATCACGCTGCGCGTGCCGGCCAGCGCCGCAGGGCTCGGATCTGTGCCGGCGGACGGCGGCCCGATCACGCTCGGCCTGTCCGTCGCCGACACGACGCTGTTGCCGGACGCAAGGTGAGCCGGCCATGGACGCGTCGACGGCATCTCCTCCTCTCGGCGACGATCATGCCGCCGCCTTGCGCAAGGACCGGCTCATCGAACGCTGGCTCATGCTGTCGCTTGCGGCGCCGGCCTTGCTGCTCGTCGCCGTGTGCCTTCTCGTGCCGATCGCCTGGCTATTCTATCTATCGTTCTACACCGACGCTGGCGCGGCGACGCTGATCAACTATCAGCGACTTGTCGAGCAGCCGTCCTATGCGCGGATCTTCTGGACGACGTTCAAGGTCAGCATCCTCACCACCGGCATCTGCGCAGTGCTCGGCTATCCGCTGGCGTATTTCATGTCGCAATTGTCGCAGCGCGCCGCCAATCTGTGCATGATCCTGGTGCTGCTGCCGTTCTGGACGTCGCTTCTGGTGCGCACCTATGCGTGGCTGGTGCTGTTGCAGCGCACCGGTCTGGTCAACAGCTGGGGCATGCAGCTTGGCCTGTGGTCGGAGCCGTTGCCGCTGGTCAACAATCTGACCGGCACGTTGATCGGCATGGTCCACATCATGCTGCCCTTCATCGTGCTGCCGCTCTACGGCAGCATGCGGACGATCGACCGCACGCTGGTACAGGCCGCAGCCAATCTCGGCGCCAGCCCGGTGCAAAGCTTCTGGCGCGTGTTCCTGCCATTGTCGCTGCCGGGGCTGACGGCAGGCGCGCTGGTCGTGTTCATTCTCTGCCTCGGCTTCTACGTCACGCCGGAAGTCCTCGGCGGCGGCCGCGTCATCATGGTGTCGAGCCGCATCGCCACCGACATCGACACGTTCCTCAACTGGGGGTCGGCCAGCGCGCTGGGCGCGGTGCTGCTGTTGTCGACGCTCATCCTGCTGGGCATCGCTTCGCGGCTGACGAAAGGCCTGTCGGTTACCGGTGTTGGGCACTGATCATGACGTGGCTCGGCAAACCCGCCAGCGATACGCAGATCACCCACGGCGCGCGGCTTTGGCTCTATTTGCTGGCCGCCGCCGTGTTCGCCTTCCTCATCGTGCCGACGCTCATCGTCATTCCGATGTCGTTCTCGGAGTCGCAATATCTCGAGTTTCCGCCGCGGCATTTGTCGCTGCGCTGGTATGAGGCCTATTTCCAGTCACGGTCGTGGATGCATGCGACCGCGACATCGTTCAAGGCCGCGGCGGTTACCGTCGTCGTCGCGACGCCACTCGGGACGGTCGCTGCCTACGGTTTGTACAACGCGGAGCTGGCAACGGCGCGGTTGGTGTCGCTGCTTCTGATCACGCCGATCGTCATCCCGGTCATCCTCGTCGGCACCGCCATCTTCTATGCCTATGTCCGGCTCAAGATGGTGAATTCGCTGATCGGCGTCGTGCTGGCGCACAGCATTCTGGCGATTCCGGTCGTCATCATGATCGTGACGTCGGCGTTGAAGAGTTTCGACATGAATCAGGAGCGCGTCGCCCGCAGCCTCGGCGCCTCGCGCGTTTCCGCGTTCTTCATGGTGGTGGTGCCGCAGATCAAGTTCGCGATCCTAACCGCGGCGGTGCTGTCGTTCCTGACGTCGTTCGACGAAGTGATCGTCTCGTTGTTCGTGTCGGGCGGCGACAACTCGACGCTGACTCGCATCATGTTCACGGCGCTGCGCGATCAGATCGACCCAACCATCGCCGCGATTTCCACGATCATGATCGTGGTCACGAGCGTGCTGCTCGCTCTGGCGCAGATGTTCGGCCGGCAGAGCAAGCGCTAGCGAGGTCTCAGACCTCGCCGCGATAGGCTTTGTCGAGCAGCGCGCGCGCCGCCGCTTCGGTCAACGGCACCGGATTGCCGCCGGCGGTCGGATCGTCCGGCGCCATCTTCGCCACCAGATCGAATTTCGATTCATCGACGCCGAATTCCTTCAGCGTGTGCGGCACGCCGAGCGTCTTGCGGAAATCCATGACCCAGGCAAGGAAGGCCTCGAAGTTCGGCGCCAGGCCAAGATAGGCGGCGAGCCGCGCGATCTTGCTGTCGATCGCCGCGCGGTTGAACACCAGTACGTAGGGCATGAACACGGCGTTGGTCATGCCATGATGCGTGTCATATAGCGCGCCGATCGGATGGGACAGCGCGTGAATGGCACCGAGGCCTTTCTGGAACGCGGTCGCACCCATCGCCGCCGCCGACATCATGTGGGCGCGCGCTTCGAGATCCTTGCCGTTCGCGTAGGCGCGCGGCAGATACTCCTTGGCGAGGCGCGCACCTTCGACGGCGATGCCGTCGCCCATCGGATGATAGAACGGCGAGCAATAGGCCTCGAGGCAATGCGCCAGCGCGTCCATGCCGGTGCCGGCGGTGATCTTCGGCGGCATGCCGGCGGTGAGTTCGGCATCGCAGACCGTCACCTTCGGCATCATGCCGGGATGGAAGATCACCTTCTTCGAATGCGTCGCCTGCTGCGTGATGACACCGGCGCGGCCGACTTCCGAGCCGGTGCCCGCGGTGGTCGGCACGGCGATGACCGGAGCGATGCCCTTGGGATCAGCGCGCGTCCACCAGTCCCCGATGTCCTCGAAGTCCCACATCGGCCGCGTCTGCCCGGCCATGAAGGCGATGACCTTGCCGGCATCGAGCGCCGAGCCGCCGCCGAAGGCGATGACGCTGTCATGGCCGCCCGCTTTGAGCACCTTGAGCCCGGCTTCGACATTGGCATCGTTCGGGTTCGACTTGACGTCGGAGAACACGCCAACGCCGAGTCCGGCATCGCGCAGCGCCGTGACGACCGACTGCGTCATCGGCTGCGCGGCGAGGAACGGATCGGTCACCAGCAACGGCTTGGCGAAGCCGAGGTCCTTGCAGATCTGCGGCAGTTCCTTGATGCGGCCGGCGCCGAAGCGCACTGACGTCGGATAATTCCAGTTGGCGGTCGGGGAGGTGGACATTGCGGACTCTGTCGAATGATGAGGGGAGTTAAGCGAAGCGATCAGGACAAGGTCCTGAGGTGATAGCTCTTGGCACGCGTGAGCATGTCGTAGCCGATCTCCGACAGGCTGACGCCGCGGCCGGTGTCCTTGACGCCGGTCCAGGCCAGCGCCGGATCGAGATAGTCGCAGCGGTTCATGAACACGGTGCCGGTCTCGACCTGCCGGCCGATCGACAAAGCGGCTTTCTCGTCCGAGGTCCAGATCGCCGCGGTGAGGCCATAGGGGCTGTCGTTCATCAGCCGGATCGCTTCGTCGTCGCTGGCGACCTTCATGATGCCGACGACGGGGCCGAAGTTTTCGACCGTCATCAGCTCCATGCTGTGATCGACCTCGGTCAGCACCTGCGGCATGAGGTAGGTGCCGCGGCCGTCATCAGCCGGGAACAGCTTAGGATCGATATGGCTGCGCGCGCCCTTGGCGAGCGCGTCCTTGACCTGGCGGCGCACGACCTCGGCGCCGCGCAATGTCGCCATCGGCCCGAGCGTGGTCGTCTCATCGAGCGGATTGCCGAGCTTGTAGGTCCTGGTCAGTTCGACGAAGCCGGCGACGAAGGCGTCATAGAGCGATTCATGCACATAGATACGCTCGATGCCGCAGCAGCATTGCCCGGAATTGAAGAAGGCGCCATCGACCAGGTTGTCGACGGCGTGCTTGAGATTGGCGTCGGCGCGCACATAGGCTGGATCCTTGCCGCCGAGTTCGAGGCCGAGCGTCGTGAACGTACCGGCCGCCGCGCGCTCGATCGCCTGTCCGCCGGCAACCGAGCCGGTGAAGTTGGCGTGGTCGACCGCGCCGCTCGACAGGATGCGCGCGGTGTCGTCATGCGTCAGCACCAGATTGGCGAACAGCCCGGCCGGCAGGTCGGCAGCGCGCATCGCCTTGTCGAAGCGCTCGCCGACCAGGATGGTCTGCGCGGCGTGCTTGAGGATCACGGCATTGCCGGCGGTCAGCGCCGGCACGACGCTGTTGACCGCGGTGAGATACGGATAATTCCACGGCGCGATGACGAGGACGACGCCGGCCGGCGTCTTGTCGATGAAGCGGGTAAAGCCCTCGATCGGCTTTGGAACATGCGGTTTGAGCGCATCCGGGGCGATCGCGATCATGTGCCGCGCGCGCTCCTCGAACGGCCGGAACTCGCCTCCCCATTTCACCGGGCGGCCCATCTGCCAGGCGATTTCCGGCACCACCTCCTGATTCATCGCCAGCATGGCATCGACGAAGGCGGTCATCTTCTCCATGCGCGTGGCGAGCGGCACTTTCGCCCACTCTTTTTGCGCGCGGCGGGCCGCCTGCAACGCCGTGTCGATAGCGGCGCCGCTAGCGGAGGAACGACGCGCGACTTCGCTGCCGTCGATGGGAGAGATGCAGACAACGTCAGACATGGATCGGGTCCGAAACTGGAGAGAAGGAATAGCCAGGCGTGCGTGCGCCGCGGCGGCTCAGATGATTTCGAAGTAGCGCTGCATTTCCCAGTCGGTGATGGCGCGGCGGAATTCGCGCTCTTCCCACTCGCGCGACGCCGCGTAGTGCTCGACGAAGGCATCGCCGAAAAGCGCGCGGGCCGGCTGCGATGCCTTGAGGCGTTGCGCGGCGTCCCACAAGGTGCGCGGCAGCGCGCGCTCGTCCGGCAGCTTCACTTCATAGGCGTTGCCGGTCAGCGCCGCGCCGGGTTCGATGCGATGCTCGATGCCCCACAGGCCGGAGCCGATCGCCGCCGCCATGGCGATGTACGGATTGATGTCGGCCGCCGCGACGCGATACTCGACGCGCTGCGATTTCTCCGATCCCTCGATGACGCGCAGCGCCGTGGTGCGGTTGTCCACCGACCAGGCGGAGTCGGTCGGCGCCCAGAAGCCGGGAATGAGCCGGGTATAACTGTTGACCGTGCACGCCACCATCGCCAGCAATTCCGGCATCAGCGCCTGCTGGCCACCGACGAACCAGCGCATGATGTCGGACATGCCGTGCGGCTTGCCGTCGTCGCGAAACACGCCCTTGCCGGATTTGCGGTCCTGCAATGAGGTGTGCAGGTGTCCGGATTGTCCCGGCCATTCGTGCGACGACTTGGCCATGAACGAGGCCATCCAGCCGCGCTTCTGCGCCAGCACCTTGGTATAGGTCTTGAACAGCGATGCCTTGTCGGCGGCGGCGAGCGCTTCATCGACGCGGATCGCGGCCTCGAGCACGCCGGGCCCGGTCTCGGTATGCAGGCCTTCGATCTCGAAATTCATGTTGCGCGCCAGGTCGAGCAGCTCGCGATAGAAGTCGGCATGCACCGACGAGCGCAGCATCGAGTAGCCGAAGAAGCCCGGCGTGATGTTCTTGAGGTTGCGGTAGTTCTTCTCGCGCACCGAATGCGGCGTTTCCTCGAACAGGAAGAACTCGAACTCCGCGGCGGCGCTGACCTTGAAGCCCATGTCGGCGGCGCGGGCCAGCGCCCGGCGAAGCGTGCCGCGCGGGCAAACGCCTTCCCATTTGTCGGCGAATTCGCAGAGGAACAACGGCAGGTCGTCCTCGAGCGGCAGCAGGCGCATCGTTTCCGGCAGCAGGCGCACCGCCGCGTCGGGATAGCCGGTGTGCCAGCCGGTCACCTTCGCGTTGTCGTAGAGCTGGTCGTTGCTGTCCCAGCCGACAACGACGTCGCAAAAGCCCAGGCCCTTGTCGATCGAGCTCTCGAACTTGTCGCGTCCGATGTATTTGCCGCGGAAGATGCCATCGACGTCGAACAGGCCGACCCGCACATAGGGCAGGTCGCGCTGGCGGACGTAATCGACGGCTTCCTGGGCCGAAGAAATCACGGGAATTTTTTGCATGGCGCCCCTCGACAAACCGGCTGAAAGCATAGCGGAACCGGGGCGCGGTTAACAGCAAAAAATAAGAATATTCAGTGGCTTAAGGCCATTTTCGACCGCTGGTTCGGGCCCGGAAAGCTATGGCGTGGCGCGCGCCAGCGAGGCCAGTTCGGGACTGGCTTTGACGGTCTTGGTGACGACGTAAGTGAAGTACCGGTCGATGCCGATCTCCGACGCCAGCAGACGGTCGATGGTCTTCTGATAGGCGTCAATGTCGGGCACGACGATCTTGAGCATGTAGTCGATGCCACCGCCGGTAGCATGGCACGACACGATCGCCGGATCGCGCGCGATCGCCGCCTCGAACAACTGGAAGTCGGTCTGGCGGTGGCTCTTCAGGGTGATCTCGACCAGCACCGTGACGCGTCGCGCGATCTTGTCGAGATCGATGGTCGCGCTGTAGCCGCAGATCACCCCGGCCTCTTCCAGGCGGCGCAGACGCTCCCAGCACGCCGCCGGCGACAGATGCACCGCCTCCGCCAGCTTGAGCTTGGTGATCCGCCCGTCGCCTTGCAGCACCGACAAGATGGCGAGGTCGATCTTGTCCAACTTCATGATTGCCGCCACTCCCGGACGATTGTATTGATCTAATTCTGGCAGGGTCGTGACATTGTAGTCGGCTCGCGCGCAAGCTGCCAGATCGCTTGGCGCAAAACGGGAGCTCGATCATGAGCGGTTGGCGGCCGGCATCGCTGTCGCGGCGGGGCACGACGAAGCGCAACGCGCTGACCGAGGCGATCATCGCCGACATCGAGGCGGGGCGCCTTGCCGCCAATTCGCAGATGCCGACGCACCGCGACCTCGCCGACGAGCTCGGCATCTCGGTGCAGACCGTCAGCTTCAGTTACAAGGAGGCCGAGCGGCTCGGTTATCTGCGCGGCGAGGTCGGCCGCGGCACCTTCGTGCGCGACCGCGTCACCGACCGCGCCGGCCGCTTCATGCTCGACCGCGCGCCGGGCGAGACAGTCGACCTGTCGATCGCGCGCTGCGTCTACACCGACGCGCACGAAAAGGCGTCGCGTCAGGTCATGGCGGCGCTGTCGCGCGGCGACAACAGCCCGTTCATGCGGCCGTGCCGGCCGATCGCGGGTCTCGACAATCACCGTGAAGCGGCGCGGCTGTGGCTGCGTCGCCTCGCCATCAACGTGCCGGCCGATCGCATTCTCGTCACCAATGGCGCGGCGCACGGACTGTTCCTGGCGCTCGCCTCGGTGGTGCATCCGGGCGACGTCGTGCTCACCGAAAGCCTGACCGATCACGGCGTCATCGGCGTGGCCAGCGTGCTCGGCTTCAGCCTGCGCGGCCTGGCGACCGATAAAGAAGGCATTTTACCGGATGCATTCGAAGCCGCCTGCGCGGCGGGTCCGGTCAAGGCGCTGGTGATCACGCCGTCGCTGACCAACCCGACCGGCCATGTCGCCGGCGAAAAGCGCCGTGAAGCCATCGCCGGCATCGCCCGCAAGCACGGCATCTTCGTCGTCGAGGACGAAGTCTACAAACCGCTGCTCGAAAGCGAACTGCCGTCGATGACGACGCTCATTCCCGAACTCGGCTTCTGCACCACGAGTTTTACCAAGTCGGTGCTCACCGGGCTGCGCGTCGGCTATCTCGTTGTGCCGTCGCAGTTCAGCATTCGCGCCTCGAGCGTGCTGCGCGTGACGTCGTGGAGCGCGACCTATCTGCCGGCCGAGATCGCGACGCGCTGGATCGAGGACGGCACGGCGGAGCAACTGCTGGCCATTCAGCGCACAGAGATCAAGGCGCGTCAGGCCATCGTGCGCGAGATGCTGGGGCCGCACCTTGCCGGATCGAACCCGGTGGCGCTGTCGGCCTGGCTCAAGGTGCCGGAGCAGTGGACCGAAGCCGGGCTGGTCGCGGCCTTGTCGGACCGCAACATCGCGGTGACGCCGTCCGATCCGTTTGTTGCTGGCAGCGGCCGCGTCTCCGGCATCCGCATTTGTCTCGGCGGCCGCATGTCGGAAGCCACTTTGCGCGGCACGCTGCACACTATGCGCGACATCTTCGAGCAATTGCCGCCGGTTTTCGACATCGGTTCCATTGCCTAGTTTCAAAATTGTAATGATGCAATATTCAAATTGACATGATCTGCCTCGCGTCTGAACATGTCCGCGATCAGAGGCGATGGAGCGAGCGCGTCGTTCGCATTCGTCTCGGTTTGAGCCGCGGGTCTTCCGCGGCGCTTCACAAGAGCGGGCGGCGACGATGGCTTGCGCATCCGCAAGACAATCGACCCTGTTTGACAGGACCCTCGAGGCGGTCGCCGCGGCGCGCGGACGGAGCGCCGGTCGTGTGCTGCGCACGGCGCTGAAGCCGTCGGCCTCGCTGTCCGACCTTGCCGGCGTCCCGGTTCATCTCAAGCTCGAGAACCGTCAGACCACCGGCGCCTTCAAGCTGCGCGGCGCCACCAACGCCATTCTTTGCCTCGATGCCGAAGCGCGTCGCCGCGGTGTCGTCACCGCCTCGACCGGCAATCACGGCCGCGCTCTGGCGCATGCCGCCGGCGCCGAAGGCATTCGCGCCGTGGTCTGCATGTCGGCGCTGGTGCCGGCCAACAAGGTCGAGGCGATCCGCGCGCTCGGCGCCGAGGTGCACATCGTCGGCCGCTCGCAGGACGATGCGCAGGAAGAGGTCGCGCGGCTGGCAAAGCGCGACGGCCTCGCCGAAGTGCCGCCGTTCGACGATATCGCGGTCGTTGCCGGGCAGGGCACCATTGGCGCCGAAATCGCCGAGGATCTGCCCGATGTCGAAACGGTCATCGTGCCGTTGTCGGGCGGCGGGCTTGCCGCCGGCATCGCCGTCGCCGTCAAGGCGCATCGGCCGAAGGCGCGCATCGTCGGCGTGTCGATGGCGCAAGGCGCGGCGATGCATGAAAGCATCAAGGCCGGCCATCCGGTCGCGGTCGAGGAGGTCGCGAGTCTGGCCGACTCGCTCGGCGGCGGCATCGGCCTCGAGAATCGCATCACCTTCGAGCTGTGCCGCGAGCTCTTGGCGAAAACGGTCCTGCTGTCGGAAGACGAGATCGCCGCCGGTATCCGTCACGCGTTCAACGTCGAAGGCGAAGTCGTCGAAGGCGCGGGCGCCGTGGGCATCGGCGCGCTGCTCGCCGGCAAAATTCGGCCGCGGGGGCCGGCGGTGCTGATCCTGTCCGGCAGCAATATCGATCCGCAGGCGCACGCCCGCATCATTGGCGGAGCCGCCGCATGAGTGAAGTGCTCATCCTCACCGAAGCCGAACTGCGCCGCGCCGTCGGGCTCGATGCCTCGGCGGTTGATTGCGTCGAAGCGGCGTTTCTGGCGCTGGCGACCAAGCCCGTCGTGATGCCGCCAATCCTGCGCCTCGATGTCGCCGAAGCACGCGGCGAGGTCGATGTGAAGACGGCCTATGTGCCGGGGCTCACATCCTTTGCGCTCAAGGTGTCATCCGGCTTCTTCGACAATCCCAAGCTCGGCCTGCCGAGCCTCAGCGGCCTGATGATGTTGCTCTCGGCGCGCACCGGCATGGTCGAGGCCCTGCTGCTCGACAACGGCTACCTCACCGATATCCGTACCGCGGCGGCCGGCGCCGTCGCGGCCAGGCATCTCGCCCGCGACGATGCCCGTATCGCCGCGATCCTCGGCACGGGTCGTCAGGCCGCGTTGCAATTGCAGGCGCTCACTTTGGTGCGCCCGATCGAGCGCGCGCGCATCTGGGGCCGCGATGTGCAGAAGGCCAAGGCGGCCGCGGCGACGCTGACCAAAGAACTCGGCTTTCCGGTCGATGCGGTGGCAACCGCGGCCGACGCCTGTTCCGGCGCTGACGTTGTCGTCACCACGACGCCGGCAGAGCGGCCGATCCTCAAGGCCGAATGGCTCGAGGCCGGCCAGCACGTCACCGCCATGGGCTCCGACAGCGAACACAAGAACGAAATCGATCCGGCGCTGTTCAAGCGCGCGGTCTATGTCGCCGACAGTCTGGCGCAGACCCGCCGACTTGGCGAACTCCATCACGCCATTCGCGCCGGCATCGTCAAGGACACTGACAGCTTCGCCACATTGGGCGAAGTGATCGCCGGCAGCGCGCCGGCTCGCCGCCAAGCCGCCGACATCACTTTCTGCGATCTCACCGGCACTGGCGTCCAGGACACCGCCATCGCGGTGCTCGCCAACGAGCGCGCCCGCGCGGCGCGCGCCGGGCAGCTCTTCGAAACCGACATTTCCCAGCAAGAACGGACGGCCTCATGAATGCGCTCAATTTCACCCGCCAGGAATACGATGCGCGTCTGGCCAAGACGCGGGCGGCGATGGAGCGCGCCGGCATCGACACGCTGATCGTCAGCGATCCGTCGAACATGCACTGGCTGACCGGCTATGACGGCTGGTCGTTCTACGTGCATCAATGCGTCATCGTGCCGCCGAGCGGCGAGCCGGTGTGGTACGGCCGCGGCCAGGACGCCAACGGCGCGCGGCGCACGGCCTATCTGAGCGAAGGCAGCATCGTCGGTTACGCCGATCACTACGTGCAATCGACCGAACGCCATCCGATGGATTTTCTCGCCGAGGTTCTCAAGGAGCGACGGCTCGACAAGGGCGCCATTGGCGTCGAGATGGACAATTATTACTTCTCGGCGGCGGCCTTCGCCTCGTTGCAGAAGCACCTGCCCAACGTCGCCTTCAAGGACGCCACCGCGCTGGTGAACTGGCAACGCGCGGTCAAGAGCCCGACCGAACTGGATTACATGCGCAAGGCCGGCCGCATCGTCGGCGCCATGCATCAGCGCATTCTCGAGAAGATCGAGCCGGGCATGCGCAAATGCGATCTGGTCGCCGAGATCTACGACGCCGGTATCCGCGGCGTCGACGGCTTCGGCGGCGACTATCCTGCGTTGGTGCCGCTGTTGCCGTCGGGCGCCGATGCGTCGGCGCCGCACCTGACCTGGGACGACAAGCCGATGCGCGCCGGCGAGGGCACGTTCTTCGAGATCGCCGGCGTCTACAAGCGCTACCACTGTCCGCTGTCGCGCACCGTGTTCCTCGGCAAGCCGAACCAGCAATTCCTCGACGCCGAGAAGGCGACGCTGGAAGGCATGGAAGCGGGGCTCGCCGCCGCCAAGCCGGGCAACACCTGTCAGGACATCGCCAACGCCTTCTTCGCCGTCCTCAAGAAGCACGGCTTCATCAAGGACAACCGCACCGGCTACGCCATCGGCCTGAGTTATCCGCCGGACTGGGGCGAGCGCACCATGAGCCTGCGGCCCGGCGACCGCACCGAACTCAAGCCCGGCATGACCTTCCATTTCATGAGCGGCCTGTGGCTGGACACGATGGGCCTCGAAATCACCGAAAGCATCGTCATCACCGACACCGGCGTCGATTGTCTGGCGCAGGTGCCGCGACAACTCTTCGTCAAGGCGTGACCATGACCATATTGCCGCCGTCACCCGTCGCCCCGACCGTCGATTTCGATGCCGATGGCGTGCAGCACGGCTTCCTCCGTTTGCCGCACAGCCGCGACGACAGCGCCTGGGGCTCGGTGATGATCCCGATCGCCGTCATCCGCCGCGGCCGGGGCCCGACGGCGCTGCTGACAGGCGGCAATCACGGCGACGAGTATGAAGGCCCGGTGGCGCTGTTCGATCTCGCGCGCAACCTGCGCGCCGAGGAGGTGAACGGCCGCGTCATCATCGTGCCGGCGCTGAACTATCCCGCCTTCGTCGCCGGAACGCGGACGTCGCCGATCGACCGCGGCAATCTCAACCGCAGCTTTCCCGGCCGGCCGAACGGCAGCATCACCGAAAAGATCGCCGACTACGTCACGCGCCATCTGCTGCCGCTCGCCGATATCGTGCTCGACTTCCACTCCGGCGGCCGCACCCTCGAATTCCTGCCCTACGCCGCGGCTCACGATCTCGACGACAAGAAGCAGGAAGAAGCGTGCTTTGCCGCCGTCGCCGCTTTCGCTGCGCCCTATTCGATGCGCATGCGCGAGATCGATGCCGTCGGCATGCTCGATACCACCGCGGAAAGTATGGGCAAGACGTTCATGACCACCGAGCTCGCGGGCGGCGGCACCGCGACCGCGCGCAGCGTCGCCATCGCCAAGCGCGGCGTGCGCAACGTGCTCAAGCATGCCGGCATCTGCGCCGGCGATATCGAGCGCGGGCCGACACAATGGCTCGATATGCCGTCGGACGATTGTTTCAGTTTTTCTTTCGAGGACGGGCTGGTCGAGCAGGTCAAGGATCTCGGCGATCCGGTGCGCAAGGGCGAGATCGTGGCGCTGGTGCATCCGGTCCGGCAGACCGGCCGAGCGCCGTTCGAACACCGCGCCGCCCTGGATGGCGTGGTCGCGGCGCGTCATTTCCCGGGCTTGATCAAGACCGGTGATTGCATGGCGGTCATCGCGACCGTCGGAAACTGAGTGTCGGTGGCGCGCATGATCGCGGCTTCGCTCGTGACGATCGGCGCGCCAAAGAAGGGAAGATACGGGCGACTGTTTTTCAACAAGGGAGCATATCGATGCGTTTGATCGGAGCTTGCAGCATCCTCGCCATTGCGATCGCGGGAATCGGAACGGCGAATGCGACGACGCTGAAGGAAATCCAGTCTCAAGGCTACATCCGCGCCGCGACGGCCAACGAAGTGCCCTACGGCTTCATGGACGCGGACGGCAAGGCCAAGGGCATCGGGCCCGAAGTCGCCATCGCGGTCCTCAACAAGCTCGGCGTCAAGGAGATCAACTGGACGGTGACGCCGTTCGGCTCGCTCATCCCCGGCCTCAAGGCCAAGCGCTACGACTTCGTCGCCGCCGAGATGAACATCCTGCCGGATCGCTGCAAGCAGGTGACCTTCACCGAGCCGAATTCCAGCTACGGCGAGGGCTTCCTGGTCAAGGCCGGCAACCCGAAGAAGCTGCACAGCTTCGAGGACATCAAGAAGGACAAGTCGGCGAAGATGGCGATCGTGTCCGGCGCCGACCAGCTCGACTTTGCTCACGGCGTCGGCATTCCGGATTCGCAGCTCGTCATGATCCAGGCCAACGCCGACGCGCCGTCCACGGTGCAGACCGGCCGCGCCGACGCCTATGCGGCGACGGAACTCACGGTTGCCAAGCTGGTTCACGGTCAGAGCGGCCTCGAGCAGGCCAAGCCGTTCACCGATCCGGTGATCAAGGGCAAGTCGGTGCGCAGCTATGGCGGCTTCGACTTCCGCCCCGAGGACAAGGAACTCTACGACGCCTTCAACAAGGCGCTGATCGAGTTCAAGAAGACCGACGAATACGCCAAGATCCTGACCTCGCATGGCCTGAGCGAGGAAAGCGTCGAGGCGGCGCGCAAGGAAAAGATGTCGGATCTCTGCGCCGGTAAGTAAGACGGCGCGGCGCCGGTGGCCGTCGGGCCGCCGGCGCTTGCGAATTGCGGATCCATCGACAGGGGCGCCGATGACCTGGACGCAACTGCTGCCGAACCTGATCAAGGGCGCCGAAGTGACCGCGCTCATCGCGGTTGCTTCGACGCTGCTCGGCGCCGTGTTCGCCTTCGCCGCCGGCATCGCCCGCGTCTCCGGCGGCCGCCTGCTGTCGGCGATCGCGCTGACCTATATCGAGATCTTCCGCGGCACCTCGCTGCTGGTGCAACTGTTCTGGCTGTATTATGCGCTGCCGCTGATCGGCATCTCGTTCGACCCGATCGCCACCGGCATTTTCGGCCTCGCGCTCAACATCGGCGCCTATGGCGCGGAAGTGGTGCGCGGCGCGCTGGTTTCGGTGTCCGAGCAGCAGCGCGAGGCGGCCAAGGCACTCAATTTCAGCGGCGCTCATACGATGATCCACATCGTCCTGCCGCAGGCGGTCATCGAGATGATGCCGTCGTTCTGCAACCTCGCCATCCAGAACCTGAAAGACACCGCGCTGGTGTCCTTCATCTCCATCGCCGACCTAAGCTTCCACGCGCAGTCGCTGCGCAATCTCACCTTGCAGAGCGTGCCGATCTATACGCTGACGCTGCTGATCTATTTCGCCATGGCGCTGGTCATCGCCGCGGCGATGCGCTGGCTGGAGAACAAGCTGCGGCGCGGCGCGGCCTTTCCCAAGGGGGCCGCGTCATGATGTATGGCTTTGCCTGGGACACCTCGACGCCGCTCGCCTATGCCATCTCGATTCTGCCAATTCTCGGCATCGGCCTCATCGTCACGCTGGAGGCCACGGTCTGCGGCTTTGCCATCGCTATGGGCGTCGGCCTCGTGTTCGCGCTGCTGCGCCGCGCCAAGAGCCGGCTGATCACCTGGCCGGTCGGCCTGATCGTCGAGTTCCTGCGCGACACGCCGCTGCTCATTCAATTGTTCTTCCTATTCTACGTGTTGCCGCAGTTCGGCATTGTGCTGCCGGCGTTCCTCACCGGCGCGCTGGCCTTGGGCTTGCAATATTCCGCCTATACCTCGGAGGTCTATCGCGCCGGCCTCGAGGCTATCGGCCGCGGCCAGTGGGAGGCGGCGACCGCGCTCAACCTGACGCGGGCGCAGACCTATCGCGACGTCGTCATCCCGCAGGCGATCCCGCGCATCGTGCCGGCGCTCGGCAATTACCTAGTGTCGATGCTGAAGGATACGCCGGTGCTGTCGGTGATCACGGTGGTGGACATGCTCAACCTCGCCAACCTGATCGGCGACCGCACCTTCGAATATCTGGTGCCGCTGTCGCTGGTCGGTCTGATCTTCCTGATCCTGACGCTCGGCTGCTCGGCCTTGATCCACGTCATCGAACGTGTCCTGCCGAAGAGAGGGATTGCACTGCGATGAACCCGATCATCCGCTTCAGCAACGTCACCAAACGGTTCGGCGCGCTGACCGTGCTGCGGGACTTCGATTTCGAGGTAAAGCAGGGCGAGAAGGTGACGCTGATCGGCCCGTCAGGCTCCGGCAAATCCACGGTGCTGCGTATTCTCATGACGCTGGAGCCGTTCCAGGAAGGCACGCTGACGCTCGCCGGCATGCCGTACCACGAGCCGGACGGCCACGGGCCGTTCAAGGCGCGCGAGAAGCATCTGCGGCAGATTCGCAGTCATGTCGGTATGGTGTTCCAGAGCTTCAATCTGTTCCCGCACATGACCGTGCTGCGTAACGTGATCGAGGCGCCGGTCCGCGTGCTCGGCCTGTCGCGTAACGAGGCGGAATGCCGCGCCGTCGATCTCCTGAACATGGTCGGGCTCGCCGACAAGAAGGATCATTACCCCTCGCAGCTCTCGGGCGGCCAGCAGCAGCGTGTCGCCATCGCGCGGGCGCTCGCCATGCGGCCGCGCGTGCTGCTGTTCGACGAGCCGACCTCGGCGCTCGATCCGCAACTGGTCGGCGAGGTGCTCGGCGTCATCCGCAGCCTGGCGCATGAGCACGACCTGACGATGCTGCTGGTGACGCACGAAATGCGTTTCGCCCGGGAAGTGTCGGATCGCGTCTGCTTCTTCGACAAGGGCCAGATCGTCGAGCAGGGCGAGCCGGAACGCATCTTCTCGTCGCCCGAGCAACCGCGCACGCGCGAGTTCCTCGCCTCCGTGCTTGGTTAGACCGCGCGCCGATAATCTATCGGTTTGGCCGCCAGCCTTCCGACAGAGATTCGGCGGAACGGCCAAGAACAGTCACGTTGTCGCGGCGATCGCCTCCATAGTGCCGGCAGGCATGATGATGTGGAGAAGGCCATGAATTCGCTGGCGCAGACTTTGGTGCATCCCGACCGCGAGCGGCTCGCCCGCCACGCGCGCGTGCATCCGGCGTTGAGCCGGCTCGCCGACCAGCGGCTGCTCCGGCACCTCTCTTATATTGACGGGCGCTGGACGGCCGCGCCGTCGGCCGCGGACTTCGCGGTGCGCGATCCGGCAACCGGCCTCGAACTGGCGCGCGTCGCGTTGCTCTGCGCTGCCGAGACGCGCGCCGCCGTCGATGCGGCCGCCGCCGCTTTCCCGGTGTGGAAGGCGCTGCTGCCGCAGCAGCGCGCGGCGCGGCTCAAGGCCTGGTATGGCCTCATCATGGAGGCGCGCGAGGATCTGGCGCTGATCATGACGCTGGAGCAGGGCAAGCCGCTCGCCGAGGCGCGCGGCGAGATCGATTACGCGGCCTCTTTCGTCGAATGGTTTGCCGAGGAAGGCAAGCGCCTCGGCGCCGAGACCACGACAAGCCATCTCGATGGCGCGCAGACGCTGACGGTACGCGAGCCGCTCGGCGTCGCCGCGCTGCTGACGCCGTGGAATTTCCCGGCCGCGATGCTGACGCGCAAGGCCGCCGCCGCGCTCGCCGCCGGCTGCACCGTGGTCGCGCATCCCTCGTCCTACACGCCCTTGTCGGCGCTGGCGCTGGCGGAGCTCGCGGTGCGTGCCGAATTGCCGGCCGGGGTGTTCAACGTCGTCACCGGGCAGGCGCCGCCGATCGCCGACGTGCTGTGCAGCGATCCGCGCGTGCGCATCGTCAGCTTTACCGGCTCGACCGAAATCGGCCGCCAAATTGCGACGCGCTGCGGCGCCACGGTCAAGCGCATGGTGATGGAGCTCGGCGGTCACGCGCCGCTGATCGTGTTCGACGACGCCGATCTCGACCGCGCCGTCGCCATCGCCATGGACGCCAAGTTCGCGACCTCGGGGCAGGACTGCCTTGCCGCCAACCGCATCTACGTGCAGCGCGCGCTCTACCCCGAATTTTGCCGAAAATTCGCCGCGCGGATCGCCGCGCTCAAGGTCGGCGCCGGTCTCGATGCCGGCACCAACATCGGCCCGCTGATGCATGAGCGCGCCGTCGCCAAGGCGCGGGCGCAGATCGATGACGCCATGGGCAGGGGCGCGCGCCGTCTCGCCGGCGGCGATGCCGTACCCGGGCCGCTGTTCGTGCCGCCGACCTTGCTCGCCGACGTGCCCGACGATGCCGCGATCATGCAAGAAGAGAGCTTCGCCCCGGTCGCCGCCGTTACTGTCTTTGATACCGAAGAAGAAGTGGTGCGGCGCGCGAACGACACCAAATACGGCCTCATCGCCTATGTCGTGACCAAGGACGGCGGCCGCGCGTTGCGCCTGAGCCGCGCCCTCGACTACGGCATGGTCGCGGTCAACCGCGTCAAGATGACCGGCGCGCCGACGCCATTCGGCGGCATGAAGCAGTCCGGCCTCGGCCGCGAAGGCTCGCGCCACGGCCTCGAGGCCTTCACCGATCTCAAATGCGTCTGCCTCGACCTCAACTGATTTCGACGAACTGCTGAAAGGATTTCACCCATGCTGAACAGAACCGCACAAGCCTCCGGCAACGAATTGACGGCCTGGGATCGCGACCACTTCTTCCACCCCTCGACGCACATGGCGCAGCACGCGCGCGGCGAAACGCCGAACCGCATCGTCGCCGGCGGCGAGGGCGTTTATATCGTCGATCGCGAGGGCAAGCGCAGCCTCGACGCCTTCGCCGGACTCTATTGCGTCAATGTCGGCTATGGCCGCCGCGAGATCACGGACGCCATCGCCGCGCAGGCGGCGCAACTGTCGTATTATCACGCCTATGTCGGCCACGGCAGCGAGCCGTCGATCCGGCTCGCCAAGATGATCATCGACCGCGCGCCGAAAAACATGAGCCGTGTGTTCTTCGGCCTGTCCGGCTCCGACGCCAACGAGACCAACATCAAGCTGGTCTGGTACGTCAACAACGTCCTCAAGCGCCCGCAAAAGAAGAAGATCATCTCGCGCTGGCGCGGCTATCACGGCTCGGGCGTCATGACCGGCAGCCTGACCGGGCTCGCCGCTTTCCACAATCTGTTCGATCTGCCGAAGGCGCCGGTGCTGCACACTGAGGCGCCGTATTACTTCCGCCGCGCCGACCGCTCGCAGAGCGAAGAGCAGTTCTCGCAATTCTGTGCCGACAAGCTCGAGGAGATGATCCTCGCCGAAGGGCCGGACACCATCGCCGCCTTCATCGGCGAGCCGGTGCTCGGAACCGGCGGCATCGTGCCGCCGCCGGCCGGCTACTGGCCGAAGATCCAGGCGGTTCTGAGGAAGTACGACATTCTCCTCATTGCCGACGAAGTCATCACCGGCTTCGGCCGCCTCGGCAGCATGTTCGGCTCCGATCACTACGGCATCGAGCCGGACCTGATCACCATCGCCAAGGGCCTGACTTCCGCCTACGCGCCGCTGTCCGGCGTCATCGTGTCGGAGAAGGTGTGGCGCATCCTCGAAAAGGGCTCCGACGAATTCGGCGCCATCGGCCACGGCTGGACCTATTCGTCGCATCCGTTGTGCGCCGCCGCCGGCGTCGCCAATCTCGGCGTGATCGACGATCTCGAGCTGGTCAATAATGCCCGCGAGGTCGGCGGCTATTTCAAGCAGGCGCTCAAGGCGGCGTTCGACAAGCACCGCAACGTCGGCGACGTGCGCGGCGAGGGACTGCTCGCCGCCGTCGAATTCGTGCGCGACCGCGACGACCGTGTGTTCTTCGACGCGCAGGACAAGGTCGGCCCGCGCATCGTCGCGGCGCTGCTCGAGCGCGGCGTCATCGCCCGCGCCATGCCGCAGGGCGACATCATGGGCTTTGCGCCGCCGCTCTGCCTGACGCGCGAGGAAGCGGACAAAATCGTCGCCGCCGCCAAGGGCGCGGTCGATGAGGTGGCCGCAAGTCTTTGACCGGCGAAGTGCGGATCATGCCTTGACGACGACTTGCGGCTTGCCGTCGTCGACGCGGCCGATGATGCAGGCGGCCGGATAGCCGGCCGTCTGGATCGTCGCGAGAACGGCGACGGCCTTGTCGGCCGCGCAGGACACCAGCAGGCCGCCGGAAGTTTGCGGATCGCACAGCAACTGGCGCTGCCAGTCCGGCGTGCCGTCCGGCAGCACGACGCCGGCCTCGTAGCTCTTCCAGTTGCGCCCCGAGGCGCCGGTGACGAAGCCCTGCTGCGCCAGCGCCGCGGCGTCCTTGAGATACGGCAGCGCGCTGGCCTCCACCGTCACGGTCTTGCCCGAGCCGCGCGCCATCTCCAGCGCATGGCCGAGCAGTCCGAAGCCGGTGACGTCGGTCATGGCATGCACAGCGTCGTCCTTGGCGAGTTTGGCGCCGACGCGGTTGAGCAGTGTCGTCGTGGCGATGAACTCGTCATAGGCCGCGCGCGACAGGGCGCTCTTCTTGAACGCCGCCGAATAGATGCCGACACCCAGCGCCTTGGTCAGGATCAGCGCATCGCCCGCCTTGGCGTCGGCGTTGCGGCGGATGTCGCTTTTCCTCCCCGTGCCGATGACGGCGAGGCCGTAGATCGGCTCTGGCGAATCGATGGAATGGCCGCCGGCGATCGGAATCCCGGCGCTGTCGCACACCGACTGGCCGCCTTCGAGTATCTGGCGAACCATCTCCGGCGGTATCTTGTCGACCGGCATGCCGAGAATGGCGAGCGCGAAGATCGGCGTGCCGCCCATGGCATAGACATCGGAGATCGCGTTGGTGGCGGCGATGCGGCCGAAGTCGCGCGCGTCATCGACCATCGGCATGAAGAAGTCGGTGGTGGCGATGATGCAGACGCCGTTGGCGTTGCCGGGATCGAGCTCCCACACCGCGGCGTCGTCGCCGGTTTCGACGCCGACCAGCAGTTGCTTGTAGGGCGACACGGTCGGATGGCTGGACAGCAACTGCTGCAGCACCGACGGCGCCAGCTTGCAGCCGCAACCGCCGCCGTGGGAGAGGTGGCTCAGTCTGATCGGCGTCTGGATGTTCATTCTCTCTCTCTCCCGTACCGCGTCAGCTTTGTTTCACGATGGTGAAGACGTAAAGCCCGTCCGCGCGCGTCTGCGCGGCGAGGCGGTTTCCCGTCTGGTTGCAGAAATGAGGGACGTCGATGACGGTCAGCGGATCGGTGCATTCGAGCACCAGCGCGTCACCGGCCGACAGGGTGCGCAGCGCTTTCTTGGCGCGCAGCACTGGTTGCGGGCAGCGCAATCCGCGCAAGTCGAGCACGGTCTGGGCCGGCGCGGTCATCGCGGTAGCGGACCGGCGGGCCGGTGGCGCGTTCCGGCTACTCCGGAGTCTTGCTGGGCGCAAACTGCTTGGGCGGACCCTTGAGATCTTCGCCGGTTGCTGTCAAAGGCTGCGTCTTGGCCAAAGCGTCGTCGTGCACCTGCACAGCCTGCCCGGTGGTGGCGTCCTTCGGCGTGCCTTGCGTGCCCTTGTCCGATGTGGCGCCGCCGGTCTCCGGGTGGGCGCCTGTCCAGCCGGTCGAGCCCTTGTTTTGCGGCTCGTCGCCGCTGCCGCCTGAACCGCTTTGCGCCAGCGCCATCGACATAAGCGCCAGTGACGCCGCCGCTACCAATATGACCGTTCGCATGGCCGTCTCCCGTGAAGAGGACCACGGCCAATGCGCAAGGCGTCCCACAAGTTCCATGATGGGCTGCGGCACGCTGAAGCGGACGCCATCGCCGTGGCGTCCGCCATCTGCTGTCGACGAGAATCACGCGGCGGTCACTTCCTTCGCGGTGATCGTGTACTTGAACGTGTCCGGATCGAGGCAGTCGAGCCGGTTCGCCCCGCATTCCGCTTGCGGATACATCAGGAACCCGAGTTTCGGCCCGTTCGAGCCGGGCAGGGCGATGTCGTGCGCGAAGTTGTAGGCGAGCCAGTTGCCTTCCCAGGCCCCGAGCAAGGTCCTGCGCGCGTCGGCGACCTTCGGATTGTCGAGCGTCAGGTTGCCGGGCGGCTCCTCGAGCATCACCTTGCGCACATCGGCGGGGTCGGAAGCGATCCAGCCGTGGCCGGCGATGAAGGTCTCGGCACGGCAATGTTGCGCCTTGGTGATGTTGGCCGAGCCGGCACCGAGGCTCTTGTAGCCGAACTGTGACGGCGCGACACGAATGCCATAGACATCGCGGGCCGGGAGGCCGCTGGCGCGCGCCAGGCCGACATAGAGCGCGTTAAGGTCGGCGCACTTGCCTGACAGGTTGCCAGTCTTGAGCATCGCCGCGATGTCGCCGATGCCGCAACCGCGCGTCTTCGGATCGCGCGCGGTGTTTTCGACCACCCACTCATAGATCGCGCGGGCCTTGTCGAGATCGGTCTTGGCGCCGGCGGTGATCTTGTCGGCCGTCTGCTTGACGATGCCGTCCACCGGGATGAGGTCGGTGCCTTCGGTGTAATGTTTGCGGTCGGCGGCCGAGAGATCGGGGACGGTGCCGGGCTTGCTCAGATCGACGGCGCGGTCGCGCGTCGAAACCCGACTGGTGACCTGGATGACCGGGGCGGTTTCGCCGTCCTTCCATTCGGCCTGGACGAATTCGGCGCCGTATTTCGTGTCACGCGTCAGCGCCGCGCCGCCGTTGGTGGTCCATTCGCTGCCGAGCGATTTGAACCAGCCGTCTTCATTGACCGCCGGCACCGGGATCCAGGCTTTGACCTTCCCGTCGGGTTTGGCGATTTCGAGCCTGGTGACGATCTCGAAGGTGCGCCAGTTCCCCGGAACCGGGTTGAAAGCGCCTGCAGCGGCGGCGAAACGCGGCAGTCCTGCCGTCAAGGTGACGGCGGCACCAGCTTTTAGCAGTGTGCGACGATCAAGGTACATTCTGCGATCCTCCCTGAATAACAAGACTTTGTTGGGTGTGGGCGTTTCGGTGCGCTGACGAGAGGTGCTCGATCAGCTGCTTCGGGTCGACCGTGTCCCAGGCGACATCACCCTCGGCGATCAGCCTGGGTTCGCGCTTTGCATTGAGAACGACGGTGGACGGCAAGGTAGAGATGGACCAGGCGCGGGCGACCGCGCGATCGCGGTCCATCAGCACCGGAAAAGTTGCCCCGGCCGCATCGATCAGCCGCCGCAACGGCGCATCGATATCGGCGACAGCAATGGCGACGACTTTCACACCGGGACCGCCACGCCTGGCGAGGCGCTCGAGCGCCGGCAGTTCATCTCGGCACGGCTCGCACCAACTCGCGAAGAAGTGAACGAGAACTGCGTCGCCGGTCTGTTGTGCCAGAGCAACAGAGCGCTCGTGCGAAGTGCCAAACGCCGGAAGGGTGAAAGTCGGAGGCGACGCTTCCGTCCAGGGCCCCAGGTCAGCCGCGCAAGTTCGCCCCGCAAGCAGCAACAGCGCGGCCGCGACCATCGTCGCGCCGATGAGAGTGGAGGTGGGCCGAATACCCTTGACGCCCCGAGACCCGGGAGCAGCGTGTGACACCACGCTGTGGATAGTGCTCTCGCGATTGGTACAAGGTCAATCGGCCAAAGAGCCAACGCCTGGGTAATAGGATATTGCGGCGAAAAATGTGATGCGCATTTTGCCATCATGGTGCGCGACAGCGATACTGTCGTAATGTCCGCGTAAACTCCGATAGAAGATGACTATGACAAAACGTTTCGCAGACGATTTAACTGCGAGAAATCACATCGACTGTTTTGCAATGCGGCAATCGATCAAACGGCTGTGACATATTGGCACGCGGTTTGACTTTGTAATCCTTCAAAAATAGCCTTCTCCCTGCGCGTATTCGGCGCGCCGCGACACGTTCGGAGGAGCGTTGTCGCGCCTGTCCCCTGGCAGGGGCAAAGCTCTCGAGGAGGGCAAGAACGATGAATATGGAACTCTCGCGGCGCCAGTTCATGAAGGGCGTCAGCGTGGGTATTGCCGGTACAACGCTCGGCGCGCTTGGCTTCGGAGACATTGAAGAAGCCTTTGCGAGTTCCATTCGGCCTTGGAAGCTCGCGAACCTGACCGAGACCCGCAACACCTGCACATATTGCTCGGTCGCCTGCGGAATCATCATGTATTCCAAGGGCGATCTGAAGAAGGGCGAAAAGGCCGACATCGTTCACATCGAAGGCGATCCGGACCACCCGACAAATCGCGGCACGTTGTGCCCGAAGGGCGCCGGCCTCCTCGACATCGTTCACGCCAAGACGCGCACGTTGTATCCGCAGATCCGCAAGCCGGGCTCGGACAAGTTCGAGCGCGTGTCCTGGGATCAGGCGCTTGATCGTGTTGCGCGGTTGATGAAAGACGATCGCGACAAGAATTTCATCGCCAAGAATTCCGACGGTGTCACCGTCAACCGGTGGCTGACCACGGGCTTCCTGGCGGCGTCCGCGACCACCAATGAAACGGCCTGGGCCACTTATAAAGTGGTCCGCTCGGCCGGCATGCTGGCGTTCGACAACCAAGCGAGAGTCTGACACGGACCGACGGTGGCCAGTCTGGCCCCAACATTCGGTCGCGGTGCGATGACCAACTCTTGGACGGACATCAAGAACACCGACCTTGTCGTCATCATGGGCGGCAACGCGGCGGAAGCCCACCCGTGCGGCTTCAAATGGGTCACGGAGGCGAAAGCCAATCGCGGCGCTAAGCTGATCGTCGTCGATCCGCGCTTCACGCGCTCGGCGTCGGTGGCCGACTTCTATGCGCCGATCCGTCAGGGCACCGACATTGCGTTCCTGCTCGGCGTCATCAATTACTGCATCGGCAACGACAAGGTGCAGTGGGATTACGTCAAGGCGTTCACCAACGCGCCCTACATCATCAAGGAAGGCTTCGGCTACCAGGACGGCCTGTTCACCGGCTATGACGAGGAGCGGCGCGACTATAACCGCTCGACCTGGGACTACGAGCTCGGCGATGACGGCTACGTCAAATCCGATCTGGAGCATCCGCGTAGCGTCTGGAACCTCCTGAAGAAGCACGTCTCGGTCTACACGCCCGAGATGGTCGAGCGCATTTGCGGCACACCGAAGGACAAGTTCCTGAAGGTGGCGCAGATGATCTCGGAATGCTCGACGCCGACCAAGACGATGACGTCGATGTATGCGCTCGGCTGGACCCAGCACTCCAAGGGTTCGCAGAACATCCGCGCCATGGCGATGCTCCAGCTCATCCTGGGCAATATCGGCGTGCGCGGCGGCGGCATGAACGCCCTGCGCGGTCACTCCAACATCCAGGGGCTGACCGACCTCGGCCTGATGTCGAACTTGATCCCGGGTTATCTGACGATCCCGACGGAAAAGGAGGCGACGCTCGACACCTACATGTCGACCCGCGGCTTCAAGCCGCTGCGGCCGAACCAGATGAGTTACTGGCAGAACTACAAGAAGTTCTTCGTCAGTTTCCAGAAGGCAATGTGGGGCAATGCCGCGACGGCGGAGAACAGCTTCGCCTATGACTACCTGCCCAAGCTGGACGTGCCGTCTTACGACATGTTGCGCATCATGGAGCTCATGCACCAGGGCAAGGTGAATGGCTACATGTGCCAGGGCTTCAACCCGCTGCTGTCGGCTCCGAACCGCAAGAAGCTGACGGCGGCATTCGCGAAGCTGAAGTTCCTCGTCGTCATGGATCCGTTGCAGACCGAGACGGCGCGGTTCTGGCAGAACCACGGCGAATACAACGACGTGCCCACCTCTTCGATTCAGACCGAGGTGATCGAGCTGCCGTCGACCTGCTTCGCCGAGGACGAGGGCTCGCTGGTCAATTCCGGGCGCTGGCTGCAATGGCACTGGGCCGGCGGCACGCCGCCGGGCGAGGCCAGGCACGACACCTGGATCATGGCGCAGATCTTCCAGCGCCTGAAGGCGCTGTACCAGAAGGAGGGCGGCCCGGCTCCCGAGCCGATCGTCAACCTGTCCTGGAACTACAAGGATCCTAACGATCCGACGCCGGAAGAGCTGGCAAGGGAGATCAACGGCTCCGCTCTTGAGGATGTCGCCGATCCGAACGATCCGACCAAGCTCGTCCTGCAGAAGGGCAAGCAGCTTGCGACCTTTGCGCTGCTGCGCGACGACGGCAAGACGGCGGCGGGCTGCTGGATCTACACCGGCTGCTTCACCGAGGCGGGCAATATGATGGCCCGTCGCTCCACCAGCGATCCCGACGCGACCGGCGCCTACTCGAACTGGGCGTTCTCGTGGCCGGCCAACCGCCGCATCCTCTACAACCGCGCCTCCGCCGACATCAACGGCAAGCCGTGGGACGACAGCCGCAAGCTGTTGTGGTGGGATGGTGCCAAGTGGACCGGCTACGACATCCCGGACATCGGCCCGACGATGAAGCCGACCGAGGTCGGACCGTTCATCATGAACCCGGAAGGCACATCGCGCCTGTTCACCCGGGGCATGATGCGCGACGGACCGTTCCCGGCGCACTACGAGCCGTTCGAATCGCCGGTCGCGAACGTCATCGCGCCGAAGGTTCGCGGCAATCCGGTCGCCCGCGTATTCAAGGGCGACATGGAGCAGTTCGGCGACGCGAAGGAGTTCCCCTATGCGGCGACCTCCTACCGGCTCACCGAGCACTTCCACTTCTGGACCAAGCATTCGCAGGTGAATGCCTCGATGCAGCCGGAGTTCTTCGTCGAGATCAGCGAACAGCTGGCCAAGGAGAAGAACATCGCCAATGGCGGCTGGGTCAGGGTGTGGTCGAAACGCGGTTCGGTGAAGGCCAAGGCCGTCGTCACCAAGCGCATCCAGCCGCTCACCTGCGACGGCAAGACCGTCCATGTCGTCGGCATCCCGCTGCACTGGGGCTTCATGGGCGAGACCAAGAAGGGCTTCGGCCCGAACTCGCTGACGCCCTATGTCGGCGACGCCAACATCGAAACGCCGGAATACAAGGCGTTTCTCGTCGATATCGAGCCCACCACCGGGCCGGTGGCATAAAGGGAGGGAACGATGGCGAACTTCGAATTCGTTACCTCTCCGGCGCCGACCAAGGACATCAAGGTCGGGCTCGGCGACGGCGATCTGGTCAAGCGCTCCGCTTCGACCGTATCGCCGCCGGCAAAATCGCTCACGCCGGTGGCCAAGCTCATCGACGTGTCGAAATGCATCGGCTGCAAGGCCTGCGAGGTGGCGTGCCTCGAGTGGAACGACAAGCGCACGCCGGTTGGCATCAATCACGGGTCCTACGACAACCCGCTCGATCTGACGCCCGACATGTTCACGGTGATGCGCTTCACCGAGTGGGTGAATCCGCAGAGCCAGAACCTCGAATGGCTGATCCGCAAGGACGGCTGCATGCATTGCGAGGATCCGGGCTGCCTCAAGGCCTGCCCGGCGCCCGGCGCCATCGTGCAGTACAGTAACGGCATCGTCGACTTCGACCACGACAAGTGCATCGGCTGCGGCTACTGCGTGAAGGGCTGTCCCTTCAACATTCCGCGCATCAGCCAGGTCGATCACAAGGCCTACAAGTGCACCTTGTGCTCGGATCGCGTCGCCGTTGGCCAGGGCCCGGCCTGCGCCCATGCCTGCCCGACGCACGCGATCGTGTTCGGCACCAAGGACGACATGAAGAAGCACGCGGACGACCGCATCAAGGACCTCAAGTCCCGCGGTTTCGCCAATGCCGGCCTGTACGATCCGCCCGGCGTCGGCGGCACGCATGTGATGTACGTCCTGCATCACGCCGACCAGCCGCAGATCTACGCCAACCTGCCGAAGGACCCGCGTATCAGCCCGATCGTCGAACTATGGAAGGGCATGACCAAATATGCGGGCCTCGCGGCGATGGGCGCCTTCGCGGTCATCGGCCTTGTGCATCACGTCGTCACCGGCGCCAACCGCGTGTCGCCCGAGGATGAGGCCAATGCCGAGAAACTCACCGGAGGCCGGCGATGACAGCCTATGACGTCGAGAGCGGCGATCAGGTCCATCCCGGCAATCCGGTCACGGTGGACCGCTACACCGCGGGCGCGCGGATCAATCACTGGATCACCGCGGTCTCGCTCGTCCTCCTGGCCCTGTCGGGGCTCGCCCTGTTCACGCCGGCGCTCTACTTCCTCACCGGCCTGTTCGGCGGCGGCCAGTGGACGCGGACCATCCATCCATGGATCGGCGTCGTGCTGTTCGTCTCGTTCTTCGGCTTGTTTGTCCGCTTCTGGCGGGCCAACCTGTGGAAGGCCGAGGACGGCACCTGGATGGCCCGGCTGCGCGACGTGCTCGGCGGCCACGAGGAGAACCTGCCGGAAGTCGGCAAATACAATGCCGGTCAGAAGGTGGTGTTCTGGGCGATGTCGCTCCTGATCATCGTCCTGATCGTCAGCGGCTTTGCCATCTGGGACCAGTACTTCGCGCAATACACCACCATCGACCAGAAGCGCTGGGCGGTGCTGATTCACGCCGTGGCGGCGGTCACGATCATTTGCGTCTGGATCGTCCACGTCTATGCGGCGATCTGGGTGCGCGGCACCATCAACGCCATGACCAAGGGCCGGGTGACCGGCGGGTGGGCCTGGCGGCATCATCGCAAATGGCTGCGCGAACTGGTGGGCGGCAAGAAGCCGGTTTAACATCGGGAGCGCCGCCGCGCTGGCGGCGTTCTCCAACACGTGGCCCGGAGGGTTCGTGAAGTGAGTGGCGTCAGTACACCTCGGCATGAGCCGATTCCGATCGGCGAAGTCGCCGAGCCGCCCTTTGCCCATCTGCCCGATCCTTCGACCCTGTTCGAAACGCGCGCCGCGCGCTTCCGCGTCCTGGCGGAAGGCCATCAGCTTGCGCCTTATCTGAATTTCCTCGCCGCGCTGAGCGCGGCGCAGCACGAGGTGCTCGGCGGCCTGCCGGCGCCCGAGATGCCGGCGGCCGATGCGCTGGCGCTGGCGCGCCAGCATGGCATGCCGCCGCTCGACCGCGGCAAGTTCACCGCCGATCCTGCCTTCGACGAAACGCTCGAGGGCCTGTTCGGCCGCGCGACGGCCATCGCGATGCCGGAGCCGGCGCGCGAGGCGTTGCGGCGCGCCAGCGGCGCCGATGCCGGTGAGCGCGCCGCCATGGTGCGCGCCGTGCTCGACGACGCCATTCCGGTCGAACGTCTCGCCGATCACCTGTTCGTCGCTGCCGCCTTGCAGGTGCACTTCGCGCGCCTGTCGGCGCGGCTCGACGCCAAGAGCCTGAAGGAAATCGGCGACGGCGTCTGTCCGGCTTGCGGCGGCGCGCCCGTCGCCTCGCTGGTGGTCGGCCGGGCCGGCGCGCACAACAGCCGCTATTGCGTCTGCTCGCTGTGCGCCACGCAGTGGAACTACGTGCGCATCAAATGCGCGGTCTGCGGCTCGACCAAGGGCATCAGCTATCAGCATGTCGAGCACGACAAGCAGGTGCGCGCCGAGACCTGCGACACCTGTCATAGCTACGTGAAGATCATGCAGCAGATCCAGAATCCGGCGCTCGATCCGGTCGCCGACGACGTCGCCAGCCTGGCGCTCGATCTCATGGTGCGCGAACTCGGCTACCGGCGCGGCGCGGTCAATCCGTTCATGCTCGGTTATTGAGGCGCGCGATGGACAAGCCGGTCGCCGCGCTACGCAAGCTTCCCTCGGTCGATGAAGTGCTGCGCAGCGATGCGCTGGCAGGCTCCGTGGCGCAGTTCGGCCGCACCTCGGCGGTCGCCGCCGTGCGCGCCGTGCTTGCCGAAGCGCGCAAGCGGGGCGGAGCCGGTGACGTCGCGGCTTTTGCCCGCGAGGCTGCGGCGCAGCTCGAGGCCGAAGCGCAGCCGAACCTCAAGCCGGTGTTCAACCTCACCGGCACGGTGCTGCACACCAATCTCGGCCGCGCGCTGATCGCCGAATCCGCCATCGAGGCGGCGATCATCGCCATGCGCAACGCCGTGGCGCTGGAGTTCGATCTCGGCGGCGGCCGCCGCGGCGAGCGCGACGAGCTGGTGCGCGACCTGTTGTGCGAGCTGACCGGCGCCGAAGACGCCACCATCGTCAACAACAACGCCGCGGCCGTGCTGCTGGTGCTCAATACTTTTGCCAAGGGCAAGGATGCCATCGTCTCGCGCGGCGAGTTGATCGAGATCGGCGGCGCGTTCCGCATGCCCGACATCATGAGCCGGGCCGGCGCCAAATTGCGCGAGATCGGCACCACCAACCGCACCCACAAGAAGGACTATGTCGGCGCGCTGTCGGACAAGTCCGGCCTCATCCTCAAGGTGCACACCTCGAACTACCGCATCGAGGGCTTCACCAAGGAAGTCGGCGCGCGCGAACTCGCGGCGCTGGCGCATGAGCACAAGGTGCCGTTGGTCAACGATCTCGGCTCCGGCACTTTGGTCGATCTTACCCGCTTCGGCCTCAAGCACGAGCCGACGGTGGCCGAGGCCGTTGCCGAAGGCGCGGATCTCGTCACGTTTTCCGGCGACAAGCTCTTGGGCGGCCCGCAGACCGGTTTCATCGTCGGTCGCAAGGCGCTGATCGAGAAGCTCAACAAGAACCCGATGAAGCGCGCGCTGCGCGTCGACAAGATCCGGCTGGCGATGATCGAGGCGACCTTGCGGCTCTATCGCGATCCCGACCGGCTGGCCGAGAAACTGCCGACCTATCGGCTGCTGGCGCGGCCGCTCAAGGACATGCACGAGGTGGCGCGCCGCGTCGTGCCCGTCCTGCAGGACAGGCTCGGGGCGGTATTCAAGGTTACAACGGTGCCGTGCGCGGGCCAGGTTGGCTCCGGTGCGCTGCCGGTCGAAACCCTGCCGAGCCTTGCCGTTTCGATTTCGCTGGAAGGCCGTGGTGGCGGCCGTCGGCTCACTGCGCTGTCCAACACCTTGCGCAAACTTCCGGTGCCGGTGGTCGGCCGCATCGAGAAGGACGCGCTGCTGTTCGATCTGCGATGTCTTGAGAATGTCGATGGCTTCCTCGCCAATCTGGCAACGCTCAAAGCGCCGGAGGCCGGGTAATGGGCCTGTTCGACGCGCTGGCGAGACGAAAGCCCGCGCCCTCGGTGGCCGAGCAGATGACGGCGGCCTATGAGGCGGCCGATCGCGGCGACTATGAGCGCGCCCTGGCGATCTGGACGCCGCTCGCCCATGCCGGCGTTGCCCGCGCCGCCAATAATATCGGCGCCTGCTTTTCCGAAGGGCTCGGCGTTGCGCGCGATGCCAAACTCGCCGAGCGCTGGCTTGGCCTCGCCGCGGAAGGCGGCGATGCCGTCGGCCAGCGCAATCTGGCGGCGCTGTATTTCAAGGGCGAGGGCGTGGCGCAAGACAATGCTCGCGCGCTGGCGCTGTACCGCGCCGCCGCCGAGCAGGGCGATGCCGTCGCCCAGGACATGCTGAGCTGGATGCTGCTCGAAGGCGAGGGCATCGACAACGATGCGGTCGAGGCGCGGCGCTGGGCCGAGGCCGCGGCCGCGCAAGGCATGGCGTCGTCCATGACGCGGCTCGGCATGATCCATCACAATGCGATCGGCGTCGAACGCGCCCCGGCGCAGGCGGTGTCGTGGTGGCGGCGCGGCGCGATGCGCGGCGACGCCGATGCGCAGGCCATGCTCGGCGCGGCGTATCATATGGGCATGGGCGTCGCGCGCGATCCGCTCGCGGCGATGACCTGGCTGATCCGCGCCCGCAACGCCGGCAGCGCGCTGGCGCCGCGCTTTTTCGAACCGGCGCGCGCTGCGCTGTCGCCCGCCGATTTCGTCGAAGCCGGGCGTCGCGCCGCGTTCCCGCTGGAGACCGAGCCCGGAGCCGGCGCATGATCGTCGGCACCGCGGGCCATATCGATCACGGCAAGACCTCCCTGGTCCGGGCGCTGACCGGCGTCGATACCGACCGCCTCAAGGAAGAGAAGGCGCGCGGCATCTCCATCGATCTCGGCTTTGCCTATCTGCCGGCGCCGGACGGCTCCGTGCTCAGCTTCGTCGATGTGCCCGGTCACGAGAAGTTCGTGCACAACATGCTGGCCGGCGCCACCGGCATCGACTTCGTTCTGCTGGTGGTTGCCGCCGATGACGGCATCATGCCGCAGACGCGCGAGCATCTGGCGATCGTCGATCTCCTGGGGATCGAACGCGGCATCGTGGCGCTGACCAAGGCCGACCTCGCTTCGCCCGAACGGCGTGAAGCGGTGATTGCGGACATCCGCCAGACGCTGGCGGCCACGAGCCTTGCCGGCGCCGACATCGTTGCGGTCTCGACCGTCAGCGGCGAAGGCATCGACGATCTGCGGCAGCGTTTGTTTGCCGCCTCGAACGATATTCATGCCCGCAGTGCCCAAGGCTGCTTTCGTCTCGCCATCGACCGCTGCTTTACCTTGTCCGGCACCGGCACGATCGTCACCGGTACCGTACTGTCCGGCGCGGTCGCGGTCGGCGATCATGTCGTGGTCAGTCCGGGCGGCCTCGCGGCCCGCGTGCGCTCGATCCACGCGCAGGACCGGCCGGCCGAGCGCGGCCTCGCCGGCCAACGCTGCGCGCTCAACCTCGCCGGCGACGGCGTCACCAAGGATGCGATTGCGCGCGGCGAGATGGTGCTCGATCCGGCTTTGCACAAGCCGACCGATCGCATCGACGCCCGCTTCAAGCTATTGCCCGGCGAAAGCAAGTCGGTGACGCAATGGATGCCGGCGCGGCTGCATCATGCGTCCGCCGACGTCGGCGCCCGCATCGTGCTGCTCGGCGACGCGCCGATCGCGCCCGGCGGCGAGGCCTTCGTGCAGCTCGTGCTCGACCAGCCGATCGCGGCGGCGGCCGGCGATCGCTTCGTGCTGCGCGACACCACGGCCCAGCGCACCATCGGCGGCGGCAAGTTCCTCGATCTGCGCGCGCCGCCGCGCAAGCGCCGCACGCCGGAGCGCCTGGCGCAACTGGCCGCTTACGCCTTCGCCGATCCGCAGGCCGCCCTTGTCGCGTTGCTGGAGCGGCCGCCTTATTATGTCGACCTCACATCTTTCGCGCGCGATCGTGCGCTGACCGAAAAGGATGCCGCATCGCTGGTGTTGCGCTGCGAGGCGCTTACCGTCGTCACGCCGGGCGGCGTCGTGGCGCTTTCGGCCGCGCGCTGGCTCGACCTCAAACGTGCGGTGCTGACCGCGCTGGAGAAATTCCACGCCGCGCATCCCGACCTGCCGGGCCTCGGTCTCGAGCCGCTGCGGATGCAGATGCTGCCCCGGCTCCCAGCGCCCGGGTTTATCGCATTTCTTCAGGGGCTTACGAGGGCGGGCGAGATCGCGCTCGATGGCGCCTGGGTCCGCCTCAAGGGCCACGAAGTGCGGCTGACGCCGCAGGACGAAGGGCTGTGGCGTCGCGTCGTGCCGCTGATAGGCGGCGATGAGCGTTTCCGGCCCCCGCGGGTGCGCGATATTGCCGGGATTCTCGACGTCAAGGAGCCGGAGGTGCGCCGCTTGCTCAAGCTGGTCGGCCGCATGGGCAAGGCCGACGAGGTCGCACACGATCACTTCTTCCTCCGCGCGACGGTCGCCGAGATGGTCGAGATCATCGTCGATTGCGCGGTGCAGGCGGCGGACGGGCAATTCACCGCCGCGCAGTTCCGCGACCGCGTCGACAACGGGCGCAAGGTGGCGATCCAGATTCTCGAGTTTTTCGACCGTCACGGCGTCACCTTGCGCCGCGGCGACCTGCGCCGCATCAACAAACATCGGCTCGATCTCTTTCGGCGTTCAGGCGAAGGCGAGCCGTCATCGATTGGAAGAGAATTGCGCCCGGTGGCGCACTCGGACTTCAAATCCGAGAGGGGCCGCGAGACGGCTCTTGGTGGGTTCGACTCCCTCTCTCTTCCGCCAACTTCCAGGAGAGCAGGATGACGCCGGCTTCATCCTTCCTCGACGCGTTGAAAGCCGCGGCCGACGATGCCGCGCGTGCCGAAGACGACTTTCGCCGGGAGGTCGCTGAGAGGACCAAAGCGCTGGAACGCGAGCGATCTTTCGCGCACCGGCGTCTCAATTTCATGCGCGCGGTTGCCGATGCGGTGGCGAGTGCCGAAGACGAAGCCGTCGCGGTGGCCGCGGCCAATGCCGTAGTGCAGGCGAAACTCGGCTGGGCCAGCGACAGCGAGGCGCGGAGCGAGGTGCTGACAGCTTTTGCGCCGGTGGCGAAAATCGTGTTCGCCAGCCTCGATCCGGAGTCGGGCGCGCCCGCGCCGGACGTAGTCGCCGCGCTGCGCGATTTCGAGAGCTGGTATGCGACGACGCGCGGCAGCCCGTTCTGGGTGCTGTTCGAGACCTACATGCCGGAGACGCCGCGTGTCGATTTCTGAGAACGGGGGCAAGCGCCGTCTCGTCGTCATGCTGCTGAACACCGATCCACGCAATCCGGAAGAACTGGCCGCGCCGTTCTATTATGCCGCCGTCGCCGCAGCGATGGACTACGAGGTTGATCTGCTGTGCACCGCCACCGCTGGGCGGCTGATGTTCAAGGGCGTCGCGGCGGCGCTGCACGTCAAGCCGGGCGATCCGAAGACCGTGCATGACTGGATCAGGGAAGCGCACGAGCAGGGCGTCCGGCTCTGGGCTTGTCCCGCCAATCTCGAGCTGTTCGACAAGGACGAGGCCGACTTGATCGAGGAGTGCAACGGCATGATGGGCGCCGCCAGCGTCATCCAGACGATCATGGATGACGAGTGCCGCGTTCTGACTTTTTGAGGCGCGCCGTGGCAATCGTCGAAGGCTACGAATTTCCGGATAACCTGCTCTACGACATCGAGAACCAGGTTTGGTATGCGCCGCTCGCGGACGGCACCTTGCGCACCGGCTTCACCGCCTGGTCGGCGGCGCTGATGGGGGACGTGCTGGTGTTCACGCCGAAACGGATCGGCCACCCCTTCGAAAAGGACCGCTGGTTCGCCATGGTCGAGGGCGGTAAGTGGATCGGCGCCGCGCGCGCCGGCTTCGACGGCGTCGTCGTCGCGCAGAACGAGACGCTGATCGACAAGCCCGAGTTGCTCAACCGGGACCCGTTCGGCGAGGGCTGGATGCTGATCGTGCGGCCGTCGGACGAAGGTTGGCGCGACGGTCTCGTCACAGGCGCCGGAGTCGGCGCCGCGATCGAAGCCTGGATCGCGACCGGCTCCTACAAGGACCGCACCGGCTGATGTGTATCGTCAGAGCTGGCGCGCTTGACGGTATGAAAGCCGGAGTCGGCGATCCTGCGCCTGAGCTTCTGTTCGGTGACGCGCTCCGCATCGAGCTTGCATAACCCTTCAAGAGCCTTGGGACCGCCGCCAAAACCGTGGGCTTCGTCGGCCAGATAGAGCAGGTCGGCGCGAAATCCCTGATCGGCCGCGGGCCTCCTGCATGCCGCATACATATTTGTAGAATCTGGAGTTCTTGATCGACGGAATAGCCGCGCCGATGACTTGGCTCTGGCCCGAGGCGAGATTGCCGACAGCATGGTTCGGGATATAGCCGAGCTCTGCGGCGATTTCGCCCACACGCTGCCATGGTTCCTCCTGCACGTGGTTGGACAGTGGAGGGCATTGGACACCGTCACCGGCGAGACCCCTGCCGCGACGGCGACCCTCTGCATGGTCATCGACCCGATTTTTCGCGCTGTTTTGACAACGGCATTTCAACCTTTTCCGGAATGGATCGGGCACGAAAATCCTTGTTTCCAGGTGCCACCGGATTCGCAATCTCAGTCTCTTGACTTGATGCGAGCGGTGATGGTCGGCTAATTGTAGCGCTACACGCGGACCTCTTTGTCACCCAATGCTTCAGCCCGCTGAACTGAAGCCCTTGATCAACTCAGCTCTTCAGGCCTGACGGCGATGACCACTCTCGGCACAGACGACAGGCGCTGGATCGATCGCGCGGTGGCGCTGATCGAAGCCGACCAGAAGCGTTCGGCCGATACGCATCTGCTCAAGCTCGAACTCGGCTTCCGCGGGATCGACATCTATCTCAAGGATGAATCGACGCATCCCACCGGCAGCCTCAAGCATCGCCTGGCGCGCTCGCTGTTTCTCTACGCGCTGTGCAATTCCAAGATCAGCGAAGGAATGCCGGTGGTCGAGGCCTCGTCCGGCTCGACGGCCGTCTCGGAAGCTTATTTCGCGCGCATGATCGGCGTGCCTTTCTTCGCCGTGGTGCCGAAGGCGACGTCTTGCGACAAGATCGCGGCCATCGAGCATTACGGTGGACGCTGCCATTTCGTCGAGCCGGGCGTCTCGATCTATGACGAGGCGGCGCGGCTCGCCGCCGAGATCGGCGGTCACTACATCGACCAGTTCACCTACGCGGAGCGGGCGACCGACTGGCGCGGCAACAACAACATCGCCGAATCGATCTTCGACCAACTCGCCGACGAGGAACATCCGATCCCGAGCTGGATCGTGATGAGCGCCGGAACCGGTGGGACGACGGCGACGATCGGTCGCTATCTGCGATACAAGCGGCTGCCGACCCGGCTGCTCGGCGTCGATCCGGAGTTCTCGGCGTTCTTCGAGAGTTACCGGAACCACGATACCTCGGTTACCTGCGACCGCGCCTCGCGCATCGAGGGCATCGGCCGGCCGCGTGTCGAGCCGTCCTTTATTCCGGAAGTGATCGACGAATTGGTGCGCGTTCCGGACAACGCCGCGATCGGTGCGATGCGCGCGCTGTCGCAGCATCTCGGCCGCCGCGTCGGCGGCTCGACCGGCTGCAATTTCTTCGCGCTGTGCTGGAAGGCGGGGCAGATGATCCGCGCCGGCGAAAATGGGTCGCTGGTGTCGCTGATCTGCGATTCCGGCGAGCGCTATTCGCAGACCTATTACGCCCAACCCTGGCTCGATGCCTGCGGCATCGATTGCCGCGCCGCGGAGGCGCAGGTCGAAGACTTCCTCGGCCGTGGCGCATTCGACGGCGGCCTCGAAGTCGCCTGAAGTGCCGGCATGACTTTCCTTGACCTCGCCAGGCTCAAGACAGCCGGCGTGAACGAACTCGAAACGCTCGACCTGGGATTCTCGACGGCGATCTTCGCCTGGGCCAACCGGCTGATGCACACGCCCGGCGAGCGGGTGCGCGCTGAGTAGACGTGTATCGCGTTTGCCTCAGCTGTAGCGTTCGGGCCGGAACGGCGTCGCGTTCACGTATGGCTTCTCGCCGGTCATCAGTTCGGCGAGCATGCGGCCGGTCGCCGGGCCGAGCGTGAAGCCCTGATGGCCGTGGCCGAAATGCAGCCAGAGGCCCTTGTGGTTCGGCGCGCGGCCGATGACCGGCAACATGTCCGGCATGCAAGGGCGCACCCCGGCCCATGGCCGGTTCTCGACGGGCGCGCCGAGTTTCAGGATCGTCGATGCGGCTTCTTCGGCGCGGCGCAACTGCACCGGCATCGGCAGCGCCTCGGTGCCGGTCAATTCAGCGCCGGTCGTGATGCGCAACCCCTTTGCCATCGGTGCGATGACGTAGCTGTTGGCTTCGTCCATGATCGGGAGGTTGAGCGTGCCCGGCGCGCGATAATGCCGGTGGTAGCCGCGCTTGCGCACCATCGGAAAGTGATAGCCGAACGGCGCCAGGATCTGCGTCGACCACGGGCCGAGCGCGACCACGGCATGCTCGGCCTCGATCGAGCCGTCGCCGGTCGTGACCTGCCAGGCGCCCGAAGCGGTCTGCCGCAGCGTGCCGGCATCGCCGTGGACGAAAGTGCCGCCACGGCGCAGGAACAGCTGGCCATACGCGGCGGTGAGCGCGCCGGGATCGCTTACCGTCCAGGGCGCCAGCCAGTGAACGGCACCGGCGCCGGTGCTGGTCAGCGAGGGCTCGGCGGCGGCGAACTCCACCGGCGACAGCGCCTTGAAGGCGACGCCATATTCAGCCTTGAGGCGTTCGGCGGTCGCGACGCCGCGGTCCATCGCCGCCTGCGTCCGATGCAGCACGCGAAAGCCCTCGCGGCGGATCAGGTGCTCCATGCCGGCTTCTGCGATCAGCGGCGCGTGTTCGTAGGTCGCCTGCGCGATGATGGTCGCGTAGGCGGCCGAAATGCGCCGGTAGCGCGACGGCGCCGAATTCCACCAGTAGCTCAGCAGCGAGTTGAGGTGCTGCGGCAGCGTCAGCGGCCGGTAATGTACGGCGTTCGAGGTGCCGACGGCGATCGACAGAAGCGTCGCAATGTCGCGCGGCATGGCGTAGGGCTCGACGGCCTCGCTCTGGATGATGCCGGCATTCCCGTAGCTGGTTTCCAGTCCGGGCTCGGTACGGTCCACGAGCACGACCGACCAGCCGCGCTTGCGCAATTGTAGCGCGATGGACACGCCGGCCATTCCGGCACCGAGCACAATGACATTCGACATGGCTTGACTTTCCTTCAGCCGCACGACCTCGCTGTGGCCGTCATCCGGCATACGTTACTAGCCGGGCCTGACGGCATATTGAACCGTTTTGCGGCCAGCGACGATGCATTAATTGCATTCCGCTTCGGACGAAGCGTCAGGCGCGCCGGTTCTCCCGGTCGAATTTTCGGATATGCGCGGCGAACTGCTCGGCGAACTCCAGCGAGATCGCCGTGGGCGCCTGGTGGCTCGAGTAGATTGCGAAGATCTCGATGGTCACCACAGGCCGGAACGGCCTGGCGACGACACCCCGGCGGGCAAATTCGCGGGCCGTGAACGGATCGCAGATGCCGACGCCGAGCCCGGACGACACCAGGCCGCAGACGATTTCCGACAGATGCGTCTCGACGCGCATCACTCGCGACACGCCGGCCTCGGCGAAGATAGCGTCGACGTAGCGGCGGCTCTGGCTCGAATGGTTGAGCGAAATGAAGTTCTCGCCTTCGAAGTCCTTCGGTGCCAGCGAATTCTTGCGCGCCAGCTTGTGATCTTCGGGCACCACGGCAACGTAAGGCAGCGATGGCATGGCGATCTTCTGCACCGCCGGATGGTCGATCTGCGGCGACGCAAAGCCGAGGTCGCATTGCCGGTTCACGACCCAGTCGACGACGAGCGTCGAAATCACACCCGAGACTTCGAGGTCGAGTTCCGGCCGACCGGACACGAACTTGCCGGCAAAGCGCGGCAGGAAGCCGTTGGCGAGCGCGGGCAGGGCGGCAATCCGCAGCAGGCTCGCCTGCCGCAGCCGGATTTGCTCTGCGGCCTCGGCGATGCGCTCAATGCCGATGAAGGAGCGCTCGACCTCGCCGAATAAAGTCACGGCCTCCGCGGTCGGGGCAATGCCGGTGCCGCGCCGCTCGAACAGCTTGAGTTTGAGGTGATGCTGGAAATCGCGCAGCAGCTTGCTTACGGCCGGCTGCGTCACGCCCATGAAAGCAGCACCGGCCGTGGCGCTGCCGGTGAGCATCACCGCGCGGAATGCCTCGACCTGTCGCAGGTTGGGGCGGCGAACCGCCGGTTTGACCATTATTACCTCCAGTTATGAATAGCGGCTCAGAATGAATTTGACGATTTAGGCACAGTTGGAAAATCATGACAATGCAGTCCGGGGAATAACGAAACGGCCAAACACCACCTCGACAAGAGCGTTACTGGAGGGTCCTCATGATTGAAATTTCCAAGTTCCGAGCCGCGGCCATTGCCTGCGCGCTCCTGGGCATCACGACGCCCGCGATGGCGCAACAGAAGCTCTACGTCGCCGGATATGGCGGCTCGTTCGAACAGACGATCCGCAAGGAGATCATTCCGGCCTTTGAGAAGAAGCACAACGTCACGGTCGAATACGTGGCCGGCAACTCCACCGATACGCTCGCCAAGCTGCAGGCGCAGAAGAGCAACCAGCAAATCGATGTTGCGATCGTCGATGACGGCCCGATGTATCAGGCGATTCAGCTCGGCTTCTGCGGCAAGGTCGCCGATTTGCCGAAGAACGATCTCTACGGCACCGCGCTGTTCAAGGACGACAAGGCGGTCGCTCTCGGCCTCGTCGGCACCGGCCTGATGTACAACACCAAGATCTTCAAGGAGAAGGGTTGGGCGCCGCCGACGTCGTGGAACGACCTCAAGGACCCGAAATTCAAGAAGATGGTGGTGATCCCGCCGATCAATAACACCTACGGCCTGCACGCGCTGATGATGTTCGCGCGCATGAACGGCGGCGGCGAGAAGAACATCGATCCCGGCTTCAAGGTGATTCAAAAGGACGTCAATCCGAATGTCCTCGCTTACGAGCCGTCGCCCGGCAAGATGACCGAGCTGTTCCAGTCCGGTCAGGCGGTCATTGGCGTCTGGGGCACGGGCCGCGTCCAGTCCTTTGCCAACACCGGCTTCCCGGTCGATTTCGTCTATCCGAAGGAAGGCGCGGTGTCGCTCCTGGTCACCGCTTGTCCGATCGCGAAGCCGAATGCCTCGCCGCTGGCGTCGGACTTCATCAAGGCACTGTTGCAGCCCGACATCCAGCTCATCCTGCTTAAGGACTACGGCTACGGTCCGGTCGTGAAGTCCGTCAAGGTGCCGGCTGACCTCGCCAAGATGGCCCCGGTCGGCCAGCGTGCCGCCGAGCTGATCAATCCGGATTGGGATACGATCAACGAGCACCGGCAGGAGTGGACCAGCCGCTGGAACCGCGAGGTCGAGCGCTAAGGCCCGCACGCTTTCGCCCGGCCGTCTCGCGCGCGATACGGCCGGGCGCAGAGCTTCCACGCCCTCACGACAGAGGCCGCAAAGCCATGTCCTTTCTCGTTCTTCGCGAATTGAAAAAAACCTATGGCGATTTCGTCGCCGTCGAAGCCCTGTCGCTCGATGTCCAGCGCGGTGAATTCATTTCGCTGCTCGGGCCGTCCGGGTGCGGGAAGACCACCACATTGCAGATGGTCGCTGGCTTCGTCGAACCGACGGGCGGTGCCATCCTGCTCGACGGTCATGATCTCGTCGCCATGAAACCGAGCCGGCGCGGCCTCGGGGTCGTGTTCCAGAGCTACGCGCTGTTTCCGCATATGACGGCGGCGGAAAACGTCGCCTTCGGCCTGGAAATGCAGAAGGTCGGCCGCGCCGAGCGCGACGAGCGCGTCCGCAACGCGCTCGAACTGGTCGGCCTCGGCGGCTTTGCCGAGCGCTATCCGCGGCGTATGTCCGGCGGCCAGCAGCAGCGCGTGGCGCTGGCACGGGCGCTGGTCATCCGCCCGCATGTTCTGCTGCTCGATGAGCCTTTGTCCAATCTCGACGCCAAGCTGCGTGAAGAGATGCAGATCGAATTGCGCCAGATCCAGCGCACGGTCGGCACCACCACCATTCTGGTTACCCACGATCAGTCCGAAGCCATGGCCTTGTCCGATCGCATCGTGGTGATGAACGGCGGCCGCGTCGAGCAGATTGCCGCACCGCAGGAAGCCTATGAGCGGCCGGCGACGCCGTTCGTCGCCGGCTTCCTCGGCAAGACCAATGAACTCTCCGGCACCGCGCGCGTCGAAGGTGGCGAAACGCGCGTTGTCATTGCCGACGGCCGGTGGGCGAGCCGGCGGCCGATCGACGGCGCGGTGATCGCGTCGGTGCGGCCCGAGAAGATCGCCTTCGCCGATTGCGCTGCCGGGCGGCTGACCGGTCTCGTCAAGACGCGCATATTCCAGGGCAATCACTGGCTCTACCGTATCGAGACCTTGGCGGGGCAGGTCTTCGTCATCCGCCAGAACGGCGGCGAGCCGATGCCGGCCGAGAACGACAAGGTTGGCCTGACGTGGCGGCCCGAAGACATGGCGCTGCGCGCCGCGGACGGCCGCCGATGAGCACGCCGGCCTCGGACAATGCCGCTCCGTCGGCCTGGCTGCTGAGCCTGCCGGCGCTCGTCTTCTTCGCGGTCATCGTCATCGTGCCGCTGATCATGACGGTGGTGCTGTCGTTCCACGACTGGGGCGAATACAAGGGCATCCAGCCGGTCTTCATCCTGAAGAACTGGATCGAGATCTGGTCGGATCCTTACTTCGGCGAGATGTTCGCGCGGACTTTCCGCATCGCCATTCTGGTCACGCTGATCACGGCGGTCTTTGGCGCGCCGGAGGCTTATATCCTCAACCGGATGCGGGCGCCGTGGCGCGGCATTTTCGTGCTCGTGCTGCTCGGACCGCTGCTCATCTCGATCGTCGCTCGCACACTCGGCTGGGCGCTGCTGTTCGGCGGCAATAGCGGTGTGGTCAATGCGGCATTGATGAAGCTCGGTGTCATCTCGTCGCCGATACCCTTCATGTTCACCGAGACCGGCGTCATCATTGCGCTCGCCCATGTGCTGATGCCTTTCATGGTGCTGTCGGTCTGGGCCGCGTTGCAACGCGTCGACCCGCAGATCGAGAATGCGGCGGCTTCGCTGGGCGCCGGGCACTTCACGACGTTGCGGCGCGTGATCTTCCCGCAGATCGTGCCCGGCGTCCTGTCGGGCGGCATCATCGTCTTCGCGCTGTCGGCCAGCGCCTTCGCCACGCCGGCGATCATCGGCGGCCGGCGGCTCAAGGTGGCCGCGACGCTCGCCTACGACGAATTCCTCAACACCCTGAACTGGCCGCTCGGCGCGGCGGTCGCGACCCTGCTGCTGGTCTGCCTCGTCGTCACCATCGTCGGCGCCAACCGACTGATCGAGCGTCGCTACGCGGAGGTGTTCCGATGACCCGCAACGGACCGCTGGCGCTGCTCTATCACGCGCTGTTCGTCGTCTTCATGCTGGCGCCGATCGTGATCGTCTGTATCGTGGCGTTCACGCCGGAAGGCTACCTGTCGCTTCCGACGCACGGCTTGTCGCTGCGCTGGTTCCGCACGATCGCGCAATATCCGGAGTTCATCCGCGCCTTCTGGGTCAGCATCTGGCTCGGCGCGCTGTCGTCGGCGATCGCGCTGTCACTGTCGGTGCCGGCGGCGCTTGCCATCGCCCGCTACCGCTTCAAGGGCCGCGACGCGCTCGCGACCTTGTTCATGTCGCCGCTGATGATCCCGCCGGTGGTGCTCGGCATCGCCTTCCTGCGCTTCTTCTCGCTTGTCGGCCTCGGCGGCACCTTCGTCGGCCTCGTGCTCTCGCACGTCGTCATCGTGTTCCCGTTCGCGCTGCGGCTGACGCTCGCGTCCGCGGTCGGTATGGACCGCGCGATCGAGCAGGCTGCCGTGTCGCTCGGCGCCTCCGACTGGACGGTGTTCCGCCGCGTGACCCTGCCGCTGATCCTGCCCGGGCTGGTCTCGGGCTGGGCGCTCGCGTTCATCCAGTCCTTCGACGAAGTGACGATGACCGTGTTCGTCGCCGCGCCCGGCACCGAGACGCTGCCGGTGCGCATGTTCCTCTACATCCAGGACAACATCGATCCGCTGGTGACGTCGGTGTCGGCGAGCGTCATCGCGCTCACGGCCATCGCGCTGGTCGCGCTCGACCGGCTTTACGGGCTGGAACGGTTGCTGGCCGGCCGCGGCATCAACGAGCCGTAGGAGATTGAGACTTGCCACAGGATCATGACATCGCGGTGGTCGGCGGCGGACTGCTCGGTTCGGCAATCGCCTTCGGCCTTGCCCGCGAAGGGCAGCGCGTCGTCGTGCTCGACGAAGGCGACGTCGCCAAACGCGCCTCGCGCGGCAACTTCGCGCTGGTCTGGGTGCAGAGCAAAGGCCTCGGCATGCCGGCCTACACCGGCTGGACCATCAACTCGACGCAGGCCTGGCCGCAACTTGAGGCGGAATTGAAGGAGCGTACCGGGCTCGATGTCTGCCTCGAGCAGACCGGCGGTTTCAGCATCTGCCTGTCCGAGCGGGAGATGGAACAGCGCCGCGACGTGCTGCGGCGGATCCACGCGCAGGAAGGTGTTGCGAAATACGACGTCGCGCTGCTCGACCGCCGCGAGGTCGAGAAGATGCTGCCCGGCATCGGCCCCGATGTCGTCGGCGGCAGCTATTGCCCGCTCGACGGTCACGTCAATGCGCTGCGTCTGTTCCGCGCCTTCCATGTCGCCAACCAGCGGCTCGGCATCGATTACAAGCCGGACCACCGCGTCGGCGCCATCGATTTCGAGCGTGGCCGCTTTCGTCTTCAGACGTCGCAGGGCGAGATCGAGGCGGGCAAGATCGTGCTCGCCGCCGGCAACGCCAATGCCCAACTGGCGCCGATGGTGGGCTTGAGCGCGCCGATGCAGTTCAACTGCCGCGGCCAGATCGTGGTTACGGAGCGGCTGCAGCGCTTCATGCGTTACCCGATTGGCACCTTGCGGCAGACCGACGAAGGCACGGTGATGATCGGCGACAGCTACGAGGACTCCACCGATGACCGCGGCATCAACACCGCCATCAATTCGGTCATGCTCGACCGGGCGCAGCGGACGTTCCCGTTCCTCGCCAATGTCAATGTTGTAAGGAGCTGGTCATGCCTGCGCGTCATGACGCAGGACGGTTTCCCGATTTACGACCAGTCGGAATCCTGCCCGGGCGCCTTCATCGCCTGCTGCCATTCCGGCGTCACGCTGGCCGCCGTGCATGCCTATACGCTGGCGCCGATGATCGCGCGCGGCGCGCTCGACCTGCAACAAACCGGTGTTTTTTCCGCGCAGAGGTTCCATGTTCAAAAGGCTGCCTGACACGCAAGGCGCCGCGGTCGCGGTGACGATCGATGGCGAGCCGTTCAATGCCCGCGAGGGCGATAGCGTCGCGGCGGCGCTGCTGGCCGCCGGCCGCAGTTATTGCCGCGAGACCCCGGTCACCGGCGCCAAGCGCGCGCCCTATTGCATGATGGGTGTGTGCTTCGACTGTCTGGTGACTGTCGATGGCATCGGCAATCGTCAGGGCTGCCTGACCCGCGTTGAGGACGGCATGCGCATCGAGACCCAACACGGCAAGAGGGAGGCGAGGGCATGACCGCGATGCCATTGCCGAAGGATCATTACGACGTCGTCATCATCGGCGCGGGGCCTGCGGGCCTTGCCGCCGCCGCCGTCGCCGGCAAGGCGGGACTGTCAACGCTAGTGCTGGATGAGAACGCGCAGCCGGGCGGGCAGATCTTCCGCGCCATCACGTCGACGCCGGTGCAGCGCCGCGACATTCTCGGCGACGATTACTGGCGCGGCGAGAACCTGGTGGCCGAGACGCGCGCCGGCGGCGCGGTGATCGTGCAGGGCGCGACGGTATGGAGCCTTGATCGCGACCTGCAGATAGCGGTGTCGCTGCTCGGCCAGTCGCAGATCGTCAAGGCGCGGCGCGTCATCATCGCTACCGGCGCCCTGGAGCGGCCGTTTCCGATTCCCGGCTGGACTCTGCCCGGCGTGATGACGGTCGGCGCCGGCCAGACGCTCCTGAAATCGTCCGGCCTGGTGCCGGATGGCAAAGTGGTGCTTGCTGGCACCGGGCCGTTGCTGTGGCTCTACGCGGCGCAGGTGTTGCGCGCGGGCGGCGCCATTGACGCCATCCTCGACACGACGCCGCGCGGAAATTATTGGCGTGCGCTGCCGTACGCTCTGCCGTTCCTGATGTCGCCTTACCGCGCCAAGGGTCTCGCGCTCATGCGCGAGGTGAAGCGCAAAGTACGTGTCGTCTCGAACGTCACGTCGCTGGCGGCGCTCGGTGGCGACAAGCTGGATGCGGTTGCCTTCAGCGCCGGCGGCGCCGAGCAGAAGATTGCGGCCGATACGCTGCTGCTGCATCAGGGCGTCGTGCCCAACGTCAATCTGGCGAATGCCGCCGGTGTCGCGCATCGCTGGGACGAGCGGCAACTGTGCTGGGTGCCGGTGCTCGATGCCGACGGCAACACCTCGGTGCCGGGCATCGCCATCGCCGGCGACGGCGCCGGCATCGGCGGTGCGCTTGCCGCCGCGGAGCGTGGCCGCATCGCCGCGGTCGCTGCGGTCGAGGCGCTGGCGCCGGGCAAGAAGAGCCTGACGCCGGATCGCTCGGAGCTTTCCAACACGTTGCGCCGCGCCGAACTCGGCCGCGCCTTCCTCGACGTGCTGTTCCAGCCGGCACAGCAATTCCGGCTGCCAGAGGGCGATACTATCGTGTGCCGCTGCGAGGAAGTGTCGGCGGCGCGGATCAAGGAGACGATCGCGCTCGGCACCGAAGGTCCTAACCAGCTCAAGGCCTTCCTGCGCTGTGGCATGGGGCCGTGCCAGGGCCGCCTATGCGGGCTGACGGTGACCGAGATGATCGCGCAGGCGCGGGGCATGTCGCCGGACGCCGTCGGCTATTACCGGCTACGTCCGCCGGTGAAGCCGATTGCGCTCAAGGAGCTCGCCTCGATGCCGCATTCGGAGCAGGACGAGAAAGCGGTCGTACGCGGATGAGCGAAGCCGCCGACGTTATCGTGGTCGGCGGCGGCATCCACGGCTGCTCCACGGCGCTGCATCTGGCGCTGCGCGGCGCCAAGCCACTCCTGCTCGAGAAGGATTATTGCGGACGCCACGCCTCAGGCGTCAATGCCGGCGGCGTGCGCCAGCTCGCGCGTCATGTCGCCGAAGTGCCGCTGTCGGTGGCTTCAATGGAGCTTTGGGCGCGCATCGAAGATCTGGTCGGCGACGACTGCGGATTCGAGAGTCACGGCCAGGTGCTCGTCGCCGAGGACGACGCCGAGTTCGCCGCTTGCCGCGCGCGGGTGGACGATCTGCGCCTGCGCGGCTTCACGCACGAAGAACTGATCGATCGCGCGGAGCTCAAGCGACTGGTGCCGGCGGTGTCGGACTACTGCCCCGGCGGCATCGTGTCGCGGCGCGACGGCGCCGCCGATCCGTTTCGTACGACGCAGGCCTTTCGCCGACGCGCGATCGAGTCCGGTGCGCGGCTGCGCGAAGGCGTGCGCGTCCTGAACATCGCGCGCCGCGCCGGCATCTGGCATGTGGCGACGACGGACGGCGAATTCGAAGCGCCGGTGCTGGTCAATGCCGCTGGCGCCTGGGCGGCGCGGCTCGCGGCGATGGCCGGCGAACACGTGCCGCTCGAGGCGATCGCACCGATGCTGATGATCACGGCACGCGTGCCGCATTTTCTCGATCCGGTCATCATCCTCCGCGGCCGCAAGCTGTCGTTCAAGCAGTTCGGCAACGGCACCGTGCTGATCGGCGGCGGCCACCTCGGCACGGCCTATCCGGACGAGAACGCGACCGTGCTCGACTGGGCGAAGCTGACGGCGAGCGCGCGGACGGTGGACGAGCTATTTCCGGTGATGCGCGGCGCGACCATCGTGCGCGCCTGGGCCGGCATCGAGGCGCGCACGCCGGACGACATCCCGGTCATTGGTCACAGCAGGACGGAGGAAGGGCTTTTCCACCAGTTCGGCTTCTCCGCCCATGGTTTTCAGCTCGGCCCAGGCGTTGGTTCGCTGATGGCCGACTTGATAGTGACCGGCGCCACCAACCTGCCGATCGAGCCATTCGGCGTCGGCCGCTTTCTCCGGGGCATCGAACCGCCGGGTACGGACTCGGTTCTTGAATAACCGTGGTTGGTCCTGGCGGGGATTGGGTTTCGTGCGGCATCTTTGGTATAGGGACGTCCGCAGCATCGTTGATGCGGCGGAAGGCCTAATGCCTGCCGGACGGCATAAATGACCAAGGCGATCGATATCCTGTCCATGGGCGAGCCCATGGTCGAGTTCAATCAGACGCGCGAAGGCGGCGGCGCGACATTCCTGCGCGGCTGCGGCGGCGATTCCTCGAACTTCGCCGTTGCTGCTGCGCGGCAGGGGGCTCGCGTCGGCTACGTCTCGGCCGTCGGTAATGACAGTAACGGTTTGCTGCTGCGCGAGATGTGGCGTGCCGAGGGCGTCGACGACACCTGTGTCCGCACTGACGAGGAAGCGCCGACCGGCGTCTATTTCGTCAGCCATGGTGAGGGCGGCCATCGCTTCGATTTTTGCCGCACCGGCTCGGCCGCGAGCCGCTGCAAGGCCGGCGATCTGCCCCTCGAGGCCATCGCCCGCGCCAAGGTCCTGCACCTGTCGGGCATATCGCTGGCGATCTCGGCGTCGGCCTGCGACGCGGGCTACCGCGCCATCGAGCACGCCCGTACTAACAATGTCATGGTGTCGTTCGATACCAATCTGCGACGCAAGTTGTGGCCGCTCGGCCGCGCTCGCGCCATCATCTGGGATGTCATCTCGCTCTCCGACATCTGCCTGCCGAGCTACGACGACGTCGTGCAGTTGTCGGATCTCTCGGATCCCGACGCCATTGTCGACCGCTGCCTGAGCTCCGGGGCGAAGATCGTGGCGCTGAAACTCGGCTCGTCCGGGGCGCTCGTGGCCGACGCCAACGAACGGCACCGTATCGCGCCTTATCCGTGCCAGGCGGTCGACGCCACCGGGGCCGGCGACACGTTCGGCGGCGCCTTCGTCGCCCGCATCGTCGCCGGCGACGATATCGCGGCGGCCGGGCGCTATGCCGCGGCAGCGGCGGCGCTGTCGACGGAAGGCTATGGCGCCGTCACGCCCATTCCGACGTCTCATCAGGTTCGCGCGCTGTTGAGCCGGCACGAAGCAGTCGCCAGCGGAGCAACGGCATGAACAGGTCATCGAGCAAAGCGCGAGCGCTGCTCGCCACCGCGCCGGTCATTCCAGTGATTACGATCGAACGCGCGGCGGACGCTGTGCCGCTGGCGCGCGCGCTGATCAAGGGCGGTCTGCGTGTCATCGAAATCACCTTGCGGACCGAGGCGGCCATGGCGGCGGCTGCGGCCATCGCCGCCGAGGTGCCGGAAGCGATCGTCGGCATCGGCACCGTCCTCACCGCGCAGGACCTGGCGCGGGCCGGCAAAGCCGGCGCGGCCTTTGCCATCAGTCCGGGTCAATCACCCGAAATTCTCAAAGCCGCGGCGAACGGCGATCTGCCGTATGTGCCCGGCATCCAGACGGCGTCCGATCTGACATCGTGCGTAAATGCCGGCTTCGACGTGGTGAAATTCTTTCCCGCGGTGCCGGCCGGCGGCCTTGCCGCGCTAAACGCGCTGAGCGGGCCGTTTCCCGGGGTCAGCTATTGCCCGACCGGCGGCATCAGCGAAGCCAATGCGCCCGAGTGGCTCGCCAATCCGAAAGTCATCGCCGTCGGCGGCTCCTGGATCGCTCCGCCGGCCGACATCAAGCAAGGCAACTGGGCGGCGATCGAAAATCGCGCGCGCGCCGCGAGCCAATTGCGCAAAGCGTGACGCGGCGCCTCAGGTGACACGGCCTCGTGCCACCACGGGCGCCGTGGTGATAACGTCACCGGCTCTGGTCAGGTACACCTGGTCGACCATGTTGGTGACGACGCAGGCGTGGTTGGGCACGACCCGCACCTGATCGCCGACTTTCAGGTCGATCGGGCCGTCGCTCATCAGTCGGCCGTGCTCCTCTGAGAGCTGGTCGATGCGGATGTCGTCTCGGCCAAGCACATGGCCATAGCCCTGAAGCCCGAGCAGGTCCGAGGTCAGCGTCTTGCTGCCGGCGTCGATGATGGCGCGGTTCGCCGCCGGCACGGAGACCACCGTCGCCAGTACGGTGAGCGCGCAATCGTCCCAGGTGCAGGCGCCGCGGGCCACCAGCGAGCGGTCGTTATAGACATACGTGCCGGCTCGGTATTCGGTGGTGACCGGCGCGTCACCCGCCTTCGCCATCGACGGCGTGCCGCCCGAGGTGATGACCGGCACCGCAACGCCCTTGGCCTCGATCAGCGCCTTGGCCCGGGTCATGAAGTCCTGCACCGCGGCGGCGCCGTCCGGCAGCGGATAGGTCATCAAGCCGCCGAAGGTGAGGCCCGGCGACGCGGCGATGACCTGCGCCAGCGCCGCGGCGTCTTCCGGCGTCGCGACGCCGCAACGATGCGCGCCGGTATCGCACTCGACCAGCACGGCCAGTGGCTTGGCCTCGCCGGCAAAGCGCCGGCTCAGGCCGGCGACGACGGTCTCGTTGTCGGCGACGACGCTGAGCCTGACCTTTTGTGCCAGCGCGGCCAGACGCTCGAGCTTCTCCGCGCCGAGAATGTTGTAGGTGATCAGCACATCCTTGATCTGCGGCATGCCGGCGACCATGGCCTCGGCTTCCGACACCTTCTGGCAGGTGATGCCGATGGCGCCGGCGCGCAACTGCATCTCGGCAATGCGCGGCAGCTTGTGGGTCTTGATGTGCGGGCGCAGCTTCAGGCCGTGCGCGTTGGCATAGTCCTGATGCCGCCTGATGTTGCGCTCGACCTTGTCGAGGTCGACGACGACGGCCGGGGTCGTCAATTGCGCCAGCGCTTGCGTTCTGTCGTCCACGTCAGTCTCCCGAACGATTGCGGTGCTTGTCTTCTTTCGCCTTCTTGAATTTCTTCTTGAACTTCGGCTTCTTGAAGTCGCTCTTCTTGAAGTCGGGCTTTTCACCCGGTCTGTCGAAACGGCGCTCCTCGCCTTCGCGCCTGGCCGCCGCCCGGTGTTCCTGCTGGCGTTGCTTGAAATGCGGTTTGGCGGCCTTCTTCTCGGGCACGGCACGCTCGCTATCCCGCGATGGCGGCATGCCGCCGCCCTGCGGGCCCTGCGGCAGCGCTTCGATGCGGATGTTCTCGGCATCGGGCGCCTGCACCTTGGCCGTGAACTTGTCGGCTACCCTGGCGGAAATTTCGAACTCGGTGACAGTGTCGTAAATCCTGATGGCGCCGATGTCGCCTTTGCCGATGCCGCCGCGCCGGCAGATCATCGGTAGCAGCCAGCGCGCTTCCGCATTCTTGCGCCGGCCGACACCGGCCCTGAACCAGACGCTGCCGCCCTCCATCGGGCGGCGGAAGCCCGTGCGTTTTCCCGTCTCGCGCGGCGCGCCGTCGTCGCCGGCAGGCGAGAAGCGATCGCGCGCGCCGTGCCTGTCAGTGCGATCGTCGCGGAAGCGGTTGCCGCGATCCGGACCCGGATCGATGATGTCCTCCGGCGACGGCAGGCGCGCGCGATAGAGCCGCGCAAGCGCCGATGCGATCTCTTCGGTAGATTTCTCGGCCAGCAGCATGCGCGCCAGCGCCAGATCGTCTTCGCTAGGCGGTTCGGAGAACACCTCGTCCTGCATCATGCGCTGCTGGTCGAGCTTGCGGATCTCGTCGGCCTGCGGCGCCGCGGCCCAGATCGCGTTGACGCCGGCCTGATGGAAGAACATTTCGGCGCGGCGACGCCGTGAATTCGGTACCAGCAGAACGCTGACGCCCTTCTTGCCGGCGCGGCCCGTGCGGCCGGAGCGGTGCTGCATCACTTCCGGGTCGTTCGGCAGCTCGGCATGGATGACGAGGCTGAGACCGGGCAGATCGATGCCGCGCGCGGCGACGTCGGTCGCCACGCAAACGCGGGCGCGGCCATCACGCAGCGATTGCAGCGCAGTGGTGCGTTCGTTCTGCGTCAGCTCGCCGGACAGCGCGACCACGAGAAAGCCGCGCTCCAGCAGCGCGGCCTGCAGGTGCTTGACGGCGCTGCGCGTATTGCAGAACACCAGCGTGCTCGGCGCTTCATAAAAGCGCAGGATGTTGACCACGGCGTGTTCGGTCTCGTGCGCGGCGACGCGAATGGCGCGGTATTCGATGTCGGCGTGGCCTTGCTCATCGCCGAGGACTTCGACGCGAAACGCGTCCTTTTGATATTGCTTCGCCAGCGCGACGATGCCGCGCGGCAAGGTCGCGGAGAACAGCAGCGTCCGGCGCTCGGCGGGTGTCGCCTCGAGCAGAAGCTCCATGTCCTCGCGAAAGCCGAGATTGAGCATTTCGTCGGCCTCGTCGAGGACGATGACTTTCAATTCGGAGAGGTCGAGACGGTTGCGCCGCAAGTGATCGCACAGCCGGCCCGGCGTGCCGACGACGATGTGCGCGCCTTCGGCGAGCTCACGCTGTTCGCGGCGCGGGTCCATGCCGCCGACGCAGGACACGACGCGGGCGCCGCAATAGTGATAGAGCCAGGTCAGCTCGCGCTGCACCTGGACCGCCAGTTCGCGCGTCGGCGCCACGATCAGGGCCAAGGGTTTGCCGCCGCGCGCGAAGCGTTCGGCGCCGGCCAGAAGATCGGCAGCGATCGCGAGGCCATAGGCGACGGTCTTGCCCGAACCGGTCTGCGCCGAGACCAGCAAATCGCGTCCGGCAGCCTGGCCGGCCAGCACCGCCTTCTGCACCGGCGTCGGCTCGGTGTAATGGCGTTCCGCCAGAGCGCGGGCGATCTGCGGTTGGTCGGACATAAAGGTCATGAGCGAAGGCGCCTTGGGGTTCGCCGCACGAAAGCGGGAACGCGGCGGGTCGAGGCCCGCGGCTCTGCGCTAAACGTCGGAAATGGTGCCGGCGGTCTATTCCCTTCGGCGGCGGGCGTAAAGGGGCCGCCGCAATGCCCCTAGCGGTTGCCAGCCGGATGCCACCAGTGGCCGCGCAGGGCGATGCCTTCGACCAAGATGCGCTTGTTGCCGTTCATCTTCTCGCCGGTCGAATCGGTATAGGGAAAGCTGCCTTCGCCGACCGTGAAGATCGTGGCGTCGCCGGCCGAGCCAGGGCGCAAGGTGCCGAGCTCGGGCCGGCGGATGGCGGCGGCGACATTCGCCGTCGTGGCGCGGATGACATCGGTCAGTGGCGTGCCAAGGCAGAGGAACTTCGACAGCGTCGTGGCCTGGTCGAACACCGGCCCTTCCAGGTTGAGGCTGTGGACGTCCGACGAGATCGTGTCCGGCATGAAGCCGGCATCCAGCATGGCGCGCGCCACCTTGAACGAGAACGAGCCCATGCCGTGGCCGACGTCGAACAATACGCCGCGCTTGCGCGCCTCGAGTACCGCGGTCTTGACCGCGCCTTGCCCGGTGATCGGCGAATTGGGGAAGGGGCGGAAACAGTGCGTCAGCGTATCGCCAGGGCGCAGCCGCACCAGGACGTCCTCATAGGTCGGCGGCGGCTCATCGATGTGCACCATCAGCGGCATCGACAGCTCCTCGGCGACCTGCACGGCGATGTCGAGCGGCGCGATGCCGGAGGCGCCGCTGGCGTTGCGGCCGACGCGCACTTTGATGCCGACAATGGTGTCGCGGTTTGCGTTGGCGACCTCGACCGCATCGGCCGGGCTCATCAGCCGCATGTCGCTGCTTTCGCCGACCATGATGCGCTTCGAGAAGGCGAAGATGCCGGCGAACGACACATGGATATAGGCGAGGATGCGCGGCGCGCTCGGTTCGATGACGTGCTTGAGGAAGCCCTTGAAATTGCCGGGTCCGGCGCTGCCGGCATCGATCAGCGTGGTGACGCCGCTGCGCCTCGCGAAATCGCCCGGGTCGACGCCGAGCGACGTGCCGCCCCAATAGACGTGTGTGTGCAGATCGATGAAGCCGGGCGCCACGATCCGTCCGCCGACGTCGCGGACGTCGGCGCCACTGGTCGCGGCAATATTCGGTTCGATGGCTGCGACCTTGCCGCCGGCGAAAGCCACATCGGCCACGGCATCCATGCCCTGCGCCGGGTCGATCACGCGGCCCCCTTTGAGGATCAGGTCATAGGTCATGTCGTGTCGTCCTGGTTGCGTGAGTTGGGGATGAGCCGTCCGGATGTCCGGCCGCGTCAATCGCCGAGCGGGCCGTCGGCGTCTTCATTGGTGGCCTTCATCAATTCGAACTTGATGCGCCGCATGCGCTCCTGGGCTTCGCGGGGCTTGAGATAGGCGGTCGAGGTCGCGAGTAGGTCGATGGCCGCGAGCAAGGCAAACCGCGACGCCGTCGGCTTGAGTGCGTCCGGCGCCTCCGGCACGTGAAAGCCGAGCGCGATATCGGCGACGGCGGCGAGCCGGCTCTGCGGCCTGGTGATGGCGATGATGGTCGCGCCATATTGCTTGGCGACCTTGGCGGCTTCGATGACCTCGGTCATGTTGCCGCTGGTCGAAACCGCGAGCACGACATCGCCGCGGCCGAGCGTCGCCGCGATCATGCGCATCAGCCGCGGATCGGACGAATGGTTGACGGCGATGCCGAGGCGGAAAAACCGGTTCTCGATTTCGGCGACCGCCACCGTCGAACCGCCGCCGACACCGAAGGCGGCGAGTTTCGCGCAGCGGGCGATCGCTTCGGCCGCCTTCTCGACATCGTCCTTCTGCAACTGCTGCTCGACGATGTTGATGGCGTTGCGGATCTCCTGAAATACCGAGCGCCACAGCGCCGGCCGCGCCAGATCGGTGCCGACATGCGGCGGCAGTTCGAGATAGATGCGGCCGACCGCCATGGCCTGCGCCAGCTTGACCTTGAGCTCGCGTACGCCGCGGCAGCCGACCGAGCGGCTGAAGCGTGTCACCGTCGGTTCGCTGACGCCGGCGCGGCGGGCGAGCTCGGCATTGCTCGAATGCACGGCGAAATCGACATCGGCAAGCAACGCCGTGGCGACGCGCTGCTCGGATGGGCTCAGCGTCGGTCCGATCTGCCGGATGACCGAGACGATGTCGCCGGCGCCGAAGCCGTCGCTGGCCGGCGCGGCCTTTGCCGCCGCAGCAGCCTTAGCCGATGACTTGGGCACGCCGCTCGTCCGTTGCAGTTGCTTTGCCGATCGTGCCATCGCCTGCCTTTTCGCCTGTCGAACCACGGCCTTGTTCCTTCCGGAAGCCAGCAGCAGCGTTTGTAATAAAGTTTCAATCGCGGGCCACCGCAACGCAAAACTGGCGGCTTTCCTCGATTTTGGCCTTGAACTTTACCACAGACTGTATGTAACTTTCAAACAAAGGATCATAATGATGGTGGAAACAACCGGCGCCGGGGCCACCTCGGGCCGGGAATGAGACAGCGAAGCCGGCTTGTAGCGTTCCGCAAAGGGGAGGATGACCATGAAATCCGGATTAGGGCTTTTGGCGCGGGGCGCCGTAGCCATCGTCACGGCATTGTTTCTGAATGCCCAGGCCAGCGCCGCGGGCATGCTGCGCGAAGCCACCATCGGCGAACCGCCGCCGCTGGATACCATGGTGACCACGGCCGACGTCGCGACCACGATCGGCCGTCACATGTTCGAGACCCTATACGCCTGGGATTCGCACTATGCGTCGCAGCCTATGCTGGCCGACAGCGATAAGGTCGAGGATGGCGGCAAGACCATCGTCATCAAGCTGCGCGAAGGCGTGCAATTCCATAACGGCAAGGAAATGACCGCCAAGGATGTCGTCGCGTCGATGGAGCGCTGGGGCAAATTCGGCGCCCGCGGCAAGCTCTTGATGGGCAGCGCCACCTCGGTGGAAGCCACCGGCAAATACGAAGTGACGCTGAAGCTGTCGTCGCCGAACGGCGCCTGGAAGAACCTGCTGTCGGACGTCAATGGCGGTCTCGTGATCTGGCCGGAGGAAATCGCCTCGAAGGCGACCGGTCAGCCGATCGAGCAGAAGGATTACATCGGCACCGGGCCGTATAAGTTCAAGGAATGGCGGCCGAACCGTTATGTCGAGCTGGAGAAGTTCGCCGGCTACAAGCCGCGCAAGGAAAAAGGCGATGGCTTTGCTGGCGCCCGCGTCGCCAACTTCGACACCATCCGCTTCATTCCGGTGCCGGATGTCGGCACTCGCGTCAGCGGCGTGCAGGCCGGCGACTACGATTACGCGGAGATGATCTCGGGCGATCTCTACGACTCGCTGAGCAAGGACAAGTCGGTCCAGGTGCAGCGGACCAATGCTCCGATCTTCGGCCTGTTCTTCATGAACTCGAAGGACGGCATCCTGAAGGACAATTACAAGCTGCGCCGGGCGATCCAGACCGCGCTCGACAAGTCGCAGGCGTTGCGCGTCGCTTTCGGTCCGCAGGATCTGTGGAAGGCCGAAGGCTCGATCGTGCCCAAGGGTACGCCGTGGTACTCGACCGCGGGCATCGAGGCCTACAGCCCGCACGACGCCAAGAAGGCCAAGGAGATGGCGAAGGAAGCCGGCTACACCGGCCAGCCGATCCGCCTCATGGTCTCGACCAACTACCAGGCGCATTATGACGAAGCCGCCGTGTTCACCAAGCAACTGGCGGACGCCGGCATCAACGTGCAGATGAACGTGGTCGACTGGGCGACGCTCCTGAAGATGCGCGGCCAGCCCGAGCAGTGGGACATCTTCGTCACCCACCACTCGTTCTTCCCCGACCCGATCCTTTTCACCTTCCTCAACGCCAGCTATCCGGGCTGGTGGGATACGCCGGAAATCCAGAAGCTGCGCGCCGAGCTGGTCAACTCGTCCGATCAGGCCGCGCGAAAGGCTACCTGGGACAAGATCCAGGCGCTGATCTACGAGCAGGTGCCGGTGATGAAGGTTGGCGATGCCTACACCTACGACATCGCCTCGCCGAAGCTGAAGGACCTCAATCCGAACGGCCCCGCTTTCTGGAACGTGTCCACGAAGTAGGCGTCGGTTGCCGACTGCGGCGGTTCAGGCCTCGCGAAGCGCCTGAACTGCCGCTCGCATGGCCGTCGCGGCTCACCCGGCAGGTTTGAATGTGGTCATATGCACTGAAGCGGGCGGGCGCGGCGCTGGTGACGCTGTGGGCGGCGTCGGTGATCATCTTCGCTTTCATTCACGTCATCCCTGGCGATCCGATCTACGTGCTGCTCGGCGACACCGCGACGCCGGACCAGATCGACCGGCTGCGCCACGAACTCGGTCTCGATGAGCCGATCGTCCTGCAGTATCTGACCTGGGCGGGTCACGCGCTCCGCGGCGACCTCGGTCAATCGATCTTCTTCCAGGCGCCGGTAACGCGAGTGATCGCCGACGGCGCCGAGACCAGCATCCTGCTCGCAAGCATGACAATGATCTGGGTGGTGCTGATCGGCGTGCCGATCGGCACCATCGCCGCGGTGCGCCACGGCACCTGGCTCGATCAGGGCCTGTCCGGCGTCGCCATGTTCTTCGCCTCGGTGCCGACCTTCTGGGTTGGGCTCTATCTGATCCTGATCTTCGCCGCGACGCTGGGCTGGCTGCCGAGCTCGGGCTATCCGTCGATCTTCGAGGGCGGCCCCGGCAACCTGCGCTATCTGCTGCTGCCCAGCCTCACTCTGGCGGCGCCGAACGCAGCGCTGATCCTGCGCCTGACGCGCGCCAGCATGCTCGACGTCGCGCGCGAGGATTATGTACGCACCGCGCGCGCCAAGGGCATCCGGCCCTGGCAGGTGGTGCGCCGGCATATCCTGCGCAACGCTCTGCTCACCGTGGTGTCGGCCTTCGGCTTCACCTTCGCGGCGCTGATGTCGGAAGCCGTGGTCACCGAAACGGTGTTCGCGCTGCCGGGCATTGGCCGCCTCGTCGTGCAGTCGATCCTGCGCCGCGATTATCCGGTGATCCAGGGCATCATTCTGGTCATCGTCGTGCTCTATCTCTTGATCAACCTGCTCGTCGATCTTGCCTACCGCCTCCTCGATCCGCGGGTGGAACTGCAATGAACCGCGACGGCATCGCCCTGTGGCTCACCCCGTTCGTCGCCCGGCCGATCGCGCTGATCGGGCTTTGCGTACTGCTGGCGATGGTGATCGCCGCGGCCTTCGCGCCGTGGCTGGCGCCCTACAACCCCTATGCCATCGACCCGATCTCGCGTCTGATGCCGCCCGACGCCGTGCACTGGTTCGGCACCGACCAGTTCGGCCGCGATACCCTGTCGCGCGCCATCTATTCGGCGCGCATGGCGCTGCTGATCGGCGCGGGCGTGGTGTTCTTCGCGCTCATCACCGGCATCCCGATCGGCGTGCTGTCGGCGCTGTTCCCGCGGCTCGGCCATGTACTGATGCGCATGGTCGATGTGCTGATGGCATTTCCGTCGCTGCTCTTGGCGCTCGGGCTGATCGTCATTCTCGGCCCCAGCGTCGCCAATTCGATCATCGCCATCGGCGCCGGCTACATGACGACGACGACGCGGATCATCTACGGCCTGGCGCTGCGGCTGCGCGCGGAGACATATGTCGAAGCTTCGCGCAGCATGGGGTCCGGCACCTGGTGGCTCGTGATCAAGCACATCCTGCCGAACCTGATTTCGCCGCTTCTGGTGCAAGCGAGTTTTGTCTTCGCCTTCGCCCAGTTAGGTGCCGCCTCGCTCGATTTCCTCGGCCTCGGCGCGCCGCCGGACATTCCGAGCTGGGGCAACATGCTGGCGGAATCGCGCACCTTCATCACCCGCGCGCCGTGGCTGCTGTTTTTCCCCGGCATGATGATCGTGCTGACCGCGTTCTCGCTGAACTTGGTCGGCGACGCGCTGCGCGACCGGCTCGATCCGCGCTTCCGCAATGCCTTCGGCGGCGAGGGCTAGGCGATGCTGTCGGTGCGCGATCTCACGGTTTCCATCGGTTCGGACGCGGCGCCGGTCGATATCGTCTCCGGCGTGTCGTTCGATATCGGCAAGGGCGAGATCCTCGGCCTGGTCGGCGAGTCCGGCTGCGGCAAGAGCATGACGTCGCTGGCGGTGATGGGTCTGCTGCCGCAACCCGGACCGCGCATCCGCGACGGCCGCATCGATCTGGTCGGCGCCGACGTCACGACCTTGCAGCCGTGGCAACGGGTCGAAGCCGGCCACGGCTGCATCGCCATGATCTTTCAGGAGCCAATGACGTCGCTCAATCCGGTCCGCCGCATCGGCGACCAGATCGCCGAGGCGGTGCGCGTCCATGACGGCATCTCCGGCGCTCCGGCCTGGGCGCGGGCGCAGGAACTGCTCGAACTGGTGCGCATTCCGGACGCGGCGCTGCAGCTCTCCGCCTATCCGCATCAATTGTCGGGCGGTCAGCGCCAGCGCATCATGATCGCCATCGCACTGGCCTGCCGGCCGCAGGTGCTGATCGCCGACGAGCCGACGACGGCGCTCGACGTTACCATCCAGATCCAGATCCTCGGCCTGCTGCGCGACCTGTGTAACCGCCTCGACATGTCGATTCTGTTCATCACCCACGACATGGGCGTGATCGCGCAACTCGCTGATCGCGTCGCCGTCATGTATGGCGGACGCATCGTCGAGACCGCCGATGTCGGCGCGCTGTTCCGCGAGCCGCGCCATCACTACACGCGCGGGCTGATGGACTGCATGCCGGCGCGCAATCTCGGCGCCCGCCGGCTGCCGACGATTTCCGGCCAGGCGCCGCGGCCGGGCGCGATCCGCACCGGCTGCGTGTTCGCGCCGCGCTGCGCGGCGGTGCAGGATCTTTGTCTCGTCAATACGCCGCCACGCCTGGTGCTCGGCAAGGGCCACGAAGCGCTCTGCGCCTTCCCGCTGCAAGCAGGGAGGGCGCTGTGAGCGAACCGATCCTTCAGGTCAGCGACCTTAAAACCTCGTTCAGCGTCAAGCGCTCGGGCCGCAAGTACAGCCTAAAGGCCGTCGATGGCGTGTCGCTGTCGCTTAGCGCCGGGGAGGTCCTCGGCATCGTCGGTGAATCCGGTTGCGGCAAGACCACTGTCGGACGCTCCATCGTGCGTCTGGTGCAGCCCGACGGCGGCGCGATCCGCTTCAAGGGCGCCGATGTGCTCGCCGCCAGCGGTTCGGCATTGCGCGATATGCGGCTCAATCTGCGCATGGTGTTCCAGGATCCCTATGCCTCGCTCAACCCGCGCCGCTCGATCGGCGACTCGGTGGCCGAGGCCGGCGACATCAACAAGGTGTTCAAGAACCGCGCCGACCGCGCGACGCGCATCGCCGAAACGTTGACCGCGGTGGGCTTAGAGCCATCCTTCGCGGCCCGCTATCCGCACGAACTCAGCGGCGGCCAGCGCCAGCGCGCCGGCATTGCCCGCGCCATCCTGCCGGCGCCCGCGGTGATCATCGCCGACGAGCCGGTGTCCGCGCTCGATGTCTCGGTGCAGGCGCAGGTGCTCAACCTGATGATGGACCTGCGCGAGCGGCTCGGATTGTCGATGCTGTTCATCTCGCACGACATCGGTGTCATCGGTCAGATCAGCGACCGCGTCGCCGTGATGTATATGGGCCGCGTCGTCGAACTATCGGATGCGCGGGGCATCGTCGATCGCTCCGCGCATCCTTATACGCGGGCGCTGATGGCGGCCGTGCCGAAGCCGGATCCGTCGCAGCGCATCGCAGGCGCCATCGAGACCGGTGAGCCGCCGAGCCAGCTCAATCGGCCGGTTGGCTGCGCCTATGCCGCGCGTTGTCCGCTGGTCAGCGATCGCTGCCGTGTCGAGGTGCCGGAGCTGCGGCCGATCGCTCCCGACAACAGGCTGGCCGCCTGCCACAATCTGTAGCGCGCCTCAGGCGGCGGTGCGGTTCGCCGACGCCAGCCGCCGTTCGGCCGAGCCGATGGTGTTGGCGAGCAGCATGGTGATGGTCATCGGGCCAACACCGCCCGGCACCGGCGTGATCAGCGATGCCTTCTGCGACACGCCGGCGAAATCGACGTCGCCGACCAGTTTGCCGTTGGGCAGGCGGTTGATACCGACGTCGATGACGACGGCGCCGGTCTTCACCATCTGCGGCACGATCAGGTTCGGCTTGCCGGCGGCAACCACGAGGATGTCGGCGAGGATGGTGAACTGAGCGAGGTCACGCGTCTTGGCGTGACAGATGCAGACCGTCGCCTCGCGCTGCATCAGCATCAGCGCCATCGGCTTGCCGACGATGTTGCTGGCGCCGACCACCACGACGTTCTTGCCTTCGATCTCGACGACCTCGTGTTCCAGCAGCTTGACCACGCCATAGGGCGTGCAGGGCGGGAATACGGTCTCGCCGATGACGAGGCCGCCGACATTATAAAGATGGAAGCCGTCGACATCCTTCTCCGCCGAGATCGCTTGCAGCAGCAGCGGGATCGGGAAATGCGGCGGCAGCGGTAGTTGCACGAGGATGCCGTGGACCGCCGGATCGGCGTTGAGGCCCTGAATGCAGGACAGCACTTCGGCGGGATCGACGTCGGCGGGAAAATCGAAGCGTGACGAGCGAATGCCGACTTCGTGGCAGGCCCGGATCTTGTTGCGCACATAGACGGCGGACGCCGGGTTGTTGCCGACCATGATGACGGCGAGGCCGGGTTGCTGACCGGCGGCGGTCAGGCGACTGGCGCGCTCCTTCAATTCAGTGCGGATCTTGGCGGCGACGGCAATGCCGTCGACGAGTTTGGCAGTCATGGTCTTGGCCTTGTTGGTCGAGCGGCACGCGCCGCCCCGCGTGTCTGGTAGCCAAGACCGGGCGCCAACGCAATTCGCCAAGCGGGTTGGCGGCGTTGTTGCTGAAATTGCCCATCGTCCGGCTCGTTCCGGCCCACCCGTGGGCAACCATTGGGCCGCGGATCAGTCGTCCTTGGCTACCGTTTTAGGCGCCTGAAAGACCGAGCGCTTGGTAACGATTTCACCCAGCCGGGCATAATTCGGGCCGGCGATGCGCACCAGCGGATCGAGCGCCATGGTGTCGATCTTGCCGTTCTCGATCAGGCCGGCGCGGGCGTGGATCATCACGACCTCGCCGATGATGAAGCGGTTGCGAGTCTCGCCGAATTCAAGGCATTGGCGAAGACGGCATTCCATGGCGATCGGCGCGGCGGCGATGCGCGGCGGCGCGACCTTCTCGCTCGGCAGGGTCTCGAGCTTGAGATGATCGACCTCGCTCACGTCGGCAGGAAACTCGGTGGAGCTTTCGTGCACGGCATCGATGAGCGCGCCGTCGGCGATGTGGATGACATATTGTTCGGTGCGCAGAATGTTCTGCGCGGTGTCCTTGTAGGTACGGCCGCGGCGGCCGACGCTGAACCCCAGCATCGGCGGTTTGGCCGACAGGAAAGTGAAGACGCTGAACGGCGCGACATTGACGCCGCCGGTCGGCGACAAGGTGGTGACCCAGGCCACCGGCCGGGGCACGACAATTCCGGTGAGCAGGCGATAGCATTTATCGGCGTCGAGCTGCGTCGGGTCGATTCGCGTTGGTTCGTTAGGTGACGATGCATCCACGGTCAGACAAATCCTTATGGTCCTGCGATAGATAGAGGCCGCGCGATTGCGGTGGCCTTAAGGCTGCACGCTTTCGATCGACCAGGGCAGCGCTTCGCCGCCGCGGAACACGACGACTTCGTCGTCGCCGACGCTGACGGCAGGCGGCATGGTGCCGGTGCGCCGCTGCAATGTGATCGTGCCGGTGTTGACTGGCAGGCCGTAGAAGCGGGCGCCGTTCAGCGAAGCGAAGGCCTCGAAGCGGTCGAGGGCGTTTTCTTCATCGAACACCTGCACATAGGTCTGCAGCGCGGTGGCGCCGCCGAACACGCCGGCGGAGCAGCATTCGCGTTCCTTGTTGCTGCGCGTATGCGGCGCAGTGTCGGTGCCGATGAAGAAGCAGGGCTCGCCCGAGGTCGCGGCTGCGCGCAGCGCCAGTCTGTGTTTCTCACGCTTGGCGACCGGCAGGCAGTAAAGATGCGGACGCAGGCCGCCCTGGAAAATGGAGGTGCGGTTGATGACGAGATGATGCGGCGTCAGCGTCGCCGCGGCGTGATCCTTGTGGGCGCGGACGATGTCGAGCGTCTCCATGGTAGTAGCGTGCTCGACGACGATTTTCAGGCCGGGGTGCCGCTTGAGAAGAGGCAGCATCTCCTTCTCCATGAAGTCCGCCTCGCGATCGAAGATATCGACGGCCGGATCGGTCGACTCGCCGTGCACGAGGAGCTTCATGCCGATCTTTTCCATGCGCTCCAGAACGGGCGCGAGGCCGGTGATGCTGGTGACGCCGAAATGCGCGTTGGTCGTCGCGCCGGCTGGATAGAGCTTGGCCGCAACCCAGACGCCGTCCTTGTAGCCACGCTCGATGTCGTCGGGCGAGGTGGTGTCGGTGAGATAGCAGGTCATCAGCGGCCTGAAGTCGCTGCCGGCGGGGCGCGCTGCGAGGATGCGCTCGCGATAGGCGGCGGCCATGGCGCTGGTGGTCACCGGCGGCACCAGGTTCGGCATGATGATGCCGCGGGCGAACTGCGCCGCTGTGAAGGGCAGCACGCTTCTGAGCATGTCGCCGTCGCGCAGGTGCACGTGCCAGTCGTCGGGCCGCTTGATGGTGATGCGGTCGGTCTGCGCCTTGGCGGGCTGCGGTGCGCCGCTGTCGAACAACTTGTCGAGTGTCACCGTATCGTCTCCGTGGCCGCGGTCTCAGAAATCCAGCGGCCGGTTATCGACGACTTCCTTCATGACGAAGAAGGTCCGGGTTTGCCGCACACCGGGCAGGGCGATGAGCTGTTCGCCGTGCAGCCGGTTGAAGTCGTCGATATCACGCACCCGGATTTTGAGGAAGAAGTCGAAGTCGCCGGCGACGAGATGGCAATCGAGCACGAATGGCAGCTTGACGATGGCGGCCTCGAAGACCGCGAAGCTGTCCGGCGTCGAGCGGTCCAGAACGACGCCGACGATCACCAGGGTGCCGCGCTCGACACGGCGGGGGGCGACGTCGGCGCGGACCGAGCGGATATAGCCTTCGTCGATCAGCCGCTGGGTGCGGCGATGGCAGGTGGCGGGGCTGATATTCACCGCCTGGGCGAGGTCAGCATTGCTGATGCGCCCGTCGCGCTGCAGATGCTGGAGAATGCGACGGTCAACGCGGTCGATGGAAGATTCTTGCATGAAGTTGGCTAATTCTAAGAGAAAGATAATACCGGGTGGCAACCTGAGCCAGAATAATAAAAAGATGTCTGGATAATAGGAAGCACCTTTCGCGGCAATTCCGTTAGGTTTTCGCGGAATTTCGCCCCTCCCGGCGCCCCGGAGACCCCCTTCGATGCTCAAGCTCGACAAGTTCGAACGCTATCCGCTGACCTTCGGCCCGACGCCGATCGAGTTCCTGCCGCGCATGACCGAGGCGCTCGGCGGCAAAGTGCAGATCTACGCCAAGCGCGACGACTGCAACTCCGGGCTGGCCTTCGGCGGCAACAAGCTGCGCAAGCTGGAATACATCGTGCCAGACGCCATCGCCTCGAACGCCGACACGCTGGTGTCGATCGGCGGCGTGCAGTCGAACCACACCCGCATGGTGGCGGCGACCGCGGCCAAGATCGGCATGAAATGCGTCGTGGTGCAGGAAAGCTGGGTGCCGCACGAGGACGCCGTCTACGACCGCGTCGGCAACATCCTGCTGACCCGCCTGATGGGCGCCGACAGCCGCATCGTGCCGGACGGTTTCGACATCGGCATCCGCAAGAGCTGGGAAGACGCCATCCAGTCGGTCAAGGACGCCGGCGGCAAGCCCTACGGCATTCCGGCCGGCGCCTCGGTGCACAAATATGGCGGCCTCGGCTATGTCGGCTTCGCCGAGGAAGTCCGCGCCCAGGAGGCGCAGATGGGCATCAAGTTCGACTACATCATCGTCTGTGTCGTCACCGGCTCGACGCAGGGCGGCATGATCGTCGGCTTCGCCGCCGACGGCCGCGCCGACAAGGTGATCGGCATCGACGCTTCGGGCACGCCGCAGCAGACCCGCGAGCAGGTGCGCGCGATCGTCGACAACACGGCGGAACTGGTCGAACTCGGCCGCAAGGTGCGCGACGACGAGATCGTCATTCTCAATGACTACGCCTATCCGGCCTACGGCGTGCCGAGCCACGAAACCAATGAAGCCATTCGTTTCGCCGCGCGCACCGAAGCGATGATCACCGACCCGGTGTACGAGGGCAAATCCATGCAGGGCATGATCGACCTCGTGAAGAAGGGCTACTTCCCTGACGGCGCCAAGGTGCTGTACGCGCATCTCGGCGGCGCGCCGGCGCTCAACGGCTACAGCTACACCTATCGCAACGGCTGATGCCGATGCTTCGCAGCTCAACCCGGTTTCATCGGATTGAAGGAGTTGGCGACCTCGATCAGGCGCGGCGCGATCTCGCGCTTCACCTTGTCGAGGCTCCAGCGCAGGCTCGAGACCGAACACTGCACCGCGGCGATCGGCCGGCCGTCGTGGCCGAGGATCGGTGCGGCGATGCCGATCTCGTTGAGCAGGCTCTCGTCCTGCGTCAGGCCGTAGCCGTATTTTGCCGCGTCGTCGATCGCCGCGGCGATCTTGGTGCGGTCACGCGTCGTCTTCGGCGTCAGCGCCACGATCGGCCAGGTCCGCACCGCCTTGCGGCGTTCGGCGTCGGGCAATCGCGCGATCATGGCGCGGCCGCTTGATGTCGTCAGCGCCGACAGCCGGCGGCCGGCGATCATGGCTTCGAAGCGCGTCAGCTGCGTGGGAATGCGAACGACATAGACGATCTCCTGGCCGTCGAGCCGCGCGAGATTGATGCGCTCGTGGAACCGGCGCCCGAGTTCGATCAGCTTCGGCATCGCGAGCTGGATCAGCGGGTCCGACCACCAATAAGCGTTGGCGAGTTCGAGGAACTTGAGGGAAGGGCTGTAACGCCGTGTTTCCGGATCCTTGTTCAGATAGCCGATCTTGTGCAGAGTATTGCTCAGGCGCTGGGCGGCGCTCTTCTCAAGCCCCGTGCGCTCGGCGAGTTCGGTCAAGCCCATCGCCGTATGATTGTGGTCAAACGCGGCCAGGACGCGCATTCCCTTCTCCAGGGAACCGACGAAGAGCGTATTCTGCTCGCGCTTGCTCAAAAGAACGTCTCCTGCGGCGGCGGAGTGCTCTCAATTGATGCGCGCGACAGCTTTCCGTTTTCTTGACACACCAGAGAAGCACCCCTAGCCTTCATTAACATTTAATTACCGGTATTACAATTTAATAACAACAGCAGAGGGACGGCGCTGCGGCGCCGGTGATGTGGAGGCATGAAGATGAAAGCGCACCTTCTACTCGCGAGCGCAGCCGCGCTTCTGATCGGCATCGGCGTCATGAGCCAGCCCGCCATGGCCAACAAGGCCAATGACACGCTGGTCTACGCGTCGGACTCCGAGCCGGAGAACGTCAGCCCGTATCACAACAATCTGCGCGAGGGCGTCATCATCGCCCGTCACGTCTTCGACAATCTGATCTATCGCGATCCGAAGACCGGCAAATATGAGCCGCAACTGGCGACCAAGTGGACCTGGGTCGATCCGCAGACGCTCGACCTGACGATCCGCAAGGGCGTCACGTTTCACAACGGCGATCCGCTGACCGCCGACGACGTCGTGTTCACGCTGAACTATGCCGTGAGCCCGGACGCCAAGGTTGTCACCAAGCAGAATGTCGACTGGATCAAGAGCGCCGAGAAAGTCGGCGACGATCAGGTCCGCATCCATCTCGTCGGTCCGTTCCCGGCCGCGATCGAATATCTCGCCGGCCCGGTGCCGATCTATCCGGAGAAGTACTTCAAGAAGGTCGGCCTCGACGGCTTCGCCAAGGCGCCGATCGGTTCCGGTCCGTACAAGGTGACCGCGGTGACGCCGGGCAAGGGCGTGACCATGGAGAAGTACGCCAACTACTGGAAGGACAGCCCGCTCGGCCAGCCGTCGATCGGCAAGCTCGTGTTCCGCGTCATCCCCGACGCCGAAACGCGCATGGCCGAACTGATGACCGGCGGCGTCGACTGGATCTGGCGCGTGCCGGTGGATCAGGCGACGCAGCTCAAGTCGGCGCCGAATATCTCGGTGCTGTCGGCCGAAACGATGCGCGTCGGCTTCCTGCAGTTCGACTCGCTGGGCCGCTCGCAGGGCTCGGTGCCGCTGAAGGATCCGCGCGTGCGCCAGGCGATCGCTTACGCCATCGACCGCAAGGCCATGATCGACAATCTGGTCGGCGGCGGCTCCCGCATCATGAACTCCGCATGCTTCATCGATCAGTTCGGCTGCACCGACAAGGGCGTGCCGACCTATTCCTACGATCCGGCCAAGGCCAAGAAGCTGCTGGCGGACGCCGGCTTCCCGAACGGCTTCACAACGGAAATGGTGGCCTATCGCGAGCGCGAATATGCCGAGGCGGTGATTGGCTATCTCGCGGCGGTCGGCATCAAGGTCAACCTGAACTACCTGAAATACGCGGCGATGCGCACGCTGATCCGCGAAGGCAAGGCGCCGATCGCATTCCAGACCTGGGGTTCGTTCTCGGTCGCCGACGCGTCCGCCTTCACCGGCGTCTATTTCAAGGGCTCAGCCGACGACATGACCCACGACAAGGAAGTCGAGAAGACCCTGACCGAAGCCGACACCGCGGTGGATACCGACAAGCGCCTGTCGCTCTATCAGCAGGCGCTGAAGACCATCGCCGAGAAGTCCTACCTGTTCCCGCTGTTCTCCTATCCGGCGAACTACGCCTACACCAGCGATCTGGTGTTCACGGCGCAACCGGACGAATTGCCGCGCTTCTACGCGGCGCACTGGAAGTAGGACAAGGCAGCGCCCGGCCTTCCCACGTGGAAGCCGGGCGCGGCTGCTTTCGTCGAGGCGTGCCATGCTCGCGTACACAGTGCAGCGTTTGATCGTCGCGCTTTCCGTCGCCTTCACGGTGTCGGTGGTCGCGTTCTTCCTGCTGCATCTGTCCGGCGACATCGCCATCTCGATCGCGGGCCCGGAGGCGAGCCCGGCGCAGGTCGAAGTGGTGCGTCACCAGTTCGGTCTCGACCGGCCGCTGGTCGTGCAATACCTCGACTGGCTGTGGAAGGCTGTGCATTTCGATTTCGGCAACTCCTTCTATTTCCGCGACACGGTGGTGTCGCTGATCGCCTCACGTATCGGCGTGACGCTGACACTCGGCGCGATTTCGTTATGCCTGTCGCTGCTGGTGGCGGTGCCGCTCGGCGTGCTGGCCGCGGTCTATAACGGCACCCTCATCGACCGGCTGGCGCTGTCGTTCTCGGTCATCGGCCAGGCGATCCCGACCTTCTGCCTCGGTCTCGGTCTCATCATTCTTTTCTCGGTGACGCTGCGCTGGCTGCCGGTGTCGGGCGCTTCGACGTGGAAGCATTACATCCTGCCCTCGATCGCACTCGGCTGGTACGCCGTGCCGGCGGTGATGCGGCTGTCACGCAACGGCATGCTTGAGGTGCTGTCGGCCGATTACATCCGCACCGCGCGAGCCAAAGGCGTCGCCCCCATCGTCGTCATCTTCAAGCACGCGCTGCGCAACGCCATCATCCCGGTGGTGGCGCTCGCCGCGGTGCAGTTCGGCTTCATGCTCGGCGGCTCCATCGTCATCGAGGCGGTGTTCTCGATGCATGGCCTCGGCTATCTCGCCTGGGAAGCGATCGCGCGTAACGATTTCCCGGTGGTGCAGGCGGTGGTGCTGATCCTGGCCACCATCTATGTCGGTCTGACTTTTCTCGCCGACGTCGCCAACGCCTTCCTCGATCCGCGGATTCGGCTGGCATGAGCGCGCTGACCCCGACCAACGTCGTTCAGCCGGGCGGCGACGCGCCGTTCGATGCGCCGCCGGTGCGGCGCTCTCCGCTGGTCGGCTTCCTGCGTCGCGCCCGGCGCCATGGCGGCCTGATGCTGGGCGCGGCCGTCCTGTTCGTCATCGTCGCGGCCGCGCTCGCAGCGCCGCTGATCGCGCCGCACGACCCCTACGCCCAGAATCTCGCGCAGCGCCTGATCCCGCCGATCTGGCAACCCAAGGGCACTTGGGATCATGTGCTCGGCACCGACAAGCTCGGCCGCGATTATTTCAGCCGGCTGCTGTTCGGCGCGCGCATTTCGTTGCTGATCGGCCTGCTGACGGTGGCAATCTCCGGAACGATCGGCACCTTGCTCGGCATCTGCGCCGGCTATTTCGGCGGCAAGGTCGATGCCGTGCTGAGCTATGTCATCACCACCCGGCTTGCGCTGCCGGTGGTGCTGGTGGCGCTGGCCTCGGCGGCGCTGGTCGGCGGCTCGCTCCAGGGTGTCATTATCGTGCTCGGCCTGCTGCTGTGGGATCGCTTCGCCGTCGTCACGCGTTCGGCAACGCAGCAGATCGCGCGCGCCGACTATGTCGCCGCGGCGCAGGCCATTGGCTGCTCGACACCGCGCATCCTGTTTTCGGAAATCCTGCCGAACATCCTCAACGCGCTGATCGTCGTCGCCACGTTGGAAATGGCGCATGCCATTCTGCTCGAGGCGGCTTTGTCCTTCCTCGGCCTCGGCGTACAGCCGCCGCTGCCGTCCTGGGGCCTGATGATCGCCGAGGGCAAGCAATACATGTTCTTCAGTCCGTGGGTGATCGGCGTGCCGGCTGTGGCGCTGGTGTTCCTCGTGCTGGCGATCAACCTGGTCGGCGACGGCCTGCGCGACGTCACCGCGCCCGAGAACCGGACCTGATCGTCATGGCGCTCCTCGACGTTCAGGACCTTGTCATCGATATCCCGGTCGGCGGCGGCGTGCTGCATGCCGTCAGCGAGGTGTCGTTCGCGGTCGAGCGCGGCGAGACCCTGGCCATCGTCGGCGAAAGCGGCTCGGGCAAGTCGCTGACCTCGCTCGCCGTCATGGACTTGCTGCCGCGCGTGGCGCGGCGCGGCGCGGCGCGGCTCGCCTTCGACGGCATCGATCTGCTCAAGTTGCCGGAGCGGCAGATGCGCAAATTGCGCGGCAGCCGCATGGCGATGATCTTCCAGGAGCCGATGACGTCGCTCAATCCGGCCTACACCATCGGCAACCAGCTCACTGAGGCGCTGCTGTGTCATGAGAATGTCGGCGCCGAGGCGGCGCGGGCGCGCGCCATCGAATTGCTCGAGCGCGTCGGCATCGCCGGCGCCGAGCGGCGGCTGCTGCAATATCCGCATCAACTGTCGGGCGGCCTGCGCCAGCGCGTCATGATCGCGATGGCGCTGATGTGCAAACCCGATTTGATCATCGCCGACGAGCCGACCACGGCGCTCGACGTCACCATCCAGGCGCAGATCCTGCGTCTGCTCGCAGAGCTCAAGAAAGAGCTCAACATGGCGATGATCCTCATCACGCACGATCTTGGTGTCGTCGCCCGCGTCGCCGACAAGGTTGCCGTCATGTATGCCGGTGCGATCGTCGAGCGCGGTTCGGCGCGCGCGGTGTTCAAGGCGCCGTCGCATCCTTATACGCGCGGGCTGCTCAACTGCATTCCGGTGCCTGGCCGCACTGCGCCGGGCGCGCCGCTCGGCGCCATTCGCGGCCAGGTGCCGAATTTGATCGGCCGGCTGCAGGGCTGCGCCTTCCGCAACCGCTGCGACTTTGCGGCGCCGGAGTGCGCCGGCGCGATGCGCTTCGAATCCCCGTCGCCCGGTCACGACGTCCGTTGCGTGCGCCTCGAGGCGCAGAAGGCGGTCGCATGAGCGACATCGTGCTCGAACTCAAGGATGTGTCGCGGCGCTTTGCGGTGTCGCAGGGCGCCTTCAAGGGCAGCGCGACGCTGACCGCGGTCGCCAATGTGTCGCTGCAAGTGAAGCGTGGCGAGGTGTTCGCCCTGGTCGGCGAAAGCGGCTCCGGCAAATCGACGCTCGCCAAGATGCTGCTCGGCTTGCTGCCGCCGTCGTCCGGCGACATCCTGATTGACGGCACGCCGGTCGCCGCCAGCGACCGCATCGCCGTGGCGCGGCGCATCCAGCCGATCTTCCAGGACCCGTATTCTTCGCTCAATCCGCGCAAGTCGATCGCGCAGCTCATCGGCCTGCCGCTCACGGTCCACCACGTCGGCGATGCCGCCTCGCGCCGCGCCAAGGTCGTCGAGATGCTCGATCTCGTCGGCCTGCCGCGGCGCATGCTCGACGCCTATCCGGGGCAATTGTCGGGCGGCCAGCGCCAGCGCGTCGCCATCGCCCGCGCGCTGGTGATGCGTCCCGAGGTCGTGATCTGCGACGAGCCGACCTCGGCGCTGGACGTCTCGGTGCAGGCGCAGATTCTCAACCTGCTGCTGGATCTCAAGCGCGAGCTCGGCCTGACATATTTCTTTATCAGTCATAACCTGGCGGTGGTCGAGCATTTGGCCGACCGCGTCGCCGTCATGTATCTCGGCCGCATCGTCGAGGAGCGCACGCGTGCCGGGCTGTTCGCACAGCCGGGGCATCCCTATACGCGGGCACTGCTCGAGTCCGTACTGACTCCGGACCCGGACCTCGGCGTCCCGGACACTGCTATCGGCGCCGCCATGGCTAACCCCATGACCGAGCACGCCGGTTGCCCGTTCCAGCCGCGCTGTCCACGCGCACTGGACATCTGTCTTGCCACCCCGCCTCCCGTCTCGGTACTGCCGGACGGCTGGGCCACCTGCCATCTGTTGCAACAAGAGGCCGTAGCCTAACGATGACACGTCAGGACGCCGTCGCCCGCGCGGCTGAATATTTCGACAGCGGCGCCTTCAAGGAAGTGCTCGCTCGCCGCGTCGCCATTCCGACCGAAAGCCAGGGCGGCGACAAGCTTGATGTGCTGCGCGCCTATCTGACGGACGAGATCGTGCCGTCAGTCGAGCGTCTCGACTTCAAGTGCCGCATCCTGGAAAATCCGGCGCCGGGCTACGGTCCGTTCCTGATCGCCGAGCGCCACGAAGGCGACAATCTGCCGACCGTCCTCACCTATGGCCACGGCGACGTCGTATTCGGCCATGCCGCGCAGTGGCGCGAAGGCCTCGACCCGTGGAAGATCACCGTCGAGGGTGACCGGTGGTACGGCCGCGGCACAGCCGACAACAAGGGCCAGCATTCAATTAATCTCGCCGCGCTCGAGCAAGTCCTGGCGGCGCGCGGCGGCAAGCTCGGCTTCAATTGCAAGCTGCTGCTGGAAATGGGCGAGGAGGCGGGCTCACCCGGCCTGCGCAAGCTCGCAGCCGACGAGCGCGACCTGCTCGCCGCCGACGTGTTGATCGGCTCCGACGGCCCGCGGCTGTCGGCGCAGCGCCCGACGGTGTTTCTCGGCTCGCGCGGCGCCATGAATTTCGAGATGGCTGTCGACCTACGCGAGGGCGGCCATCACTCGGGCAACTGGGGCGGCGGGTTGGCCAACGCCGGCACCTTGCTGGCGCATGCCATCGCCGCGATCGTCGATGCAAAGGGCCGCATTCTGGTCGACGCGCTCAAGCCGAGGAGTCTGCCGCCAGCCGTTCGCGAGGCCCTCGCGGACGTGAAGATCGGCCAAGAGCCCGGCGATCCGGAAGTTGATCCGGATTGGGGTGAGCCGGGCCTCTCGACGGAAGAGCGCATCTACGGCTGGAATACGCTGGAAGTGCTGGCATTCAAGACCGGCACGCCGGAGGCGCCGCTCAATGCCATTCCGCCATCGGCCAAGGCGACCATGCAGTTGCGCTTCGTCGTCGGCACCGACCCGGACACCATCCTGCCGGCGGTGCGCAAGCATCTCGATGCCCATGGCCTGCAACGCGTCGCGGTGCGGCCGGCGCGCATGGAGACCTTTCCGGCGACGCGGCTCGATCCGACCGACCCTTGGGTCACCTGGGCGCTCGCCTCGATGTCGAAGACCACCAACAAGAAGCCGGCGCTGCTGCCGAACCTCGGCGGTTCGCTGCCCAATGACGTGTTCGCGGATATTCTCGGCCTGCCGACGATCTGGGTGCCGCATTCCTATCCGTCGTGCTCGCAGCACGCGCCTGATGAACATTTGCTGGGCTCCCTTGCACGCGAAGCGCTGCAAATCATGACCGGCCTGTTCTACGATCTCGGCGAAGACGGACTGAAGATCATGAAGGCAAGGTCGAAATGACGAAACAATTGGCGATGGCGGCGGATCGCGCGGCGCTAACCGAGAAAATAGCCGCGTGGCTCGCGCCGCGCGCCGATGAGATGGAAGCGCTGCTCAAGGAGCTGGTGAATATCGACTCCAACAGCTTCGACAAGGCGGGCACCGACGCCGTCGGCGAGCACATTGCCAGGCTGCTGACCGGCGAGGGGATCACCGTCACTCGCATCCCCAAGCAAGGCTTTGGCGATGTGTTCCGCGCCGAGGTGCCCGGCCATGGTCAGAACCAGCACGCGCTGATGCTCGGCCATCGCGATACGGTGTTCGCCAAGGGCACGGTCGCGACGCGCGGCTATTCCCGGCAGGGCGACATGGCCTTCGGCCCCGGCGTCTGCGACATGAAAGGCGGGCTTGTCGCCAACATTTTTGCGCTACGGGCGATCAACGCCGTCGGCGGTCTGCCGTTTCCAGTCGTGGCGCTATTCACGTCGGATGAGGAGATCGGTTCGCCGACCGGTCAGGCCGAGATCGAGGCGGCGGCCAGCGGCGCGCGCGCCGTGTTCAACACCGAGCCGGGTCGTGTCACCGGCAATGTCGTGACTGGCCGCAAGGGAGGCGCGTCATTCCACATTGTGGTGAAAGGCCGCGCCGCGCATTCCGGCGTCAATCACAAGGAGGGCGCCAGCGCCATCGAGGCGCTCGCGCGCAAGATCGTGCGTCTGCACGCGCTCACCAATTACGCGACCGGCGTCACCACCAATGTCGGAGTCATCAAGGGCGGCAATACCCACAATACCGTCGCGCCCTGGGCCGAGGCCGAGCTCGATCTGCGCTTCGTGACTCTCGAGCAGCGCGCTCAGCTCATTGGCGAGATCAAGAAGATTGTCGCCACCGAGGATGTGCCGGGCACCAGCGCCGAGGTCACGACCAAGGCGCTGTTCCTGCCGCTCGAGGAAAAGCATTCGAAAAGCCTGTTCGACCTCTATCAGAAAGAGGCGGCAAATCTGGGTTTCGCGGTGGAGGGCGAATTCACCGGCGGCTGCGCCGATTCAGGCTTCACCGGCGCGCTCGGAATCCCGACCTTATGCGGGCTGGGCCCGGTCGGCGGCAAAGCGCATACCGACGAGGAGTTCTGCCGTCTCGACACCCTGCTGCCGCGCACCCAGGCGCTGGCGGCGACCATCTGCGCGCTGATCTAGAGCGAGGAGCAGCCAGCCTAGCGGCCGGACTGGCTGCGGTGCCTGACGCTGGCGAAGGATGCACCGCTGCCGTGCCCAAGCTTGCGCGAGATCTGCTCGGCCGCATGCATCAGCGCGGCGATGTCGCCGGGCTTGGACTTTTCCGGTAGGTACTGGATCGAGCCCACCACGGCGAGCGCGGCGACACAGGCATCGTTGCTGTCGAAGATCGGCACCGCTACGGCGTTGATGCCGAGCATCGATTCTTCCGGCGCCGCGCCGTAGCCGCGCTTGACGATCTCCTGCAACGACTTGTCGATGCGGTCGGGCGCGACGATGGTCTTGACGGTGACCTTCTCGAACGGCCCGCGCAGCATACGCATTTGAAACGGCCGCGGGGCATAGGCAAGCAGTACTTTGCCTTGCGCTGAATTGTAGAACGGCAGTTCGCTGCCGGGCCGCACGCCAATTTCGATCGGCGACGTGCCGGGCAGGGTGACGAGCACCATGGCGCCGCGTGGCGTCATCTCCGACAGCACGACGGTTTGCCCAAGGGCGTCGCGCAACTCACGCATCGGACCCTCCGCCACTTTCACCAGATCGGCGTCCGGTGACAGGCGCGCCAGCAGCCGGCTCTTCGGGCCGATGGTGTAGCGGCTGGTGGCTGGATTCTGTGACAGATAGCCGCGTTCGACCATCGTGGTCAGGTGACGATGCACCGAGCCCTTGGTCACCTTGAGCCGGTCGGCGATCTGCGTGACGCCGAGTTCGTCGTCCGAGAAGGCCACCGCCTCCAGCACGTCGATCGCCAGATGGACGGACTGAACGCCGCCTGAGCCTTCCGCAGCCATATTCTACGCCCCATCCGCTGAACACACGTTCGCGACAGCGAAACACCATACGCCTCATCTAAACATGCGCCAAGCCCGAATTGCACTCCCAAAACGCCAGCTGACGCATTTTTCGTGGTTCGCGATGTGCCACCATTGACTCATCGCGAACCGCCCCGATAGATTAGACAAAACGTTGTTCCGTTCTCGCGAACAACGAAGTAAGGGCGGAAACGAGGCCGTTGTTGCACTGCACGGTCAGCTCGAGGTGGAATACGAATGGCGACAAGTTCAGCTCCTGACACCGATCTTGAAAAACGCGTCGACGCCCTGCTGGTCGGCGCCATCGATCCGCACGTGCACAGCGGTCCCTCGATCGCCAAGCGTGCCCTGGATCACGTCGAACTGGCGCGGCAATATTCGAAAGCCGGCTTCGCGGCGGTGGTCACCAAGGACCATGACTACAGCGGCGTCATGACCGCCAAGCTGATCGCCGACAATTTCCCCGAACTGACCACCAAGGTCTATTCCGGCATCGCGCTGAACAACGTCATCGGCGGTTTCAACCCTTATGCCGTCGAGCACACGGCCGCTGCGGGCGGCAAGGTGGTGTGGTTTCCGACGCTTGCCGCCGAGCAGCACTTCCGCTGGCAGGCGCAGAACGCGACCACGCACCCGGCCTCGACCGACAAGATCCGGCCCGCCGTCGCCATTCCCGTGCTCGACGCCAACAAGAAGGTGCGCGACGAGGTCAAGGAAGTGATCGATATCCTCGCCAAGACCGGAATGGTACTGGCGAGCGGCCACATGCACATCAGCGAGACCTGGATCGTTCTCGAGGAAGCCAAGAAGCGCGGCGTCAAGAAAATGTGCGTGACGCATCCGGAAGAGATCGTCGACGGCACGCTGAACGACGTGAAGGGTCTTGCCGCTATGGGCGCCTTCATCGAGCACTCGGTCTGCATGTTCCTCGACGGCTCGAAGTTCCAGCACCGCAAGGAAGAGGAACTCGGCCACTTCATCGAAGCGGCCGGCGTCGATCAGACCGTGATGGGCTCCGACCTCGGCCAGCCCGGGACCTTCCTGCCGCTCGACGGCATGCGCCGCGCCGTCAAGCTGTGCATTCGCCTCGGCTACAGCGACGAGGACATCCGCAAGATGTTCTCGCTCAACACCGCGCGCATGCTCGGCATCGAGGCCGATCTGCCGGCCAAGAACTGAGCGCCTGACGCTATTGGAATCAAGACGACACTTCGGGAGTGAAGACGATGTATGACGCGAGCGATCCGCGTTCCGCTCTGGCCGCCAAGGCGCCGGCCGCCAAAGGCCCGGTCACCGGTCCGTTCGGCACCGCCGAATATGTGCGATTCTACGAGGAGCCGCCGCAGGAAGACAATGCGACCGGCAAGACCTGGATCGCCCGCGGCCAGAACCTCGTCATGGTCTGCATCGAACCGAAAAAGGACTATGTCCTGTCGCGCGAAGCGCAAGTCGACGAATACGCGGTGCTGATGCCGGACCCCAAGACCGTCGTCGAGTTCACGACCAAGGACGGCACGCAGCGCGTCACCGGCAACAATCTCGCCTTCCTGCCGCCGGGCAAGTCGTCGATGAAGGTGATCGAGCCGGGCCGCATCTATGCGATGTTCACGACACGCTCGGAAGACCTTAACGCCAAGTGCAGCAACAAGGATCACTTCAAGACCGCCAAGCCTTATGTCGCGCCGGTCGTGAATTGGCCGGAGCCGAAAGGCGGCTTCAAGCTACGCGTTTACAGCCTCGACGTGGCGCCGGAGCCGGGCCGCTTCGGCCGCATCTGGCGCTGCACCACCATCATGGTGAACTTCCTCGACTATTACGACGGCCCGCGCGACGCCAGCAAACTGTCGCCGCATCATCACGACGACTTCGAGCAGTGCTCGCTCGCCATCTCTGGCGAGTTCATGCACCACCTGCGCTGGCCCTGGGTGGTCAACAAGAACAACTGGCTGGACGATGATCACGAATTGTGCGGCACGCCGTCGATCGCGATCATCCCGCCGCCGTCAATTCACACGACCGAGGCCTGCGGCGAAGGGCGCAACCAGCTCGTCGACATCTTCTGCCCGCCGCGCATGGACTTTTCGCAGAAGCCAGGCTGGATCCTGAACGCCGACGACTACCCGATGCCCGGGCAGAACTAGGAAGGCGACAAGGTCAGACCATGCAGAAGACAACCACCTTTCGCCAGCGTTTGCTGGCCGGCGACAAGCTGGTCGGCTCGTTCCTGAAGACGCCGACCAGTCACGGCACCGAGATTCTTGCCGGTGCGGGCTTCGATTTCGTCGTCATCGACCAGGAACATGCGCCGTTCGACCGCACCACCACCGACATCGCTCTGATGGCGGCGCGCGGTCACGACATACCGGCGCTGGTGCGCGTGCCGGGACCGGAGGGCATTCTTTCGGTGCTCGATTGCGGCGCCACCGGCATTCTGGTGCCTCACGTCAAGAGCGCGGCCTACGCCCGCGAAGTGGCGGCGCTGTTCCGCTACCGCAACGGCGCCCGCGGTTTCGCCACCTCGACCCGCGCCGGAGGCTACACGGCCGTGCCGATGTGGAAACACATCGCGGCCGCGGATTCGCAGGTCACCTTCGTCGCCCAGATCGAGGATCCGGTCGCGCTCGACGAGATCGACGCCATTGCGGCGGTCGAAGGCGTCGACTCGCTGTTTATCGGCCGCGGCGATCTCACCGCAGCCTATGGCGACGAAACCAAGGATCCGCCGGCCGTGGTCCGCGCCGTCGAGCGCATCTCCGAAGCCGCTCGCAAGGCCAAGAAGAACATCAGCGTCTATGTGGGAAGCGCGCAGGAAGCGGCCTGGCTGAAGTCTCACGGCGCCAGCGTTTTCATTCTCTCTTCCGATCAGGGCTTCCTGCGGCAGGCGGCTATGAAAGGGCTCGGCGAAGTTCGCGACGCCGCATCGAAATAATGCAACACGCCGGGTCACCGGCATCTGAAGAACGACAAAACTCGGGAGGGTCTAAATGAGCTACGGAAAGGTAATTATCCTGGCGGCGGCGCTGTCCGTCGGCACGGTCGCGGCGGCTTCGGCCGAAGACATCGTCATCGGCTCGTCGCTCGGTCTGACCGGATACGGCTCGCTGACCGACGCGCACTGGCGCGACGGCCTCACGGCCGCGATCGAACAGGTCAACAAGCAGGGTGGCGTGCTCGGCAAGCAGTTGAAACTCGTTACCGAAGACAACAAGTCGACGCCGCAGCAAGCCGTCGTCGTCTACCGCAAGATGATGAGCGAAGACAAAGTCGTCGCCTTCGACTCGGGCTGCATTTCGGCCGGCAACTTCGCGGCGGCGAGCTTCGTCGCCAAGGCCAAACTGCCGATGTTCCTGTGCTCGATCCTGCCGCGCCAGCCGGAAGAAGTTAAGTGGGCCTTCCAGTTCCTGCCGCCGCCGAAGTACGAAGTGGACACCCGCTATCAGTATCTCAAAGAGAAGACGCAGGTCCGCAAGATCGGCCTCCTCGCCGATCCGAGCCCCTACGTGACGTTGATGAAGGGCATCGCCGAAAAGACCGCGGCCGAGTTCGGCCTCGAAGTGGTTGCCAGCGAAACCTATCAGCAGGACGACTCCGACTTCAGCGTCCAGATCGGCCGCATCAACGCCGCCGGCGCCGGCGCGGTCATCATGCTCGGCCAAGGCAACGCGGTGGTCACCGCCGCCAACAACATCCGCAGCCTCGGCCTGAAGAACATGCTGATGCTCGGCTCGATCCAGGAACTGGACATCCACCTCGCCGCAGGCAAGGTGCTGGGCGACCAGTACATGGCGCCGTCGCCGCTCATCCAGCTCGCGTCGGAAGACATGAGCGTTCTCACTGATCCCAAGGCTCGCGCCGCCGCCGAACCCTTCGTCAAAGTGATGAAGGACAAGTTCGGCCGTTCCGACAACGCGCAGGCCTCCCGCGCCTGGGACTCGATCATGATGATGGTCGAAGCCATGAAGAAGGCCGGCACCACCGATGGTGAGAAGGTACGTGACGCGTTCGAGAAGCTCGGCCCCTATGTCGGCGCCGGTGCCTCGTACAACTTCTCGACCGAGAACCACATCGGTATCACCGCGAACCCCTACGTGCTCGTCTCCGTCAAGGACGACAAGCTGGTTCTCCGGAAATAAGATGACGGGGGCGGCTCCTCTCATCTCGGTCCAGAATCTGGCGGCCAGCTACGGCCACATCGAGGCTCTTCGTCCGACGAGTCTCCATGTGGCGCCGGGCGAGTTCGTAACGATCCTGGGTCCGAACGGCGCGGGCAAGACCACCTTGCTCCGCGCCATCACCCGGCTGATTCCGAGCAAGGGCCAGGTCTTGTTCAACGGGCAGGATGTCACCGGCCTGAAGACGCACGACCTCGCCAAGCTCGGCATCATCATGGTGATGGAGGGGCGCGGCCTGTTCGGCGAAATGAGCGTGCGGGAAAACCTGCAGCTCGGCGCTTACAAGATGCCGAGCACGCCGGGCGAAATGGACCGGCGGCTCGACAAGGTGTTCACGCTTTTTCCGCGACTGAAGGAGCGCATCGACCAGCAGGCGTCATCGATGTCCGGAGGCGAGCAGCAGATGCTGGCAGTCGGTCGCGCCCTGATGGCCGAGCCCAAATTGCTCATTCTCGACGAGCCGTCGCTCGGCCTCGCGCCGCGCGTCGCTACTGAAATCCTTTCGACGCTGGGCGCCCTCAACAAGGAAGGCCTCGGCATTCTCCTGGTCGAGCAGAAGGCGCCGCTGGCGCTCAAGCTCGCGCAGCGCGTTTACATCCTTTCATCCGCCAGCGTTCGCGCCGAATTGCCGACGCACGAGATCAAATCGCATCATGACCTCGCCCGCTATTACTTCAGCTAAACCGGCGAAATTCGCCTCGCGGTTCGACCGCTTCCAAGTCGGCTTGCTCGGGCTTGCCGCGCTCGCGGTCGCCGGCACGCTGGTCTATGGCGGCTACCTGCTGACCGTGATGCAGCTCGCCATGATCTACGGCGTGTTCTGCATCGGTCTGAACTTCTTCATGGGCTACACCGGCCAGGCTTCGTTCGGGCAGAACGCGTTTGCCTGCATCGGCGGCTACGGCAGCGCCATCCTCTGCGTGCAGTACGGCTGGGAGCCCATCCTTGCGCTGGTCGCGTCCATGGCAATCGCCGGCGTCTTCGCCCTGATCATCGGCTATCCGACGCTGCGCCTGCGCGGCCACTATCTGGCGATGGCGACGTTCTCGCTCGGCCTCATCACCTACGACATCACGATCCAGTGGACGGCGGTGACGCAGGGCTACATGGGCTATGCCGGCATTCCGCCGCTCGGCATCGGCAGCTTCACCATCGACAGCGAGCGATGGAAGCTGGTGGCGCTTGCGTTGCTGCTGGGCTTCGGCTTCTGGCTGTCGCTGCGCATGCGTGACTCGCGCTTCGGCCGCGGCCTGCGCGCGATCTCCGGCAGCGAGAACGGCGCCGCCGCCCTCGGCGTGCGCGTGCCGCGCTTCAAGCTGATCGCCTTCATCATCGCCGCGCTCTATGCCTCAGCGGCCGGCTCGCTGTTCGCCCACACCGTCGGCTTCATCAGCCCGGAGGTGTACGGCCCGCAAATGGCCGTGATGACCTTCACGATGCTCTTCGTCGGCGGTGTCGGCACCATCGTCGGCCCGATCATCGGCGCGGTTGTGACCTCGCTGCTCCAGGAAGTCGTGCGCGGCAGCGGCCATTTCCAGGACATCGCCTATGCAGTCGTCCTCCTGGCAACGCTGATCTACGCGCCGAAGGGCCTGTCGGCGCTCGGCGCGCTGTTCCGCCGCAAGAAGGAGGCCTGACATGGCACTCCTGCGCACGACGGAACTGACCAAGCGCTTCGACGGCCTTGTTGCCAACAACGCGATCGACCTCGAGGTGCCGGAGGGCAGCCTGTTCGCCGTCATTGGCCCGAACGGCGCCGGCAAGACCACCTTCTTCAGCATGGTGTCGGGTTTCCTCAGCTCGACCTCGGGCAGCATCGAGTTCAACGGCCGCGACATTACCCGCGTGCCGCAGCACGAAATCGCGGCCATGGGCCTGGTGCGCACCTTCCAACTCGTGCAGCTCTTCAAGGGCATGTCGGTCGCCGAGAACGTCGAAGTCGGCTGTCACCTCGCGACCCGCGGCGGCGTTGCCGCCTCTCTGTTCCGTCCGGCCTGGTTCCGCAAGCAGGAGCGGGAAGTGCGCGAGCGCGCCCATGAACTGCTCGAGTTCGTCGGCCTCAGCGCACAAGCCGATCTCGACGCCGAATTGCTGCCCTATGGCCAGCAACGGCTGCTCGAGGTCGCGCGCGCCATGGCCGCCAAGCCGAAGCTGCTGCTGCTCGACGAACCGGCGGCTGGTCTCAATACACAGGAGACCGAAGGGCTTGCCCACATCATTCAGAAGATCAACGCTCAGGGCACGACTGTCTTGCTGATCGAACACGACGTGGCGCTGGTCACGCGCATCGCGCATCGCATCGCGGTCCTCGATTTCGGGCGCAAGATCGCCGAAGGCACGCCCGACGAGATCAAGGCGCATCCCGAGGTCATTGCCGCCTATCTCGGCGTCGAGGAGGCCTCCAATGCCTAGTGGCGTCGAACTCATCCAGAGTCTGGTTAACGGGCTCGGCGTTGGGCTGATCTACGGCCTGATCGCGATCGGCTTCTCCGTCATCTACAACGCCAGCGGCATCGTTAACTTCGCGCAGGGCGTGTTCGTCATGCTCGGCGGCATGTTCGCGCACACGATCCTGACGCGCTACGGCCTGCCTATGTGGCTGTCTGCCATCCTGTCCACCATTCTGGTCGCCGCGGCCGGCGTGCTGGTGCAAATCTTCGTCATCAATCCGATGTGGCGCCGCAATGCGCCGCTGTTCGCCATCATCCTGGCGACACTGGCGGTCCAATTACTGATCGAGCAGATCGTCATCCTGACCTTGGGCGACCAGCCGCGAACTTATCCGGAATTCACTGCCGGTGGACCGCTCAAGATCGGCGCCATAGCGATACCGTATCAGCTGTTCTGGATTCTCGGCTGCGGCGCGGTGATGGTGTTCGCGCTCACGCAGTTCTTCGAGCGTACCCGCATGGGCCGCGCGCTACGCGCCTGCGCGCAGAACCGCGAAGCGGCGGCGCTGCTCGGCATTCCGGTCGAGCGCATGCTGGTCGTCGCCTTCGCCCTCAGCGCCGGTCTCGGCGGCGTTGCCGGCATCCTCATCACGCCGACACAGTACACGGCTTATCTGATCGGCACGCCGTTCGGCATCAATGGCTTCATCGCGGCGATCATCGGCGGCTTCGGCAGCCCGGTGGCGGGCCTCGTCGGCGGCATCTTCCTCGGCGTCATCCAGTCCGAGGCGATCGTGTTCTTCGGCGCCGGCTTCAAGAACATCGTGTCGCTGACGTTGCTGCTGATCGTCCTTTTGTTCTTCCCCAAAGGTCTGTTCGGCGGCTTCCAGAAGAAGACCTGAGCCCCAAAACCTGAACACCGGTCATGAACGTCCTGCTGGTTTACGCCCACCCGGAGCCGACATCCTTCACGGCCGCGCTCAAGCATGCCGCCGTTGAGGCGCTGACCGCCGCCGGTCACAGCGTCGAGGTGTCCGATCTCTACGCCGAGAATTTCAACCCGGTCGCCGGCCGGCACGACTTCATCACCGTGCACGACGCCAAGCGATTCCACTACCAGAACGAACAGGGTCATGCCCACGCCAATGCCGGCTTCGCGCCCGACATCGTTCGCGAGCAGCAGCGCGTGCTCAAAGCCGACATGATCGTCTGGCTGTTTCCGATCTGGTGGGGCGGGGTGCCGGCCATTCTCAAGGGCTGGTTCGAGCGTGTCATGGCCTTCGGCTTTGCCTATGCCGACGGCAAGCGTTTCGACAGCGGCTTCTTCAAGAACAAGATCGGCCTGCTGTGCCTGACGACGGGCGGCACGGTGGAGCGCTTCTCCGCCGGCAATGTCTACGGCCCGGTCGAGCAGGTGCTGTATCCGACGCAGCATCTGATGGTCGAATACCTCGGCATGAAGTCGTATCCACCGTTCGTCGCCTATGCCTCGCCGCGCATCGACGAAGCAGGCCGCAAAGCCTATCTCGCGCAGTGGCGCGAGCGGCTCATCGAGATCACCAAGGACGCGGTGCCGGCACTCTGACGCGCTCGGCACGAATTTCATAACGACAGGAATTGCTCATGACCGCGCAGAAGTCTGCTGACACCTATGCATTGAACGACAAGGTCGTGCTGGTGACCGGCGCCTCGCGCGGCATCGGCGCTGCGGTGGCCAAACGCTTCGGCGCGGCCGGCGCCAAGGTCGCGGTCGTCTATCGCAGCGGCGCCGACGCCGCCAACGCCGTGGTCAAGGACATCGCGGCGATGGGCACCGAAGCCCTGGCCGTCGCCGGCGACATCGCCAGGACGGAAGACGCCAAGGCGATCGTCGCCAGGACGGTCGAGCGCTTCGGCCGCATCGACGTGCTGGTGAACTGCGCCGGCGTCGCCGAGTACCGGCCGTTCGAGAAGACCGATCTCGACCTGTTCCGTGCGCATTTCGACACCAATGTGTTCGGCACCATCGCCATGATCCAGGCGGCGCTGCCGCACATGCCGGCGCCGGGCGGGCGCATCATCAACTTCTCCTCGGCGCTGGCGACCCGGCCGATCCCGACGTCGTCGATCTATTCGGCCTCCAAGGGCGCCATCTCGACGCTGTCACACGCGCTGGCCAAGGAGTTCGGCCCGCGCGGCATCACCGTCAATACCATCGCCCCCGGCGTCATCGAGACCGAGATGACCACCAAGATCCTGAAAGAACGCGGCGAGGGCATCAAGGCGATGACGCCTCTCGGCCGCATCGGCCAGCCCGACGATGTCGCCGGCGTCGCCGTGTTCCTCGCTTCGCCGGACGCCGGCTGGCTCACCGGGCGCAGCTTCATCGTCGATGGCGGCGTCAGCTGAGCCGTCCGGCGGGGGCCGCGGCCTGATGTAACCTCAGGTCACCTCAGGGAAACCTCTATGAAATTGCCTCGGCGCGGCCGAGGCTCTATCTCTTGATGGCGGCGCGGAACCGGCCTTGGACGGTCGGATTGTCATGCGCCCCCTTGGGAGGACTGCTGCGCGATGAAGACCTCGATCGCAACCGTGTGTCTGGCCGGCAACCTGCTCGAGAAGCTGGAAGCGATCGCCTCGGCCGGCTTCAAGGCGGTCGAGATTTTCGAGAACGACCTGATCGCCTATCCCGCGTCACCCAAGCAGGTGCGCCGCGTCTGCGACGATCTCGGTCTCACGGTCGTCACCTGCCAGCCGTTCCGCGAATTCGAGGGTCTGCCGGACGACAAGCGGCTCAAGGCGCTGGACCGCGCCGAGCGCAAGTTCGACCTGTTGCAGGAGCTCGGCTCCGATCTGCTGTTCGTCTGCTCGAGCGTCTCGACCGAAACCGCCGGCGGCATCGACCGGCTGGCCGAGGACTTCGCCATGCTCGGCGAGCGCGCCGCCAAGCGCGGCATGCGCGTCGGCTACGAGGCGCTGGCCTGGGGCCGGCAGATCTTCGACTATCGCGATGCCTGGGAGGTGGTGCGGCGCTCCGGCTCCGATCGCGTCGGCATCGTGCTCGACTCGTTCCACATCCAGTCGCGCGGCACCGACCTCAAGCCGATCCGCAACATTCCGAAGGATCGCATCTTCCTGGTTCAGGTCGCCGACGCGCCGAAGCTGGAGATGGATTACCTGTCGTGGAGCCGGCACTGGCGCTGCCTGCCGGGGCAGGGCGACTTCGACCTCGCCGGCTTCATGGATGCGCTGATCGCCACCGGCTACGACAGCTATCTCTCGCTGGAGATCTTCAACGACCGCTTCCGCGCCGGCTCGGCGCGTTCGGTCGCCCTCGACGGCCACCGTTCGCTGATCTATCTGCTCGACGAAGCCTCGCGCCGGCATGGCGCGCCGGTCAAGGGCGCGGTGCCGATGCCGCCGCCGAGCCGGGTCGAAGCGGTGGAGTTCATCGAATTCGCGGTCGACGAGAAGGACCGCGACGGCTTCGAACGCATGCTGAAGCAGCTCGGCTTCGCGATGACCGGCCGCCACAAGTCGAAGGATGTCCATTTGTGGACGCAAGGCAATATCCGCATTGTCGTCAACAGCGACAGCGACGGCTTCGCCCACTCCTACCAGATCACGCACGGCACTTCGGTTTGTGCCATGGCGCTGCGCGTGCCCGATGCCGGCGCGGCGACGGCGCGCGCCAAGGCGCTGCTCGACGTGCCGCATGAAGGCGCCGTGGGCCCGGGCGAACTGAACATCCCGGCGGTGCGCGGCGTCGGCGGCAGTCTCCTTTATTTCCTCGACGGCAAGTCGGCGCTCGGCGGCTGGTCGACGGTGGACTTCGAGCCGGTCGCGACCGACGCGCCGGACGCCGGATTGTTCGCCGTCGATCACGTCTCGCAGACCATGTTCTACGAGGAAATGCTGACCTGGCTCTTGTTCTACACGTCGCTGTTCGACACCAAACGCACGCAGAGCCAGGCGGTGGTCGATCCCGGCGGCATCGTGCAGAGCCAGGTGATCGAGAGCGGTTCGCTGCAAGGCCCGGGGCAGGGCTTGCGCCTGGTGCTCAATGGCTCGCAGAGCCATCACACATTGTCGTCCCGCTTCGTCTATGAGTTCTTCGGCTCGGGTGTGCAGCATATCGCGCTGGCGACCGCCGATATCCGCAAGACCGTCAAGCAGCTCGTGGCCAACGGCGTCGAAATTCTGGCGATGCCGACGAACTACTATGAGGATCTCGCCTCGCGCACCGACCTGTCCGACGAGGACGTCATGACGCTGCGCAAGCTCAATATCCTCTACGACACCGACCAGAACGGCGCCTTCTACCAAGCCTATACCGCGACCATGGAAGGCGGCTTCTTCTTCGAAATCGTGCAGCGCGACGGCTATGCCGGGTATGGCGCGCCGAATGCCGCCATCCGGCTCAATGCGCAGTCCTTCGCGGCGACGCAGGACGAGCCCGTTCCGGAACGCTGAGGCGGACGGCAAAACACCGCCCCGCGCGGTCGGCGCGGAGCGGCGTTGGCTTCCGCGATCCAGTTGAGCCTACACCGGCTCCTTGATCTTGCCGATATCCAGCATGCGCATCACCGCGCGCTCGTAATAGGGCTCGGTGGCGCCGATCCGCACCTTGCGCAGGAAGTATTTCTCGAAAGCGATCTTGGCGAGGTGAACCCAGCGGCCGCTCGACGCCCAGTTGACGTTGCGCGGCGGGTTTTGCGGCATGGCGACGAAAGCAACGCCTGAGTCGCCGAAATCGGCGAGGCAGATGGCATTCCACGTCGCCTCGTGCGTCGGCTGTTCGCCGCGCAGCAACTGCCCGATATTGAGCGCCGTTGCCGTCACCATGGACTCGATCATGAAGCCCGTTTTCGGAACGCCGACCGGCACCGGCGTCGGTTCGAGCGGCGGAATGGCGATGCAGACGCCGACGCCGAACACGTTCGGATATTTGGCGTTGCGCTGATACTTGTCGACGATGATGAAGCCGCGCGGATTGGCAAGGCCTTCGATGTTGCGCAGAGCCGGAATGCCGCGGAAGGCCGGCAGCAGCATCGAGAACTTGAACGGCAGCTCGTGGGCTTTCTTCGGCTTGCCGTCGTCATCGACTTCGGTGGCGAGCACCTTGCCCGGCTCGACCTTGTCGACCTTGGCGTTGGTGACCCACTTGATGTGACGCTGGCGCATGGCCGATTCCAGCAGGCCTTTGGTGTCGCCGATACCGCCGACGCCGAGATGGCCGATATAGGGCTCGGCGGTGACGAAGGTCATCGGCACCTTGTCGCGAATGCGGCGCTGGCGCAGGTCCGCGTCCATGATCATGGCGAATTCATAGGCCGGGCCGTAGCACGACGCGCCCTGCACGGCACCCACGACGATCGGGCCGGGGTCTTTGCAGAAGGCTTCCCAGCGCGCATTGGCGGTCACCGCATGATCGACGTCGCAGATCGACTGCGTGTTGCCGTTCGGGCCGAGGCCTTCGATCTCGTCGAAGGCCAGTTCGGGGCCGGTCGCGACCACGAGATAGTCATATGTCAGCGACGACCCGTCGCCGAGCTCGACGCGGTTTTCCGCCGGATGCACGCGCGCGGCGCCGGCGCCGTTGAAGGCGACGCCATGCCGCGGCAACGTCTCTGCGAGATCGATGATGATTTCATCCTTGGTGCGCCATTTGACGGCGACCCAGGGGTTGGACGGCGTGAACTGAAAGAAAGGCTTGTTCGATACGAGCGTGATTTTGTCGTCCGCACGAACCGCATGCTTGAGTTCATAGGCGCAGGACACGCCGCCGATTCCGCCTCCGAGCACGACGATATGAGCCATGACTTCCTCCGGCTGTTGCAGCAGCACGCGCGCGTGGCCGCCTTTTGTTTATTAAGACGATCACGGCGCACGCGGGCGCGCCTTGATCTTGATCAGCCGGCCGTCGTTCCGGCCGGCGGTGTTTCGATAGGGGCTAGGGCTTGGCCGTGATGCCGCAGGCGAATGCCGCGCCTGGCTTCAGTCCGAGCTTTCCGAACACGGTCGCCGCCGGACAGAAGCCGGTGAAGGCGGATTGCAGCAGGTTCAGGCCAACGAAGGCGGTGAGCAGCAGCCAGTAGGGGCTGACGAAATGAGCCAGCGCGAGGCTGACCAGAATCATGGTGCCGGCCATGGCGAAGACGGCGCGGTCGATGGTCATGAGACGTTCCTTCCGGGCCCGTTGACGATCGTAAAAACCCTTGCCCGACGGGGTTTTTCAGCCGGCGGGTGCGCAGAACGCACTGTCTGGAAGGGCCGCCGGCATTGACTATATATTCGAATATTCGTATATTCGCAATATACAATATGAAGGCAAGAATGAAGTCGCCCATGAACCAGATGACGGCTGCGGCGGACGAGGCGGGCGCGCTGCTCAAGGCGCTGGCGCATCCGTATCGGCTCGTCATCATTTGCCAGTTGACCGAAAAGGAGCGCTCGGTCGGCGAACTCGCCGCGCTTCTGAACATCCGGGATTCGACGGTCTCCCAGCATCTTGCACTGTTGCGCAAGGACGGGCTGGTCGAGGCACGGCGCGACGGTCAGACCGTCTGGTACTCGATCGGCAGCCAGCCGGCGCGCGAATTGGTCGAAACGCTGTACCGAATCTACTGCGCGCCCGCTTCCGCGTGCCGCCCGGCCGCCAAAGCTAAACGAACCAGCGCATCCCGCGCCAAACGATAGCAATTGCGGCAGGTCAAAGCCGACCCGGCTCGTCCGGGACACACTGAGTTACCGATCCGGGGAACGAAATTGAATTACCGCACGACGATCATCGCCGCGCTGCTCGCACTTTCCGTCCAGCAGGTGTGGGCCGCCGAAACCTTCACCGTCGCGCCGCGCGCGGTGGCTGACGAAAAGGCGGTGTTCGCCACTGTCGAGACCGCCAATGTCGTGCCGGCGCGAGCGCGCATCGGCGGCACGGTTGCCGAACTCAGCGTCAAGGACGGCGACGAGGTGAAGCAGGGGCAGGTCGTTGCCACCATTGGCGATGAGAAGCTCGTCCTGCAGATGAAGTCGCTGGACGCGCAGATCGCTGGGCTCGAGGCGCAACTGTCGCAGGCCGACATCAATCTCAAGCGCGCCGAGGATCTGTTCGCCAAGGGCACCATCCCCAAGACCAATCTCGATCAGGCGCAGACCGCCTTCAACGTCGCGACCAACACGCACCGCGCCAAGATCGCCGAGCGCTCGGTGGTCGAGCAGCAGCTCGCCGAAGGCAACGTTCTTGCACCGACCGCGGGCCGCGTGCTGACCGTGCCCGTGACCGCCGGAACGGTGGTGATGAACGGCGAGCCGATGGCCACCATCGCCGAGAAGAACTTCGTGTTGCGCCTGCGCGTCCCGGAACGCCACGCCACGACGCTCAGGGCCGGCGATACCATCCGCATCGATGCCGAGGGGCTCGGCGCCAACGGCGCGAAATTCGGCACCGTCCAGCTCGTCTATCCGCAGATCCAGGATGGCCGCGTCGTCGCCGACGCCAAGGTCGAGGGTCTCGGCGACTACTTCGTCGGCGAGCGTATCCGCGTCTGGGTCGCTGCCGGCAAGCGCGACAGCATCATCGTGCCGTCGTCCTTCATCGTCACGCGTTTCGGCGTCGATTATGCGCGCCTGCGCAAGGGCGGCGAGGTCATTGACGTGCCGGTGCAGCGCGGCCGCGAGCAGCCACGGCCGGACATGCCTGACGCGCTTGAAATTCTTTCCGGCCTGAACGCCGGCGACGTCCTGGTGCAGCCGTGAACCTCGGACTGTCCGGACGCCTCACCGAGGCGACGATCCGCTCGCCGCTGACGCCGCTGTTCCTGCTGGCGGCGCTGGCCGTCGGCCTGCTCGCGCTACTGACCATTCCGCGCGAGGAAGAGCCGCAGATCAGCGTGCCGATGGTCGATATCCGTATCAACGCGGATGGCTTGAAGGCGGCGGACGCGGTCGAACTTGTGACCAAGCCGCTGGAGTCCATCGTCAAGGGCATCAACGGCGTCGAGCACGTCTACAGCCAGACCGTCGACGACCGCGTCATGGTGACGGCGCGTTTCCAGGTCGGCACCAGCGCCGATGACGCCATCCTGCGCGTGCACGAGAAGATCAAGGCCAATGCAGACCGCATCCCGGTCGGCATCCCCGAGCCGCTGATCGTCGGCCGCGGCATCAACGACGTCGCCGCCGTGGTGCTGACCTTGTCGCCGAAGCCGAACGCGGCGTCGCGCTGGACCGAGAAAGATCTCTATCAGGTCGCGCGCGAACTGCAGTACGAGCTGGTCAAGACGGACGATGTTGGCCTCACCTATCTCTCCGGCGGCGGCCCCGAGCAGATCCGCGTCGAGCCCGACCCGGAGAAACTGGCGCTCTATGGCGTGACGCTGCAGCAGCTCGTCGCCAAGGTGCGCGAGGCCAACCGTTCGTTTCTCGCCGGCACGGTGCGCGACAACGGCATCATGCGCGACGTTGCCGCCGGCCAGACCCTGAATGGCATTCCCGACGCCGGGCTGCTGCTCGTCACCACGCGCGACGGCCGGCCGGTCTATGTCCGCGACGTCGCCACCGTCGTCGTCGGGCCGAGCCCGGTCGAGCATCGCGTCTGGATGGACATGCCGGGCCAGGGTGGAACCTGGGACCGCACGCCGGCGGTCAGCGTCGCCTTTGCCAAGCGCTCTGGCGCGAATGCCGTCGTCGTCGCCGAGCATCTGCTGGCGCGGCTGAAAACGGTCGAAGGCCGCCTGGTGCCGTCCGACGTCACGGTGACGGTGACGCGCGACTATGGCGAAACCGCCAACGAGAAGGCCAACGAACTGCTGTTCCACCTCGGCCTCGCCACCGTCTCCATCGTCGTCCTCATCGCCTTCGCCATTGGCTGGCGCGAGGCGGTCGTGACCGCCGTCGTCATTCCCACCACCATCCTGCTCACGCTCTTCGCTGCCAAGGTGATGGGCTACACCATCAACCGCGTCAGCCTGTTCGCGCTGATATTCGCGATCGGCATTCTGGTGGACGACGCCATCGTCGTGGTCGAGAACATCGCCCGGCATTGGGCGATGAAGGACGGGCGCTCGCGCATGCGCGGCGCGATCGAGGCCGTCGCCGAGGTCGGCAATCCGACCATCGTCGCCACGCTCACCGTAGTTGCGGCGCTGCTGCCGATGCTCTTCGTGTCCGGGCTGATGGGCCCCTATATGGCGCCGATCCCGGCCAACGCCTCGGCGGCCATGCTGTTCTCGTTCTTCGTCGCGATGGTGATCGCGCCATGGCTGATGCTCAAGCTCAATCCGGAAGGCGCGGCGCTGCACGGTCACGACGCGGCGCATGGCGAAGGCCGGCTCGGCCGGCTTTATCGCCGCTTCGCCACGCCGATCCTGCAATCGCGCAAGCACGCCTGGCGGTTCCTGATCGGCGTCGGCGTCGCCACCGTCGCGGTTTGCGTGCTGTTCTATACCGAGACCGTGACGGTGAAATTGCTGCCGTTCGACAACAAGTCGGAAATGTCGGTGGTGGTCGATCTGCCGGAAGGCGCCTCGCTCGAGGATACCGAGCGCACCTTGTTCGCCATCGCCGACAAGGTTCGCGCGGTGCCGGAAGTGCGTTCGGTTGAGACCTATGCCGGCACCCCGGCACCGTTCAATTTCAACGGCCTGGTGCGGCACTATTACGTTCGCCAGTCGCCGGAGCTCGGCGAGCTGCATCTCAACCTGGCGCCGAAGTCGGAGCGCAGCCGCACCAGCCATCAGATCGCGCTCGACCTGCGCGGGCGCATGAAGGATATCGCCTTGCCGGCTGGCACGGTGGCGCGCGTCGTCGAAGTACCGCCCGGCCCGCCGGTGCTGTCGACCTTGCTGGCCGAAGTCTATGGTCCGGATTCACAGACGCGCCGCGCCATCGCGCACGAGCTCGTCAAGCTGTTCAAGTCGGTGCCGTATATCGTCGATGTCGACGACTCGATCGGCCAGCCGCGGCCGCGCCTGCACATCTCGATCGACCAGGATCGCCTCGAATTCTTCGGCGTGCAGCAGCAGGATGTCTACGACACCATCAAGGCTTTGTTCGGCGGCAACACCATCGGCTACTCCTATCGCGGCGAAGGCCGCAACCCGATCGAGATCGTCGTCGGCCTGCCCAAGCGCAACATGGCGTGGAGCGAGATGCTCGCCTCGACGCCGGTGCCGGCCAACACCGTCCCCGGCAACAAGACCGTGGTCGAGCTCGGCGACGTCGTGCGCGTTACGCAGGAAATGGGCTCGCCGACGATCTTCCGCCGCGACGGCCACTTCACCGACATGGTGATGGCGGAAATGGCCGGCGCCTACGAGGCGCCGATCTACGGCATGATCGCCGTCGACAAGCTCGTCGCCAAACATGACTGGGGCAAGCTCGGCAAGCCGCAGATCCTGATCCATGGCCAGCCGGAAGACGAGGCCAAGCCCTCGATGTTGTGGGACGGCGAATGGGAGATCACCTATGTCACGTTCCGCGACATGGGCGCCGCTTTCATGGTCGCGATCGTCGGCATCTATATCCTCGTGGTCGCGCAGTTCGGAAGCTTCAAGCTGCCGCTGGTGATCCTGACGCCGATCCCGCTGACGCTGATCGGCATCGTGCTCGGTCACGCGCTGTTCGGCGCGCCGTTCACCGCGACATCGATGATCGGTTTCATCGCGCTCGCCGGCATCATCGTGCGCAATTCCATCCTGCTGGTGGATTTCATCCGCCACGGCGGCGCCGCGGGCAAGAGCCTGCGCGACGTGCTGCTCGAGGCCGGTGCGGTGCGCTTCAAGCCGATCCTGCTGACGGCGCTCGCGGCGATGATCGGCGCGGCGACCATCCTGCTCGATCCGATCTTCCAGGGCCTGGCGATCTCGCTGCTGTTCGGGCTCGCGTCATCGACGCTGCTCACCGTGCTGGTGATCCCGGCGATCTACGTGGTGTTGCGGGATGCCGACCGGGTGACGCCGCCTCAGGCCGGGACCTGAGCCTCGCCGCGCCTCAGCGCATCGCGTAGCGCCGCCTGAGGCACGTCGCGGCCGGTGAAATGCCGGAAGGCATCGACGCCCTGGTAGAAGAACAGCTCGTAGCCGCTCATGAGCGCGAGGCCGGCGTCGCGCGCCGCCAGCATGAACGGCGTATCGACCGGCGTGTAAACGGCATCGAAGGCCCAGCGCCGGCCGCGGATCGTCTCGATCGGGAAGGGGCAGCCGCCGATGCCGACCATGCCGACGGGCGTCGAGTTGACGAGACCGTCGGCGTCGCGGCACGCTTCCTCGATCGAGTTGGCGAGGACGACGATTGTCTTGACAGGCAAGCTGCGCAGCGCCGCGGCCACCGCCGCCGCCTTGCTCGCATCGACATCGAACAGCCGCAGCTCTGACGCGCCAAGTTGGCATAGCGCGAAAGCAATGGCGCGGCCGACGCCGCCGGCGCCAGCCATGGCGACACGGCCCGGCGCGCGGTCACCGAAAACATGGCGGTAGCCCGCCATGAAACCGGAGTAGTCGGTGTTCCAGCCTTTTGGCTTGCCGGATCCGAACAGCACGGTGTTACAGGCGCCGATGGCGCGCACCGCCGGATCGGGCACGTCGAGATGCGCGATCACCCGCTCCTTGTAGGGATAGGTGATGTTGAGGCCGCGATAGCCGTCGGCCTCTGCCCAGGCCAGCACGTCCTCGAAATTCTTGCCGAGATCCGCCGGACGCAGCAGATCGTAGCTGACGGCCAAGCCAGTCAGCTGGCCGCCGAGACGGTGCAGCGCCGGCGAGCGTGAGGCTGCGATGTTGTCGCCGATAAGTCCCAGGCGAATTGGCGATGGGCCCATGCGGATCTCCAGAAGATGACGGGCCGCAATCTTGCATGGGACGCAAGGCAGAACAACTGAGATTTCGAGTTTACTCAGATGATATGCATATGGCCCGTTAAACGATCCGGCCGGCCGCAAGGGCGTGTGCGAGGCCGCCGGTGATGTGCGCCTTGAGCACGTCGCCGGCCTTGGCGGCGTCGCGCTTGAGCGCCAGTTCCATCAGTTGCCGGTGTTCGCGCGCGGCGATTTCACCGCGGTCGGTCAAAGCCAGCATCTGGTAGCGCAGGTATTTGTCGAACACGGCGCCGTGGGTTTCCATCAGTTCGCGCGACCCGCAGGCCGAAATCAGCGCCTGGTGGAATTCCCAGTCGTAACGTTTCCAGGTCTCGATGTCCGGGCTGCCTTCGGCCTTCTTCTTTTCTTCCATCGCCGCCAGCTTGTGGTGGGCGGCGACGACGCGCGCCTCCCATTCCATGTCGCCGCTCTGGAAAGACTGGGCGATGGCGTGCACCTCGAGCAGCAGGCGCAGCGAGGCGATGTCCTTGAGTTCTTCCGCCGACACCGGCGCCACCTCGAAGCCGCGCTGGCCCTCGGCGACCACCAGTTTTTCCGACGACAGCCGGCTCAGCACTTCGCGCAGCGTACTGACGCTGACGCCGTAATCTTCCTTGAGCCGCTCGAGCTTGAGCTTCTCGGCGGGCGCGAGGCGTCCCTGCAGGATATCGTTGCGGATGCGGCGATAGGCCCGCTCGCCGGTGGTGCCTTCGTCAATGTTGTGAGCCATGGGTGCCATAAGCTTATGAGGCGAGGGCGCCGGATTTGATGGTGTATTGGACGCAATCGCGGATGTGTTTCACGAGAACGGCGGTGGCAGCGTCGGCGTCGCGTTTCAGCGCGGCCTTCAGCAATTCGCGATGCTCGCGCGCCGCCGCATCGCCGCGGAACACCACGGCGATGATCTGGTAGCGCAGATACTTGTCGAAGATCGCCGAATGCGTGTCGAGCAGCGCCTTGGAGCCGCAGCAGGAGATCAGCGCGTGGTGGAATTCCCAGTCGTAGCGCTTCCAGGTCTCGGTCTGCGACCGGTCGCCGGCCAGCAACTGCTTCTCCAGTGTCGCCAGCTTGTGATGGGCGGCGACGACGCGGCCTTCCCATTCGACGTCGCCGTACTCGATCGACTGGCGCAGCGCGTGGCATTCGAGCAGCTCGCGCATTGCCGCGATTTCTTGCCAGCGTTCGGCCGACACCGGCATCACCTCGAAGCCGCGCTGGCCCTCGGCGACGATGAGGCCTTCGACCAGCAGGCGATTGAGCAATTCGCGCAGCGTCGCGATACTGGTCTCGTATTGCGCGCTCAGCCGCTCGAGGCGGAGCTTTTGCCCGGGCGGCAGACGGCCGAAAATGATGTCGGACCGGATGCGGCGATAGGTCTTTTCCCCGATCGTCTCGGTTGATCCAGGCTGATCCAACACGTGATGGTCCTCATCCGACGAAATCCGGAATCTACGATCTTTAACATCGCGGGCGACGAACGTTCAATCGAGGTCAAGTCTCTGCCGTTTTCCCGTTTCCCTGAGTTTCCGTCAAATCATATGGCTTTCTTTTCATCATATATTTTTGAAATTACCTATTGATTTAGGTTCCATCCAATGGATAATCGGCCCCAACAAGTCAGCACAGGGGAGGAATACCTATGAAACCGATCAGCCGTCGCACCATGCTGGCCGCGTCGTCGGCGCTCGCCGCCGGATCGATGCTGCCGAGCGTGTCGTTTGCTGCTCCGACCAAGATGAAGCTCAGCGTTGCCTTCCCTGAGACCGATCTGCGGGGCAAGGCTTTCAAGGAATTTGCGGACGCTCTGAAGTCGGATATCGAGATCGAACCGAACTGGAGCAATTCGCTCTTCAAGCAGGGGACCGAGCTGGTCGCACTGCAGCGGGGCAATCTCGAGCTCTGCGACCTGGCGCCGGCGGACATATCCAAACAATTGCCGGCCTGGTCACTGATGACCTCGGCCTATCTGTTCCGCGACTACGCGCATCTGAAGAGTACTTTCGCCAGCGACATCGGCAAGGAATTCATCGGCATGGCCCGCGACAAGCTGGGCATCGAGGTGATCCGGCCGGTCTATTTCGGCGCGCGTCAGGTGAACCTCAAGCCGGACAAGGTGATCAAGACGCCCGCGGATATGGCGGGCATCAAGCTGCGCATGCCGCCGGGCGAATACTGGCAGTTCCTCGGCGAATCGCTCGGCGCCAATCCGACGCCGGTGGCCTTCTCCGAGCTCTACACCGCGCTGCAAACCGGCGTCGTGGATGGCCAGGACAATCCGCTGGTCTCGGGCCGCACCATGAAGTTCTACGAGGTGACCTCGCAGTTCGTGCTCACCCGCCACGTGCTCGGCTACGACATGCTGACCGTCGCCAAGAAGGTCTGGGACGGCATGAGCAAGGATCTGCAGACCAAGTTCCGCGCTACGGCCGACAAGGTGTTCGACGCCAGCGCCGCGGAATACGACAAGCAGGAAGCCGAGGCGATCGAGTTCTTCAAGTCGCAAGGCAAGAAGGTCTACGAGCCCGATCAGAATGCCTTCCGCCAATTTGCCCAGAAGAAGTATGTCGACAAGTACGCCAACGATTGGCCCAAGGGCGCGCTCGAGAAGATCAACGCGATCAAGTAAGCGAGTCTCGATCCGATCAACTGCTTTCGGCCGGCCTCGGTGCCGGCCGAAAACTTGCCGATCCGGCGGCGGGGGAACCGATTTCATGCCGACTGCAATCGCGGCCCTTAATTGGCTGAGCCGGCGGACGAAGGACGTCCTCGTCCTCCTGCTGGCGACGATGTTCGTCACCTTCATCCTGCAGATCGTCTTCCGTTATCTGATCAACGAGCCGCTGGGCTGGTCAGAGGAAGTCATCGTCGGCGTCTGGCTCTGGACCGTGCTGTGGGGTGCGGCCTTCGTGCTGCGCGAGTCGGAGGAGATCCGCTTCGACATCATCTACAGCAACATCTCCGAACGCTCGCGGCGCGTCTTCACGGTGATCACCGGCATAGTTCTGATCGCCGTCTACGGCATTTCGCTGCCGGCGGCTTATTCCTACGTCGCGTTCATGAAGGTCGAGCGCTCCGCCTATCTTCATATCCGGATGGACGTTCTCTACTCGATCTACGTCATCTTCGCGGTCGCCAGCATCGTGCGCTACGCCTACCTCGTCTGGCACGCACTGCGCGGCGATGCCACCGCGCCGCAGACCAATCCCTCCGAACTCAGCGATTGACCAATGCACATTAGCCCTTTCGCGGTTTGCGTTGCGATGATCGTCGGTCTGGGCATTCTCGGCCTGCCGATCGGTCATTCCATGATCGTGGCATCGATCGTCTATCTTCTGCTGTCAGGGCTCGACCTCGGCACCGCCGCCGAGCAGGTGCTGAACGGCCTATTCAACAGCTACGTCCTCATCGCCATTCCGCTATTCATCCTCGCCGCCGACCTGATGAACATCGGCAGCCTGACCGACAAGCTGCTGCGCTTTTGCCTCGTTCTGGTCGGGCGGTTCCGCGGCGGGCTCGGCCACGTCAACGTCGTCGCCAACATGATCTTCGCCGGTATGTCGGGTTCGGCCATTGCCGACGCGGTCGGCATCGGCCGCATCATCGTCGGCATGATGTCCAAGGACGGGCGTTATCCCGTGGCCTATGCCGCGGCGATCACGGCATCGGCCGCGATCATCGGGCCGATCATTCCGCCGTCGATCCCGATGGTGGTCTATGCGCTCGTCTCCGATGCCTCGATCGGCTTCCTGTTCCTCGGTGGCGTCGTGCCGGGCGTTCTGCTCGGCGTTGGCTTCATGATCGCGAACTCGCTGATCTCGCGCCGTCGCAATTATCCGGTCGAAGCGCCGGTGCCGCTGCGCGAGATCCCGAAGATCACGATCGACGCCTTTCCGGCGCTCATGCTGCCGGTCATCCTGCTGTTCGGTATCTATGGCGGTGTGATGACGCCGACCGAGGGCGCGGCCGCGGCGGCGTTGTACGCGCTGTTCGCCTCGACGGTGATATACCGCGCCGTCACCTGGAAGCAGCTCTACGAGGCGATCCTGACCAGCGGCAAGGCGACGACGTCGATCGGCATGCTGATCGCCGGCGCCTTCGCCTTCAACTACGTCGTCACCGTCGAGCGCATCCCGGACGGCCTCCACGTCTTCCTGTCGCAGTTCGACTTCTCGCGCGCGACGTTCCTGCTCGCGGTCAACATCCTGCTGCTGATCCTCGGCTGCCTGCTCGAGGGCACCACGATCCTCCTGATCGTCGTGCCGATCCTGATCCCGACGGCGAAGGCGCTGGGCATCGACCTCGTCCATTTCGGCGTCGTCGTCGTCGTCAACATCATGATCGGCCTGCTGACGCCGCCTTACGGCCTGTTGTTGTTCGTGCTCGCCAATATGACGGGCCAACCGCTGGGCAGTATCGTGCGCCAGGCCGTGCCTTTCATCGTCATGGCCATCGTCGTGCTCGGCCTGATCACGATCTTCCCGGATCTGGTGCTCTGGCTGCCGCGGGTGATGGGCTACAAAGGGTAGGCGTCCGATGACCAAACCGATTTACGTCATCAATGGACCGAACCTCAACCGTCTCGGCAAGCGCGAGCCCGAGATCTACGGCACGACGACGCTCGCCGATGTCGAGCGCTACTGCCGCGAGGAGGCGGGCGGCCGGCCCGTCGTGTTCCACCAGAGCAACAGCGAAGCGCAGATCATCGACTGGATCCACGAGGCGATCGACGAGGGCGCCGGCATCATCATCAACCCGGCCGGCCTTACCTTCGTGTCCATCCCGATCATGGACGCGTTGAAGATGTTTCCCGGTCCGATCATCGAGCTGCACATCAGCAACATCCACAAGCGCGAGCCGATGTATCACAACTCGCTGGTGTCGAAGGTGGCGACGGCGGTCATCGCCGGTCTCGGCGCCGACGGCTATCGTACAGCGATGAGCGCGATGCTGCGCCTCACGGCGGCCTGAGCGCTCCGGCTCAGGCGATGATCGCGAAGGCCGCCTGCGCGGCCATCAGCGCCAGCCCCAGTACAATCAGCATGAGGCGCGCCGGCACGCCGAGGGGGCGCGTCAGGTAGCCTTCCTGCGCGCACACCAGCGCGATGATGGCGATCGTCGCGGTGACGATCGAGAGGACGACGTCCCAGATCGACCCGATCAGCAGCACGCCGGGATTGTAGATGAAGACATAGGGGATGATGAACGCGACGATGGCCAGGCGGCAGCACTGCAGGCCGATCGCCATCGGATTGGCATTGGCGATGGTGCCGGCGGCGAAGGCCGCCACCGCGACCGGCGGCGTGATCGCCGACATCGAGGCGAAGTAGACGATGAACAAATGCGCCGGCAGCAGCGGAATGTTGAGCGCCAGCAGCGCCGGCGCGGCCAGCACCGAGGCCAGCGCATAAACCGCCGGCGTCGGCATGCCCATGCCGAGCACGATGACGATCACCGTGGCGATGATCAGCGTCAGCAGGGCGTTGCCATGGGCCAGCAGAAATAAGGCCGAGGAGATCTTGCCGGTCAGATCGGTCATCGCCAGCGTGCCGACCACCAGACCGGCGACGGCACAAGCGACGCCGATCCCGGTCATGCGCCGCGTCGAATCGTCGAGCGCGCGGACCAGTGTCTTGCCGGCGGTGACCGGATTGCGGACGCGCACGAGCAGGATCGGAACGAGCGAGGCCATCGCCAGTGCGGCCGAGAAGGCGGGGCGATCGACGGTCAGCACGTACCAGATCAGGATGAAGATCGGGATCAGGTAAAACCAGCTGTGCCGGAGCACTTTCAGCACGCTCGGCGTGTCGGCCGACGCGGACGGCTGAAGATTGTCCACGCGCGCGCGCAAATGCACCGCGAGGAACACCGACAGATAATAGAGCAGGGCCGGCACCACGGCCGCGATGGCGATGCTGCTGTAGGGAATGCCGGTGAAGTCCGACATCAGGAACGCGGCGGTGCCCATCACCGGCGGCAGCAGCGCGCCGCCGGTTGAAGCGGTCGCCTCCACGGCGCCGGCATAAGTCGGCGTCAGGCCGGTGCGGATCATCAGTGGAATGGTGAAGGAGCCGGTCGTGACGACGTCCGAGGTCGGCGAGCCGGAGATCGAGCCATAGAGTCCGGACGACACCACGGCGACCTTGGCCGGGCCGCCGGCCTGGCGCCCGACGAGGCTGTTGGCGAGGTCGAAGAAGAAGTCGCCGCCGCCGGAAGCGTCGAGCAGCGTGCCGAAAGCGACAAAGGCGAACACGAGAAGGGCGGCGACCGCCAGGGCCGGGCCGAACAGACCGTTCGTCGTATAGACGATCTGGTACAGCATTTCCTCGAGGCTGAGCTCGCGGTGCCAGAACGGCCCGGTCAGAAGATGGCCGAAGATGCCGTAGGCCAGAAACACGAGCACGACCAGCACCAGCGTCATGCCGATGCAGCGGCGCGTCGCTTCGAGCACGAGGACGATCAGGACCAAGCCGGCGATCTGGTCGGCCAGATTGAGGCCGTCGACCATCGGCAGCCGCTCGTCGTAGATCGGCTGCATGAGCGTGAAGTAGACCGCGATGACGATCGACAGGATTGCCGCGGTCCAGGAAAACACCGTTCGTCCGGTCGGGCGCTTCGGATTGCCGGTGGTCGTCAGAAAGGCGACCGCGAGAATGGCGCCGATGAACCAGTTGAGCGCGATCTGGCTTTGCACATAGACGCCGAAAGCCAGCAGAATGAAGAAGATCGACGTCGCGATCGCGATGACCGAAACCACGCCGTTCTCGAATTTGCCGAGCTGACGGCCGCGTCCCGGCGCCAGGGTCATCACGAAATCAGCCAGCACGCTTCTTCTTCCTTGTGACGGCGACAGTCGGAGCATCGGCGGCGGCTATTTCACGGCCGCCGCCTCGCGTCGTGCGGGCGGGTTAGAGCAAACCGGCGTCTTTGTAGGCTTTCTTGGCGCCGGGAGCGAGTTCGATCGGCCCGACGTCGGTCAGGCCTTTCTTGCCCATGCGCGTGAACGACGGATAGGCCTTGGTCAGATAGTCGAAATGATTGATCAGGCCCTTGGTGATCGCTTCCGCTTCTGCGTCGGGCATCTTGTCGGACGCATAGAGCACGACAAAGCCGGTGACTGTTCTGGTATCGTTCGGCTCGAACGAATAGGTCTTGGCCGGAATGGTGACGCTCTTGGTGCCGGCCTCGCTGTCGATCTTCGCGATCGCCGCATCCGGCACCGGCAGCAGTTTGATCGCCATGTCGTGCGAAATGCGCTCGACCTGCGCGGACGGGAAGGCCAGCATGTTGAGCACGATATCGACCTGGCCGTTCTTCAGCATGTCGAGGCCGTCATTGTAGGCGACGTATTCGACGCGGCCGCCCCAGGAAGCCAGATCCTTCATCGAAATGCCGGCCGCGGCGAACACCTGCTCGCCGGCGATCGACATCATCGTGCCGCGTTTGTTGAGCGCGATGCGCACCGGCTTCTTCTCTTTCGCGATCTGCGCCAGGCTGTCGAACGGGGCATCCTTGCGCGCAATGATCTGCACCACCGCTTCGGGATCGAGCAGGGCGATGGCGCGCAGGCTGGTGATCTTGGATTTGAATGGCGCTTCGCCCTTGGTCGCACGCAGCGCCATTTGCGCATGCGCGATGCCGAGCTGGGCCTTGCCTTCGGAGACGAGCACGAGGTTGGCGGCGTCGACGCCCGGTTCGTAGGTAAAGGACGAGCCCGGCACTTGCTGCTGGATGGTCTGGCCGATGGCCGCACCCATGGCGCTCCAGGCGCCGCCGACGGAGCCGCCGGCCAAAGTGATCTTGAGCGGGTCGGCTGACGCGCCGGCAACGAGCGCCAGGCTCAATCCGAAAGCGGCAAGAAGAATTCGCTTCGTATGACGTTGCATCGATACCCTCCAGGTCGTGACGCGGAGGCTAGCCTTCAGGCCGATGGGGTGACGTCCGCCGAGGGCTCGCCAATTCATTTGCGCACATATAATCTTCCCCTAATGTCGAGACTGTCAATCATTATGCATGCCCATAATCGGAGCAGGGATGCCCGATGTTTGATAGCAATTGACAACACCCCACGCCGGGATACTGTTTGTGTACAAACGAAATGCCGGCTGACGCGCATGTTGCGCTGCAAAGGAAGAAGCCGATGCTTGATCATTATATGACGGGCCGTCTGATCGACCTGTGGTTCGCCGAGGACATCGGTGCCTGCGATCTCACCGTCCAGTCGATGATCGACGCCGACGCCAAGGCCAAATTCCGCATGAATGCCCGCGAACCGCAGACGGTGGCCGGGCTCGAGGTCGCCGCGGCCGTCTTCAAGCACTATGACCCGCGCGTCGAGGTAACTCTCACGGCCAAGGACGGCGACAAGGCGGTGAAGGGAACCGGCCTGCTCACCGTGTCGGGGCCGGCGCGCAGCCTGCTCACCGCGGAGCGAACCGCGCTCAACATCGTGCAGCACATGTCCGGCATCGCCACCGAAACCGCGCGGTTCGTCGCGGCCATCGCGGGCACCCGGGCGAAGCTGATCGACACCCGCAAAACCACGCCCGGCCTGCGCATGCTGGAAAAGCATGCGGTGATCTGCGGCGGCGGCGCCAATCACCGCCTCGGCCTCGATGGCGGCGTCATGATCAAGGACAACCACATCGCGGTGGCCGGCAGTATCAAGGCGGCGGTCGCGCGCGCCCGCGCCGCCATCCCGTCGCTGGTCAAGATCGAGGTCGAATGCGACCGGCTCGACCAGGTGCCGGAATGCCTCGACGCCGGCGCCGACGTCATCATGCTGGACAACATGTCGCTCGACGACATGCGCACCGCGGTCAAGCTGGTCGATGGCCGCGTGCCGATCGAAGCGTCCGGTGGCGTGCGTTACGAGACCGTGCGCGGCATCGCCGAGACAGGCGTCGATTACATCTCGACCAGCCGCATCACCCAGGCCGCGCCCGCGGTCGATATCGGTCTCGACGACGTCAACTGAGCCGCTCATGGCGACCGGGACGTTCTTTCTTGTCGTTGGCCCGAGCGGCGTAGGCAAGGACACGCTGCTCGACGGCGCGCGCGCCGCGCTTCAAGACGACCCACGCTTCCTGTTCGCGCGGCGCACCATCACCCGCCCGGCCGATGCCGGCGGCGAAGATCATGAGGCGGTGACGCCGGAAGAATTCGCCCGGCGCAAACAGGCCGGCGCGTTCCTCCTGACATGGAGCGCGCACGGCCTCGAATACGGCCTGCCCGCGGCCCTCCTGGACGCGCAGAAGCAGGGCCGTCATGTCGTCGCCAACGGTTCGCGCGCGACCATCGCCGAGCTCGCCGGCCTCGTGCCGAAACTCAACGTCATCGAGATCAATGCCTCGCCGGCGGTGATCGCGGCGCGGCTGCGCGCCCGCGGTCGCGAGGACGAAGCCCAGGTCGCTGCCCGCGTGGCGCGCACCGTGCCGCCGGTGCCGGACGGCATCGCGCTCGTCCGCGTTCTCAACGATGCGGATGTTCCGGCCGGCATCGCCAAGCTGGTGGCGGCGCTGTCGGAGCCGCGCGCATGAAGCTGCGCGCGCTGCCGATCGATAGCTGGCGCGACCATGTAGCCTATTTGCCCGCCGGCAGCACGGAAGTCTCGGCGGCGGATTTTCTCGGCCCCGGCCGCATCGAAGTGTCGAACGGCGAGCGCAGCATTCGCGCCTCGGTGCATGTCGTCGACGATGCCGGTTTGCTCGACGTTTGCGAAATCGGTCTGTCGCGCAGCGCCTTCGAGGCGCTCGGCCTGCCCGAGGGCACGGCCGTCCACATCGAACGCACGCCGTCGCCGGAAAGCGCCGAAGCCTTGCGCGCCAAGCTGCGCGGCGAGGAACTGAGCGACGGCCAGATCGGCACGCTGATCGGCGACATGGTGGAAGGCCGCTATCCCGACCGCGAGATGGCGGCGTTTCTGGTCGCGGCGACGCGCGGTCTGACCGACCGCGAGGTGGTGGCGCTGGCGCGCACGCGCGCCGAGTTCACAGCGCGGCTCGCCTGGGACGAGCCGATGGTGGTGGACAAGCACTCGATGGGCGGCATTCCCGGCAGCCGCATCACCATGATCGTGGTGCCGCTGGTCGCCGCGCATGGGCTGGCCATCCCGAAGACGTCGTCGCGCGCCATCACCCAAGCCGCCGGCACGGCCGATGCCATGGAGACGCTGGCGCGCGTCGATCTGTCGGCGGCGGAAGTACGCCGCGTCGTCGAACAGGCGCGCGGCTGCGTCGCCTGGAACGGCAAGCTCAATCATTCGGCGGTCGATGACGTGATGAACGCCATTACCCGGCCGCTTGGTCTGGATTCGACGCGCTGGTCGGTCGCCTCGATCCTGTCGAAGAAGCTCGCCGCCGGGTCGACGCATGTCATCATCGATCTGCCTTACGGCCCTCAGACCAAACTGAAGACGCATCAGGAAGCCGCCGAACTCGGCGCGCTGTTCGAGCGCATCGGCCGGGGGCTCGGCCTCGTCGTCGAGGCGCATGCCACTAACGGCGAGCGGCCGATCGGGCGCGGCGTCGGTCCGGCGCTGGAAGCGCGCGATGTCTTCGCCGTGCTCGGCAATGACCCCGAGGCGCCCAACGACCTGCGCGACAAGGCGCTGTTCTTTGCCGGCCGCATTCTGGCGTGGGACCCGGCGGTCGGATCGGAAAAAGCGGGGCAGGCGCGCGCCCGCGAATTGCTGGCGTCGGGCGCCGCCGGCGCCGCGCTCGAGCGCATCATCGAAGCGCAGGGCCGGCGGCACCCGCCGGTCGCGCCGGGGCCGCACACGCGCGTCGTCACCGGCGACCGCAGCGGCGTCGTCACCGGCGTCAACGGCTGGGCCATCGCCGGTATCGCGCGCCGCGCCGGCGCCCCCAACGATCTGAGTTCAGGGCTCGACCTTGTGCGGGCCGTTGGCGATGCGGTGAAGGCGGGTGAGCCGCTCTATGTCATCCACGCCCGCAGCGAGTCCGACGCCGCCGCGGCGGCCGCGCTCGCGCAGGCGGCGCACGGCTACAGCATCTCGGGCTAGCGCGGCTTCTTGCTGTCGAGCTTCTTGGCGATGCGGCCGAGGTCGACGACCATGCGCTCGTGGGTGCCCTTGCCGATTTCCTCGATTTCGTCGCGCGCCGTGACGTCGAATTCCAGCCGCCGGCCGTCGACCTTGGTGACGACCGCCTCGGCGGTGACCTGGTGGCCGACCGGCGTCGCCGCCAGATGCTTGACGTTGACGATGGTGCCGACCACGCTTTCGCCCGGCTCGAGATAGTCGCGCACGGCGTTGAGCGCCGCGTTCTCCATGATCGTCACCATCATCGGCGTGGCGAAGACCGGCGGCAGCACCGAGTCCTTGAACTGGCTGGCCAGATGCGCCGGCGTCACGCGCAACGTGTAGGTGCCTTTGGCTCCGAGCGGGACGGGACGCATGCGGCTCAACTCCTAATGGGTCTGACGCGGGATGTGGTTGATCGCCGACGCCAGCACGATCAGCAGCGTACCGCACAATGCGATCGGCCAGAAGGCCGCGGCGGCGATGCCGGTCAGGTCCCACAGCGCCCCGGCGATGATCGGGATGACGACCGCCCAGGTGTAGCTGATCGTGAACATTGCCGCGGTGACGCGGTGCACGTCGTCGGGCGGCGCCAGCAGCGGCGGCAGGGCCAGCGCCAGGATCAGAATGCAGGCGGCGCAGAAGCCTTGAAACGTCGCGGCGGCGACCAGCCAGACGCCATGGCCGAACACCAGACCGAGCGTGGCGGCGATGGTGAGCAGCCCGCAGACGATGTACGGCCACACCTTGCGCTCCAGCCGTCCGGCGATCGCGAGCAGCAGCACCGACGCCGGCAGCTGCCCGGCATTGAGGCCGGTGAGCGCGGCGCTGATCCACGCCTCCTCGCCGATGCTGCGCAGATAATCCGGGATGAAGGCGTTGGTGGAGAAATAGATGGCGTTGACGGTGCCGAGCATGAAGCCGAGCCGCCAGATCAGCATGTTGCGCCAGTCCGGCCACCATTTGCGCCGCGCCGCGGTCGCGGCGGCGGCCGCCGGCTTCGGCGCGAGGATCAGCACCGCGACGGCGATGATCGCGACCGGCACGCTCCAGAACACGAAGGCCCACTGCCACGAGCCGCCGACCAGCGGCAGCACGAAGACCAGCATCAGCGCCACCGGGAAGATCTCGCCGACGATCAGGCCGTTGGTGTAGACCGCGGTGGCAAAGCCGATGCGGCTCGGCACCCAGGCGCGCACCGCCGGCGGCATCGTCACCTGCATGATGGCGACGCCCGCCGCCATCGCGACCGTCATCGCATAAAGCCACCACACGTTCGGCACGGCGCCGCGCAGTGCGCCGAAGGCCGCGGTGATGAGGAGCCCCGCCACCATCGCGGCGCGCACGCCGAAACGCGCGATCAGCAGCGATCCCGGCACCGCCGCCAGCGCCAGCAGCATCGACGGCAGGCCGGTGAGAATGCCGACCTGGGTGGCGCTCATCGCCAGCTCGTCGTGAATTAAGGGAATGACCGGCGGCACCGCCAGGATGGTCAGCCGCAGCGCATTACCTGCCAGCCACAGCAGCGCGAGCGCAGTCAGCATACGCGCCGGCGGCGAGGCGCCGCCCGCGGTCGAAGGTCGAGATCCCGGCATTTCCCAGCAACTCAGATCGAGTTCCCCCGGTCTCGTCTTTGTTCTCGACTTCGCCGGGCCCGCTGCGGCATTACCATAGCGCGGCGCCTCGTGCACGCGGCCCAGACAGGATCGAAACGCATGGATCGGATTTACGCCATCGGCGACATCCACGGCCGGCTTGACCTGCTGGAGCGCGCCATTGCCGCGATCGGCCGCGACGTCGCCGAGCACGGCCCCGCCGCGCTCACCGTGACCCTGGGCGATTACGTCGATCGCGGTTCGGACCCGTTCGGCGTGATCGAGCGGCTCGCCGCCAATCCGTTCCCGACCGATTTCGTCGCCCTCAAGGGCAATCACGAGCAACTGCTCGAACGCTTTCTCGTCGATCCGCAGATCGCCGGTCACTGGCGGCGGCTCGGCTGTCTGGAAACGCTGCACTCCTACGGCGTGCGCGTCGCCGACCTGATGATGGGGCTGAACTACGAGACGGCGTCGGAAGCGCTCGCCGCCGCGCTGCCGCCGGCGCATACCGCATTCCTGCGCGGGCTGAAGACGTCGCTCGACACCGAGCGCTATTTCTTCTGTCACGCCGGCGTCCGCCCCGGCGTGCCGCTGGCGCGCCAGAGCGACGAGGATTTGATGTGGATCCGCGACGTCTTCCTCGACAGCACGGCCGACTTCGGCAAGCTCGTCGTGCACGGCCACACGCCGGTGCCCGAACCGGATGTTCGCGCCAACCGCATCAATATCGATACCGGCGCCTTCGTCACCGGGCGGCTGACCTGCATCGCGCTCGAGGCGACGGGCTACCGCTTTTTGAAAGTGTGATAGGCTTGAGCCATCCACGCATCGCGGGGAGGCGGGCGAGATGGCGGCGGAAGGCGCAGACGCGTGCTTTGATCTCGCCGTGGCCTGCTGCCGGAGTCCGGCGGGCGAAACGCGCGACGGCGCGGTCGCCGTTGCCGCCCGCGCCGTCACCGATTGGCCGCGCGCCCTGCGCTTGATCCGCCGTCACCGCATCGAAGGTCTCGCCGAGGCGGCGCTGCTGGCGGCGCGCGTCGAGCTGCCGCCGGATATAGCCGTGGCCTTGCGGCGGCGGGCGCAGGAAATCGCGCGTCACAATCTCGCCGCGGCCGCGGAAAGCCTTCGCCTGCAAAGGCGCCTCGACGCCGCCGGCATCCGCTCGCTGCATCTCAAGGGCGTGGCGCTGGCGAAACTCGCTTACGGTTCTGTGGCGCCGAAGTTCAGCCAGGACATCGACATCCTTGTGTTGCCGCAAAACGCCGCCGCGGCGATCGCGCTGCTGCGGGATGACGGCTACCGGCTGTCGCGGCCGGCGGGCGAGCTCGATGCGCGGCAGCAGCGACTGGTGCTGCGCTATGGCCGCGAAGTCGAATTGCGCCACGCCGGCAAGGGCCAGCGAGTCGAATTGCGCTGGCAGCCGGTGAACAGTCCGTCGCTGCTGGCCGGCGTCGATGCGAGTTCGCCGTCGCAGGAGGTGCTGCTATCGGACACGGCGCGGCTGCGGACGTTGAAGGACGACGATCTGTTCGCCTATCTCTGCGTGCACGGCGCCGGCCACGCCTGGTCGCGTTTGCAATGGCTGGCGGATCTCAATGCCTTGATGGCAAGACACGACGATGCGGCCCTTATTCGTTGCTATCGGCACGCCGAAGCCGCCGGCAGCGGCGCTTGTGCGGCGCTCGCCATGCTGCTGTGCCAGCGCCTGCTCGGCCGGGCGCTGCCGTCCGACATTGCGCGAGCGATTGAACGGAGCGTTGCGGCGCGCTGGGCCGCGGCCTTGGCGCTCGACGTCATGAAGGCCGGCGCTGCGGACGGCGCGCGTGTTGCTTCGACGCGGGTCGTCGCCACGCAGATGCTACTCGGCAGAAATCTCCGGCACTACGTGGATCTGGTGCGCAACCTCAGCTTTCGTCTCGACGACATGCTCGCGGTGCCGCTGCCGGCGCCGCTGCACGTCGTCTATCCGCTGGCGCGCCTGCCGCTGTGGCTGTGGCGCAAGGCGGCGATGGCGCCGAAACGCGGCGTCGGCTCAGCTTGACGCGAGCATCCGCCGCACCAGCGCCGGCAACGAGTCCGTCGCGGCATCGAACCTGGCGCCGCGAATGCCGAAGGCCGTCGCGGCCGCGACGTCGATATCCTTGTCGCCGATCATGAAGCTGCGTGCGCGGTCGATAGACCAGTCGGCGGCCGCCTGTTCGAGCATGCCGATGCCGGGCTTGCGGCAGGCGCAGGTGATGGCGAAGCGCGCGATCGTAGCCTCGGGATGATGCGGGCAGTAATAGAACGCATCGATACGAGCGCCGCGCGCGGCGAGCCAGTCCTGCATGTGGGCGTGCAGGATGCCGACCGCCGATTCCTCATAATAACCGCGGGCGACGCCCGACTGGTTGGTGACGACGATGACCAGATAGCCGGCATCGTTCAGAAGCTTGACCGCGTCGGCGGCGCCTTCGATCCATTCGAGCTGTTCGATGCGGTGCACGTAGTCGCGATCGACGTTGAGTACGCCGTCGCGGTCCAGAAAGGCCGCGGGTCGCGGTGCCGTCATGGCGTCGCGCCGGGCGACGGATTGGCGGCGACCGGCCGCCGGCCGTTGCTGGCGATCCACACGATGCCGCCGATGGCGCCGATGGCAACCAAGGTGAGGCCGATCAGGACGGAAACGACAAGGCCGTCGCTCTGCGGCAGGCCGGCATAGCCGAAGGCGACGATCATGCTGCCTTCGCGCACGCCCCAGCCGGCGATCGAAATCGGCACCGTGGCGATCAGGATCACCGGCGGCACGAGGAACAGCAAGAGAGTAAAGCTGGCCGTCGCCGACACCGACTGCACCATGCACCAGGCGGCGAGGATGGTCATCAGATGCACGATGAAGGACGACACCGCGATGAGGCCGAGGGTGCGGCGCGAGCCGCAAATCTGCCATGCGGTGCGCGACACTTCGACGAGATGCCGGGTCGGCGCCCAATGCATCAGCGGCTTCCAGCGAATATGGCCGATGGCGAGAAAGACAACGGAGCCGGCGATGGCGCTGAGACCGATCAGCACCAGCACGATGCGCGCCACCGGGTCCTGCACCAGAGACAAGGTCCACGGCAGGCACAGGAACACGATCAGCGTCAGCGCGATCAGGCCGGCGACGCGGTCGAGCAGCACCGAGTAGGTCGACGCGGCCCAGCCGCCGCCTTCGCGCGCCAGCATCCAGATGCGCGCGGCATCGCCGCCGACGGTGGACGGTAGCACCTGGTTGAAGAAGGTGGCGATGAACGAGACGCGCAGCGTGGCGCCAAAGCTCGGGGCGATTCCGCAACCTTCGGCGATCAGACGCCAGCGCGCCGCGAGGATGAAGACCTGCGCCGCGAGAATGCCGACCGAGGCCGCAAGCCAGCCGCTATGCAGCCGGCTCAGGCGTTCGCCGAGCACGGCGAGATTCACCGCGCGCAGCGACACATAGAGCAGCAGGCCGGAAATTGCCGCCTTCAGCAGCAGCAGGAACAGACGCCGCATGGCGGCAAGACCTCATTGGCGTCCAGGCAGGGGACGTTTCGCCCTTCGCTTGGCATGCCGATGGGGCGGGAGCAAGAGGCGCGAAGGAAAAGGCGGGCGGCTGCGATGCTAGGGTCGCCTTTTCGTGAGCCCCTTGCATTGCCCATGCGCAAGCGTCCGATCTCAAACTTATCTTGCAAGCTGGCTTATCAGCGATGAGTAAGCCGTCTCTATTATATGAGAACAGGCAAGATAATGGTTCAAAAACTCAAACTCTTTCACTACGTTTTGACGTTATAGCCATCAAAGCAGACCATTTTCCCTAGTTTTTTGTGCTCAGGGGGGCCGTCATGTTAGCTTTGGAAGCCAGAATTAAGACCCTGCAAGGGCGCGTCAACGCCCTTGAGGGGATGTGCATGATGTTCGCGGGTATCGTCATCGCCAACACCGGCAACGATCCGGACGGCTCCAAGACAGCCACCATTTTGGAGATGTTGCGGGCTGTGGTCCGCAATCGAATTGTGGAAACTCATTCTGACGATTGCCGTGCAGAAACAGAGAAGGCGGTAGACCAACTAGCCACGTTGCTCCGCGAGTCGATCCCTTCTCTAAGATCCGGATTCCGACACGACGCCTAATACCTGAGAATAGGTTTCGATTGTCGTTGCTTCGCATCCTCCGCCTGTGGGCGCGTGGTGTCGAACTTCGTTGTCCAGGCGCTGCTCGGCCGCGACATCTCCATTCACGGCGATGGCGCCCAGACCCGCTCCTTTTGCTACGTCGACGACACGATCGACGCGCTCATCCGCCTGATGGACACCGGCTCGGCGGTGACCGGACCGGTCAATATCGGCAATCCCTCCGAGATCGCCATTGCCGATCTCGCCGGGCGGATCATTGCGATGACCGGCTCTGCCTCGTGCCTGGTGCGCAAGCCGCTGCCGCTGGACGACCCGCGTCAGCGCCTGCCGGATATTTCCAGGGCCCGCCGCGATCTGGATTGGGAGCCGGGAACGCCGCTGGAGGCAGGCCTCGCGCGGACCATCGCCTATTTCAAAGACCTGCTGCGTGAGGACCAGGTGCGCGACCGGCTCTTCACGTCGCCGGGCGGTTGAAGCCCGCCGGGCCCTGCCGCCGGCGCAGGCTCGCCGGTATTCCCGAAATAACCCATTGCGTGACCCTGCCAGGACAGCCTATGCCGGCCCGCCGGCGGGCGGTCGGCCTTGCAGATAGGACGTGTCCGGCATACGGCTGTCGCCGCAAGGTTGCGCCCTTGGCGGCCCGAAATTCGCTATATTGTGCCGGATCCTACAGAACAGGTGCCTTTTGAACTATCCGTCGAGCAAACCTGAGGTTTCCTCTCGTGAGAGCAGCGTGACCCCCGACGTCACGGTGGTAGGCGGGGCCGGTCATGTCGGCATTCCGCTGGTTCTGGCCTTCGCCGAGGCAGGGCTCACAGTCAACGTCAATGACCTCAACGAGAACACGCTCGCGATTCTACGCGCCGGCAAGCTGCCCTTCATCGAATACGGCGCGGCGCCGCTGCTCGCCAAGGCGCTGGCCGAGAACAAGCTCATCTTTACCTCGACGCCGAGCGCGATGCGCGGCAAAGGCCCGGTTATCGTCACCATTGGCACGCCGGTCGACGAGTTCCTCAATCCGGTGACCTCGGCGGTACAGAAATGTATCGATGACTTGCTGCCGCATATCAATGACGAGCAGCTCATCATCCTGCGCTCCACCGTATTCCCCGGCACCACGGACTGGCTGCATGACTATCTGGCCCGTCTCGGGCGCAAGAACCGCATTGCGTTCTGCCCGGAGCGGGTCGTGCAAGGCTACGGCATCAAGGAGCTGCGCGAGATGCCCCAGATCGTCAGCGGCACCACTCCGGAGGCCGAAGCCGAGGCGGTTGCACTGTTTAACCGCATCGCGCCGGAAGTGGTGACCATCAAACCGCTCGAAGCCGAGCTCGCCAAGCTCTACGCCAACGCCTATCGCTACATCGAATTCGCCGCGACCAACCAGTTCTACATGATCGCGAAGTCCGCCGGCGCCGACTATTCGGCGATCATGAAGGCGATGAAGCACAACTATCCTCGCGCCCGCACCTTGCCGGGGCCCGGCTTCGCCGCCGGTCCGTGCCTGTTCAAGGACACGATGCAGCTGGCCGCTTTTGCGCGCAATCAGTTCAACATCGGCCACGCCGCGATGCAGATGAATGAAGGCCTCGCGCTTCAGCTCATCGACGATCTCAAGCGTCAGTATGATCTCTCGAAGATGAGCGTCGGCCTGCTCGGCATGGCGTTCAAGGCGGAGATCGACGACGTGCGCGCCTCGCTCAGCTACAAGCTGAAGCGCGCTTTGCTGACGAGCGCGCGCGAGGTGCTGACGACCGATCCGTTCGTCACCGTCGACCCGGCCATCAGGCCGCTCGATGAGGTGGTGGCGAAGAGCGATCTCCTGATTCTGTGCACGCCGCATTCGGCCTATAAGGAGGCTGACTTCGCCGGCAAGCCGGTGGTCGATATCTGGAGCTTCCTCAAGAATGCCAACGTGGTCTATTGAGCCGCGTCGTGGCGCTTGGGTGACCGGAGCGGCGGACAGGGCGTCATGAGTGCGCAGCTCGATATTGTCATCCCCGTCTACAACGAGGGGCCGAACATCCTGGCGACGCTCGCGTCGCTGCGCGACAACGTGCGCACGCCGATGCGCATCTTGATCTGCTACGACCGGCCCGACGACGACACGCTGACGACGATCGACGCCAATCGCGCTGCGCTGAAAGACATGCAGATCGACTATGTGCGCAACCAAGGTCGCGGCGCCCACGGCGCGGTGATGGCCGGTTTTGCCGCCAGCACGGCGCCTTATGTCGTGGTCCTGCCGGCCGATGACGATTTCAATGGCGGCATCCTCGATGGCATGGTGGCCAAGGCGGAGCGGGGCGCGGATCTTGTTTGCGCCAGCCGATTCATTCCGGGCGGCAGCATGGTCGGTTGCCCGTGGCTCAAGGCGACGTTGGTGCGCACCGCGGCTTTCACGCTCTATCATATCGCGCGGTTGCCGACGCACGACCCGACCAGCGGCTTTCGCCTGTTTTCCCGGCGCGTCGTCGATACCATCGCCGTCGAATCCGACAGCGGCTTCTGCTACTCGATCGAGCTCTTGGTGAAGTGCCACCGCCTGGGCTGGCCGGTGGCCGAAGTGCCGGCCCAATGGATCGAGCGAACCAAGGGCACCAGCCGTTTCCGGGTTCTGCACTGGCTGCCGGCGTATCTGCGCTGGTACCGTTACGCCTTTGCCACTACTTTTCTGCACCGGCCTGCCAGTTCGGTGAAATTGCGGCCGGCCTGGAAGCCCATGACATGACGAAGCTGACGCCGCGCCAATATCTGATCATGCTGCATGACCTGCTCGCGGCCGCGGCGGCGATCGTCGCGACGCTCGTCATGCGGTTCGACACCGGTATTCTCGCTGCCAAGCTTCCCGGTCTTCAAGTGTTCCTTCCACTGTTTCTCGTCTACGCCGGGACGGTCTTCTTTTTCTTCAAGCTGCATCAGACCAAGTGGCGCTTCACCTCGGTGCCGGACCTCTTCAGCATCGTGCAGGCTTCCACGGTGCTGGCCGTGTCGCTGGTCGCGCTCGACTATGTGCTGCTGTCGCCGAATGTCTACGGCGCGTTCTTCTTCGGCAAGATTACCATCGTGCTGTACTGGGTCCTCCAGATGTTCTTCCTGGGGGGCGGCCGTATCACCTATCGCTATCTGCATTACGCGCGAACGCTGCAGCGCGCGCGCGTCGCAGACGCCGCGCCGACCCTGATCCTCGGCCGGACGGCGGATGCGGAGGTCCTGATCCGGGCCATCGAGAGCGGCGCGGTCAGAAAAATATGGCCGGTCGGCATCCTGTCGCCGTCGCAGTCGGATCGCGGCCAGACGATCCGTTCGATTCCGGTGCTTGGCGATCCTGACGATCTTGAGGGCGTCGCCGCCGATTTGAAGTCGCGCGGAACGCAAATCACGCGCGTGGTGATGGCGCCGTCGGCGATGTCGCCGGACGCCAAGCCGGAATCGATCCTGGCGCGCGCGCGACGGCTCGGCCTGACACTCAGTCAATTGCCGGCGCTCGATGGCGGCCCGGCGGTGCAACTCCTGCCGGTGTCGGTGGAGGACCTCCTGTTGCGGCCGAGCGCGAAGATCGATTACCGCCGGCTGGAAGAATATGTGAAGGGCAAGTCGGTGGTTGTTACCGGCGGCGGTGGCTCCATCGGTTCGGAAATCTGCGAGCGCGCGATTGCTTTCGGTGCGGCGCGCCTCTTGATCCTCGAGAATTCCGAGCCCGCCCTGCACGCGATTACCGAGCGGCTCAAGGCCGAGCAGAGCGAGGCGCAGATATTGGACCGCATCGCCGATATCCGCGACCGGGACCGGATCATTCGGCTGATCGCCGAGTTCAAGCCGGACATCGTGTTCCACGCCGCGGCGCTGAAGCACGTTCCGCTTCTCGAGCGCGACTGGGACGAAGGCGTGAAGACCAATGTGCTGGGCTCTGTCAACGTCGCGGACGCCGCAGCTGCGGCCGGCGCCTCGGCCATGGTCATGATTTCGACCGACAAGGCAATCGAGCCCGTGTCGGTGCTTGGCGCCACCAAACGCATGGCGGAAATGTACTGCGATGCACTCGACGCCGACTTGATGCGCCGTGGTTCCGACCTTGGGCGGCGGATGCGCCTGATCTCGGTGCGCTTCGGCAACGTGCTGGCATCCAACGGCTCGGTGGTACCGAAGTTCAAGGCGCAGATCGAGGCGGGTGGCCCGGTGACCGTGACGCATCCTGACATGGTGCGTTACTTCATGACCATCCGCGAAGCCTGCGACCTGGTCATCACTGCGGCCAGCCATGCGCAGAGCGACGCCGAAAAACGCGCATCGGTCTACGTGCTCAATATGGGCCAGCCGGTGAAGATCGTCGACCTTGCCGAGCGCATCATTCGCCTCAGCGGTCTCCAGCCGGGCCGCGACATCCAGATCACCTTCACCGGTATTCGCCCCGGCGAACGCCTGCACGAGATCCTGTTCTCGCGCGAGGAAGAGATGGCGGACATCGGCGTGCCCGGCATCGTCGCCGCCAAGCCCGTGCAGGCATCGCTCGAGGAGGTGCGCGCGTGGATTGCGACGCTCGAGCAGGCCCTGACGCACAACGAACGCGCGGCGATCTACAACGTGCTGCGCGACGCGGTACCGGAATTTCGCGGCGAAGCCGCCTAATCCCGCGTTTGGGCTACGCCGGAACTGGTTGGCTGGTCTGCCGTTGGCAAGGCGGAGCTCAATCCACCATCGCCCTGGCGGAATCCACCATCGCCCTGGCGGACAAGCCCCAGATGATGGCGACCGTGCACCCGTCCTACATTCTGCGTATCCGCGACGATGATGACCGGCATGCGCAGTTCCGGCAATTCGTCGCCGAAGTTTCTCAAAAGGGCCGCGTGAACGAGCCATTGCGGTGGGAACCGGAACCGGCGGCGGCAAGTTGTCAATAACGACGTTGCCGCAATTGCCGACCGTGACATGGCCGGCCGATGGAGGAACCGATGACCGACAAGCCGAAACATCACGCAGATCGCGAGCGCCGGCGTATCGAGAAGGAAGAGGACCCCGTCGTTGTGAACTCCGACGAGAGCTTTCCCGCCAGCGACCCGCCATCTTTCAATCCCGGCACCACTAGCGCCAATGACGTCAAGGAACTGAAGAAGAAACATTAGCCAGGTTAAGCCGTGCTAACGATAGGCCCGCGCCGGTTCGACCGGCGCGGGCATTTTTTAGGTGGTTCGATCAGGTGATCCTGACCGGCTCGCGCAGGGCGCGACGTGCGAACTTGCGGGCCTCGGCAGGCTTGCCGAAGAAGTAACCTTGAACCATGTCGAAGCCCATTTCTCGCGCCATGATGAAATCGGCGCGGGTCTCCACGCCTTCGGCAACGGTGCGCACGCCCAGCGTATCGGCGAAATCGACGATGCTGCGGCACGTCGCCTGCTTCAATCGGTCGTCGCCACAGCCGGTGACGAAGCTCCGATCGACCTTGATCTCGACGAAAGGACAATTACCGATCGTCATCAGAATCGGCCAGTCGGCGCCGACATCATCGACTGACACGCCGACATTGTGAAAGCGCAGCTGGCGCGCGGCTGATTTGGCAAGCTCCGGATTGGCTGCCAGTTCACTGCCGTTGATCTCGACGATCAGACCCTTGAAAGCCGGGTGCGCCGGCAGCTGGCGCGCCAACTTTTCCACCGCCCCCGGTTCGTTGAAAAAAGCGAGCGGCAGGTTTACGGCGATCTCGACGTGGCCGTAGTCGGCGGCGAACGAGTGCCAGTCGGTCATCGCCTGGGAGACGACGAAGTTCGAAAGCTCGGTGAAATGCGGATCATCGGCGTCGGGCAGGAATTGCGCCGGCGGCATGATGCCCCAGGTCGGATGGCGCAGGCGGATCAGGCCTTCAGTGCCGTCGATGGTCAGCGAGCGGATGTTGACCTTCGGCTGATACCAGAGTTCGAGCCAGCCGGCGCGCAGCGCCTGGGTCGGGTCGAGCGCGGGCGACGGGATCGGCTCCTGCGGCAGCAGGAAACTCACCGTCTGTCGCAGGACGCCGTCGCTGAACGGCGTCGGCAGCAGCGGCAGCATCGAGAGGCCGATGGCCTCGCCGAGATCGAGCAGGGCGTCGACCATCGGCATGCCTGGCTGGGCGAAGATCAGAACGTGGCCGTCGAAGCCCAGTTCGCGCAGAGTCTCCAGCGCGATGCCACCGGCAACACCGCCCTCCGACAGACCGAGCATCACGACGTCGATCTTCCGCCCCGTGATCAGGTCGGCGAGATGGTCGGCATTGCTGTCATCGGCAACGAAACCAATATCTTCCAGCGCTTCGCGGATAAATTCGCGCACATGTGGCTTGCCGTCGATGATCAGGGCCGACGGCTTGACGCGTCGCCGCCCGAATCCCTCGACCGGTTTTGCACTCCATAGCGGTTGTTCAATCAGCATGCAGATGACCCCTTTCGTAAACAGGGGCTAACCTAGGCACAGCATGATGGCCATGAAAGCCATGTGCAATACTCATGCACGGGCAAAGATATCTTTATCGCTAATCTCTCGGATGCGACTCAAATTCTATTCGCATTGTCGTCGATGCGGCGACCTTCAGGTGATGACCCGCACCGGCTTGTTGTCGATAAACGCGCGAATGTTCTCGACAATGTCAGGATAGAATCGCCGGTAGGTCTGCTCGCTGACATAGCCGAGATGCGGTGTAATCACGACATTGTCGAGCCGGCGATACGGGTGATCGAGCGGCAGCGGTTCGATCTCGAACACATCGAGTCCGGCGCCAGCAATGCGCTTCTCGTCCAGCGCCTTGAGCAGCGCCGACTGATCGACGATCGGCGCGCGCGCGGTGTTGATGAGGTATGCGGTCTTCTTCATGCGGCCGAGGTCGTCGGCGTTGACGAGACCGCGCGAACGGTCGCTGAGCACGACGTGAATGGTAACGATGTCCGCCTTGGCGAACAGCTCCTCACGCGTCGCGTAGCCGGCGCCGCTTTGCGTGGCCTTCTCCGGCGTCAGGTTTGGGCTCCAGGCGATGACCTTCATGCCGAAAGCCTGGCCGACCGCGGCGACGCGGGTGCCGAGCTTGCCGAGGCCGACGACGCCAAGAGTGAGTCCCTCGAGATCCAGGCCGATGGTGCTCTGCCAGGGCGCGCCGGCCTTGAGCCGGCCGTTCTCGAAACCGACGTGGCGGGTCAGTTCCAGGATCAGGCCGAAAACGATTCCGACCGTCGGGTTGCCGAAAGTGCCGGTGCCGCAAACCGTGACGCCGCGTTCGGCCGCAGCCTTGAGGTCGAACGAGTTATTCCGGGCGCCCGTGGTAATGAGCAGCTTGAGATCGGGCAGCGCCTCGATCACGGCTCGGGGGAAGGGGGTGCGCTCGCGCATGCCGGCCACGATCTGGAAGCCTTGAAGCTTCTGGATCGTCTCGGCCTGGTCCTTGAACGGCTCGCTGAAAACCGTGACGTCGACCTCCTGCGCGACCGGCGACCAGTCCGCGTATTTCAGCGCGATGCCCTGGTAATCGTCGAGGATGGCAGCCCGAAGCATATGTGTTTCCTTCCCAAGCATCCGGACTTCGCCGGTCCGCGCCACCTTAAGGGCGGAACCGGGAAAGGGAAGGGTATCGCCGTGCGGGTCAGTCCTGCGCGAGGCTGCGTTTCGCGGCGCAGGCCGGCCCCGGACCGCGCATGTAGTGACGTTCGGGCCGGTAGGTGCCGAACATGGTCCGGGTCAGTTGCCGGCAGTAGTCGGCGACCGACGCGCCGAGCGTGGAGAAGGGGCGGTTCAGGAACCCCGCCGCGGAACCGGATATGGCCAGGATCGCCCGACCCATGACACGTCAACCTTCCGTTCAGCGGGCACTGTCGCCCGCCCACCTTGGTCGTTTGTCCGGCGGCCAAGGTTCATTGACAGCCACCATGACGTCCAGCCGTTAAAGTCCGGTTGGCAAATGCCGGCGGGGCCGCAGAATATTGCCCTAGCCTTTCCAGACTTTTACCGGCGTGAGGCCGCGCAACCCGCCGCTTGCCCTTGAGGGTTCCTATCGCTACATCCAGACCAGATTTTCCCGACATTGGGGTTGGCTGCGTGCGCGCGCGCCGTTGCGACTTGCGCGCCGGGGGCCAATTCGGGCCGCTACTGAGGGGTTTTTGACGTCATGAACGGACGCCAGTTCATCTACCACATGCAGGGCCTGACCAAGGCCTACCCGGCCGGCAAGAAGGTGCTGGATAACGTCAACCTGTCCTTCTACCCGGACGCAAAGATCGGCGTGCTCGGTGTCAACGGGTCCGGCAAATCGACCCTGCTGCGGATCATGGCCGGCATCGATACCGAGTTCGCCGGCGACGGCTGGGTCGCCGAAGGCGCGCGCGTTGGCTACCTCGAACAGGAACCGCAACTCGACCCGGCCAAGACCGTCCGCGAGAACGTCATGGAAGGCGTCGCCGCCAAGAAGGCGATCCTTGATCGCTACAACGAACTCGCGGTCAATTACTCCGACGAGACCGCCGACGAAATGGCGAAGCTCCAGGACGAAATCGATTCCAAGAATCTCTGGGATCTCGACAGCCAGGTCGATCAGGCCATGGACGCGCTGCGCTGTCCGCCGGACGATGCCGACGTGTCCAAGCTCTCGGGCGGCGAAAAGCGCCGCGTCGCACTGTGCAAGCTGCTGCTCGACCAGCCCGACCTCCTGTTGCTCGACGAGCCGACCAACCATCTCGACGCCGAGAGCGTGCATTGGCTCGAAGGTCACCTGCGCAATTATCCGGGCGCGATCCTGATCGTGACCCACGACCGCTACTTCCTCGACAACGTCACCGGCTGGATCCTCGAGCTCGATCACGGCCGCGGCATCCCTTACGAGGGCAACTACACCTCGTGGCTGGCGCAGAAGCAGAAGCGTATGGAGCAGGAAGGCCGCGAGGACGAAGCGCGCCGCCGCACGCTCGAGCGCGAAAGCGAATGGGTCCGCTCCTCGCCCAAGGCGCGGCAGACCAAATCGAAGGCGCGTTACGAGCGCTACGAAGAACTGCTCAAGATCGCCAACGCCAAGACCAACGCTGTGGCGCAGATTACCATTCCGGTGGCGGAGCGCCTTGGCCAGAACGTGGTCGATTTCGAGAATCTGTCGAAAGGTTTCGGCGACCGCCTCCTGATCGACGATCTCACCTTCAAGCTGCCGCCGGGCGGCATTGTCGGCGTCATCGGTCCGAACGGCGCCGGCAAGACCACCTTGTTCCGCATGATCACCGGCCAGGACAAGCCGGACGGCGGCACCATCAAGATCGGTGAGAGCGTGCAGCTCGGCTATGTCGATCAGTCGCGCGATGCGCTCGATCCGAAGAAGACCATCTGGGAGGAAATCTCCGACGGTCTCGACCAGATCATGGTTGGTAAGAAGGAAGTGCCGAGCCGGGCTTACGTCTCGCTGTTCAACTTCAAGGGCGCCGACCAGCAGAAGAAGGTCGGTTCGCTCTCTGGCGGTGAGCGCAACCGCGTGCATCTCGCCAAGATGCTGCGCACCGGGGCCAACCTGCTGCTGCTCGACGAACCGACCAACGACCTCGACGTCGATACCTTGCGCGCGCTCGAAGAAGCGCTGGAGGATTTCGCCGGCTGCGCCGTGATCATCAGCCATGACCGCTGGTTCCTCGACCGCATCGCGACCCACATCCTGGCCTTCGAAGGCGACAGCCATGTCGAATGGTTCGAGGGCAACTACCAGGATTACGAGAAGGACAAGATGCGCCGTCTCGGCACCGACACGATCATTCCGCACCGGCTGAAGTACAAGAAATTCACCCGCTAGTGTTTATTAGCCGGGCGCGCTAGGGTCTCCGCCGGTTGGCGGGGGCCCTTTTTCATGAACGAAGCCGTCATAGCCGTGCTGGTCGCCGGAGCGTTGATCGCGGCCTCGCTCGGCAGCGCCAGGCTCTATCGCAGGCTGCCGGAGAAGCACCGGCAAAGCGAGACCGAAGAAATCGTCCGCCTGATCGCCAACATCTTCGTCGTGCTGGCTTCGCTGGTGCTCGGCCTTATGATCAATTCGGCGCGCAGCACGTTCGACGGCGTCGACAAGGCGGTGCACACCTACGCTACCGAGCTGATCCTGCTCGACCGCACGATGCGGCATTACGGGCCCGACACCGACGGCGCGCGGCGCTATCTTCAGACCTACACAAGGCAAGCGGCGGCGCGCATGGCGCAGAGCGATCCCGTGCTCGGCAGTCGCCCGGCCGAAGCCCTGCTCAACGATGTCGGCAATGCGTTGCGCGACCTGGCGCCAGCCGATCCGGACCACGTGGCGCTGAAGATGCGGCTCGAGCAACGCTTCGAGACCGTCTACGCCCTGCGCTGGGCGCTGGTCGAGCAGTCCGAAGGGACGATCCCGCTGCCGCTGATCGCGTTGACGGCGGCGTGGCTCGTCGTCGTATTCGCCAGTTACGGCTACCGGGCGCCGGGCAATCCGGTGATGACCACGAGCTTCGTTGCGTCGGCCCTGTTGATCGCGGGCACGATCTATCTCACCCTCGACATGGACGTGCCGTTCGACGGCACCATCCAGGTGTCGCCGATGCCGCTTGAGCGCGCCCTGGCGGAGATGATGAAATAACGAGCGCTCGCCACCCGGTTCAAAGGAAGGAAAATTGACGGGATGAATGTCACGACCGCGATGCCGGCCGTTCCGAAGCCGGCGCCGGAGCTGATCGAAGCGTTCCGCGGCGCGTCGACCTCCATCATCAGCGACAATCTCGCCCGCCTGCCGGGTGCGGTCGGCATCAAGCCCTTTCACAAGGGCGGGCCGCTGGTCGGCGTTGCCTTCACGGTGCGGACGCGGCCGGGCGACAATCTCGCCATCCACATGGCGCTCGAACTGGTCGGTCCCGGCGACGTCATCGTCGTCGACGGCGGCGGCGATGAAAGCCGCGCGCTGGTCGGCGAGATCATGCTCAACATCGCCAAATATCGCGGCGCGGCCGGCTATGTCATCGACGGCGCCGTGCGCGACGCCGGCGCGCTGGCGCAATCCGAGTTCCCTATCTTCGCGCGCAGCGCGATCCACCGCGGCCCCTACAAGAGCGGGCCGGGCGAGATTAACGTGCCGGTCTCGATCGGCGGTTCGGTCATAGCGCCGGGCGACATCGTCGTCGGCGACGAGGACGGCATCGTCGCTTTTCCGCAGAGCATCGCGCTATCGCTGCTCGAAGCGGTGAAAGCGCAGGTCAAGCGCGAGGCGGACATCATCCAGTCCATCCGCGAGGGCCGCTACAAGGGCAGCTACGGCAAGTCGTGACCAACTGCCGTGGTACGACCTTGACGCCCGGCGTCACGGTTTCGCCAGCGCGTCGATCTCGGCGTCTGTCGGGAAGCGCCCGGTCGCCTGTTTCGAATATTTCAGCACGCCATTGACGCTGATCTCGAACACGCCGCCGGAAGAGCGGATGAATTCGATTTCGGCTTTGGTTAGTGCTTGCAGTCTGGCCCTCGCACGGAGGGCTTTAGGCTCGTAGCCTCAACCGCCGCAGTAGCGGATCGTGATTTTCATGAGCCGTGTTTCCTGTGAGAGGGCAATCTTACCCCTTCTTGCCGTATTGCTGATCCGTGACCTGCTCCATCCATGTGACGGTGTTGCCGTCGAGCGCTTCCTGAATGGCGATGTGGCTCATCGCCGTCGTCGCGGTGGCGCCATGCCAGTGCTTCTCGCCCGGCGGAAACCAGACGACGTCGCCGGGGCGGATTTCCTCGAGCGGACCGCCCTCGCGCTGGGTCCAGCCCATTCCCGACATCACGATCAAGGTCTGGCCGAGCGGATGGGTATGCCAGGCGGTGCGGGCGCCGGGTTCGAACGTCACCAGCGCGCCGCGCACGCGCGCCGGCTCCGGCGCTTCGAGCAACGGATCGATGCGGACGCTGCCCGTGAAGTAATCGGACGGCCCTTTGCCGGACGGCCGCGAGCCGCTGCGCTTGATGTCCATGTCGTCGATCCTTCCATCGATTAGTCGGTCTTCTTCTTGGCCGCAGCTTTTGCTGCCCTGACGGATTTCTTGTCTTTGGAGGCCTTGGCCTCGTCGCTCTTCTTGTCCTCGACGAGGCGCGACAATCCGCAGGTCATGGCTTCCTTCTGCGTCAATTCGCGCTTTTCGGTAGTGGCGACATAGATCGCCGCGCCGAAAATTCCCAGAACGCAAACCTGCGCCGATGCCGCAGTGGTCATGGCAATGACGCCGACCACGGCAAAGCCGGCCGCAATAACTCGCCGCCTCATATATGGCCCCCCTGACCCAACCGCATCCGGCGCCAAGAGTTTCATTGTTCAGGGCGGCTTGGAAGGGGCCGTTAGGGCGCGGGCGCAACCTGGTGCGATTTTATGACGGCTCCGCGCGGCGTCTTGGCGCAGGCCGCCCCGGGTCCGCCATCCTTGCCGACAGCCGAATCGCCTATAAATCCTGCGCTCGCCTGCCGCTGGCCTCCCGCCGCGCGCTGCCACCTGAGGATTATACCGCCATGTCGATGTCGGCCGACGTTCCCACGCCGCCCCGAGAGCTTGCCGGGCAACTGCGGCCGCTGCCCCAGCTCATCTTTTCGTCGCGCTGGCTGCAACTGCCACTCTATCTCGGCCTGATCGTCGCCCAGGGCGTCTATGTCGTCCTGTTCCTCAAGGAGCTGTGGCACCTCGTGCTCGGCGCCATGAAGTTCACCGAGCAGGAAATCATGCTCGTGGTGCTCGGCCTGATCGACGTCGTGATGATCTCAAACCTGCTGATCATGGTCATCGTCGGTGGCTATGAGACCTTCGTGTCGCGCCTCGAATTAGAGCGGCATCCGGATCAGCCCGAGTGGCTCAGCCACGTCAACGCCAGCGTCCTGAAGATCAAGCTGGCAATGGCGATCATCGGCATCTCGTCGATTCACCTGCTGCGCACCTTCATCTACGCTGGCCAACTCGGCCAGGACGGCTCGTCATACACCTCCACCGGAGTAATGTGGCAAGCGATCATCCATGGCTTGTTCGTGTTCTCGGCGATCGGCATCGCCTATGTCGAGAAGATCAGCCAAGCGGCTTACATCAAGCCGGGCCATCACTGACCGGCGGCTGTGGCCGCAGCCGGAATTGAGGAGGCCGCCCGTTGATCGAACGGGCGGCCCTCTTTCAGCGGCGGTCTCTGCCGACAACGCTACTTGGCGTGCAGCGCCGCCAGCGCTCCGGTCCATTTCGCCAATTCGTCGAGCATGTTCTTGACGCTCAGGTCGATCAGCTCGTTCGACTTGAACACGCCGTTCTCGATCTGCTTGCCGGCGAACGGCATCGGCACGCCTTCCGGCAGCGGCATCATCTTCAATCCGGTCAGCATGAGCTTGATGGACTGCGCGGACCGCAGGCCGCCTGAGACGCCACCATAGCTGACGAGGCCGGCCGCCTTGTAGTGCCATTCCTTGGACAGATAGGTGAGGGCGTTGATCAGCGGCGCCGGGGCGAAATAGTCGTATTCCGGGGTGACGAAGACATAGGCATCGGCCGCGGCGACGATCTTCGACCACTTTTTGGTGTGTTCGTGCTGATAGTCTTGCATGAGCGGATGCTTCGGCTCGTCGAACATGGGCAGGTTGATCTCGGCGAGATCGACGAGAGCAGGTTCGAAACGCGCGTCCTTGCTGACCGCCTCATTGAACCACTTTGCGATGGGAAGGCCGATACGGCCGGGGCGGGTTGAGCCGACGATGATGTTGAGTTTGATGGGCACGAAGCACCTTTGGAACGACGAAGGAAGACGTCCCCTAGACGGGGACCTCCATGTCGATCAAGGCACAAGCTTGATACTGCGTCGGCCCTGGCTGTTGCGATTGAAGCTTCATGAGATGCCGCGTTAATGTTGAATTTACCGGCCACGATCCGTTCTCCGATTCGCGGATGTTCCTCGAACGTTCGAAGGAAAGCTCGATGCTGTGTTGGCTGCGATTGTGCAAACCACATGTAGCGGCTGTCGCGCTCGTCGTCGCGCTGACGCTGCCGAATCGCGCGTCGGCGGACGCGGCGTTCGACCGCTTTCTCGAATCGATGTGGCCGCGTGCTGAAAAGATTGGCGTGACGCGGCCTGTGTTCGACGCCGCGATCAAGGGCCTGACGCCGGATCTGTCGCTGCCGGATCTCGAGATAGCCGGCCGGCCGGAAAGGCCGCCCCCCGGTCAGCCCGAGTTCGTGCAGACGCCGTCGCAATATCTGCGGGAGAAAAGCTTCGATCGGCTCGCCGCGCGCGGCCAGCAGTTGCAGGCCCAATATCGCGACACGCTGGCGCGTATCGAGAAAGAGATCGGCGTGCCCGGCAATGTCGTACTGGCGATCTGGGCGCGCGAGACCGACTACGGATCCTACAAGCTGCCGCATGACGGCATCCGCGTGCTGGCGACGCAGGCCTACACCGGCCGGCGCAAGGCCATGTACCAGGACGAGTTCGTTCACGCGCTGAAGATGTTGCAGGACGGCGTACCGCGCTCGGACATGCGCTCGTCGTGGGGCGGTGCGCTCGGCCTCACCCAGTTCCTGCCGTCGGACTACTACCGCTACGCGGTCGATTTCGATCACGACGGCCGCATCGACATCTTCCATTCGGTGCCGGATGCGCTGGCCTCGGCGGCCCGGCAACTCGCCGGCCGCGGCTGGCAGCGTGGCGAGCGCTGGGCCTATGAAGTGCGCGCGCCGGAGAACGGCGACTGCTCGATCGGCGTACCCGAGGTGAAGATGCCGATCGGCGAATGGGTCAAGCGCGGCTACCTGCTGATCCCACCACGCAAGCTGACGCCGGAGGCGCTGGCGACGCCGGCATCGCTGCTGCAGCCGGAAGGCTCATACGGGCCGTCGTTCCTTACGTCGAAGAACTACTTCGTCATCAAGGACTACAATTTTTCGGATCTCTATGTGCTGTTCGTCGGCCACCTGTCCGACCGCATCGCCGGCGCCAAGTCCTTCGTCACGCCGTGGAGCAAGAGCGAGCAGCTCAAGACGACCGATGTCGAGGCGATGCAGAAGCGGCTGACCGACCTTGGATTCTACAAGGACAAGATCGACGGCAAGGCCGGCATGCTCACACGAGCGGCGGTCGGGCACTATCAGAAGCGCAACGGTCTTAAGGTCGATTGCTGGCCGACGGCGGCGGTGCTGTCGCACATGCGGCGCTAATCGGGGCGCTGGGATTTGCGGTGCTGAGGACGGCACCGCGAAAGGAAAAACCCTCGAAGGGGACGGCCGGAGGTTCAGGGCCGCCGCCCTTCCTTCGAGGATCGTCTTTTCCCGGCGCCCGGAGATGGTGAAACCGGGCGCCAGCTTCATTCAGTTAGTCGCAAACTTCGACGCGACGATGGCGCCAGCCGTAGCCATCCCAGAAACGCTGCCGCTCGATATGGCAGGCCGGGCCTTCGTAATATTCCGGGGCCGGTTCCACATAAACCGGGGCGGGGGCGGGGCCGTAATAGGCCGGCGGCGGAACTTCGTAGGCACGCGGGCCGGCGATGGCCGAGCCGATGATGGCGCCGGCGGCCAGGCCGCCAACGACGCCGGCGGCGACGCCGCAGCCGTGGCAACGCGCATCCGCCGTGGTCGGCAGCGCGGCCACCGACAAAGCCGCCGCGGTGAGGGCGATGACCTTGAAATTCATGGAACTCATCCTTTCAGGCCGAAGCCAATTCACGGAAACCGGCCGGAGTGTGCGCCGGGGTGGTTACGCGAAGCTTAAGGGCAGACGAAACGGGGCCGGGACCAGCCGACGAAGTTGCCCCAGCGGTCGTGCAGGGGGCGGCGGGCCCAGTAGCCGCCGGGGCACGACACCGGGTAGCGGCGCGAATAGCCGTCATAGACGACATAGCCGGGTTCCGGCGCGTAGTAGCGCGGCTGGCCGTTGGCGATGGCGCCGCCGATGATTGCGCCGGCGGCGATGCCGCCAATGACCCCGGCCGCGACGCCACAGCCGTGGCAGCGGGCTTCGGCGGGGCTCGACACCGCCATCGAACCGGCGGCGATGGTCGCGGCGGCGGCAATGGCGAGAATGATCTTTTTCATCGTCATCTCCAGGGTTCCGGCGCGCCTCGCGCAGCCGGTGGTGCATTCTGAATAGGCCGGGAACAAGGCAGGAGCTGTGACGCGGGTCACAAAAAACCCGGTTCCGTTGCCGGTCCCGGGCTTTTCGGCTTCTCTGAGGGAAACAGGGCCTTAGTTGCAGACCCGGACGCGGCGCAGGCGCCAGCCATAGCCGTCCCAGATGCGCTCGCGGCGCCACCAGCAGTGCGGGCCGTAATAGACCGGGCCGGGGCCGTAGTAATACGGGCCGGGGCCGTAGGCGTAAGCCGGGCCGCCATAGTAGCCGTAGCCGTTGGAGGCGATGCCTCCGATGATGGCGCCGGCGGCGAGGCCGCCGATGATGCCGGCGGCAATACGGCCGCCGCGGGCTTCAGCCGGCTGCGGCGCCGCGACGGCGGCAATGGTGAGAGTGGCGGCAGCGGCAAGCGCTGTCAGGGTCTTTCCGAAGCGGGTCATAGCGCACCTCCTGGGTTCGCCGATTTGTGTGTGGCCTTATCGATTGAACGGGGCTTCAGCCAATTTCCTGCGGCATGTTCGCGCGCTGTTAACGTTGAGCGCGCTGACGAGGTTCCGGCGCGGCCGCTGAACGCAAACTGAATGTGATCGACGGAAATCACAGGCATTTTTGCCGTCCTGGCGGGGTGATTGCGGAGGAATCGTGGCGAGGCGCTCGCCGGCCGCCGCGGCCACACGCAGCCCGCGTCTTTATTTTCGCTTCGCCTTGCCCGCGGCGCGGCGTCTGCCGCTCTTCCGCTTGCCGTCCTTGTGCTTCTTTTTGAGCAGCTTCAGCTTCGGCGGCTTGCTGAGTTTGGCGACGGCGCCGGATTTCTTCGGCACCGGCTTGCCGACGGCGCGGTGCTTGGTGTCGCGCCGGGCCTTGCGCTTGGCGGCGCGGCGCTTGTGCTTGGCGATGGCGCGCGCCGCGGCATGACGCAGAAACAATTTCTCGAGCGGATAGCTCAACCGCCGGATCGCCGCCTTCAGCGGCAGCCATTCGACGGCGACGATGTCGCGCATCAGTTCGTGGCTCGGATCCTTGTCGGCCTCCATGCGCCAGAACTGCACGACCTTCGGCCGGCCGCCGGCGCGATAGGTGATGGCGCCGACATATTCGTGGACGGCAACGCGATGCCCGGTCTCCTCGACGACCTCGCGCTTGGCGCCGGCCATCGGGTTTTCGTCACGCTTGAGCTTGCCGCGCGGCAGCACCCAGGCATCGTCCTTGGCGCGCTGCACGACGGCGATCAGCGCGCGGCCGCCTTTGCGCACCACGATCCCGCCTGCCGCTTCTATGGTTTTGCTCGCCACCGTGTTGCCCGCGCCGGCCTGAGTTGTGAATTCCGTTTAGCAAAAATGTGCAGCGTCATCAGGGAAATATCCGTCTCGCGCAGCTTGCTGTGGGCAATTGACGGTATCGTCGCGTCGCGACAAAGGACTGTCACATGATGACGGTGGCGCCGAACTCAATGCGCGCGTCATCGCCCCTGTTGTTTGGCGGCGCGGGGGCGCCGGGCTTGCTGGTCCGTCCCTCATTGCCGTGAGGGGAGCGGAGCGCCGTGAAACGCGGAGGTTTGCGAGACCTCCTGAGCGGCCGGCGCGGCCGCCCGAGACGCTGGCGAGGCGTCTTCTCTCCGCTTGCGATCGCGGAGAGGCGCCTCACGGCGCTCCACCGGCGGCGATTTGTGTTCGCGGGGCCGTAGCTTCCGGGTGCCGGCCACGATCATGCGCCCTTGTGAGGCGGCATGACCTCCGGCGGGCTTTCGCCCGCCTTCACCGGCACCGCGTCCAGCCCACTGAAGGGCGGGGGCTCGTAGTAGCCCCGGACGGCTGCCCGCGACCTCCCGGAGGCGGGGTTACGAGCCCCGCCCGCAGGCGCCGCGGCCGGCTCCATCTTCGGCACGTCTCCGGAAGACGCCCCTCGTCGAGCCAGCCGGAAATAGGAATAATACCAATAGGAATTAATGTCAAGGGGGCGGCGAATAATGCCGCTGCGGCGGCGATAACGGTTCCTTTCCACACACAAAACGTGTGCAACTAAAGGTAGGTCATCTAAAAATTAGACAACCGTGTTTACGGTGAGTTTACGGGATACCCCTATACCAGGGGCATCGTTGATCCACACGATTCCGGCGCGGCATTCCCACGGTGCCGTTCGGGGCTGAGCAGACGAACACCTTCATCTTCGCCGCCATAGTAAACGCAATGGAGTAATTGGATGGCCAAGCTTCTTAACTTCCTCAAGGACGAGTCCGGCGCCACGGCGATCGAATACGGCCTGATTGCCGCCGGCATCGCCGTCGTCATCATCGCGACCGTCAACACGATCGGCACCAAGATCAACACGAACCTCGACAAGGTCTCGACCCAGCTCAAGTAGAGCTGAGCAGTGCGGGGGGGCGGTTTTTGAACAGGGGCTGTCCCCCTGCGGTTCGGCAGTTGGAATTTTTTTGATTATCGCTTTTCGTTCTATCGGCGGTCTTCGTCTGACTTGAGGATGTTTATCGCGGCCGCCACCGCATCCGGTTCACCGGAATGCCCGACACCGGATTACGATCTTCGCCGTCATCGACGAACGCGTGCTTGCGATAGAACGCGATCGCCCGGTCGTTGTCCTTGTTGACCAGAAGCGTGAGGCCGCCCGGCGACAGACGCTTGGCTTCATCGAGCAGCGCCTTGGCGATGCCGCTTCCCCAATGCTCGGGCGCCACCACGATCTGATCGAGATAGCCGGTCTTCGGATCGACCGTGACGAAACCGACCAGCATGCTGTCGATGTTGGCGAGCACGATCTGTGTGTTCGGCACCAGTTCGTTGCGCCAGCGTTCGCGCCACCACGGCACGCGGATGTTGAAATCGATGCGCGGATAGTGTTCGGCCCAGGTGCGGCGCCACAACTCGATGGCTTCGTTCTCGTCGGCGGGCAAATAGGCTCGAAGCGTGGCGATCATGCGCTATACTACAACGACGAAACGGTATTTCTATCGGCGATGTTGAATTGGCTGTGAAGAAGTGGCTCTCGCATCCGGCGAGCCGCAGCCGTCAGGCGGCGCGCTTGAGCTGCGCCTGCAATTGCCGGAGCACGACAATGATGGCCGAGCGGTCGCAGGCGATGGCGCCGTAGCGCAGCGCGCGTTCGCGCTCGACAGCGGTGAGGTCGTAATGCGGCTTCCCGGTCTTCGGCGGCCCCTGATAGGACGAGCGGTGCAGCCCCAGCTCGCGGGCGAAGCGGTGCAATTCGTCGATATCGTCGGCCAGCAGGTGGCACCATTTGCGGCCCTGCCAGTTCCAGATGGCGTCATCGACGTAGACGGACATGATTGCCCTGGCTTTTTTCATCCAGAATGTGCGGAAGCCGGATCAGTTCACCGCTCCGTCAGCTTGAACTCGATGCGGCGGTTCTTGCGATAGGCCTCGTCGGTGGTGCCGGTGTCGATCGGCTGGAATTCGCCGAAGCCGGCGGCGAGCAGATGCTGCGGCGCGATGCCCTTGGTGGCGAGATATTTGACCACGGCGATGGCGCGTGCCGCCGACAGATCCCAGTTCGACTTGTAGATCCCGCCGCTGATCGGGCGGACGTCGGTGTGACCATCGACGCGCAACACCCACGGAATGTCGGCCGGGATCTTGGCGCCGATTTCGACCATCGCCGCCGCGATCTTGTCGATCTCCGGCAGGGCTTCCGGCTTCAGATCGGCCTTGCCGGTGTCGAACAGCAATTCGGACTGCAGCACGAAACGGTCGCCGACGATGCGGATGTCGGGACGGTTGCCGATGATCTGGCGCAACCGGCCGAAGAAGTCGGAGCTGTAGCTCTTGAGCTCCTCGACGCGCTGCGCCAGCGCGAGGTTGAGGCGCTGGCCGAGATTGGCGATCTGCGCCTGCGATTCCTTGTCCTTCTTCTCCGAGGCGTCGAGCGCGGTTTCGAGCGCCGCGAGTTGCCGGCGGAAGGCGGCGATCTGCTGATTGAGGATTTCGACCTGGGCCAGCGCCTTGGCCGAGATCTTCTTCTCGCCCTCGAGCTGGCTGGCCAGATCGCTGGCCTTGCCTTGCGCCGCGGACAGCCCGGCGCCCGAGCCTTCGGCGATGCCCTTGTACTTGTCGCGGTCGGCCTCGGCGGTGGCGAGCGAGGCGCGCAACTGCGCCATCTGCTGCTCGAGATCGCCCTTGCTCGAGGTCTCCATCGACAACAGTTCGGTGAGCTGCGCGATCTGGGCGTTGAGGCGCTGCAGCGCGGTGTCCTTGCCGGAGATTTCCTGCTGCAGCACGAACTGCACGACGACGAAGACGGTGAGGATGAAGATGATGCTCAGGATCAGCGTCGACAGCGCGTCAACGAAGCCCGGCCAGTAGTTCATCCCGCTTTCGCCGCGGCGGTATTTCGCAAGCGCCATTGTTACTTCACTCCGGCGTCAGCGTTCGACGCGCTCGCGCACCATGACTTCGAGCAGCTTCTTGATCTCGCGCTGCTGCTCGGCCTGGCCGTCGACCCAGTCGCGGATCATCTGCTGTTCGGTGCGCATGTGATGGACGAGGCCCTGGATCGCCTCGGCGAGATTGGCCATGGCGATCGAGGCCTGCTTGCCCGAGCCGGTCTGCTCGACCGCCTCGCGCAGCTTCTCGACGGCGCTGCGCATCTCGAACGGCATGGCGCTCGGCGCGCCGGCGGGCTCGGCGGTGTAGTCGGACACGGTGGTGGACAGCCAGTCCTCGAGTTCGGTGTAGAAGCGGTTCTGCGCCTGGCTCGATTGCAGATCGAGGAAGCCGAGCACCAGCGAACCGGCGAGACCGAACAGCGAGGACGAGAACGAGATGCCCATGCCGGACAAGGGCGCGGCAAGGCCGTCGCGCAAGGTGTCGAACATCGAACCGGCATCGCCGCCGGTCTTGAGACCCTGGATGACGGCGCCGACCGAACCCACGGTTTCGATGAGGCCCCAGAAGGTGCCGAGCAGGCCGAGGAAGACCAGAAGGCCGGTCATGTAGCGCAGGATGTCGCGCGCTTCGTCGAGGCGCGTCGCGATCGAATCGAGGATCGAGCGCATGAGCTGCGGCGACATCGCCATGCGGCCCATGCGGCTGCCGAGGATCGCCGCCATCGGCGCCAGCAGCACCGGCGGCCGGTCGACGGCGAGGCCGGGATCGGCGAGGCGGAAATTGTTGACCCAGGCGATTTCCGGATAGAGCCGCGCCACCTGGCGCACCGAGAGCACGATGCCGATGAGCAGCACCGCGATGATCACGGCGTTGAGGCCGGGATTGGCCATGAACGCGGTCTGGATCTGCTTGTAGAGCAGGAAGGCAATCAGCCCGCCGAGGATGACGAAGATGGCCATCCGGAACAGGAATATGCGCGGGGACGACAATTTCAGCGGGTCAATGTCTTTGGCCATAAGCGTCCTGGGCTTGTTCTTGGGCTTTTCGCCTCAAAAAGGGGGCAGGCCTGCCGGCCGATTCCGGCACCGGAAACTACCCGCCAATATGACACAGACCGGTGACAAGCGAAATTGATCCGCAGCCGGAACCGGCGGCGTTAAATAACGCGATTGGGTTGAAATTACGGTCTTCGGCGCGGCGCGCGCTAGGCGCTCTTGAGCACCCGGACGATTTCCTTGCGGATCGTCTCGTTGCCGGCCGCGACCGAGCCCTTGTCGAGCATGGCGTCGGCGCCGTCGCAGTCGGAGACGAAGCCGCCGGCCTCGCGCACCAGGATGATACCGGCGGCGAGGTCCCACGGGCTCAGGTCGCGTTCCCAGTAGCCATCGAAGCGGCCGGCGGCGACATAAGCCAGATCGAGCGCGGCGGCGCCGAAGCGGCGCAGGCCCGCGACCTGATCCTGCATCGCGCCGGTTTCGCGCAGGCCGAGAGCAAGGTCGCCGCGGCCGCGATGCGGCAGGCCGCAGGCGATCACGGCGTCGGCAAGGTTCTTGCGGCCGGCGACGCGAATGCGGTGGTCGTTGAGGAACGCGCCCTTGCCCTTCTCGGCAATAAACAGTTCCTCGGTGATCGGATTGTAGACCAGCCCGGCGACGATGACGCCTTCGCGCTCCAGCCCCACCGAGATGGCGAATTGCGGAATGCCGTGCAGGAAGTTGGTGGTGCCGTCGAGCGGATCGACGATCCAGCGATGCGTCTTGTCGTCGCCTTCGCGAATGCCGCCTTCCTCGCCGAGAAAGCCGTAGCCGGGCCGGGCCTTGGTGAGCTCGGCATAGAGCGTCTCCTCGGCCTTGCGGTCGGCGGCCGAGACGAAATTGGCCGGTCCCTTGAGCGAGACCTGGAGGTTCTCGACCTCGCCGAAATCGCGCTTGAGCGAGCGCGCGGCCTTGCGCGCGGCCGCGATCATGACGTTGAGCAAAGCGGAATGGTGCATGGCGGGGTCTCTGCCCGGAGGCGGCGTCCGCGTCAAGCGCGGGCTGGACGGCGAGGTTAAGGCGTCAGCGCCGCCATGGTCGACATCCACTTCTTGGCGGCCTTGTCGGCGGCGTCGCGGACCTGCTGGGTCTGCTTGGCGGCGAAGGCGTCGAGGTCGGGATCGCCGGCGCCGGCCGCCTTGGCGACGATGTGCCACTTGAGGGCCTCGACCGGATCGGCGGGCATGCCGCGTCCGGCCATCAGGATGCGGGCGAGGCGGTTCTGCGCGATCGGCGAACCGCGCCGCGCCGCGCGCAGGAAGGTTTGGGCGGCGCCGCTTTCGTCCTTCTCGGTGCCTTCGCCGTTGAACTGCATGATGGCGAATTCGACCATGGCATCGACATTGCCGGCGATCGAGGCTTTCGCCAGCAGGAACGCGGCCTGTTTCAAATCCTTCGGCACGCCGCGGCCCTGCTTGTACATGACCGCGAGCGCATACTGCGCTTCCGCATTGCCGGCATTGGCGGCGACGCGGAACAGTTCGCCCGCCTTGTTGAAGTCCTGCGGATATTGCTGGCCCTGCAGATACAGGAGGCCGAGATCGTAATTGGCGGCCGGGTGGCCGAGCTTGGCGGCTTCGGTCAAAAGCCGCGCGCCTTCGGCGGCGTCGCGATTGCCGCCGCGGCCTTCGAAGGCGAACATGGCGAGCGCGAACAGCGCATCGCGATCGCCCTTGGCGGCGGCCAGCTTGTACCACTGCGCCGCCTTGGCGTCGTCGCGCGGCACGCCCTGGCCGTTGGCGTAGAGCAGGCCGAGCAGCGTCATCGCCGCCGGGTCGTTCTTGTTGGCGCGCTTGGTCGCTTCGTTGAAGGCGGTGACGAAGAAGCCGCGCTGATAGGCGCCGTAGGCGAGGTCGGCATTGTCGCTGTCGGGCGCGGCGGGTGCCGGTGCGGGTGTCGGTAGCGGCGCGCTTTTCGGCGGCGTCTTGGTCTGCGCCAGAGCGGGCGCCGTGAACGCAACGAGCGCCATCAGCAGGGCCGAACGCGCCAGTCTCATAGCGCGCCCTCGGGCAGCTTGAGATGCGGCGCCAGCGCGGCGATCGCGCGGGCCGGGTCGCGCCAGATCCAGTCGCCGGCGTCGTGACCGACGGCGATGAAGTCGGCGCCGGCCTCGACCAGCGGCGCGACTTCGTCGAGCGACGCGGCATAGGCGACGCAGGGCGCCTCGAAAACCTCGGCCCACCACGACACCCGCTCGCGGATGGCGTCGAACGGCGCGCGGCGGCCGTCGGCGTCGACCTCGCCGAACATGACGTAGTCGCAGCCGGCCTCGGCCGCGGTCATGACGTCGTGGCGGCTCGATAGTCCTTCACCGCCAACGATCCAATCCGGTTTCAGCGCCTCGAGCGCGTCGGTGACATCGCCAATGCCGGAGACATGGGCGCCGTCGGCACCGGCCTTGGCAACCAGATTGGCATGGCCGTCGATCAGCAGCGCGGCGCTGGCGCTCTGCACGGCGGCGGCGAGCGCCTTGATGCGGTTGATCTGGGTGCGCTCGTCGGCGTCGGTCAGGCGGACCAGCACGGCCGCGACGTCGCCCGCGGCAAGCGCGTCCTTCAGCGTGGCCGCAAAGCCAGCGGTATCCGCCAGCGCCGGCGTGACGAGATAGAGGCGCGGCTGCGGGCGCGGCTCGGGATTTTTCGGGCGTTGGGCCATGACGCTGCCATGCTAGCCTAATCGGGCGGAATAGGGGCGTTTCTCGCCGGCTTCTTGCCCACAGCCGCTGCGGCGATCAAGCCGAGAAATTGACCGCCGTCGTATTGCCGCCGCAGACCAGGACGGCGATCCGCTCGCCCGGCGCCGGGCGGTAACGCCCCGACAGCAGCGCGGCGAAGGCCGCGGCGCCGCCGGGCTCGGCCACCACCCGCAGCACCGACCACAGCGCCGCCTGGGCGCGGCGGATGTCGTCGTCGCCAACCAGCACGACCGCGGGATCGACATGAGCCGAGGCGATGGCGAAGGCCATCTCGCCGATGCGGCGCGGCGCCAGGCTGTCGGCGGCGATGCCGCCCGTCGGCGCGTCGACCGGCCGGCCGGCGGCGAAGGCGTCGTGCAAGGTCGGCGCCTCGGCCGGTTCGACGGCCACGACTTTCCTCGCGCCGGCAAACCACGCGGCAACGCCGCCGATCAGGCCGCCGCCGCCGACGGCGACGAGCACCGTCGTCGCGTCCGGCGCGTCGGCTTCGATCTCGAGGCCGACGGTGCCCTGGCCGCGCAAGGTCTCGATCTGCTCGAAGGCGTGGACCTGAAGCGCGCCGGTCTCGGCCGCGCGCACTTCGCTGGCCGCCAGCGCATCGGCATAGCGATCGCCGCCGACGACGATGTCGGCGCCATAGCTCTTGATGCGGTCGATCTTGGCCTGCGAGGCGATGCTGGGCACGAAGATCGCCGCCGGTACGCCCCGCTGCTGCGCGGCATAAGCGACCGCGGCGCCGTGATTGCCGCCGGACGCGGCGATGACGCCGGCCTTCGGCACCTCGCGTTGCAGGAGATTGGTGAAAGCGCCGCGCGCCTTGAACGAGCCCGAATGCTGCAGAAGTTCGAGTTTCAGGTCGAGCGGCGCGGCGCCGAGGCCGAAGTCGGCGGCATTGACGGTGATCGTCGGCGTGCGGCGAATGAAGGGCCGGATGACGCGTTCCGTCGCGGCGATGTCGTCGCGGCTGACGGGCAGATGCGGATGAGCCATGGCCGTCGTTCCAATCACATTATTTCAGCATGTTCGAATCGCCGGCTACTTGGGCATCGGGATCGGGCCCATGTCCTTCGGCACCTGATAGCCCTTCTGCACCGCGGGGCGGGCGGCGATGGCGGTGTACCAGCGTTTGACGTTGGGGAAGTCATTGAGATCGACGCCGTGCCATTCGAAGCGCGACACCCACGGCCAGATCGAAATATCGGCGATCGAATAATCGCCGGCGACATAATCGCCCTTCGCCAATTGCGTGTTCAGCACCTTGTAGAGCCGCTGCGCTTCTTTCAGATAGCGTTCCTCGGCATAGGGCACCTTGCCGGGATTCTGTTTGTGGAAGTGATGCGCCTGGCCGAGCATCGGCCCGAGGCCGCCCATCTGCCACATCAGCCACTCGATCACCTTGTAGCGGCCTTCGCCGGACTTCGGCATCAGCTTGCCGGTCTTGTCGGCGAGATAGATCAGGATGGCGCCGGATTCCATCAGCGACAGGCCGTTGTCGTTATCGACGATCACCGGGATGCGATTGTTCGGACCGATCTTCAAGAACTCCGGCTTGAACTGCTCGTCCTTGCCGATGTCGACGGCGTGGACTTTGTAGGGCAGGCCGATTTCCTCGAGCATGATGGATGCCTTGCGGCCGTTCGGCGTGGTCCAGGTGTAAAGATCGATCACGGGCGATTTCCTCGGGTCTGTTTGGAACGCGGCGCACCGTAAGACGTTGTTCCACTCTCTTCAACGGCGAACCTGGCGCACGAGCCCTGCGCTGTCGCGGCCGTCACGAATCTGCGGAACAGGCGGCCGCCCGCAGCGTTAGATGGCCGACACGAGATTGCATCATATGACGCTTTGAGGAGGCGACCCATGAAGATGTCCGTTATCGCTCTCGCCGTTGCCGCGACCGCCTTCGGCGCGATCGCCGCGAATGCGCAGACCACCGTCATCACCACCGAGAAGCCGGCCGTGACCGTCGAGCCGAGCACCTCGACCACGGTGACCACCAAGGAGCGCACCGGCCCGCTCGGCCTCGACTCCAAGACGACGACGACGACGACCGGCTCGGGCGCGACCGGCGACTGCACCTCGAAGACGGTGCACAAGGACAGCGCGCTCGGCGGTTCGAAGACCGTCAGCAAGACCGACTGCCCGTAAAGTCAGCGCCGCGGCGTTCGGCGATTTCGAACGACGCCGGCGTGTAGAAGAAAAGGCCGCCCAATGTGGGCGGCCTTTTTATTATTGAGCGTTCATCTCTCTTTGTTTGTCATGGCCGGGCTTGACCCGGCCATCCCGCTTAGGCGGGCAAAGTCATTGCGCCCCTAAGCGGGACCACCGGGTCGTAAGGGCGTTTACGCCCGTCTTCGACGGGCTATGCCCGGTGGTGACAGGCATGAGCGCTGCACTGCGCCCGGGAAAAGACTACGCCGCCTTTTCCATGTCCTTCTTCCACTCGCCCTTGGCGGCGAGGTAGTTCATCTTGGCGCGGTGGTTGAACGCGGCCTGCGCGGCGGCGACGTTCTCGGACTTGCCGGCCCAGGCTTTCTGCGGCGCGGCCTGCAGCGCGCGGCCGTAGGAGAAGGTCAGGTTCCAGGGCAGGTTGCCGATCTTGTTCATGGCGTCGAGATGCGCGGTGGCCTCTTCATCCGACTGGCCGCCGGACAGGAAGGCGATGCCGGGCACCGCGCCGGGCACACAGGCCTTGAGCAGCTTCACGGTCTTCTCGGCGACTTCCTGCACCGACGCCTTCTTCGCCGATTTCTTGCCCGGCACGACCATGTTCGGCTTGAGCACGATGCCTTCGAGCGCGACCTTCTGATAGTAGAGCTGCTGGAAGGTCTCCTTGAGCATGAACTCGGTGACCATGTAGCACTGATCGGCGTCGTGCTCGCCGTCCATCAGCACTTCCGGCTCGACGATCGGCACGATCTGGTTGGCCTGGCACAGCGCGGCATAGCGGGCCAGCGCGTGCGCATTGGTGTGAATCGCGGTGTAGCTCGGGATGCCGGCGCCGATATCGATCACCGCGCGCCACTTGGCAAAGCGCGCGCCCTGCTCATAGTACTTCGGCAGGCGATCGGGCAGCTTGTCGAGACCGGCGGTGATCAGTTCGCCCGGGCAGTTCGGCAGCGGCTTGGTGCCTTCGTCGACCTTGATGCCGGGAATGGCGCCCATCTGCTCGATGATCTTGACGAGCGGCGTGCCGTCCTTGGCTTTCTGCCAGATGGTCTCGTCATAGAGAATGACGCCGGAGATGCAGTTCTTCATCGCCTCGGCGGTGCGGAACATCAGCTCGCGATAGTCGCGGCGGTTGTCCTCGGTGTTCTCGGTCTTGATGGCGTCGAAGCGCTTCTTGATGGTGCCGGTCGACTCATCGGCGGCGAGAATGCCCTTGCCATTCGCGGTCATGGCGACCGCCACTTTGTTCAGGTCAGCGAGATTCATTGTCGACTCCCCTCACTCTTTCGTCATTGCATTTGATGTCATCGTCCGCGAAGGCGGACGATCCAGCAATTTCTGCAACGGTCTGCATCAAGAGCTGGATACCCGCTTTCGCGGGCATGACAGTTTCGGTTACTTTACTCTCAGTATCTCGACCCCCGGCAGAGCCTTGCCCTCGAGCCATTCGAGGAAGGCGCCGCCGGCGGCGGAAACATAGGTGAATCGGTCGGTGACGTTCGCGGCGTTGAGCGCCGCGACGGTATCGCCGCCGCCCGCGACCGTGACGAGGCGGCCGGCCTGCGTGAACTCGGCGGCGGCTTCGGCAACGGAAACGGTGCCCTTGTCGAACGGTTCCATCTCGAAGGCGCCGAACGGGCCGTTCCACACCAAGGTCTTGGCGCGCGACAGCACCGCGACGACGCGTTCGACGCTCTTCGGCCCGATATCGAGCACCATGTCGGCGTCGCCGACCTCATCGACACCGACGACGCGCGACGGCGCGTTGGCTTCGAACTTCTGCGCCACGACGACGTCGACCGGCAGCACGATGTCGCGCTTGTCGGCCTTGGCCTGCTCCATGATCTTCTGCGCGGTCGGAACGAGATCGGCTTCGACCAGCGACTTGCCCATCTTCTTGCCTTGCGCCAGCAAGAACGTGTTGGCCATGGCGCCGCCGATGATCAACGCATCGACCTTCTTCAGCAAGTTGCCGAGCAGTTCGAGCTTGGTCGAGATCTTGGCGCCGCCGACGATGGCCGCGAGCGGCCGTTCCGGCTTGTCGAGCGCGCGAGTCAGCGCCACCAGCTCTTCCTGCATGGCGCGGCCGGCATAAGCGGGCAGCTTGTGGCCGAGACCTTCGGTCGAGGCATGGGCGCGATGCGCGGCGGAGAAGGCGTCGTTGACCCAGATGTCGCCGAGCCTGGCGAGCTGCTCGACGAAGGCCGGATCGTTCTTTTCCTCGCCGGCGTGGAAGCGCGTGTTCTCGAGGCAGAGGATGTCGCCGGAATGCATGGCGGCGACCGCCTTCTCGGCGGCCTCGCCGACGCAGTCGGGCGCGAAGCCGACCTTGCGCTTGATGATGCGCGCGACTTCGGCGGAGACCGGCTTCAAGGATTGCTTGGGATCGACGCCCTTCGGCCGGCCGAAATGCGAGAGCAGGATCACCTTGGCGCCCTTGTCGGCAAGCTCGGTGATGGCCGGGCCGATGCGCTCGATGCGGGTCGCGTCGGTGACGACGCCGTTATCGACCGGAACGTTGAGATCGACGCGCACCAGGACGCGTTTGCCTTTGACGTCGACGTGATCGAGGGTGTTGAAGCTACTCATGCTCTATCTCTTGTCCCGGGCGCAGCGCGGCATGAAATGCTGCGCTGCTGAACCGGGACCGTTACACACACGGAGTTTGGAATGGTCCCGGGTCTGCAGCGCGTCACTGGCGTGCCGCGCCGCACCCGGGACAAGTGCAATCAGATCAGCTTGCCCATCGCCACGGCCGTGTCGGCCATGCGGTTGGAGAAGCCCCACTCGTTGTCGTACCAGCTCATGACGCGCACCAGCGTGCCGTCCATGACCTTGGTCTGGTCCATGTGGAAGGTGGACGAGTGCGGGTCGTGATTGAAGTCGATCGAGACGTTCGGGTGCGTGGTGTAGCCGAGGATGCCCTTGAGCTGCTGCTCGGCGGCGCGCTTCACCGCTTCGTTGATCTCTTCCTTGGTGGTCGACTTCTTGGCGACGAACTTGAAGTCGATGACCGAGACGTTCGGCGTCGGCACGCGGATCGAGACGCCGTCGAGCTTGCCGTTGAGCTCGGGCAGCACCAGGCCGACGGCCTTGGCGGCGCCGGTCGAGGTCGGGATCATCGACATCGCCGCGGCGCGGGCGCGGTACAGATCCTTGTGCATGGTGTCGAGCGTCGGCTGGTCGCCGGTATAGGCGTGGATCGTCGTCATGAAGCCGTGGGTGATGCCGACGGCGTCGTTCAGCACCTTGGCGACCGGCGCCAGGCAGTTGGTGGTGCAGGAGGCGTTGGAGACGACGAGGTGATCCTTCGTCAGCTTGTCGTGGTTGACGCCGTAGACCACGGTGAGGTCGGCGCCGTCGGCAGGCGCCGAGACCAGCACGCGCTTGGCGCCGGCGGTCAGATGCGCCGAGGCCTTGTCCTTGGCGGTGAAGATGCCGGTGCATTCGAGCGCGATGTCGACGCCGAGGTCCTTCCACGGCAGCTTGGACGGGTCGCGCTCGGCGGTGATCTTGATGGCCTTGCCGTCGATGCTGATGCTGTCGCCCTTGACCGTCACTTCCTTGGGGAAGCGCCCGTGCACCGAGTCATAGCGCAAGAGGTGGGCGTTGGTTTCCACCGGGCCGAGATCGTTGGCGGCGACGACTTCGATGTCCTTGCGACCGCTCTCGGCGATGGCGCGCAGGACGTTGCGGCCGATGCGGCCGAAACCATTGATGGCAACGCGGATAGTCATTCTATGTCGCTCCCGGTCAAAAAATCCGTTCGTTCAGCTCCGTCATGGCGGCTTTATGCCGGCCATCCGCGTCTTGTTTATGGCCGGGACTTCATGGCCAAAGACGGGTTCCAAAGACGTGGATGGCCGGGAAGGACCCGGCCATGACGTAAATCAATGCAGTTTCTTCATCGCCGCGTCGGCGACTGCCTCTGCGGTAATGCCGAATTTCTTGTAGAGTTCCTTGTACGGCGCGCTCGAGCCGAAGCCGGTCATGCCGACGAAGGCGCCGTCCGAGCCGATGATCGCATCCCAGCCCTGACGCACGGCGGCTTCGACGCCGACCTTGACGGCAGCGTCGCCGATGATGGCGCGGCGTTTCGCCTCGGGCTGCGCGAACAGCAATTCGAAGCACGGCACCGAGACGACGCGGGCGGCGACGCCCTTGGCGGCGAGCAGCTTGGCGCCCTCGACGGCGATCGCGACTTCCGAGCCGGTGGCGAAGATCGACACCTGAGCCTTGCCGCTGGCGGCGTGAATTTCATAGGCGCCGGCGGCGCAGCGGTTGGCGCCCATGAAGTCCTTCGACAACTGCGGCAGGTTCTGGCGGGTCAGCGCCAGCACGCTGGGGCCGTGCGCATTCTCGAGCGCGAGCTGCCAGCATTCCACGGTCTCGACCGCGTCGGCCGGGCGGAACACGTGCATGTTCGGAATGGCGCGCAGCGCCGCCAGATGCTCGACCGGCTGATGCGTCGGGCCGTCCTCGCCGAGACCGATCGAGTCGTGCGTCATGACGTGGATGGCGCGCGTGCCCATCAGCGCCGCGAGCCGCATCGCCGGGCGCGCGTAATCGGAGAACACCAGGAACGTGCCGGAGTAGGGGATGATGCCGCCGTGCAGCGTCATGCCGTTCATGGCCGCGGCCATGCCGTGCTCGCGGATGCCGTAATTGACGAAGCGGCCGGAGAAGTCCGAGGCGCTCATCGCCTTCATCGACTTGGTGCGCGTGTTGTTCGAGCCGGTGAGGTCGGCCGAGCCGCCGACCATGGCCGGCACCGCCGGCACCAGCGACTCCAGCGCGAACTCGGAGGCCGAGCGCGTCGCGATTTCCTTCGGCGTGGCGGTGAGGCTTTCCTTGACCGCCTTGACGGCGGCTTCGAGCGCGGCCTTGGGCAATTCGCCCTTCATGCGCGCCTCGAAGTCGGCGCGCTTGGCGCCATCGAGCGCGGCAAGACGCTTGTCCCAGTCGGCATGCGCCGCTTTCGAGCGCTCGCCGGCCTTGCGCCAGTCCTTGAGAATATCGGCGGGAATTTCGAACGGCGCGGAGGTCCACTTCAGCGCCTCGCGCGTACCCTTGATGTCGTCGGCGCCGAGCGGCGAGCCGTGCGACGACGACTTGCCGGCCTTGGTCGGCGAGCCGAAGCCGATGGTGGTGCGGCAGGCGATCATCACCGGCCTGTCGGATTTCTGCGCCTTGGTCAGCGCATCCGCGATTTGCTTGTGGTCGTGGCCGTCGATGCGCCAGGACGCCCAGCCGCAGGCCTCGAAGCGCTTCACCTGATCGACCGAGTCGGCGAGGCTCAAGGGCCCGTCGATCGAGATGCCGTTGTCGTCGAACAGCACGATCAGCTTGTTGAGCTTGAGATGGCCGGCGAGCGCGATGGCTTCGTGGCTGATGCCTTCCATCAGGTCGCCGTCGGAGGCGAGCACATAGGTCTTGTGATCGACGATGCCGACGCCGTATTCGGCGGCGAGATGCCGCTCGGCCATCGCCATGCCGACGGCGGTGGCCAGACCCTGGCCAAGCGGGCCGGTGGTGGTCTCGACGCCTTCGGTGACGAAGTTTTCCGGATGGCCCGGCGTCTTCGAGCCGAGCTGACGGAACCGCTTGATGTCGTCCATTGTCACCGACGAATAGCCGGTGAGATACAGCAGCGCGTACATCAGCATCGAGCCGTGGCCGGCCGACAGCACGAAGCGGTCGCGGTCGGCCCAGTGCGGCGCCGACGGATCGAATTTCAGGAATTGCGTGAACAGCACCGTTGCGATGTCCGCGGCGCCCATCGGCAACCCGGGGTGTCCGGAATTGGCTTGCTGGACGGCGTCCATGGCCAGCGCCCGGATGGCATTCGCCATCGGCGAAGTGACGCCAACGGCATGCACCGGACGATCTGGATGCGTCGCGGCGGCGGAAGCGGTAGGTGCTGACATGGAAAAACGGCCCGTTTTGCGTGGTTCGCATAGCACGCACGGCCCTTGAGTCAATGTGACGGGGCAGGCTGTCCTGCGCCGTGCACAGGGGGGCTAAAACTCCGGGGCATATCGGGCGCGGAACGTTGACGCAGCGCTCGTCCAGCCCGTAAGCTTCCGCTTCTAAATATTTGCTCCGCAAGCATTTTCGGGCGGTGCTGGACATGATGGCAGCGATAGGATCGCGTGACTTCAGAGCGCAGGACGACAACGAACCGGCAGCGCCGGCACCGGCAGGCCCGCGGGTGACGGGCGAGGGCGCGCTCGACACGGCGGTCAAGCGGCTGGCGCGCGCGCTCGATGCGCTGGACGCCGCCGTGGAGCGCCGCCGCGAGGCCGACCGCAACGAGGACACGCTGGCGGCGCAGGTGCAGATGCTCGGCGTCGATCGCGCGCGGCTGGCCGATCAGCTCGACGGCGAAGCGGCCTTGGCGCGCCAGCTCAAGGAAGTGAATCGCGACGTGGCCGAGCGCCTCGACAAGGCGATCGGCGAAATCCAGTCGCTGCTCGGTGAGGAAGCCTGATCCGATGGGTACGGTGAACGCCACCATTGCCGGCCGGCAGTTTCGTCTCGCCTGCGAGGACGGTCAGGAAGCGCATCTGCAGGCGCTGGCCCACGACATCGACCAGCGCATCATCGATCTGCGTGCGCGCTTCGGCGAAATCGGCGACACGCGGCTGACCGTGATGGCGGCGCTGATGGTGTCGGACGAGATGAACGAAATGACGCGGAAGGTCCGCCACCTCGAGGACGAGATCGCGGCGCTCAAGGATGCTCGCGTCGTCGCCGCCGACCGCGCCAAGGCGGCGTCCGACGCCGTGGTCGGCGCGTTCAACTCCGCCGCTGAACGGCTGGAGGGTATTACGCGCAAACTCAATCACACGTTGGCGGCGGGACACGGCGTTGGTATCGGCTAACCAACAAACGCTTGTTCATTTGAAACTATTAATCTGGAATAAGTATTTCGCTTCTAGCTTTCGTGGCGCCTACTATTTCCCGGCCATCCGAGAGCTTACGCCATGGAGTGCACCCGTTTTCTGGTCCGCCCCGGCCGCAATGACGGCTGGCTGATCGAGGACGGCACACGCGACATGGGACCTTATCATTCCCGCGACCTGGCGCTGCGGGTTGCGGTTTCCGAATGCCTGGCGATGCGCCGGGCGGGCTTGCCGGCGCGGGTCGCGCTGGTCGATGCCGACGGCGAGGTCGTCGCCAAACGCTGCCTGTGCGCCAGTTTCGGCCGCTAGCATCCCCCCGGCCGAGCCACTACATTGACCCGGCGGGGCTGCGAGGTGCGTGGGGGATACATTCCCCGGGGCCTTACGATCCTCAAGGGAGCTGTCCCTGGCCAGGCCCGTGGGCTTGGTCACATGGCGCCCACCTACTTATGTAGGTTCCCGGGATCACACTCTCACGGCCATTGCGGCTCCGCACTTTCCCACACGTTGTCATTCCGGGGCGCGTGCGCAGTACGCGAGCCCGGAATCCATAACCCCGGCTGCGGAATATGGATTCCGGGCTCGCCGCTTCGCGGCGCCCCGGAATGACGATAAGTTTGGTCATGCTGACAGATACAGCCTCCTCGCAAAAATCCGCCCTCCGTGCCGCGACGCTCGCGAAACGCGACGCCATGCCGGCGGCCGAACGTCAGGCCGCCGCCGAAGAACTGGCGGCGCGCGGACTGCCGGTGGCGGTCGAGCCTGGCCAGATCGTCTCCGGCTTCATGCCGATGAAGACCGAGATCAATCCGCTGCCGCTGCTGCGCAAGCTCGCCGACGCCGGCGCCAGGCTGGCGCTGCCCTGCATCGCCGGCCGCGGCAAGCCGCTGATCATGCGCGCCTACCAATTCGGCGATCAGTTCAAGTCCGGCCAGTGGGGCATTCGCGAGCCGACGCCGGACGCGCCGGAGGCGAAGCCCGACATTGTTCTCGTGCCGCTCGTCTGTTTCGACCGCGCCGGCCACCGCGTCGGCTACGGCGCCGGCTATTACGATCGCACCATTGCCGGCCTGCGCGCGCTGAAGCCAGTGGTGACGATCGGCATCGCCTTCGCGTTGCAGGAAATACCGCAGGTGCCGGCGACGGAGCACGACCAGCGGCTGGATTTCGTGCTAACGGAAAAAGAAATCATCGCGTTTTCGAAAGCAGCCTGATGCGACTTCTGTTTATTGGCGACATCGTCGGACGTTCCGGACGGGCCGTGGTTCTCGACAAGCTTCCCGGACTGGTGAGGGACTGGAAGCTCGACCTCGTCGTCATCAATGGCGAGAACGCCGCCGGCGGCTTCGGCATAACCGAGACGATCTACAACGAACTCATCGACGCCGGCGCCGACGCGGTGACCCTTGGCAATCATTCGTGGGATCAGCGCGAGGCTTTGGTGTTCATCGAGCGCGCGCCGCGTCTGGTGCGGCCGGTGAATTACCCGAAAGGCACGCCGGGTCGCGGCGCGGCTCTCGTCGAAGCCAAGAACGGCCAGCACGCGCTTGTCATCAATGCGATGGGCCGCATCTTCATGGATCCGCTCGACGATCCCTTCGCCGCGGTCGAGCGCGAGCTCGCCGCCTGTCCGTTGCGCGAAGGCGCCGACGCTGTCGTCGTCGACATGCATTGCGAGGCTTCGAGCGAGAAGCAGGCGATGGGTTATTTCTGCGACGGTCGCGCCTCGCTGGTCGTCGGCACGCACACCCATGTGCCCACCGCCGATCACCGCGTGCTGCCGGGCGGCACCGCCTACATGACCGATGCCGGCATGACCGGCGATTACGATACCGTCATCGGCATGGTGAAGGACGAGCCGCTCAACCGCTTCCTGCGCAAGATCCCGACGGCGAAATTCGAACCCGGCGCCGGCGCGGCGACCTTGTCGGGCATCGCGGTCGAGACCGACGACAAGACCGGGCTGGCGCTGAGCGTATCGCCGGTGCGCCTCGGCGGGCTGCTGGCGCAGGCCGCGCCGCAGTGGGGTTAACCTGTCGTTAACCACGTTGATGTCCTCTCGGACATCATGGCGCTTCAGGTCAACGCAAATCTCGCGCTCAAGCTCGTGCACGACGAAGCGCGGCGGCCGGACGCGGCCTCAAAGCTCGATCCGCGGGCGCAACTCGCCGCGCAGTTCATTCCCGCCGGCGCCCGCATTCTCGACCTTGGCAGCGGCGGCGGCGAAACCTTGCGCGATCTGGTGCCGTTCGGCGCTTCCTACGAGGCGGTCGATCATCTCGCGCACGCCAAGGGCTCGCTGATCCACGATTTGACCGGCGCCGAATTCCCAACGCGGGCCGCGACCGAGTGCGACATCGTCGTGATGCTCGGCGTCGTGGAGAAGATCGCCGACCTCGAGGCGCTGTTCACGCATCTGCGCTTCTGCGGCCGCGACGTCATCCTGAGCTATTGCCCGACCAATCTGGTCGGCGGCGAAGAACGCACCGCGCGCGGCTTTGGCAATCATCTGAGCTACGCCGATCTCATCACGCTCTTCGACCGCTACGGCTTCCGCATCGAATGCACGGCGCCGGTCAGCGGCCAGGAGATGCTGATGCGCCTGACGCCGACCGGGCGCGTCGCGCCGGTGCTGCGGTGCCACGTCGCGGTGGTGTCGGATGGCGACGCCGGCAATTTCGGCGACCGCCTCGGCCTGTCGATGATCAACGCCGTGCTGCCGGGCGAAGCCCGCGTCGATCACATGACCTTCCGCACCTTGCGCGAGCGCATGGAGACGGCGAGGGCCGACTACGACCTCGTCGTCATTGGCGTCGGCAACGCGATGTTCCAGCCGCTCCTCGGCGACGACGTCGTGCGCATCCTGGCGCGGGCGAAATCGGCCATCGGCATTTTCGGCACCGCCTATCGCGAACTGATCCCGCGGGCGATGATCGACCGCGTCATCGACCGGCTCGATCTGTGGTACGCGCCTTACGAGGACGATGTCCGGATCTACGGCCGCGGCCGCTCCAACGCCGTGCATCTCGGCGACTGGCTGATCGAGCAGTTTCCGCTGACCGAGGCGAGCCTCGACCAGCCGCTGCAGATCGGCGCCGACATCGGCCCGGAGCTGGCGCTCGACCGCACGATCGCCACCATCCAGCGCCACCGCAAGGTGCATTCGGCGCGGCTGCATCCGCTGCTGTGCGCGCTGGCCTCGGCCGAATACGCCGCCTATAGCGAGGAGCCATCGGGCCAGATGCCGGGCATCGTCTCCGGCAAGTTCCGCTCGATGCTGATCGACATCTTCGGCCGGGCCTATCCCGAGCAGCAGTTTTTCATGGTCGATCGCGACGCGGTGGCCCGCTACAAGGCCCGCGTCCATGGCAATGTCGCGGCCATGCGCGAGCGGGTGGCGGCGATGCTGCGCAACGTCGCGGCATAATCTCCCGCTCGTCCCCGCGAAGGCGGGGGACCCAGTCTTCCCTCGTTCTGGACCCCCGCCTTCGCGGGGGTGAGCGGACCTTGACGCTGGCAATCTGTTCCGGGGCAACCCCGGAGTTTATTTTCCCCGCGCCCCGGACTATATAGCCCCACCAATCCAACCCTTGAGAACGCGCAAGATAAAGAGCCATGGCTGGTCATTCGCAATTCAAGAACATCATGCACCGCAAGGGGAAGCAGGACAAAGTCCGCTCCAAGGTGTTCGGCAAGCTCGCGCGCGAGATCACGGTGGCCGCCAAGCTCGGCCTGCCGGACCCGGCCTTCAACCCGCGTTTGCGCCTCGCCATCCTCGCCGCCCGCGCCGAGAACATGCCGAAGGACAATATCGAGCGCGCCGTCAAGAAGGCGTCCGGCTCCGACCAGGAGAACTATTCGGAAATCCGCTACGAGGGCTATGCGCCGGGCGGCGTCGCCGTCATCGTCGAAACCCTGACCGACAACACCAACCGCACCGCCGGCGAAGTCCGTTCGATCTTCACCAAGGCCGGCGGCAACCTCGCCACCACCGGCGCGGTGTCCTTCATGTTCGACCACATCGGCGTCGTCGAATACGACACCGACAAGGCCTCGGCCGACGCCATGCTGGAAGCCGCGATCGAGGCCGGCGCCGACGACGTGATCTCGGACGAGGGCGGCCATCAGGTCATCACCCAGCTCGACACCCTGAACGAGGTGACCAAGGCGCTGGAGGCCAAGTTCGGCGAGCCGCGCAAGTCCGGCATGGTGTGGAAGCCGCAGAACACCGTCGCGGTGGACGACGAGGCGGGCGAGAAGATCGTCAAGCTGGTCGAGGCGCTGGAAGAAAGCGACGACGTGCAGAACGTCTATGCCAACTTCGAACTGTCCGAAGCGCTGATGCAGAAGATGAGCGCGTAAGGCTCGCGCCCGGCGCTTTCTGTTTTCACGGCGGATTTGCCTTGACGCTCCTTCGTGGCTCGTCCAATGGAAGGGCGCGCGTCGGTGGCCGCGCACACCTGTCTTCAATCGCAGAGATCCCGACAACCATGCCCAACGATGGCCCTAGTATCGGCCTGCACTCGGCGTTCGAGGCTCTAGCGCTCCTGGCGTGACGCACCTCGGCCGGCCGACGATGGCCGTCCTTGAAGGTGCGCTATGGAAACCAACTCTCTTCTTCACGAGACCGATCTCGCCCCGGCGGCGCTGGCGCAGGCCATGCTCAAGCAGCATGTCGCCGACAACGCCGAAACCCTGAACAATCTCGAGCTGGAGCGCGCCTCGCAGGTGCTCGCCGCCCTGCCGGTGGAGCGCGCGGTCGAGGTGCTCGACCAGCCGGAATTCGTCGCCGCCCCCGAGATCATCGCCTCGCTGCCGGCGCCGACCGCCGGGGCCCTGCTCAACGCCATGTCGGCCGACCGCGCCGCCGACATCGTCCGGCTGCTGCCTGACGACACCAAGCCGCTCGTCCTCTCGGTGCTCGACGACGAGAGCCGCGCCGCGATCCAGCGCCTGCTGGTCTATCCGGAAGACACCGCCGGCAGTTTGATGACGACCGAGTTCGTCAGCGTGCCGTCAACCTTCACGGTCGGCCAGACGCTGGAGCACATCCGCAACGTCGAGCGTACCCGCGAGACCGTGTACGCGATCTATGTGCTCGAGCCGATGAGCCGGCGGCTCGTGCAGATGGTATCGCTGCGTCGGCTGATCTCGGCCGACCCGGCGGCGCCGATCCTGTCGGCGGCGCGCGACAACAAGCCGATCACGGTGACGCCGCAGACCGACCGCGAGGAAGTCGGCCGCCTGTTCCGCAAATACGACCTGCTGGCGGTGCCGGTGGTCGATCACTTCGGCCACGTGCTCGGCATCGTCACCGTGGACGACGCCATCGACGCCATCCTGCAGGAAGGCAGCGAGGACGTGCAGAAATTCGGCGGCATGGAGGCGATCGACAAGCCGTATCTGCAGATGGGCTTCGGCGCCATGATCAAGAAGCGCGCGGGCTGGCTGTGCGCGCTGTTCCTGAGCGAAATGCTCACGGCGAGCGCCATGCAGTCGTTCGAATCCGAACTGGAAAAGGCGATCGTGCTGACCTTGTTCGTGCCGCTGATCATGAGCTCGGGCGGCAATTCCGGCTCGCAGGCGACCTCGCTGCTGATCCAGTCGCTGGCGCGTCAGGAACTGCGCCTGCGCGACTGGTGGCGCGTCGCGGTGCGCGAACTGCCGACCGGCATCGTGCTCGGCGCCATTCTTGGGCTTATCGGCATGGCGCGCATCTCGCTGTGGCAGTATGTCGGCTTCTACGATTACGGTCACTACTGGCCGCTGGTGGCGCTCACCGTCGGCGCAGCGCTGGTCGGGATCGTTACCTTCGGCTCGATGGCCGGCTCGATGCTGCCGTTCATCCTGAAGCGGCTCGGCTTCGATCCGGCGAGCGCCTCGGCCCCGTTCGTCGCAACGCTGGTCGATGTCACCGGCCTCGTCATCTACTTCAGCGTGGCGCTTGTGATCCTGCGCGGCACGCTGTTGTAGAGATCATGGGCGTCACCGCAGCGTGTCGAACAGCGGCAGGCTGGCGAGTCCGGAAAACGCGATGATGATGTACGCGAGTCGCCGGTAGAGGACGTCGCTGGTGCCGCGAAACCACCAGGCGCCGGCGGTCATCGCCGCGGCGAACGGCACGCCGAGCAGAACGGCGAGCGTCACCACCTGCCGGTCGAACAGGCCGGTGAACAGGTAGGCGGCGATCGACAGCGAACCTTCGAGGATGAAATAGACCATGATGTTGGCGCGCACCGTCGCGGCGCTGTTCTGACCGCCGAGCCAGAACACCAGCAGCGGCGGCGCCGCGATCTGCACCGAGCCGGCGCCGAAGCCGGCCATGGCGCCGGCGCCGAACGAGGCGGCGAGCGTCGGCCGGCCGTGATAGCGCCAGCCGGAGATCAGCACCGCGAGCGCGACCAGAACCAGGCCGGCGATGAACCAGCGCAGGATCAGCACATCGACGTAGATAAGTGCGGCGACGCCGAGCGGCAGGAACAACGCGCCGCCAAAGGCCACCGGCACGATCTCGCGCCGGGTCGCCTGCGACCAGACCTTGAGTGCGAAGGGCAGGCTGCACAACGTGTCGAACAGCAGCAGCGTCGGCGCCGCGACCTGCGGGCCGTACACGGCCGACATCAGCGGCATGTAGATCAGCGCCGAGCCGAAGCCGGTAAAGCCGCGCACCAGTCCGGCAAGCAGGGCGATGGCGAGTGCGATGAGGAAGCGCGGTTCGGCAGTCGCGGCGGCGAGTGCCGGCCAGAGGGGCAGGTCGGACATGAGGAATTCCCGGCAGGTCCGTCTGTCTAGCAGGCGCGGGCGCCCGGGTGGACCCACTTTCTGGCATGCGGGCGTCCCGGAGAGTATCAACGGGGCATGGCTACCCAGGCGATTCGCATTCTCGGCATCGATCCCGGCCTCCGCCGTACCGGCTGGGGGTTGATCGAAAGCGCCGGCAACCGGCTGATCCACGTCGCCTGCGGTTCGGTGGAAACCTCGGAGCGCGCCGAGCTCGGCGCCCGGCTGGTGGCGCTGCATGACGGGCTGGCCGCCGTGATCGAGCGTTACGCGCCGCAGGAAGCGGCGGTGGAGCAGACCTTCGTCAATGCCAACGGCGCCTCGACCTTGAAGCTCGGCCAGGCGCGCGGCATCGCCATGCTGGTGCCGGCGCGCGCCGGCCTGTCGGTCGCCGAATATGCGCCGAACCTGATCAAGAAGACGGTGGTCGGCGCCGGTCACGCCGAGAAGGCGCAGATCCGGCTGATGATCGGCGTCTTGCTGCCGAAGGCCGCGCCCGAGAGTGAGGACGCCGCCGACGCTTTGGCGATTGCGATTTGTCACGCGCATCACCGCGCCAGCATCGTGATGAAGATGAAGGTGGCGGCGAGATGATCGGCAAGCTCAAAGGCATCATCGACTCTTACGGCGAGGATTACGTCATCCTCGACGTCAATGGCGTCGGCTATCAGGTGCATTGCGCGGCGCGCACGCTGACCGCGCTGCCGGCGCCGGGCGAGGCGGCGACCTTGGCCATTGAAACCTATGTGCGCGAGGACCAGATCAAGCTCTTCGGTTTCACGACCGATGCCGAGCGCGAATGGTTCCGTCTGTTGCAGACCGTGCAGGGCGTCGGCGCCAAGGTGGCGCTGTCGGTGCTCTCGACGCTGAAGGTCAACGAACTCGCCAATGCCATCGCCATGCGCGACAAGGCGAGCGTGGCGCGCACGCCGGGCGTCGGCAACAAGGTGGCCGAGCGCATCGTGTCGGAACTGAAGGACAAGGTGCCGGCTTTTGCCGATGTCGATTTCGGCGCGGCGCAGGTGGCCGGCGCGGTGGACGAGCGGCGCGCGCCCAAACCTGTCTTGGATGCCGTGTCGGCGCTGGTCAATCTCGGCTACGGCCAGCCGCAGGCGGCGACCGCGATCGCCGCCGCGTCGCGGGCGCTGGGCGAGGGCGCCGAGACGGCGGCGCTGATCCGGCAGGGGCTCAAAGAGCTCGCCAAATGATATGATGTCGAGATGAAACTCACCGACCAAGATAAAGAACTGATCGAAGCCGCGACCAAGGCCATCAAGTCGCGCTATCGCAACGACTGGCAGGAGGTCGGCGCGGCGGTGCGCACGCGCGACGGCCGCGTCGTCGTCGGCGTCAATCTCGACGCCTATGTCGGCCGCGGCGCGGTCTGCGCCGAGGCGGTGGCGATCGGCACCGCGCTCACCGACAAGGGCGACCAGGGCATCGACACCATCGTCGCCGTGCGTCATCCGAAACCCGGCGAGCCGGGCGACATCGCCGTGGTGTCGCCGTGCGGCGCCTGCCGTGAGCTCATTCACGACTACGACGCCAAGGCGCGCGTCATCGTGCCGAACGGCAAGCAGGGTCCGGAGGTGACGACCATCGGCGAGCTGCTGCCGAACAAGTATCGACGGGGTCTGTCGTGACCACCGCCCCCAAACGGCTCGTCTCCGCCGACAAGCGCGACGACGATTTCGATTCATCGATCCGGCCGCAGAAGCTCGCCGAGTTCGTCGGCCAGGAGAAGGCGCGCGCCCACCTGTCGGTGTTCATCGAAGCCGCCAAAGCGCGCGGCGAGGCGCTCGACCATGTGCTGTTCGTCGGCCCGCCCGGCCTCGGCAAGACGACCTTGGCGCAGATCGTGGCCCGCGAGCTCGGCGTCAATTTTCGCGCCACCTCCGGTCCCGTCATTGCCAAGGCCGGCGATCTCGCGGCGCTGCTGACCAATCTCGAGCCGCGCGACGTGCTGTTCATCGACGAGATCCATCGCCTCAATCCGCATGTCGAGGAAATCCTCTATCCGGCGATGGAGGACTTCCAGCTCGACCTCATCATCGGCGAGGGCCCGGCCGCGCGCTCGGTGAAGATCGAGCTGGCGCCATTCACCTTGGTCGGTGCCACGACGCGCGCCGGCCTTCTGACCAATCCGCTGCGCGACCGCTTCGGCATTCCGATCCGCCTCAATTTCTATACCGAGGCCGAGCTCGAGCAGATCGTGGCGCGCGGTGCTCGCGTGCTCGGCCTGCCGATGACGGGCGACGGCGCCAACGAGATCGCCAAGCGGGCGCGCGGCACGCCGCGCATCGCCGGCCGCCTGCTGCGCCGCGTGCGCGACTTCGCGCATGTCGATGGCGACAAGGCGGTCGACCGCGCCATCGCCGACAAGGCTTTGTCGGCGCTCGAAGTCGATGGCTCGGGCCTCGACGCCATGGACCGCCGTTACCTCAAGATGATCGCCGAGAATTATGGCGGCGGCCCGGTCGGCATCGAGACCATCGCCGCGGCTTTGTCGGAGCCGCGCGACGCCATCGAGGACATCATCGAGCCTTATCTGATCCAGAAAGGCTTCATCCAGCGCACGCCGCGCGGGCGATTGCTCACCGGCGCGGCGTTCAAGCATCTCGGCCTCGCCGAGCCCAAGCGCGATCCGTCGCAGTTCGGGTTGTTCGGCGCCGAAGACAATGACGAATAACGAGATTGTATTATGAGTAGCATCGACGGCACCGTCACCGACGGCCTGCATCACCAGCAGATCCGCGTCTATTACGAGGACACGGATTTCTCCGGCGTCGTCTATCACGCCAGCTATCTGCGCTTCATGGAGCGCGGCCGCACCAATTATCTGCGCCTGCTCGGGGCCGATCATCGCGCGCTGTTCGAGGAGACCGAGAAGGAAGCCCCGGGCTTCGCCTTCGTCGTGCGGCAGATGAAGATCGACTTCAAGCGTCCGGCGAAGATGGACGACCTGCTCGATCTCTATACGCGGCCGAAGGAAGTGAAGGGCGCCTCGATCACCTTGCATCAACAGGTGAAACGCGGCGACGAATTGCTGGTCGAGGCCGACGTGCAGGTCGCCTTCGTCTCCGGCGGCAGAGCCAAGCCGATTCCGAAGCCGCTGCGCATCGCCATGAAGGCGGACCAGGACGCGGGCACGCCGGCCGCGTCGTGACGCAGCCGGCGATGGATTGCGCGAGATCAGGCGGCCTGGTGGCGCGCCTGCTCCGCCTTGTAGAGCGCGAGCTCTTCCTTGAAGGCTTTGGCGACGCTCGGACGGCTCTGCAGGCGCGCGTGATAGGCGGCGATGGCCGGCCACGGCTTGAGATCGACCGGCGTCGCCATGCTCCAGTTCAGCACGGTGTAGAGATAGGCGTCGGCCACGGTAAAATGGTCGAGCAGGAATTCGCGGCCCGTCAGATAGTTGTTGAGATAGGCGAGGCGCGATTTGCCCTTGTCCAGCGCGCGCTGCTTGGCGTCATCGTTCAGGCCCTTGTCGAACAGCGGAATGAACAGCGCCTTGTGCAGCTCGGTGCCGATGAAGCACAGCCATTGCTGCAGCCTGGCGCGGTCGAGATCGTCGCGCCCGGCCAACTGCGCGTCAGGATAACGCGCCGCGATGTATTGCAGGATGGCGGCGTTCTCGGTCAGGATCGAGCCGTCGCCGAGGCGGATCAGCGGCACCATGCCGAGCGGATAGATCGACAGGAAATCGGCGCCGTCGGTCGTCTTCTTGGTCTTGGGATCGACCTCGGTGAACTGGGCATCGGCCTGCGCTTCGTAGAGCGCGATGCGGCTGGCGAGCGAGCAGGCAAGCGGCGAGAAGTACAATTCCAAAGGACCGTTCATGAGCGTCTCCCGATTTGATATTTGTACTGTCTCGCACTAAATTGACGGCGTCAAGGATTATTTGCGAAATGGTACAAAAAGCGGCGAAAGGCCGGGACAAGGCGCCGGCCGCGCGGGACGAGCCGGCGGCGGAGCCGCGCCGGCGCGGGCGGCCGCGCGCCTACGATCCGGAAACGGCGCTCGCCGCCGCCGCCGAGATCTTCTGGAAGAAGGGCTATGACGGCACGTCGCTCGACGATCTCGCCGCCGCGACCGGCATGAACCGGCCGAGCCTTTATGCCGCCTTCGGCGACAAGCAGACGCTGTATCTCAAGACGCTGGCGCGCTATCGCGAGGAGGCGCGCATCGCTTCGACCGGGCTGCTCACGGACGATCCGCCGCTGCGCGTTTTTCTCAAACGCTTCTACAAGGGCGCGCTCAACCTTTACATCACGCGCGATGGCGATGCGCGCGGCTGTTACACCGTCGGGACCGCGGCGACGCAGGCGGTGGCCGACCCCAAGGTGCGCGCCTTCCTCGCCGAGAGCATCCGCGGCACCGACGCGTTTCTCGCCGGCATCATCGCCAAGGCGCGCGACAAGGGCGAACTGCCGCGCGCGGCCGATCCGCAGGGTCTGGCGCAGCTCGCCTGCGGCACGTTGCACACGCTCGCGGTACGCGCCCGCGCCGGCGTGCCGCGCAAGGAGCTCGAGGCGCTGGCGGCGGTCACCGTCGAGACCATCTGCGGCTCGGAACGCTGACGGCCGGGGCTTGACATAAGTTTGTACCGATCGGTACAGGCGAGGGCTCCTTATCTTCAAACGGAGTCGCCGCCATGTCACGTCCGCCCTTTCCGCCCTTCACGCTCGAGACCGCGCGCCAGAAGGTGCGCATGGCGGAGGACGCCTGGAACAGCCGCGATCCGCAGCGCGTGTCGCTCGCCTATACGGAGAATTCGGCCTGGCGTAACCGCGGCGAATTCTTCACCGGCCGCGCCGCGATCGTCGAATTCCTCACGCGCAAATGGGCGAAGGAAAACGACTATCGCCTGATCAAGGATCTGTGGGCCTTCGACGGCAACCGCATCGCCGTGCGCTTCCAGTACGAATGGCATGACGCGAACGGTCAGTGGCATCGCTCCTACGGCAACGAGCAGTGGGAGTTCGACGCCGCGGGTCTGATGGCGCGCCGCGAGGCCAGCATCAACGACATCGACATCGCCGAAAGCGATCGCCGTTTTCACTGGGCCGCGCCGGAGCCGCGGCCGGCCGACGTGCCGGGCCTGACGGGAGAGCCGTTCTGACGCGCGCGACAAAATCCACGGCCGATTCACCGCGCGCCGCGCTGCTGCCGCAGCTCGGCGAGGTGTTCCGCACGCATGGCTATGAAGGCGCGAGCCTGACGCTGATCACCGCGGCGACCGGGCTCGGCAAAGGCAGCCTTTATCATCTGTTCCCCGGCGGCAAGGCGCAGATGGCCAGGGACGTGCTGACCGAGATCGACCGCTGGTTCGAGCGCGAGGTGTTCGCGCCGCTGCGCGACAGCGCCGACGCGCAGGCCGGCATCGCGCACATGTTCAAGGCAACGGATGCTTATTTCCGCTCCGGAAGGCGCGTGTGTCTTGTCGGCGTCTTCGCGCTCGGCGCGGCGCGCGACGAATTTACCGATGCGGTGCAGGGCTATTTCGAGCGCTGGCGCGAGGCGCTGGCGGCGGCGTTGCGGCGAGCAGGGCACGCGCGCGGCGCGGCGGCGGAATTGGCCGAGGATATTCTCGCCGGCATCCAGGGCGCGCTGGTGCTCGCGCGCGCCGCCAACGACCCGAAGGTGTTCAGCCGCGCGCTGGCGCGGCTGAAGCGGCGCGCGACAATCCCGTAACGGCAATCACGCCTCGGGCGGCGCCGCCCCGTCCAGTCGCTCGCGCAATATTGTCAGCATGCGGCGCGCCGCCGCCAGGTCGCTGGCGCTCAGACCTTTGCCCAGCGCATTGACCCACGGCTTCTGCAGGCGGTCGGCGGCTTCGCAGGCCGTGCGTCCTTTGGCGGTCAGCGTGACGAGTTTGGCGCGCCGGTGATGCGGGTTGTCGGCGAAGCCGACGAAGCCTTCCTCGGCCAGCTCGTTGACGATGCGCTGCACCCCTTGGCGGTGGAGGCCCATGCTGCGCGCGAGCCAGGCGACAGGCTGCGGCGTCGGTGCGAGCGCAATGGCGCCGAGCACCTGCCAGCGCGCGCTGGTCAGGCCGAGGCCGGCCACCAGCCGGTCCCCTTCGGCGAGCAGCCGGCCGTTGAGCCGGAACACGTCGAGGATCAAGAGGCTCACGGCGGAGCCGGCGGCGTTGCGCTGTCGATCGGTCATTGACAATGAATATCCCAGTTGACAATATATAGTCAAATAGGCCGATGATGGCCTTCGATCAATCCTGTGGAGTTCAGTCATGTCCGTTGCATCGTCATCGGTTTATCGCGTCGATAAATTCATCGTCCCGGCCCAAGCTCGCGACGAGTTCATGGCGCGCGTCGCCATGATCAAGGAGATGCTGCAGGCGATGCCGGGCTGCCGGCAGAACCTCGTGCTCGCTCAGGTCGCCGGCCCCGGCGCCTTCAATGTTGTCACGTTTGTCGAATGGCAGGACGCCGAGGCGCTGGAAAACGCCAGGGCGACAGTGACGGCGCGCTACCAGGAGATGAATTTCAATCCGCAGGATCTGATCGCCCGTCTCGGCATCACCGCCGATATGGCCAACTACGGTGTCTGTGCCTGAGGATGGCTCCAGAAAGCGGGTGGCGGATTGCGCCGGCCAGCGCCATGTTAGGCGCATGAGCGGGCAAGCCTACACGTTGTTCGATACGGCGATCGGAACCTGCGCCATTGCCTGGCATGCGCAGGGCCTGATCGGCGTGCAATTGCCGGAGGCGAGCGTGGAAGCGACGCGCGCGCGGATGCACAGGCGCTTTCCGCAGGCGGTCGAACGCGCGCCGGATGACGCAGCGCAACGAGCGATCAAGGGCATCGTTGCGCTGCTCAATGGCGAGAAGCGCGACCTCGCCGACATCCTCATCGACGACAGTGCGACGCCGGACTTCAACGCCCGTGTTTACAAGATCGTGCGGCAGATCCCGCCGGGCGAGACGCTGACCTATGGCGAAGTTGCCGAGCGCCTCGGCGACAAGTCCTTGGCGCGCGCCGTCGGCCAGGCCATGGGGCAGAATCCGTGCCCGGTCGTGATGCCGTGCCACCGCGTGCTGGCGGCGAGCGACCGCAATGGCGCCAAAACCGGCGGCTTCTCGGCGCCGGGCGGCGTCGTCACCAAGCTCAAGCTGCTGACCATCGAAGGCGCGCAGCCCGGCGGGCCGACTCTGTTCGACGCGCTGCCGCTCGCCGTGCGCCGCTAGCGCGGCGCGCCGATCTTCCACGCCAGTTTGTCGCCCGGGCCGTAAGCGGCGGCGAACAGCAAGCCGGCCATGAACGTGAAGTGATCGACGAAGAAGCCGAACTCCGCCTGATTGCCGGCCCAGTGCGACGGGCCATGAAAGGCGAAGCCGAGGAAGATCACGTAAGCCGCGGCGAGATAGCAGGCGTAAGAGAAGAACGCGCCGGACAGGAACGCGAAGGCGAGCGCGACTTCGAAGAACGCAGCCAGCCAGGCCAGCACCGTCGGCATCGGAAAGCCGGCCGCGGCGATGAAACTCGCGGTCGCCGGCATGTCGGCGAACTTGAAGACAAAGGCCATGACAAAGACCAGACCGAAAATCAGCCGCGCCACAAGAATCGAAATCGTGATGGCCAAGGGTTTCCTCCATTGCGCTGCGCCGCTGCGTTGGGCGGTCGGCCGTACGGATATACCTCAATGGCGTTCGCTGTGTCTGCCCGATTCCTGAGGGTTAAATCCACTCGTCCTGCTCATCGTAATCGGCGGCGAACATGTTGATGTATTGCACCAGGCGAGGGCGATCGCCGCGATTGGGGCTGGCGCCGTGCGGCAGCGCGTGATGCCAGATGATGAGATCGCCGGCCCGGCCGCCGATAGGCATGGCGCCGAGCGCGTAGAGGTCCTGCCGGCGCGGATCGGCGCCGGGCGCCAGTGACGCCAGCCATTCGTCGCCCCAGACCTGGAAGCCCGGCACCAAAGTAAATGCGCCCTGTTCGGGCGGCGTGTCGGCGAGATAGAGGATGCCTTGCGTGCCGAACGGGATCGGCCGCTTCAGGCTGACATCCCAGTGCAAGTGCGGGCCGCGGAATTCAAAACCGCGCCGCTCCGGCACGTTGAAGCCGACGCGATCGGTCGTCACCCACAGATCGGCCGTGCCGTGCAACTGCGCGAAGGCCTTGTGCAGCCGCGGCGCGCGGCGGTTCGCTTCGAAGGCCGGGTGCTGGAAATATTGCACCATGATGCCGTGGTCGTTGCCGACGTACCAGCTGTCCGGCGCGTCGGCGCTGGCGCCGAGACGGTCCCACAGCGCCTGCGCCGCGGCGTCGCGCGTCTCATCCGGCACGGCGTCGTGCACGACGACGTAACCGTGTTCGTGCCAGTGCGCGAGATCGTCATCGCTCAGCACGGCCGGCATGGCGTCGATGGCGGCCAGCCATGCTCGTGTCCGCTCGGGCGGCGGCTCGCCGGCCAGCGCCGCGTTGAGCCGGGCGATACGCTCCGGCGCGATGCCGCCGGTCGTCGCCACGATCCAGCGTTCGAAGTCGGCGAAGTCCGGCTGCGCGCTGGCGAGATACTGCAAGACCTGTTCGAGGCCGACGCCGAGGCCGTGGACGATGAGGGTGTCGCGCTGCCGGTCCATCGCCTCGCGGGGCGTCGTGAGGCCATGGCGCGCGGCCCGCATCCGGGCCCAATAGCGCCTGAGGTGCCGCACGCCGAGCGCGCCGGTCTCGGCGCTGTCGGGCAGGGCGACCACATCGAGGCGGGCAGCGGGTGAAGGCATGGTTCTAAATTAGGTTGTAAAAATAATTTATACAATCACATGGATTGGCGGGCCCATCGACGCCTTCGCTCGATTCATGTAAAGGCCCTTCACATGAGGGCGTCCCGCGCATGAGATGGACCAAAAATGATCGCGACGGCCCGCCCGGCGCGGGCGATGGCGGCGCGCGCGGTTACCACCATGGCAATCTGAAAGAGGCGCTGGTCCGCGCCGCGCTCGAACTGATCGCCGAAAAAGGCCCGGCCGGCTTCACCTTCGCCGACGCGGCCCGCTGGGCCGGGGTGTCGCCCGCGGCGCCCTACCGCCACTTCAAGGGACGCGAGGAACTCATCGCCGACGTCGCGCGGCGCGGTTTCGAGCAATTCACCGAAGCGCTGGCGAAAGCCTGGGACGACGGCAAACCGGAGCCGAAGGCGGCACTCGACCGCCTGGGCCGAGCCTATCTCGATTTCGCTCGCGACATGCCGGCGTATTACTCCGCGATGTTCGAGGCCGGCGTCGCGCCCGATACGGATCCGCAATTGCGCAGCGCCGCCGACAACGCCTTTGCCGTGCTGCGTGCCGCGGCGGAGCGGCTGGTCGCGACCTTGCCGCCGGGCGAACGGCCGCCGGCCCTGATGGTGGCGCTGCACATCTGGTCGATGACGCACGGCATCGCCTCGCTGTTCGGGCGGGGCGACCGGGCGCGACGCACATTACCCATGGCACCGGATGAACTGCTCGAGGCCGAGGTGCTGATCTATCTGCGCGGCCTCGGCCTCAGCCGATAGCGCGTCATTCGTCCAGCAGCTCGATGTCGAAATTGCCGAGCCGCGCCCGGTCGGCAATGGCGTCGATGCCGGCGATGCGGCCGGCGTTGAAGCTGAGCATCACCACGATGCGCAGATAGCCCTGCAGGAACACGACGAAAGCCGGATGGCCGTCGACCAGCGCCGGGCGCGCGGCGCGCGCGCGTCCGTTGAAGGTCGTCGCCACCGCATTGGCGCCGTGCAGTTCGCGGACGCCGCCGATGGCGAAGGCGGCGTCGTCGGCGCGCATCACCACGTCGGGATCGAGCATCGTCAGCAGCGCCTCGAAGTTGCCGTCGCGCGACGCTGCGATGAAGGCGTTCACCATTTCATTCTGGCGATCGAGATCGGCGGCGTCGACATCGCTTGCGCCCTGGACGCGGCGGCGGGCGCGGCTGGCGAGTTGGCGCGCCGCTTCGGGCGAGCGATTGACGATCGGCGCGATGGCGTCGAACGGCAGATCGAACATGTCGTGGAGCACGAAAGCGACGCGCTCGGCCGGTGTCAGTTTGTCGAGCACGATGAGCAGCGCCATGCCGACCGAGTCGGCGAGCAGGGCGTCGTCCTCGGCGCTGCCGGTCGACGGCTCGGGCACGCCGGGGCCGATCGGCTCTTCGCGGCGTGACCGGCGCGCGCGCAGCATGTCGAGGCAGACGCGGCTGACCACGGTGGTCAGCCAGGCCGGCAGGTTATCGACGCTGTCGCCGCCGGTGCGGCTCAGCCGCAACCAGGCTTCCTGTACGGCATCGTCGGCCTCGGCGCCGGAGCCCAGCATGCGATAGGCGACCGCACGCAGGCGCGGCCGGGCGGCTTCAAAACGTTCGGCGAAAATATCGGTTTCGGTCATCGGTCAAGGTCCAGCTCTGTCAGCTCTCGATACCTAGACGTTCGGGCAGCGCCCGATGTGACAGAGAACGCGAAATTCTTGGCGAAAGCCGGACGCCGGGGTTCCACCGCAAATTTTTCGCGCTGTCGTCACATCGCCGGCGCGCGCTTCGTCATGGAGGTGACAACCGGCCCGGAGGTCGGGCCCAATCAAGGAGACGATGGATGACAATGCAAGCCCGTATGAAACATCCGGCATTTGTTCTGAGCGAGGCGATGAGCGCGATGCAGGCGCTCGGCAGGGCGACCGACAACAAGGGCTTGTCGCCGGCCCAGCTCGAACTGGTCTATCTGCGCGCCAGCCAGATCAACGGCTGCAGCGTCTGCGTCGACATGCATGCGCGGGCGCTGAAGAAATATGGCGAGAGCGACGAGCGAATCTTCGCGGTGGCGGCGTGGCGCGACACGCCGTTTTTCACCGACGCCGAACGCGCGGCGCTGGCGCTCACCGAAGCGGCGACGCGGCTCAGCGATCGCGCCGATCCGATCGACGATGCGACCTGGGACGAAGCGGCGAGGCACTACGACGAGCAGGCGATGGCCGCGCTGCTGTTCGCCATCGGCCAGATCAATGTGTGGAACCGGCTGAACGTCGCCGTGCGCCAGGTCGCCGGCGTGTGGAAAGGCTGAAGCTGCGAATGAGCCCCTGCCGGCAAGACCGGCAGGGGCTTTTGCGTTCAACCCTTCAGGATGGACCGGATAGAATCGGCAAGCGCCGTGGTCGGGCGGCCAATCAGCTTCGACATCGTGCGGCTGTCGTCGAACAGCGCGCCATGCGAAATCGGCACTTCCCAGCCGGCAATCATCTTGGCGAAACCTTCGGGCACGCCGTGGCTGGCGAGACCTTTGGCATAATCGGCGACCGTCAGGTTCTGGTACGGAATGGTCTTGCCGGTCTGGCGCGAGATTTCCGCGGCGAGCGCGGCAAGCGTGAACGGCGTGTCGGCCGCGAGTTCGTAGGTTTTGTTGTCGTGACCCGGCGTGGTCAGCACCGCCACGGCGGCGGCGGCATAATCGGCGCGCGCTGCTGCCGAAATCTTGCCGTCGCCGGCGGCGCCATAAAGCGTGCCGCCCGCCACCGCGCCGGCAATGCCGGCGGCGTAGTTCTCGATGTACCAGCCGTTGCGCAGGAAGGTGAAAGGGATGCCCGAGGCCTTGATGGCGGCTTCGGTGGCGCGATGCTCGGCGGCAAGATCGATGGCCGATGAATCCGCATGCAGGATGCTGGTATAAACAATGCGCTTCACACCGGCCTTCTTCGCCGCGGCGATGACGGCGTTGTGCTGCGCTTCGCGCTGGCCGACTTCGCTCGATGAGATCAGCAGCAGCGTGTCGATGCCCTTGAGCGCGGTATCGAGAGTGGCCGGCTTGGCGTAGTCCGCCTCGAGCGCGGCGATGCCGAGCTCGGCGGCCTTGGCCGGCGAGCGGACGAGGGCGACGACGTCGCCGGCGGGCACTTTGCCTTTGAGCTGGCTGACGACGAGGCGGCCGAGTTGGCCGGTAGCGCCGGTGATTCCGATGGTCATGGGATTCGATCTCCAGAAGCGGTTTCGATCGCACTCACATAGGCTCCTTGATTATTTTTCGTAAGTACATACAATAATGTAAGTATAAAAATCGGGCGGAAGCCCAGTTTGAGGATTAGGGCAATGGCAGATCATGAGAATTCCGATCTGGACGCGCCGGCGACGCTGTCCGAGCAGCTCCTGCGCGGCGATGTTCTCGCGGCGAATTGCCCGTCGCGCGATGTGCTCAAGCACCTGACAAGCCGCTGGGGCGTGCTGGTGCTGATTGTCCTGGAGCGGCGCATGCACCGCTTCAGCGAGCTACGGCGCACCATCGGCGGCGTCAGCGAGCGCATGCTGGCGCAGACCCTGCAACAACTCGAAGCCGACGGCATGGTGTCGCGCGTTGCCTATCAAGTCGTGCCGCCGCACGTCGAATACAGCCTGACGCCGCTCGGCCGCGAGGCGGCGGAGAAGGTGAGGGCGCTGGCCGACTGGATCGAGGTCAGCCTGCCGCGGATCACGCACCATTGGGAAAAAGTCGGCAGGCCGGTAGGGAATGGCGTGTCACCGGAAGGCCGTGCCTCCTGACAATCGCGACTGCGCTGCGTCCGCCCGCCCGCATCGACGGTGTTCACCGCCGCCTCCAGGCGAGGGGTAATTAGGCCGCACCCCCCTCGCAATCCGCGCTGGCGGCCTTACCTCAAAATTCTCGATGTAAAGGGTGTTGACATTCCGATCCGTCACCCTTATCCATGTAAATGTTATTTACATTCACACGTGAGCGAGGCCGACCATGCCAATCACCGCGAAGCTCGACGAATTCGGCAAGCCCGCCTGGATCGCCCTGACCGTGTTGGGGTTCATGGCCTGGTGGCCTCTGGGTCTCGCAATTTTGGCCTTCACAATCGGGAGCGGAAGAATGGGATGCGGTTATCGCGGCCACGATCGCTGGCAGCACAAGATGGATCGTCTGCAACAGAAGATGGACTGGATGCGCGCCAAGATGGGCGGCAACGGTCCGGGCTTCGGTGGCGGCTCTCCGTGGGGCCATCAGCCGTCGAGCGGCAACGCCGCCTTCGATGAGTATCGGACCGAGACGCTGAAGCGCCTCGAGGACGAGCAGCGTGAATTCAAGTCGTTCCTCGAGCGCCTGCGCTTCGCCAAGGACAAGACCGAGTTCGATGCCTTTATGGCGGAGCGGCGCAACCGCCCGTCCTCCGAGAGCCCGACGCAGAACTAGGGCATGATCCCGAAAAGTGGATACCGGTTTTCGGGTCAGATCATGCCTTAGAAAAAGGTCCCCCAACCGATCTGCGTGAGCCAAGCCGTCCGCTCTCTCCCCGAGGCGGACGGCTTTTTTGCTGCCCTATAGGCGCCGTCGTGGCGGCGCGGATGGCACCGGGCGCCCGAGCCGCGCCAGACATCCACTAACCAATCCTTAACCATAATCAGCGCTGTTTAGACGGGCCCAACGAACGGCCGGGATCTCGTATTTCCGGCCGCGAATGCCCTCATTTGGTCAAGTTTGGCAGGGATTCCGCCTGTTAAGCCGCGCCATTGGTTAACACCGTACCGGGCCGAACCTCGCGGAAGGTTCGCGACACCTGAAGGACGTGCCTCATGAATCCTGCCGATGTGGCACAGTCGCTGCCCTCGATTACCTCCGACCTGTCGCTCTGGACACTGTTCTGGCACGCCAGCTGGGTCGTCAAGCTGGTGATGGTCGGGCTCATCGCCAGTTCGATCTGGCTGTGGGCGATCGTCATCGACAAGACCGTGCTGTACGCCCGCACGCGTCGCGCCATGGACAATTTCGAGGCGGCGTTCTGGTCAGGACAGTCGCTGGAAGAGCTTTACCGCACGCTGTCTTCCAAGCCGAACCATTCGATGGGCGCGCTGTTCGTTGCGGCGATGCGCGAATGGAAGCGCAGCTTCGAGGGCGCGCCGCGCTCCTTTGCCGGTCTGCAGATGCGCATCGACAAGGTGATGCAGGTGTCGATCGCGCGCGAAATCGAGCGCCTGGAGAAACGCCTTCTGGTGCTGGCGACCATCGGCTCGGCCGGGCCGTTCATCGGCCTGTTCGGCACCGTGATCGGCATCATGACCAGCTTCCAGTCGATCGCGGCGTCCAAGAATACCTCGCTCGCCGTCGTGGCGCCGGGCATCGCCGAGGCGCTGATGGCGACCGCAATCGGCCTCATCGCCGCCATACCGGCGACGATTTTCTATAACAAGTTCGCCAGCGAAGTGAACAAACAGGCCCAGCGTCTCGAGGGCTTCGCCGACGAATTCTCGGCCATTCTGTCGCGTCAGATCGACGAGCGTGGCGGCAACTGAAGAACTAGCGCAAGACGCGGGATCGCGGCCGTCGGGGGCATGACGGCCCCCATCGCGCCGCAGGGGACCTGAGCAATGGCAGCATCGAATGCCGCAACGCCGACCGTCGGCCGGGGTCGTCACCGCCGCCGCGCGGTGATGGCCGAAATCAACGTCACGCCGATGGTCGACGTGATGCTGGTGCTGCTCATCATCTTCATGGTGTCGGCGCCGCTGCTCACCGTCGGCGTGCCGATCGACTTGCCGCAGACGCAGGCCAAGAGCCTCGATCAGGACAAGGAGCCGCTGACGCTGTCCATCAACGACAAGGGCAAGGTCTATTTGCAGAACGAGGAAATCGACCTCGACAAACTGGTGCCGAAGCTCGACGCGGTCGCGCAGGCGCGCGGCGGCAAGGACGCGCGCGTCTACGTGCGCGGCGACAAGAACGTCAGCTACGGCTCGATGATGTCGGTCATGGGCCGCCTGTCGGCCGCCGGCTTCCACCGCGTCGCGCTGGTCACCGAATTCGAGCAGGGTGGCGGCAAATAAACGATGCGGATGAGGACGGCATCGGTGATCTCGACCGCCTTGCACGTTGCGGTGCTGGGCTGGGCGACGCTGTCCCTCAACAGCAAGGCTTTCGAAGTCACGCCGCCTGAATCGCTGCCGGTCGACATCATCACCGACAAGGAATTTTCCGAGATCACCAAGGGCGTGAAGGACGCGCCGAAGCCGGCCGAGAAGCCCAAGCCTATCGTCGAGAAGATCGCCGATCCGCCGCCGAAGCCGCCGGACGAGATCAAGCCGACGATCAACGACAAGCGCACGGTCGAGAACAACAAGGAAGCGGCGGCGCCGCCGCCACAGCCTGAGCCGAAGCCGCCGGAGAAGAAGGCCGAGCCCAAGCCGCCGGCGCCCGCCAAGCCCGATCAGATCGCCGAGAAGCTCAAGGACGAAAAGCCGAAGCCGGAGGCGACGCCGCAGCCGATGCCGCCGAAGCGGCCGCCGGTGCCGAAGAAGCCGGAAGAGAAGTTCGATCCGAACAAGATCGCCGCGCTGCTCGACAAGCGCGATCCGACGCGCGCGTCGCTGACCGGCGCCGAGCTCAACAAGGACCCCAATCTCGGCAGCGCCGCCGGCGCCGCGGCCAAGCTGACGCAGTCCGAGATCGACGCCTTCCGCCGCCGCGTCGCCTCCTGCTGGTCGATCCCGGTCGGCGCCGAGGGCGCGGAGAACCTGAAGGTGGTCTTCCGCGTTCTGTTCCGGCGCGACGGCACGGTCGAGCGCGGACCCGACCCGGTCGAGGGATCGGCGTCGCCGTTCGGCCCGGCCTTCGCCGAAAGCGGCCGCCGCGCCATTCTGCAATGCCAGCCCTACACGATGCTGAAGCCTGAACACTATGACAGCTGGAAAGACATCGAGATCGGCTTTACGCCGCGCGACATGTTCCAGTAATTCTCTTGGCCGACCCTCCGGTGCAACGCGCCGCCCGATTCGAAAGCGATTGCAATGAACCGAAACGCCGATGTTTTTAATTTCCCGGTTTTGACCCGGCGCCGCCTGATGGCCGGTGCCGGCATCGGCGCGCTCGCGGCGCTGGCGCCGCGCCAGGCCGGCGCGGTGCTGCGGCTCGAAATCACTTCTGGCAACGTGCAGCCGATGCCGATCGCGCTGCCGGACTTTCTTGCCGGCTCGCCGGCCGAGGCCGAGACGGCGCGCAACGTCACCGGCATCATCTCCAACAACCTGCAGCGCTCCGGCCTGTTCGCGCCGATCAATCCCGCAGCCTTCACCGAAAAGATCACCAATTCGGATGCCGTGCCGCGTTTCGCCGACTGGCGCGTCATCAACGCGCAGGCGCTCGTCACCGGCCGCATCACGCGCCAGGGCGACGGCCGCCTCAAGGCCGAATTCCGGCTGTGGGACGTGTTCGCCGGCCAGCAGCTCGACGGCAAGCAGTACTTCACGACGCCGGACAACTGGCGGCGCATCGCCCACATCATTTCGGACGCGATCTACGAGCGCCTCACCGGCGAGAAGGGCTACTTCGACAGCCGCGTCGTCTTCGTCGACGAGACGGGTCCGGCGCAGCGCCGCATCAAGCGGCTGGCGATCATGGACCAGGACGGCGCCGGCGTGCGCTACCTGACGCGCGGCGACGATCTGGTGCTGACGCCGCGCTTCAATCCGACGACGCAGGAAATCACCTACATGTCGTACGGGCAGGGCGATCCGCGCGTCTATCTGCTCAACATCGAAACCGGCCAGCGCGAGATCGTCGGCAATTTCCCCGGCATGACTTTCGCTCCCCGTTTTTCGCCGGACGGCCAGCGCGTCATCATGAGTTTGCAGCAGGGCGCCAACGCCAACCTGTTCACCATGGACCTGCGCTCCAAGCAGACGACGCGCCTCACCGATACGCCGGCGATCGATACCGCGCCGTGCTATTCGCCGGACGGCCGCTACATCTGCTTCGAGAGCGATCGCGGCGGCTCGCCGCAGATCTACGTGATGGCGTCGTCGGGCGGCCAGGCGCAGCGCATCTCCTTCGGCGAAGGCAGCCACTCGACGCCGGTGTGGTCGCCGCGCGGCGACTTCATCGCCTTCACCGGCCAGGCGCGCGGCCAGTTCGCCATCGGCATCATCAAGCCGGATGGTTCGGGCGAACGCGTGCTGACCTCGGGCTTCCACAACGAAGGCCCGACCTTCGCGCCGAACGGCCGCGTCATCATGTTCTTCCGCGACCTCGGCCAGGGGCCGAACCTCTTCACGATCGACATCACCGGCCGTAACGAACTGAAAGAGCCGACGCCGGCGCTGGCTTCCGACCCGGCCTGGTCGCCGCTGCTGTCGTAAGGCGCGCCCGGCCCCTTGCGGGGCCGGCCATGCCCTTGTTTTTCCGCCACACCGGGCGGGGAAGTGCGCCCGTTGTTGCGCCGTCGGGCTGCCGGCCGTCAGTCCGCCATATTCACCCGCTCTTAACCATGACCAGCGGTTTAAGCCGGTGCATCGACGTTTCCCGACTTCGGCAAGGTTCCGTCAAGGTTGATGGAAGGTTCGCTTAACCACCGCGCTGGTAGAGAATTGGCTGAACGCGCGTCCTCCCCCGTTGCTCGCGGAACCGACGCGCACCGCGCAATGGCGCGTAGGGAGTGTTGGCTATGACTGAGATCGGTAAGTTGCTTCGTAGTGCCCGCCTGGTTGCCGTCCTGGCGCTGGGCCTCGCCATTTCGGCTTGCGCCAATCAGAACACCGCCGACGGCACCAATGGCGGCGCCGGCTCGGCCTCGACGCCGGGCAGCCAGCAGGACTTCGTGGTCAATGTCGGCGATCGCGTGTTCTTCGACACCGACCAGACCGACCTGTCGCCGACCGCGCGGGAGACCCTCGACAAGCAGGCGCAGTGGCTGAGCCGCTACGCCCAGTACAGCTTCACCATCGAAGGCCACGCCGACGAACGCGGCACCCGCGAATACAACATCGCGCTCGGCGCCCGCCGCGCCCAGAACGTCCGCGACTATCTGGTGTCGCGCGGCATAGCCGCCCAGCGCATGCGCACGATCTCCTATGGCAAGGAGCGTCCGGTCGCGGTCTGTAACGACATCTCGTGCTGGTCGCAGAACCGCCGCGCGGTGACGGTGCTCAACGCCGGGTCGTGACGCGTCATCGGCGCGTCACATAGAGCCAGGGCGATGTGATTGCCGGCGTGGAAACACGCCGGCATAATTGCATCTAAATATTTCCAGCTTGTCAGCCCTGCCGCGCTGCGCGATCCTGATGCGGCTTGGGGGCTGGCGGCATGTGATCACCCAGCCCCGCATCCTGATTTGGGGGCTGGTGATGACGAATCGGTGGACGCGCCCGCGTCGGCTTGCCGTAGGGACCGTGCTGGCATCGCTGACGCTGCTGGCCGGCTGCGGCGAAAAAAACACCTATGTCGCGCCGCCGCCGCCTAAGGTGACGGTTGCCGCGCCGGTGAGCAAGCCGGTCACCCGCTATCTGGAGTCGACCGGCAACGTCGCCGCCGTCAACACGGCCGACCTGGTCGCCCGCGTCTCGGGCTTCGTCCAGGCGATCAAATACAATGACGGCGACGCGGTGAAGAAGGGACAGGTTCTGTTCGTCATCGAGCAGAAGCCCTACGAACTGAAATTGCAGCAGGCCAAGGCGGCCGAGGACAACGCCAAGGCCAGCCTGGTCTCGGCACAAGCCAATTATCAGCGCCAGGCCGATCTGGTGCCGAGCGGTTCGGCGTCCAAGGCCACACTCGACAACGCGGTGGCGAGCCGCGACAGCGCCCAGGCCGCGGTCGACCAGGCGATCGCCTCGACCAAGCTGGCGCAGAATGACCTCGACTACACGCAAGTGACGGCGCCGTTCGACGGTGTCGTCAGCGCGCGCAAGGTGTCGATCGGCGCCTTCGTGTCCGGCACCGGCAATCCGCTCGCCAGCATCGTCTCGACCGATCCGGTGTATGTGAACTTCAGCGTTGGCGAGCGTGAACTGATCGGCATCCGCGCCATGATCGCCGAGCGCGGCCTGACGCCGGAGGATCTCAAGAAGGTGCCGGTCGAAGTCGCGCTGCAGACTGAGACCGGCTATCCGCACAAGGGCACGCTCGATTACGCGGCGCCTACGGTCGATGCCTCGACCGGCACGCTGGCCGGCCGCGCGCTCCTCAACAATCCGAACAACGTGCTGCTGCCCGGCCTGTTCGTGCGCGTGCGCGTGCCGCTCGGCCCGCCGAAGGACGCGCTGCTGGTGCCGGATACGGCGCTCGGCACCGACCAGGCCGGCCGTTATCTGCTTGTCGTCAACAAGGATAACGTGGTCGAACAGCGCCGCGTCGACCTCGGGCCGCTCGACGGGTCGCTGCAGGTAATCGACAAGGGCATCGCCCCCGGCGACCGCGTCATCGTCAACGGCATGCTGCGCGCGGTGCCGGGCCAGAAGGTCGATCCGCAGACGGCGGCCGCGCCCGCCAAGTCCTCGTGACGAGGGCGGGGCGATGATCTCCAAGTTTTTCATCGAGCGTCCGGTTCTCGCCAACGTCATCGCGATCCTGATGATCGTGATCGGCGCCGTAGCGCTTTATACCTTGCCGGTCGCGCAATATCCGGACGTCGTGCCGCCGACCGTGTCGGTGACGACGCGTTATCCCGGCGCCAGCGCGCGCACGGTGATCGACACCGTCGCGCTGCCGATCGAGCAGCAGGTCAACGGCGTGGAGGGCATGATCTACATGCAGTCCTACGCCGCCTCGGACGGCTCCTACAATCTCACTGTCACCTTCAAGATCGGCACCGACCTGAACTTCGCGCAGGTTCTGGTGCAGAACCGCGTCGCCAGCGCGGAAGCGCAGCTCCCGTCTGCGGTGCAGGCGCAGGGCGTCGTGGTGCAGAAGAAATCGACGTCGATGCTGCAGATCGCGACGCTGACCTCGACGAACCCGAAGCACGACAGCCTGTTCCTGTCGAACTACGCCACCATCAGCCTCAAGGACGAACTGTCACGCCTGCCGGGCGTCGGCAGCGTCACGGTGTTCGGCGCCGGCAGCTACGCCATGCGCATCTGGCTCGATCCGCTGAAGATGAAGGCGCGGGGCCTCAACATCAACGACGTCACCAACGCCCTGCAGTCGCAGAACAGCCAGGTCACCGCCGGCCAGATCGGCGCGCCGCCGGGGCCGGACACGGTGCCGTTCCAGTACACGCTCAATGTCGTCGGCCGGCTCAACGACACGTCGGAATTCGCCGACGTCATCGTCAAGACCGGGCCGACCGGGCAGATCACGCGCGTGCGCGACGTCGGCACGGTGGAGCTCGGCGCGCAGACCTATGGCGCCATCTTCAAGGTCAACAACAAGGCCTCGGCCGGCCTCGGCATTTCGCTGTCGCCGGGCGCCAACGCGCTCAACGTCGCGCAGGAGGTCAAGACGCGGCTCGCCGAACTGTCCAAGAGCTTCCCGCAAGGCATGGAATACGACGTGCCGTTCGACGTCACGATCTTCGTCAATGCCTCGATCCACGAGGTCTACAAGACGTTGATCGAGGCGGCGATCCTGGTGCTCATCGTCATCCTCGTCTTCCTGCAGGACTGGCGCGCCATGCTGGTGCCGGCGACGACCGTGCCGGTGACGATCATCGGCGCCTTCGCCGCCATGGCGGCCATGGGCTTCACGGTGAATTTCGCGACCTTGTTCGCCATCGTGCTTGCCATCGGCATCGTCGTCGACGACGCGATCATCGTCGTCGAGGGCGCGGCGCACAACATCGACCACGGCATGAACGGCCACGACGCCGCGATCGAGGCGATGCGGCTGCTGCTCGGGCCGATCATCGGCATCACTTTGGTGCTGCTCTCGGTATTCCTGCCGGCGGCGTTCCTGCCCGGCCTGACCGGACAGATGTACGCGCAATTCGCGCTGGTCATCGCCGCCACCGCGCTGATCTCGGCGGTCAACGCCGTGACGCTGAAGCCGACGCAGTGCGCGCTGTGGCTGCGGCCGACCGTGCCGATGGAAAAGCGCAACATCTTCTATCGCGGCTTCAACAAGGTCTACGACAAGGCCGAGCGCGCCTATGAGCGGCTGATGAAGCGGCTGGTCAATCACGCCGGCATCGTCACGGTGCTGGCCCTGATCGCCATCGGCTTCACCGTCTACGGCTTCTCGCGCATTCCGACCGGCTTCATTCCGATCGAGGATCAGGGCTACATGCTGGCGACGGTGCAGTTGCCGGACGGCGCCTCGCTGCCGCGCACCCAGGCGGTGATGGAAAAGCTCGACGCCATCGCGCGCAAGAATCCCGGCGTCGACAAGGTCGTGACCATCGCCGGCATTTCGGCGCTCGACAACTCGTCCAACCTGTCGTCCGCGGGCGTTGCCTACATCATCCTCAAGGACTGGGACGTGCGCGGCAAGGCGCTCAGCCTGCTGCCGATGTACCAGTCGCTGTCGCGCGAACTCGGCGCCATCGAGGAGGCGACGGTGCGCGTCCTGCCGCCGCCGCCGATCCAGGGCATCGGCAACGCCGCCGGCACCACCGCGCAGATCGAACTGCGCGATTCCTCGACCGATTACGTCAAGCTCCAGAGCATCGTCGATGCGGTGATGGGCAATGCCTCGTCGCAGTCCAACATCCAGGCGGTGATCTCGTCGTTCCGCGCCAACGTCCCGCAATATCTCGTCGACGTCGATCGCGTGAAGGCGCAGGCCGTCGGCGTGTCGGTCGATCAGGTGTTCTCGGCGCTCGGCGGCTATCTCGGCTCCGCCTATGTCAATCAGTTCACCCAGTTCGGCCGCACCTTCCAGGTCGTGGTGCAGGCGGACTCGCAGTTCCGTCTGCGCACGCAGGATCTCGACAACATCTCGGTGCGGAACAACCAGGGCAGCATGATCCCGCTGTCGACGCTGATCGACATCAAGCCGGTGAGCGGCCCGTCGCTGGTCAGCCTGTACAATCTCTACCCGTCGGCGACCGTGATCACGCTGCCGGCGCGCGGTCATTCGTCCGGCGAGACCATGAGCCTGATGGAGCAGATCGCCAAGCAGTCGTTCCCGCCGAACACGGTGATGGAATGGACCGGGCTGTCGTACCAGGAGAAGCTGGTCGGCAATCAGATGTACTTCGTCTTCGCCATGGCGCTGCTGCTGGTCTATCTGGTGCTCGCCGGGCAGTATGAGAGCTGGTACCAGCCGGCGGCCGTCATCCTCGCGGTGCCGATCTCGCTGATCGGCCCGGTCGGCACGCTGCTCGCGCTCGGTATCGAGAACAATCTTTATACGCAGATCGGCATCGTGCTGCTGATCGCATTATCGGCGAAGAACGCGATTCTGATCGTCGAGTTCGGGCGCGAACTGCGCGAAAGCGGCAAGGGGCTGCTGGAGTCCGCGGTCGAGGCCTCTCGAGCGCGGTTCCGGCCGATCCTGATGACGTCGTTCGCTTTCATCCTCGGCGTCCTGCCGCTGGTCCTGTCGACCGGCGCCGGCGCCAATGCGCGGGCCTCGATCGGCATCACCGTGTTCACCGGCATGCTGGCCTCGACCTGCCTGGCGGTGCTGTTCGTGCCGTCGTTCTTTGTGGTGATCCGCGGCTTCGAGGAGTGGATGAAGCGCGGCAAGGCGGCGCCGCACCCGGCCCCGGCGGAATAAGGCGCCGCCGGGCCACAATCTGGTCGCACTCAAAAGGCTATGCTAGGGGGACGGCCCTGGATCCCCGGCCTGTCATAATGGGCCATGTTACCGGCCGCCTGGCCGTCGAATGAGCCGATGAAACACAACACCCCGAATGAATCCGCCTCGCTGACGCGTGGCACGCTGGTCCGCTTCAGTCTCGCGATCGCCGTGGTCGCCGCGCTGGTGCTGACGGCGGTCTATTCCGCGCATGCGCAGGACCGCGGCGGCAATTTCCTCGACAACCTGTTCAACCGCGGCGAAGGCCAGGGCCAACAGCAGCAGCAGGGCGGCTACGATTCCGGCCAGGGGCAGGGCGGCGGCACTGCCGACCTCGTCTCGCGCATGGACCGTATGGAAAACGCGCTGCGCCAGATCACCGGCACGCTCGAGCAGCTGCAGTATCGCAACCAGCAGCTCGAGCAGCAGGTGCGTGCGCTGCAAGGTGGAGGCGGTGCCGTGGGTGCACCGGGCGCCATGCCGCCGGCCGCGGTGCTGCCGAACAACCAGAATCCGATTGTGCCGCCGGGCCAGCAGCCGGTCGTCCGGCCGGGCGTGCCTGGCGCCCTGCAGCCATCGACGCCGATGCAGCCGGGCAAGCGCTCCGACGCCTTCGACCCCTCGCGCAATCCGGCCGCGCCGGGCGCGCCGCGCACCCTAGGCTCGATCGACGAAGGCACGCCGCGGATCGCCGCCGACGAACCGGTCGGCGTTCCTGGCGGCCGTCAGGCCGGCGCGCCGCTCGACCTGCAAACCCTGTCCGGCAGCCAGCCGCCGCCGGCCTCGCCGGTGGTCGACGCCGGGCCGGCGCCCGGTCAGGTGGCCAGCACCAATCCGGCGCTCGGCATCCCGGCGGCGTCATCCAATCCGCCGCGCAATGTCGGCACGCGACTCGCGACCCTGCCGCCGACCGCCAAGCCGCAGGATGAATACGACCTCGCCTACGGTTACGTGCTGCACAAGGACTATGGTCTGGCCGAGCAGGCCTTCCGCGACTTCCTGAAGAAATATCCGAACGAGGCGCTCGTCCCCGACGCGCAGTACTGGCTGGGCGAGAGCCTGTTCCAGCGTCAGCGCTATCGCGACGCCGCCGAGTCCTTCCTCGCCGTCTCGACCAAGCACGAGAAATCCGACAAGGCGCCGAACTCCCTGCTGCGCCTCGGCCAGTCGCTGGCGGCGATGAAGCAGAAGGAAGCGGCCTGCGCCACCCTCAACGAGGTCAGCCGCAAATATCCCAAGGCGCCGGCCAACGTGAAGCGCGGCGTCGAGCAGGAAATCAAGCGCGTCCACTGCTAGACTGACGCCGGATACCTCGACGCAGGTTTCGGACGTCATGCCGCGCGACGCCGCCACGGCCATTACAGCATTGGAAGCCAGGAGCCTGTTCGCCGATCTGCGTGCGGCGAAAGCGCTGGTGCTTGCCGTCTCCGGTGGCCCGGACTCGACGGCGCTGATGCTGCTGATGGCGCGCTGGCGCAAGGCGCTCAGGAAAGGCCCCGATCTTGTCGCGGTGACGGTCGATCACGGCCTGCGTGCCGAATCTGGCCGCGAAGCCCGCGATGTCGCCAAACTCGCGAAGAAACTGGGCATCGCCCATCGTACGCTGCGCTGGACCGGCGCCAAACCGAAGACCGGCATTCAGGCGGCAGCGCGCGAAGCGCGCTATCGACTGTTGACACAGGCGGCCCGGAAAGCGGGTGCCTCGCACGTGCTGACCGCGCACACCCAGGACGACCAGGCCGAAACGGTCCTCATCCGCATGAGCCGCGGCAGCGGCGTCGCCGGGCTTACCGGCATGGCGATCAGCACCAGACTTCATGCTCCGGGCAAGCCGGTGCTGGAGGAGCCGGGGCTTTTGCTTTCGCGCCCTTTGCTGGATGTGCCCAAGGCGCGGCTGATCGCCACGCTTGAGGCGGCCGGCGTCGGGTTTGCGAACGACGCCTCCAACGCCGATCCGCGTTTTACGCGGGTGCGGTTCAGGGATCTGATGCCGCAGCTCGCCGCCGAAGGACTCGATGCGCGGCGCTTGTCGGCCATGGCCCGCCGGCTGCGGCGGGCCAATGAGGCGATCGAGGCGGCGACCGATCATGCCATGGAAGACATCATGCTGACGGGCACTCGCGAGACCGCCCACTTTGATGCCGCGCGGTTCCTGGCGCTGCCGGCGGAACTGGCGCTGCGGGCGCTGGGGCGGGCGATTCTGGTGCTCGGCAACGATTTCAGGGTCGAACTGGGCAAACTCGAGGACATGCTTTCAGGGCTCACCCAGGCCGGGAGAAGCGGCCTCCGCTGGCGCCGGACCCTCGCCGGTGCCCTGGTAACGCTGGAGCGCGACAAGGTGACCGTCGAATCCGCCCCGCCGCGACGTTCCGGGCATGGCGGCGGGCGCCGAAATGCCTTAACCAAGGGACGACCCAAAGGGCCGCCGAGGCGCGCGGCAGCGGCAAAATCGCGCTAAGATATGTGAGAATCGAGCCCTTTCCATGCAGGGACAGGGTGCCTACATTGCCTGAAGAACGTGGGGCACGGTCGTCCCGCCGTTCGTGTAAACCGACAAGCCGCGCCGCCTCGACCTTGCGCGCGGGTAGGAACGTCCGATGAATGCCAATCTGCGGAATTTCGCCCTCTGGGTGATCATCGTCCTTCTGCTGCTTGCCCTTTTCACGCTGTTTCAGAATCCCAGCCAGCGCACCACCGCGCAGGATATCTCGTTCTCGCAGCTGCTCTCCGAGGTCGATCAGGGCCGCGTCCGCGACGTCGTGATCCAGGGCCCGGAAATCCGCGGTACCTTCGCCAACGGCACCTCGTTCCAGACCTACGCGCCGAACGACCCGGGCCTGGTGCAGAAGCTCTATTCCAAGGGCGTCTCGATCACCGCGCGGCCGCTCACGGACAACGTGCCGTGGTTCGTGTCGCTGCTGGTGTCGTGGCTGCCCTTCATCGCGCTCATCGGCGTGTGGATCTTCCTGTCGCGGCAGATGCAGGGCGGCGCCGGCAAGGCCATGGGCTTCGGCAAATCGCGCGCCAAGCTGCTGACTGAAGCGCATGGCCGCGTGACGTTTGAAGACGTCGCCGGCGTCGACGAGGCCAAACAGGACCTCACCGAAATTGTCGAGTTCCTGCGCGACCCCGGCAAATTCCAGCGCCTCGGCGGCCGCATTCCGCGCGGCGTGCTGCTGGTCGGCCCTCCGGGCACCGGCAAGACGCTGATCGCGCGCGCGGTCGCCGGCGAAGCCAACGTGCCGTTCTTCACCATCTCCGGTTCGGACTTCGTCGAAATGTTCGTCGGCGTCGGCGCGTCCCGCGTCCGTGACATGTTCGAGCAGGCCAAGAAGAACGCGCCCTGCATCATCTTCATCGACGAAATCGACGCCGTCGGCCGCCATCGCGGCGCCGGCATGGGCGGCGGTAACGACGAACGCGAGCAGACGCTCAACCAGTTGCTGGTCGAGATGGACGGCTTCGAGGCGAATGAGGGCATCATCCTCATCGCCGCGACCAACCGTCCGGACGTGCTCGATCCGGCGCTGCTGCGTCCCGGCCGCTTCGACCGTCAGGTCGTCGTGCCGAACCCGGACGTCGTCGGCCGCGAAGCCATCCTCAAGGTGCACGTCAAGAAGGTGCCGCTGGCTCCGGACGTCAACCTCAAGACCATCGCGCGCGGTACGCCGGGCTTCTCCGGCGCCGATCTCGCCAACCTCGTCAACGAAGCCGCCCTGATGGCCGCGCGCCGCAACAAGCGCATGGTCATGCAGTCGGAGTTCGAGGACGCCAAGGACAAGGTGATGATGGGAGCCGAGCGGAAGTCGCTCGTCATGACCGACGAAGAAAAGATGCTGACCGCCTATCACGAAGGCGGCCACGCGCTGGTCGCGCTCAACGTCAAGGCGACCGATCCGGTGCACAAGGCGACCATCATCCCGCGCGGCCGTGCCCTCGGCATGGTCATGCAGCTGCCCGAGCGCGACAAGCTGTCGATGTCGCTCGAGCAGATGGAATCGCGCCTCGCCATCATCATGGCCGGCCGCGTCGCCGAGGATCTGATCTTCGGCCGCGACAAGGTCACGTCGGGCGCGGCGTCGGACATCGAGCAGGGCACCAAGCTCGCCCGCATGATGGTGACGCGCTGGGGTCTGTCGGACGAACTCGGGCCGGTCGCCTATGGCGACAATGGCGACGAAGTGTTCCTCGGCTACCAGGTCACGCGCCAGCAGAACGTCTCGGAAGAGACCAACCGCAAGATCGACGCCGAGGTGCGCAAGCTGGTCGAGACCGGCCAGGCCGAAGCGCGCCGCATCCTCACCGAGAAGCGCGCCGACCTCGAGACTTTGGCCAAGGGTCTGCTCGAATTCGAGACGCTGACCGGCGACGAGATCAAGGATCTGATCAACGGCATCCGCCCGGTGCGCGAGACCGTGATCGAGCCGGCGACGCCGCGCGGTTCGGCCGTGCCGCCGGCCGGTAAGCCGCGGCCGCGTCCCGACGCGCCCGGCGAGGCGGCACCGCAGCCGCAGGGCTGAGGCTCCCGACAATAACAACAGCGATGGCCGGGCTTTGACCCGGCCATTTGCTTTTGTGGAGAGGCGGCGCGCCGCATAACCGCCGCTCGCAAATCGGGCTTCACGGCCGGTTTCGGTTGCGATAGCGCTGAGGGCGACGATGACCCCGCCACCCGCATCTCCCACCGACCGCTGGACCCTGGCCGCTTTCCGGCTCGGCGCCATCGATGTCCTGCCGTTCGTGCCCGGCCTTGCCGGCTTTGCCATGGCTTACGGCACGGTGGCGGCGCGCAAGGGCATGACGTTGTTCGAAACGCTGCTGATGAGCGGCACCATCTTCGCCGGCGTCGTGCAGATGGTGGTGCTCGATAGCTGGCCGGAGGTGCTCACCGCTGGCGCCATCGCCGGCATCGTCGCGCTCACCGCGCTGGTCAATGCGCGCTACATCATGATCGGCGCGACCTTGCGTCCGCTGCTCGGCGGCCAGCAGCCGGCGAAAGCCTATCCAACGTTGTTCTTTCTGGTCGAACCGCCCTGGCTGATGTCGCTGCGTTATTACTCGAACGGCGGCCGCGATCCGGCCTATCTGCTCGGCGGCGGCGTCGCCATGTACGTCGTTTGGGTGACGACGGCGATCCCCGGTTATCTCGCCGGCGCGGCGGTCGGCAATCCGAAGCAGTTCGGCATCGATCTCCTGGTGCCGGCGTTCTTCGTCGCCATGATGGTGTCGCTGTGGCGCGGGCCGCGGCGCTCATGGGGGCTGATCGTTGGCGCCGTGGTCGCAGCGCTGACCGAGTATGTGTTCGGCGGCCTCTGGTATCTCATCGTCGGCGCCGTGGCCGGATGCATCGCCGGGGTGCTCAACGATGATTGAGAAGGACGCCCTCGGCTTTTTCGTCACGCTCGGCCTGATGATGGTCGTGGTCTATGTCACGCGCATCGCCGGCTACTGGCTGATCGGCCGGCTGGTGATCGGACCGCGGCTGCGCCGCATGCTCAATGCGCTGCCCGGCGCCATCATCGCCGCCACCGTGGCGCCGGCTCTGGTGCAGGGCGGACTGCGCGCGGTGCTGGCGCTGGGCGCGACGCTGGTGGTGATGATCGTCGTGCGCAAGGATTTCTTCGCCGTTGCCGCCGGTGCGGCCGTTGCCGCGGCCGCTTTCGCCTGGGGCTTGTGACGCGGTAGGATGCCGCGGTCATGCGCTTGCAAAATCGCGTCACGCCGTTTGCCGATCTGATCGCCGATCCGGCGCGCGGCACCTTGTTCGGCAATCGCGGCGGCAAGTTTCACCGCGACGATCGTACCTTGGGCCGCCGGCAATGGGCGTCGCGGCAGTGGATCTGTTGCGTGCTCGATTTCAAGGGCCGGCAGCGCGATGTCTGGGGCCGCTATTACACCGAATTGTTCTTCCTCGACGAGGTGACCGCCTTTGCCGCCGGGCATCGGCCGTGCTTCGAATGCCGGCGCAAGGATGCCGAGGCGTTCGCGCGGGTGTTTCCAGGCGCGCATCGCGCGCCCGCCATGGACGACATCCTGCATGCCGAGCGGCTCGACGGGAGAGCGAAACGTCTGCATCGCCGCGCGCTCGATGAGCTGCCCGACGGCACCATGATCGCCCGCGACGGCGAGGCCTTCGCGGTGCGCGGCGCCCGTCTGCTGCCCTGGACGCCGTCCGGCTACGGCGCGGCGCAGCCGCGGCCGCGCGGCATCGACGCCGACGTGCTGACGCCGCCGTCGATCGCCGCCGTGCTGGCGCAAGGCTATGCGCCGCAATGGCATTCGAGCGCGCCGGCTCAGGCGCTCTGACGCGCGAAGGACGGAATGAGCCCGGTCACCAGCGCGCAGCCGAGGATGATGGTGGCGGCGCCGCCGATCTGCATTGGCGACAGCGGCTCGCGCAGGAGCAGCGCGCCGACCAGTACGGCGACCACGGTGACCGCGAATTCGACGCTGATCGCCTTGGTGGCGCCGATGGTACCGACCAGGCGGAAATACAGCACGTAAGTCGCCGCGCTCATGACGACGCCGAGGATCATGAGATAGAGATAATCGACGGGCTGCGGCGTGCCCGGCACCGGCACCAGGGCCAGCAACGGCAGCGTGAACAAACCACCAGCGAGGAAGGCTCCTGCGGTGGTATCCCACGAGCTCACACCCTTGAGCTTGTAGCTGGCGTAGCAACTGCCGAACGCCGCGCACAGGCAGGCGCCCAGCGTCGCGGCGCAGCCGAGGACAAACGACGGCGTGAAAGGTACGGCGGGAAAGCCGACCAATATCACGATGCCGGAAAATCCGAGGACGAGACCAAGCAGATGCCGCCGGGTCAGTGTTTCGATGCCCCACAGCCGCGCGATCAGCATCGAGAACAGCGGGATGGTGGCCACCAGGATCGCCGACATCGCCGTGCCGATCAGCGGCATCGCAAAGCAGAGCCCGACGAGCTGGCCGGCGACGGTGGTGGCGCCGACCACGGCGAAAGCCCGCCAGCCGGCGCCGAGCTTGAGCCGCCGCCCGGTGGCGACGGCGATGATGATCAAAGTCGCGGCCGCGATGAAGCAGCGGAACGTCACCGCGCCGGCCCAGCCGAAGGCTTCGACCGCGCGCAGCATGGCGAGAAACGACAGGCCCCAGACCACCGCCAGGAAGACGTAGGACGCGCTGTCTTTGGCTGTCATGAAGGGTTCGGGGAGGGCCTAGCCCTTCATTGCCGCCTTGATCGCGGCGAGGCCGGCTCCGGCCTTGGCCGCTTCGATGATCTTGGCTTCCTTGGCGTTGAGGCCGGGCAGGGCGGCCTGCATCGCGTCGACGATCTCGAGCGGCACGACGACCGCGCCGTGGCGGTCGGCATGGATCAGGTCGTTCGAGCGGACCGCCATGCCGTGGATGTTCACCGGCACGCCGAAGTCTACGACGTGCACGAACGCATGCGACGGCGCGATCGAGCCGGCCAGCATCTGGAAGCCTTCCGGGATCATCGGAATGTCGCGCACCGAGCCGTTGGTGATGGTGCCGAGGCAGCCGAGCGCCTTGTGCACGTTCGACTGCACCTCGCCCCAGAACGCGCCGTAGCCGACGATGTCGTCGAGATCCTGGATCACGGCGATGCCGGGCTGCGGCGCGGCGGCGACGTAGTCGAGATAATCGAGGCGTTTGGCCATATAGCCGGCCTCGCCGAGCGGCACGCGGTCCTGCGCGCGCATGGTCACGGTCTTGGCGAAGCCGACCATCGGCGGCAGGTCGGGGAAGGGGCAGTGCAGGTGGCGCACCGTGTAGCCGAAGCCGCGTCGCTCCGGGGCGACGATCTCGATGAGATTGCAGACCGTCGGCGTGTCGATCGAGATCAGGAAGTCGCGCTGCGCCTGAGACAAGGTCGGAGACTTGGTCGAAGACATGGGAGCTGCCGTGGATTGCGAGGATGGAAGACGCTAGCGGGCCCCTGATGCCCCGGTCAATCGCGATATCACGCCGGCTCGAGCGGCGGCGCCGGCGGCATGCGGCGCGCCCACAGGAAGAAGACGATCGCGGCCATCAGCACCTGCATCGCGACAAGCAAGCCGACGCAGGCAGGCCAGCCGCCGAAGGTCCAGGCGGCGCCGCCAAGCGCCGCGCCGAAGGCGCCGCCGATATAGAAGCTCGTGACATAAAGGCCGACCGCGGAGGAGCGGCCGGCTTTGGCGGTGATCGATACATAACTGGTCGATATCGCCTGAGCGAGCATGCCGCAGCTGGCGCAGACCGTCAGCCCGATCAGGATGATCCAGAGCGACGGCGCCAGGGTCAGCAGCACGCCGCAGATCCACATGCCGATCATCGGCACCATGAAGCGGCGGCGTCCAAAGCGGTTCACCGCCCAGCCCGACATCGGCACCAAGGCGGCGCCGGCGAGATAGACGATGAAGATCACGCCGAGCCAGCTCGGCGACAGATTGAACGGCGGAGCGGCGAGGCGGAAATTGATGTAGGTGAACGTCAGGATGAAGCAGAACAGCACGCCGAAGCCGACCGCATAGGTCGCCAGCAACTGCCCGTTGCGCAGGTGCTGCAGCATCTGCCGGCCCGAGGCGGCGAGCCCCTCAGAGCGCACGAACTTCTTCTCGCGCGGCAGCAGCGTCAGCACGGCGAGCCAGCCGGCCAAAGTCATCGCCGCGATCGCCATCAGCGCGATGCGCCAGCCGAACAGGTCGGCGAGAACGCCGGTGACGAAGCGGCCAGAAAAGCCGCCGAGGCTGGCGCCGGACATGTAGATGCCGGCGGCCGAGGTCACCTCATGCGGCTCCCATTCGTCGCCGATATAGGCGATGGTCACGGCGAACACCGGGGGCAGCACCAGGCCCTGCACGAAGCGCCAGAACACCATGGCGTTGAGGCTCGTCGACAGCGCGCACATCAGCGTCGGTACGGTGAGCAGGAACAATGCCGTGACGATGACGCGCTTGCGGCCGAGGACGTCGGCGGCGGTGCCGGTCAGCGGCGCCGTGAAGGCGACCGCCAGCGTGCTCGCGGTCATGATGGTCGAGATGCCGGCGGCGCCGGTGCCGAAGTCGGTGGCGAGCAGCGGCAGGATGGCCTGCGGCGAATAAAGATTGATGAAGGCGCAATAGCCGGCGATGCCGACGGCCCATTGGCGCGTCGTCATTCTCGTTTTTCGCGCGGCAGACATCGAAGGAAACCGGACCCGGGGAAAGAGCGAAGCGAAGGCAAGCTATGCATGGTTTCGCCGCCGAACGCCACGGCTCCGGGCGGTGGAGCCGCTGGCCGCCCGGCGCATGGCTTATCGCTTCATCGCGGCCAGCGTCCGCTTCAGCGTCGCCTCGGGGCTGTCCGACGCATCGATCTTCTCCCAGGTGAGATCGCCGAGATCGTAGTCTTCCTGGGTGCGGGCGATTGTCGCATCGGCATCGGACGCATCGCCGCGACGTGCGCCGACGCGGGCGAGCCGCGTGTCGAGCGCGGCGGTGAGGAACAGGCCGTGGAACGCCGCCGGCGCCGCCTGTTCGATCTGCGCGCGTTCGCGGGCGCGGGCGAAGACGGCGTCGGCGATGGCCGAGTGGCCGGCGGCGAGGATGCGCCGCGCCCTCTCGGCGAGCGCCGCGTAGACCTCGGCGGTCACCGCGGCCGTGTAGGCCTCGGGGCCGAGCTTCTCGGTCTCGCTTTTGCCGAACAGCGCCTTGCGGATGACATCACTGCGCAGCCACACCGCGCCTGGCAGCGGCGGGATATGCGGCACCAGCGCGCCGGCGAGCATCGACTTGCCGGTGCCGGACAGGCCGCCGACGGCAACGAGTTTGGGCGGCGGCGGCCTCATCAGCCTTTCCGCGAGCGCGAAATAGGCCCGCGCCTGCTTGTCGATCGCGGCGTCGCGGTTCGGCCGCGCGGCGGTGACCTTGGCGCGGATGGCGGCGCGCAAGCTCATCAGCAGCGGCAGCAGCGCCAGCGCGTCGAAGTCGCCGTCATTGCCGGTCTCGCTCAGATAGCGGTTGAGCACGATGCCGGCGGCGGAGCCTAAGCCGCGCTCGATCAGGTCCATCAGCAGGAAGGCGAGGTCGTAGAAGCGGTCGATGACGGCGAACTTGTCGTTGAATTCGATGGCGTCGAACAGCATCGGTTCGCCGCCAACCAGCACCAGATTGCCGAGATGCAGATCGCCGTGGCAGCGGCGCACGCAGCCGTCGCGCTCGCGCGTCTCGATCAGCGGCCGCAGGCGGGCAAGCATCTTGCGGCTCGCCTGCGTCAGCGCAGCGACAGCGGCCGCGTCGAACAGCTCCGGGAAGCCGGACAGTTCGCTGTCGTTTTGCGCGATGATGTCCTCGATCGTGGCAGCGAAGCCGACGTCGTGCATCACGGGGGCGATACCGTGGGCCCGCGCTACGGCGCGGCCGAGGCGGTCGGCCAGGGCATCGTCGATGCCGCCCTTGTCGGCAAGGCGATCGAGCGTTTGCGTCTCGTCGAACCGCGCCATGGCGACGGCGTATTCGACCGGCGCGCCCTTGCCGTCGAGGGCGAGCGAGCCGTCGGCCTCGCGCGTGATGGCGACGACGCCGCGATAGATTTGCGGCGCGTAGGGCTTGTTGACCTCGATCTCGGCCTCGCAGGCCTTCTTGCGTTTGTCGAGCGTCGAGAAGTCGAGAAAGGTGAATTTGACCGCGCGCTTGACCTTGAGCACGCGATCGCCGGACAGGAACACGCTTGCGGCGTGGGTGTCGATGCGCGTGACGTTCGGCTCGCGCGACGCGAGGAAGGCGAAGACGGCGGTTTGGTCGGCCAAAGTCATCGCGTCAATCTTAATCCAACGAAAACGGCGCCCCTAAGGGCGCCGTTTCCAATGTCGACGATAACGCGGCCGCTCACGCCGCCGCCGCCTTGGGCGGGGTATTCACCAGCGTGGTGTAGTCTTCCATCAGCGTCTTGGTGATGCCGCCCGGATTGAAGTTCCAGTCGGCGATCTCGGCCACCGCGGTGACTTCCGCCGCCGAGCCGGTGATGAAGCATTCCGAGAAGCTCGAGAGCTCGTCCGGCATGATGCGGCGTTCGATCACCTCGAAGCCGCGCTTCTTGGCGAGGTCGATGACCGTCGAGCGCGTGATGCCGGCGAGGAAGCAGTCGGCGATCGGCGTGTGGATCTTGCCATCCTTGACGAAGAAGATGTTGGCGCCGGTGCATTCGGCGACGCGGCCCTGCCAGTCCAGCATCATGGCGTCGGCATAGCCTTTGCGCTCCGCCTTGTGCTTGGAGATGGTGCAGATCATGTAGAGGCCGGCAGCCTTGGCCAGCGAGGGCGCGGTCTTCGGATCGGGCCGGCGATAGTCGGCAAGATCGAGACGGATGCCCTTGAGCCGCTGCTCCGGGTCGAAGTAGCTCGGCCACTCCCACGATGCGATGGCAAGGTGGATGGCGTTGTTCTGCGCCGACACGCCCATCATCTCCGAGCCGCGCCAGGCGATCGGACGGACATAGGCTTCCTTGCGGCCGTTCTTCTCGACCACCAGCTTCTTGGCGGCGTCGATCTCGGCGACCGAGTAAGGAATGTCGAAGTCGAGAATATTGGCCGAGCGCTTCAGGCGCTCCGAGTGCTCGGTGCTCTTGAAGATGTGGCCGCCATAGGCGCGCTCACCCTCGAACACGGCGCTCGCATAGTGCAGGCCGTGGCTCAGTACGTGCACGCTGGCCTCGGTCCAGGGCACGAGCTTGCCGTCGTACCAGATGACGCCGTCGAGCCGGTCGTAGGATTGCGCAGCCATGACTTCCTCCGTGAATACTCAACCGGAACGAGGTCCGTGGCCTCGGGTCTCGGACCCCGGGCCAGCCCGCCGCTCCGGCGGATTTCCAAGCTTATTCCAACACTTTGCGTCACCCGGCAACACCCGGTATGACTGGCATGCTATCCGCCGGATGGCTCCGAGGGGCCGTCCCGGCACGGCTAAAGTGTGCCGCGCTGAACGATCGTTTCGTTCCAGGATATGTTTTTGTAACATAAAACCAAAATATGTCAACATGGCTGACATAAATAACAGCGCAAAAGATTCGGCCGGCAAGGCGGCCTCGACCTCCGACGGCGGCGCCGAGGGCAGCGCCCAAGCCGCGGCCGTACGCGCCGAGGGGCCGATCTGGGACATCATCGAGCTGTTGTTCTTCGCCTATCGCGACTTCGTCGGCGATCCGGATGAGGTGCTCGCCAAATATGCCTTTGGCCGGGCGCATCACCGCGTGCTGCATTTCGTCAATCGCAATCCGGGCATGAAGGTTGCCGACCTGCTCGACATCCTCAACATCACCAAGCAATCGCTGGGGCGCGTGCTCAAGCAGCTCGTCGATCAGGGCTTCGTCGAGCAGAAAGAGGGCGAGCAGGATCGCCGCCAGCGTCTGCTTTACGTGACCGCCAAGGGCGAGAACCTGGCGCTCAAGCTGGCGCAACTGCAGACCGAGCGGATCGAGCGCGCCTTCGGCCAGCTCGGGCCCGGCTCGCACGACACCGCGCGCCGTTTTTTGACCGCGATGATCGATGACGATAACCGCGAGGGCGTGCTGCGCCTGATGGCGCGGGCCGACCGGGTGAAGAAAGCGTGACGCCGCTCATCCCCGCGAAGGCGGGGATCCAGGAGTGGCACGGACGGATATACGGCTCTGGATTCCCGCTTGCGCGGGAATGAGCGGAGTGTGAGACGAGAGATCGATGATCAACAAGGTCGTTCAGCTTTCCGACGACGCGCCACATCTGCTGGTGGTCGATGACGACCGCCGCATCCGCGATCTGCTGTCGCGCTTTCTCGCCGGCGAAGGCTTCCGCGTCACCACCGCCGACAACGCGGCCGACGCGCGCGCCAAGCTGACGGGCCTGTCGTTCGATCTCATCATTCTCGACGTCATGATGCCCGGCGAGACCGGCTTCGACTTCGCGCGCTCGCTGCGCGGCAAGTCCAACGTGCCGATCCTCATGCTGACGGCGCGCGACGCCGCCGAAGCCCGCATCGAGGGCCTCAGCATCGGCGCCGACGACTATCTGCCGAAGCCGTTCGAGCCGCGAGAACTGTCGCTGCGCATTTCGAACATTCTCAAGCGCACGCAGCCGCCGGCGGCGCCGCCGGTCGAGTCCGTGCGCTTCGGGCCGTTCGTCTATCATCTGGCGCGCGGCGAACTGCGCCACGGCGACGAGGTGATCCGCCTCACCGACCGCGAACGCGAGATGCTGCGGATTCTCGCGGCGACGCCCGGCGAGACGGTGTCGCGCATGGCGCTGGCCGGCAACGGCGATCAGGTCTCGGAGCGCGCCGTCGACGTGCAGGTCAATCGCTTGCGCCGCAAGATCGAGAAGAACCCGGCCAATCCGTTGTTCGTGCAGACCGTGCGCGGCATCGGCTACCGCCTGGTGAGCACCACATGACCTCGCTCGACATCGGCACCAACGTGCGGCTCGCCGCCGAGCGCCTGCGCGCCGCGTGGGAGTGGTACGATTCGATCCCGCCGATCCGCCGCATTCACGCCCAGCTCGCCAAGATCCGCGATGCCTGGCGGCGCATGAGCCGCTGGCTCAACGGCGTCATGCCGAAGGGCCTGTTCGCCCGCGCGCTGCTCATCATCATCCTGCCGATGGTGATCCTGCAGTCGGTCGTCGCGCTGGTGTTCATGGAGCGGCACTGGAACGTGGTGACGCAGCGCATGACCGCGGGCGTCGTCTCGGACATCGCGGCGCTGGCAGACCTTTACAAGACCTACCCGCAGGACGCCGATCAGTCGCAGCTGCGCCGCATCGCGCAGGAGCGCCTCGGCCTGGTGGTCGATTTCCTGCCCCTCGGCGACATGCCGCCGCCGCGGCCGAAGCCGTTCTTCTCGCTGCTCGACCAGACCTTGTCGGAAGAACTGCGCAAGCAGATCGCGCGGCCGTTCTGGATCGACACCGTCGGCAAATCGTCGCTCGTCGAGATCCGCATCCAGCTCGACAAGAATATCATGCGGGTGTTCGCGCGGCGCAGCGCCGCCTACGCCTCGAATTCCGAGATCTTCCTGATCTGGATGGTCGGCACTTCGCTGGTGCTGCTGTCGGTCGCCATCATTTTCCTGCGCAACCAGATCAAGCCGATTCTCAAACTGGCCGATGCCGCCGAAAGCTTCGGCAAGGGTCGCGACGTGCCGAACTTCCGGCCGCGCGGCGCGCGCGAGGTGCGCCGTGCGGCGCAAGCCTTCATCGAGATGAAGACGCGTGTCGAACGCGCCATCGAGCAGCGCACCGCCATGCTCGCCGGCGTCAGTCACGACCTGCGCACGGTGCTGACGCGCTTCAAGCTCGAGCTGGCCCTGATCGACGACGGTCCCGAAGCCGAGGCCATGAAGAAGGACGTCGACGAGATGGCGCGCATGCTGGAGGCCTATCTCGCCTTCGCGCGCGGCGATCTCGGCGAGGCGGCGGCGCCGACTGACATGGCGGCGTTCCTCGACGAGCTCAAGGACGACGCCGAGCGCCACGGCCATCGCACCACGGTGGTGTTTCACGGCACGCCGCTGGTCACGGTTCGGCCGGCGGCGTTCAAGCGCTGCCTTGCCAACCTCGTCTCCAACGCGGCGCGCTTTGCCCATTCGATTTCGATCACCGGGCACCGCGATCACCGCTATCTCACCATCACGGTGGACGATGACGGTCCCGGCATCCCGCTCGACAAGCGCGAGGATGTGTTCAAGCCGTTCCTGCGGCTCGACGATGCGCGCAATCAGGACGAGGGCGGCACGGGCCTCGGCCTTGCCATCGCGCGCGACATCGCCAACTCGCATGGCGGTGACATCACGCTCGGCGATTCACCGCTCGGCGGCCTGCGCGCCACGGTCAAGGTGCCGGTGTAAATCTTCCCTTCACCTCTCTCATAGGGAGAGGTCGGCATGCCATAAGCGCGTTTACGCGCGTCTTCGACGCGCTATGGCATGCCGGGTGAGGGGTTACAAATTATCGATAGGCACTTGCCCCCTCACCCCAACCCTCTCCCCCGTAGCTCGCCGGACGGCGAGCGTTCGCTCGCCTATGGGGAGAGGGAGCGCGCCAAGTTTGCCGCGCCGGGGGTTAAGCCGCGTCCGCTTCCGCCGGACCTTCGTCATAAGGCCGGCGACGGCGCGGGCGCGGCGGGCCGCGCAGAATGCATTTCGGCAGCGCGCACAGATCGCGCATGAAGCCGTCCCAGCGCTCGGCGCTGGCGAGGCCGCGATCGAGCGCCGCCATCGCCCGGTCATTGGCGTCTTCATCGTCGTCGGCGTCGAGCCACGCCTGCACGACGCGGGCGAACATCAGCGCCGCGCCTTGCGCGCGCAACGCGCCATGCGCACCGGCGGCGGAAATGCCGGCCGCTTCCAGCATCCATGATTGCGAACGCACGGCCATGGCGTTGAGCGCCAAAGCCAGCGGCGGATTGCGCCGCGCCGAGCGCATCATCGAGCGCACCGCGTCGCGATACGGCGCCATCGCCTCGAGGCGGCGCATCTCGACGTCGAACAGCCGGTCGCGCGGCGGCTCCTCGGTCATGTCGCCGCCGTCGCCGGCGAGCACCTTCTTGTCGATGTCTTTCACATGCGCGGCCCAGATCGCGAGCGTCGAACCGAATTCGGCGCGGAGCACCGACAGCTTGAGGCCGGCGCGGCCGGCAATCTCGGCGAGCCCGATCTCCTCGAACGGATTGTCGGCGAGCAGCGCCATCAGCGCGTCGACCGCCTTGTCGCGGTCGGAGGTGCCGCGCGGCGGCGGCGGTTCTGACGGTTTGCGTTCGGACGAGCGCTTGCGGGCTTCGCGGGCCATGGCCGGTCTCCCTTGCTGATGCAACGAAGATGTAAGGCGGCAATGGCGACGGTTCTAGGGCGGTTCTTTTCTTCCCTCTCCCCGTTTACGGGGAAAGGGAAAGAAGAAATCTACCCCGCCAGTTCCCGCGAGCGGTTGGCGGCCGCGGCGACCGCCTCGGTCAGCAGGTGATCGAAGCCGCTTGGCCCCATCAGCACGTTGAGCGCCGCCGCGGTGGTGCCGCCGGGCGAGGTGACGTTCTGCCGCAAGGTGGCGGCGTCGAGGTCGGAGCGGTGCAGCAGTTCGCCGGCGCCGGACACGGTTTCGCGGGCGAGGCGGGCGGCGAGATCGGGCGGCAGGCCGGCGGCGATACCGGCCTTGGTCATCGCCTCGGCGAGCAGGAACACATAGGCCGGCCCGGAGCCGGACACCGCGGTGACGGCGTCGATCAGGCCCTCGTCGGCGGCCCATTCGACCTTGCCGATGGCCGCGAGCAGATCGGTCGCGAGTTTGCGCTGCGCCGTGGTGACGCGGCCATTGGCGACGGCGACACTGATGCCGCGGCCGACTGCGGCCGGCGTGTTTGGCATGGCGCGGACGATGGCGGTGCCGGGCGGCAGGGCCTTCTCGAGGAACGCCATGGTGCGCCCCGCCATGATCGACACCACCAGCGTCGACTTGCCGACGTAAAGCCCGAGCGGCGGCACCGCGTCTGGCGCCATCTGCGGCTTGACCGAAATGACGATGGCCTGGGCTTCGGCCTTGGCTTTCGGGCCCGGCTTGGGATTGATGACGGCGCCCCTGCGGCCGACCGCCTTGATCTCCTTCGACGGATTGGGATCGAGGGCGATGACCTTCTTCGCCGTCAGGCCGCGCGCCAGCCAGCCGTCAAGCATGGCCTGGCCCATCTTGCCGGCGCCGAGCAGCACCATCGGGCCCTTGAACTTGGCGAGGGGTTTGGCGGTGATTTTCGATTTCGCCGCGGGCTTTTTCACGGAGGTCTTCGTAGCTGCCTTTGTGCGCTTGGCCATGGACGCCTTCTCAGTGTCATCGCCCGCGAAGGCGGGCGATCCAGTATCCCCGGCGCTGCGATGGTCGCGAGCGCTGCCTGTACTGGATGCCCCGCTTTCGCGGGGCATGACAAGGGGGATGTTGCCAAGGGCCCGGCGACCCCGCACAGTCGTGGCCATGACAGACGCGGCATCCGAAGCATCCATCAAGGCCGTCGCCGACGAGGTGTTCTCGACCATCGGCTCGGGTAAGCAGATCGCGCCGTTCTCGTCGCGGCCCGGCGGGCTGACGCTGGAGGATGCGCGGCGCGTGCCGCCGCTGCTGCGCCAGAAATTCATCGCGCGGGGCGAGACCATCGTCGGCCGCAAGATCGGTTTCACCAACCGCACCATCTGGCCGCAATACGGCGTCTATGCGCCGAACTGGGGCTACATGACCGATCGCACCGTGCGCGAGCTCAAGGCGACGCCGGTGCTGCCGCTGGCTGACTATGTCGAGCCGCTGATCGAGCCCGAAATCGTTTTCGGCTTTGTGAGCGCGCCGCGGCCGGACATGGACGATGCGGCGCTCATCGACTGCGTCGGCTGGATCGCGCACGGCTTCGAGATCGTGCAGTCGATCTATCCCGGCTGGAAATTCACGCCGCCCGACACGGCGGCGGCCAACGCCATGCACGGCGCGCTCTTGATCGGCGCGCGCCATCCGATGGCGGCGCGCAAGGCCGAGTGGCTGCGCGAACTGCCCGGCTTCGAGATCGACCTCATGCGCAACGGTGAGGTTGTCGATCGCGGCACGGCGGCGAACGTGCTGGAGGGACCGGTGTCGGCGCTGCGCTATCTGGCGCAGGCGCTGGCCGAGGATGAGGGCAGCCCGCCGATCGAGGCGGGCGACATCGTCACCACCGGCACCCTGACCAAGGCGATGCCGGTCAAGCCGGGTGAGAGCTGGAGCACGGTGCTCCGCGGCGTCGCGCTGGACGGGATCGAGATCCGGTTCGCCTAGGCGCTCAGGCTTCGCCCGAGGTCTCGAACATCGCCGCGTCGAGCGCTTCCTTGGCCGGCTTGCCGGCCCAGACCACGAACTGGAAGGCGGTGAAGTAGCGCTCGCAGGTATCGAGCGCGGTGCCGAGCAGCTTCTCGCACTGCTGACCCGACGGCTCGATGCCGGCCGGCAATTGCAGCGCGTGGCGGAACATGACGAGGCCTTCGTCCGGCCACTGATCGAAATGGCCGACCCAGAGCCGCTCGTTGATCAGCGCGATCAGCGCCTGCACCTCGGCGCGGCGCCGCTCCGGCACCTTGATGTCGAAGGCGCAGGCCAGGTGCAGCGCCTCGATGTCGAGCATCCAGGTGTAGGAGAGTTGGTATTCGGCCCAGCGGCCGCTCACCAGAATGGTGATCTCGTCGTCGCTGGCGCGCTCGAACGACCAGTCGTGGCCGGCGGCGAGGCGCTCGACCACATCGAGCGGATTGTGCCGGACATCGTCAGTGTAGTTCGAGAGGGACATGGCATCTCCGCTTGCCAGATAGGCTTTCCTTTACGCACAACACGGCACGCTTCCGGACCTGGGAGTCCGAACCTGAAGTCGATGAACGTGTTACGCGGGGAACCGGACTGCCTTGACGGCCAAACCGAATCACTGAGCCACTTGACTATAACCCACTTGATTCAGGCCGCTAGAGGCAGCGTGTGAGCCTATGAGCCGTGATTTGCCGCGACGGCGCAACGCCCCACGACTCGAATCTCCACAACGAATGCTGCGCTGTGATGACTCTGTGGTGGATAAGTGTGGGGATGAATCCGGGCGCCGGAATTTGATTCCGTTTTGTTCTCGAACCGGCCGTCCCGCGGGCCGGTTTGCGCTCAGTCCTTCGACGGCAGATCGTCGAACAGGCTCGACACCGACTCTTCGTGCGCGGTGCGCGCCACCGCTTCGCCGATGAGCGCCGCGATCGGCAGCACGCGGATATTCGGCGCCGTCTTCACCGCGTCCGTCGGCTGAATGGAGTCGGTGATCACCAGCTCCTTGAGCTGCGACTTCGACACGCGAGCGACCGCGCCGCCCGACAGCACGCCGTGGGTGATGTAGGCGTAGACTTCCCGGGCGCCGTTCTTGAGCAGCGCCTCGGCGGCGTTCACGAGCGTGCCGCCGGAATCGACGATATCGTCGACGAGGATGCAGGTGTAACCTTCGACTTCGCCGATCACGTTCATGACTTCGGATTCACCGGCGCGCTCGCGGCGCTTGTCGATGATGGCGAGCGGCACATTGATGCGCTTGGCCAGACCCCGGGCGCGGACCACGCCGCCGACGTCCGGCGACACCACCATGACCTTTTCGGTTTTGAACTTGTTCTTGATGTCGCGGACCATCACCGGCGAGGCGTAGAGATTGTCGGTCGGAATATCGAAGAAACCCTGGATCTGGCCGGCATGCAGGTCGAGGGTCATGACGCGGTCGGCGCCGGCATGCGTGATCAGGTTGGCGACCAGCTTGGCCGAGATCGGCGTGCGCGGGCCGGGTTTGCGGTCCTGCCGGGCGTAGCCGAAATAGGGGATCACCGCCGTGATGCGGCGCGCCGACGAACGGCGCAGCGCGTCCATGATGATCAGCAATTCCATCAGGTGGTCGTTCGCGGGCGCCGAGGTCGACTGGATGACGAAGCAGTCGGCGCCGCGCACGTTTTCCTGAATCTCGACGAACACCTCGCCGTCGGCGAAGCGGCGGACCGTGGCCTTGGTCAGCGGCGTCTTGAGATAATCGCCAATGGCGGCGGCGAGGGCGGGATTGGAGTTACCGGCGACCAGCTTGATCGCACCGTTCTTACCCGACATCCCGCCAACCTCGTTACAGCGTATCGTTAGCCGAAGAACGTGCGATTTCCGCGACGCGCGGCTCCCGGCCATCGGGTCCGGAGGCAGGTGCGACGAAATTTCACGCTTCAGGCGCGCAGGTCATAACAAGGCGCGCGGGGCCCGGCAATACGGGTTAAGTCCCAATTCCAGCGCCTTTTTTGAACAGGCGGGGCCGCCGCGCAGGGCTTTCGCGGCAGCGCGCGAAGCCGTCTAAAGCGCGTTATCGGCCACCGTCGCCGCCGGGCGGGTCTGGCGCGCGGCATGGACCGCGGCCGGCCGCTTCTGCGGTAGCGGGGGCTGCATTGCCGGGGCCTGCGCCGAGCCGGTCTGGAGCGGATCGGCGCTGCTCTGAATACGGTAGATGCCGGCGGCCTCAGGCGAGGTGTTGTCGAAGGCCACGGCCGGGGCGGCGGCCGCGCCCGGCACCACCTCCGGCGAGGTCAGGAACGCCGTCAGTTTGTCCATGCTCGATTGCGCGATGCGCTGGAGCATGGCGTCGTCCGCGACCTTCCAGGCCTCGTCGGCCTTCACCGTGTTGGCGCCGGTCTCTTCGCCCTTGATCTGCAAGACGCGCTGCTGGGTGCCGTCGAACACATCCCAGGTCCAGGCGATCGTGGTCTGGCCGCGATCGACGGTGGCGGTGAGCGCGCCGCGCACGCGGTAAGCCGAGGCCCCATCGCGCGAGACCACGGCGAGGCGGCGCGATTGCGCTTCGTCGTTCAGGCGCTCGACCAGTTTCTGGAATTGCGTCTGCGGCAGGCCGTCGATGACGTCGAAGGCGACGGTCGCGCCGCGCGGCTGCTGCGCGGCGAGGGGGGAGGAGCCATCCTGTTTGCAGGCGGCAAGGCCGCTCGCGATGCAGCCGATCAGCAGCGTCCGCACGACAAAGCGAGCCAGCATCGATTCCCCCGAAACCCGGCCGGTCCCCCTCGGCCGGCGGCGAGTTTAGTGGCTGATCCGCTCAAGTCCAGCGTGGTTAATCGGAGGTTAACGCGATGATTAACGCACGTCTCCATCGTCATTCCGGGGCGCGAGCGCAGCTCGCGAGCCCGGAATCCATAACCCCGGTGCTGCGGAGTATGGATTCCGGGCCCGCGCGTTTCACGCGCGTCCCGGAATGACGGGCGCCAAGCTACTCGTGCAGCGCGATGGCGTTGATATGCCGGCCGTAATCCGGCTCGCTTTGATGCGTCGAGCGGCGGAAGCTGTAGAAGCGCTCCGGCTCGGCATAGGTGCACAGGCCGAGATCCTCGAATTTTCCGACGCCGGCCTGTTCGACACGCGAGGCGATGTAGCCGGTCAGGTCGAACATCGCATGGCCTTCGCGTTCGGCGTCGGCGAAGAAGCGCGTGTTGTCGATGTCCGCCGCGGTGAAGCGGGCGACGAATTCGGGGCCGACTTCGTAATTCGCCTGGCGGATGGTGGGGCCGAGCGCCACCGCGATGTTGTCGCGCGAGGCGCCGAGCTGCTCCATGGCCGCCAACGTCGCTTCGATAACGCCGGTGAAGGCGCCGCGCCAGCCGGCATGCGCCGCGCCGATGACGCGCGCATTGTCGTCGGCGAACAGCAGCGGGCCGCAGTCGGCGGTGGAGACGCCGATCGCCAATTCCGGCACGCGGGTCACCACCGCATCGGCGCGCGGCCGCTGGTCGGGCGTCCACGGTTCTTCGGCGACGACGACGTCGGGCGAATGGATTTGATAGAGCGACAGGAGGCGCTCCGGCGCGACGCCCAGCGACATTGCCATGCGCGCGCGGTTCTCGGCGACATGCTCCGGCGTGTCGTTTGAGCCGACGCCGCCGTTCAGGCTGTCATAGATGCCCTGCGATACGCCGCCGTTGCGCGTGAAGAACGCGTGGCGGATTCCGGGCAAAGTGGCGAGAACGGCAGCTTGCAGCATAGGGGAGCGATTCCTCGATTGGCCGGCGCCGCAAGAACGGCGAGCCTTCGGCCCGGCGCGATTATAAGCACGGGAAAGGTGGCTGGCCCATGGCAAAACGCCGGCCGCGCCCTCATCCGGCGTCGAAGGCCGGCGGCACGCCGAGCGACGGCGCGACATAGGCCGCGGCCTTGAACATCTCGCCCATGCCGGTGCGGCCGATGCCGATCAGCCGCGCCAGTGCCATGTCGACGTCGGCGGCCTGCGCCCGCGTCGCCTTGGCCTTCAGCGTCGCGGCGCGCGTCTCGATGCCGAGCCGGCGCAGCAGCAGCGACTGCGTGATCGGGCCGTAGGCCTTGGCGCCCATGGTCTCGATGGTGCGCGACAGCGGCGCGAAATCGACATGCGCCGTCAGATCGACCTCGCCGAGTTCGCTTAGGGGATCGGCATAGGCATGCTTGCCGACGGCCTGCAGCGTGTCGCCGAAGTCGGTTTGCGAATGGCCGTAGTCGATCACCAGCGCGGCGCTGTCCCGCGCGATGCGGCGGCCGAGATCGATCGCCGCGGCGTCGCTGCGCCATTCGAAAATGGAATCGACCGGCGCATTGCGCGCGGCGTCCGGCATCAGGATGTCGAGATGCGGCAGCGGCTCGTCGGCGGTGACGAAGGCGAGCTTGTCGTCCTCGGAGATGCCGACGCAGCGCTCGCGCCAGCCATGCTCGGTCTTCACCGCCTGCGAGATCGGAATGGCGTCGAAGAACTCGTTGGCGATGACGATGGCGGGGCCGTCCGGCACGTCGTTGATGGAATTGTACCAGGCCATCGGCAGATTGTGCGGCTCGAGCGTGCGCCGCTGCTGCTCGCGCAGCACCGGGCTGATCTCGACGAGATCGAGCACCACCGCCTTGCGGAACGCCGGCACCACCTGCGCGGCGCGCATCGCGTCCTTCATCAGCGTGCCGCGGCCGGGGCCGAGCTCGACGATGCGCACCTGGCCGGGCGCGCCCATCTGCTTCCACACCGCCGACATCCAGATGCCGATCAGTTCGCCGAACATCTGGCTGACTTCAGGCGCGGTGATGAAATCGCCGCGGGCGCCGAGCGGATCGCGCGTTACGTAATAGCCGTGCTTGGGATCGGTCAGGCACAGCGCCATGTATTGCGCCACCGGCATCGGCCCGGCCGCCTTGATGCGGCGGCGGATATCGATTTCCAGGGGCGTCGGGGCGGTCATGGGGAGCTTATGGCGCCTTGCGCTCGAGCGGATGTTTCAGCGCGTAGACAATGAAGCCGACGCCGACAAGAAACAACGGGATCGACAGCAGTTGCCCCATCGTGGCGCCGCCCCAGAGGAAGCCGAGCTGGGCGTCGGGCTCGCGGAAGAACTCGGAGAAGCTGCGCGCCACGGCGTAGTAACAGGCGAAGCTGCCGACGATCAGGCCCGGCTTCTTCAGCGAGCCGAGGCGGATCATCACCGCCAGCAGGATGAACAGCACCAGGCCCTCGAGCGTCGCCTCGTAGATCTGGCTCGGGTGGCGCGGCAGCGGGCCGCCGTTCGGGAAGATCATGGCCCACGGCACGTCGGCCGGACGGCCCCAGAGCTCGCCGTTGATGAAGTTGGCGATGCGGCCGAAGAAAATGCCGATCGGCGCCGCGGCGCAGGTCAAGTCCCCCAAAGACAGGATCGGGATGCGGCGCGAGCGGGCGAACAGGATGACGGCGATGACACAGCCGGTAAAGCCGCCGTGGAAGGACATACCGCCATTCCACAGCTGGAAGATTTCCAGCGGATGGGCGGCGAACAGCGGCAGGTTATAGAACAGCACGTAGCCGATGCGGCCGCCGAGGATGATGCCGAGCGTCACCCAGAGGACGAAGTCGTCGAAATCGATGACCTTCAGCGGCGCAGAATTACCTGAAGGTTGGCCGCCCCAGAGCCGGTCCTTGCGGATGATGGCGCGCGAGTAGAACCAACCGAAAATGATGCCGCAGATGTAGGCCAGCGCGTACCAGCGGATCGCCAGCGGGCCGATATGCACCAGGACCGGATCGATATAGGGGAAGGGGATTATGAAGAGGGGCATCTTTGTCTTTCGTCGAATTCGCTTGAATCGCCCGGCGGAGGTCTTAGCACAGCGCCTCATATAACAGGGACCTTGCAGGCCGATGACCCGCGGGCCATTGTGGCTTCGCGGCGGGGCCGGGGAAACCTTTAATAATCCTCAGCGGAGAGACGAGCATGACCCAGACCAGCAACCGGATCTTCGATGAGATGGCGCGGCTGATGAACGATGCCGCCGGCGTCGCCCAGGGCGTGCGCCGGGAAGTCGACACGCTGGTGCGGACCCAGGCCGAGAAGATGCTGCGCGATCTCGACGTGGTGTCGCGCGAGGAATTCGAGGCCGTGAAGGACATGGCCCGCCTCGCCCGCGAGGAGAACGAGGCGCTCAAGGCCCGGCTCGACGCGCTTGAGGCCAAGGCGGCCAAGCCGAAGAAGGCTGCGGGTAGCCCGGACGAGGGCGTGGCCTGAGGGGCTCTTCCGACCCTCTCCCCTGAGGCGACTTAAGTAGAGTGGTGCGGCACACGCGCTTTCCTGTCGTCCCCGCGAAGGCGGGGACCCATAAGCCCTGTATTTGCGATGCGGATGGCGCCGTGGCTAGGAGTCCCGCGCCTCGCTGGCGCTCGCCCGGGACGACAAGGGCGACGGGTGGGCTTCAGAAAATAGTCCTTGACTGTTATTCCTAACATAGGATAGTCTTCACGCGTCCGATCCTGCCGGGGGCGTCATCTAGAGGCGTCTTGATGATGGGAAAGGATGCGGTGCCCGCGGGCTCAAGGAAACGCACCTTGGGCGCTCGGGCGGCGCCGGGGCTCCGCCCGGAGGCACTATGACCTCCCGCGAGGAGCTCGCTGATGGTGAGTGCTACCCGTTTTCCCGGTTGGAGGACGGATCAGCCGCCAGAAGCGCGGCCCGGCGTTGGTACGACACCGCGGTGGAGCGCCGCGGGCGCAGGCCTTCTCCGATCGCAAGGAGGGGCCGCGCCGCAAGGCGCACCGTTTGGGCGCTTCGCGGCGCTCCATTCCCTCGGCATGTCCGAGGGAGGAAGATTTGTCCCCGCGCAAGCGGGGAGGGAAGGCAGGCCGCCCCGGGCCTTTAAAGAACAGGGGCGATGGCGCTTGCCGCCGCTTACCCCCTCCCCATAAGGGGGACGTGAAGCAAAAAAGCCCCGAGGTTGCCCTTTTGGGCCTCCGCCGCTATAAGCCAGCCCGAACGCGGCCCCCGGCACCCCTGGAGGCTTGCCGCGTGTCACGGGCGGCCCGCAAGTGCCGCCTTTTTCCATTGACTGATGAAGGACTTAAGCTATGGCCACCGTGCAGAATATGAAGGCGACGGTGCGCCCGAAGGCAGGCAAGGGGGCCTCCCGGGCAGCACGTTACTCCGGCCGCGTACCGGGCGTCGTATATGGCGACAACCAACCCCCTTTGATGGTGCTCCTCGACCACGACGAGCTGAAGCAGCGCATCTATGCCGGCCGCTTCACCACGACGCTCTATGAGCTCGACGTCGACGGCAAGAAGCACCGCGTCATCCCGCGCGACTATCAGCTCGACGCCATCAAGGATCTGCCGATCCATGTCGACTTCCTGCGCGTGCCGGAAGGCGCCACCATCCGCGTCAAGGTCGCCGTCCACGTGCTCAACGCGGAAACCGCCCCGGGCGTGAAGCGCGGCGGCGCGGTCAACATCGTGACCCACACCATCAACCTCGAGTGCCCGGCCGACCGCATCCCGCGTTCGATCGACGTCGATATCGGCGATCTCGACATCAACCACTCCAAGCATCTGTCCGACGTCAAGCTGCCGGAAGGCGTGCGCGTGCTCGGCCGTGAAGACCAGACGCTCGTCACCGTCGTGCCGCCGTCGGGTTACGCGGAAGAACAGAAGCAGGCTGCCGCTGCCGCCGCGTCGGCTGCCGCCGCCGCTGCCGCTCCGGCCGCCGGCGCTGCCGCTCCTGCCGCTGGCGCCGCTGCGCCCGCTGCCGGTGCTGCTCCCG